>NZ_JAEKGC010000009.1 GCF_016405885.1 Arthrobacter sp. MSA 4-2 | reverse complement strand
GGCGTTGAAGACGTCTCCACCTTCTCCGCCGTCGCCGACCACCAGGGCGGTGAGGGCGGTGGCGAGCACGATGGCGATGTAGGCGAAGAACTCGGTGGTCTTCGTCGAGGCCTTCGTCTCGGTGGAGCGGCGGTCAGCGACCGCGAGGTTGCCGTTGTGGGTGTCGGCGGGGTGGCTGTAGCCGTTGTTGTTGTTGCTGTTCGACATGGTGAATCTCCTCTTGAAAGTGTGGCTAGTGAGACCGGCGACGGATCCTTGGCCCGGAGGGCGGGATCACGTATCGGGATAGGGAGCTCGGAGGCCGCGGTTTGCTCCACAGCGTTGCTCTACACCGTAGACTCTACGGTGTAGATTTAGAGATAGCAAGTCGGCTTACTAGATGGTGGATGAATATGGTTTCAATGAACCGGCACGACGGCCCTGTTCCGCACAACGCGCGTGGAGATGCTGCCGTCCCGAGAACGGGCGGCAGGGGAAAGCGGAGGAGCCCGCTGAACAGCCGAATTGTGCTGCAGGCCGCGCTCGAGCTGGTCGATGTGGAGGGTCTTGAGGCCTTATCGATGCGCCGCCTCGGACACAAGCTCGAGAGGGACCCGATGGCGCTCTACCGATACGCGGCCAACCGGGACGCGCTGCTTGATGGGCTGACCGAGCTTCTGCTGGATCATTGGGTAATTTCCGGGGCCGGGGATGCGGACCGGGCCTGGCAGGACCAGCTGCGTCACGCCGCCCACGGATTCCGCCTCCTGGTACTGCAGCACCCCCATGTAATGCCGCTCCTGGTGACCCGACCATTGTCCACCCCCCTGGGCTTGCGGCCACTGGGTGCGTTGCGCCCCCTCGAGCAGATCCTCGCCATCTTCACCCGGGCCGGCTTCGGACCCTCGGGGGCCCTCCACGCCTACCGCGCCTATTACGGCTTTCTCATAGGCCATGTAATCAATGAACTCGAGGAGTTCGTCGTCAATGCCGATGAGGACGACACCGGGCTGCGGCTGGGCCTGCACCGGCTGCCCGAAAAGGACTTTCCCCATCTGCGCCGACTTGGTTCAGAGCTGTTGGACTACGACGGCGAAGCCGAACTCGACCAGGGCATCACCATCGTCCTCCGTGGCCTCCAGTCACAGCTTGAAAGCCCAGCGGGCCCCCGATAGCGACCGAAGGCTCCCGCCTCCAAAGAAGCGGGAGCCTTCTGCCCCCACATCAAGTGCGATGCTGCGGAGCACCTGTGCCCCAAGCGCATGGCATCGAATCTTGCCCGCATATGGCACGAGGGGCCGGTCCCATGCCAGCTGCTTGACCACTCGAACCATATCCATTTCCCCGCGGAGGGTCAGTGCGAGTCAAGTGGTGACTGAGCTGGCGCGACCATCTACTGTCCGATTCTCGGCACGCTCCGGCGCAACTGCTTAGTCGGTCTCTTGGCCCACTCAGGCTCCTCGCCGCGGTCCTGGCGTCGTTCGGCCTCGCCGGTTTCTTCATCCGCCCAGAGATCGTCAAGCGGCTCGGTTACGCCGAGGTGCAGCGGAGTGCGGCGGATGCTTCCCATTCGGCGCCCCGTCAATGCGTGGTGAGGCTGTCCGGCAATGCCTCCAGTCAGGAGATGGGGGTGTGGCCAGTGTCCACTTTGGGTCTCGGACTGGGCCGCCTCGGTGCCGGACTGGGCCGGATTGGGACCGGTAGCGCAGGGTTCCGGCGAAGCTGACTTTGTGGGAGTTGCTCCTCCGACAGACCTCATGGCCGAAGTAGTCGAGAATGTCACCCAGTTGAGACGACTCTTACACGCGATCGATGATCGCTGGCGGCTGGACGCACTTGCTGAACTCGACGATTACATCCCGTAGCGGCCTGCCGCCTAAAAGTGGTACTCGAGAAGACGAACTTACACACTGGGACCGACCGCTCGTAGGACTGGGCGGGGTCGCAGTGAGGTATATCCGGCTTCAGGGAAGCGTTGCGGATCCGGCGAGAACGGCTCAATCCGCGACCGGCACATCCTGCGCAAGGTACTGGAAACCGGTTGATCTACGGCATTTCGAGTAATCGCAGGGGCTGCGTGCTGAAAATGTCGCCGGACACGGCGGGGTTCTTCGACCCGATCATCCATCCGTGCCGCCGAGGGTAACGAATAGCGGGGCGGGACAGTGTTCTAGGATCGGTTCAAAGGTTCCTCGCTCCGCGGGACCGGTCCTCCCAGACCGCGCGTGGCCCGTGCCCGGCGCCCGCTACCAACCGTGAAAGCAAGGTGTCCTGTGAGCGCTGAAGATCTGAACCGACTGAAGGTCGCCGCCGCCGACCGGGAGGCAGCAGAATTCGAACTGGACCACGCGGTGCTCACCCTGCAGGAGGCCGTAGCCACGGCCCTGCGCCACGGTGAGGACCCCGAGGTCATCGCTGACGTCACCGAGCTGTCCGCCTCGGAGGTGCTCGAACTGCGCGGTGGGCCCGAGGGCGAGGACGCCACCGGGAACTACTCACTCAGCGACCTGGATCCCGACCGCATTCAGTCCTCCGGGACTCTGCACACCTGATGGCGTTTTCTCCCTGATTGACCTTGTCCAGCAGCGCCTGCCCCCGACCGGTGATCTGCACGATGTGGTTTCTACGGTCGGTGCTGCTCGGAGCCCGGACTACCAGCGACCGGGCTTCGAGCCGTATCAGGAGGTGTCCGACAGTCTGACCCTGCACCCTGAGCGTGTGGGCCAGTTCGGTCTGAGTTACTGGACCCGAGGCCGCGAGGGCCCGAAGCGTGTTGATGCCCGAATGGGTGGCATCCACCTCGACGAGGCGCCTGTTCCAAGCCTGTTCGGCCCGGCGGGCCCGGTGAGCACGTCACAGGGGGGCAGCTCCAGCGTTTGGCATAGGCCGGGCCAGCACCCCTGCAGTTGAAGATCATCTCAACGAATATATGCAGCACCGGGGAGACCTGCTTAAATAGTCCTTCGACCGCGGAGCAGTAGCGCAACCGCCGCTATGCCAGTTCCGCACCGCCATAGGTCTGCCGCCCACCCTTCGAGGGGGCGGCGGCCCTGGATCCATGGAGCTATCGGATGCAGTCAACGCTCTCTCGCCCCCGATTCTTTCGGAGAGTGGCCGCAACTGTCGCAGCCCTCGTGGTGGTCTCCACCGCAGGGTGCACCAGCGAGTCCGAACCGCCCGAGGAAGTTGAGATCGCTGCTGTCGGCGACATGAACGGCGCCGGGAACAACTCATCTGACAGTCCGTCCGGGCGGAACGGTGCGGCGATCACCGAGCTCGTGGAGAACGACGAGATCGACGCGTTCCTCGGGCTCGGGGATTTCCAGTACGACACCGCGTACTGCGAGGACTACGTGGACTATTGGATGCCGCTGTGGGGTGGCACGATGCCCAAGCTGTACTGGGTGTCCGCCCCCAACCACGACTGGGAACCGGGCCGCAATGAGAACCTCGACAACTTCATGAACGACCAGTGCCCGGGGAGTACGGGGAAGTCTGCGATCAACCGGGAGAGGGGGTGGATCTCTAATGGGGAACCGTACTCGAAGGACTTTGGGAACTGGCATGTCGCGTTTCTGTCCTCTGCACTTTGGCGGTACGACGAGTCGGAGGCCCGGGCGGCGACGAAGTGGCTGGACAAGGACCTCGCTGCTGCGAAGGAGGACGGCAAGCACCTGGCCGTGGTCCATCACGAACCGTACTTTACGTCGAGGACGGAGTCACACGAGCGGGCCGCCAGCCACAAGCCGTGGATCGACGTGATGTGGAAGCACCGGGTCCGTTTGACCCTCTCCGGGTCACAGCACAACTACGAACGGTCGTGTCCGGTGAATAACGACGACGAGTGCGTCCGGGGCGGGATGACCGCATTCCAGGTGTCTACGGGGGGGATGGACCTCCGCCCCTTCACCAGCAGCCCGTCCTACATCGAGAAGCGGTTCAGCGACACCCACGGGTTCCTCCGGCTGACACTGCGGGACGACGGGTCCTTCGACTGGAAGTTCGTTCCAACCTCCGGGTCGAGCCGGGACTCGGGTACGCGTTCCGCACCATAAGAAGAGACTGTCTCGCGTCATCAATGCCGGCTCTCACCCGACCTACTGACCGGGATGGGGACACGGCGCTGGAGGCGTTTCCTACCGTCGACGTCCTCTCCGTGCCCGAGTGCCCTTGGAAGTCGAGAGCGTCGCCTCGGGCAGAGCTTCCCCTCCCGGCATCTTCGCAGACCCACGCCGCGGCACAGTCATGGCGGCAACCTCCCTGAGCCGGGGGTGGAGATGGTCCTCGCCGTCCACCGTTCCCGACTGCCACGACAGTGTGAGCCCGTCCGCGGTGTCCTCGAGCGACGCGAGGTTGTTGTCGAACCACGGTCCCCTGATGTTCCGCCAGCGGAACGGTGGGTTGGGAACTTTCACGGAGCGCGCCACGAGGGCCCCAAGAGGTGCCGCCACGGCGTAGGAGAGGATAGCGGTGGAGGAGCGCAGGAGCCACGGCAGCGGATTGCGGATCGGGGAGCAGACCACCTGGAGGATACGGCTGCCCGACGTCCTGTCCACTTCCGCGACGTACGAGAAGTGGACGTCTCCCGACAGGAAGGTCACCGTCTCCGGTGCCGGGCCCCGTTTGCCGTCCGCCACCTCCGTCGCCATGAGGGCCACGGCGCGGAAGCTGCTCTGGAAGGCCGCCCAGTGTTCGAGATCCATGCCCTGCCGCAGCTTCTCACCCAGCCGTGCGCCCCGCGCGCCCCACGCACCCTGTGCGAGTGCCTCGTCCCATGACTCGATGTGATGCAGCCCCAGCGGCAGGAGGAACGGAAGCGAGGTGCCCACCAGCAGGTGTCGGAAGCCGCCCACCATCCTCTGATCCAGCCACGCCGTCTCCTCCTCGGTGAGCAGGGCCCGCGCATCGGGTGTCAGCACTCGGGATCCGCGGGAGTCGACCACGATCAGGCGCGTGTCATCGAAGTCGCGGCAGTAGCTCCAGCGGTAGCTGGCTGGGTCCTTGTCCGCCCGGTCGGCGAAGGCGTCGAGCTCCTCGCTCAGGTCGAGCTCGGCAGCGTCGTGATGGTTGATGATCCGTTGCCAGATGCGGTCCTCGGCACGCCGGTCCGGCGACATATTGCCGAGGTGCTGGTACACCCAGTACGACGCCAGGCCCGCCACGATCCGGTCCTGCCACCAGGAGGTGGCCTCCATTTCCTGCTTCCAGGAGGTCGAGGCGTTCCAGTCATCGCGGATGTCGTGGTCGTCGAAGATCATGGCACTGGGAAGGGTGGACAGCAACCAGCGGTTGGCACTGTCGGACCAGGCCAGGTTGTAGAGGTGGGCGTACTCCTCATAGTCCTTCAGCTCGGCGCCGGGCTCCTCCTCGATGTCCCTCCGCCCGCGGATGAACTGCTGCATCTCCTCACTGGTGGAATCGGCGTACACCTGGTCGCCGAGGAAAAGAATCAGGTCCGGCCGCGGTGAACTGTCGTCCTTCGTCCGGTTGAGCGCGTACGCGCGCATGGCATCGATGCCGTGGGTCCGATTGCCCTCCCTGGTGTGGGGGACGCTCGTGCGGCAGGACCCGAAGGCCAGTCGCAGGGGCTTCCCCGGGGTGCGTGTCGCAATGCTCGACGGCGGAAATTCGGGAACCGATTCCGGGTCCGGCCAGGCCTGCTGTCCGTCGATCTCCACCGTGTAGGCGGTGACACTTCCCGGCTCGAGCCCGTCCACCTCGACGAGCGCGTAATGGTGCCCGTGGACCGCGAACGTGCGTGCTTCCCAGGACCGCTGGGCGGCCCGGACGACGACGCGTGCCGCGGTGCCGACCTCCACCCAGATGCTTGCCGAGGTTTCGTCGACGTACCGCAGTATGGGCCCAAGGACCAGGGGAGTTGGTGTCATACGTAAGTTCTACCCTTCTACCCGCAGCGCACCGGTACCTACTTCGGCGAGGTCAGAGGCTCTCGACGACGTGATCGTCCTGGCGCAGCGCGACGATCACCAAGGCGACAAACATTACGGCCATCACGGCTAGGACGCACGACCCACGACCTGATGCCAGCTTTCAGCGCTTGAAAACACGATCTCCGCAGCCAGGGCGCACGCCACACCTTGTCGTGAACGGCGTCAGGTGAGCGACAGCTTGTCAGGAAGTGCTGAGCGCCTGGACGAAATGGTGCTCAGCTGTTTTCCATCGGTGCGGGTTTGGGTGCGGCAGAGCCGCGGTAGGTGAGTTTGCGCAGTGCCAGCTCGGCTGGTCCGCGCAGGCCGCGGCGCTCCATGGCAACGGCGAGGACGACGGTGGCCGCCCAGACCGTGACGGCGTAGGCGAGGACGGACCAGCTGGAGAGCTGGGCGCCGAGGCCTAGTCCCCAGGCAGCGAGTACCGGACCCCATGCGAGGGATTGGACGAGGTAGCCGCTCATGGAGCGCCGGCCAAGGGCGGAGACCCAGCGGACGGGGCCGCTGGCTGCTGCGGACCTCCGGGACATGCGGTGCGCGATGAGGCCGAACAGTGCGGCGTAGCCGATGCCGGTGAAGGTTCCTGCAAAGAGGCTGATGTGTTGGACGACGGCGTCGGGGGCGATATCGATGACGCCGGTGTGCTGAAGCGCCAGGGCGGCGCCCGTCGCCCAGCCTGCGGCGATGCCCCCTACGGCCAGCCGCCGCAGGAGCACAAGGTGTTCACCGGGGTTGTCCAGGATCCGGTGCCGTGAGGCAAGCACACCCATAAGGAACGCTGCCGGCAGCGAAACGCCCACAAGGCTTCCAATCAGGACAGCGATCCAGGCGGGGAACCGTTCGAGCACCGAGGTCAGGTAGTTCGGTTCAGCGATGCTGAGAAGCTGAATGTCCTGGGGATTGGTTGCTGGCTGCCCGGTGGTGACCGTGGACGCCAGTGCGCCCACGAGCCCAAAGACGGCGGTGAGTGCCAGCAGCACGCCGATCCAGGTCTTCAGGGTGCGGTCCGTCCGGTTGAAGAACAGCGGAACCATGATCAGCCCGATCAGGCCGTACGAGCCGATGATGTCTCCTTGCCACAGCAGGGCGGCATGGATGGCGCCGAAGGCGATCATCCACCAGTGGCGCCGGCGCAGGAGGCGCCTGGCATCGGCGGGGGTGGTGCCTTTGGCGGTCTGGCGGGCATACATCTGCCCGATCCCGTAGGCGAACAGGAATCCGAACATGGTGTAGACGCGGGCGTCGACCGCCATCAGGGTGAACCCCTGGGCGAGGCGATCCGCCAGGTTGCCGATGACGGGGTGGATGCCTATGGTCCCGATGGGCGCGGTGTAGAGGAAGTAGGGGGCGTGTGCCAGGGCGATGAGCAGCAGCATTACCCCACGTGCGAGGTCGGGTGCCAGAGACCTCTCCTTCAGCGGAGTGGGGAGCACCGTGACCACCGCTTGATGCCCATGCTCCTCACCTCCGGAATCTCTTGCAGTCTGATCGAGCCGATTCGTCATGTTGGTTCCTCCATATGAGATTTAGTGATGGGCACCGGTCAACTCGCCAGTCCCTCGAGCAGCCAGTGGTTTCGAGTCGGAGCCCGCGGCCGATGGTTCCCAACGCGGCCGCAACTCCGAGCGGAATGCTTCGCCGGAGAGGCAGCGGGGAAGCTTGCGGCGTCCTCCGCCCTGCCCGAATTCGAGTAGAAACCATGTTCTTACAACCGAGTCAAACTTCAGATGGTCCGGCACTTCCGGCAGCCTATGGGCTCTCTCACGCCCACGGGGATAACAGAATCCACTCAGCCGGTCGCACACCGCCTCGTCACCAACACGTGAAGCTCAGCGCAGGTGTACAACCTCGTGAACCGACGGTTGCGGAGGGCGCCGCTCCAATACCTGTCTCAGGCGTGCTATGTGTTCAGCGGGCAGGGAGGGCGCTGAGTCCCATGTCGGCGATTGCGAGCAGCTCGGTGGTGGTTCCTCCATCGCGCGCGCGTGCGGCCATGCCGTTATGAACAGCCATGATGTAGTTGGCAATCTGCTCGGGGTCAGACCCTTCGGGGACTTCGCCCTCGTCGATGCCTTGGGCGACGCGCTCCGCGATGCGGCGCCGGAGTGTCTCCCTGTGCTCAGCCAGGCGGGGTTCGAGCGCGAGGAAACAGCCTGGGGGTGTGTCTTCGCTGGTGTGTGAGTAGGCGCTGAGGTGAAGCATCTCGGTGAGGCTTTCGCGAAGCGTCGGCAAGGACAGGGCCTTCTCGGACTGCCGACGCACGCCGGCGAAATACCAGGCGGCAGCAGCTTCGAAGAGTTGATCCTTGTCTCCGAACGCGGCGTAGAGGCTCGGCGGGGTGATGCCGATGGCTTCGGTCAGTTTCGCCACGGTTGTACCCTCGTACCCGTTCCGCCAGAAATGCTCCATTGCGACAATAAGCGCCGCCTCACGGTCGAATGTTCTCGGTCTGCCTGCCACAGAGCCATTATATAGTGTCCGCTAGGGAATGTGCTATCTTGCTGTATGGATTAACTAGCGTCCACTACAGAAAGAAGTGTTTCCATGCAGATCAAGGGTTCAACAGTGCTCATCACGGGCGCTAATCGGGGGATCGGCGGCGAGTTCGTCCGTCAGCTCCAGGCCCGCGGAGCGGGCAAGATCTACGCGACCGCCCGCGATACGGACTCCATCCACCTCCTTGGTGGAGTCGAGGGTGTTGAAGTTCTCGGGCTGGATATCACCGATGACGATCAGATCGAGGCGGTGGCCGCTCGGGCGGTCGATGTCGACCTGCTGATCAACAACGCAGGCGTGGCGTCCGGGGCTGATCTCCTGGCCGGGGACCTCGAAGTGATCCGGCGGGAGTTTGAGATCAACTTCTTCGGCGCCCTGAAGATGACCCGGGCATTCGCTCCGGTTCTTGGTGCCAATGGGGGCGGCGCAGTGCTCAACGTATTGTCAGCTGCCTCGTGGTTCAGCGCTCCGGGAGCAACGTCCTACGCGGCGTCGAAAGCCGCGGCGTGGAGCCTTACCGACGCCACACGCGTTCTATTGGCCGCACAGGGCACCGAGGTGCTCGGTCTGCATATGGCTCTGGTCGACACCGATATGACGGCCGGGATCGATGCACCGAAGACCCACCCCGCCGATGTTGTCGCTGCGGCCCTGGATGGCATCGAGCAGTCAAGGACAGAGGTACTCGCCGATCCCATCACGGTCGGGCTCAAGTCCGGTCTCCACCTCGATCCCGCCGCACGTTACGGAACCCGGCCCAACCCCTAATCCCGGCTCCGGCCTTCCGGCGCCATCACCGCCAGAGTGTGGTCAGCAGACTCCATCCGAGCTGCCCACCAGAAACGGCGGCGGTCAGGCATCTCCTTGCGGAACCCACGGCGGTGACCACATGAACCGCAGCGCACAAACGCCCGTCCTTCCGTGGAGAAGGACGGGCGCTTCCGCGGATTGGCGAAGAACTATTCTCGTGGCCCTGCCCCGTGTTCCCGGCATGGCTCTGGCCCCTGGTGCTCTGAGTTCCTGTCAGGTCAGGGTGACGACGATCTTGCCGGCGCCGCCCGCGGAGAGCTCGTGCGCTTCCCGAATTGAGTCGAGGGGCAGGACGTGGTCGACACGGGGGCTGTACAGGCCGAGCCGGCCGAGGTCGGCTGCGTGGTCGAGAAGGGAGGAGTCGTTCACGGCGTCCACTTTGCGGAGGCCCAGCCGTGCGGCCCCTTCTGCGTCGATGACGGTGATGACACGGGTGCTGTCTCCGACGATGTCCACCAGGTCCGGCAGCGACGCCGACGGCGCCGAATGCAGGGCGGCATTGATTCCCTCGGGTGCCAGTGCTTTGACGCGATCGGCCAGGCCCGGCCCGTACGTGGTCGTCGCTACTCCGAGCTTTTCGAGATATTCGTGGTTCTCAGACCGTGCCGTGCCGATCACCCGGGCGCCGGCGGCCAGCGCGAAGGCCGCTGCAGCGCTTCCCACGGCACCTGAAGCGCCCTCGATCAGGAACGTCTTACCTGACAGGTCTCCTAGCGCGTTGAGCACCCCTGCAGCCGTGGCGGAGGCGAGCCCCGCGGCGGCCGCCTGTTCCACCGACCAGTTGGAAGGAACCTCACTCCAGGCCGTGAGCACCGCGAACTCCGCAGTGGTATCACTCACGCCTCCAAGTCCGAAAACGAGGTCCCCGACGCGTGCGTTCGAGACTCCCTCTCCGACCTCGTCGATGACTCCCACGGCATCGCGTCCAGGTATCGCAGGCAGCCCGATGGGAAGCACCTCCTGGATGACACCAGAACGCAGCAGGTAATCGATGGGATTGACGCTCACCGCCTGCACCTTGATCCGGACGGAACCCGCTGTGGCGTGGGGCTCGGTTGTTTCCTCGATGATCATCACGTCCGGGTTTCCGTACTCGTGATAGCGCGCAGCCCGCATGGGGTCTCCTCAACTTCCCGTGCAGGGCGTTTCCCTGCAGCAGCGCCAGCCTAGGACCTGACGCTAACGTCAGGTGCAAATGACGGCTGGGCGACGGGCCCGCCGTGTCGCCGACGCCGAAGGGTGGACAGCCTAAAGGGAGCGGGCTTTCGAGGCCGTGATGAGTTCATCGAGACGTGCACTCGCCTCGTGCAGTTCCGCCATACGATGCGCAAGCGCCTCCCGTTCGGACTGCAGCATCGCCTGCTGTTCCCTGGTGGTGCCGCCTGTGTCGATGCAGGGCAGCAGTTCCGCGATGCGGCGACTGCTCAACCCCGCTGCGTACAACGTCTGGAAAAACCGAACACGGTCCACCGCGCTGCTTTCATACTCGCGCTGGCCGCCGGGCGTGCGCGTGCTCACCAGCAGTCCCTGCTCCTCGTAGTACCGCAGCGCCCGCACACTCACACCAGACTGCCGCGCCAGTTCACCAATGCGCATCGACGCTCCCTTCGTGCGGTGCTTCATTCAGCGCCGCCATGGATTTGCACCTGACGTTAGCGTCAGGTTCTACCCTCATTCTATGACTTCTCTCTTCGATAATCTGCCCCTCGGTGAGCTCCGCCTCCCCAACCGGATCGTCATGTCTCCCATGACGCGGGTACGTTCCGGTGGTGAGGGACTCGCCACGGCATCCATGGCAACCTACTATGCGCAGCGGGCGACCGCTGGATTGATCATCACCGAAGGCATCCAACCGAGCCTGGAAGGACAGTCGAATCCACTCACGCCGGGTCTGTATAACGCCGCACAGATTGACTCCTGGCGGCAGGTCACATCTGCCGTGCACGTCAACGGCGGCCGAATTTTCGCCCAGATCATGCACGCCGGCAGGATCAGTCACCCCGACACCACCGGCTACCAGCCGGTGGCGCCCTCGGCGGTTGCAGCCCGTGACGCCTATGTCTTCACCCCCTCGGGCCCGCAGTTGGCGCCCGTGCCGCGCGCCCTTGCGACCAGTGAAGTCCCCGCTGTAGCGGAGTCGTACGCGGCCGCGGCGCGCCGGGCCATGGAGGCAGGCTTCGACGGCGTTGAGCTGCACGGCGCAAACGGATATCTGATCGGGCAGTTCCTGTCGAGCAACGCCAACCTGCGCACCGACCGCTACGGCGGAACGGTCTCCGGGCGCATCCGCTTTGCCGTGGAAGCGGTGACCGCGACGGCCGATGCAATCGGGGCGGACCGCGTTGGGCTGCGGGTGTCGCCCGGCGCGGGGATCTGGGACGTGAGCGAGTCGGAGATTCCCGAGCTGTACGGGGCGCTGCTCGAAGAACTGGCCCCGCTTGGCCTGGCCTATCTCCACGTGGGAGCAAGCCCGGATGACGACGTGATCCGCGGCCTGCGCCGGGCGTGGGAGGGCGCTCTCATCGTCAATCCGTCGAAGCCAGGCAGTGCCGTTCCCTCGGCGCGCGAAGATGCTGACCATTGGCTTCCTGAGGGCGCAGATCTGATCTCCTTCGGGCGGGCATTCCTCGCCAATCCCGACCTTGTCGAACGCCTGCGCGCGGACCACCCTCTTGCCGTTGCGGATGTCGACACCTACTACCAAGGCGGCGACGAAGGCTACATCACCTACCAGCCCTTCTGCCACGCGCCATCCGCCCTGGTCGCCGCGGAGGGCTAATGAGACCCCCCCGGCTCGCCGTAACGTGATCTTGGTGCCGCTGTAATGTCACCGCAATGGAGGCTCGTCATGCTGAAGCCATGAAGCAGACATTGAATCACTCAACTACTGCAGAGCTCCGGTGCGACTCGTGCGGAGTGCTTCCCGAACCCGGCAGGACAAGGCTGACACTGGCCAACGTGGCCGTGGTGCTTCCCATCGAACTGGCAGTCCATGCCCTCGTGGTCAACACGGAGCTGTCCTATGGCCTGAAAGTGGCCGTGCTGGCCGTCACGGCAACAGCGCTCGTGATCTGGATTGCCGAGCCGTCGGTCATGCGCCTGCTTCGTTCCTGGCTCCACGCCCCTGCCCTGCGTCACCGGGGGAGGCTGGCCGCGGCACCCGCTCTCTGGCGGGTACGGGTCGTCCTGGCGGATCGGCCTGGTGCCCTCAAGCGGATTACCCACCAGCTGACCCGACTCAACATCAACATCCTCGGAATCCACGTACACCCGACGGCCGGCGGAAGCCTCGATGAACTGGTGCTATCCGTGCCGGGCCAACTCACCAAAGAGGACGTCCTCGAAGCCCTCAATGCGGCCAGCAGCGGTGTGATCGGCGTATGGCCCACCACCCCTCTCGTCCTGGCTGACGGCCAGACACGGGCGCTCAGCCTCGCGATCAGTATCGCGCGGAACCCCGACATGCTTCCATGGGTGATCGCCGATATGCTCCGAGCCGACGTCGTTCCACCCCACCGGCAGGTTGTTCCACCTGCCGGTTCTCCGGTGTTGAAGGTACCTACAGCCTGGAAAGGGCCACTCCTGTTCCGCCGCGACGGCGAACCCTTCACACCTGCGGAATCGGCGCGGGCGCACCGCCTGGCCGAACTCGCCGAGATCCTCGAACTGGGCAGACCGGCGCACGCCCCCACACGCCAGACAGCCTGACCGGCCCCTGCCAGCCAGGGTGACATCACTGCATTCCAAGGAAGGGTTTTCATTATGCGAGTCGGTCTCATCAGGGCTCTATCCACCACTGACCGCCGGCTGCTGCACGCCCACGGGCGCTTGCTGCACAAGGTCTTCGGGTACGACGTGACCACACGGTGCATTCCCGACCAGCCCCACGGCGTCTATGACGCGGCATCATATGAAGCGGCGGGCCCCAAGGTCGCTGAGCTGGCCCGTGAAATGGCAGGAGGGGTCGACGCCCTGATCATCAGCTGCGCTGCGGATCCCGGACTCGAGGAAGCCCGCGCCACCGTCGGGATTCCCGTCATCGGAGCAGGGTCCGCCGCAGCAGCGGCCGCCCTCGCCTACGGCGGCCGTGTGGGCGTGCTGGGACTGAAACACCCGGTGCCCACCACTATTTCCAGAGCCCTGGGGGAGCGGGTGATCCTCCTTGATGGATCCGACGGTGTGGAGACTTCCAACGGCTTCCTGCTGCCCACCGGCATTTTCAACTCCCTGTCAGGAGCGCAGATGCTTGCCGAGGCGGGGGCCGATGTCATCCTGCAGGCGAGCACAGGCCTGAGCAGCATCGGCATGGCAGAGGTGCTGCGCCGTGAGCTCGGCCTTCCGGTCATTGATGCCGTGACGGCTGCCGGCTCCATGCTGACCGCAGCCGTATCGATGCGAACTCCCCAGCCCGTGTAGGAAAGACCGCCCGGCCGGCACGCCCCGATCCTGCAACAGGACCAAGGGTCCTTCGTGAAGGCAGAGCGCCGCGCTAGTCGCTGCCGGCTTCAGTGCTGATGCACAGCCGGTTGCCTTGGGCGTCAGTGGCCACTACCCACATGGGCGCGTGTTCATTATTGAGCTTTGCACCAACGCTTGCCAGAGCATTCAGAGTAGAGGCGCTTTCGCTGAAGGGGACAGTGACGTCCACGTGTAGACGATTCACGTTGGGACTCTGGGACTCCTGAAACCAGATGGCCGGACCCCTGCCATAGGGATCGGTCAGGCTTCCGTCTTCCCGCATCTTATAGCCCAGTGCAGTTCGCCAGACTTCCGAAATGGCCTCCGGGGCGTCGGTATCGATGGCTATCTCCACTGTGCGCAGGAGTTCCGGGAGGGGCGTGACGCCCGTAGCCTGGGCCTGCTTCGATATCGCGCGGGCCAACGTCACGTCACGCGCCGTCACCCTGCCTCCGGCATCGTGCGACGTGAGCGTGATGAACAAGGTGTCATACCGCCAGTCCACATCAGGGTGGTGGCCGGATTCCTGTGCCAGCCCACCAATGGTGGAAAGCAGATCCAAGGCAGTGGCGGATGATTCACATTTAAGTGCTGTCCGCAAAGCACCCAAACCATAGCGCCATTCCGGCAGCTCGAGCAGATTTGCTTGGATTTGCTCCTGGTTCAGAACATCTCTTGCTGGCATGGTTTTCTCCTCCGGTTTTCGGGTCACAGATAGGGGTCTGCCGCATGGGCTGGGATGGGAGCCAGAAACCGTTCATCGAATTGCGTCACGGTTGACAAAGTCATTCCCCTGTCGCTCCGTTAGCCGACACCCCCGTCATAGCGGCTGCGCGCTGCCTCGATGCCGGGCAGGTGAACCGCGGCCCATTCAAGGATCGTATCGACCGGCGCTCGAAGGGTCTTGCCCAGTGCCGTGATGCGGTACTCCACCGCTACGGGCCGGACGTCGAGAACGACGCGTTCGACGACGCCATTGCGTTCAAGCCGGCGCAAGGTGCCGGTCAATGATTTCTGCGTGACTGCCGGAATGGCCCGGCGCAACTCATTGAAGCGGCAAGGCCGCTCACACAACTCTCCCAGCACCTGCAGGGACCATTTATCGAGCACCTGATCGAGGAGCTCCCGATGCGGCGCGCTCAGCTCAAAGCGCTCCGTGGAATGGGTATCAGTATCCGACATGAAACCTAGTCTCGTTGAAGTGTCCAAAACATACCAAGTACCTTAATGATACCAATCACCAGCTGAAGGAGATTCCTGTGAGCGTTCGCCTTTCCTCCCCCCAGGGCATGATGCCCTCAACCCCTTACCACCACGTCGCCGTCGCGGCCGGCACCCGCCACGTGTACATTGCCGGCCAGGTTGCTACGAACCAGGACGGAGCACCGCAGAAGCCCGGTGACCTCGCCGGGCAGGTCGCCTCGGCCCTCCGCAACGTCCACGAAGGCCTGGCCAGCACCGGCGCCACCTTCAGCGACGTCGTACGCCTCACCTTCTACGTGACGGGCTGGGCCCCTGAAAAAATTGATGCCTTCATGGCGGGCATCGACTCCGTTGCAGAGGAACTCGCACTGCCGTTGCCGATGCCTCCCGCGTCATTGATAGGAGTCGAATCCCTCTTCGAACCCGATGTTCTCGTCGAGGTCGAAGCCACCGCCATCCTCGACTGACCAGCTGGTGTGAATCGCTCCCCGGCGACGCCGCGGCCCCGATGGTGCACGCACGCCGGTGCCTTCCGTGGCGGCTGCGGCGTCGCCGTTGACACCAGCGCCAGGGCGGGTGCAGCTAGCGCATCACCGAGCTGAGGAGCAGGCTCGTCTCGCTGTTCACGACCCCTTCGATTGAGCGGATCTGCCCGAGCACCGCGTCGAACCGGGCGAGGCTGTCCGTGCGCAGCTCCGCCACGAGGTCCCACCCGCCGTTGGTGGTGTGCAGGGTGGTGATCTCCGGCAGGCCCCTGAGCTGGCGGATCACCCGGTCGGTGGCCCGCCCTTCAACCGCGATCATCGACACCGCCCGGATGGCCAGCGGGTCCACCTCGTCACGGACCCGGACGGAGAATCCCACTACGGTGCCTGTCGCGACGAGGCGGTCGAGCCGGCTGTTCACTGTCGCCCGGGCCACGCCGAGGGTCCGTGCGAGGCTCGCCACCGAGGCCCTGCCGTCCGCGCGGAGGGCCGAGAGGAGCCGGTGGTCAAGGTCATCGAGAGTTGCCATGTACAGAAGGTACATCTACGGGCGTCAAAATGCTCAGCCAACCAGCAAAAAGTCGGCATCCCGCTCATTGAGTGTGCAAATGGACCAAGCCTAAGCTTTCTCCAAGACCACTAAGGAGGCGCTCGTGACAGGTTTTGTCGATGTCCGCAATATGGCCCGCTGGGTGGCCAGCCGGGGGCCCGAAAACGTGATCGCTGGCCTCGTCGACTACCTCGAGGCAGACTTCCTGCGATGGGAAAGCTTCGACAAGTCGCCGCGTGTGGCCAGCCACACCCCGTTCGGGGTGATCGAACTGATGCCCACGAGCGACAACGAGACCTACGGCTTCAAGTATGTCAACGGGCACCCCTCCAACCCCGGGCGCGGCTTCCAGACCGTCACCGCCTTCGGCGTGCTGGCCGATGTCTCCAACGGCTATCCAACGTTCCTGACCGAAATGACGATCCTGACGGCGCTACGCACCGCAGCCACCTCGGCCCTCGCCGCCAGGGCGCTGGCGAGGCCCGGCGCACGGCGCATGGCCCTGATCGGCGCCGGCAGCCAGGCGGAATTCCAGGCCCTCGCCTTCCGCGGCTCCCTCGGCATCCACGAACTCAGCCTGTGGGACACCGACCCGGCGGCCATCGAGAAGGTGGTGCGCAACCTGGCCCCCCTGGGCTTCGACATCACCGTGGCGTCCTCCGCCGCCGGGGCCGTCGGTGGTGCGGACATCGTGACCACCTGCACGGCGGACAAGGCCCGCGCCACCATCATCACCGACGACCTGGTCGAACCCGGCATGCACCTCAATGCCATCGGCGGGGACTGCCCGGGCAAGACGGAACTGGACCCGGCGATCCTGCGCCGATCTACCGTCTTCGTCGAGTTCACCCCGCAGACCCGCATCGAAGGCGAGGTCCAGCAGTTGCCGGCCGACTTCCCCGTCACCGAACTTTGGCAGGTCCTCACCGGCTCCGCCCCTGGGCGCACCTCGCCGCAGGAAGTCACGGTGTTCGATTCGGTCGGGTTCGCGGTCGAAGATTTCTCGGCCATGCGTTTCGTCCGCGACGCTGTGGAGGGCACCCGTTTCGTCGAGGACATCGACCTCGTCGCCAATCCGGATGACCCCAAGGACCTCTTCGGGTTCGTCGGGTCCTTTTCCCCAATCCTGACCTGACACGCCGGCGGCGTGCTCGGCCAACGACATCACGGTTCTTGGCATCATCTGCAGGACCTGGACTGGCGTCTCGTGTGCCCGTGCGGGGATCCAGGCGGACGGGCCGCACAAGGTCATAGATGAACTTCATGGCCTTTTCCCCGGCCTGGTCCTAGCTGTCGTGCTCCGCCGGCAAATCGTCGGCCAGCATCGATGAAGTGTCCGGCAGGGTCCGGGCGTTATAGTCGATGATCTGCCAGCCGCGGTCGGCGTGTTCTTCCAAAACGGTCCAGGCGCCATTGGCCATGCCGGCGAACATCTCGCGCATGTGGGCGGGGGCGTCGAAAAAAGCCATCAGTCCGCTGCGCAGGGCGGCTCCGTGGCCGACCAGCACACCGGTTCCGCCGTCCCGCAGGGCCAGGGCCGCCTCCCTCATCACGGTCTTCATCCGGTCGTTCACTTCCGAGGGCAGTTCGGCGCCTGGGACCCGGTAATTCTCCTCGGTGAAGAACTTCCGATGGATATCCGGGTGCTGCTGACGGAACTCCCCGAAGGTGGTGCCCTGCCGGATGCCCACATCGTATTCACGTAGCCGTTTGTCAAGGACGGTTTCGAGGCCGGTCAGTCGAGCCAGCTCGTCAGCGGTATGCCGGGCACGTTCCAGATCGCTGGACCAGATGAACCGGGGTTTGAGCGTCGCCAGCAGGTTCGCCGCCCGCCTCGCCTGGCGGCGGCCGGTCGCATCGAGCGGGATGTCCGCGTGGCCCTGCGCCTTCTCCAGGACGTTCCATTCGGTCTGGCCATGCCGCCACAACACCAGGCGGGGACGTGGGCCGTCGGCCCGTACCTCCTGCATCAGTTCTCCTCAATGCTGCTCGTTTCCAACGGCCACGACCCTTGATCCCGGACGTGGACCGGTCCTATCCGGTCGCTCTGCGGTCCCGGATCGAAAGGGTACTGAACTATTCCCAAAGGGCTGGCAGAACCGTAGGCTTCGAGCTGATCCTATCGATAGCCGGGACGGGGACCACCGGCGCCCTTGGTGAAAGGGAACCGGCATGCGCGCAGAGGTTCAGGATTGGTATTCGGCCCGGAGCTATCAGGGCAGCGTGTTCGACCGGCGGGACCTCGTGGCGCGCAAGCAGGGCCAACGCGTCAGTGTGGTGCTTCCTGCGAAGAACGAGGCAGCAACCATTGGGGCGATCGTCACCGCGCTCCGCGTCGAGTTGATGGAGGAAGTTCCGCTGCTGGATGAGCTCATCGTGATTGATTCGAACTCCACGGACAATACTTCCGCCATAGCGGCGAATGCCGGAGCGCGGACAGCGCATCAGGACCAGATCCTCCCGGACACCGGATGCATTCCCGGCAAGGGCGAAGCGCTGTGGAAGTCCCTGGCCATTGCCTCGGGGGACATCATCGTGTTCATCGACGCGGACCTGCATGGGTTCGACGCGCAGTTCGCGGTCGGTCTGCTCGGCCCGCTGCTGACCGATCCGCAGATCCACTTCGTCAAGAGCTACTACGACCGACCTCTCGACAACGGGGTCCGGGTCATGCCGGCAGGCGGTGGCCGTGTAACGGAACTCGTGGCGCGCCCCCTGCTGAATCTGTTCTGGCCCCAGCTGGCTGGCGTTGTTCAGCCGCTGGCCGGAGAGTACGCGGCCCGCCGCAGCCTGCTGGAATGCATACCGTTTGTCTCCGGCTACGGCGTAGAGATCGGCATGCTGATCGACGTGCTGGAAACAGTGGGCCTGGGCGGCATGGCCCAGGTGGACCTCGGCGAGCGCCGTCACCGCAACTCCACCGATGACGAGCTGGCCAGGATGGCGATGCAGATCCAGCTCACTGTGCAGTCGCGGCTGCACCGGCGCGGGCTCGCCCCGGCCGCCCCGCCAACCGTGGAGCTGACCCAGTTCCTGCGTGACGGCGAACACTACATCGGTGACAGCACCGTCATCGGGGTGTCCGAACGCCCCCCGATGCTCGAAATCGGCCAGCACTCGTTCACCACCGGCAAGTGGGCCTGAGCATGCGGATCCTCATCAACGCCGGACCATGGCTGCCCGTCCCTCCCTCCGGCTACGGCGGCATTGAAACGGTCATCGCCACCCTGGTCCCCGAACTGCGCCGCGCCGGCCAACATGTCACCCTAGCGACCGTCGGCACCAGCACGATCGAAGCGGACAGCTACCTGCATCCGGTGGCCGAGCCGCAGTTCGCCTCGATCGCCCGGCCCTACAACCAGGTGTCGGGTATCGCGCACGCCCAGATGCAGGGGATCGTGAAGGCCATATACGACGGCGGCAGCTGGGATCTCGTCCACGATCACCTCGAAGTCGTGGGGCCGGCGGTGTTTGCCGCCATGGGCCGGGCCGCCCCGCCGGTGCTGCAGACCATGCACTGGGACCTGGCTAAGCACAAGGCGTTCTACGAATCATTCGACGGCCGCGGCCGGGTCCGGTTCGCCGCAGTATCGCAGTCCCAGCTGGACAGGGCACCGGAGGCACTGCGGCGCCAGACAATCGGCGTCGTCCCGTTGGCGGCTCCGCCGGGGCTTGAAATCCACGCGGACAAAGCAGACCACGCCCTGGTGCTGGCCCGCATCACGCGGGACAAGGGACAGGATGCGGCCGTTCGGATCTGTCGGCAGGCGGGCCTGCCGCTGGTGCTCGCCGGGCCGGTCGCCGGCATCAACGATCCTGAGGAGCTGGATCGCCGTCTGGCGGCGGGCGACGCCCAGTTGATGTCCCACCCGGATGTTGCTTACTTCCAGGACGAGGTCCGTCCGCTGCTCGACGGCGACCGCTACCGGTGGATCGGAGGCATCGGCGGCGAGGTGAAGGAACGTGTACTGCGTTCTGCGCGGGTGCTGCTGGCGCCCAATCGATGGGCCGAGCCCGGAGCAACCGGGGTGGTGGAAGCCCTATCACGGGGCGTTCCCGTCGTCGGCACGCCGCTGGGAGTGCTGCCCTCACTGGTGGAGCACGGCCGCACCGGGTTCCTTGCCGCCGACGAACAGGATCTGGCCGGATTCCTTCACAAACTGGACACCATTCGTGCCGAGGACTGCATTGAGGCGGCGTCGGTCTGGACGCCGGAGGCGATGGCTGCCAGTTACCTGCGTCTGTACGACCAACTACTTTCGGAGGCCCCATGACCGTGAACGTAGCCCTCATTGGAGCCGGATCGGTGGGGCAGCGCCATGCCTCAAACCTGCAGAGGCTCGGCGTCCGGATCACCAGTGTCACCGACGCCCAGCCGGCTGCGGCCGAAAGGTTGGCCCGCGGCCTGGACGCACCGGCGTTCACGGACCCCGATACGGCGCTGGACCGGACGGAGGCCGACGCGGTCTATGTGTGCGTGCCTCCCTTCGCCCACGGTCCGGGTGAGCGCGCAGCACTCGCCCGGAATCTGCCCCTGTTCGTGGAAAAACCGGTCGGCCTGGGCCGGGAAACCGCAGAGGAGATCGGAGTGCTCGTCGGAGCCGCCGGTGTCATCACGGGCACCGGCTATCACTGGCGCTGTATGGACGCCATGGACCACGCACGCAACCTGCTGGCCGAGGCACCGGCTCTACTGGCAAGCGGCTACTGGCTGGACAAGCGCCCGCCGGTCCCGTGGTGGGGCAGGGTGGACCGCTCCGGCGGCCAGGTGGTGGAACAGCTGACCCACATCCTAGACACTGCCCGCTTCCTCCTCGGAGAAGTCGTCGAGGTCTACGCCGCCGGCGTCCGGGGGGCCACGGCCGCCGACACGTTGCCGGCAGACGGGGAGCCGGACGACGTCGACGACGCCACGGCGGCCACCATGCGCTTCGCCTCGGGAGCGGTCGCGACGTTGGCTGCAACGTCCGTGCTGGCGGCCAAGCACCGCGCCGCTCTGCACACCGTGAGCCCCGGCCTGTACTTGGAATTGTCGGAAGCCGGCCTCAGCAGTTTCGACGGCACTTCCCGCATGGATCTTGCCTGTGGGGAAGACCCCCGCGTAGCGGTGGACCGGGAATTCATCCAGGCCGTCCGCGGCGAGCGGGAAAACACACGCGCTCCCTATGCCGAGGCCCTGCGCAGCCATCGGCTCGGCTGCGCCATCGCTGAGTCGGCCCGCACCGGACTCCCCGTGAAGCTGCCCGAAGAGCGCTCCGCTGCACCAGGAGCGGCGCCATGATGCGCCGGAACCTCGTCCTCCCGGCGCCTGGAGTCCTCGAAATTGTCGAGGAGCAGCTGCCCGAAGTCCCGGAGGGCGGACTGCTGCTCGAGACCCTTGTCACGGGCCTGTCCGCGGGCACGGAACTGGCCTTTGTGAAGGGGGACCACCCGGGGCTGCGGTCGCGCCTGGATTCTAACCTTGGCCTGTTCCTGCCGGACGCCGCCGGCACTGCTTACCCGGTTCGCCGACTTGGCTACATGGAAGTCGCCCGGGTCGCCGAATCGCGGACCGCCGCCTTCTCGGAAGGGGATGTCCTCGCGGGCGCGTACGGGCACGCCACCGCCCATGTGGCGGACCCGCTGAACGAGCACCTTGTGCTGCTGGGCGACGACCTTGACCCGCTGCTCGGCGTCTTTGTGGCACATCTCGGCCCGATCTGCGCCAACGGCCTGCTGCATGCCGCAGCCGAGGCAACCGGCGGCCAGGTCCGAAGCCTCGCCGACGGTGTGGACGGACGTCAGGTGCTGGTCACGGGAGCCGGCCCCATCGGGCTTCTGACCGCCTTGTTCGCCCGGTCACTCGGGGCAGGGGAGGTCGCCGTCGCGGACTCGGACCCGCGCCGCCGCCGGCTGGCTGAAGAACTGGGATTCCTCGCCCTGGACCTCAACGACGATCCGGGCAGGCTATTGAAGACACGGTGGCGCCATGGGCCGGCGGACCGGGGCGCCGACGTCGTATTCCAGTGCCGCGGACGTCCCGAAGCACTTCATACGGCCCTCCGCGCGGCCCGCCCCCAGGGAACCATCATCGATCTTGCCTTCTATACCAGCGGAGCGGACACCGTTCGGCTGGGGGAGGAGTTCCATCACAACGGGCTGAACCTGCGCTGCGCTCAGATCAGCCGCGTGCCGCGCGGCCTGGCAGGGCACTGGGACAGGGCACGGCTTTCCGCCGAGACAGTTAGACTGCTTCGCTCCCACGGCGATGTGATCCGCAAGCATCTGGTGACCGATGTCGTACCGTACGAGGACGCACCGCGGCTCATGCGTGAGGTATCGCTGCGCGAACGGCACGTGCTGACCGCCGTTTTCGCTGTGGCCCCCGCATACCTCTAAGCACGAATCCGCTGTCGTCCACAGGACGTTAGTTGCGGACCTGGGAAGGGTTTGTTTTTCAAGACACGGGTGTCTGGGTGGTGCCCGGGTGAGGGATGAGAATGACTCTATCGCCGCTCTACGTTTCGAGCCGGTGAACCAAGAGGACCGTATGCTCGGAGGGGAAGGAATCGACGATGAGGCTCCTGCTGACATCTGGAGGCGTCACCAATGCGTCCATCCGGGGGATGCTGGTGGAGATGCTCGGCAAGCCGATCGAGGACTGCAAGGCCCTATTCATCCCGACTGCGCAATGGGGACATCCCATGTGCTCACCGCAGACGGTGTGGCTGACGCTGGCGGGCCACGGGCCCGGCCGGCAGGGTCTGCTCGACCTGGGCTGGAGGTCAGTCGGAGTGCTGGAGTTGACGGCATTACCAAGCATTGCAAAAAGCCGCTGGCTGTCCTGGGTGCTGGAAGCAGACGTTCTCCTGGTGGATGGGGGAGAGGCAATCTACCTCGCGCATTGGATGCGGCAGTCGGGTCTGGCAGATCTGCTGCCGTCCCTTCCGGACACCGTCTGGGTCGGGGTGAGCGCTGGGAGCATGGTGATGACTCCGCGAATCGGCGCGCAGTTTCTGGACTGGAACCCCAGCGGGGGCGACGAAGCGCTCGGTGTGGTGGAGTTTTCGATCTTCCCTCACCTGGACTACCCGGGGTGGTTCGCGAACACGTCCGAGAGCGCGCGTCGGTGGGCAATGGATATTCGTGGACCCGCCTATGCCATCGACGACCAAACCGCGATCTCCGTCGTGGATGGCAGTGTGAAAATCATCTCCGAAGGGCGCTGGCAACAGTTCAATTCCGAGATCGAGCAGAAGCGCTGAGCATCATGCGGCGGACGGTGGAGGGCGCGACCTGCGGTAGTTCCTCGAATGCTGGCTTCGCGAGCCAGTACCCCTGGAACAGGCGGATACCAACCGCCTTCAGGAAAAGAAACTCTGCCTCGGTTTCGACGCCTTCGGCGAGCACCGCGATGCCCAACTCCTCCGCGATGGCTACGATGCCTGTGACCACGGCGCGGCGGGCCGGGCTGGTATCAATTCCTCGGACGAGCTTCATGTCGATCTTGATTAGATCCGGCTGGAACTCGACCAGGAGCCCCAAGCCGGCATGACCGGCACCGAAGTCATCGATGGCGGTGGTGAAACCGTGCCTGCGGTATTCGGTGATGATGTTTGTGAGGTGCACGGTGTCCGTGACCTCCTCATTCTCCGTGAACTCGAACATGATGGACGATGTGGGAAAGCTGCACCGTGAGGCGGCATGCAGCGTCGCCCGCAGACATGCGGCTGGTTCATAGACCGCGTTCGGCATGAAGTTGATCGACAGCTTCAGATCCTCGCCCGCAGGAAACAGCCGTGATGCCAGCTCGATCGCCTTGACGCGGCAGTCCTGGTCAAAGCGGTAGCGCTGTTCCGGTGAAATTTTCGACAGGACCTCAGAAGCACCCTCACCGGACACGCCTCGGACCAGCGCCTCATAGCCCCAGACGCGCGCACCAACCGCGTCATAAATGGGTTGGAAGGCCATGCTGAAATCAAAGCCGGGTTTCAATGATGCGGCGCAACTTTTGCATGCCATGCAGGTGCTCCCTCCGTGGATTCGTCCACCATAGGACATGCGGCACCAATCCGCGCAGAGGGCGCCGGCTCAGGGCCATTTGCGGGCGGCCGCCGGATGTTCCCCTCGATGGGCCATCTCCGGTTCTTGGAGACCGAGCCGAAGGAGCTGTCCCTACTCGTCGTGCCCTTCCGATTCTTCGTCGGCCTTATGCCGGGCCTCTTGCTGATGCTGCCTCAGCTTCGCCTCGGCGTCCCTGCGGCGGTAGATAATGGCCTTCGCTTGTTCAGCAGTTGGGTGGCGGTGTTCCCGCTCCCAGGCATGGTCGTTCACCCCGGTCCTCGGAGGTGGCCCTTCATTGCGTGCGCTATCGTTTTCGCCCATACCGTATGGTCCCATGAGACGCCGGACGGTGTACGGCCCGGGCCCGCCCCTACGCCCTGGAGGTCAGCGGACCGCCGGGACGGGCATGAAGCGTGGCGGAGCGCGGAAGGCGGGGGCTAACTGGTCTGAATCGCGATGGTGGGATCAAGGGCGCTGAAGGAGGTGTCGATCAGCGTCGACAGGTCCTCCCGCCCTTCTGATTCCCTCCAGACCGCTAGCGCCGCCGCAAAACACTCCATCGCGGCCGCTACCCGAACCTGAGTGACGATTGACGCATCCGGAGCGGCATGGGTTCGTTGCAGTTGGCGGACAATATTCGGCCGCCAGTCGAACTGCTTCTCCCGGAACCGGGCGCTGAGCGCTGGTGTCTCGTAGATCAAATCCAGGAATGCCATCACTTCGCTTGTGTCGCGCATGAGGAAGTCCACTACCGGATTCAAAGCGCGCCGCAGCGCATGCCAGTCATCGTCTGACCGGGCATCGGAGGCCAGGGCTTCGATGATGGTGTCTCCGATCGGATCGAAGAGGAACAGGACAACGTCTTCTTTGTTCGTGAAGTACCGCAGGAATGTGCTTCGGGACACTCCGGTAGCACCCGCCAGGTCAGCAAAAGTGACCTGATTGAAGCCGGTTGCGCAGAACTCGTTAAACGCAACGCGTGCGAGCTCTGCTCGGACTGCGTGCCTACTGATGGCTCGGACACTGACAGGACTAGGAGGCATGCCTTAACTCTACCCCGTGTCCCACGAATACACCCCAAGTGCTAAACTGATACTCAGTGTCACTATTGACGCCGGAGTGCCCAAGGTGCGGTGTCTCCACCCTTCGGCTGCGTGCGGCCCTTTCGAATCGAGATATTTTGACTTACAACAACCTGCCGGGACTCCACGTATCTGTCGAGGCCGGAATCGCCACGGTGACGCTGGATCATCCGCCGCTGAACCTGATGGACGGTGTCCTGCTGCCCTCACTGCGCGGATTTCTCTACCGAGTGCATGATGACGCCGCAGTCAAGGTCATCGTGTTCCAATCTGCTGATCCGGAATTCTTCGTCGCTCATGGGGACATGGGTTATCTGACAGATCCCGAGGCCCTTCCGGCAGCCACCAACGCGGCCATCGCGGCCGCACCCGGCTGGGATGTCCCGGAGGGCCTGAACATTCTTCAGGCTTTGAGCGAGGACGTGCGGAACCTGCCCCAGGTGACGATCGGCAAGCTCGCAGGTTTTGCCCGCGGCGCGGGCAATGAGTTCCTCATGAGCCTCGACATGCGGTTCGCGGCAATCGGCAGGTCCGGACAGGCCCAGCCCGAGGTTCAGATGGGCATTCTTCCCGGCGGCGGTGGCACCGTAAACATGACCCGCCTCATCGGCCGTGCCCGAACCCTGGAACTCATCCTGGGCGCTGAACTTGTCGACGCGGAGCTGGCCGAGCGGTACGGCCTCGTCAACCGGGCCCTGCCCGCCAAGGAGATCGACGCACACGTCGATGCTCTTGCGCGTCGCATCGCGCGGCTTCGCCCGGAAGTCATCTCTGCAGTCAAAACGACCGTCAACGCCATGGCACCGGCAGTGCCGTTGGAGGCCTACGCGGTCGAAAACACCTCCCTGTACGCGGCATTCGGCGACGAAGTTTTCGAGCTGGCCGACAAGCTCCTCGCCGCTGGCGTCCAAACCCGCGAAGGTGAACTGGATTACGAGCGCATCTCCAATAGCATCTAGGCTTCGGCCGAAGCGCAGGACAGCGTGAGAAAGGCCCTGCCTATTACGGCGGGGCCTTTCTCACGCTGCTTCGAGTACACCCAAATAAAACTGTTCAAAACGCCACGAAACGCGGCCGTATGGTGGTCACATCAGTACCGCTGCGTAAGGAGGGAAGCGGGCTCTGCGATGTTGACGGCCACGGATACTGAAGATCGGGACGGTAGAGGCACCCTCATCGACAGGAGACTGTAATGACCGACTATGTGACGTCACAGGACGGCGCCCGTATAGCCTACGACCGGGTCGGGGAGGGTCCCGGAATTATCCTCGTCGGCGGGGCCATGCAATTCAGGGCCGTCGACCCCACAACGACCGACATGGCCCGCCTACTGGCGGGCCGTGGATTCCCGGTCTTGAACTATGACCGGCGGGGACGAGGCGACAGCGCCGGCGCCACCTCCTTCACGCTGCAGGATGAGATTAACGATCTCTCTGCACTGCTTGAGGCAGCCGGGGGTGAGGCGGCACTCTACGGCAGCTCATCCGGGGGGGGCGATCGTCCTCGCGGCTGCCGCCGCGGGACTCCCGGCCAGCAGGCTGGCGTTGTGGGAGGTGCCACTTGGTGAGGAGAACGGCACCGACGCCGCCGCGTCTCTTGCCGGGCTGCGTCAACGCATCGACACCGGGAACAACACCAGCGTCATTGAATACTTCATGGACGGCATGCCGCGGGAGTGGCTCGATCCGGTCCTGCAGAACCCCGCGATGCTCGCCACGGCCCCCAGCCTGGCCGCCGACACTGAAGCGCTTGCCTGGACGCAATCCGCTCCCCGAACGGAACTGTGGGGAGGCATCGAACAACCGACTCTGATCATCCTTGGAGATGAGACGCTTCCGATCATGCCTCCGGCGGCGGAGGAAATTTTCGCAGCGATCCCGAACGCCCGTATGGAAATTATCGAAGCAAGCGGCCACGGGTGGGAAAGCGCCGTCATGGCCGAAACCCTGAGCAGCTTCCTCAGGAACTAGCTGCAAGGACTCCGCAACACCTGAGGGGTCCAGTCGGGATCCCATTCCACGCAGGAATGCTGGAGACGGCGCCGCGGTCCTCCACGGGGCGTCACTTGGCTGGCCGGAATCGGCCTTCTAGTTCCCCCGTGTCGCTTCGGCTGGCGCTGCTTCGGTCGGCGCGGCAGGCGGTGTCGCCGGCCCAGGGGATATGGCGCTCGCCTGAAGAAATTCTGTGATCTCCTGAGCCATCGCCTTTGACTGGGTCCAGTGCAGGGAGTGCGGGCCCTCGAGTTCGACGATTTCGTGGCGTCTGACGTTCCTGAGCTGGTTCTCGTGCGTCTCGCGCCACTTCGGGTCGGCGGCGATGCTGTCGCTGGCAAGAATGCCAAGAACGGGCAGGTTCTCCGGGTAAGTCACTCCATTGAGTGCTACGGCGTTGCTGCCTATTCGAGCGGTTTCATCCGCGACTGCCGCGTTGCCGAAATTCCAGGTCGTCATTTGGCGCATGCGTTCCAGCTCGGCGGGCGTGAAGTCCTCGCCGGGTGGGTCCGCCAGGCTCGGCGCGACCCATAGCGCGGCTCGGACCAGTCCGATCGTCGACAGGATCTTGGTGATATTGATGCCTGCGCCACTGTCCGCGGAATCCGTGTCGGCGTTGATTGGCACGGCGGGCACGGAGGGGTCGATGCCGACCACCGCGGATACTTCGCCGGGGTACCGGTTGGCATAGTCGAGCGTGTAGAAGCCGGCGATTGAATGTCCGGCGAGAACGTATGGTCTTCCGATGTCGAGGGAGGAAAGGGCCTGATGGAGTTCAGCGCTGATGTTCCTCACGGTCCGTTCTGGTGCGCTCATGTCGCTGTAGCCGTATCCGAAGCCCTCGACGACGATGACGTCGTAGGAACTCAGTTCCCGGATCAGGGGCGCGAAATCCAGCGCCGGTGCGGTCGTGCCGAGACCGCTTAGCAGAACGAGGGGTTGTGCACCTTCCGTGCCGGCCCGGTAGACGTTCATCGAGCCGCCGCCGACGTCCACAAGGTCGCCGTAGGGGGTAATGCTCGACTTCTCGTGTAGCTCCAGGAAGGAGTTGGCGGCCGTGGATGCAACGGCGATCCCCAGCGTGGCAAGCATGACGACGCCGGTGACTCTGATCGCGCGACGTGGACCGCGCTGCTTCAGCTTCGGTTTGTCTTTTGCGGGGGAAGATACGAGATGACTGGGGTGTGCCATGGGGACGTTTCCAGACGTGGGAATGTTCGAATGAGTGGGAGCCCGTCGAAAGGCGGGCCGTTCGCCCGGCTGGCGTCACCCCGACGAGCGAAGGGAAGTCCTACAGGCGTGTCATTTTTTCGCTGAGGTGAACAATGATGTTCGCGTGGAGGACCTGGTGTGCCTTGTGTGAGCCGAGAGCGTGAGGTTCATCCACAACCTGAAACTATACCCCTAGGGGGTATATGTCAAGAGATCCTCAAGACTGGGATCCCTGCGCATCTCATCATGCTGCGCTCGCACCGGCCGCCGGCGGGCTGGCCGAGCGGCTCGAGGGCTCAGCGCCGCTTCCGCTTTGACCGCTGCTCATCCTCCCGCTCTGATCTGGCGCGCTCTGCGGAACGCTGGGATTTTCCTCCTCCGACCACTTTTTGGTGCCACTCACGCTGGTATGCCCGGGTGGCTGCGGCATCCTTGCGGCGGGCCAGTGCGGCCATTTCGCGTTGGAGTTTCAGGTAGTTGTTCCAGCGGCGGTCCTCGAGTGTGCCGTCAGCGAGGGCGGCCTGCACAGCGCAGCCGGGTTCCTGTTGATGGGCGCAATCGGAAAACCGGCATAGGCTGGCGAGTTCCTCCACATCCCTGAACATCTGCTCCATCCCGTCGTCGGCGTCGAATAGCCCGAACCCGCGGACGCCGGGAGTGTCCATGAGGACAGTGCCGTCGGCCAGCGGTACAAGCTCCCGGGAGGTGGTGGTGTGCTTGCCCCTGAAGTCGCCGGAGCGGACTTCGCCTGTGTGCTGCACGTTGTGGCCGACCAGGGCGTTGATCAGTGTGGATTTACCTGCGCCGGAGGGCCCCAGGAGGACTAACGTGCTGCGCGGCGGCAGATGTGCCAACAGGTCCTCGATCCCGTCCCCGTTCTCAGCGGAGGTGGTGACCACGTCAACACCTGCTGCCTGCAGGATGACCTGCCCGACGACGTCATCCGCCGCGTGCGCCAGGTCCGCTTTGGTGACGATCACCAGAGGAACGGCGCCTGAGTCCCAGGCGGCGACGAGCGTCCGTTCGAGACGGTTGTGCGTGAGCGGCCGGTCAACCGGAACCACCACGCCGATCACGTCTATGTTGGCAGCCAGGACCTGAGCGGCGGAGGAGTCCTCGAAGGCGCGTTTCCGGCTGAGCTCCGAACGCCGGGGAAGCACTTCGATAATCTGGCGATCACCCGCGCGGTTGGGTCCTATCCAAACCCAGTCGCCCGTGACCGGCACGCCGGCTTCAAGCGGGTAGGGAAGGTGCAGGAGCTCCATGCCCACAGCCACCAGAACGAGGCTGCGGTCAACCCGCACCACGCGGCCAGGTTCGCAGGGCTTGTCCGCGCTACCAACAGGCGGCGGGTTGTCGTCGAAGTGGCGTGCGACGACGGCGTTGTAGCCGTAGGGGGTTGGGCCGGTGCGATCTGATATGGATGCAGCAGGACTGTCTAGGCCGTGGCCTGAGAAATTTTTCATTGGAGTACCTCGGGAAAGTCCCCTGGCACCGGCCACTACCGGGCAAAGACCCAAGGTGTTGTGGCGTTCCGCGGGCAGTGCCCTATGCGGTATGGAAGCGGGAGACGGGGGCGGTTGTTTTGATGGTTTCAAGGCGCCGGGGGCGCATGGCAATGACAGTCATCAAAAAACACCTCCGCTCTCGTCTGTGGTCCATTGACGTTATACCGGACCGGTTCCCAACTTTAGCTTCCGCCCGAGGCTTTTGCCATGGCCTTCGCGATCCGGGACCAGGAATCGCGGCGGTGTTCATCACGCCACCGACGCGGGGGCTTCTGCACTACCTCAGAGGCTCCTTGTTCGTTGCACATCGCTTGCTTGTTTTCGATCGCGTCGCGTCAACGTGGGCAGCTCGAACAACAGAGTGACTGAGACGTGCTCGCGGGTTGAATAGATCCAGGCGAGCCCGAGCGGGACGCCGATGCCAACCAGCAGCAACAGCGGCAGAACATACCATTCCCCGGCAGAGCCGACCGCGTCGGCCAGGGCGAGGGTGATGATGATTGGTCCGAGATGGGCGACGTAAAACACGATCGAGTAGCGTCCGACGAATTCGAGTGCGGTGGTCACCGGTCCGGCGGGGAGTCGGGGAAAGAACCAGTACACGATCACGAGCGCACCCGCCACGCCCCACGCGAACTCCCCCTGGTACAGCACCTCCCAACCGGCCACGCTCAATACACCAACGGTCACCGCGCACGCACCGGCAACAGCCAGGACCCACGGCTTCCCGATGAATTCCGCGATCTCCCGCGGGTGCTTGGCGCACCAGGCGCCAAAGAAGAAAAACGCTGAGAGAAAGGCCATGGCCTCCGGGCGGCCGTTGTCGGTGAGCATGAACGACATGCCCACTCCGGTGCCGGCGATCAGCAGCGGCGGGACGCGTCGCAACGGATAGGCAAGAGCGTAGAAGACGAGGATGAACCAGAGGTACCAGAGGTAGGTCGGCGAATCGTGGAAGATCTGACTCACCGCGGCAGGGCTGAGCTCGCCGCTTGCCGCTAGGATGATCAGCGACCAGAGAACGTACGGCCAGGCCACCTTGGAGGCCTTGCCGGCGAAGTACTTCCTCCCGGTCTTGGTCATCGACTGTGGCAGCGTGATTCCGGACAGGAACATCAGCACGGGCATGCGGAACGGCTCGAAGAAGAGATTGAACTGGTCGACGCCTGGAGTCGGGCCGGCGGTTATGCGAAGGGCCTCGCCGGCATGAAGCACGACGACCAGCAGGATGGCAACCCCACGGCAGCTGTCCAGCCACCGTATACGGGTGTCCGTGGAAGTAGTCATGGCGGCCTCCCCGTCGAGTCTCATCAATCGAACCTGTGTACTGCCCCTGGGTTCGCTTGGGTGAGGTTCGGTGTCGGGATGAGTCCGGATGGCCCGTCACAGGTGGTTCTGTATTGGTGATGGCCGGGCATTTGCGGAAGGACCATGCCCGGGCGCCGCGTGATGGGCGTGTCACTATTCTTGCGGATATTGGCATTGTCGCCACTGGAGGATGTGGATCGTGTGCGAAAAACTGGGAGAGAACCGCCTGTCCCGGCGCTTCGCAATCCCAGAATCACGATGAGGAACACCGTTATGACTGATCAGATGAAGGCCGTTGTGCTCGCCCGTTTCGGAGGCCCCGATGCTTTTGAGCTGCACGATGTCTCCGTACCGAAGGTCGGACCCCGCCAGGTTCGGGTGCGCGTCCATGCGACGGCCCTCAATCCCCTCGATTACCAGGTGCGGCGCGGAGACTACGCGGACTATGTTCCTCTTCCTGCGATCACCGGACACGACATCTCCGGCGTGATCGAGGAAGTCGGCTCCCACGTGACGGAGTTCCGCGTCGGCGATGAGGTCTACTACACGCCCCAGATCTTTGGCGGCCCCGGCTCCTACGCGGAGCAGCACGTCGCCGACGTCGACCTCGTCGGGCGGAAGCCGGAGAACCTCAGCCACCTGGAGGCGGCGAGCCTGACACTCGTCGGTGGAACGGTGTGGGAGGCCCTCGTGACGCGGGCTCAGCTCACCGTGGGGGAGACGATCCTCATCCACGGCGGCACGGGCGGTGTCGGCACGATCGCGATCCAGGTTGCGAAGGCAATGGGCGCACGGGTGATCACCACCGCGAAAGCAGGCGACCATGAGTTCGTGCGCTCCCTCGGATCGGATGAGGTCATCGACTACACCTCGACGGACTACGTGGACGCCGTGGCCGAGCTGACGGGGGGCGAGGGGGTCGAGGTCGTCTTCGATACGATCGGCGGCGACACGCTCACGAAAAGCCCGCTGATACTCGCCGACTTCGGACGCGTCGTCAGCATCGTCGACATCGCGCAGCCGCAGAACCTCATCGAGGCGTGGGGCAAGAACGCCGCCTACCACTTCGTCTTCACACGACAGAACCGCGGCAAGCTCGACGCACTCACCAGCCTGGTCGAGCGCGGCCTCGTGAAGCCGGTCATCGGCGCGACTCTTCCGCTCGCCCGAATGGGCGAGGCTCATGAGCTCCTGGAGAACAGGGGTTCCTATGCACTCCGCGGCAAGGTCGCGATCGACGTGGCAGGTGACACCGTCGCGCTTCCGCCTCGCATCTCGTAGCCGAACGTTCCAGGCACCCGGGCGATGATCGCGGTGGTCAGCCCCGCCCGGAGAAGGTGGCGCGGTACTCCGAGGGAGACACATCCAGGAGCCGGCGGAAATGCAGTCGGAGGTTCGATCCGGTTCCCAGTCCGACCTGGTCCGCGATGCGGTCGACCGACAGCCTCGTGCTCTCCAGGAGTTCGCGGGCGGTGTCGACCCGAGCGCGGAGGATCCACTGCACCGGGGTGGTGCCGGTCTCTTCGGCGAAGCGGCGCAGGAACGTGCGGGGCGACATCCGCGCGTGTGCGGCGAGCCCGGCGATCGTAAGCTGCTGGTCGAGCCGCGTCAGGGCCCATTCGCGCGTCGCGGCGAGGGTTTCGCCATGGGCTGCCGAATTGGTCTTCGGCAGGTACTGGGCCTGACCCCCGGTCCGGTAGGGCGCGGTGACGAGTCCTCGTGCGATCTCGTTCGCCGCGCTCACGCCGAGGTCGCTTCGAACGATGTGCAGGCAGAGGTCGAGGCCGGCGGCGGCCCCGGCCGAGGTGAGGATGGATCCCTCGTCGACGAAGAGCACGTTCGGCTCGACCGTGATCTGCGGATGCCGCTCCGCAAGCTTTTCCGCCGCATCCCAGTGCGTCGTGGCCCGCCGGCCGTCGAGCAGGCCGGCATCGGCGAGGGCGAATGCGCCGTAGCAGATCGACGCGATGCGTGCCCCGCGGGATGCTGCGCTCCGGAGCGCTTCGCGCACCTCCTCCGGTATCGGCCGACCCGCCGGAGCGTACCCCGGGACGATGATCGTGTCCGCGTCGGCCAGTGCGTCCAGGCCCCGCGGGACCGTGTAGCCGAACCCTCCGTGGGACGGCACCGTTCCGGCGGTGACCCCGCAGGCCGACACCTCGTAGGGGAACCCCGACTCCGGATGGAACACCTCCGCCGGGATCCCTACGTCCAGCGGAAGCGCCCCGTCGAGTACGAGGACCACCACCCGATGAGGTCGCTGCATCATTCGACTCCGATCCGGTCGAAGCGTGCCGACCGCATCATTATTTTTGCACGCTGGGACAGCGGTCTCGGGCACCGCGCGATGGGCCGCCCCTCAATGAACGTATTTGTCCATATGGTCCAGAATTGCTAGTCTTGAGTCGTGGAAGGGACAAATAGAATGGAAACGTCTAACGTGAAAACCCGCGCAACGAAGACCGCGTTTATCTTCAACTCCTACTACCGAGTGCATCCCGAGGACCGCCAGAAGTTTGTTGATGCGGTAGCAGAGCACATCCCGCCCACCGCCCAAATGCCCGGGTGCGTGTACTACGTCTTCGCTGCTGACATCCTCGATCCCAACACATTCCACCTCTCCGAGGGGTGGGAGGATGAGGAGACGATCGAGCGCCATCACAGGTCGGATCTGTTCCAGGAGGCCCTCAAGAAGGCCACGACGTCGGTGCGCATCCTTGAGAACCAGGGACAGCGATACGAAATCGCCGCGCAGACCGATGGTCGCCCTCCTCGGCTGAGCTGAGAGCAGCAGTTCCACCGCCTGTCCGACGATCAGTAGAGAAGCGGGCAAGGCAGCGGGCCGTGTGCCGTTCGGACGTGTGGAAAGGTTCGCTGCCCGGCGAGGTTACGATGAAGACGCCCCGGCACTCGCCTCAGGAGAAGGAGCGGAAGTGGACGCCTCACCCGCCCCCGATAACGCGTTGTTCGTGCGAGCCACCGGTACCGGGCAGGAAGGGCTGATCGCCGCGGAACTGATCGGTTCAGGGGCTTCCGCGCTCGGCGTCGGGCTCGTTCTTGCGGCCTTGCTGATGCGGCTGCTCAACGGCTCCATGATGAGAACCACCGCCGTCCTCGCCGGAACCGCACCCGATCTGGTCCTTCGGTGGCACGACCGGTTCAACATGGTCCATGAGGCGCCCTGGTCGGGTCACGTACCGGACGACGGTGACCGCGACCTTACCCTGTTCTATTCGGCCTCCGACCCCGACCGGTGGCAGCTGCACCGCCCCCACCGGGGAGCCGGCATGCTGGCACTGGTCGGTGTGGGACTCCTGCTTGCGGGGGTCGCGTCGGCTGTGCTCCCGCTGTAGGGACCGGCGGCGAGGGGGATAGATCCTTGGACGTCCCGGCTTGGCCTACGTGCACCCTGGTCTGCGGGAGAGCCCGGCCCGCTATCCACTGACTTCGGAGAGTGAGCGGAAGCTTCTCCTCGGGGACTGGTTCAGAGTCGGGGGAGGCGTTCACCTGTCTCGTCGGCGAGGGCCGAGAGGAGCCTGTCCTGGAACGCCGTGTCGTGAACGGAGGAGTGAGGCTCTCGTCGGTGCTGGTGGTACCAGTACCCACCGCTGGTGTGCGCTTCAGGGTCGTCGCTGGTGGCGAGCCACTCCTGCGTGCGGTGGCCTAGTTCGAGGCTGTCCGGGGCTCCGGCTCCGCCCATCCGGGTGGGTACCCATCCTGGGTCGACGGAGTTGGACAGAACAGCCGGGAACAGGCGCGCCATCGCCGCGGCGAGAGTGGTCACGTAAAGCTTGCTGTCACTGTAGGAGCCGGCCCCCTTGCCTTTCCAGTCGACGCCGTCCACGCGCGGCCGGCCGCCGAAGTGGGACCCGCTGCTGAGGTAGACAAGCCGTTCCGGGAGCGGAAGAAGGGCCGTCAAGAGGTACGGGGCTATGACGTTGACGGGCATGACATTCCGCCCGCCCCCAACGCCGACGTTGTGAATGACTGCGTCCAGCGGTGCCTGTTCGGCCAGTTCGGCGGCGATGTGGCGTAGGGCGTTGCGATCGGCGACGTCTCCGATGACGATGCCGGCACCCTGGTCGGTGAGACGGTGCAGGTGCGCTGCGCGGTCGGCGTTTCGGGCGTGCACGACGACGTCGTGCCCCTGGGCGTGCAAGGCTTCGGCGGTGAGGCGGCCCAGTCCGTCAGCTGACCCGGTGATGAGGATGCGACTCATGATTAGTTTCCTTCATGGGGCCCAGGGATCTCAGGGATCGTTCCCGACCTGGGAGGGGGTCAGCCGGCGGCCTTCCTGACTAGAGTACGAAGTTTCTTTTCAGCGGCTTCGGTGATCTCCAGCACCGCGAACGCGGTGGGCCAAAACTCACCGTCATCGAGTGCGGCGTCGTCATTGAAGCCAATCGACCCGTACCGGGATTTGAACTTGGCAGCCGGTTGGTAGAACACGATGACCTTTTCGTCCCTGGCATAGGACGGAAACCCATACCAGGTCTTGGGGTGGAGGCCAGGGGCTTCCTCCAACACAATGACGTGCAGTCTTTCCGCGATTTGGCGATCGGTGCCCTCGAGACCCTCAATCGCGGAGAGGCAGTCCTCGTACTCTTTCGCGCGCTTGGCCGCGCCCTTCACTCCCTTCATTGCCTTCAGTTCGGCGGCTCGCTGTTTCATGGCGTCGCGCTCGGCGTTCGAAAATCCGCTTGTGTCGCTCATAATCGGCATCCCTCAATTCCCCGTCCAAAGATCACTCCCGCCCGCCGGGGCACGGAGTGCGGCATCACTTACCGTAAGCCCGACGACGCAGGTGACAACAGCTGCGCCTGACTTAAGCGAAGATCTCACGTGAAAGTCCCGAACCGATCCAGGCGTTCGTGGGATACTCCTCGCACCACGCAGAACTCCTTGCCCCCGGCTGAAGGATGCACGGCTCGTTACCGTCTGGATCGCCCAGGACGACGTGCTCGGCATCCGGTCCCTGGCCGACATCAATGTGGCGTGCGCCCAACGCCAACGCCAGCGCTCGATCGACCGCAGACGCCTGCTCGTGGATAGACTCCGGTTTCAGATCGGGATGCATCTGGTTGGGACCCCACTTCTCACCGGCACCGGCAACCAGTCGGAGACTAAAACCCACCCCGGGCAGTGCCGTAAGCGACGGTGCGCCCCGTTCGATGGTGACGTCCTGGCCGAGCAGGCCGCCTCAGAACACGGCGAGACGCTCCAGATCGGGTGACCTGAAGGTCAGGGCAATCAACTCACACACCATGGCCGCTAATCTTCCGATCCGCCAGTGGCGCGTCAATCGAATAGCCAGCCGGCCCAAACCCCGCTGGAATATTCAGACCTGGGTTTCCCCTCCGTCCGCGAACAATTCGGTCCCGGTGACGTAGCTTGCCTGATCTGAGGCGAGGAACAGCACGGCGTTGGCGATTTCAGCCGGCTGGGCGACGCGGCCGAGTGGAACGTTGCCGGCCATTGCGTCAAGCATGCCCTGAGTCTGGCTCGGGTCGGGGGCGAGTCCTGTCAGGCCGGGGGTCTCAGTGGGTCCCGGGGCGATTGTGTTCACCCGGATGTGGCGGCCGGCGAGCTCTGCCGCCCACGTGCGCGTAAACGAACGCAAGGCTGCCTTTGTCGCAGCGTAGACGCCGAACGCAGGGTTCCCCTTGCTCGCCGCGTTCGATCCAGCGATGATGACGGAGGCGTGATCCGCGAGCATGGGCAGCGCCTTCTGCACCGTGAAGACTGTGCCCCGCACGTTCACGCCGAAGGTCTGGTCGAACGCCTCCGGGGTCAGCTGCTCAAGAGTTGCGAATCCTCCGCCGCCGGCGTTCACGAAGAGAACATTCAGGTCCTTCCCGGTCGATGCGACGACGGAAAAGATGCGGTCCAAGTCGTCGAGATCCGCGACGTCGCCCCTGATGCCTGTCGCCCGGTCTCCCAATGCGGCGACCGCGGCATCCAATTCCGCCTCGCGGCGACCGGTGATGAAGACATGCGCTCCCTCCTGGACGAAGCGCTGGGCGGTCGCGAAGCCGATGCCCGATGTTCCCCCAGTGATCAATGCGGTTTTGTTCTCAAGCTGTCCCATGGCGGGCCTCTGTTCTTCTGATACGACGTGAATGTCTCATCGTAGATCGTTTTAGTCTATATGGTCAATAATGGGTTTTGCATGCGGTCGCGCTGACGTTGCCCTCCCGGGCCTCAGGGGGCTACCTCGCTGGGGGAGGCACGCGCCGCGCGAGATGACCTGACGGCGCGGACGGTAAGCTGCGCGGCGACGACGAGGAGCAGCAGGCCAAAGAGAATGCCAGACAGCCGCGCCGGCAGGGCCAGAGCGAGTGCGGCACCCGGTATGGAAGCAGCCGTTGCGGCCACCCCAACGATCAGGCCGGCGCCAACGTCGACGGTTCCGGCCCGCCAGTTGGCGCCCGTGCCGATGGCGCTGGTGGGGATCATGACCAGCAATGAGGTGCCTTTGGCGATGAGGTCGCTGATGGCGAAAATTCCGATCAGGGCCGGCACGACGATGATTCCGCCTCCGATTCCGAACAGGCCCGAGAGTATCCCCATGGCAAGGCCGAGCACGACATAGCCCAGCGCGACCAGCGCGGAGAATTCAAGGCTTTCTCCGCGGACCGGCGAGACCAGGACCATGCGTGCTGCGACCAGGAGGGTGAAGACGATGAACATCCAGCGCAGCCACACAATGGGGATTCTTTTCAGGAGGGCGCTGCCGAGCAGCGCCCCCACGATGCCGCCGACGGCGATGAAGAACCCGGCAAGGAGGTCGATCTCACCGGCGAGCAGATACGTGGTTGAGCCCACGACCGATGCCGGCACGATCGCGGCAAGCGAGGTCGCGGCGGCCCTGCGCTGGTCGAAGTTCGCCAGGGCCATCAGCAGCGGCACCATGATGATTCCGCCCCCGATGGCGAACAATCCGGACAGCAGCCCTCCCACCACTCCGACTCCGATGAGAACGATCCAGAATCCCGTCCCCGCCGCTCCGGGTACGGGCGGGGAGCTTTCCTTCACGCCGCTCATTTTCTCTCCTCGATGGGGCGGATGTGCTTGGAGGTGCCGCCCGTCAGTTCCAGGTGAAGAGTGCGGGCTGCTGGCCTGCCAGGTCCGGGTCCGCGTAGATATGCAGACGGCTGATCAGCCGGCCGCGGAACTCAAAGACATTGCAGAAAAGGCCGCTGCTGCGCGCGTCGCCGGGAAAAGGAACCCCGGAGGCAAGCATGCCGGATTCGGCTCCTTCGACGACGACGCGGTTGTCGCTGGAGGTAAATGTCATCCGGGCCTCCGGGTGATCGAACGAGGTCACGGCCGAACCCAGGCCGACGAGAAACGGAACGATCTCCGCTTTTCCGCGCGCGATTCCGAACTTCGGGAAGAAGATCTCGGTGTCGTCGGTAAACATGTCGAGCAGGTTGGGATCACCTGAGTCGACTTTCCTGAAGTATTCCTTGGCAAGGGCGATCTGATCCGTTGTGCTGATCTGTTGCTGATCCATGGTGGTGCACCTTTCAGTTCCTGCAGGTGAGGGGATGCCGCGTCATTGGCATGGGGACTGGGGCTCCAAGGACCTCTGTCTGTCGTCGATGCGGAGGGTTCAGCGTAAGTTGTTATGGTCGGAATGGTCAATAAAAGTGGAACGTGTCACTACACTTCCCCCGCCAGCTCACGGGGTTGCTTCAGTCCTTTCCGGTCCCCAGGGCTTTCTGGAGCGAGCGGATTGCCTGCTCGATGGCGGCGGTCGTTCCCTGGGTGACGCGTTCGGGGTTGAGCATCATGAAGTCGTGGGTGACGAAGTTGTAGCGGACGCTGGTGGTGGGCACCCCGGCTTCGACGAGTTTCGCCGCGTAGGCCTCGCCCTCGTCCCGGAGCGGGTCGTTCTGGTCCACGAGCAGCAGGGCCGGCGGAAGCCCTCGAAGGTCCTCGAGCGTGGCCCTCAGCGGTGAGACGGTGATCTCCGAGCGGCGGCTGACGTCGGGGAGGTAGGCGTCCCAGAACCAGGCCATGCTTCTGGCGGTCAGGAACGGTCCGTCGGCGAAGGTGCGGTAGCTTTCGGTGTCCTGGCCGGCGTCCGTGACCGGATAGTACAAGGACTGGTGGACGAAGGTCACGTCACCGCGCTGCTTTGCGAGCAAAGTCAGGGCCGCGGTCATGTTGCCGCCGACCGAGTCACCGGCAACGGCCATGCGGGACCCGTCCAGGCCCTCCGTGGCGCCCTGCTTCGTGATCCACTGCGCGGTGGCGTAGGCCTGCTCGATGGCCTTCGGGTACTGGGCCTCGGGGGAGCGGTCATATTCCACGAAGGCCAGGGCGGCGTTGGCCCCGGCGCACAGTTCCCGGATGAGGCGGTCGTGGGTGCCGGAGTTGCCAAGGATCCAGCCGCCTCCGTGGACGTAGAGGATCACCGGCAGCGTCCCGGTGGCGCCCACGGGTTTGATGATGCGCACCTGTACGTCTCCGACCTCGGCCGGGACGGTGATCCACTTGTCCTCGCCGATCTCGACCTTGTCGACCGGCGCTGCCTGGAGGTCATCGAGCAGTTTGCGGGCACCTTCGACCCCCAGGTCGGCCAGAGCCGGTGGCTGGGCGGTGGCGTCGGCGATGATCTGGGCACCTGGTTCGAGCACTACTTTGGACATGGTGGTACCTTTCTGGGCTGCTGCATGGATGGATGATGTGCACTGATGTTCATTCGGCACGTTCCGGTGCGGGGTAGTTGGTGACCAGAGGCTCGTCCGCTTCGACGAAGTAGGTCGAGAGCATTTTCGTGGTGACAGAACCGACGTTCACCGCGTTGTGGATGGTGTTCGGCGGAATGAGGAACGGGCTTCCGGCGTGAAGCTCGAGCGGGGGCCTGTCGTCGAACTCCATGGACACGTCTCCGCGGATGATGTAGCCCACTTCGGGCCCGGGATGGCTGTGCCGGCCGGAGGAGGTGCCTTCGGGGATTTCCACCAGGGTCTGACGGATCCTCCAGCCCTGCACCGGACTGGACGCATCCTGCAAACTGACCCGGGTCAGAGCCGGCTTGGCCTCTTGTGCTTCGGTCATGTTCCTGATCCTTCTGAGCTTGGCAGCTCGTGTTGCCCGGTTATCCTCTTACTGGCGGCCGGTGGTCGCGGCGGCGGCTTCGCGGATGAGGTCAACGACCTGGGCCGCCTCGGGAATCGCCACCGTGTGGGAGCCGCCTTCAAGCTCGATCGTTTTCCGTGACCCGGCGCGCTCGGCCATGAAGCGGTGGGCGGCGGCCGGGATGTTCCGGTCCTCGGCACCGAAGAGGAACCATGAGGGCACCGACTTCCACGCCGGCTCTGTGGAGGCCTCCGAGAAGGCGGCCTCCAGGATGGGGCGCTGGCCGACACCCATCACCGCGGCGACCTCCGCCGGGGAATCGGCCGCGAACTGCGCGTGGTAGCGGCTCTGCATGATGTAAAGGTCCCTGCCGCCGGGGACATCCACCGCAGCGAGCGTTTCCCCGAGGGTGGAGCCTTCGAACTTGTTGGCAAGCTCCCTGGGGGTCTCTCCTTCCTCGGGTGCGAAGGCACCGATAAACACCAGGGCTTTCACGCCGGGGTTGCCGGTGCCGCCGCCGCTGATGACCGTGCCGCCGTAGGAGTGCCCGACCAGGATGATCTCGCCGGTGATGTCGGCCAGCAGGGCCCGGAGGTATTCGGAATCGACGGTGACCCCGCGCAGCGGGTTCGCGACGGCGATCGCCGGGTAGCCCTCGGCCAGAAGCGGGCTGATCACCGCGTTCCAGCTCGATGAATCCGCGAACGCGCCGTGGACGAGCACGACGGTGGGCTTGGCGGGGGACGGTTCGGTGATGCTCATGATGTTCTCCCTTGTGCAGTGGGCGCCGGTACCGTGCCCGCGCGGGCCTTTGACAGCTCAAGTCTCGTCCGTCGTCTCCACCGCCGCGCCGGGGATACCCGGAGTAATGCTCTGGTAAACCCCCCTGCAGAAGAGCAGACTGAGTGGGAGGCTGGGGGATGGCCCAATTCGTGCTCGTCGTCGATGATGATGAAAGGTTTCGGGACTTGGCCAGAAGACTGCTCGAGAGCTGCGGGTACGCGCCAGGGGGCGATGCTGGCAACGTGGCCGAGGCATTGCGTTGTGCCGACGCTTCGCGGCCCGACATCGCACTTGTTGATATTGGGCTTCCCGACGGCGACGGTCTGGAACTGAGCCGGCAACTCACCGGAGCACCGTATCGGGTTCGGGTAGTGCTGATTTCCGCCGATAGCGACGCAACCTCGGCAGAGGAAGCCGCCGCGGCAGGTGCGGACGGGTTCATTCCGAAAAGCGAATTGTCGTGCTCGACGCTTCGGTCGATCATGGGCGACGGGTAGGGAAGGTTGGTGAGTTCACCCGCACCGTCCCCGGTGCGCGTTGCCGTCGGAGAGGACGATGTACTCCTCCGTGAGGGAGTGACGCGGGTGCTCCTGGGTGCAGGGCTAGATGTCGTCGCTTCGACCGGGGACGCGACCAAACTTCTCGCCATGACTTTGGCGTTCCGTCCCGATGTCGTCGTCGTCGATGTTCGAATGCCTCCACATCACGGTGACGATGGCTTGCGTACCGCCATCGAAGTCCGCAAACGCCTGCCCGGTACGGGAGTGGTGCTGCTGACGCAGTACTGCGAGCCCGAATTCGCGATCGATCTGATCGGTGATCGGCCGCAAGGCGTCGGATATCTCCTCAAAGAACGTGTGGGGGACGTCGACGATTTCGCAGCGGCGGTCAAACGGGTTGCCCATGGAGGAAGTGCCCTGGATCCCGAGGTCGTCACACGGATGCTGCGGCCGCGCACTGTCCCCTCCGAGCTCGCTGATCTCACCGACCGCGAGCGCAGTGTCTTGGCCTGCATGGCAGAAGGATTATCGAATCGAGGCATCGCCCGTGCGCTTCTCATCAGCGAAGCGGCTGTCGAGAAGCACGTCACGGCGATGTTCCGGAAGCTCGGGCTCGCCCAGCTGACCGATGGCCACCGCCGGGTGCGCGCCGTGCTCCGCTACCTCGCCGCTCAGGGCCCCTGATCATGAGCCTGTCCGAGCTTCCAGTTCCCGATCATGACCTCGAAGGGTTACAGAGACTAGCCAGCGAAGGGCGCTCTCTCCGCGACATCGCTGACCTCGTTGCGCGAGCGAGCCGCACTGAAGATGTGTTTCAGTTGGCAGCGATCGAGGCATCCCGGCAACTTGACGGAGACGCGGTCACGATCACTCGATACACCGCTGGCGACGAAATCATGGTCGTGGCCGCCCATGCCGGCCCGACGCCGATCGGCACCCGCATAAAGTTCGGACCGGGTACCCAGCCGTATCGAGTACGCCATCAGAAATCCAGCGTGCGTGTTGATGACTTCAGGCTCGAGGTTAACGCCGCGCTCGCCGAGACATATGGGCTTCGGGCGTGCGTTTCAGTACCGGTGATCATCGAAGGCGTCGTCTGGGGTGCGTTCTCAGCCACCTCACTCACCGGGCCCCTACCCAGGCGTACTGAGGACAGACTCCAGAGCTTCGCTCAACTCGTTGTGACGACGATCGCCAACATCGAGGCCCGGGAGGAACTGCGCGCTACCGCCCAACACGATTCCGCAATACGGCTTTTGGCCGAGCAATCAGTCACGGGCGCCTCATCCGAGAGGGCGCTGGCGATGACAGTGGCTCACGCGCTCACCCTGCGAGGCGTCGTGCGGGCATCGATCAATCCGCACCTGCTGACACTCTCATCACATCCAGAAAGCCCGACCTCGATGGCGGAGGATCATCCATCCCTGTCCTATCCCATCCAGACCCACGAGCGCACGTGGGCGTATCTCGAGATTGAAGCACGGACCCACCCACTACCCGACACGACGGACGCGCGATTAAGGAACCTCACACAGGTCACCGGCCAGGTCGTATCCGCGATCCTGACGCGCCTGCACCTACGCCACCTTGCCGAGGAGCAGACAGCACTTCGCAGGATTGCCGAACTCATTGCAAGCGGCGCAGCGCCGTCGGCCGTCGTCCATTCCATCGCGGCAGAACTGTCCCGCCTGCTCGAGAACTCGCCGGTCGTGATCGTACGATTCGACGCGGACGGACCGGTGATCGCGGCGGCCTGTCAAAGCGGGATCGCGGCAGGAACAAGACTCCCCGCAGTCAAAGAAACACCTGTCGAGCGGAGCCCGCGCGGCTCAAGACAGGTCGACGAGATAACTTCCGCGGCGCGTTGCGTGTTCGGCGGTGACGCAGGGGCCCACGTCGGGGTACCTGTCACAGTCGCAGACCAGTTGTCCGGCGCTTTGCTCGTTGCGCCCCGTCCGGATTCGACGGCGGACACTGCCGGGACCGATCTGGAAGCCTTTGCTGATCTCGTTGCGGCCACTTTTGCCAACGCCCGGGCCAGGGAAGCGCTCATCGCATCCAGGGAGCGCATGGTCAAAGCCGCAAACGACGCACGGCACCAGCTGCAACGCGATGTGCACGACGGAGCGCAGCAGCGGTTGGTACACACCATCCTGGCACTCAAACTCGCCCGCGACCGGGGCGCGCACGGCATGTCCACGGCCGCCCTCATTCAGGAAGCCTTGACGCACGCCGAGGAAGCCAACCGGCAACTGCGGGACCTGGTGCGGGGCATCCTGCCCGTCGCGCTCACGCGGGGAGGTCTCGTGGCCGGCATCGAATCCTTCGTCACCGACCTACCGGTGCCCGTCAGGTTGCACCTGCTGCTGCCCAGGCTTCCCGGGACGGTCGAGACGACAGGGTATTTCACCGCCGCCGAGGCGATCACGAACGCCATCAAGCATGCGCACGCAGAGCATGTCGACGTGGCAGCGTGGCTCTCGGAAACAGGAGACGAGCTTCACCTACGGGTGCGCGATGACGGCGTGGGCGGCGCCGACCCGGACATGGGAACCGGACTCACCGGACTGACCGACCGCATCGAGGCCGCCGGTGGAACGATCACCATCACGAGCCCACCGGGATCTGGCACCGACCTCGAAGTGACTCTTCCCCTGCCCTCGGCTTCGCAATACGACCGGGACAGGTGACTGGAGCCGCCTTCAGGACACGCTCCACTCCGGCTCGTTCCAGCCTTCCCGCCGCACACTGGGCCCAGCGTTGAGCGAACGCGGCTCCTACTGCGGGTCCTGGACAACTTCCGCCGGGGACCATCCCAGGGCGGGTCCCAGGCTGGTGGCGATGTCGGTGAGGATCTGGACGTAGTCCTCATGATCGAAACTGAACGGCAAGGCGAAAGCCACCTCATCGACCTCCTGGAAGCCGGCGTGTGCGTAGAGCTGTTCTGCGATCTGGTCGCTGGTGCCGATCAGATCCGGGGCGAACAGCATCCCCCTCGGCCCCTGCGGTGCCCGGGTGCGTGGTAGGCGTTCATTCACGTACTGGGTGTACTTCTTCCGCTGGCCCGACGACGCCGAATCGGTCGGGATCACCACCAGGCCCTGCGAGACCCGGGCCCCTCCGAGCGCATCGGGTGATGCAGCCCCTGCTTCACGGTAGGCGCGGATCTGAGACTGCTGGATCTGGGCGAAGACGGGGTCCTGGTCCTCATCGGGGAAGATCACGCTGCTGGAGAGCAGGTTGAACCCATTCGCTGCGGCCCAGACGGCCGACCTCCTGCTCCCTGCCCCGTACCACAGGCGTTGCCTGAGCCCAGGGGAGTGCGGCTCGACACGGTCGGAAAACTCCTCGACCACGCCGTGCCGTCCGGAGAATGCCCGTATCGGTTCCCCGGCGACAAAGCGGGCGAACCGTTCAACGCGCGTGTAGCTGAAGTCCTCCGACGCGGACGAATTCGGGTACAGCTCGTCCTTCACGGTCTCGTAGTGCATCGGTTCCCCAACACTCAGGCCCGGATTGATCCGTCCGCTGGAAAGGAGATCGACGGTGGCCAGATCCTCAACCAGGCGCAGCGGGTTCTCCCAGCCCATGGGTGTCACTGCAGTGCCAAGCTCAATCCGGGAGGTGCGCTGGCTGGCGGCTGCCATCATCGCGACAGGCGAGGAGATTCCGAACTGCAGGTGGCGGTGGCGCAGCCAGGCGCTGTCAAAACCCAGCCGCTCGCCGAGTTCGATGATCTGCAGGGTCGACTCGTGCCCAGCGGCCGGATCCGCCGGATCGAACAAACCGATCGTGAGGAATCCGAGCTTGCGTAGCGGGCGCGGGGAGACGGGCATGGGCTTCCTTCGACGGATCGGCGTACGACTGACCTCAGACTATGCGCCGGGTCCCGCGACGCCTGCGAGGGTGAAGGAAAGTTACCCTTCACGTCCTCGGCGCCCCTCACCTCTGCGTTGAAGCTTGGAGATCTGTCCGACCGCTGCCGCTCCTGGCCGGCAGGAGCCAGTAGCCCTATCCCCGCCGGCGGGACCGGACGGCGACTCCATCCTGAGCGTGGATCAGACGGCGTCCCCGCCCTTCACCGAGCTGGATCCACAGCATGCTGCGGTCCTCGGCGAGATCGTCGACCCACCCGGGGAGGCTGTGGCCATCGACCGGCTCAACGGTCACAGCCTGCCCGCGGCGCAGGTCCTTCCAGTTCATCCCGGTTTCCGATGACCCGATGCCCGCTGCACTCTCTTGCCCGTCAGCTGCCTGTGACACGTCGTCCTCCTGTTCCGCCCCGCACGATCGATGTGTTCCAAGGCTTCCACGAGGAAGTGAACGTGCCATGAACCCGCCGTGAAGACGCCGCGTTCCATCCCTCCGCTGTCCTGCCGCCAGCCACGCGGAATGCGTCACCCCATTGTCCGGGCCTTGGCCTTTACCGCGCTGACCAGCCGCCGTCCATCGTGTAGCTGGCGCCGGTCACCATTCCGGCGTCGTCCGAAGCCAGCCAGGCCACCAGTGACGCTACTTCCGGGGGCTCCACCAGACGCTTTATGGCCGATTCGGTAAGCATCACCTTGGCCAGGACCTCGGCTTCGGGAATGCCATGAACGCGGGCCTGCTCTGCCAGCTGCTTCTCTACCAGGGGAGTTCGGACGTAGCCCGGGTTGATGCAGTTGGAGGTAACGCCATGGCCGCCCCCTTCGAGTGCCGTCACCTTGCTCAGCCCTTCCAGGCCATGCTTGGCGGAAACGTAGGCGCTCTTGAACGCCGAAGCGCGGAGCCCATGCACCGAGGACACGTTGATGATGCGTCCAAAGCCGTTGGTGTACATGTGGGGCAGGGCGGCCCGGATCAGCAGGAACGGGGCTTCCAGCATCAGGGCAATGATCCGGCGGAACTCCGCCGGATCGAACTCTTCGATAGGGCTTATCCGCTGGATTCCTGCGTTGTTCACCAGGATGTCGCAATCCAGACTCATGGTGGCGAGCGAGTCCACGTCCAGCAGATCCACTGCCCATGAGGTGCCGCCCACCTCATCGGCGAGAGCGGCGGCGCTGGCAGAGTCGACATCGGCCACCACCACTTTCGCGCCCCGCCCCGCCAGTTCCCGGACGCACGCAGCACCGATTCCGCTGGCACCTCCGGTCACCAATGCCTTACGGCCCTTCAAACCGTCTTCCATTTCCATCCTGGCTTCCTCTGTTGTTCCAGCGGACTGTCCCACCAGCAGCTCAGCGCTTGCCGGCCGACAGCACTCCTTCACGGGCGGCGTCGGCCCTGTCCACTTCCTCCAGCGCGATGCCCTTAGTTTCCTTCAGGCTCAGCACGGCAGCCGACGTGATGGCGCACGCGACCATCAGGTAGATCGCGGTGGGCACCCATGAGCCGGTGTCTTTCAGCCACTGGGTGGCGAGCAGCGGAGCCAGCGAACCGGCGAAGATGGACGTCACCTGGGAACCGAGCGATACGCCGGAGTAGCGCATGCGGGTAGGGAACAGTTCGGCCATGATGGCCGGCTGCCCGGCGTACATGAACGCGTGCAGGCACAGCCCAATGGTCACAGCGGCAACGATGGCCGCGGCATTGCGCGTGTCGAAGATGGGGAAGGCAAAGAATGGCCAGCTGGCGCCGAGGACGGCTCCGACAAGGTAGACCGGCTTCCGGCCCCAGCTGTCCACGAGGCGTCCCACCTGCGGAATAACCAGAAAATGCACGATGTGGGCAATCAAGAGCGCCAGCAGGAGCGAGGACGTGTCGTACTGGTGGACGGTCTTGAGGTAAACGATCGAGAAGCTGACCACCAGGTAGTACATGATGTTCTCGGCGAAACGCAGCCCCATGGCCTGCAGAATTCCCTTGGGGTACTTGCGGACCACTTCGAAGACGCCGTAACTGACGGCCTGCTCCTTCTCCACCAAAGCCTTGGCCTCCAAGAAGATCGGAGCCTCGGTGACATGGGTGCGGATGTAGTAGCCAACGAAGACGATCACCGCTGAGAGCCAGAACGCCACGCGCCAGCCCCAGCTGAGGAATTCTTCGCTGCTGAGCACGGAGGACATGATGAACAGCACGAGCGTGGCCAGCAGGTTGCCCACCGGAACGGCGGCCTGGGGCCAGCTGGACCAGAATCCACGGGACTTGGCGGGGCTGTGCTCCGCGACCAGCAAGACGGCCCCACCCCATTCGCCGCCCAGAGCAAAGCCCTGGATGAAGCGCAGCGCGACCAGCAATGCAGGTGCCAGATAGCCGATTTCGGCGAAGCCTGGCAGGCAACCCATCAGGAACGTTGCCACGCCGACAATCACGATCGTCAGCTGGAGCGTGGGCTTGCGGCCCAGCTTGTCACCGATCTGCCCGAACACAATGCCGCCCAGCGGGCGTGCTACGAACCCGACGGCGTAGGTGAGGAAGGCCTGGATGATGCCGTCCAGCTCATTCCCGGTGGCGGGGAAGAAGTACTTGCCGAAGACCAGAGTGGCGGCGGTGGCGTAGAGGAAAAACTCGTACCACTCCACAACGGTGCCCACCATTGAGGCGGCCACGATCTTCTTGAGTCCGGATCCTTGGGATGCAGGTCCGGCTGCCTTGTGCGGCGGGCGTTGCTCAACGCTCATGAGGTTCTCCTTCGTGGAAGAAACGACGCGTGCTGTGATCTACAGCACTAATGCTCCGATGGACTTTACTGCACAGAATCGAGTCGTCTATGGCTAAAACAGCACCGCCACTGTGCATAATTGCAGACATGAGTGCCCGTCCTGATGACCTGCTGGTCCTGCTCGAGGTTTCCCGCTCCACCAAGTTCACCGCGGCGGCCCAGGCCCTGGGGCTAAACCACACCACCGTCGCGCGGCGGATAGCGGCTTTGGAGAAGGCGCTGGGCGGCCGGGTTCTGGCCCGGGCCACCAGCGGCTGGGAGCTCACAGACCTTGGAGCCCAGGCGGTGCTGGTGGCGGAGCAGGTGGAAGCGGCGGTGGGCACACTCGGCCCCGCCGGGCGGGCACCCGACCCGATCACCGGCGTCGTGCGGATGACGGCCACGGACGGGTTCAGCGCCTACATCGCCGCGCCGGCCGTAGCGCGGCTGCGGCGCGAACATCCGGGGCTGAGCGTGGAGGTGGTGACCATGACCCGGCGTGCCCTGCAGCAGCGTTCGGGACTCGACATCGAGGTGGTGGTCGGTGAACCGCAGGTTCACCGGGCCGAAGCGATCCGTCTAGGCGAGTACATGCTGGGGATCTACGCCTCGCGCGGCTACCTGGCGGTGCATGGAAACCCGGCCACCATGGCCGACCTTAAGGAGCATCCACTCGTCTACTTCGTGGATTCGATGCTGCAGGTGGATGCCCTGGACGCCCCACGGCGGCTAATGCCAGAGATGCGGGACGGCTTCACATCCACCAACGTCTTTGTCCATGTGGAAGCCACCCGAGCGGGAGCCGGAATAGGTTTCCTGCCCTGCTTCATGGGTGACCTCCATGACGACCTAGTGCGACTGCTCCCTGCTAACGTCGCCGAACTGCTGCCCTATTGGATGGTGCTCCGACCCGACTCGATGCGGCGTCCCGCGGTGGCCGCCGTGGTTCACGCACTGCGTGAGCAGATGGCCATAGACGAGGAGAAGCTGCTGGGCCGCGGCTAGGTACAACTACCGAAGATCTATGGCGGCGTGCCAGTACCGAGCGTTGGTCCTCGAGGCGGCCAACACCACCAGGCCGGTCTGACCGGTGACATTTTGTTTTGTTGTGGTGGGGTCGTTGATGTCCAGGTCGGTACTGCTGCTGATGATGGGCGTTCCGGGGCCGGGCGGGAAGGAAACGTTGTCAAGCGGCGCCTTCTTGTAAAAGACGGTGCCGCCACCCTCCGGCGCGACCGCGAACATCCACACCTGGCGGCGCTCCTGGTCGATCATGACCATGGGCCGGGTGTGGGCGTCCTCGACAGCACCGAACGGCGCGCTGGTCCAGCGGCCATTGCTGTCTCGCACCAGGAGCGCCACCAACGTCTGACCGGGTTGCTGAGCGGATGTCTTGATCGCGGCGTAGAGTCGGCCGCTGCCGTCGGTTGTCAGTTGCCTGAGGTTGAGATGGTCGTTCGCGCATCCCCCGGTGCAGTTGTTTCCCGCTCCATAGGCGACCTCTGTCTGCCACGATTTGTCCGGCTGACCGTCCTGGTGGATGGCCAGGTAGAACCTCTTTTGCTCCGACCGCTGGTTGCTCCACATGACTGCGATCTTGTTGCCCTGGAAGGAGGTGACTGCGGAGATATCGTCGTGGCTCGTCTGGGCGTTGGGTGTTGGCAGGACGAACGGTGTTCCCCACGCCGCGTCGCTCGTCGTCGAGTGGTTGACGTAGACACGGTTGCTGTTGTCGGCCGAGACGACGGTGTAGGTGACCCAAAGCTTTCCGAGGGAATCTTTGGCCACCGTAATGGATTCCGAGCTCCCACTGTGAAGGGTGACGGGGAACCCGGCGTCCCGAGTGTAGGTCTTCGTCGATGCGTTGTAGCTGAATCGATGAAGCTCTGCGGACCCGGAGGTCACCGCCTCCTGAGGCGGTGGCGAACCCCACTCCGAGAGCACAGTCGTGCCCGACACCACGTAGAGCTTGCCGCCCCTTTCGTCCCAGAGCGCGTCACCGCGCGCATTCGGCCGCTTGTCAACAACCGTTTCCGTCTCCTGCCACACCTGCGTCGCGGCGTCGAGCCGGTGGATTTTCGTCGCATTTGCGGACGCGCTCCACAACAGCCCCCACCACGTCCCGTCCTGGATCCACAGCTTGCTCTGGGCCTTGTCCGCAGTCGGGGTTCTGACGCCGTCGCCTGCATACGATGGCCCGGGCACTCCCACATCGGCAGCCTGGGCAGGAACGGGGAGCGTGACAGTGACGGTCACCGCGAGCAGCAGAGCAATGAAAAGGCGCAGCAGACGCATGGGGGTGCCCTCGAAGTTATGTCGGCGGACCGGTTGAGTCATGATTGTTCTCCGATAGGAGACAGGGCATTGCGAAGGACGCCATCCCTGTCATGAATAGCTGAAAAGACGGTGCCTGCTCGGCGACAAAATAATTCGCGGCGGCGGCTCTCGGCCGCACTTTCCTCTGGCAACCACAACTTAAATCCGCCCACTGGGTGTGTCAACGATTGTGCCTACCCTAAATGAAATAAAGGTAGGGGCGGCTCGAACGGTTGTCCCTGCCACCCTGCGCGGAAATGTTGCTTTGGGTAGGGGTGGCTCCGAGCCTCGAACACGCCAACGGCTTCTCCAGCGGGCGCTTCGAGAGATGACGCCTGCCACGGCCACTTAGCGCCCAGGAAGTCCTTGCTCCAACGCTTCAAGCGCACAAGGAAGGGCGAACACTGAGCTGATAAAGCTGAGGCTGATATCCAAATCGGCCCGAACTGCGTTCTTCTCAAGGCCCCATACCCGCGTGCCGTTGCGGCGGATCCACCACAGCGAAAGGTTGACCCACCGTTCGAAGTCCTTTGAGACAGCAGACCTGGAATCAGCCTGGGAACCGAGGGAGCTTGGACTGATGGTATCCGGACGTTGTTTCGCAGGCTGCCATAACAGGACAGGTGAGGCATTCGAATCGACTAACGCTTCATGCGGGGAAGGAGACAATCGTTCCCAGTTGATTCTGTTGAACATGCTGGCTCTCGATGCTCCCTGCGAAGCGGCGTCACCGAGCCTTACTGGCACCGGTGAACCAAGGTTCTGGTGCACGATCATGACCTGAGGTTTCCATGCTGGTCTTGAGGTGTCCCGTAGGCCGATCCCTGAGTCGGCACTCTGCGGGCGGTGTCATCGCGGCAGGGGAGTGCTTCTCAAAGAGTCTTGCGGGACCTGACTCAGCCTCAAAGATTTAGTGAAGTGGATGGCGGCTATTGCGGCGACGGGGAGGAACACCATCCAGCCGAGCACTGGTACCGGCGCCTCGAAGGGCGGCATCCCTGTGAGGAGGCTCACCGCGGCCAAAGGGCCCAGCACAGCGCCGAGAACAGCGGCAGGGATTTGCAGCCCGGGCATTTTGGCTTCAGCTAGCCTGTGCAGTCCAAGGGCCGGTGCTGCCGCCGAGGCGGCGGCCGGGAGGCCGGCCAGGAATGCCATTCCGGCGTTCCCCAGGACGGTCATAGGGTGCGGAAGCCCTGAGATAAAGGATCCCATGATGTGCAGGGCGAGGCTGGCTGCAACCCCGCCTGCCCCTCCGAAGACGACCATCCTGAAAAAGGCGCTGGCAAGCGGTGTTGAATGTTCCCCATAAGGGGGAGCCTAGCGTCGGGTCCCACCTGACAACAGAGTCTGCGCCACCTCCTGCTCCCTCGAGAGCCGTATTCGTCTCATGGGCCGATCCCTCGGCGGGCAATCAGCGCTTTCAACGCGGCAGGAGAGTGCTTCCTGGGCGGCCGAGAACGCGCAGGCGCGGAAGGTCGCATAACAAGCCGGCGCGGACACCAGCGAGGGGCACCACCCAGGAGGGGTGGTGCCCCTCGTCCGGTTCCCCCGCTTTAGGAACGTCAGCCTCGGCCTGCGCACCTCCGCCCCAACAAGCCTTTCAAATGAGTCAAAGCGGACTCTTGAGCGCTTGCTTTAGGCCCCGTACGCTTTCGTTGTAGCTGGGGGAGCGAGTTGCCAAGCAAGGAGCCCTTCTACGCCGCCTTCGTACAGCGCACCGGCCAACGGATAGGAATGCCATGGCCCACTCTGTAAGTGTTCGACGCACGCTGATCCGGCTCGTGGTTCTGCTTGTCGCGGTTTTAGCTGCCGCCCTCGCAGTCCTCAACTTAGTCGTCGCCCCGCAGGACACCCCGCAGGCGGCTTCGGCCGGCGCCCCGGTTCCGTCCGAAGAGACAATGCCCGTTCCGAGCGCTGAGGACGCGGCAGATGACACCGCGATCTGGATACACCCCACGGACCCGTCGCAGAGCGTGGTGATCGGTACGGACAAAACAGAAACCGGAGGCGTGGGGGTCTACGACCTATCGGGGCGCCAGTTGCATTTCTACCTGCACGGCAGTATGAACAACGTCGATCTCCGGTACAACTTTCCGTTGGGCAGTGAGAGGATCGCCCTCGTCGGTGCGACGGAGAGGAATGAGGGATCGACCGGCGTTCGGTTCTATAAGGTGAACACCGCGGATCGGTCCCTGACAGAGGTAGGGCGCATCAGCACCCCAGGTAGGCCCCGCGGCTTCGGCATGTACCACTCCCCGGTCTCTGGGAAGTATTACGCCTTTGTGCATGACTTTAATACCAACGAGATAACCCAGTTCGAACTGGACGGCACCACTGGAACGGTTCGAGGGACCGCCGTGCGTTCCTTCGACAACGGCGGCAGCTCGGAAGGCATCGTGGCGGACGATGAGCTGCAGCGTGTCTATGTGGCCGAGGAGGAGGTTGGCTTGTGGCGGTACGGAGCCGAGCCGGGGCACGGTGCAATCCGGACACTCGTGGATCGCACCGAGGCAACCGGTGGACGAATAGTGGACAACATCAAAAACCCCGCCATTTATTATGGTCGGAAGGGGACCGGTTATCTGATTGTGTCGAGCCAGGGTGGATCCAACTTCGTCGTCTACAACCGCGGTGACAATGACTACGTCGGCTCCTTCGAAATCGGCGATGGAGAAAGCATCGACGGTGTGAGTGGTCAAGACGGCATTGACGTGACCAATTTCCCACTCGGGCCTTCATATCCTGCTGGACTTTTCACCAGCCAGGACCACACCAACACCGATGCGGGCAACGACAACAGTGGTAACCAGAACCACAAACTTGTCTCCTGGCAGCGAATCGCCGATTCCTTCAACCCCAAGCTGCTCGAGGACACCACTTTTGACCCGCGGCAAATAGGAGCAGAGAGCGAATGAGTCGACCCCGGTCAGCGATGGGGGCTTCCTCGTCGAAGGCCGCCGCCCGGGTCCGGCGCACTCCCGCCCCGTCTCTTGTGCATTTGCAATTCATTGCCTCTGCGCTCTGCGGTCGGACTCCCCGCCGCAGGGCACTGACGCGGCGGGTCCCGCGGAGTAGGGTGCTCCCATGGCCCGCGAAGAAACCACCCTCTCCGTCCCCGGCCCTCATGGCGCCCGCGACGTCCGTATCTCGAGTCCCAGCCGGGTGCTCTGGCCCGAGCTCGGCCTGACGAAGCTCGACCTGGCGCACTACCTCATCCGGGTGCAGGAGGCGTTCCTCGCCGCGAACGGTGACCGGCCGGTGTCCCTGCAGCGATTCTCCGGCGACATCGACGGAGAGCAGTTCTTCTCCAAGAACCCACCAAAGGGCGCACCCGACTTCATCCGCTCCGTGCCCGTGGTGTACCCCAGCGGCCGGTCACACCCCCAGCTGGTCCTCGATGAGCCAGCCGCCGTGGTGTGGGCCGCGCAGATGAACACTCTCGTATTCCATCCTTGGGCCTCGCGTGCCGGCAACCCCGACAACCCCGACCAGCTGAGGATCGACCTCGATCCCCAGCCGGGCACCGGCTTCGAGGAGGCCGTCCCGGCCGCCCTCGAACTGCGGTCGGTGCTCACGGCGGCCGGACTGACCTCCTTCGTGAAGACCTCGGGCAACCGCGGGCTCCACGTCTTCGCCCCCATCCGCCCGGACCATGAGTTCCTCGAGGTGCGGCACGCCGTCATCGCCGCCGCCCGCGAACTCGAGCGCCGCATGCCCGACAAGGTGACGACCGCGTGGTGGAAGGAGGAGCGCGGGCAGCTCGTCTTCGTCGACTACAACCAGGCCAACCGGGACCGCACCATGGCCGGGGCGTACAGTCCGCGCCCGCTGTCCCACGCCCCGGTGTCCTGCCCCCTCGCCTGGGACGAACTGGGCACGGCGGACCCCCGCAGCTTCACGATGGTGACGGTGCCGGCGCGGCTGGAGGAGCGGGGGGATCCGTGGGCGGACATGCACTCCGAACCGGGCACCATCGACACGCTGCTCGGCTGGTGGGAGCGGGACGTGGAGGCAGGCCTCGGGGAGCTTCCCTTTCCCCCGGACTATCCGAAGATGCCCGGTGAGCCCCCGCGCGTTCAGCCAAGCCGGGCGCGGGCCAAGGGATAGCGGCCTCCCGTGTATGACGCCGGGGGACCCCCGGGGTGGCGCTGGGCGGGAGGACACCCGCAGAATGGACAGTGTAGGAAAAATTTAGGAAACGTTTAGGAAAGACGCAGGATTACTCAGGACGCGGCGGGGCGAAGGAGCGCCTCCCGCGGAAGGTCGCGTTGCGGGCAGGCTGGGGTGCTGACCGGCGGAAGGGGTCCTTCCGCTGCCAAGTGGGTTTGCCGAAGTCGGGGGAGTGCAATGGCCGGAATCGATGCGATTAACGTGCTGCCGGTGGAACGGCCGCCGGAGGGAGGACGCCTGAAGGCGCGCCCTCCCGGCCCGCGCCGCCCCGCGGGCGGTGCACGGTGGTGACGGCGTCAGTGCCGGGCCCCCGCCGCGCGTCCGTCGCCCAGTCCTCCCTGCCCGGCGCGGATCAGGTGCTGAAGGATTTCCTGCCGCACACCGAGGACCTCCTCCATACCCAGGAGCGGCTCCAGGGCCTGCTCTCGGCGGTAATGTCCCTCGCGGAGAACCTCAGCCTCGAGGCGGTGCTTGACCGGGTGGTCACCTCCGCCTGCCAGCTTGTAGGGGCGCGGTACGGTGCCCTGGGGGTGATCGGGCCCGACGACGCCCTGACCCACTTCGTCACGGTCGGCATGGAGGAGGACCAGGCCCGCCGTGTCGGGGATATCCCGAAGGGCCGCGGCGTGCTGGGGCACCTGATCCGGGACCCCCGGCGGATCCGGCTGTCCGATCTCAACGAGCACCCGCAGGCCAGCGGCTTCCCGGAACACCACCCGCCCATGCGCACGTTCCTCGGCGTTCCCGTGCGGGTTCGCGGGGTGGCCTTCGGAAACCTCTACCTCACCGAGAAGGAGGGCGGGGAGCACTTCACGGCCGAGGACGAGGAGCTCGCCGTGGCGCTGGCCGCGGCCGCAGGCGTCGCCATCGAAAACGCGCGCCTGTTCGAGGACGCCACCCGGCGCCAGCGTTGGCTCGAGGCGGGCATGGACGTCAGCGAACGGCTGATGGGTAACCCCACGGCCGAAGCTGCGGGCCTCGACCTGATCGCCGAAGGCGCCCTCGAGCAGTCCGAGTCCGCGGTGGCGATGATCGCGTTCCCCGATCCGGGCGGCCGCGTGCTGCGCTGCGGCACGGCCGTCGGGGACAGCCACCTGGTGAAGGGCCACGCCATCGCCGCCGACAGCACGCCCATCGCGCACCTGCTGACCACCGGGGAATCCGTCCTCTGCCGGGCCCCTGATCTGTGGGCGGGGGCGGCGGCTGACGAACTCGGCCCCGTCCTGGTGGCGGCTCTTGGCCACAAAGGCACCCACGCGGGGATCCTGATCCTCGCCCGCCCGTTCGGAGCGCCCGGGTACGGGCAGGTCGATGTCGAAATGAACGAGGTGTACTGCTCGCGTGCGGCACTGGCCCTGGAACTGGCCCATGCCCACCTGATGCGCGAGCAGCAGATCGTCTTCTCCGACCGGGACCGCATCGCGCGGGACCTTCACGACCTGGTGATCCAGCGCATCTTCGCAGCCGGCCTGAGCGTACAGAGCCTGCGCCGCCACACCACGGACCCGGTCGCGCAGCAGCGGATCAACTCCATCACCGGCGAACTCGATGAGACGATCCGCGGACTGCGGGACACCATCTACGCGCTGGGTGACAACGGCGGGCGCGAGCGGCTCAGCTCCCGGATCGTCAGGGCGGTGCAGGACGGCACCTGGCAGGCGGGCACGACACCGGAACTGCAGATGCGCGGCCCGGTCGACGGCATCCCGGAACCGGTGGCCGGTCACCTGCTGGCTGTGCTCTCGGAGGGCCTCTCGAATGCTCTTCGGCACTCCGGGGCGCTCCACATCACCATCACCGTCTCGGTGCGGGGCGGGCAGGTGAAGCTGCTGATCGAGGACGACGGGAAGGGCTTCCGCAACCCCGGCCGCACCAGCGGCCTCTCCAATATGCAGCACCGTGCGGCGGCGGTCGGGGGAACATTTGTCCCCGTGAGCGCCCCGGGGCATGGAACGAGGCTCTCGTGGACGGTACCCCTTCCGCGGTAAGGAACGGCGTGGGACGAAAGCCCCTGTGCAGGAGCCCGAAGTTGAGCTTTACTTGTGGCGACGGCGCAGCACCTCCAACGGATCGGAGCATTCAATGAGCCTTGAGGAAACCTGGGACAAGCTGGACCAGCCCACGCGCCGATGGATCACGACGAACCGCGGATGCAGGGTGCTTCCGCGGACGGTGGCCGGAGCTGTGCGCCGCGCCGCAGGCCACCCGGAGATCGACACCCAGCACGGCCAGATGGAGCTGACGCCCGAGGATCTGCGCTTCATCGCGCGGAAGTCCGATGAGGCCGCCGGGCAGCAGTTGGCGGCGCCGCTGAATCCGCCGCTCCCTCAGGGGTAGGGAGGGCCGGCCGATGCAGCACAGAGCAGCCCCCTTGGACATCGACATCCGCCCGCTTCCGGCGAAACGTGCTGTGGTGGAGGGCGAGAGCTTCGCCGTCGACATCGAAGCCGTCGCCGAACGTGACGTGGTGGCCGATCAGGTGGTCCTCGAGGTGGTCCAGGTGATCGACTACGGGTACGGCCGCACCAACCTCCACGGCGTGATCTACACCGCCCGGGACCGCTCCACGAACGTCATCTCGCAGCAGCCCCTGCCGCCGGCCGGCAGGGTGATGGCGGGCGAGACCTACCGGACCCGCGCCGTCGTCACCGTTCCGGCGCTGAACCTTCCCTCCGTGCGGGGAGAGCTGATCAGCATCTCCTGGATTCTTCGGGTGCGTATGTCCGCCCGGAACGACCAGGAATCCGTGGGCGAGGGCATGTTTACCGTCCAGTCGGCCGCACCGGGCTGCAGCTCCGATGCCGTCCAGGATCCGGAGACCACCGTCCAGTGGACCGCGTCCATTGAACTGGTCGAGCTGTCCGCGCGTGTCCTGACCAACGGGACCCCGGTCACCGGGCGGGTGCGGGTGGCGCCGCACCACGGAACGCTGCGTTCGGTTCGGATGGAGCTGGTGATGCTTGAATCGGTCGCCTATGGGCCCACGCCCGCGGGCCAGGCCGGTGACCGCCCGCAGAAGCACCCCCGGCACACCGAAAACACGATTACCGCGACCACCCTGACTGAGGGGATGCCCTCCGCCGGAGCGGAAGTCGTGCTCCCGTTCGAGGTCGCGCCTCCGCGGTTCCTGCCCTCGCCTTCACTGGATACCGGGAAGTTCCGGGTGCGCTGGCAGCTGCGGATCACCGCCGATGTGCCGCACCGTCCCGATCCGCAGCTGCGGATCGGCCTGGTCGCGGTCACGGCGCCCCTGGCGGCGCATTCGTCGTAGCCCTGCCCAGCAGGTACCGGCGCCACGGGCGCTCTGCGCCACCGACCGAAAGGATCCACAATGAGGCGAAGCGCCCGGGGCCGTGCGGCCCGCAAAAAGTCGTGGAAGGACCTCGACCGTGACCAGCGCAGGGCCGTGATGGTGCTGGGAACAGTGCAGGCGACCCTGATGGCCGCCGCGCTCGCCGACCTCGCCCGGCGGCCTGCGGCCGCGGTCCGGGGCCGCCGCGCCGCGTGGGCCGCAGCGTGTTTCCTCAACTTCGCCGGGCCGATCGCCTACTTCCTCTTCGGGCGCCGCCATCCGGCCGCCCCGCGTTGAGTAGACTTGCCGAATGCAAGACGATAAGCCAGCGCGCGCCGCGGTGGTCATTGAAGATGACGACGACGTCCGCGACCTCCTGCACGCAGTGCTCACGGGGTTCGGATTCACCGTGCACACCGCCCCCGCAGGTCAGGCAGGTGTCGAAATGGTGCGCCAGATCGCCCCGCAGGTAGTGACCCTCGACGTCGGCCTGCCCGACATCGACGGATTCGAGGTGGCACGGCGGATCCGCCGGTTCTCCTCCACCCTGATCGTCATGCTCACCGCCCGCTCCGACCCACGCGATGAGGCCCGCGGGTCGGAGGCCGGGGCCGACGAATACCTCACCAAGCCCTTCCGCCCCGCCGAACTGCGCCGCCGCATCGAGGACGGGCTGAACAAGCGCAGCGTTCCGATCCCCTCCTAGGCGGCACCCGTCCCGGCACTGCTCAGTGGCTGCGGACACCCCGCCGCGAGATCAGCCGCGGGGCGATCCACCGGTCCGCCGCGACGCCCGTGACGAGGGAATACACCGCCTTGTGCAGGTAGTCCACCGTCTTCTCCCCGACCGGCCAGAGCGACGGCGGCGCACCGGCGCCCGTCGCGTTCTCCAGGGTCTGGTCGAAGGCGAGGCGCACCACGGTGTGGGTGGCATTGGCGGCCCCTCCGCGGATGCCGGTCATCGCCCAGACGCCCCGCAGCGCCCCGAGCGCCGCCCCCGTTCCCCAGTGCATCGCGGAGTTGGCCGCGGCGGGCCGAGCCCGGTCCGACACCGGCCGACCGAGCAGTGTGCTCAGCGTGCGTCCCGGCACATATGAGTCCGGCCGTCCGGTCAGCGCCTGTTCGACCTTCTCGCCGAGGGTCATGGCGGCGGCGCCCACGAGGCCCGCGCAGGCTCCCTGCACCGCGGACCCCAGGATCAGGGTCAGCCGCACCCCGGTCGAGTTACGTACCCGCCTTTTGCGCCGTTTCATCTCCGCACTCCTGTCCCGTCCGCAGGGCCGACGGCGGATCCCCGCCCCGGCCGGGTGTCATTGGTTGTCGTTGTCCTCGCCGCGGGCGTCGTCGCCCTGGTCGGTATCGATGCCGTTGTTGTCGTCGTACTGCGGGGTCTCCTCCGGTGAGGATCCTCCACCGTCCTGGTTCCCGGAGTCATCACAGCCTACGAGGAGCATCGCGCTGAGGGCGAGGACGAGCGGGTATTTTTTGCAGGCATCGGCTGCCACCGTTCTCACTTCTTTCCGTTCTGGACCACCTGCCTGTGCTTGAACCGTAGGACGGCCGGTCGGGGCAAGGGAAAGATTTTAACGGACTGCCGCGGCAGCAGAGAGCGCTGGCAGGGCGCGGCTCCCCATGTGAGCGCCCTACCGGGCGTCGCGGATGAGATTGGTGATCCGCGCCGTGGAGAGCCTCCGGCCCTCCTCGTCGGTCATTACCACTTCGTGCGTGGTCAACGTGCGCCCAAGGTGGATTGCGGTGGCCGTCCCCGTGACCGTCCCGGCGGCGATGCTGCGGTGATGGGTGGCGCTGATCTCGATCCCCAGGGCGTGCCGTCCCGGGCCGGCATGGATTCCGGCGGCGAAGGACCCAAGGGTCTCGGCCAGCACCAGGTGCGCGCCGCCGTGGAGGATCCCGGCCACCTGCTCGTTGCCCGCGACCGGCATCGAAGCCACCATGCGTTCGGCGCTCATCTCGGAGAAGGTGATGCCCATCTTCACAGTCAGGCGCCCGATCCCGTGCCGGCCCAGCCAGTCGTGCATCTCCGGGGGGACCCCCGCGGCGGTGAGTTCCTCGGCATACGGGCTGGCTGCGGAGCGGCCCGCGGGCGGCTGAATGAAATTGTCGACCATGGGAACTAGGCTGGCACCTGTGAGTGAAACAACCAAACCTGGAACCACCCTGCCCGCCCCGAGAACAGCGACGGGACAGCGCAACCGCCTCCTGGTCATTGATGGACACTCAATGGCGTTCCGGGCGTTCTACGCCCTGCCCCCCGAAAACTTCTCCACCGACACCGGCCAGCACACCAACGCCGTGTACGGGTTCACCGCAATGCTGATCAACCTCATCAAGGACCAGAAGCCCACCCATGTGGCCGTCGCATTCGACCTCGACACCCCGACGTTCCGGTCCGAGGAATACACCGAGTACAAGGCGGGCCGCTCCCGGACGCCCGAGGAGTTCCATGGGCAGGTCGACCTGATCATCAAGGTGATGGAGGCCATGCGCATCCCCACCATCTCCATGGACGGCTACGAGGCCGACGACATCCTGGCCACGCTCTCCACCAAGGCAGCGGCCGAGGACTGGGACGTCCAGGTGGTCAGCGGGGACCGCGACGCCTTCCAGCTGGTCAACGACCGCGTGACCGTCCTGTACCCGAAGCAGGGCGTCACCAACATCCCCCAGATGGACGCCCAGGCCATCGAGGAGAAGTACTTCGTGCCGCCGCACCAGTACTCCGATCTCGCCGCCCTCGTGGGAGAGAGCGCCGACAACCTGCCCGGCGTGCCCGGGGTCGGACCCAAGACGGCCGCCAAGTGGATTAAGCTCTACGGCGGGCTCGAGGGGATCCTCGAGAACCTCGACTCCATCGGCGGCAAGGTCGGAGACGCGCTCCGGGCCCACGCCGACGACGTCCGCCGCAACCGCCGGCTGAACCGGCTGCTGACCGATCTCGACCTGCCCGTGGACCTCGACGCGATGGTCTCCCAGCACCCCGACCGCTCGGCCGTCGAGGACCTTTTCGACTCGCTGCAGTTCAACACCCTGCGCAAGCGGCTGTTCGACCTGTTCGGCGAGGAGGAGGCCGAGGAGACCGGCGACGAAATGACCCCGCCGCCGCACGTCGTCCTCACCGACGCCGCGCCCCTGACCGCGTGGCTGACGTCCACCAACCAGGCCCTCGCGGCGGTCCACCTCGCCACCGAGGCCACCGCCGGGGGCACCGATGTCACCGGGATCGCCATCGTCACCTCCACCGCGGCCGCCTACGTGCCGCTCGAGGGGCTCGACGCCGAGGCGGAGCAGGTCCTCGCGCACTGGCTGGCCGACCTCGACGCGCCCAAGGTGGTCCACGACTTCAAGGAGGCCTACAAGCTGCTCGCACCGCGCGGGCTGCACCTGGCGGGCGAGGTGGACGACACGGCCATCTCGGGCTACCTGATCCAGCCGGACCGCCGCAGCTACGACCTGGCCGACCTGAGCCAGTACCACCTGCGCCTGACCCTCGGCACGGCACCGGGCAACGCCTCCGGCCAGCTCGCCCTCGAACTCGGGGAGAAGGACGTCGCCGGTCCCGCAGTGATGCGCGCCTTTGCGGCCCTGCAGCTCAGCGAGCACTTCGCCGGCCAGCTCGTCGAAAAGGGCGCCAAACAGCTCCTCGGTGAGCTGGAGCTGCCCCTGTCCGAGGTTCTGGCCGAGATGGAGCTCACCGGCGTCGCCGTCTCCGTCGAACGCCTCGACCGGCTCCTCGACGACTTCTCCAAAACCATCAGCACCGCCGGGGCCGAGGCGTTCCGCATCATCGGCAAGGAGATCAACCTCGGTTCGCCCAAACAGCTGCAGACGGTGCTGTTCGAGGAACTCGGGCTGCCGAAGACCAAGAAGATCAAGACCGGATACTCCACCGACGCCGACGCCCTCACCGACCTGATCGTCAAGACCGGCCACCCGTTCCTCGAGCAGCTCCTGGCCTACCGCGACGCCACCAAGCTCCGGCAGACCGTCGAGGGCCTGCGCAAGTCCGTCGCCGAGGACGGGCGCATCCACACCACCTACGCCCAGACGGTCGCCGCGACGGGCCGGCTGTCCTCGATCAACCCGAACCTGCAGAACATCCCGGTGCGCTCGGACGAGGGCCGGCGGATCCGCGAGGTGTTCGTGGTCGGGAAGGGCACCGACGGCACCCGCTACGAGACGCTGATGACCGCCGACTACTCCCAGATCGAAATGCGCATCATGGCCCACCTCTCCGGGGACGAGGGCCTGATCTCCGCGTTCCGCGAGGGGGAGGACCTTCACCGGTTCGTCGGTTCGCACATCTTCGGGGTCGCCCCCGAGGAGGTCACCAGCGCCATGCGCTCCAAGGTCAAGGCGATGTCCTACGGCCTGGTGTACGGGCTGAGTTCCTTCGGGCTCTCCAAGCAGCTGGCCATCTCCGTCGACGAGGCGCGCACCCTGATGCGCGATTACTTCGAGCGGTTCGGCGCGGTGCGCGACTACCTGCGCGGCATCGTCGAGCAGGCGCGCAAGGACGGTTACACCTCGACCATCGAGGGCCGTCGCCGCTACCTTCCCGACCTCTCCAGCGACAACCGGCAGCTCCGGGAGATGTCGGAGCGGGCGGCCCTTAACGCCCCCATCCAGGGCTCGGCGGCCGACATCATCAAGAAGGCGATGCTCGGCGTGGACAGCGCACTGAAGGCCAAGGGCCTGTCCTCGCGCATGCTGCTGCAGGTGCACGACGAACTTGTGCTCGAGATCGCCGAGGGGGAGAAGGACGTCGTGGAGGCGCTGGTCCGCGAGCAGATGGCCGGCGCGGCCGACCTGTCGGTGCCACTGGACGTCTCGGTCGGAACCGGGCTGAGCTGGCACGAGGCGGCGCACTGACGAATCCTCCCTGGCCTGTGGTACAGGGCGCGTAATCCGGCTAGGGTCTTGGAGCGTGAACACACAGACGACGACGCCGGGCACCTCCACCGAACTGCGCCTTGAGAAGTTCCAGGTCACCGCGGAGGAGGACGCCTCGCCGGGCGGACGGTTCGCCAACTGGTTCTACGCCGTGGGCGTCGGGTTCTTCGAGCCCCGCGCCGACGCCGAGGACTACCCGGCCTACGTGAGGGCCTTCACCGCCGACGGGCGCGTGCTGGTCGGGGTGCACGATGACGCACCCGGCGCGCTGTCCGTCGACGGGGCCGTGCCGGTCGCGACGTACGCCTCGATGCGCAACACCCTCAACGCCGGAGGGCCGGAGCCGCTCAAGGCCCACCTCATCACCTCCGTCACCGTGCGGCCCTCCCACCGGCGGCGCGGCCTGCTGCGCCGGATGATGACCGAGGACCTGCAGGACGCGGCGGCCGCCGGCGTGCCCGTGGCGGTGCTGACCGCCTCCGAGGCCACCATCTACGGGCGGTTCGGCTTCGGCTGCGCCACCTTCACCTCGAGCGTCACCGTGGACGTGCGGGAGCGCTTCGCCGTGCTCGGCACCCCGACGGGACGCACGGAGCTGGCCGAGCCCGCCGAGGTCCCCGCGCTCTCCGGGGAGGTCTTCGCCCGCTTCCATGCCCGCACCCGCGGCTCGGTCGGGCGCCAGTACTCCTACGCCCGCCGAGTCTCCGGCCAGTGGGGCCGGGAGCGGCCGGTCGAGGACAAGGCGGTGCGCACGGCGGTTCACTACGACGACGCAGGCAACGCGGTCGGGTACGTGGCCTACCGGTTCGAGGGGTGGTCCAAGGAGCCCTACACCGTCAGCATTCTCGACCTCGTCGCCGGGACCGAGGAGTCCTACCTCGCTCTTTGGCGGTACCTCGGGGCGCTCGACCTCATCCAGGAGATCACCTGGGACGGGGCGGCCGTGGACGATCCGCTGCCCTGGGCCCTTGCGGACCGCCGCTGCTACCGGGTCAACGGCGTCGAGGACGTCCTGTGGGTCCGCCTCCTCGACGTCGCTCGGGCCCTTGAGGGCCGGGGGTACCGCAGCAGCGGGCGGCTGGTGTTCGAGGTGGCCGACGCGCTCGGACTCGCAGGCGGCACCTACCAGCTCACCGTCACCGGCGGCCGGGGACGCGTGGAGCGGGTGGACGCCGACTCGGAGGTCGATGTGGCGATGGACATCGCGGCGCTGGGCTCGCTCTACCTGGGTGGGGTCAGCCCCGGGGCGCTTGTCGGTGCCGGGCTGGTGGAGCAGCGCACCGAAGGCGCCATCGAGCTGCTCAACGACCTGTTCCGCGACGCCGAAAACCCCTACTGCATCACGCATTTCTAGGCGCGGCACCGCCGGCGGGCCCTACCGGCCCGCTTTGACGGGGTTGGCTCCCGCCGTTAGACTAGACGGGCGCGTATTGCGCTGTGGTTCGGGCCGGCATCCGCCGTGCGAGTTCCGGCGCAATACCAATAGAACCGCTCTTTAGGTTTTATCCAATCTGTCCGCTTCCGGACATCGGATTCCCCTGGATGGCCCGGCTTTTTCGGCCGGTTTTTCCAGCGTCCGTTTTCCGGATCAAGAAAACTTCCACAACGGAGCCCCAACTACATGACCATCACCACCACCGAGAAGCAAGGTGCCCCGCAGGTCGCTATCAACGACATCGGCACCGCTGAGGATTTCCTCGCAGCAGTCGACGCGACGATTAAGTACTTCAACGACGGAGATCTCGTCGAAGGTACCGTCGTCAAGGTCGACCGCGATGAGGTCCTGCTCGACATCGGTTACAAGACCGAGGGTGTCATCCCTTCCCGTGAGCTTTCCATCAAGCACGACGTTGACCCCGGAGATGTCGTCTCCGTCGGCGATCAGGTCGAGGCCCTGGTGCTCACCAAGGAGGACAAAGAAGGCCGTCTGATCCTGTCCAAGAAGCGCGCTCAGTACGAGCGTGCTTGGGGCGACATCGAAAAGGTCAAGGAAGAAGACGGCGTCGTCACCGGTACCGTCATCGAGGTCGTCAAGGGTGGTCTTATCCTCGACATCGGCCTTCGCGGCTTCCTGCCCGCGTCGCTCGTCGAGATGCGCCGTGTGCGCGACCTGGCTCCGTACATCGGCCAGCAGATCGAAGCGAAGATCATCGAGCTCGACAAGAACCGCAACAACGTTGTGCTGTCGCGTCGCGCCTGGCTGGAGCAGACCCAGTCCGAGGTCCGCTCGACCTTCCTCAACAAGCTCGAGAAGGGCCAGGTCCGTCCGGGCGTTGTCTCCTCGATCGTCAACTTCGGTGCGTTCGTGGACCTCGGCGGCGTCGACGGTCTGGTTCACGTTTCCGAGCTGTCCTGGAAGCACATCGACCACCCGTCCGAGGTTGTCGAGGTCGGCCAGGAAGTCACCGTCGAGGTTCTCGAGGTCGATCTGGACCGCGAGCGTGTTTCGCTCTCGCTGAAGGCAACGCAGGAAGATCCCTGGCAGACCTTCGCCCGCACCCACGCGCTGGGCCAGGTTGTTCCCGGTAAGGTCACCAAGCTGGTTCCGTTCGGTGCGTTCGTCCGCGTCGAAGACGGCATCGAAGGCCTGGTCCACATCTCGGAGCTGGCTGTCCGCCACGTTGAGCTTGCAGAGCAGGTCGTTTCCGTTGGCGACGAGCTCTTTGTCAAGGTCATCGACATCGACCTCGAGCGCCGCCGCATCTCCCTCAGCCTCAAGCAGGCCAACGAGGGCGTTGACGCCGACAGCACCGAGTTCGACCCGGCTCTGTACGGTATGGCCGCCGAGTACGACGAAGAGGGCAACTACAAGTACCCCGAGGGCTTCGACCCCGAGTCGAACGAATGGCTCGAAGGCTACGAGACCCAGCGCGCCGCTTGGGAAGCTCAGTACGCCGAAGCCCAGGCCCGCTGGGAGTCCCACAAGAAGCAGGTTGTGCAGCACGCGTCCGACGACGCCGCTGCCGCGAACGAGCCCGTCGAGTCGAACGCAACGAGCTACTCTTCGGAGCCCGTCGCCGCCGAGACCGGTTCAGGCACCCTTGCTTCGGACGAGGCGCTTGCGGCTCTCCGCGAGAAGCTGACCGGAGCCTAAACCCTCCGGCTTACGCCGAACACTGAGAAGGACCCCCGCCGTTTGGCGGGGGTCCTTCTTTTTGCTCCCGGACGGCCGGTGGTGGTGTGCCCGGCCTTCATCGAGGGTGCAGTGAGAACCGGCGGACGGAGCCTGGGACGTACGAGCTGCGCCCTCGACGGGCCCCGAGGGAGCTGCGTGGGTCAGCGGCGGACGGAACAGGTGATGGTGAACCGCTGGTTGCGGTCGATCTGCCGGGTCGGGCCGACGATCCGGGACAGGGCGGGCCGGTACGCGAGGTGGCTGTTCCAGACGGTCCACAGTTCCCCGCCGGGGGCGAGCACCCGGGCGGCATCGGTGAACAGCTTCACCGCGATGCCGGCGTGAACGGTGGCGCCGATGTGAAATGGCGGGTTCAGGACGATCAGGCCCGCAGACCCCGCCGGCTGGGATGACAGGGCGTCGTCGCGCACCACGTCCACCCGGTCCCCGACGGCGTTCGCGCGCGCGGTCTCCCTGGTGGAGGCCACGGCGGAGGCCGACTGGTCCGACGCGATCACCCGCAGCCCGGGCCCGGTCAGCGCCAGGTAGGCGGCGATGGCACCGTTGCCACAGCCGAGGTCGATGGCCGAATCCGCCGCCGCCGCGGACGCGAGGTGGGGGAGGAGGAAACGGGTTCCGGGGTCCAAGGCCGCCCCGCCGAACGTCTCGCCGAACGCGCGCAGCACCAGCGGGTGGGGGAGCCCGACGTCGTGCCGCTGCGTGACAGGGAAGGCCGATTCGCCCACGGGCAGCGGTCCGGAGGCGGTGAGAACCCGGGATTTCTGCCGGGCCAGCCCTGCGGTGACGGATCCGAAGTACTTCTGAAGCACCGCGGTCATGGCCAGGCTCATGTGCTTGAGCCGCCCGCCGGCGTAGACGGTGACCGAAGGATCGGCATGGGTGGCGATGTTCCAGGCAGCCTCCTCCAGGGCGTCGAGGGAGCGTGGAAGCTGGAGCAGCACCGTGCGGGCATCCCGGAGCAGCTCGGGGCCCAGCCCGTGGCGCTCATACCGGTCGGACGCGTCCACCGCGGCGGCATTGCGGGCCAACGCCAGTTCGTGCGAGAGCGGATCCTGATAGACGCGCGGGCGGGGGACCGCGTGCAGCAGGGCCGCTCCGAGGGTGAGGGCGCCGTAACGGTCGCCGAGCAGGACGACGCCGGCTGGCTGAGCGGCGAGCCTGCGGGCCGCCGAGTCCAGGAGCAGCCGGTCGGTGGCGTCGTAGGCCTGCAGATTGGGCGCCTCGACGTCCGGACTGCGGCTCAGGCGGTCGAAGTCGAACTCAATCAAGGTCAACCCAGGTTGTGCCTGCGGGGCGGGACACCGAGGCCCCGGCGGTTGAGGCGGCAAGCCGCCGCTGGAAATCCTCATAACTGTCTGCGTCTGGTTCAAGAGCCACCTCGATGAGCGCCTCCTCGGGGGTGTAGGAGGTGCCCCGAATGATCGTGGCGGCGGCGCGCAGCTCGTTTTCGACCCGCCCGGCCTCGGCGTGCGCCACCGGCACCGTGTAGAGAGTCAGGAGCCGTCGGTGGAGCAGGGGTGCCCCGTCCAGGGCCCGGGTCACCGACTGGGAGTAGGCGCGGATCAACCCGCCCGCGCCCAGCAGGACGCCTCCGAAGTACCGCACCACGACGGCGGCGGTGTCGCTGAGGTCTGCCGCGCCGTGACGGCTGAGGGCTTCGAGCATCGGGGCGCCGGCGGTGCCGGCGGGTTCGCCGTCGTCGTGGGCCCGCTGGATGGTGCGCCCCGCTCCGATCAGGTAGGCGCTGCAGTGGTGCCTCGCCGTGGGGAATTCGGTGCGCAGCTGTGCCAGGAGACCATTCGCCTCGGCTTCGGTTCCGACCCTGCGCAGGACGGTGATGAACCGGGACCGGCGGATCTCGAGCTCGTTCCGGTGTTCGCCCCGAACCGTTGAGTATGCGGTGGGGTGCCGGTGCGGAGCGATCATTCCTGTAATCCTAGCCGGTGGGCGCCCGGCGGACTCAGGCCGGGGACGGGAGCATCGCCTACGAGGAGTCGCTTCCGTCGCCGCGGGTGCCTTCCTTCAGGGTCCACCCCGTGTCGCCGTCCTTGTCTTCCTCGATCCCGGCGAAACTGTCACCGGCGCTTTCGGAGCCGGCGCTGGAGGCGCTCTTGGAGGTATCGGGTTCTGCGTCGCCGTCCCCGGCATCGGTGGCGTAAGCGATGGCCGGGCCGTACCCACCCGACCCGGAATCCGGGCTGGGGGTATGCTCCGACGCCGGCTCATCCGTGCTGTAGGGTGCGCGCGGTGGCGGCGGCCTATCGTCGATCAGTTCATTCGCCGCATGGGCGAGCAGGTCCCGCTGGAGTGGCGGCAGGGTGAAGGAGCCGTGCAGGTAGGCCTCCACCTCGTACTCTCCGGCATCACCGCCGATGGCAAAGTAGTGGAGCCACAGCTCGCCGAGGCCGATCTGCGCATGCCGGATGGCCCGAAGGAGCAGCAGCCGCTGGTGCTCGTGGTCTGAGGGATTCTCCACCGGGACTCCTCAGCGGGGAATGTCGGCGGATCCGTCAATCACGCCGGCAGTCAGATCACCAGGAGTCCACTCGGATCGCCGTCGGCCTGATCGCACAGGGCGAAGACGGTCTGAGGTGAAAGGGCGGCGGCCTCGGCCACAGCGGTGATACTCCCACCGCTGTTGATGGCCTCGAGGACCGTCGACTGCAGCTCGCTGGCCGCCTGGTCCCGGAAGAATTCGGCCGACTCCAGCTGAGCTGCGGCGACGGCCAGTGATTTCAAATAGTCCGTAGTCATGACGTAGTCCTTACGGCGAGCGGCGGTCGTGCCGCTGATTATGAAGGCAGGGCCGGGGCCCGCTGCGGAGAAGGGAAGGGCCCTGCCCCGCTGAGGGAGGTTTCCGGTGGGAAACGGCGGCCGGCCGATGGACCCGGGAGGCTGGTGTGCAGGCGTGCGCGAAGGGAGCGCTCACTGGAGTTGGTCGGCTGTGCGGGTGGTGTTTTCCCACTAGATGATCGTCAGACTTTGCTCCATGGCTGCTCCATACGAGGCTCCATGGCTGACTGCTCAACCTCCTTCAGAGTATGGGCCGCAGTCGGTGTTGGCAACAGGTTTACCAGCGCTTCGCGTGGGCCTCTCCACCTCCTTGCCGGGGCCGTTCGGGCCTTTGTTCTCTGGCGGCACAGCGAAACGAGGAGGAGAAATGAGCGAGTGTGCTCCACCTTCGACTGGACCACGTAGGGAATGTCCACTGCGGGCTGCTGGCCCTCCCGGGAGGATTCGTCGGCGCAGTTGTCGCAGTGACCGCAGGGCCCGTCGAACTCCTCACCGAAGTAGGCGAGCAGGAACTGCCGCCGGCAGCCCCGCGACTCCGCGTACCGGCGGAGCATCTCCACCCTCGTGGTGTCGATGGTCTCGCGGATCTGCGCCTGCTCCACCGCTCGCTCCGCGGCCTCCGCCGGAAGAAGATTCCCTGCGCTGTACCCGCCCGCCCCGGCTCGGACGGCGCCGGCGGCCTCGAGAAGGTTCATCATGCCGGCCGCCCTGCGCTGGCTCAGGCCGGTCAGGGCGCGCATCTCCTTCAGGGCAGTGGGGCCCCCTGCGCCCGAAGCACGGCAAAGAGCTGCCCAAGCCCCTCCCGGTCCGCGGCCTTGGCGGCGAAGAACCGCCGCAGCGAGAGGTCCTCGGGCCGGTAGTGAAGGGTCGCGGCCGCAGGCCCGCCGTCGCGTCCGCCGCGCCCGATCTCCTGGTAGTAGCTGTCGAGGGAGTCTGCAACGGCCCCGTGCACCACGAACCGGACATCGGGCTTGTCGATGCCCATGCCGAAGGCTGTCGTCGCCACCACCACGTCGAGCCGGCCGTTCAGGAAACCCTCATGGATCTCCTCCCGGTCGCTGCTGCGCCGGCCGGAGTGATAGGAAGCAGCGTTCATCCCTAGTGCGGACAGCTCCTCCGCGAGCATGTCGGCGGCCTTCCGGGTGGCGACATAGACCAGCCCGGGCTTCTCCAGCGCCTCCACCTGCTCCACCACCGCCCGGTGCTTGTCGGCCTCCTGCACATGGGGCACCACCTCGAGGCGCAGGTTGGGGCGGTCGGAACCCTCTACGAGGACCACCGGGTCCCCGAGGTGCAGCTGGCGGGTGATCTCCTCCTGCTCGGGTGCGGCCGCGGTTGCCGTGAGGGCCAGGACGGGGCAGGACAGCGAGTCCGCCAGGGTGCCCAGCTGCAGGTATTCGGGCCGGAAGTCGTGCCCCCATGCCAGGGCCTGCATCGCCTGCCGCTGCCCGGAGCGGAGATCCTCCCATCCGAAGACCGAGGAGGCCATCTCCTCGAGGTCCGAAAGTACTGGTGTCATGGCTCCCCTTGGAATGTAGTAAGCCGACTTAGCGTAATGGGCCGGGCGGCAGGCGAGGTGCCGGGATTGGGATTGACAGGCGGGGCGTCGCTCCGCGCTACCCTTGGCGGATGCTGAGAGTTGGTTTGACCGGAGGGATCGCCGCCGGCAAGTCCCTTGCCGCCGGGCGGCTGAGGGCGCTGGGTGCCGTCGTCATCGACGCGGACGCCCTCGCCCGCGAGGTGGTGGAGCCGGGCACTGAGGGGCTCGCCGAGGTGCTCGACGCCTTCGGAGGGCAGCTGGCCTCCGCCGACGGCTCCCTCGACCGCAGGGCCCTCGGGGACATCATCTTCGGCGACCCCCGGGCGCGGGAACGCCTCAACGCCATCCTCCACCCCCGCATCCGGGCGCTCGCCGAGGCCCGCACCGCTCAGGCGCCCGCGGACGCCGTCGTTGTCGAGGATCTGCCCCTGCTCGTCGAGACGGGCCAGGTGGCCCGCTTCCACCTCGTCGTGGTGATCGACGCCCCCGAGGACCAGCGCATCGACAGGATGGTGCGGCTGCGCGGAATGACTCCGGAGGCGGCGCTCAGCCGCCTGCGGGCCCAGCTCGGCCCGGACGAGCGGAACTCCGCGGCCGACGTCGTCATCGACAACGCCGGCAGCGAGGCCGACACCCTCGCGCACCTCGAGGCCCTCTGGCAGACCCGGATCCTGCCCTTCAACGCCAACCTCCTCGCCGGAGTCCCTGCACTCCGGGGCTCCCTCGACCCCGTGGAACCCGATCCGACGTGGCCGGCGCAGGCCGAACGGCTGAGCGCCCGGCTCCGGCGCGTCGACCCGCGGGTGCTGCACGTCGAACACTTCGGTCCCACCGCGGTGCCCGGGCGCCGGGCCCCGGATGTGCTGGAGTTTCGGCTGGCGGTGGCCACTCCGGCCGACGCTGCGGCACTGCGGCCGCTGCTCACCGCGGCGGGGTTCCCGCCGGCGCCCGGACGGCCGGGCGCCGGGCAACCCGCTGCCCGCGGCCGGCTGGGGTTCCACTCCTGCGCCGATCCGGGACGGGCCGCGGACATCCACCTCGAGCTGGCCGGCTCCGCGGCGGCTCCCGACGGCGTCCCCGGCCCGCGGTAGGGGCGGCCGGTGCGGTGCCGGAGCGTTCCTGCGGTTCCGCCTCCAGCAAAGCGGAAGCTGATTGTCCGCATAACGCGCTAACGTACTAGATATGAGTCTTGCCCAGGATATTAAGCGGGTCGTAGCTCCCTTCGAGGTCATCAGCGAATACCAGCCGGCAGGCGACCAGCCGGCGGCCATCGCGGAACTGAGCACCCGGATCAAGGCAGGGGAGAAGGACGTTGTCCTCCTTGGAGCCACCGGTACAGGAAAGAGCGCGACGACGGCGTGGCTGATCGAGCAGGTCCAGCGGCCGACCCTCGTAATGGTCCAGAACAAAACCCTTGCGGCTCAGCTGGCCAACGAGTTCCGCGAACTGCTGCCCAACAACGCCGTCGAGTACTTCGTGTCTTACTACGACTACTACCAGCCCGAGGCCTACGTTCCGCAGACGGACACCTTCATCGAGAAGGACTCCTCGATCAACGAGGAGGTGGAACGGCTCCGGCACTCGGCCACCAACGCCCTGCTCACGCGCCGGGACGTCATCGTTGTCGCCACGGTCTCCTGCATCTACGGCCTGGGTACCCCCGAGGAGTACATCGATAAGATGGTGACCCTCCGCAAGGGCCAGGAGATGAACCGGGACGCCCTGCTGCGCCAGTTCGTGGGCATGCAGTACACGCGCAACGACATGGACTTCCACCGCGGCACCTTCCGGGTGCGCGGGGACACCGTGGAGATCATCCCCATGTACGAGGAGCACGCCCTGCGGATCGAGTTCTTCGGTGACGAGGTGGAGAACATCTACACCCTCAACCCGCTCACCGGTGACGTCATCCGCGAGGAGGACGAGATGTATGTCTTCCCCGCCTCGCACTATGTCGCCGGGCCGGAACGCATGAACCGTGCGATCAAGGCCATCGAGGATGAGCTGCAGGTGCGCCTTGCCGAGCTCGAGTCACAGAACAAGCTGGTCGAGGCGCAGCGGCTGCGGATGCGGGTCACCTACGACCTCGAGATGATGCAGCAGATGGGGTTCTGCAACGGCATCGAGAACTATTCACGGCACATCGACGGCCGGGGGCAGGGCAGCGCCCCGCACTGCCTGCTCGACTACTTCCCCGACGACTTCCTCCTCGTCGTCGACGAATCGCACGTCACCATTCCGCAGATCGGGGCGATGTACGAGGGGGACATGTCGCGCAAGCGCACCCTCGTCGACCACGGGTTCCGCCTTCCGTCCGCCATGGACAACCGGCCGCTGAAGTGGGACGAGTTCCTCGAGCGCATCGGCCAGACGGTCTACCTCTCGGCGACGCCGGGCAAGTACGAGCTCGGGAAGTCCGACGGGTTCGTCCAGCAGATCATCAGGCCCACCGGGCTGGTGGACCCGGAGATCGTGGTGAAGCCGAGCAAGGGGCAGATCGACGACCTGCTTCACGAGATTCGGACCCGTGTGGAGCGCGACGAGCGCGTGCTGGTGACGACCCTGACGAAGCGGATGTCGGAGGACCTTACGGGTTACCTCCTGGAGCACGGGGTAAAGGTGGAGTACCTTCACTCCGACGTCGACACCCTGCGCCGGGTCGAGCTGCTGCGTGAGCTCCGGCTGGGGACCTTCGACGTGCTGGTGGGTATCAACCTGCTGCGCGAGGGCCTTGACCTTCCGGAGGTGTCCCTCGTCAGCATCCTCGACGCCGACAAGGAGGGATTCCTGCGAAGCTCCACCTCCCTTATCCAGACGATCGGGCGAGCGGCCCGCAACGTGTCCGGCCAGGTGCACATGTACGCCGACCGGATCACCGATTCGATGGAACGGGCCATCGACGAAACCAACCGGCGCAGAGCCATCCAGGTGGCTCACAACCTCGAGCACGGGATCGACCCGACGCCGCTGCGCAAGCGCATCGCCGACATCACCGACACCATCAACCGCGAGGACGCCGACACCCGGGAGCTCCTGGAGGCCGCCGCGAAGGGGCGGAAGAAGAAGCCCGGCCGGGGCGTGCACCGTGAGGGGCTGGCCGCCGTACCGGCCGAGGACCTCACGGACCTCATCCAGCAGCTCACCGACCAGATGCACACCGCGGCCGCGGAACTGCAGTTCGAACTTGCGGCCCGGCTCCGCGATGAGGTGGGGGACCTGAAGAAGGAACTCCGGCAGATGCAGACGGCCGGGCACGCCTAGCACCATGCCGCAGCGGGGGGACGGCTTCGCGGAGATCCGCGTGCACGGAGTGGGGGAGCAGGAGTACCTGAGCAGCATCACCAGTGCCCGGGTGACCCGGCTCAACCCCTGGGCCGAGGCCGTCGACCCTCCGCTGCTTCCGCGCCACCGCCTGAGCCTGATCAACTGGTCGCGGTCGAACCGCAGGAGAACCGGCTTCCTGTGGTACCTGGCCTTCCCGTTCACGCTGGCCAACGTTGCCGGCCGCATGCTCGAACGCCCCGGCCACGCCACCGCCGCGCCGTCGGCGGTGCTGCTGCAGGCGGGCTCGGTGCTGCTCACCCTCAGCCAGCTGGCCTGGCTGGTAGTCCTCGGCGAGACGGTCCTCGAACACCTGGCCGGTCCCCTCGGCCTGCCGGGCTCCGCCGAGGGTCCTGCCCGGGGAATCCCCGCCGCCGCGGCAACAGCCCTGGCCGCCTTCATCGCGTACCGCTGGCTCCGGGTCATCCGGGTGCAGCGGGAGGTTCCCCGGCGCAGCCACGCCGCGGTCCTTCTCCACGCCGGCGCCCTCCTCGCGGGCGGAGCGCTGCTGGCGCTGACGCTCCCGGCGGAGACCGTCTCCCCATCCTGGCCCTCGACTCCCGGCCCCGATGCCGTCCCGCGCCTCGACGCCTTGGCGCTGTGGATCGCCCTGAGCCTCGGCGTCCTAATGCTGCCCACCATCGTCAGCTCGCTGCGCCGGCCCGCCGGGGTGGGAGCGACCGGCCGCTTGCCGGCACCGGAGGGCGCCGCGGCCGGCCTGCTGCTGCTCGCTCTGTTCCTCATGCACTCGGTCAACGCCCTGGTCCGGATGCTCTTGGACGGCCTCCTCGGCTATGTAGTGCGGCTGTTCGGCGGCGAGGAGTACGACGCGCGCACCGCACGCGTGCTGCTGGCCTGGGACGATCCGCTGGATGCCGGCGACAGCCGACTCGACCTGTTCCCGCTGCTCGCCTTGATCGCCCTGGCCGGGCCCGTGCTCACCGCCGCCGTGGTGCTGCTGCTGGACCGTCGGCTCGGGCTGCGCCCGCTCTTCGGTGCCCGGGAGCCACGCCTGCGGTGGTGGCACCGCGTCGTCGCTGCGGCCCCCGCACTCCTTCCGCGCGTCCTGCCCTCCGGCACGGCACTGGGTGCGGCGGGCATGGGTGCCGCGATGATCCTCGGGGAGGGCCGGCTGGGCGGGCCGTGGCTCGCCCTCGCCGTGCTGCTGCTCCAGCTCGCCGGCGCGGCCGCCGTCCTCACCCTCCTGCTCGGGCAGCTCCGGACGGTACAGGAGGTGCTCGGAAGGGCAGCCGACGCCGCCGGCTTCTGGCCGGTCCGCGACCACCCGCTGGCCGGTGCCTCCTACCGGGAGGCGGTCATCGCCGGCATCGAGCAGGAGGCGGCCCGGCTCGGACCCACTCGGGTGGCGCTCGTCGGGTACAGCCAGGGAAGCGTCATCTGCGCCTGGCTGGTCGCGGAGACCCGGGCTCTTTCGCGCTGCCGGGAGCTGCACCTGGTCACCACCGGCTCGCCGCTGGTGTCCCTCTACTCCGCGTTCTTCCCGGCCTACTTCACCCCCGGGTGGTTCGGGCGCGTGGCTGAGCGTTCCACCACGTGGGCCAACTTCTGGCGCGCCACCGACCCCGTCGGGAGCCCCGTGCCCGGCGCGGTGAACATCGAGCTCACCGACCCCGACTCCGCCGGCACCGTCCAGGGCCACGGAGGGTACTGGAACGCCCCCGGGGTGATCAAGCATGTGGCGGCGGTCGCCGCGGGCGGACGCAATTCCCCATATCAGCACCCCGCCGGTAGGATTGACCCCACGTAGGGGAGTATCCCAAGCGCTACGAACGTCAACACGCAGGGCAGTGACGCCCCGCCGGGCGTAGCGGTCGGCTGGCAGAGTGCCACGGCGGAGAGACTTACGGACCTCCGTCGCGATCCCCGAAAGGCGCTCCATGCCCGAATTGCCCCTCGCTTTCCAGATCGGCACCTTTGTCGTTCTCGGACTTGTGCTCCTGTTCGACCTGCTGCTCGTCGTCAAGCGGCCCCACATTCCCTCGATGCGGGAGGCGGGTCTGTGGGTGGGCTTCTATGTGTCCCTGGCGCTGGTCTTCGCGGCGATCATGTTCATCTTCACCGGCCCCGAGTACGGCGGACAGTTCGTCGCCGGCTGGGTGACCGAATACAGCCTGAGCATCGACAACCTGTTTGTCTTCATCATCATCATGGCCCGCTTCTCGGTGCCGCGGAAGTACCAGCAGGAGGTGCTGATGGTGGGTATCATCATCGCGCTGATCCTGCGCGGCATCTTCATCGCCCTGGGTGCCGCCGTGATCGAGAACTTCAGCTGGGTGTTCTACATCTTCGGCGCGTTCCTGCTCTACACCGCGTACAAGCAGGCAAAAGACACGGGCGAGGACGAGGAGGACGCAGGGGACAACAAGCTCGTCGCGAAACTGCGTTCCGTGCTGCCGATGTCGGATCACTACGACGGCGGCAAGGTCCGCACCGTCGTGGACGGCAAGAAGGTGTTCACGCCGATGCTCATCGTCTTCGTCACGATCGGCCTGACCGATCTGCTCTTCGCCGTGGACTCCATTCCTGCGATCTTCGGCCTCACCCAGAGCGCCTTCATCGTCTTCACCGCCAACATCTTCGCCCTGATGGGCCTGCGGCAGCTGTACTTCCTGCTCGGTGGGCTGATGACCCGGCTGGTGTACCTCAAGCACGCGCTGTCGGTCATTCTCGCGTTCATCGGCGTCAAGCTCGTGCTGCACGCCATGCACGTCAACGAGCTGCCCTTCATCAACGGCGGAGAGCACATCGAGTGGGCTCCGGAGATTCCGACGTTCGTCTCCCTCGCTGTCATCATCGCTACCATCGTGATCGCCGTGGTCGCGAGCCTGCTCAGCTCGCGCGGGCGCAGCGAGAAGGTTGACGAGGACCTCGCCGCCGCCGATGCCAAGGCGCGGAACTCAGACCTCGAGAGCTGACCCCCAGGACAGGACCGGGCCCGGCACCAGCGCACAGCGCCGGTGCCGGGCCCGTTTACTTAAGCCCTCCCGGCACGGAGGCCGGGAACGGATCAGATGGTGAAGGAGCGCCCGAGCAGGCGCTCGCTGAGCTCCCACAGCCGGTCGGCGGCCTGCGGATCGACTGCCCACGCGTGCACGCCGGAGGGGCCTTGGTGGTCGTCGGGAACCACGACGGCGATGTCGGCGTCCTCCGTGTACACCCCGCCGAGTCCGTCGAGCTGCGGGCTGACAGCAGCCCACACCATGGTCGCCGCTCCCTGCGGGACGCTCTTGTAGGTGGGGTTGTCCACGGGCTGGCCGTGCTCGTCGACTGCGCCCAGGCCCTGGAGGTCCTCGAGGCTCAGGTGCCGCCCGATCCCGGTGGGGATGGTGCCGGGATGGACGGCGAAGGAGCGGACCCGGAAGTTCCTGCCGCGCGCGTCAAGCGCGACGGCGAACAGGGACTTCGCACTCACCGACTGGGCGTAGGCGGACCACTTCTCGTAGGGGCGGTCCGTGGCCAGGAAGCGGTCGGCGAAGGCGTCGATGGATGCGGGGTCCGCGAGATCCAGCTGTTCCGTTTCGACGCCGGCGAGCGGGGCGAGGGTTTCGGCTGCCTTCGCCGGGTCCCGGACGGCGGCAATAACGGTCGCGCCGGCTTCGGCGAGGACACGGACCGCCTCGAGGCCGAGTCCGGCGGACCCGCCGGTGACGTGGTCGACATCACCCCTCGAAGACCCCGGTGGACGCGCAAGAGGCCCCCGCCGCCGGAGCGGTGGGGGCCTCGAACTTCGTCGTCTGGATCCCGGCGCCTCAACTACTTCCGCGGCAGGTATCCCTCAACTTGGGAAATAGGCCGCGCGGCCGCCTTGTCCGGGTCGTCGCCGAACTCGCTTCGAGCGCGGCGCTGCCGGAGCAGATCCCAGCACTGGTCGAGGTCCTGCTCAAGCCGCTGCAGCCGGGCGGCGTTCTGCCCGCCGCGGGCGCTGTCGTCCCCTGCGCTGCGGAGGTCGTGTTCCTCCTCCACGAGAGACTTGATGCGTCCGAGAATGTCCTGGTCATCCAACATGGTTTCCTCCTCATTTAGGCCTGGTTCACAGGGTACTGAGGCAGGGGCGCATTGAACAGGGATCCGCGGCTGCGTGACGTGGACGGCCGGGCCGCTGCCTAGCTTTCGCCGGTGCGGGTGGTGCCGAACATGAGCGTGCGGCGGCGCACGTCGTAGTAGACCGTTTTGGCGGTGGACAGCAGGTCCTGAAGGTTGTCCGCGTCGTCCGGGTCGAGGGTGAGGACCTCCTCCCAGGCGCCCTGGTCGAGGACAAGCTGGAGGGTATAGGTGCCGGGCTGCCCGGCTTCTCCGGCAATCCACGAGAACTGGTAGTGGCTGAGCTGGCGTACCTGAATGCTGTCGTCCGTCATCGGCTGTTCTGCGTTTGAAGTCATCGCTTTCGCTCCTTCGCGGCCCGGGTGCTTCCCGGGCCCCGTGTCGGGCTGGGACGGAGGCCGCTGCGGCGTCCGTTCGGCGGAGGCGCCGCCGATCGCACCAACCTAGCTTTGGGGCATGACCAAGTAAACGGGTGGAGAAAGCGACGAAACCCTTGACGAACCGCCCGTCCGCTGGAAAGCGCGATGCACGCACGGGCGGCCCGGATCGGGGGCTAGCGCGCTTCCGTCATCTCCAGGAGCCGGTTGAAGATCGCCTCGCCGTCATCGGAGATGCCGTCGTGGTGGAAATCCGCCGTCTCCCAGACCCGCAGGCCCTTGACCGCCGCGGCGGTCCGGAGGGAGAGGCCGCGGTCGACATAGATGTCGTCGCGGTAGACGGCCGCCGCGGCGGGCACCGGGTTGCGCCGCAGCGCCCCGGGGTCGTAGAGCGGCCCCCAGTCCTCCTTCCGAGCGAGCAGTTCGGCGGTCTCCCGCAGGGGAGCGAGGGACGGATCCTCCTCGAAGTACCAGGGGTAAATCATCTCGCCGGTGAGCAGTGGGTCGGCGGCGTCGGGCCGGAACTGCGGATAACGCCCGAGCACCCGGTCGGCCGACCACGCCGAGGCGCCGCTCTGGCAGTAGATCGACTCGTGCATCACGGCGTAGAGCGGGTTGGAGCTGCGGGAGACGAGGGCGCCTACCTGATCGAGGAAGACCTGCGAGAGCCTCGGCCCGCCGGGGGTCGAAACGAATGCGTCCTCGAGCAGGTAGTGGAGCGCGTCGACGCGTGTATTGCCGCCGAGGAAGGAGCCGATCATCTGGAGCCGGCGGACGGTCAGCCGCTCCCCGGTCGGCAGGTGCTCCTCGACCTCCTCGAGGTGCCGGGCGATCCGCGTCAGCAGGCCGCGGTCGCCGGGGTACCAGCCGAAGTACTCCCGGTTGCGTTCCTCCACCCGTGCGTACGTCGCCGTGTACACCTCGTCGGGCGAGCCCGAAAGGGGCGGCAGGCCGCCGGTGATGAGCGCCCGCTCGACGCCCTCCGGGGCGAAGGAGAGGTAGCTCAGCGCGCAGAACCCGCCGTAGCTCTGCCCGAAGATGGTCCAGGGGCCCCCCACCAGGCACCGGCGGATGAGTTCGGCATCCGCGACGATCGAGTCGGCCCGGAAGTGGGTGAGGTACTCGGCCTGCTCCGCCGGGCCGCCCCGGGCGGCCAGGGTCAGCGCGTCCGCGGGGGTCGACAGGCCGGTGCCGCGCTGGTCGAGCATCAGGATGCGGAAGCGTTCGGCGGCGGCCTTCATCCAGCCGGCCAGCTGGGTCGTGCGGTTCCCGCGCCCGCCCGGGCCGCCCTGGAGGAACAAGAGCCAGGGCAGGGCGCCGACGGCGGCGTCGTCGTGATCGGTCGAGGTGTATTCCCGGGCAAAGACCGAGATGGATTCGCTGTCGGGCCGGCTGTGGTCAAGGGGAACCGTGAAGGTGTGGCCGGTGGCACGCAGGCCCCGCATCACGAAGGTGGGCCCGCTGGAGATGCCGTTGCCGGCCGCGGCCTTCACTGTGCCGCCGTTCCGGCGAAGCCGCTGAGGGCGGCACCGGTCAGCCGGAAGGTGGACCAACCGGACTGCGGGCGGGCACCCAGGCTCTCGTAGAACCGGATGGAGGGCTCGTTCCAGTCGAGCACCGACCACTCGACCCGGGCGTAGCCGCGTTCCGTGGCGATCTGCGCGAGCCGGCGCAGCAGGGCCTTGCCGTGTCCAGCGCCGCGTGCGTCGGGGCGTACGTACAGGTCTTCGAGGTAGATCCCGTTCACACCCTCCCAGGTCGAGTAGTTGAGGAACCACAGGGCGAAGCCCTGGATCTCTCCGTGCGCCTCGGCCACGTGGGCGTACACGGAGGGGCTGTCGCCGAAGAGGGCCTCCTGGAGCCGGGGGACCGTGTTCTTCACGGCATCCGGTTCCTTCTCGTAGATGGCCAGGTCGTGGATGAGCTGGAGGATGGTGGGGACGTCGCCGGGACGGGCTTCGCGGACGGTGTTCATCCTCCAAGCCTATCGAGGGCCTGTGCCGCGGCGGGGACCGTACCCTACGGCGCGCCCACCCCGGTGACCTCCACCACGGGGGTGCCGGCCGCGTCGGAGGCGGCGAGGTCGATGACGGCGTTGATGCCCCAGTCGTTGTTGCCGGCGGGATCCTTGAAGATCTGCCGGACCTTCCATACCCCCGGCAGCTTCTCGATGATGAGCAGGTTCGGCCCGCGCGCCTCCGGCCCGTCGTCGATGTCCTCGTACTCCTCGAAGTACCCGTCCATGGCCTCGGCCCACCGGTCTGCGGTCCAGCCGGAGTCGGCATCGAGTGCCCCCAGCGCCTCGTGGCGCTCGTCGGCGAACAGCTGCACGCGCTGGAACATCTCGTTGCGCACCATCACCCGGAAGGCGCGCTCGTTCGAGGTCAGCGACGGCGGCTCCTCGGGCAGGTCCACCTCGGGACCGGTGTCGATTCCCGTCGGTTCGCCGGCGCTCAGCCGCGCCCATTCGTCGAGCAGGCTCGAGTCGACCTGCCGGACGAGTTCGCCCAGCCATTCGATGATGTCGCTGAGGTCCTCGCGCAGCGCGTCCGTCGGCACTGTCTGGCGCAGTGCCTTGTAGCAGTCGGCGAGGTAGCGCAGGAGGATTCCCTCGGACCGGGTGAGTGCGTAGAACGCCACGTACTCCCCGAAGCTCATTGCCCGCTCGTACATGTCCCGCACCACGGACTTCGGGGCGAGCTCGAAGTCCCCGAGCCACGGGGCGGCGGCCCGGTAGACGTCGAAGGCCTGCTGCAGCAGCTCGGCGAGGGGCTGCGGGTAGCTGATCTCCTCAAGCCTCGCCATCCGGGCGTCGTAGTCGATGCCGTCGGCCTTCATGGCGGCGACCGCCTCGCCCCGGGCCTTCTTCTCCTGGGCCGAGAGCACCTGTCGGGGCTTCTCCAGCGTTGCCTCGATGACCGAGACGACGTCGAGGGCGTAGGCCGGCGCCTCGGGGTCGAGCAGTTCGAGGCTGGCGAGCGCGAACGGGGACAGCGGCTGGTTCAGGGCGAAGTTCGCCTGCAGGTGCACCTTCAGCCGGACCTGGCGCCCGTCGGCGTCCGGCTCGGGCAGCTTCTCCACGATGCCCGCGGCCACCAGTTCCCGGTAGATCCCGATGGCCCGGCGCATCAGCCGCAGCTGCGAGGAGCGGGACTCGTGGTTTTCCCCGAGCAGCCGCTGCGCGGCCTTGAAGGGGTTGCCCGGGCGCTCGAGCAGGTTCAGCAGCATCGAGTGGCTGACCGTGAAGGAGGAGGTCAGCGGCTCCGGCACGCCGTCGACGAGCCGCTCATAGGTCGGCTTGCCCCAGGATACGAAGCCCTGGGGCGGCTTCTTCCGCACCACCTGGCGCAGCTTCTTCTGGTCGTCGCCGAACTTGGAGACGGCCTTGGCCAGCGCCTTGGTGTTCTCCACGACGTGTTCCGGGGCCTGGACGACGACGGTGCCCGCGGTGTCGTAGCCGGCCCGGCCGGCCCGCCCGGCGATCTGGTGGAACTCCCGGGCGTTGAGCAGGCGGGTCCGGACGCCGTCGTACTTGCTGAGCGCCGTGAGGAGCACCGTGCGGATGGGGACGTTGATGCCGACGCCGAGGGTGTCGGTGCCGCAGATGACCTTCAGCAGGCCCGCCTGGGCAAGCTGCTCCACGAGCCGCCGGTACTTGGGGAGCATGCCCGCGTGGTGCACGCCGATTCCGTGGCGGACGAACCGGTTGAGGGTCTTGCCGAACCCCGAGGAGAACCTGAAGGTGCTGATCAGTTCGGCGATGCGGTCCTTTTCCTCGCGGCTGCAGACGTTCACGCTCATCAGGCTCTGCGCCCGTTCGATGGCCTCGGCCTGGCTGAAATGCACGACATAGACCGGCGCCTGGTTGGTCGAGAGCAGTTCCTCGATCGACTCCTGCACCGGGGTTTCGACGTAGTAGAAGTGAAGCGGAATGGGCCGGTCCACCGAGGTCACGGTGGCGGTGGGCCGCCCCGTCCGGGTGGTGAGCTCCTTCTCGAACATGCTTACATCGCCGAGGGTGGCGGACATGAGCAGGAATTGGGCCTGCGGCAGTTCGAGCAGCGGCACCTGCCAGGCCCAGCCGCGCTGGGGGTCGGAGTAGAAGTGGAACTCATCCATGACGACGGTTCCCAGTTCCGCGGCGGCGCCTTCCCGCAGCGCGAGGTTCGCAAGGATTTCCGCGGTGCAGCAGATGATCGGGGCGTCCGAATTGACGCTTGAGTCGCCGGTGACCATGCCGACGTTCTCGGCGCCGAAGATTTCGGTCAGGGCGAAGAACTTCTCCGAGACGAGGGCCTTGATCGGAGCGGTGTAGTAGCTGGTCCGGCCTTCGGAGAAGGAGAGCAGGTGCGCCGCGATGGCGACGAGGGACTTCCCGGAGCCGGTGGGGGTGGCCAGGATGACGTTGCTTCCGGAGGCGAGCTCGAGCACCGCCTCATCCTGCGCTGGGTACAGCGCCAGCCCGCGGGAGCCAGCCCAGGCGGTGAAGGCCTCGTACACGGCGTCTGCCTGGTGGCGGCCGGACGGGTGGGCTGGGAGATGCTCTTGGATCCTCATGGTGGTTTCAGCCTACCCGGGGTGCGGTTAGGGTGAGCTATGCGATGGGACCCCCGGAAGTACGCCGAGTTCGCCGACCAGCGCGGACGGCCGTTCTTTGACCTGGTCTCCCGCATCGGCCACCCCGCCCCGCGGCGCGTCGTCGACCTGGGCTGCGGACCGGGGGACCTCACCGCGGCCCTCGCCCGCCGGTGGCCGACGGCGGAGGTGGTCGGCATCGATTCCTCGCCGGAGATGATCGCCCGGGCACGGGACGGCGCCGAGCAGCCTGCCAACCTGACCTTCGCCACCGGCGACGCCGGCACCTGGCTGCCCGGGCCGGAGGACGACGTCATCGTCTCGAATGCGCTGCTGCAGTGGATGCCGGGGCACCGGGAGCTGCTGCGGAAGTGGGCGGCCGCGATGGGCCGGGGCGCCTGGCTGGCCTTCCAGGTACCGGGAAACTTCGACGCGCCTTCGCACGCGCTGATGCGCCGGCATGCCGCCTCCCCGCGCTGGGACTCCGCGCTGCGTGGAGTGCTTCGCCACGCCGACGCAGTGGACGAACCCGGCGGGTACCTGCGCCTGCTCGCCGGCCAGGGGCTGCAGGTCGATGCCTGGGAGACGGTGTACCACCAGGTGCTGCAGGGGGAGGACCCGGTGCTCGAGTGGGTGCGCGGCACGGGGCTGCGCCCGGTCCTGGCGGCCCTGCCCGCGGCCGAGGCGGCCGAATTCGAGGAGGGCTATGCGCGGCTGCTGCGGCGGGCCTACCCGGCCGATCCCTTCGGCACAGTGTTTCCTTTCCGGCGGATCTTCGCCGTGGCGGTGAAACCGCCGGCCGCAGCGGCGGCTACCGGGAGCCCTTGATCCGGCGCCAGCCGCCGGCCCGGTTGTTGGCGATGATCTGGCGGATCATGGCGGTCAGGGCCGGTGCGTTGACCGTTTCGCCCTCGCGGTAGGCGACGGTGCGGGCCGTGGCATTGCCGTGACCGGCGGTGATGATTCCCTCCGGGTCCGGCACGATCGCACCGTCGTAGAGGAAGACGTTGACGTGGTCTTTTGCCGCCAGGAATGCGCAGACATTGCCCTGCAGGACGAAGTACGGCTGGACCCGCCGCTTGATGGTCTCGGTGACCTCCGGGTCGGCCTCATGGATGAGTGCGCGGACCTCGGTGAGGATGTCCTGCTGCCACTGCGGCAGCGCGTCGATATACGCGTCGACGCGCGGATCGGTGAGGGAGTCCATGAGGGAACCCTGCCACCGGCGCGGGCGCCGGGCAAGCAGGTGGCAAAGTTTCCCGTCGGCGGTTCGGCAGGCTCAGGCGTAGGCCTTCTCGAAGAAGGATTCCCACTCCCGGGGCTGGACCTCGGCCGGCGCGGCCGCTCCGGTGGTGAAGCGGTGGACCGTCAGGCCGACCGGTGCCCCCCAGGCGTTGCGTCCGAAGAACCGGTAGAGGGTGTCGGCGGAGCGCAGCCCGAGGAAGTGATCGTTGCGGTAGTCGACCTCTACCCCGGTCGGCCCCTCACCGGGCAGGTCCACGACGGGCCGGTCGCCCTGGGCCGCCCCGTCGAGCCCGAGGGCGTCCAGGAGCCGGGTGAAGCCCTCAGGGGTCTGCGACGCCGCGGGGGCCTGGATGTCGGTAAATGCAACCTCGAGCCCGTCAAAGTGGCGCAGGTACTGGTCGAGGGTGTGGAGGTAGAAGGCGGTGTGGGCGGAGGCGCCGTCGTACTGCTCATCCCAGTTGTCGACGAAGATCCCGCTGTGCACGTAGTGCAGCCGGCAGCCGTTGTCGCCGAGGGGAGTCAGCACGTGCTCGAGCTGGTTGAACCAGCCGTCCGGTCCCTCCATGCGGCTGATGTGGTGCCGCGGAAACTCGTTGACGACCCGCTCCGCCTCCCAGCCGTCGGTGGGGAACATCCACGCGGGCTCGGCCTCCGTCACGGCCTTCCAGACCCGTTCCGGCGGGGCGCCCAGGGTGGTGTCGACGGTGATCTCGAAGGACCGGTCAGTGCTCATTGTGCTTCTCCTTTGAAACGGGGCGTGATGCGCTTTCATTCGGGGTGGGGTGGAGGGCGACGATCAGCCGGTGGCGGCGCCCTCCGGGGGTGTCTGCAGGGGAGGTGTAGGTCTCGACGAGGCGGGCCACGGCGGTGTCGAGCTCTTCGACGAAGGCGGCCCGGTCCGCGGCGGACCGGAAGGACAGATCGCCGTCGATGCCGAAGGTGGCAAGCTGTCGGTCCGCCTTCGCCGCGCCGGCGATGAGCCGACCCAGTTCACCGACCATGCGCGAGGCGAGGGCGAGCAGCCAGAAGGCCGAGAACCGGTCGGCGAACCGGTCGGGGTCCGGCGCCACGGGCTCGAGCACTGTTGGGGAGATGACGTAGGAGGCGGCCTTAGCCTGCACGAGGCGCTCGGTCATATTGCCGCGCCGGCGCTCCTCGACCAGGGAGACCAGCCCGACGGCTTCGAGCGCCCGCAGGTGGTAGTTGATCTTCTGCCGCGGCAGCCGCACCTTCGAGGCGAGGGAGGACGCCGAGCCGGGTTCGGCAAGTTCCTCAAGCAGCCGCGCCTTGATGGGGTCGAGCGAGGCGACGGCGGCGCCGCGGTTATCGATGGCGTGGATCGAAAGCATGGCATCAGCCTGTCACCGACAAAATATACTGTCAAGGAAAAAAGATTTGTCGGTCCGCTGTCCCGAGGATCGATCGATGCGGCGCAGCCCCTGCACCTCCCGGGGGGGGACATCCGCGGCGCCCGCCGGCGGGGCCATCCGCAGGCCGGATTACCCCTCGCCGGTCCGTGGGTCGGCAAGGTCAGTTCCCGCCGGCTGCCAGAGTTGGATCGAGTTCCCTTCGGGGTCCTGAAGGCCCGCGAAGGTGCCGTTGGGGTATTCGTCCGGGTCGCGTTCAACGTCGATGCCGGCCGCCTTGAGTTGGGCGACCATGGCGTCGAGGTTCCGCACCCGGAAGTTCACCGCCCACCCCCGGCCGGGGGCGAGTGGCGGAGAGTCCTGATCCATGCCTGTGAACACGGTCGGCCCTGGCTCCTGCCACCACGGCGGCGTGTCGTAGCTCTGAGGCGGCGGGGTGACACCGAGGTGCTCCTCGTACCACTGTGCCAGCCCCGCAGGATCGGAAGAAGCGAAAAAGAACCCACCGATACCACTCACTCGTTCCATTGGGGAAACCTATGCCGCTTCGACCGGTGCGGCAAGGGGGAGTGGCAGAGGTGCCTCAGGTCCCGGGTGTCCGGTTCACCAGGTAGGTGGAACCGTCGGAGTTGCGCACGACCTCCCACTGCTGCAGCTGACGCTGGCGCTGCTGCTGGGCGGCGTCGTCGCGGTAGACGACGGGCCCTGCCACCGAGCCCTGCTGTGCCGGCCCGAAGAACATCCGCAGTTTCCCCGTGAGTCCCATGAACCGAACAGCAAAACCGTCATTGCGCGCCATTCCAGATTCCTTCCGATCAGCCATCCCGCGGCGGAGCCGCAGCGTCCTGGTTTACTTAGTGTACTAACTATCCGAACGGCGGTTAAATTCCCCGGTAGGCCGCCGACTCGCTTCGGGCATCCGAGGGCGGTCACGACCTTCCCTCGGCAGTGGAGTCAAGGGCCGGTGCCATCGGCTGTGCCCGTTCGATCACTTACCCCGCCGACCGGGGTCCTTGGTATCTTGTCGGCATGCAAGCGGACGGAACAGGCGGAGCGCCAGGACACGCCGTCCTGCTCGGCGACTCAATCTTCGACAACGCCGCCTATGTTCCGGGCGGCCCGGATGTGGTGCGGCAGCTGCGCGGCGCTCTCCCGGCGGACTGGCGGGCTTCCCTCCTGGCGGTCGATGGGGAGGTGATCGCCGGCGTCGAACGCCAGGTCCGGTCCCTGCCTTCCGATGCCACGCACCTGGTGGTCAGTGTCGGAGGCAACGACGCGCTTCGATCCGCGTACCTGCTCGACGAGGAGATTGCCACCGTTGCCGCCGCGCTGGTGCTGCTGAGCGCTGCCCAGCGGCAGTTTGCCGCCGCCTACGACGCGATGCTGGAGGCGGTGACGGCGGTTGGCCTTCCGGTGGCGGTGTGCACGATCTACGACACGCCTCCCGGTGAACCCAACCAGCCGGTCATCGGGACCGCGCTTGCGGTGTTCAACGACTGCATCACGCGTGCGGCCTTCTCGCGCGGGGTGCCCCTGATCGACCTGCGCCTGATCTGCGACGAGGACGCCGACTACGCCAATCCGATCGAGCCGTCGGTCCAGGGCGGCGCCAAGATCGCGCGCGCCGTGGCGTCCCTCCTCACGAACCCGGATCTGCCGCGGTCCGCCGTGGTGGTCTGAGGGTCCGGGCGGCCGCCGCTGTGCGCTCCGGGTCGGCTCAGGCCGGCGGGACGGTGAAGTCGGTCGTGGTCATGTGGGCGTATCCAACGCGGATCAGTTCCTCAAGGACGCCCATGTCCACCTTGGCCAGCGAGGAGACGTAGAGACACGCGACGCTGGTGCGGTGCGGACCGAGCCGCTCCAGGAGCCCGGCCGCTTCCGGGGCGACGGTCAGCCCGTAGAGGACCAGGGCCGAACTGCGCGGCGAGAACCCGACGGCGAGCGCGTCACCCTCGCGTCCCGAGGCATAACGGTAGGAGTACCGGCCGAAGCCCACCATCGAGGGCCCCCACATGACGGGAGGGGCGCCGGTCACCTCCTCCATGAGGGCCAGCAGTGCCAGTCCGTCGCGCCGGCGGGAGGAGTTCGGGACGCCCTCAAGGAACGCCGACGGAGCGACGTCGGTCGGCTGGGTCTTGTTTTCTGCCATGGCCTGTGCGCCCGCGCTTTCTCAGGGGTAGATGTGGCGCCAGCCTAGGCGGTGCGGGCCCGCGGACACAAGAAGCCCGCGGCCGGGCGGCCGCGGGCTTCGTGGTGTCTCGCCCGGGAGGGTGCGAGCTAGGGTCAGCGGATCGGACCGTCGCCGCGGAGCGGATCAGTGCCGCGGTCCGCCGCACTTGTGGTGTCGCTCTGCGCGGTCCCGTCGGATTCGCCGTCGACATCGGCCAGGCCGTTGGTCTGGTCGAAGGGCGTGGACACGTCCCGGTCGGCGACATCGTCGGAGGAAACCCCTGTCGGAGCGCCCACGGTCCCGGTGACGGGAGTCGTAGTGACCGGGGTGACCGGGGTGACCGTCTCGTCCACCTCCGTTTCGGTGTCCTTGCTGCGCCCGGCGGCGGCAACACCGACCGCGGCAGCGGCCGCCAGGCCGACGGCTCCGGCCACGACCTTCCCCGAAACACCGGCCTTGCCGGAGTCGCCGCGGGATTCGGCCGCGTGCTCGACGCCGGGGGTGCCGACGGCGCCGCCTTCATTGACTGAACCGCGCCAGGCGCCGCTGGCATATCCTTCGGACTCGATGAAGGCCTTGAACCGCTCAAGGTCGCCTTCGGCCTGCTTCTCGATGACGTTCAGCTTGTCGCCGACCTTCTCCACGAGTCCCTCGGGCTCGTACTCCAGGAACAGCTGAACGGAGGTCTGGCCGCCTCCGATGTCCTCGAAGGTGACTGTACCGGCGTTGGTAGCGCCCTCGGTGGCCGCCCAGGAGACCTTGCGGTCCGGCACCTGCTCCAGGATCCTCGCCTCCCACTGGCGCCGGATTCCGCCGATCTCGGCCACCCATTCGAGGCGGTCGTCGCTCAGCTGCGTCACACTCTTGATACCGCCCATGAACTGGGGGAAGTCCTCAAACTGGGTCCACTGGTTATAGGCGGTGCTCACCGGCACGTTCACCAGGATGCGCTTTTCGACCTTCGTGCTCATCGTGTCTCCTTCAATCGGAACGGCGGTGACGAACCAGTAACGATTCGTCAGTATGCTTACTATACATTCGCCCGGGTGCCGTCGCTAGGGCACGGTGCTCCGCCACGGCGCCCACCTGGGCCGCCGGAGGGGTGCTTTCGCTCAGACCCGGACGGCCAGCTGGTGCTGGTCGATCAGCCACCGCGCCAGCGGCATGGCCCGCTGCGCGGCGTGGGGGTCGGACTCGGCGGCCGCCACGATTGCGCCCTTCATCAGCAGCACCCAGGCGTGGGCGAAGCCCTCGGGGTCGGTCAGGCCAGCCTCCCCAGCGAGGGTCTGAACGCCCACCCGCATCTTCGCCAGGTATCCGGCGCTGGCACGGCCCAGCGGGTGGCTGTATCCCAGCTCGAACAGGATCTTGATGTAGGAACAGGATTCATAGTCCGGCCGGTGGAACCACTCGTCGAGGACGTCGAAGATGGCGAGCAGCCGCTCCTCGGGGGTGTTCCCCCGCCGGGTGGATTCCGCGACGAGGTAGCCGTCGGTGAAAACCTCCTCCCGGCGGGCGAGGAAGGCGAGGACCAGGTCGTCCTTCGACTGGAAGTGGTAGTAGAAGGTCGCCTTGGCGATGCCCGCCTCACGGATCAGCTCGTTGACGCCCACGTCCCGGATGCCGCGCTGCATGAATAGCCGGTATGCCGCGGAAAGGATCCGTTCGCGGGGCTCCTCGAGCTCCACCTGCATTGCCATGGCTTTTCCTAACCCGTGGAGGAGGAGCGGCGGCGGCGGCTGGCGGGCTTCACGGACGGTCGGGTCCGCGGCGCGGGCGGGCCGCCTTTGCTCCTATCTGCGATTGTACGTGCCCCGGCGCCCGGGAGCCCCTGATTTCTGCCTCAGTGGGCCGCCCGCTGGTCGGCTGACGGGGCCGGCTGACCGGTCGACGGTGCCCGCTGGCCGGCGGGGCGAGCCTGCACGATGGGCATGCCTGCGGTCGCGAAGCTGCTGCGGAACACCGACGGCACCGGTGCTTCGCGGGCAGGCAGCGTCACCGTGACCTCCCGGGCGCCCACCGAGACCAGTTCGTCCCGCACCTGGACGTCGAGGGGGCCGTCCCCGTCAAAGCTCAGGGTGATCGATCCCCGGACCAGTGAAACTTGCAGCGTGCCGCCGCGGAGCTTCAGGTGGAACGCCAGGGAGGTCCACGCCGCGGGCAGCCGCGGGTCGAAGTAGGGCACCGGGCCCTGGTCTCGGAAACCGGCGAAGCCATTGACCAGTGAGAGCCACACCCCGCCGGAGGCGGCGATATGGACGCCGTCGATGGTGTTCGCATGGGAGTCGTCAAGGTCGATGAAGGCGGCGTCGGTGAAGTGGGCCAGTGCAACGTCGCCGTAGCCGACCTCCGCGGCCATAATGCCCTGGACGCAAGGCGAAAGCGTTGAGTCCCCAGTGGTGAGCGGATCGTAGAAGTCGAACGCGCGCTGCTTCTCCGCGGCGGTGAAGTCCTGCCACTGGAGGAACATGGCCAGCACGGTGTCCGCCTGCTTGAGCACCTGGTGCCGGTAGATCACCAACGGGTGGAAGTGAAGCAGCAGCGGGTACTGCGAGCGGGGCGTGGACCAGTCCCACGGTTCGAGGGTCATGAAGTCGGCGTCCTGGGAGTACACCTCGAGGGTGTCGTCGTAGGGCATCTGCATGCGCGCAGCGGCCTGCAGCCATAGGTCCCGTTCGCCTTCGTCGACGCCGGGGTGCTGAAGGGCCGCGGCGGCGCGGAGGTTGAACCTGGCCATGACGTTCGTATACAGGTTGTCGTTCACCACCGCCGTGTACTCATCCGGACCGGTGACGCCGTGGATGTGGAAGGCTCCGCGCTTGCCGAAGAAGCCGAGGGACATCCACATCCGCGCCGTCTCGATGATCAGGTCGGCACCCTCGGACTGTCGAAAGGCGGTATCGCCGCTCGCCCAGCTGTACCGGTTGGCCGCGAAGGCGATGGCGGCGCCGATGTGGAACTGGGCCGTGCCGGACGCGTAGTAGGCGCTGGCCTCCAGCCCGTTGATGGTGCGCCAGGGGAACAGGGCTCCGTCGACGTTCAGCTCGTCGGCGCGCATCCGGGCTTCGGGGAGGAGTGAGTGGCGGAACTCAAGCACCTGCCGCGCGCCGCGGGGGTTCGAGTAGGTGAGGAAGGGAAGGAGGTAGATCTCCTGATCCCAGAAATAGTGGCCCTGGTAGCCCGAGCCGCTGACGCCCTTGGCCGGGATTCCGGCGACTCCCGCCTGCGCCGTGCCCTGCTCCAGTTGGAACAGGTTCCACCGCACGGCCTGCTGGAGTTCCTCCTGGCCTCCGATGCGGATATCGGCGGTCGACCAGTAACGCCGGTAGTGGGCCGCGCTCTCGGCGAAGATCGCCGCAGTGGTTTTCAGGGCCGCTTCGGCCGCCTCCTCGATGTCGGAACCGTCACCGGCGGTGGTGAAAGCGTAGGCGACGCTCTTCTCGAGCAGCAGGGGTGCGCCTTCATCGACCGCCAGCACGTACCGTACGACGCTTTCGTCCTGGTCGGCCTGGGTGGTGAAGGGCTGCTGGGGGCCGGAGATCCGGTGATCGACGGCGACGCCGATTTTCTGCTTGGACTCCGAGGTCTCCCAGGCGAGCCGGAGCGAACCGTTGCTGCCCTCCAGCCGCAGGGGCAGCAGCACCCGTTCGGCGTGCCGGCCGGAGCGGCGTGGATCGTGGCTGGAATGGTCCTCAGCCGGCTGGTCCTGCCGGTTCACGATGGAGGAGGTGATGTCCACCGAGACCTGCCTGTCCGTCGTCAGCTCGAGGGTGATGGCCAGGCCGCCGCGCGTCTGCTGCCCCACGGCCCGGCGCTCCACCGTGGTGACCGTGGCCCCGGACCGGCACGCCCAGGTCACCCGGCTCTCGTACAGGCCGGTGGTGAAGTCGATGGTGCGCCGGTAGTCGACGACGGCGGAGCCGGCGAGGGTGAGGGTTTCGCCGTCGACGACGACGGTGAAGTTGTTGGCGTCCGGCACGTACAGGATGCGCTGCCCGGTGCGGGCGAAGCCGAAGGCATTCTCCGCGTGCTGGATATCCCAGGTCTCATGGAAACCGTTGATGAAGCTGCCGGGCAGCTCCGCGTCCGCCGGGGACCAGTGGGCTCCCCGGACACCGAGGAAACCGTTGCCGATGGAGAAAATCGTCTCGAGCGCCCCGGTGTCGCCCGCCGTGAAGTTGGTCTCCACCAGCTGCCAGGGGTGGCAGGGAAAACGGTCGCGGTCGGCGTTGATCAGTGCCATGATCGGCAGCCCTTCGTGAGGGGTGGGCGAGGGAGCGGGGTGCTAGAGGAGTTGGTCAAGGTCATCGACCACCAGGGTGGCGCCGGCGTCGAGCAGGTTCTGCCTGCCGGCTCCGCGTTCGACGCCGATTACCGAATGGAAGCGGCCCGCGCTGCCGGCACGGACGCCGGAGACGGCGTCCTCGACCACAATGCAGGACGCCGTGGGCAGCCCCAGAAGCGCGGCGGCGTATTCGAAGGTGGCGGGATCGGGCTTGCCCGGGAGTCCCGCCCCGGCAGCCGCCGTCCCGTCAACGACGACCGGGAAGTATTTCTCGAGTCCGGCGGCCCGGAGCACTGCGGCGGCGTTCCGCGAGGAGGAAACCACCGCGAGCCGGAGGCCGCGCTCCTGGGCTGCCTGAACGAAACGCACCGATCCGCTGAAGGGGCGCACCCCACGCGAGGCGACGATGTCGTTGAACAGCCGGTTCTTGCGGTTGCCGAGCCCGGAGACGGTGTTGCTCGCCGGATCGTCGTCGGCCGGGCCCTCGGGGAGGACGATGCTGCGGGAGGCGAGGAAGTCGCGCACGCCGTCGAATCGGGGCTTTCCGTCGATATGGTCGAAGTAGTCGCTGCCGCTGTAGGGCCGGAGTTCGGGCAATTGCGCCAGATACCCTTCGAAAAGCTCACGCCAGGCAGTCTCGTGTACCTCGGCAGTGGGGGTGAGGACGCCGTCGAGGTCGAACAACACCGCCGACGCGTCCACCCATGAATAAAGGGCTTTCATGGTCGTGCCGTACCCGTGCGGACCGCTGCATTGCGGGGAATCGGGCCGAGCCCGCGGCGCACTCGAGGCTGCGGTGCTCTGTGGAAGCCGGTGGCGCCCATGAGAAATCCTTCAGCAGTGAGACCCTCAGTAAACGGCAGGGAAATTCTGAGCTGCGTTCTGGTTTCCACTATACAGACAGGTCGTTCTACTTCGATAGACGTGTTGCGTGATTGCCGCGGAGGAAACCCTGTCCGTGTCCAGAGCGGGCAGTGCGCATCGGGATGGCACCATCTCCCTGTGCGGTGGTCGGGGAAACGGGGCGCGGGGACTGGATCGGTCCCCGGCTGACGGGACGGGCGGGCTCGGTCGGCAGCGTGGCGCCCGCCGGTTTCGAGGCGTGCGCGGGTCCCGGCCCTGTTCGGCTTTTCGGGAGGAAGCGGGCCCTACCTCCGCCCGGTGACCGCCCCGGCCAGGCGCGCAACGGCCCGGCGCGGAAGGAACCGCGGGGCGGAGGCGGTCAGCCGGTTCGCCTTTCCGGAGACGACGCTCGGCGCGGACCAGCGCCGGTCGAGAGTTCTCAGCGCGAACGTAACGACCTCGGAGGGAGCCTGCATCGATCCGACCTGCGCGTCTTCGCCGGCGACGTCGAAGAATTCAGTGCGGGTGGCTCCCGGCGACAGAGCGAGCACTCCGAGATGTGAACGCCGGGCCTCGACCCAGAGGGCCTCGGTGAAGCTGAGGACAAACGCCTTCGTGGCCCCGTAGACGGCCATCAGGGGTACGGGCTGGTAGGCGCCGGTGCTGGCGAGGTTGATCAGGACTCCCTTCCCGGAGGCGAGCATGGCCGGATAGAAGGCGCGGGTGAGGCCGACGAGGGCCGCGACATTCAGTGCGATCTCCTCCTGGATCCTCTCCGCATCCTCGTCTTCGAAGCGTGCCCGGGTGGCGAATCCCGCATTGTTGACCAGGGAGTCGACGCTCAGGCCCTTCGCCGCCACCACCGCAGCCAGCGCCGGGCCCGCCCCCGCCCGGGCAAGGTCGGCGGGAATCACGGTGACGGTCCTCCCCGTCGCCCCGCGCAGTTCCTCGGACAGCGCCTCAAGCCGGTCGGCGCGGCGGGCCACGAGGATGAGGTCTGCTCCGCGGTGGGCCAGCTGCCGGGCGAACTCCTCACCGAGCCCGGAGCTGGCTCCCGTGATGAGCGCAGTGGTTCCTTCGTAGTTCCGTGCCATGCCGCTCCGCCTCTTCGCTCGGTGAACATCCGTTCACCTCCTAGATTGACACGCAGCGGCCCCGGTGACCGCCGCGTGAGCGCCCGCTTCGCCGGACCTCCGCCAGTGCCGACCCGGATCCGCTGAGGCGCGCGGCCGTTTGGGAGGCGACGCGCATAAAACGCGCATCTACTGTATGTCTTGTGCTTTCTATTGAATATCGATACCTTTAGATTGTTGAACGGCTAAGGGAGATGAAATGGGAAATCTAACGGTCATCGCATTGCGCGTCGTGCTTGTGATGATGTTCGCAGGCTCGTTGTTCGTTCAGATTGTGATGGTTCCCCTGCTCGGGGTGGACCTGCGCGAAGCCGACCCCGACGTGGCAGCGATCCGCACTCCGCTTGTCGTCCTCACGGTGCTGACCATCCTCGCCCTTCAGGCGGCGATGGTCTGCGTGTGGGGACTGCTGACGATGGTGCGGCGGGGAACCGTGTTCTCCTCAAGCGCCTTTCGGCTCGTCGACATCGTCATCGGCGCCTTCACTGCGGCATCGTTGCTCACCTTCGGGCTGGGCGTCGCCCTCGCTCCCGGCGAGGCGGTCGCGCCCGGGGTGGTCCTGCTGATTGGGGGAGTCGCGGTCATGATCGCCGCCGTGGCCCTGATCGTGCTGGTGCTGAGGGCGCTGCTCGCCCAGGCCGTGGACCGCGACGCTGAAGCGCGGAAGCTTCGCACGGAGCTGGACGAGGTGATTTGATGGCCATTGTGGTGCGGATCGATGTGGAACTGGCGAAGCGGAAGATGAGCGTGGGCGAGTTTGCCGAAAGGATCGGCCTGACGCCGGCGAATGTGGCGGTGCTGAAGAACGGCCGGGCCAAGGCGGTTCGATTCACCACCCTGGAGGCCATGTGCAGGGTGCTCGGCTGCCAGCCCGGTGACCTGCTGGAGTGGGTCGACGACGACGACCCCGGGGTTCCGGGAGCGCCGGGCACCTCCGCACCCCTCATTGGCGCCCCCAAGCAGGCAGAAGGCCAGTGACCGGGACCGGGACGCCCGCTCCGCGCCGCGGTGTAGCCTGCGCAGGGGGACTCAATGCCTAGGCTGGATGCGTTCTTCCCGCCGGCCCCGCCCTCGGGGCAACCCGGGGACCCGGGCCTCTTCGGCCCGGCGTCGGCGGCATGGCGGATCGGCAGGGAACGGATCCTGCTCGCCGCAGGCCCGGCCGCGCTCCTGCTGCAGCTGGCACACCCGCTGGTCGCGGAAGGGGTTCGGGCCCACAGCAATTTCTCCTCCGACCCGCTGCGCCGGCTGCGGGGCACCCTGGACGCCGTTCTGACCATCACCTTCGGCGACCAGGACCAGGTACGCGCCGCTGCCCGGCACGTCCAGCGCCGGCACCGCCCGGTGCACGGAACGATGCCCGGCGCGGACGGTGCACTGCCGGCAGGAACGCCCTACCGCGCGGACGATCCTGACCTGGCACTTTGGGTGTTCGCGACGCTCGTCTGGACGGCGGTCACCGTCACGGACGGCTTCGCGCGCCCGGTCCCGGACGCCGAACGGGACGCCTATTACCGCGACATGACCGGGCTGGCGCACCAGTTCGGCATCCCCGCCCGGGTGCTCCCCGAGGACTATCCCGGACTGGCGCGGTACGTGGACCGCCAGGTCCGCGATGTCCTGCGGGTCGGACCGACGGCCTCGGCCCTCGCACGGCAGATCCTTGCGCCCGACCCGCCGATCCTGGCACCACCGGCACGGGCCGCAGCCACCGTGCTTGCGGCAGGGGTGCTCCCGCAGGCCGTACGGGACGCCTACGGCCTTCCGTGGCGGCACCGCGACCGGACCGCCCTGCGCGCCCTCCAGTGGGCAAGCCGGCGCACGCTACCGCTGCTGCCCGCCGGTCCCCGGTACTGGCCCCACTACCGCGTCGCACTGGACCGGTTCGGCACCTGAGCGGCTGCGGGCAGGCTCCAATGCCCTGTCTTTCTTTGATTTCCACTCAGGGCGAATTTAGACTACAAGGGTCGTCAGCGCCGACGCGCAAACCACGGCACGCGCGCCCCTCCACCTGCGCGAAGTTCAGCCGGGCCGGAGACGTAGGTTGCATCCTCAGCGGGAGGACCCGCGGAGGTGCACGACCCGCCCGGCCCCGTCGGGCACGGACCCCTGCCGGTCCCCATTCCATGCAGGCCACCGCCGCGGACCGGCCTTCCCCCGCTACTCAGGAAGGGCCGCCATGAACGGACCCCGCGGTTACACCTATGGCAGTGCCGATCTGGAAACCAGCCCCGTTTCGCTCGACGACCTTCGGAAAATCGAAGAAACTATCCTGTGGACGGACGCCGACCGGCAGGCACTCCTTCGGGCTCGGCCGATCCTGGAGCCACGCACCGACAAGATCCTCGACGTCTGGTACGGCTACGTCGGTGACCACCCGTTCCTCATTGAGAGTTTCGCCGGCGCCGACGGAGACCCCGATTCGGATTACCTTTCGGCGGTGCGTGAGCGCTTCAAGGCCTGGGTCGTCGATCTGTGTTCACGCGAGCACGATCAGGACTGGCTGAACTACCAGCACGAAGTGGGCCTGCGCCACACCTCGGCGAAGAAGAACGTCACCGATGCGGTGGAGTCTCCGGCAGCCGAGGTCAGGATGCGGTACCTGATCGGGTTCATCGTCCCCCTGACGGCGACGATGCGCCCGTTCCTCGCCGAAGGAACCTCGGATCCCGAGGAACTGGATGCGATGTACACCGCCTGGTTCAAGGGCGTCACCCTGACGGCGATTCTCTGGTCGGAGCCCTACAGCACGTCCTGGTGAGCCGGACTTCCGCCAGGGCAGTCCGGCTGATTTGATGGCCGAATGAAACTACTTGTCCTTGGCGGTACCGCCTGGCTCGGCCATGAGATCTCACTCCACGCGGTGGAGCGCGGCCATGAGGTGACCTGTGCCGCGAGGGGACGCTCGGGAGCGGTTCCCGGCGGGGCGTCCTTCGTGGACGTCGACCGCGACGACGATGCAGGGCTCCGCCGGGTGGCCGGAGGCCGCTGGGATGCCGTCGTGGACGTCTCCCGGCAGCCCGGCCAGGTCCGGCGCGCCGTCCGGGATCTCCGGAACGCCGGCTGCTACCTCTTCATATCCTCGGGCAGCGCCTATGCGGACCAGGGCCCGGCCGGTCAGGACGAGGACGCGCCCCTCCTGCCGCCCCTCGACTCCGACGTCATGGACACCATGGAGTCCTACGGGTCGGCCAAGGTGGCATGTGAGCAGGCCGTGGTGGAGGCCTTCGGCCCCGCACGCAGCATGATCGCCCGCGCCGGACTCATTGGAGGACCCGGCGACGGGTCCGGCCGCACCGGGTACTGGCCGCTGCGGTTTGCGCACCCTTCCGACCCCGGCGGGGCGGTGCTGGTCCCGGAGGCGCCGGATCTGCCCACGCAGGTCATCGACGTCCAGGACCTCGCCGCGTGGGTGGTCACCTGCTGCCAGGAGCAGCGCGGCGGGGTGTACAACGCCATGGGACATAGCAGATCCTTCGCCGACCATCTCGCCGCGGCCCGCCGGGTCGCCGGGCACGACGGACCGGTGGTGACGGCGGACGCGCAGTGGCTGCACGCCCGGGGTGTGGGCGAATGGGCAGGTCCCCGTTCGCTGCCCCTGTGGCTCAGCGATCCGGACTGGCGAGGGATGAACGCCCGGTCCAACCAGCGCGCACTGGACGCGGGCCTGGTGCTGCGCCCCCTCGAGGATACGCTGAAGGCGGCCCTGGAGTGGGAGGAGGCCCAGGGGCCGGACAGCCCCCGGCGGGCCGGACTCACCCGCGACGAGGAGCGGGAGCTCCTTGCGGCGCTGTCCGGTTAGGGACGCGGGGGCGCCTGCAGGAGGACCACCCGCGTGGTGCCCACGAATACGTGAGCCTTCAGTGCGGCTGGGCCGGGCAGCGCTCGCAGGGCCGCAGTTCCGGGCGACTGTGCCATGTGAGGGGGATTGCATGGTGGGGACGAGGCCGCCTGTCCGCCCTGCCCGGCCGCCCTGTCCGGCGGGCCCATTCGGAGGTACATTGGGCGCAGGCGGGGTCTGAACGGCCCGCCCCGAGGGGGGGGAACTAATGACCAGCACCAGGCGCCCGGCTCAACCCGGACTGTGGCTTACCGTTGCGGGGGCCTGCACCCTCGTCCTCGCCGCGGCCCTTCTGGTGCCGGGCATCGATGCCTTCAACCGGGCCACGTACGGCATGAGCGGCAGTGCGGCGGAAGCACTGACCCTCCTCGGCCTCGGCGCCGCCGCCCTGCTGGCAGGGGCAGTAGCCCTGATCGCCGGCCGCCGGCGTTCCGCCGTAAGAAGGCCCCGCACCTATTCCGACCGGCACGAGGACCACACGCTCCCGGCCGAGGACCGGCCCGTGAATCCGAACGACGCGGGTCTGCGGGGGTACCACACAGGCGTCTGACGCCCGGAGGGCGGTTCGCCGGCCCCCGACCGGTCCCGGCAACGCAGGACTCCTACGCGGTGACCAGGACTGCGCCGGCGAGGGTGACCGCCCCGAGGAAAACCGTCGATACGCCGCCGAGGATCAGACTGCGCCCGCCGGTGCGGGCCAGTTGGGGAATGTGGATCCCGGCGCCGAGTCCGAACATCGCGGCCGCCAGCAGGAGCGTGGCCGTGACCGAAGCGCCCTGCAGCACCGGGGCCGGGACGAGGCCGGTGGAACGGATAAGGACCAGCACCAGGAACCCGACGACGAAGAGGGGTACGGCCGGGGTTGAGCCGGTGCCGGCCGCGCGCGGGTGTTCCTTCGAGCGGCTGATCCCGAAGGAAACGAGCGCGGCCACCGGCGCCAGGAGGACAACCCGGCCGAGCTTTACGACCGTGGCCACCGCCAGGGCCGCAGCGCCGGCGGTGCTGGCGGTTGCCACCACCTGGGCCACCTCGTGCACGGCCAGGCCCGACCACAGGCCGAAGGTCTCATCGGACAGCCCCAGGAGGCTGCCCACCACCGGAAGCCCGAGGATCACCGCGGACCCGTACAGCGTCACCATCGCCACGGCACTGGCCACCTCGTCGTCGTCGGCGTCCACGATGCTCTGCATGCCGGCGATCGCCGAGGCGCCGCAGATGGAGAACCCGGCGGCCATCAGGGTGGAGGCGGCCCGGCTCAGGCCCAGGCGCTCGCCGATGTACCGGGTGAGGAAGAAGCTGACGAACACCGAAGCGACGATGAGCCCGAGCACAGGCAGGCCAAGGCCCACGATCTCCGGGAGGGAAAGCTGAAGGCCCAGCACCACCACCCCCAGGCGAAGGAACCGCTTGGTGGCCGCGCGGATGCCCGGAATCAGGCTCGGGTGGAAGAGTCCGCTGTTCCGTACGAGCAGGCCCAGGCCGAGGGCGATGACGAGGGCCCCGGCGAATCCCTGGAGGTTCGCCAGAAGGACGGCGAGGGCGACGGCGGCGGCCATGACGAGGAGCCCCGGGGCGTGGCCGAGCGCGGCGGTGACGGTACGCGGCAGGGTCACGGGGTCGCTTTCGGAAGGCACGTCGAGGGCATCAGCGCCGTACCGACGCGGGCCTAGTTGGTGAAGTGGGTGGTCGCCGGCGCCGTCGCGACGGACTGCACCAGCTGTTCGGCGAGGACACGGAGTTTGACGTTCTGGTGGCTCGAGGCCCGTCGAAGGATCTGGATGGCCTCCTCCTGCGTGCAGCGGTTCTGGGCAATGATGATGCCCACCGCGATGTCGATGTTCGTGCGTGACTCCATTGCCGCCTGCAGGTTCGCGGCGGCGTCCTTGTGTGCGGCCAGCTGCAGGGCGAGTTCAAGGGTGCTTGCCGCTTCCGCCGCGTACTCCTCGACCCGGCCCACGATGTCGGCGGTGAACACACCGGACTCCTCGGCGTACAGGTTCACCGCGGCTCCGCCGTCGCCTCCGGTCATGAGGGGTACCCCGAGGACCGAATAGAAGCCGCGGCCCTCGATCGCATCGAGGTATTCGGGCCACCTGGGATCGGTCCGGGTATCCTGCACGACGGTGGTCTCTCCGGTCCGGATCGCGGTAAGGCAGGGCCCGTCGCCGTAGCCGTACTGGACCTCGTCGAGCTCGGTTGCGGCGACGCTGCTGCTGGCCACGGTGGCGGCCCGCTCGTTGCGCTTGAGAGTGATGCCGCACTGCGTCTTGACCCCGGGTTCGAGGATGGTTGCGGTGTGGGAGGCGAACGCCTCAAGGAACAGTTCGACGTTTCCGGACTGAAGAATGAGCTGCTGGAGCTGGCGCGCCACCGAATCACTTCCCGCATGTTTCCGCATTGCATCAGCTTAGGGCCAGGACCCGCCGTTTAGCTCATCGGGGGCGGTGCCCCAAAGCTTTTTTCCGGATCTCGCCCGGCGGACCTTTGGCTTTTCTGCGACCCGCCCGTGGAATAACCTCGGTCGTGGACCGCATGCCGGTCCACGGTCCTGATTCCAGGGACCGGTTTCCAGGGTCCGGCACCGGCGCCGGGCCCGCGCAACGCATTCGAGGTTCTTCGGTGGATGAGCAGAGGCAGCGAGAGCTGGCGTCCCGTGCGGCCTCCGAGGCAGGGCTCCACGCCGAGGAGCTGTGGATCCGGTACTTCGCCCTCGGCGGCTCTCTCGCCCAGATCGAGATCGATGCGTATCTTCAAAGGCTCCAGATGATTCCTTCCCTGGAACGGGAAATCCTCGCCCACACACTGAGCGAGGCGTTCGAGGAGACCGGTCGGGAGCTGCCCGGCCTGCCCGCAGGGAGCGGCGGGGCGGAGCCCCGCACGGGAACGGTCCGGGCGGCACGGGCCGATACCGGTGATCCCCTCGAATCACTCGGCGCGGCGGGGGCGGTCTTCCTCACCGCGGAGCAGGCAGAGACCCAGCGAATGCGGGCCCTGATGGAAACGGGTCTCCTCGATTCACCCCCGGAGGAGCGCTTTGACCGGATCACCCGGCGGGCCCGCGAACATTTCGGGGTTTCCTCCTCGATCGTGGCACTGATCGCCGAGCACCGGCAGTTCCTCAAATCGGTCATCGGCGCGCTCGGCCAGAACCTTGAGCGGGAGAGCACCTTCTGCAACCAGACGATCCGCAGCGCGGGGCCCATGGTGGTGTGTGACACGCTGACCGACGATCGATTTCGGTCGAGCCCGCTCGTCGTCGGCGAGCCGCACATCCGCTTCTACGCAGGGCACCCGCTGCTGGGCCCGGGCGGGTGGACCATCGGCACGCTCTGCGTCATCGACCAGAATCCGAGGGGGTTCACCGGTGAGGACCGGCGGGTACTCCGGTCCCTCGCCGAGGCCGCGCAACAGGAGGTAATGCCGTAGGGGAGGTTCGATCCCGAAGCAGTCAGCGCGGTGAAAGGCCTTCGCTGTCGAGGGTCAGGGCGAGCTGGTGCGCTTGTCCGGGACACTGGGGGCCGTTGGGACGGACCACCTCCGCTGTGGCGCGGACCGGACCAAGCTCCCGCGTCTTCCCATCCTGACCGGTGACCGCCGCCCGGATCTCCACCTCGCCGGCGGGAAGGTCCAGCGGTGCGAAGCCAACCAGGGTGTTGTCCGGGCTGGCCGAGGCGGCACAAATTCCGCTGGCGTCGCAGCCCTGGTCGACGGACACCGTTCCCGCACTCAGCGCCACTTCGGCCTCAGTGCACCGGCCCTCGCGGCACACCTCAAGCTCGAGCGCGGCGACTCCGCGGACAGAGTCGGCGGCAACGGTGATCGAGACGCCATCGACCGCCCCGACCGCAGTACATCCGGCACCGAAGGGCGCACCACAGCCGCCGGCGAGCAGGAGCGCTTCACCGAAGACGGCGGAACGCAGCCAGGGCGCTCGAAAGGGCATGCCTCACCCTAACGCGGGCCGGCGGAGGGCAGGGTCGCTTTCCGGCGTCCCGTGCGGGCCCACGGGAGCGGGGCCCCGGACCCGCTCCCGGTACATGACGGCGCCCGCGCCGGGCACGCCCGCGGCCGCCCGTCAAGGCGGCACCGGGTGTGCCTCGGCCTCCGGCCCTGCGGTCGGTGCGCCTGGAATAGGCTGTGCCCATGGTTTTCCAGAAGCACCTCGGAGAAGAGTCCATCCCCGCGGAGGTCCTGGCGGCCCGGCGTCCGGGGACCTCGGACGCCGACTGGGACTCCTTCGAGGCACGGTTCCGCAGCGAATTCCCCCGCCTGCGGTCCCTGTTCCGCCGGATCTACGGCGGTGGCGCCGACGACGAGCTGGTGCTGCTGGCGGTGGAGGCGGCCGAGTCGTGGCAGCAGCGGCCCGCCGGGCTCAAGGCGCTCGACGCCGACCGGGCGACGGCACCGGACTGGTTCGAGTCCAACAGGATGCTGGGCGGGGTCTGCTACGTGGACCTGTACGCCACAGACCTCTCCGGGCTTCGGGCGCGCATCCCGTACTTCCGTGAACTGGGCCTCACGTACCTTCATCTCATGCCGCTGTTCCTCGCGCCGGAGTCGAACTCCGACGGCGGCTACGCGGTGTCCAGCTACCGGGAGCTGAACCCGGCCCTCGGGACCATTGGGGAACTCGCCTCGATCGCCGCCGAACTTCGGGCGAACGGCATCTCGCTCGTCGTGGACTTCATCTTCAACCACACCTCGAACGAACACGAGTGGGCCCGGAAGGCGCTCGCCGGCGACCCGGAATTCGAGAAGTACTACTGGATCTTCCCGGACCGGGAGATGCCGGACGCGTATGAACGCACCGTGCGCGAGATCTTCCCGGACGACCACCCCGGGTCCTTCGTGCCGCTGCCCGACGGGCGCTGGGTCTGGGCCACCTTCCATTCGTTCCAGTGGGACCTCAACTACCGCAACCCCGCGGTCTTCCGGGCGATGGCGCGGGAAATGCTCTTCCTGGCCAACCAGGGCGTGGAGGTCCTGCGCATGGATGCGGTCGCGTTCGTGTGGAAGCAGCTGGGCACGGCCTGCGAGAGTCTGCCCGAAGCGCACCTCCTCCTCCAGGCATTCAACGCGGTCTGCCGGCTCGCGGCGCCGTCCCTGCTGTTCAAGTCCGAGGCGATCGTGCACCCCGACGAGGTGGTGCAGTACATCAGCCCGGGGGAGTGCCAGCTGAGCTACAACCCCCTGCAGATGGCACTGATCTGGAACAGCCTGGCCACCCGGGAGGTCTCCCTTCTGGCCCAGGCCCTCGAGCGGCGCCATGCCATTCCGCCCGGCGCCGCCTGGGTGAACTACGTGCGCAGCCACGACGACATCGGCTGGACCTTCTCCGATGAGGATGCGGCAGAGTTCGGTATCGGCGGGTATGACCACCGGCGCTTCCTCAATGCGTTCTTCGTCAACCGTTTCCCGGGCAGCTTCGCCCGCGGCGTGCCGTTCCAGGAGAACCCGCGCACCGGGGACTGCCGCATCTCGGGCACGACGGCGTCGCTGGCCGGGCTGGAGGCGGGCGACGCCGGAGCCGTGGGCAGGATCCTGCTCGCCCACGCCATCGTGCTCAGCACCGGGGGCATCCCGCTGATCTACCTGGGGGACGAGGTGGGCCAGCTCAACGACTACGGGTACACGCAGGACCCGGGCAAGGCCGCGGACAGCCGCTGGGTCGGAAGGCCCGCCTACCCGGCGGCCCGCTACTCGCTGAGGGACGATCCGACCACCGCGCCGGGAGCGATCTTCCAGGGCCTGCAGCACCTGATCAGGGTCCGGGCCGCCACCCCGGAATTTGCAGGCGGCCGGCTCGTGCCCTTCGGCACCAACAACCCCTCCGTCCTGGGGTACCAGCGGCCGGGTGCGCCCGGCGCGAAGCCCTCACTGGTCCTCGTCCTCGCGAACTTCGCCGACTCCCGACAGGAAGTCACCGCGAAGACCCTCTCCGGCCTGCCCGGTTCCGCCGTCGACCTCATCCCGGGCCTGCACGTCACCCCGTCGACCGGTCTGAGCCTGGAGCCCCACCGCGTCATGTGGCTCCGGTACTCGCTTGAGGCGTCCGTCTGAGTCCTCCGGGAGCCCTATCATGGGCGTACACCCGGAGGAGATCCCATCACACGCAGCCAGCCACCGCGCGCCCGACGGAGAGCGCGCTACGGCCCCGCCGCCCTGACCATCCTGGCGCTGCTGTGCGCCGGCTGCCTGCCCGGCGGCGCGGGAGACCGGGAAGCGCCGGCCAACTCCGCTGCTCCCGCACCGCCGCGTGCATCCGCTCCTTCGCAGGGGGCCTGTGACGACTGCCTGGACGTCGTCGTCACGGGGGACCTGCTGGTCCACCCCCAGTTGTGGGACCAGGCGGCAGCGGACGCCGCGGTGACCGGCAGGACACCCCTCGATTTCGAACCGCTCCTCGCCGGCCAGCGTCCGTACCTCGCGGCGGCTGACCTTGCGGTCTGCCACCTGGAGACCCCGGTGGCCGACCCGGAGGGGCCCTACACCGGCTACCCGACGTTCAACGTGCCGCCTCAGATCCTCACCGCGGCCAAGGAGGTCGGATACGACGCGTGCACCTCCGCGAGCAACCACACCCTCGACGCCGGACCCGCCGGGGTGCTGCGCACCCTCGCCGCCCTCGACGCGGCCGGCCTCGAACACACCGGGTCCTATGCCAGCGCCGCGGACGCGGAACAGCCCCTTCTCCTCGATACGCCGGACGCGAAGGTCGCCCTCATCGAGGCCACCTACGCCCTCAACGGCCAGACACCCGACGAGCCGTGGCGGGTCGACCTGCTCGACGTCCCGGCGATGATCGCCAAGGCCCGGACGGCACGGGAGCAGGGCGCCGACGTCGTCCTTGCCGCCCTCCACGCCGGGGACGAGTACGCCTCCGTGCCCAACGCGCAGCAGACCGAGGTGGCTCACGCGCTCGCCGACAGCGGGCTGGTCGACTTCATCTACGGGCACCACACCCATTCGGTCCTGCCGATCGAGAAGTACAACGGCACCTGGATCGCCTACGGGCTGGGCAACGCGGTGACCGAACTGTCCCCGGTCTACGACGTGAACAACGAGGGCCTGGCGGTCCGCGCTCGATTCAGCCGGGACGAGGCCGGGCAGTGGGCGGTCAGTGACCTCGCCTGGCTTCCCTCCGTCATCGTGTCGAACCCCTACCGGTGGTGCGCGCTGGGCCCGGACCGCCCTGCCGGATCCTGTTCGACGCCCGGCCACGAGCAGGCGGTGAAGGACCGCACCCGGTCGGTGGTCGAGTCGCTCGGTGCGGCCACGGCGGGAGCTCACCCCTGGGACCTCGAGGCCGATGAAAAGAGGGCACCAGCAGATCCCTGACCCAGCAGGGCGCGGACCGGCGGACCCCCGGACCCCCGGACCCGCCGGGCGGATTCGCTTATTCGACCGCCGGGCTGTAGCGTTCTTACTACGCCGCGGGGTGGAGCAGTTCGGTAGCTCGCTGGGCTCATAACCCAGAGGTCACAGGTTCAAATCCTGTCCCCGCAACGAAAACAGAAGTCCCGGTCCCGGGTAGGGGCCGGGACTTCTGCGTTAACCTGCCGCTTCAGCCTCCCCACCCTGGACGGCTCGGGCGCCCCGGCGCCTCCCCCCGGCGCCTCCCCCCGGCGCCTCCCTCGGCCGTGCTTCCCGCGGGCGGTGCTTCACTCGGGAGGTGGAACGAAACCGGTGGGAACGTCCCATTTCGTTGGCACCCTCCTGCCACTGGACCGACACTGATTCCCGGAACGCCCGCTCGGGCGCCAATCAGTCCAACTGGAGGAAAAATGCGTGTACTAGTGGCCGGCGCCGGCGGCGCCATCGGACGTCCCATCGTCCGTCACCTCGTCTCCTGGGGCCATGAGGTGTGGGGAATAGCACGGGGAAACGAGGGCGCCGCGCGCATCGCGGCCGACGGCGCGACGCCGATTATCGCGGACGTGCTGGACCTTGAGGATGTGACGCGGGCGGTCGCAGGCGTGCGGCCCGAGGTCGTCATCGACCAACTCACGGCACTGCCGCGGCACTACTCGCCGCAGGCGATGCGCGACACCCTTGCCAGCTCGAACGAGGTAAGGGTGCGCGGAGGAGCGAATGTGCAGGCGGCCGCCCTTGCCGCGGGCGCGACACGTTTCATCGCGCAGTCGGGCTCCTACTTCTACCGGCCCGGCCAGGGGCTCGCCGAGGAATCGGAGCCCTTCGTCGCGGACGGGCCGCCCCTCGTGGATGGAAGCGCCGCAGCCTTCGTGCAGGTCGAGGACCGGATCCGGTCCCTTCCCGAGGGCACCACCGGACTGGTCCTTCGCTACGGGTTCTACTACGGCCCGGGAACCTGGTACTCACCGGACGGCGACATGGGCGAGCAGGCGCGGGCCGGGCAGCTGGGCGTGCTCGGCTCCGGTTCCGGGATCTGGTCCTTTGTCCATGTGGACGACGCGGCGGAGTTTACGGCGAGGGTCGCCGTTGAGTCCCAGGCGACAGGGGTGGTGAACGTCACCGACAGCGACCCCCTTCCCATGCGGGACGTGATGCGGGCCTTCAGTGCCTTCGCGGGGGGTGTCGCACCGGCCGAGTATCCGATCACCGAGGAGACCGACGCGGACGGGGCGTTCTACGCGACGAAGATGAGGGGAGCAAGCAACCGCCGCGCGCGGGAGGAGTTCGGGTTCAGCCCGCGCCGGCTGGAATGGCTCCGACCCTGAATCCAGCCCGGAGCGCGTTCGGCCGTGACCGTTCCTGTGCGCTGTTCCGCGTCCCGTGCGGCAGGCCGCTCCGCTACCAGCCGCGCTCGAACCACTCCGCGAGGTGCGGCCGTTCGGCGCCAAGTGTCGTCCCCTTCCCATGGCCGGGATGGACGAACGTGTCATCGGGAAGATAGTCGAACACCCGCTCATTCACGTCGGCGAACAGCGAAGCGAACCGGGCGGGGTCGCCCTGGGTGTTGCCCAGCCCGCCGGGGAAGAGCGAATCGCCAGTGAAAAGGTGCGCCGGGCCCTGCGGGTCGCGGTACAGCAGGGCCACGGAGCCCGGCGTGTGTCCGCGGAGGTGGATGGCCTCCAGATCGAATCCGTCGAAGGAACCGACGTCGCCGTGCTCGAGGGGCACGTCGGTCGGCACCTCGATGGCGGGGGCGTCGGCCGCGCCGGCGGCCGTGCGTGCCCCGGTCGCCTCCACGACGGCGGCCAGCGCCCGCACGTGGTCCCAGTGCGAATGCGTCGTGGCCACGAGGACAAGCCGTGCGGCGGCGAGGGAGTCCTGGGCACCCTCCGCCAGCAGGCCGGCGATGGCGGGCGCGTCGTCGGCCGCATCGATCAGCACCTGCTGCCCGGAACCGCGGGCGGTGAGCAGGTACACGTTGTTGTCCATTCCGCCCACCTCGAGCCGGCGGATCACCACTGAGGAAAGCTCGGCAAGAATCATGGACCCACCCTAGGACAGGAGCGCCCGCGGGGCCGCTCCGATGCGGGCGGGCTTCACCTTGGGGCGCATAGCGGCCGAGCACCTCAGCCGACGTCCCGTTCGCGGTATTGTGCACGTAACAGGGCCCCGGCGGGGCGGTTCGGCATGCGCGGCACATCAGGGGCCGCCGCGCCCGGCGGAAGGGGCAGCAGTGGAGAGTGAAATACCCGAGTGGCTGAAACTCGATCCCTCGAGCCCGTATCCGCCCTATGAGCAGCTGCGTCAGCAGATCGTCGAGGCCGCGAACAGCGGGCGCATCGCCGTCGGCGTCCGGCTGCCCCCGGTGCGGACCCTCGCGGCGCATCTGGGAGTGGCGGCGAACACCGTCGCCCGCGCCTACCGCGAGCTGGAGCGGGCGCAGATCGTGGTGACCCGCTCCCGCGCGGGAACGGTGATCGCCGCGGCCGGGGATGAGGCCCGACGGCGGGCCGCCGAGGGGGCGGCGGATTACGCCCGGATCGTCAAGGCCAGCGGGCTCAAGGAGGAGGAGGCCGTGGCCTATCTGCGGGCGGCATTGCGCCGAGCGTGAACCGGCCCGGCGCGTCGCACCGGTGTGGCGCGAATTAAACCCTATTCGAATATGTCTTCGAAGCGGGATTGAATTACAGTGGAACGGTGTCAATAGCCAACTCCCTGGAACAGCACTCTTCCGACCCCTTGATTCCGCATCCGGACCTTTCGCGCCTCGTCGTGAAGGGTGCACGCGAGCACAACCTCAAGAACGTCGACCTCGACATGCCCCGGGACGCCATCATCGTCTTCACCGGGCTCTCCGGGTCGGGGAAGTCATCCCTCGCGTTCGACACGATCTTCGCCGAGGGTCAGCGCCGGTACGTCGAGTCGCTCTCGGCCTACGCCCGCCAGTTCCTGGGCCAGGTGGACAAGCCCGACGTCGACTTCATCGAGGGCCTCTCGCCGGCCGTGTCGATCGACCAGAAGTCCACGAGCAAGAACCCGCGGTCGACCGTGGGCACCATCACGGAGATCTATGATTACATGCGCCTGCTCTGGGCGCGCGTGGGCCGCCCGCACTGCCCCATCTGCGGCGAGCCGGTGGCCAAGCAGACCCCCCAGCAGATCGTCGACCAGCTGCTCGAACTCGACGAGGGAACGCGCTTCCAGATCCTCGCGCCCGTGGTCCGCGGCCGGAAGGGCGAGTTCGTCGACCTGTTCCAGGAGCTCTCGGCCAAGGGCTACTCCCGCGCCCGCGTTGACGGCGAACTCGTCCAGCTGACGGACCCGCCAAAGCTGGGCAAGCAGTTCAAGCACACCATCGAGGTCGTGATCGATCGCCTCGTCGTCAAGGAGGGTATCTCCCAGCGGCTCACCGATTCGGTCGAGACCGCCCTGAAGCTCGCCGAGGGGCGCGTCCTGGCCGACTTTGTCGACCTGCCCGACGACGACGCCAAGCGGGTGCGCGCGTTCTCGGAGCACCTCGCCTGCCCCAACGAGCACCCGCTGGCCATCGACGAGATCGAGCCGCGGTCCTTCTCCTTCAACAACCCGTTCGGTGCCTGCCCCGTCTGCACCGGCATTGGAACGAAGCTTGAGGTGGACGAGGAACTCGTCGTCCCGAACCCCGACCTCAGCCTCGCCGAAGGCGCCATCGCCCCCTGGTCGCTGGGCACCGCGACCCTCGAATACTGGACCCGGCTCCTCGAAGGACTGGCGAAGGAACTGAACTTCAGCATGGACGTCCCGTGGCGCAAGCTTCCGGACCGTGCCCGCGAGGCGGCCCTGTACGGCAAGGACCACAAGGTGGTCGTGCAGTACCGCAACCGCTTCGGTCGGGAGCGCAAGTACAGCACCGGCTTCGAGGGGGCCGTGCAGTACATCCACCGCAAGCACCTCGAAACCGAGTCGGACCATGCCCGTGACCGGTACGAGGAATACATGCGGCAGATCCCGTGCCCCGAATGCGGCGGCGCGCGGCTTAACCCGGCGTCCCTGTCGGTGCTTATCAACGGCAAGTCCATCGCCCAGGTGGCGGCCATGCCGATGCGCGACTGCAGCGACTTCCTGAACAACCTCGTCCTGACCGGGCGTGAGGCGCAGATCGCCAACCAGGTCCTCAAGGAGATCCAGGCCCGCCTGACCTTCCTGCTCGACGTCGGCCTCGAGTACCTGAACCTCGAGCGAGCCGCCGGAACCCTCTCCGGCGGAGAGGCCCAGCGGATCCGCCTCGCCACCCAGATCGGCTCAGGCCTCGTCGGCGTGCTCTACGTCCTCGACGAGCCCTCGATCGGCCTGCACCAGCGCGACAACCGCCGCCTGATCGAGACCCTGACGCGCCTGCGCAACCTCGGCAACACCCTGATCGTCGTCGAGCACGACGAGGACACCATCCACGAGGCGGACTGGATCGTCGACATCGGCCCCGGCGCCGGTGAACACGGCGGCGAGGTGGTCCACTCAGGCCTGCTCAAGGACCTGCTCACCAATGAGAAGTCCATCACCGGCGACTACCTCTCGGGACGCCGGAAGATCGAAATCCCGGCCAAGCGCCGGAAGATCGACAAGTCGCGCCAGCTGAAGGTCGTCGGCGCCCGCGAGAACAACCTGAAGAAGCTCGACGTCTCCTTCCCGCTCGGCGTAATGACCGCGGTCACCGGGGTCAGCGGCTCCGGCAAGTCGACGCTCGTGAACGACATCCTGTACAAGGTCCTCGCGAACAAGCTCAACGGGGCCAAGCAGGTCGCGGGGCGGCACAAGCGCATCGACGGCCTCGACCACCTCGACAAGGTGATCCACGTCGACCAGAGCCCGATCGGACGCACGCCCCGGTCCAACCCCGCAACCTACACCGGGGTGTTCGACCACATCCGCAAGCTCTTCGCCGAGACCACCGAGGCGAAGGTCCGAGGCTACCTGCCCGGGCGGTTCTCCTTCAACGTCAAGGGCGGACGCTGCGAGGCCTGCTCCGGTGACGGCACCCTGAAGATCGAGATGAACTTCCTGCCCGACGTCTACGTGCCCTGCGAGGTCTGCCACGGCGCCCGCTACAACCGGGAAACCCTCGAGGTGCACTACAAGGGCAAGACCATCGCCGACGTGCTCGACATGCCGATCGAGGAGGGCGCCGAGTTCTTCGCCGCGTTCAGCCCGATCGCCCGGCACCTGAACACGCTCGTCGAGGTCGGCCTCGGCTACGTCCGGCTGGGCCAGCCCGCCACCACCCTCTCGGGAGGCGAGGCGCAGCGCGTCAAGCTCGCCAGCGAGCTGCAGAAGCGCTCCAACGGCCGCAGCGTGTACGTGCTCGACGAGCCGACCACCGGGCTCCACTTCGAGGACATCCGCAAGCTCCTCCTGGTCCTGCAGGGCCTGGTGGACAAGGGGAACACCGTGATCACGATCGAGCACAACCTCGATGTGATCAAGAGCGCCGACTGGGTGATCGACCTTGGGCCCGACGGCGGCTCCGGCGGCGGCGAGGTCATTGCCACCGGCACCCCGGAACAGGTGGCGCGCAGCGAGAGGAGCCACACCGGCACCTTCCTGGCGGAGATCCTTCCGGCGTCCTCCTGAACATTCCCTGCGGGGAATAGGAGTGCGGCGGGCGGGGAGCCTTGTGGCAAACTTGCCCGGTGACTAATTCGCAGGCGCTCGTCCTCTTCGACCTCGACGGAACCCTGATCGACCCCGCCGGGTCCATCACCGGAGGCATCGAAGCGGCCCTGCGGGAGCACGGGCTGCCCGTGCCAGACCCGCGCGTGCTCTCGAGCATGGTGGGACCCGCACTGGTCACCTCGCTGCGGAGCATCGCAGGCGTACCCGAGCACCTCATCGACCCGGTGATGGGGGCCTACCGTGCCGGCTACCGTTCCATCGGCATGGCGCAGAGCCGCCCCTACCCGGGGATTGCCGACTGCGTGCGTGCTCTGCGGACGGACGGGGCGCGGGTGGCCGTGGCGACCCAGAAGCCGGAGTGGCTCGCCGAGGAACTGCTGACGGCTCAGGGCATGATCGGCCTGTTCGACTCGGTGCACGGGGCGCCGCGGGACGAACGCGCCGCCGCGGCACTGCCGGGAAAGAAACCCATCATCGCCGCGGCGCTGGCGGAACACGCGGGCCGCTACGGCAGCGCGCTCATGGTCGGAGACCGCTCGCACGACGTGCTGGGGGCGGCCGATAATGGGCTCAGCTGCGTAGGAGTGTCCTGGGGCTTCGCCGCTCCGGGCGAGCTCGAGGAGGCTGGCGCGATCGCGGTCGTCGACAGCGCGGATAAGCTCCTGGAGGTGCTGCGTGGGAATCTATGACCTCACCCGCAGCACCACGCGCGGCCTCATCGCAGGCCTCTGCCGGCCCACCGTTGAAGGGCTCGCGCATGTCCCCACCGAGGGTCCGTTCATCGTCGCGGCCAACCACCTCTCCTTCCTCGACAGCGTCCTCATCCAGGCCTTGATGCCGCGCCGGGTGGCGTTCTTCGCGAAGGCCGAGTACTTCACCGGCACCGGCGTCAAGGGGGCGATGATGCGCTCCTTCTTCGAGGGTGTCGGCTCAATTCCCGTGCAGCGGGGCGAACAGGCCGCCAGCGTGCAGGCCCTGAAGACCCTGCTCGACCTGCTCGAGGAGGGCAGCGGCGTCGGCATCTATCCGGAGGGCACCCGGTCCCGCGACGGGCTGCTTTACCGGGGACGGACCGGCGTGGGCTGGCTGGCGCTGACCACCGGAGCCCCGGTGGTGCCGGTGGGCCTGATCGGGACCGAGGCGCTTCAGCCTGCGGGCAGCAACGGCATCCGGCCGCAGCACTTCACCATGAGGATCGGCGCGCCCCTGTACTTCGAGAAGACCGGACCGGGCCATCCGCTGCCGGCCCGGCGCAGCGCCACCGACACCATCATGGACTCCATCGCCGCGCTCAGCGGGCAGCAGCGCTCCGCCAGCTACAACAAGGGCGCGCCCGCGGATTAGCGGACCCCCGCCGGTCCGTCGTTCGATGCGCCCGCACCTCGGCACCGGTGCGCGCAGGGCGTAAGCGTCAGGGCCGCCCGGTCAGAGAACATAGGATTGAGCTGTGGCAAACCCAGCAAGCTACCGCCCCAAGACGGGGGAAATACCGCAGGACCCCGGCGTGTACCGGTTCCGCGACGAGCATGGCCGGGTCATCTACGTCGGCAAGGCGAAGAATTTGCGCTCCCGCCTCAATTCCTACTTCGCCAACCCGCAGGGCCTGATGCCCCGCACCCGGGCCATGGTCCACACCGCCGCCGGCGTGGAGTGGACGGTCGTGGGGAGCGAACTCGAGGCCCTCCAGCTCGAATACACCTGGATCAAAGAATTTAGTCCGCGCTTTAACGTGATGTTCAGGGACGACAAGTCCTACCCGTACCTGGCGGTGACGATGGGGGAGAAGTTCCCCCGCGTGCAGGTGATGCGCGGCGACAAGAAGAAGGACACCCGGTACTTCGGGCCCTTCTACCCCGCCAAGGCCATCCGGGAGACCGTCGATACGCTCCTGCGGGTCTTCCCCGTGCGCACCTGCAGCACCGGTGTCTTCCAGCGTGCCGAACGCTCCGGCCGGCCCTGCCTGATGGGCTACATCGACAAATGCTCGGCGCCCTGCGTCGGGCGGATCTCCCCGGAGGACCACAAGGCCCTCGCCGGGGAGTTCGCGGCGTTCATGTCGGGCGAGGCCAAGCGCTTCATCACCGGGCTCGAAGCGAAGATGGCCGCCTCGGTCGCCGAACTCGACTACGAGGCCGCGGCGCGGACCCGCGACGACATCGCCGCGCTCCGGAGGGTCTTCGAACGCAATACGGTCGTCCTCAGCGAGGACACCGACGCCGACATCTTCGCCCTGACCGAGGACGAGCTTGAGGCCGCGGCTCAGGTCTTCCACGTGCGCGGCGGGCGCATCCGCGGCCAGCGCGGCTGGGTCGTGGAGAAGGTCGAGGACATGGACACCCCCGACCTGGTGGAGCACCTCCTGCAGCAGGTGTACGGCGAGGGCGGGGCCGGCAACGACCGGATTCCGCGCGAGGTCCTCGTGCCCGTGATGCCCAGCAACGCCGAGCAGGTCCTCGAGTGGCTGCGCGGGCTCCGCGGGGCCCGCGTCGACGTGCGGGTGCCGGTGCGCGGCGACAAGGCCACCCTGATGGGTACGGTCCAGCAAAACGCCGCTGACTCGCTGCGCCTGCACAAGAGCCGGCGGGCCGGGGACCTCACGACGCGGTCGGCGGCGCTGACCGAACTGCAGGAGGCACTCGAGCTGCCGCAGCCGCTGATGCGCATCGAATGCTTCGACATCTCCCACGTCTCCGGCACGAACGTGGTCGCCTCCATGGTGGTGGTCGAGGACGGACTGCCGCGCAAGTCGGAGTACCGCCGCTTCTCGATCACCGGCGACGCCGCCCGCGACGACACCGCCTCGATGTACGACGTGATCTACCGCCGGTTCCGGAACTACCTCGCCGGCCGCGTGCCGGAGGACACCGGCAACGGCACCGGCTCCCTCGCCGATGGGGAGGGCACCGGCTCCCCGGCGGACAACGACGCCGACGCCGGGGCGGAGGCCCTTCCGCTGGCGGACACCACGACGGCGACGACGAAGAACCGGTTCGCCTACCCGCCGAACCTGGTCGTCGTCGACGGCGGCCCGCCCCAGGTGGCCGCGGCCTCCCGCGCGCTGGCGGACCTCGGCATCGACGACGTCTTCGTCGTCGGCCTTGCGAAGCGGCTCGAGGAGGTGTGGGTGCCCGGCAGCGACTTCCCCGTCATCCTGCCGCGGGCATCTGAGGGACTGTTCCTGCTGCAGCGCATCCGTGACGAGGCCCACCGCTTCGCCATCAGCTTCCACCGCCAGAAGCGCGGGAAGTCGATGACCGAATCGGCCCTCGACGGAATCCCGGGTGTTGGGCCGTCGAAACGCAAGGTCCTGCTGAAGCACTTCGGTTCGGTGAAGAAGCTGAAGGCCGCCTCAGTGGAGGACCTGCTCGAGGTCCCGGGCATCGGTCCGGCCATGGCCGAAGCCATCCGGAACGGGCTGGCCGGCGGGGCGGTGCAGGACGCTGCTCCCGCTGTGAACCTGACCACGGGCGAGATCCTCGATTCTTAGCTAGGCTGAGGACGGCGCCCGCTGCCTGCGGCGCAGCATATCCGCACCACCTACGCCGGAACGGACGCATACATGACTGAGGCTGACAGCCTGACCCCGGTCAAACCCACCGAATCGGAGCTGCTGGTCGTGACCGGCATGTCGGGTGCCGGACGCAGCACGGCGGCGCACGCGCTTGAGGACCACGGCTGGTACGTCGTCGAGAACCTCCCGCCGCAGATGCTCGGGACGCTGACCGAACTGGTGGCCCGCATGCCCCAGTCCATCCCGAAGCTCGCCGTGGTGATCGACGTGCGGAGCAAGAAGCTGTTCAACGACATCAAGGCCGCCCTCGCCGCGCTGCGCGCGGCCGGGGTCAACTACCGTGTGCTCTTCCTTGACGCCGACGACGCGGAGCTGGTCCGCCGGTTCGAACAGGGCAGGCGCCCCCACCCGCTCCAGGGCGACGGCCGGATCCTCGACGGCATCGCGGCCGAGCGGGACGTGCTCAAGGAGGTGAAGTACGCCTCCGACATCGTCGTGGACACCACCGACTTCAACGTCCACGCCCTGGCCACCGCCGTCACCGAACTCTTTTCGGAGTCCGGGCCGATCGTGCTGCGGCTCAATGTGCTGAGCTTCGGCTTCAAGTACGGCCTCCCCGTTGACGCGAATTTCGTGGCCGACGTCCGGTTCATCCCCAACCCGCACTGGGTGCCGCAGCTGCGTCCGCAGACCGGGCTCGATGAGCCCGTGCGGGAGTACGTGCTGGGTGCCGCCGGCGCCTCGGACTTCGTCAGCCGCTACGTCAACGCCCTGATCCCGGTCCTCGACGGCTACCGCCGCGAGAACAAGCACTATGCGACGATCGCGGTCGGCTGCACCGGAGGAAAGCACCGCTCCGTCGCGGTGACCGAGGAGATCGCCCAGCGGCTCGCCCAGCTGCCCGGGGTGCAGGTGGCCGCCCACCACCGGGATCTGGGGCGGGAGTAGTGGCACTCTTTTCGGGGCCGCTGCCCCTGATCCCGGTTCCGACGGCGAACCGGCGCGATGGCGAGCCGGCAGAGAAGACGCCCTCGGTGGTGGCGCTCGGCGGCGGCCACGGGCTGTCCGCTTCGCTGTCCGCGCTGCGCCTGCTGACCCAGGACCTCACCGCCGTGGTCACCGTCGCCGACGACGGCGGGTCCTCCGGCCGGCTGCGCAGGGAACTTGGCGTCCTTCCGCCCGGGGACCTGCGGATGGCGCTTGCCGCCCTGTGCGACGACACGGACTGGGGCCGCACCTGGCGCGACGTCATGCAGCACCGCTTCACCTCAACCGAGGGCGTCGATGGCTCGCTCGACAACCACGCGCTGGGAAACCTGCTCATCGTGACCCTCTGGGAACTGCTTGGCGACCCAGTGGCGGGCCTGCAGTGGGCCGGTGCGCTGCTGGGTGCCCGCGGCAAGGTCGTGCCAATGGCCAGCGTGCCCCTGACCATCGAGGGGGACATCCTCACCGAGTCCGGGGGAGGGCTGCGGGTGAAGACCATCGTCGGGCAGGCCCAGCTGGCGGTCGCCGCCGAGGGCGGGAACGTCAGCAACGTCCGGCTGCTCCCGGAGGCAGCGCCGGCCTGCAAGGACGCCCTCGAGGCGATCGAACTGGCCGACTGGGTGATCCTCGGCCCGGGCTCCTGGTACACCTCGGTGCTGCCGCACCTGCTGCTTCCTGAGCTCCGTGACGCGCTCTGCCGCACCTCCGCCAAACGCTGCCTGACGATGAATATGACGAACGACACCAAGGAGACCCAGGGCATGACCGCCGTGGACCACCTTGCCGTGATTAAGCGCTACGCGCCGGAGTTCACCGTGGACGTCGTGCTGGCCGATCCGGCGGTCGTGGGGGACCGTGCGCAGTTCGAGGCGGCGGTCGCCGCGATGGGTGGGCGGGCCGTTCTGGGTAAAGTGGGATCTTCAACCGGAAAACCCGTCCATGATCCGCTTCGCCTCGCAACGGCGTACAAAGACATGTTTGGGGAGAACTAGGAGTGAACTGGTGGCGCTGACTGCGGACGTCAAAGAGGAGCTCTCGCACCTCGAGGTTAAAAAGTCCTCGGTACGCAAGGCCGAGGTGTCCGCCCTGCTGCGGTTCGCCGGCGGGCTGCACATCATTTCGGGCCGGATCGTGATCGAAGCGGAGGTCGACCTCGCGTCGACCGCCCGCCGGGTCCGCTCGGCCATCGCCGAGGTCTACGGGCACAACAGTGAAATCATCGTTGTGTCCGGCGGCGGCCTGCGCCGCGGCAACCGCTACGTGGTCCGGGTGGTGCGCGACGGCGAGTCCCTCGCCCGCCAGACCGGCCTGCTCGATACCCGTGGCAGGCCCGTGCGCGGGCTGCCCTCCGCCGTCGTCAACGGCTCCGCGGCCGACGCCGAGGCCGTCTGGCGCGGCGCGTTCCTGGCGCACGGGTCCCTGACCGAGCCGGGCCGCTCGTCCTCCCTCGAGGTGACCTGCCCCGGCCCGGAATCCGCTCTGGCCCTCGTTGGCGCCGCGCGCCGCCTCGGTATCGCCGCCAAGGCGCGGGAGGTCCGGGGCGTGGACCGCGTGGTGATCCGCGACGGTGACACCATTGCGGCGCTGCTCACCCGCATGGGCGCCCACGACGCCCTCATGGTGTGGGAGGAACGGCGGATGCGCAAGGAGGTCCGTGCCACGGCGAACCGGCTGGCGAACTTCGACGACGCCAACCTGCGCCGGTCCGCGCAGGCAGCCGTGGCCGCCGGCGCCCGCGTGGAGCGGGCGCTTGAGATCCTCGGCGAGTCGGTCCCGGAGCACCTCCGGTACGCGGGGGAGCTGCGGGTCGGTCACAAGCAGGCAAGCCTCGACGAACTTGGCCGGCTCGCCGACCCTCCGATGACCAAGGACGCCATCGCGGGGAGGATCCGCCGGCTGCTGGCCATGGCCGACAAGCGGGCCCAGGAGATCGGGATTCCGGGAACCGACGCCAATGTCACCGCCGACATGCTGGACGAGTGAATCCTTGCATAGGATGGGAGGGCAAGCCTGCCGCTTCGGCGGCGGGACCCCGGCGGTCAGTCTCCGGCCCATACCGGCCCGGAAGCGGTCCCGGAAAGGTACACCATTAGATGGAGGAAATTCGTGAGCCAGTACACGCTGCCCGACCTTGATTATGATTATGCGGCCCTTGAACCGCATATCTCCGCGCGGATTATGGAGCTTCACCACAGCAAGCACCACGCCACCTATGTCAAGGGTGCCAACGACGCGCTGGCACAGCTGGCGGAGGCCCGCGAAAAGGGTGAGTTTGGGAACATCCCCAAGCTGTCGAAGGACCTGGCCTTCCACCTCGGCGGCCACACCAACCACTCGATCTTCTGGAAGAACCTCTCACCGGACGGAGGAGACCTCCCCACCGGTGAACTGGCCGCCGCACTCGACGACGCGTTCGGGTCCTTCGAGGCCTTCCGCAGCCACTTCAACGCCGCCGCCATCAGCCTTCAGGGCTCCGGCTGGGCCGTCCTCGCCTACGAGCCGCTCGGCGGCAACATCGTGATCGAGCAGCTCTACGACCAGCAGGGCAACGTTCCGGTCGGAACCATCCCGCTGCTCATGCTCGACATGTGGGAGCACGCCTTCTACCTCGACTACGTCAATGTCAAGGCCGATTACGTCAAGGCCTTCTGGAATATCGTGAACTGGACCGACGTCGCGGCACGGTTTGACCGCGCCCGGTCCGGCGCATCGAGCCTGGTCGTCCCCGGCGTCTAACGCCCGGTTGCGTTCCGCCTGTGCCCGCCTCCGCGGGACGGGCACGCGCTTCGGGGCGGGGGCGCAGGCCCCCGCCCCGAAGCACCGCAAAACCTGATGGACCGAAAGGATCATCGGACCCGCACAACGGCGTGCAGCGCAAGCAGCTGCCGGACCGGCCGAACAGGCCCTGGCAGCATCACTAATAAGGAGATGGAAACCAGTGACTACCCGTATTGGAATCAATGGCTTTGGCCGGATCGGCCGTAACTACTTCCGGGCGGCGCTCGATCAGGGCGCGGATCTGGAAATCGTGGCGGTCAACGACCTCACCAGCCCCGAGACCCTGGCCCACCTGCTCAAGTACGACTCCGTGGCGGGCCGCCTGGGCGTGAGCGTTGAGGCCGACGGCGGGGACCTGGTGGTCGACGGCAAGCGCATCAAGGTCCTGGCCGAGCGCGACCCCGCGAACCTGCCCTGGGCAGACCTGGGCGTGGACATCGTGGTCGAATCGACAGGGTTCTTCACCAAGGCCTCCGACGCGCAGAAGCACATCGATGCCGGTGCGAAGAAGGTCCTGATCTCGGCCCCCGCCTCCGACGAGGACTTCACCGTGGTCCTGGGCGTCAACGACGGCGACTACGACCCGGCGAACCACCACATCATCTCCAACGCCTCCTGCACCACCAACTGCCTGGGCCCGCTGGCGAAGGTCCTCCAGGACTCCTTCGGCATCGAACGCGGTCTGATGACCACCGTCCACGCCTACACGGCGGACCAGAACCTCCAGGACGGCCCGCACAAGGACCTGCGCCGGGCGCGCGCGGCCGGCATCAACATGGTGCCGACCTCCACCGGAGCCGCCAAGGCCATCGGCCTGGTCCTGCCCGAGCTCAAGGGCAAGCTCGACGGGTATGCCATCCGCGTCCCCGTGCCCACCGGCTCGGCCACCGACCTGACCGTCACGGTCGGCAGGGAGGTCACCGTCGACGAGGTCAACGCCGCCTACAAGGCCGCCGCCGAAGGCCCCCTGAAGGGCTACCTGACCTACACCGAGGACCCGATCGTGTCCTCGGACATCGTCGGGGACCCGGCGTCCTCGATCTTCGACTCCGGGCTGACCAAGGTCATCGGCAACCAGGTCAAGGTCGTGTCCTGGTACGACAACGAGTGGGGATACTCGAACCGCCTCGTTGACCTCACCGAAATCGTCGCTTCCAAGCTCTCCTGACCCAGTGGGCTACGCATCGATCGACGACCTCCTGGCGGAAGGGGTCCGCGGCCGGCGGATCCTGGTCCGCTCGGACCTCAACGTTCCCCTTGACGACTCCCAGCGGGTCACCGACGACGGGCGCCTTCGGGCGTCGCTTCCCGTGCTGCGCAAGCTCAGCGAGGCCGGAGCCGCCGTCATCGTGATGGCTCACCTTGGACGCCCCAAGGGTGCGCCCGAGGCGAAGTACTCGCTCCGCCCCGCCGTCGACCGCCTGGCCGAGCTCGCGGACTTCTCCGTGACGCTCGCGGGGGATACCGCCGGGGAGCAGGCGCGGGCAGCAGCCCAGGCGCTCTCCGACGGGGAGGTCCTGGTGCTGGAGAACGTGCGGTTCGACCCGCGCGAGACCAGCAAGGACGAGAGCGAACGCGCCGCACTCGCACACGAGTTCGCGGGGCTCGCCGGCAGCTCGGGGGCGTACGTCAATGACGCTTTCGGTGCCGTGCACCGCAAGCATGCAAGCGTGTACGACCTCGCCGCGATCCTTCCCTCCTACCAGGGCGACCTGGTGAAGGCGGAGGTCGAGGTGCTCCAGCGGCTCACCACTGACCCCGAGCGGCCCTTCGTGGTCGTCCTCGGCGGATCGAAGGTCTCCGACAAGCTGGCAGTCATCGAGAACCTGCTGGGCAAGGCCGACCGGCTCCTGATCGGCGGAGGAATGGTCTTCACGTTCCTCGCCGCCCAGGGGCACAAGGTGGGTGCCTGCCTGCTTGAGGCCGACCAGCTGGATACAGTGCGCGGCTACCTCGACCGCGCGGCGGAGGCGGGCACGGAGTTTGTCTTCCCGACGGACATCGTGGTTGCCGAGAAGTTCGCGCCCGACGCCGGACACGGGGTGCTCGCGGCCGATGCAATCGAGTCCGGCCCCTACGGCGCCGGCGGGATCGGCCTCGACATCGGACCGGTCAGCGGCTCCGATTTCGCGGCGCACATCGCGCAGGCGAAGACCGTGTTCTGGAACGGGCCCATGGGCGTGTTCGAGTTCGAGGCTTTCGCCGAGGGGACCCGCGTGGTTGCACAGGCCCTCGTCGAGGCGCAGCGCAACGGCGCCCTGACGGTGGTGGGTGGAGGCGACTCCGCCGCCGCGGTCCGGGGCCTCGGGTTCGAGGACACCCAGTTCGGCCACATCTCTACCGGAGGCGGGGCAAGCCTCGAATACCTCGAGGGCAAGGAGCTCCCCGGCCTGACGGCGCTCGAGCGCGCCTGAGGCCACCGGCACGGGAACATTTCCGCCGCAGGACCCGCCCGCACGGGCGGGTCCTGCGGCTCCTGACGACTGAAAGAGAGTTCGGCTATGACCACCTCGACGAACGGCGTGTTCGACCGGCGCCCCCTGATCGCCGGTAACTGGAAAATGAACCTGGACCACGTCCAGGCCATCACCTTCCTGCAGAAGCTCGCGTGGACCCTCGACGACGCCAACCACGACTTCGGCAGGGTTGAGGTGTCGGTGTTCCCGCCGTTCACCGATCTGCGCGGTGTGCAGACCCTCGTCAAGGGGGACGACCTGCCCGTCGTGTACGGCGGGCAGGACCTTTCCCCGCACGACTCCGGCGCCTACACCGGGGACATCTCCGGGCAGTTCCTGAAGCGCCTCGGCTGCACGTACGTGCTGGTGGGCCATTCCGAGCGCCGCACCCTCCACGCCGAATCCGACGAACTGCTCAACACCAAGGTGCACGCCGCGTACCGGCACGACCTTGTGCCCGTGCTCTGCGTCGGGGAGGGCCTTGAGATCCGCCAGTCCGGCACCCATGTGGAGCACACCCTCGAACAGCTCCGCCGGGGCGTGGCCGGCCTCGACGCCGGTCAGGCCGCCCGGCTGGTCGTGGCCTACGAGCCCGTCTGGGCGATCGGCACCGGCGAGGTGGCCGGACCGCAGGACGCCCAGGAGATGTGCGCGGCGATCCGCGCAGAACTGGACGAGCTCTTCGACGGCGACACGGCTGCGAAGGTCCGCCTGCTCTATGGTGGGTCGGTCAAGGCCGCCAACGCCGGAGCGATCCTCAAGGAACGCGACGTCGACGGCGTGCTCGTCGGCGGTGCGAGCCTCGACGTGTCCGAGTTTGCTAGTATTGTCAGGTTCGAACAGCACCTGGTCACAGGCTAGTCGCGCCTCCCCGCCAACGGCGGGTTCTCAGCCTTGAAAGGGCCCCGTGGAAATTCTCCGAATCATCCTGCTCGTACTGCTGGGCGTCACCAGCCTGCTCCTGACGCTGCTGATCCTGCTGCACAAGGGCCGCGGCGGCGGCATGTCCGACATGTTCGGCGGCGGCATGACCTCAAGCATGGGCTCCTCAGGGGTTGCCGAGCGCAACCTCAACCGCTTCACCGTGGCCCTTGGCCTGGCCTGGGGCACCGTGATCATCGCCCTTGGACTGATCCAGCGGTTCCTCGGAGATTCCTGACCCCTCCGACACCGGAGCGTCCTTCGGCGCCGGCGTCCCGGGCACAGCAGCCCGCCGGACGCCGCGGGGAATCAAGCCCTGACGCCGGACCAAGCCAGCCGCAACGCAAAAGCCCCGCCGCTTCCGTAATGGAAGCGGCGGGGCTTTGTCGTTGAACGGTGCTTTCCCGTTGAGCGGGTGGCGCGGGTCGCACCACCCGCTTGAGGGTCTACTGCTCGGCGTCCTCGCGGTTGATCAGGCGGCCGGGGAGCTGCACGGCAGCCTCCTGGTCGATCAGCCACAGGGTTTTGTTCCGGCCGCGGGCACCGGCGGCGGGCACCTGGACCGAGCCGGCACCGGCAAGGGCCAGACCCACCGCTCCGGCCTTGTCCTCACCGGCCACCGCCAGCCAGACCTCCTCCGCCGAGTTAATGCTCTCCAGCGTGAGGGAGATCCTCTCCGGCGGCGGCTTCGGTGCGTCGGCGACGCCTACCACGGTCGAGCCCTTCGTCCGGATCCCCGCCAGCTCCGGGAAGAGCGAGGCGATGTGGGCGTCCGGGCCGACGCCGAGCATCAGCACGTCGAACCGCGGGAGCCGCGGATCGGCGGCGCCGTCCAGCGCTTCCGCTTCGGCCGCTTCCTGCAGCCGTGCCGCATAGTCCTCGGCTGCGGCGTCCTGGTCGGCGAAGTCATCGCTCGAGCCGAACTCGTGCACTTTTGCCGGATCGACCGGAAGGCGGTCAAGCAGCGCCTCGCGGGCCTGTACCGCATTGCGGTCGGGGTGACCGGCCGGCAGGAACCGCTCGTCGCCCCACCAGAAGTGCACCTGCGACCAGTCCACCGTCCGGCAGGTGGGGGAATCCCATACGGACTTCAGGGCCGCCGTGCCGATGGAGCCTCCGGTCAGCACCACGGTGGCCGTCCCGCGCTCGTTCTGCACATCGACGAGGCGGGTGATCAGGCGAGACGCCACCGAGGCGGCAAGCAGGGTCGGGCCGGGGTGGATACTGATCTTTGGCTCAGCGTTCACTGGTTTGTACGCTCCTTAGGTTCGTTTTCGCAAGGCCTTCGGTGATAACTTCCCCGAATACGTCGTCCGGGTCAAGTCGACGAAGCTCCTCGGCGAGGCACTCCTCCAGGCTGCGGCGCGGCAGGGAAATCCGCTGGACCGGCTGGCCGGGCTGGTGCAGCTCGGCCACATCCCGGCCCGGACGGTACAGCTCGATGTCCCCGTTGTCCCGCGAGAGCCGCACCCGGTGCAGGCCGGTACCGGCGGGACCGGCGGCAATTGTCACCGGAGCATCCAGGGCCTGGGTCAACCAGGCGGCCAGGAGGACCGTGCTGGGGGAATCCTCGGCGCCTTCGACCGTGACCTCGGTGATCGTCGACGGCTCGGCCTGGTCGAGGACGGCCGCGAGCTGGATGCGCCAGTTCGTCAGGCGCGTCCAGGCCAGGTCCGTGTCGCCTGCGGAATAGGTCTTCTGCAGGTTAAACAGTGCCGCGGCCGGGTCCGCCTCGTTGGAGGAGTCGGTGATCCGGCGGTGGGCGATGGCCCCGATGGAGGTCTGGGCCGCCGCGGCCGGCATGTGGTGCGACCACCAGGCCACGATCGGGGCGTCCGGCAGCAGCAGGGCCGACACGAGCGACTCGTTCTCGTTTGCCAGGTCTCCGGAGCCGCGGAGCACGATCACCTCGGAGGCACCGGCGTCACCGCCCACCCGGATCTGGCCGTCGAGGCGCGTGGGGTCGTCGGGCGATCCCTGGGCCAGGACGATAATGCGGCAGGGGTGCTCCCGGCTCGCTTCGTTCGCTGCCCGGATCGCCTCCTCCTCGGCCCCGGCGCGGGTGATCACCACGAGGGTGAGCACCCGGCCGAGGGCGACGACGCCGCCCCGGTCGCGCAGGCTCGTGATCTCCTTGGAGACCTTCGACGTGGTGGTGTTCGGAAGATCTACGATCATGGCCTTCTCCAGCTTCTGCCATCGGCGGCCAGCAGCTCATCGGCGGAGGATGGACCCCAGCTGCCCGGCCTGTACTTTTCGGGCTGCTCGTTCAGCGACGCCCAGAACTTCTCGAAGGGATCGAGGATCTGCCAGGACAGTTCGACCTCCTGCTGGCGCGGGAACAGCGGCGGTTCGCCCAGCAGCACGTCGAGGATGAGCCGCTCGTACGCCTCGGGGCTCGACTCGGTGAAGGAGTGGCCGTACCCGAAGTCCATGGTGACGTCGCGGACCTCCATCTGCGTGCCCGGGACCTTCGACCCGAACCGGATCGTCGCCCCCTCGTCAGGCTGGACGCGGATGACGACGGCGTTCTGGCCGAAGTCGTCTTCGTTGTGGTCGAGGAAGAGCAGGTTCGGAGCGCGCTTGAAGACGACCGCGATTTCCGTGACGCGGCGGCCGAGGCGCTTGCCGGCCCGCAGGTAGAACGGCACACCGCTCCACCGCCGGGTGTTGATGTCCAGGCGGATCGCGGCGAAGCTCTCCGTCGTGGAATCGGCTGGGATGCCGTCCTCGTCGAGGAAGCCCTTGACCTCCTCGCCGCCCTGCCAGCCGCTGTCGTACTGGCCGCGGGCCGAGTAGCAGGTCAGGTCCTCGGGAAGCCGCACCGCGGCGAGGACCTTCTCCTTCTCCGCGCGCAGGTCCTCGGCGTTGAAGGAGATGGGCTCCTCCATGGCCGTGAGGGCGAGCAGCTGCAACAGGTGGTTCTGGATGACGTCGCGTGCGGCGCCGACGCCGTCGTAGTACCCGGCGCGGCCACCGATGCCGATGTCCTCGGCCATCGTGATCTGCACGTGGTCGACGTAGTTGGCGTTCCACAGCGGCTCGAACAGCTGGTTTGCGAAGCGCAGGGCCAGGATATTCTGGACCGTCTCCTTGCCAAGGTAGTGGTCGATGCGGAACACGGCGTCGGGCGGGAAGACCTGCTCGACGATGTTGTTCAGCTCCCGGGCCGACTCCAGGTTGTGTCCGAACGGCTTCTCGATGACAACCCGCCGCCACTGGCCGTCACGGGGCTGGGCGAGCCCGTGCTCGGACAGCTTCTGGCATACGATCTCGAAGGCCTTCGGTGGGATCGAGAGGTAGAACGCGTGGTTTCCGCGCGTTCCCCGGGTCTCGTCGAGCTCGCTCAGTGACTCCTGGAGGCGGACGTAGGCGTCGTCGTCGTCGAAGTTGCCCTGAACGAAGCGGATTCCGGCCTCAAGCTGCTCCCACACCGTGTCGTTGAACGGGGTGCGCGCATACTGCTTGACGGAGTTCCGGACCTCCTCTGCGAACTGCTCGTGCGTCCAGTCGCGCCGGCCGAATCCGATGAGGGCGAAGCTGGGCGGGAGCAGGCCGCGGTTGGCCAGGTCGTACACGGCCGGCATGAGCTTTTTGCGGGCGAGGTCGCCGGTGACTCCGAAGAGCACCAGCGACGACGGCCCCGCGATCCGGCTCAGGCGCCGGTCGCGGGGATCCCGCAGGGGATTTGCCTGTTTGGGGGGAAGGGTCTCGTGCATGGCTAGCCGTTCTGCTGGGATTCCCGGCCGGCTCCGGCCAGGAAGTCAATGACACCGCTGAGCTGGCTCAGCCCCGCCGCGCGGTCTGTCAGGTGCAGGCGGACCACGGGACGGCCGTGGGCCTCAAGCACCTGTGCGTCTCCGGCCGCCTGGGCCGAGATCAGTTCCCCGAAGGTGAAGGGCAGTCCCGGAATCTCCAGGTCCGAGCCGGCTGCGCCGGTGATCTGGAGGTACACCCCGGAGGCCGGTCCACCCTTGTGGAACTGGCCGGTCGAGTGAAGGAACCGCGGGCCCCATCCGAAGGTGACGGGCCGGCCGGTCAGGGCGGCCAGCGGGCTGCGCAGCTCCTCGAGCGGTGCCTGGGCGTGCCGGTCCAGGTAGGCCTGGACCGACAGGTAGCCGGTGGGTTCGAGGGTGCCCAGGAGCGCCTGGAGGGCGTCCCCGACGGTGGTGGCGTCCCCGAGCAGTTCCGCGTCGCCGCGGATTTCGATGGCGCCGTCGACGAAGTTCGCCGGCGCCGGAGCGGGCTGGGCGTCAAGGAGGCCGCGGGCGGCCTTCTTCGCAGCCTCCACGTCAGGCTGGTCGAAGGGGTTGATCCCCAGCAACCGGCCCGCGACCGCGGTTGCGAACTCCCAGACGAACATCTGGCTTCCCAGCGATCCACTCACCACCGCGCGGGTCTGTCCGTCCGTGGACACCTCGGCGTCGGAACCGGCCAGGACGACCGGGACGACGTCGTCGGCCACCGTGGCGACCTCGGGGGAGTCCAGGGAGGCCACGACGGGCAGCAGGCCCGTGCCGAGCTTCCCGGTGGACTCCGCGATGAGCTGCTCGGCCCAGTCGGCGAAGCCCGGCAGGCCGGAGCCGCCGTCGGCGAAGACAATCTTGTCGCGCAGCGGCTTGGTGCCCCCGAGCACGGCGCCCAGCCGCAGGCCCGCGTTGTCGGGTCCGTCCTCACCGAGGAACTCGGAGATTTCCTCGGCATCGGCCACGAGGGCTTCGATGTCGGCGCCGGCAAGGCCCGAGGGGACCAGGCCGAACGCCGTCAGGGCCGAGTAGCGTCCGCCGACCTGCGGGTTCGCGTTGAAGACCTGGCGGTAGCCGGCCTCCCGCGCCGAACCGTCAAGCGGCGAGCCGGGATCGGTGACGATGATGATGCGGGACTTCGCGTCGATGCCGGCGTCGGTGAACGCCTTTTCGAAGGCCCGGCGCTGCGAGTCGGTCTCCACGGTGGAGCCAGACTTCGAGGACACCACGATCGCCGTCTCGGCGAGGCGCTCCGCGAGGGCGGCGCTGACCTGGTCGGGGTCGGTCGAGTCGAGGACCACGAGGTCGACCCCTGCGGTCCGGGTGATGACCTCGGGGGCCAGGGAGGACCCGCCCATGCCGCACAGCACGAACCGGGAGACGCCCTCGGCCGCAAGCTCCTCGCGGAGTTTGGCGGTCTGAGGGATCAACGCCCGTGACTCGTCGAACAGGTCGATCCAGCCGAGGCGGATGGAGGCCTCCGGCTCGGCGTCGGGGCCCCACAGGGTGGCGTCCTTGGCCATGAGCCGAGAGGCGACCTTATCCTCGACCAGGGCGGGTAGGGAGGCCTCGATGGCGGCTGCGGCCTCACCGGAAGCGGCGAGCTCGAATGAACCCATCGGTATCAGCGTCCTTCGGTGTCGAGCGCGGTCTGGACGGTCTCGAGGAGTTCGGACCAGCTGGCCACGAACTTGTCGAGGCCTTCCGTCTCAAGCTGCTCGACGACCTCCTTGTAGGAGATGCCCAGGCCATCGAGGTCGTTGAGGACGGCGTTTGACTCCTCGTAGGTGCCGGTGACCGTGTCCCCTTCGATGACGCCGTGGTCGGCCGTTGCCTCGAGCGTCTTCTCCGGCATCGTGTTGACGACACCCTGGGCGACAAGGCCGGTCACGTACAGGGTGTCGGGCAGTGACGGGTCCTTGACCCCGGTGGAGGCCCACAGCGGACGCTGGGGGTTCGCGCCGGCACCGGCGAGGACCTGCCAGCGCTCGGTGGCGAACTGCTCCTCGTACACCTGGTAGGCCAGGCGGGCATTGGCAAGCCCGGCCTTGCCCTTGAGCGCCTTGGCTTCGGGGGTGCCCAGGGCGTCGAGGCGTCCGTCGATCTCGGCGTCGACGCGGGAGACGAAGAAGGACGCGACGGAGTGGATCTTGCTCAGGTCGTGCCCGTTCTCCTTCGCCTTCTCAAGGCCGACCAGGTAGGCGTTGATAACCTCGCGGTACCGCTCAAGCGAGAAGATCAGGGTGACATTGACGCTGATCCCCGCGGCGATGGTTTCCGTGATCGCCTCGAGGCCCTCAACTGTGGCCGGGATCTTGATCAGGACGTTGGTGCGCTGGACCTTGGCGTAGAGGCGCTTGGCCTCCTCGATGGTTCCCTTGGTATCGCGGGCGAGGCGGGGGTCGACCTCGATCGAGACGCGGCCGTCGAAGCCGCCGGTGCGCTTCGCCGCTTCGGCGAAGATGTCGCAGGCCTGGGCGACATCGTGGGTGGTGATGTCGAAGACGGCCTGGTCGAGGGAGGCACCGGCCTGCGCCAGGGCGCCGACCTGCGAGGCGTAGGACTCGCCCTGCTTCAGCGCGGCGGCGAAGATGCTGGGGTTGGTGGTGACACCGACGACGTTGAGCTCTTCGATGAGCCGCTTAAAGGCACCGGAGTTGATGCGTTCGCGGGACAGGTCGTCGAGCCAGATCGAGACGCCGGCCGAGGAAAGGTCGGCCGTTGGGTTGGAAGTCATTGAATTCTCCTTTGAGTCCGCGTTCACGGACACTCGTGTCGGACGGAAGCGGTCGGGCTACTGGTGGTCGCCGGTCTCGGTGGCGCGGGCGCCCGACGGCATGGCCGGGGTGCCGTTAGCTGCCAGCGGGGTGCCGGCGGCGGCGGTGATTGAGTCATGGGCCGCGGCCACGACGGCCTCCGCGGTGATGCCGAACTCGCGGTAGAGGGTCTTGTAGTCCGCCGAGGCACCGTAGTGCTCGAGGGACACGGCACGGCCGGCGTCGCCGAGCAGGCCCTGCCAGCTCTGGGCCACGCCCGCTTCGACGGAGACCCTGGCGCGCACGCTGCGCGGCAGGACCGACTCGCGGTACGCCTCGTCCTGGCTGTTGAACCACTCGAGCGAGGGCACCGAGACCACGCGGGCGGCGATGCCTTCGGCTTCGAGGGTTTCGCGGGCCGAAACGGCCAGCTGCACCTCGGAACCGGTGGCCATCAGGATGACCTCGGGCGCGCCGTTGCGTGCCTCGGCGAGGATGTACGCGCCCTTGGCCACGCCTTCGGCCGAGCCGAAGGTGTCACCGGTGGCTGCCCCGTCGCCGCGCTCGTACGTGGGGATGTTCTGCCGGGTCAGCACGATGCCCGCGGGGTTCTGGGTGTTTTCCAGGATGGTCCGCCAGGCCACGGCGACCTCATTGGCGTCACCGGGGCGCACGACGTCGAGGCCGGGGATGGCACGCAGCGAGGTGAGCTGCTCAACGGGCTGGTGGGTGGGTCCGTCTTCGCCGAGGCCGATGGAGTCATGCGTCCAGACGTAGATGGCCGGCACGCCCATCAGGGCGCCCAGGCGCACCGCAGGCCGCTGGTAGTCGCTGAAGATCAGGAAGGTGCCGGAGAACGCGCGGGTGCTGCTGTGCATCACGATGCCGTTGACGATGGCCGCGGCAGCGTGCTCGCGGATCCCGAAATGGAGCACCCGTCCGTACGGGTTGCCCGACCAGGCCTCGGTCTGCCGGCTCGTCGGCACGAACGACGGGGAGCCTTCGATGGTGGTGTTGTTCGACTCGGCGAGGTCGGCGGAGCCGCCCCACAGTTCGGGAAGGACCGGGCCGATGGCGGTGAGGACCTTGCCGGAGGCGGCACGGGTCGACATGTCCTTGCCTGCGGGGAACTCGGGCAGTGCCTCCTCCCAGCCTTCGGGAAGGGTGCGGGAGGCGATGCGCTCGAGCATCTTCGCCTCGTCCGGGTGGGCTCCGCGCCAGGCGTCGAAGGAGGTGTCCCAGTCGGCGCGGGTGCTGGCGCCGCGCTCAACGACCTTGCGGGCGTGCGCCAGGACCTCGGGGTCGACGTCGAAGTGCTTCTCCGGGTCGAAGCCCAGGGCCTGCTTCAGCGCGGCCACCTCGTCCTTGCCGAGGGCGGAGCCGTGGATCTTGCCGGTGTTCTGCTTGGTGGGGGCAGGCCAGCCGATGATGGTCCGGAGGGACACGATCGAGGGCTTCGAGGTTTCGTTCTTTGCAGCGACCAGGGCGGAATACAGTTCGGCGACGTCTTCGACGTACTCGCCGGTCTTCGTCCAGTCGACCCGCTGGACGTGCCAGCCGTACGCCTCATAGCGCTTCAGCACGTCCTCGGTGAAGGCGATGTCGGTGTCATCCTCGATGGAGATGTGGTTCTCGTCGTAGAGCACCACGAGGTTGCCGAGCTCCTGGTGGCCGGCGAGCGATGAGGCCTCGGAGGTGACGCCTTCCTGGAGGTCGCCGTCGGAGGCGATGACCCAGATGGTGTGGTCGAAGGGGCTCTCACCCTGGGGGGCCTCGGGGTCGAACATGCCGCGCTGGCGGCGCTGGCCGAAGGCGAAGCCGACGGAGGTCGCGAGGCCCTGGCCCAGCGGGCCGGTCGTGATCTCCACACCCTTGGTGTGGCGGTATTCAGGGTGGCCGGGGGTCTGCGATCCCCAGGTGCGCAGCGCCTTGAGGTCATCGAGTTCCAGGCCGTAACCGGCCAGGTACAGCTGGATGTAGAGCGTCAGCGACGTGTGGCCGGGGGAGAGGACGAACCGGTCGCGGCCGGTCCATTCCGGGTCGGACGGGTCATGGCGCATCAGTTTCTGGAAGAGCAGGTAGGCGGCGGGAGCAAGGCTCATCGCGGTACCCGGGTGGCCGTTGCCCACCTTCTCCACTGCATCCGCGGCGAGGACGCGGATGGTGTCCACCGCCTTGTCGTCCAGTTCGCTCCAGTTAAGTTCCTGCTCTTGCATTCGTGCCACGTTGACCGGGCCTTTCTCTGTCCAGGTCGGCCAGCGCCACGGCGCCGTGGGGAGCTGGGGGCAGGGGTACGCGGAGGCACCCGCAGCCTGCTGGCCGTTCACCGTTGAATCCTGCATTTATCCGTGTATTCCCAGTGATGCAGGCACCCCCGCAGGAGGGCCACTTGGGCTTCAAAACCAACCATATCCCTTCCTCGCATCAAAGGAAGTTCACTGGGTAACAAGTCAGAGATGTTGCCGTCCATTCCCCAAAAGTTCCCTTATCGTTGGTGAGCAATGTCACGGGTGGTCACTCCCGGCCCCGGCCTGCGCGGCAGGGTAGGCGGGGCCCGATTTCTACGCGGCGTAAAAGGGTATGATGATTCTGTCTTTTGCCCCAAAAGAAATGAAAGTGTTGCCTTGTGAAGACCCAGCAGGTTTCTGCGCCGGCACGGCCGCCCCGGGCCCGAGGGGGCGTCGGGCGCAAAGCCAGGGCGTATCTCGCCCTGACCAAGCCGCGGGTGATCGAGCTCCTGCTGGTGACGACCCTTCCCACGATGATCTTCGCCCACGGCGGGTTCCCGCACCCCGGGCTGATCCTCGCCACCATGGTGGGTGGGGCGTTCGCCGCCGGCAGCGCCGGCGCCTTCAACTGCTATATCGACCGCGATATGGACAAGGTGATGCACCGGACGGCTAACCGCCCGCTGGTGACCGGGGAGGTCACCCCCCGGGAGGCGCTGATCTTCGCCTGGGCGCTCGGCGCCGCGGCCATCGGCATCCTGTGGTGGGGCGCGAACCCGCTGGCGGCCTGGTTGGGCGTCGCCGCAATCTTCCTCTATGTCGTTGTCTACACGCTCATCCTCAAGCGCCGGACCGCGCAGAACATCATATGGGGCGGCGCCGCCGGCTGCATGCCGGTGCTGATCGCATGGGCTGCGGTGACGAACTCGGTCGAGTGGCCCGCCATCGTGCTCTTCCTCATCATCTTCCTTTGGACACCCCCGCACTACTGGCCGCTTTCGATGAAGTACAGCGACGACTACAACGCGGCGAACGTCCCGATGCTCGGCGCCATTGCCGGGGCGCGCGTCGTCTCCGTCCAGGTCGTCCTGTATGCGTGGGCGACTGTCGCGTGCTCGCTGCTGCTGGTGCCGGCCGGAGCCGGCTGGGTCTACACGGTGGCCGCCGCGGCTGCCGGCGCCTGGTTCATCCGGGAGACCCACCGCCTTCACGCCAAGGCCCGCCAAGGAACCCTCGAGAACCGGGCGGCCATGAAGGTCTTCCACGGCTCGATCAGCTACCTCACGGTGCTCTTCCTCGCGCTGGCGATCGACCCGTTCGTCGGCGGCCCCGTCTTCTAGCGGGAGCGGACGGCGCCGCTAGCATGGGGGAATGACCTTCACCGGGCTCGTCGCCTACCCCATAACGCCCTTCACGGCCGACGGCGGGGTGAACACCCCCGAACTTGCCGCCCTGATCTCTTCCCTGGCGGTCTCCGGGGTCGACACCATCGCCGTCCTGGGTTCCTCCGGGAGCTTCGCCTTCCTCAGCTCGACCGAACGCGATGCGGTGGCCCGCACCGCCGTCGAGGCGGCCGCGGGCGCTGTGCCGGTGGTGGTCGGCATCAGCTCAGTGGGAACCCGCGAGGTGCTGGCGGCCGCCCGGTCCGCCGAACGCGCCGGAGCGTCGGGCCTGGTCCTGTCGCCGGTCTCCTACGTGCCGCTCACCGAGGAGGAGGTGTCCTTCCAGGTGCGCTCCATCGCGGAGTCGACCGACCTGCCGATCTGCCTCTACAACAACCCCCGCACCACCCAGTTCAGCTACGGGCTTGAGCTGGTGGCGGAACGCCTCGCGCTTCCCTCGGTGGTGGCGTTCAAGGACACCGCCGCGGACGTGGCCTCCTTCCGGCAGCGGTATGACCGCCTCCGCTCCCTGACGGACGCCACCTTCAGCCACGGCCTGAGCGGCGACCTGCTGATCGCCTCGGGGGAACTTGCGGCGGACGCCTGGCACACCGGCCCGGCCGCGCTGCTTCCGGCCTATTACGCCCGGTTCCGCGCGGCGGTCACAGCGGGGGACGCTGCCGGGGTTGCGGAGTGCCGCAGGGTGCTGCTGCCCGTGGTGCAGCATGTGGTGAACCTGCGCAAGATCAGCGGGCTGCACCTGCTCGCGCGCGTCTGCGGCATCGACGCGGGGGATCCCCGCCTGCCGCTGCTCCCGGTCCCGGGCAGCGAACAGCGCGAACTGGCGCGGCTCGTCGACGTGGTTGAGGAGGCGCTGGCCCTCAGCGGACCGGTGTCCTGACCTGCCCGAGAGCCCCGGCGGCGGCGCCGGTCGGCTGACGGGTGTACCCCGTGTAGACGGCGTGGACCGCCGCTGCGGTCAGCAGGGAGGCGCCGAGCAGGTGCAGGGCCACCAGCCCGATCGGCAGGTGAAGGAAATGCTGGGCGTATCCCACGGCGCCCTGGGCCAGGACCACGACGGCAAGGAGCACCAGCGACCGGCGCAGGGCCGGCGCCACCCGGTGCCGGTAGGCCAGCGCTACGGCCAGCGCCACGGTCATCACCAGAAGGTAGACCGGTGCGGCGTGAATGCGGGTCATCAGCTCAGGGTCGAGGTTGTTCCGGGCGGCTCCGTGGTCTCCGGCGTGGGGGCCTGATCCGGTCACGATCACCCCGAGGACGACGACGAGCCCGGTGAGTACGGCAATCACCGCCAGGAGCTGGCGCAGGATCCGCGGGGCCGCCTGCGGCAGGCGCTCCCGGCTCTGGGCGGTGGTCAGCCGGGTCCGGTTCACGAGCACCGTGGCGACGCTCACGAGGGCCATGGAGACCAGGAAGTGCCAGCCGACCACCCACGGGTTCAGGTCGGTCCACACGGTGATGCCGCCGATCACGGCCTGCGCGGGGATGCCCGCCAGGAGCGCCACCGAGAGGCGGAAGAGATCCCGGCGCTGGCGGCGCAGGTTGAGCACGGACACCAGCATGGCGACCGCGATCACCACCAGCACAAAGGTGAGCAGGCGGTTGCCGAACTCGATGATCCCGTGCAGACCGAGCTCCGGGGTGCTCACGATCGAGTCGGCGGTGCACCGCGGCCACTCGGGGCAGCCAAGGCCCGAGGCGGTGAGCCGTACCGCTCCGCCGGTGACGACGATGACGATCTGGGACACCAGGGACGCGATCGCCAGCCGGCGGATGAGGGGGGTCTCGGTGGCCGGTAGCCGGGAGCGCAGGCGGGTCAGGGCAGAAGACGGCATGTTCTCAACTCCATCGGAACCAGCGGACGGCGGCGGCACTGGCCACCGCGGCCCAGCCCAGCAGGATCAGGCAGGACAGGGGATGAAAGGATCCCTCAAGGAAGGCGGTGCGCAGCCCGTCGCCCAGCGCGGACGACGGCAGGATCCGCACGAACGGCTCGACGGCGGCGGGAAGTCCGGCGGCGGGAAGGATGATCCCTCCGGCGGCGGCCAGCACGATCCACAGCAGGTTCGTCACCGCGAGCGTCGCCTCCGGCCGCAGCGTCCCGGCCACGAGGAGGCCGAGTGCGGTGAAGGCCGCCGCGCCGAGGGCGAAGGTCAGAACCGCCCAGGGCAGCCCCGACAGTTCCGGGCGCCAGCCCATCAGCACCGCGGCGCCGCCGATCAGCACCACCTGCAGGGCGAGCACCACGGCCACGGCCGCGGCCTTGCCGAAGACCAGGCCGGAGCGGCCCAACGGGGTGGTTGAGAGGAACCGGAGCACACCGTACCTGCGGTCGAAGCCTGTCGCGATCCCCTGGCCGGTGAACGCCGTCGACATGACGCACAGCGCGAGCACCCCCGGGGCCGCGGTGTCGATCCTGCTGGGACCGAAGCCGTCGAGGAGGGGCGTGGCCACGAGGCCGGCGAGGGCCAGCAGGGGCAGGGCGACGGCGAGCACGAGCTGTTCGCCGTTGCGGAGCATCGCGGCGGCCTCGTAGCCGCCGTGGCGCAGCACCCTCCGGGCGAGGGGGGCGGCATGGGTCATCGGATGCTCCGTCCGGCGATGTCGAGGAAAACGTCTTCGAGGGACCGAGGGGCCATGGAGACGGATACGGGCAGGATTCCCTCGGAGTCCCACCACTGGGCCAGGGCCGCGAAGTCGGCCGCCGTGAGGGCGCCGCTGACCAGGTAGTGGCCCGGCTCCGGTTCCGCGCGGTGAAGGTGCGGCAGGAGTCCGGGGGGAATTTCAAGGCCCGGCACGCTCTGGAAGCGCAGTTCCCGGAAGTTCTCCGGAGCGGCCCCGGCCGTCAGGTCGGCCACGGTGCCCTGGGCCACGGTGCGCCCGCCCTCCATGATGTAGACGTAGTCCGCAAGCTTCTGGGCGTCGTCGAGCAGGTGGGTGGTGAGGATGATCGCGAGTCCCGCGGCGCGCAGTTCCTGAATCAGTTCGAACACGATCGTGCGTGACTGGGGGTCGAGCCCGGCGCTGGGCTCATCAAGGAAGAGGACCTCGGGCCGCCCGATCAGGGCGCAGGCGAGGGCGAGCCGCTGCTTCTGGCCGCCGGAGAGGCGGCGGATGGCCGTACCGCCGAAGTCGTCGATCCCCAGCCGTTCGGCGAGTTCATCGACCGGGCGCGGATCCGTGTACATGGAGGCGACGTGGCGCAGCAGGGCCATCGGCTTCACCGAAGGAGGCAGTCCGCCGTCCTGCAGCATGACGCCGACCCGGGCGCGCAGTTGGGGACTCGCGCGGTACGGGTTCTCGCCGAGGAGCCGGACCGTGCCGGCGGTGGGGCGCTGGAGGCCCTGCGCGCATTCGAGCGTCGTGGTCTTGCCGGCCCCGTTGGCACCAAGGATCGCGGTGACGCTGCCCATCGCCGCCTCGAGGTGGACCCCGTCGAGCACCCGGACCATCCGGCCGTCGAGCGAGGGGACCGGCCCGAAATCCTTGGTGAGGCCCTCGATCACCAGGGCGGCGGCTGTATGGTGCACCCGGCTATTCTACGGTACGTAGTAACCGCCCTTGTAGGGGTCGACGGCGGGGGAAGCCTCCCCTTACTGGCACCGAAGTGCACATTACGTCATGATTGTGTTGTGTATTTTTTGACGCGGGCGGGAGGGATGACGCCATGAGTGTGGTTGACCATACCGCCGGGCGGGCGGGGCTTTCCCCTGCGGGGGGCGACACCGACGAGCGCACCCGCGACCGGGTCCTGTCGGCCGTGCTTGAGCGCGGACCGGTCAGCGCCGCCGAACTGGGCAGCGGGCTCGGCTTCACGCCGGCCGCCGTCCGGCGCCACCTCGACGCCCTGTCCCGTGACGGGCTCATTGAAGTCAAGCGCGGCGGAAGCACCGCGACGGGCGCCGGACGGCCCGCTCGACGCTACGTGCTCAGCCAGCGCGGGCAGAGCCGGCTCGGCAACGACTACCTCGACATCGCCCGTGCCGCCCTTCAGCAGCTGGGCGCGGCTGCCGGCCCCGACGCGGTGGCGGAGTTCGCCCGCTCCCGCTTCGCCGGCATGGAGGAGCGCTACCGCCCGCTGATCGAGGCCGCCGGGCCCGACCTCGAGGCCCGCGCACGCGCGCTGGCCGAGGCACTGAGCACCGATGGATTCGTCGGCTCGGCCCGGGTTGTCGGCCCGGCCGGCGCCGCGCGGCCGGCCGCCGGGGGAGCCGCCCCGCGCGGCACCCTGCTCAGTGTCCAGCTCTGCCAGGGCCACTGCCCGGTGCAGCAGCTCGCCGCTGACTTTCCCGCGTTCTGCGACCAGGAGACGGCGGCGTTCTCCCGGCTGCTCGGCGTCGACGTGCGCAGGCTCTCCACCCTGGCCAGCGGCGGCCATGTCTGCACCACCCACATTCCCCTCGGGCGCACAGCAGCCGCGCCCCCGGCGGGTGCCTCCCGCGCCGAACCCGGCGCCGCACCCCGCTCCTCGAATTTGCCAAACCATCAGCAAGGAAGGCCGTGATGACGGATCAAGTAGACCAGAAGCCACTGACCCCGACCCCCGTCCCGGAGTCGGTCATCAGCGACATCCTGGAAAAGAACCCCGAACTCGAAGGCATCGGCACCTACCAGTACGGCTGGGCCGATAAGAACGAGGCGAGCGCCAACGCCCGCCGCGGCCTGAGCGAAGAGGTCGTCCGCGACATCTCGGCGAAGAAGAACGAGCCCGAGTGGATGCTCGACCTGCGCCTGAAGGGCCTGAAGTACTTCGACCGGAAGCCCATGCCCTCCTGGGGCGCGGATCTGTCCGGCATCGACTTCGACAACATCAAGTACTTCGTGCGGTCCACCGAGAAGCAGGCGAACACGTGGGAGGACCTCCCCGAGGACATCCGCAACACGTACGAGAAGCTCGGCATCCCCGAGGCCGAGCGTGCCCGCCTGGTCTCCGGCGTCGCGGCCCAGTACGAGTCCGAGGTGGTGTACCACCAGCTCCGCGAGGACCTCGAGCGCCAGGGCGTCATCTTCCTCGACACCGACACCGCGCTGCGCGAACACCCGGAGATCTTCAAGGAGTACTTTGGCTCGATCATCCCGGTGGGCGACAATAAGTTCGCCTCGCTGAACACGGCCGTCTGGTCGGGCGGTTCCTTCGTGTACGTGCCGAAGGGCGTCCACGTCGAGATCCCGCTGCAGGCCTACTTCCGGATCAATACAGAGAACATGGGCCAGTTCGAGCGGACCCTGATCATCGCCGACGAGGGCTCCTACGTTCACTACATCGAGGGCTGCACCGCCCCGATCTACACCTCCGACTCGCTTCACTCGGCCGTCGTCGAGATCGTCGTGAAGAAGAACGCCCGCGTCCGGTACACGACCATCCAGAACTGGTCGAACAACGTGTACAACCTCGTCACCAAGCGCGCCGTGGCCCACGAGGGCGCCACCATGGAGTGGATCGACGGCAACATCGGCTCCAAGGTCACCATGAAGTACCCGGCCGTCTACCTCGTCGGCGAGCACGCCAAGGGCGAGACCCTGTCCATCGCGTTCGCCGGTGAGGGTCAGCACCAGGACACCGGGTCGAAGATGGTCCACATCGCCCCCAACACCAAGTCCTCGATCATCTCGAAGTCGGTGGCCCGCGGCGGCGGCCGTGCCGCCTACCGCGGCCTGGTGCAGGTGCGTGAGGGTGCGAAAAACTCGGCCAACACGGTCCGCTGCGACGCGCTGCTGGTGGACACCATCTCCCGCTCCGACACCTACCCTTACGTCGATATCCGCGAGGACGACGTCACGATGGGCCACGAGGCCACGGTGTCCAAGGTCAGCGAAGAGCAGCTGTTCTACCTGATGTCCCGCGGCATGCCCGAGGACGAGGCCATGGCCATGATCGTGCGCGGATTCATCGAGCCGATCGCCCGCGAGCTTCCCATGGAGTACGCGCTCGAACTGAACCGCCTGATCGAACTCCAGATGGAAGGGGCCGTAGGCTAGCAATGGCTGAAGCGACCAAGATGAACAACGAAGCGTCAATGGCCGGACCGGCCGGTGCCGCAGCCGACGAAAAGGCCCGGATCGGCGCCCCGTCTTCGGCGCCCGCAGCGATCGCAGGGTTCAGCGAAGAGGGCGAGAGCCTCTCCGAGCTGAACACCGGCACCGCCCAGCACGGCCTGAAGAAGCACAGCCACGGCAACGCCCCGGTGGTGCCTGAGGCCTCCCGCGGGGAGCGGCTGAAGTCCTATCGCCTTGAAGACTTCGCCCCGCTCACCGGCCGCGAGGAGGACTGGCGGTTCACCCCGCTGAACCGCCTGCGCGGGCTCCATACCGAACCCCTCACCGGGACCGGCCCCTCCGTGCGGGTCTCCGGCGCCTCCAACATCCAGGTGGAGACCGTCGGGAGGTCCGACGCCCGGATCGGCTCCGCCGCCACACCCGAGGACCGCATCTCGGCGGCGGCCTGGGCCGCGGCCGACGGCGCCACCGTCGTCACCATCCCCGCCAACACCGTGGCCGACGCCGAGGTGACCGTCACGGTCCTGGGCGCCGACAAGGCACCGGCGGCCCAGCACCTGATCATCGAGGCCGGGGCGTTCTCCACCGCCGTGGTGGTCCTTGACCACTCCGGCTCGGCGACGCTCGCGCAGAACGTCGAGATCGTCGTCGGCGACGGCGCCCGGCTCACCGTCGTCAGCGTGCAGGAGTGGGATGACGACGCCGTCCACGTCTCCTCGCAGCAGGCGAAGATCGGACGCGACGCCCGCTTCAAGCACGTCGTCGTCAGCCTCGGCGGCGACCTGGTCCGCCTCACCCCGTCCTCGGTGTTCACCGCGCCGGGCGCCGAGGTCGAGATGTACGGGCTGTACTTCGCCGACGCCGGCCAGCACCTGGAGCAGCGCCTCCTGGTGGACCACGCGGTGCCCAACTGCAAGTCCCGCGTGACCTACAAGGGCGCGCTCCAGGGACAGGGCGCCCACACCGTCTGGGTCGGCGACGTGCTGATCCGCAAGGAAGCCGAGGGGACCGACACCTACGAGGTGAACCGGAACCTGCTGCTGACCGACGGGACGCGCTCGGACTCGGTGCCCAACCTCGAAATCGAGACCGGCCTGATTGAAGGTGCCGGCCACGCCAGCGCCACCGGCCGCTTCGATGACGAGCACCTGTTCTACCTGATGGCCCGCGGCATTCCCGAGCGGGACGCCCGCCGCCTCGTGGTGCGCGGCTTCCTCACCGAGGTCATCCAGCAGATCAAGGTTCCCGCCCTCGAGGAGCGCCTCGCGCTGGCCCTCGAGAACGAGCTCGCGGCAGGCAACCTGTGAGCGCGGAGGCCACCCCGCGGGGTGAACTGATCTGCAGCGTCGACGACATCGAGATCAAGCAGGCCCTGCGCGTGCTCATCGATGACTACCCCGTCGCGATCGTGCGGGACTCCATGGGCGACATCCACGCCCTGGGGGACACCTGCTCCCACGCCGACATCTCCCTTGCCGAGGGCGACGTCGAGGGCTGCGCCATCGAATGCTGGGGCCACGGCTCCCAGTTCGACCTGCGCAGCGGCGCGCCCCTCCAGCTGCCGGCCTACGAGCCGGTTCCGGTGTTCGCCCTGGAGATCCGGGACAACAATGTGTACGTGGACATCACCACGGTCACCAATGGAGCACCCACCCCCCAGCTCGGCTGACCGGCCCGGCACCAGCACACTTAGACGACGCCCTGGCCGCCAGGGCAAAGGAGAACGGAAAACAGATGTCCACCCTTGAAATCAAGGACCTCTACGTCAGCATCGTGACGGAGCAGGGCTCCAAGCAGATCCTCAAAGGCGTCAGCCTCACCATCAACACGGGTGAGATCCACGCGATCATGGGCCCCAACGGCTCGGGCAAGTCCACCCTGGCCTCGACCATCGCCGGCCACCCCCGGTACACCGTCGACAGCGGCTCGATCACCCTCGACGGCGAAGACGTCCTGGCCATGAGCGTCGACCAGCGCGCCCGTGCCGGGCTCTTCCTGGCCATGCAGTACCCGGTCGAGGTGCCCGGAGTGACCATGACCAACTTCCTGCGCACCGCCAAGACGGCCCTCGATGGAAAGGCCCCGAGCCTGCGCCACTGGACCAAGGACGTCAAGCAGGCGATGTCCCAGTTGCGCATCGACGCCGACTTCGCCCAGCGCAACGTCAACGAGGGCTTCTCCGGCGGCGAGAAGAAGCGCGTGGAGATCCTCCAGCTCGAACTGTTCCGCCCCCGCTTCGCCATCCTCGACGAGACCGACTCCGGCCTCGACGTCGACGCACTCAAGGTCGTCTCCGAGGGCGTGAACCGCGAGCACGCCAAGGGAGAGATGGGCACGCTCCTGATCACCCACTACACGCGCATCCTCCGCTACATCAAGCCCGACTTCGTGCATGTGTTCGTCGACGGGCGCATCGCCGAGGAGGGCGGCCCCGAGCTGGCTGACCGGCTCGAGGAAGAGGGCTACGACCGCTTCGCTGCGGCCACCCCAGCAGTCGAAGCGTAGGACTCGAACTCCACGCCCGGGAAAGGAAACACGATGAGTGAAGTAGAAGCAGCGCAGACAGCGCTCGAAGACGTCGAAGAGGCGTTGAAGGATGTCATCGACCCCGAGCTCGGGGTGAACGTCGTTGATCTGGGCCTGCTGTATGGGCTGAAGTACGCCGAGGACGGCGCCCTTCTGATCGACCTGACGCTCACCACGGCCGCGTGCCCGCTGACCGACGTGCTCGAGGAGCAGGTCGGCCAGGCCCTCGATGGCGTCGTCGATGACTGGCGGCTGAACTGGGTGTGGATGCCGCCGTGGGGCCCTGAGAAAATCACCGAGGACGGCCGCGACCAGATGCGCGCCCTCGGGTTCAACATCTAGGACGACCGCAGGTCCGCGCCCGGAGCGCATGTAAGCAGAGAAGAGGGGCGGCTCCTCTGGATCCGCCCCTTCTGTGCGTTCCGGCCCTGCTGCGTTCCGGTCGTGCTGGGTTTCAACTCTGCTGCGTTCCAGCCCTGGTTCCGGCCATTGGAGGTGCCGCGGTCGTGCCGCGGCGGCCGTCCGGACCGGGTCAGGCGCCGTCCCGTCCGTCGGCGTCGGACCCGTCCGCCCCATCCACGTCATCCGCCTCGGCGTGCTCGCCGAGGCCCCGTGCGGCCAGGGCCTGCCCGGTGGCCTGGGCATAGGCGACGGCATTGACCACCACCGGGACCACCACAGCCCGCGGGCTGCGCTGCAGGCCACGGGCCTTCGCCGCGTCCCGCAGGTCCGACAGCGAACCCACCAGATACGGGATGCTGCGCACCATGATGGACAGGGCGAGGGCGAAGCGTTCGGGGTCGGCCCCGAGCCGCCGCAGCGGGCGCACGAGGCGCACCAGCCCGTCGAGCAGTTCCTGTCCGGGCGTGGTGACGGTCAGCAGCCGCGCCGCGAGGATGCACACGGCGATTCCGCCGGGTACCACGAATGCCGATTCCGGGCCGCGGGTGAACCAGGAATAGAGCGCGAGCAGGGCCAGCACAGGCAGCGCAGGCACGAGGGCGCCGAGCACTTTCCGCGGCGGCAGTCGGGCGCCAACGGTCATCAGGAGCAGGAAGAGAACGAGCCCGGCGGCCGTGGTAAGCGGCTGGCGGATCAGCACCACCGGGGTGCTGGCCCCCACGCAGAGAAGTGCCTTGAGCGCCAGGGGAGTCCGGTGGAGCAGCGACTGCCCGGGAACATAGAGTCCGAGGAGCTGGCCGTGACCCCTCACCGGAGGCACAGCTCCTGATAGAAGGCGACGGCCTCGGCCGGTTCGCCGTTGAACACCACGCGGCCGCCGTCGAGCACGAGCGTGCGGTCGCTCTCCTGGGCGAAGGACAGGTTGTGGGTGGTGAAGAGAACCTGCTGGGGGAGTCCGCGGAGGACGGCGCGGATGGTCTGCTCGTTGCGGAGGTCCAGCAGGGTGGTGGGCTCGTCGGCGACGAGCACCGCGGGCTCCACGGCCGCCACCACCGCGATCGCCAGGAGCTGGCGCTCACCACCGGAAAGGTCGTAGATGGAGCGGTCCGCAAGGTGTCCGATGCCGTAGGACTCAAGCACCCGCATACCGGCGGCCCTGCGCTCATCCGCGCGCCGGATCCGGCCGCGCAGGGACAGCTCCACGTCCTCGCGGCCCGTGGGCATGACCAGCTGGGACAGGGGATCGGTGAACACGAAGCCGACTCTGCGGCGGACCTCCCTGCCGCGCCGGGCGGTGTCGAGGCCGTCAACGCTGACGCTGCCCGAGGTGGGCAGCGTCAGACCGTTGATCAGTTTGAGCAGCGTCGATTTCCCCGAGCCGTTGGCGCCGATCACCGAGATGCGGTGCTCGCCCAGCTCGAGGGTGACCGGGTGGAGGATGGTACGGCTGCCGCCGTCCTCCCCGGGGGCCGTGACCGACGCGTCGGAGAAACGGATCATGCCGTGCGCGCGGCCCCCTCAGCGCCAACGTGCCCGGGCGCACCGGCGCCTGTGTGCGGCAGCAGCCGGGGGAACGCCCGGTGCACCGCAGCCGCGATGCCGGCCGCGAGCAGGTTCTTCAGAACGTCTCCGGGCAGGAAGACGGCGTCGGCGGCGATCGCATCTCCTACGCTCAACCCGCCGTTGACCACCAGGCCGGTGATTCCGAGCGGGTGGATGAGCAGGAGGCTCGCCGTGAAGCAGGCAATAAACAGCACGCCCACACGGAACCTGCGGGTCCGGCGGAGAAGCGCGGCGGCGAGGAAGCCGGCGAGCATAGCGGCCAGCGGGAAGGCGATCAGGTAGCCGGCGGACGGTCCCGCGAGGACGGCAAGGCCGCCGCGGAAGCCGCTGAAGATTGGAAGGCCGGCCAGTCCCGCCAGGACATACAGCCCGACGGCGGCCCCACCCCGGCCGGGACCGAGGACCACCCCGGCGAGCATCACCCCGAGCGTCTGCAGTGTGATCGGCACCCCGAGCGCGCCGACCGGGATACCGGGTACGATTGCGAGGGCGGCAATGAGCGCGGCGAAGACTGCGATCAACGACAGATCGGTGGAATTCCACCGTTTCCGGGCGCGCCGACGGGATGCGACAGCTGCCCCGGAGGAACTCGGGTGGGCCTGGCTCATGGGTTTCTTCCTCGCGGTATCGGACCTGGGCAGCATCCGGAGTGGATGTGGCCTTGTGGCGATGCGACAACTGCATCGCGTCTCATCCCGACAATAGCGCCAGACCCGCAACATTCCTTTGTAGATTATCGACAAAAATGTCCCTGTGCAGCGCACAGGGGCACCGAAAGGCCACGGAATTGATTACCGTATCGAACCTGGAGCTGCGAGCAGGAGCCCGGCTGCTGATGGAGTCGGTGTCCTTCCGCGTGGACCGCGGCGACAAGATCGGCCTCGTCGGCCGGAACGGCGCCGGCAAGACCACCATGACCAAGGTCCTCGCCGGCGAATCCCTGCCGGCGGGCGGCTCGGTCTCACGCAGCGGGGAAATCGGCTACCTGCCGCAGGACCCCCGCACTCCTGACATGGACCAGCTCGCCCGTGACCGGATCCTCTCCGCGCGCAAACTCGACACCGTGGTCCGCGACCTCCGGCAGGCCCAGGAGGACATGGCCAGCGAGAACACCTCGGTCCGGTCCAAGGCGATGAACCGCTACGACCGGATCGAAGCGGCGTTCCTCGCCGGCGGCGGCTACGCAGCCGAGGCCGAGGCCGCGGCGATCTCCTCCAACCTCGCCCTGCCCGAGCGCATCCTGAACCAGCCGCTGCGCACGCTCTCCGGCGGCCAGCGCCGCCGTGTGGAACTCGCCCGCATCCTGTACTCGGGCGCCGAGACGATGCTCCTTGACGAACCGACGAACCACCTCGACGCCGACTCCATCACCTGGCTGCGCGAGTTCCTGCGCACCCACCAGGGCGGGCTGATCGTGATCAGCCACGACGTCGACCTGCTCGAGGCCACGGTCAACAAGGTGTTCCACCTCGACGCGAACCGGGCCACCATCGACATCTACAACATGGGCTGGAAGCGGTACCAGCAGCAGCGTGAGACCGACGAGCGTGCCCGCAAGCGCGAGCGCGCCAACGCCGAGAAGAAGGCCCAGGTCCTCATGGACCAGGCCAATAAGATGCGCGCCAAGGCCACGAAGGCCGTTGCGGCCCAGAACATGGCAAAGCGCGCCGAACGACTCCTGGGCGGCCTCGATGCCGTCCGAGCCAGCGACCGCGTCGCGGCGCTGCGGTTCCCGGACCCGTCGCCGTCTGGCAAGACTCCGATGACCGCCGAGGGCCTCAGCAAGTCCTTCGGGTCGCTCGAAATCTTCACCGACGTCGATCTGGCGATCGACCGCGGCTCTAAGGTGGTCATCCTCGGGCTCAACGGTGCAGGGAAGACGACCCTGCTGCGCATGCTCGCCGGAGTCGACACCCCCGACACGGGTCGGGTAATCCCGGGCCACGGTCTCAAGGTCGGCTACTACGCCCAGGAACACGAGACGCTCGACACCGAGCGGACGGTCCTCGAGAACATGAAGAGCGCGGCACCGGATATGAAGGACGCCGAGGTGCGCGGCATCCTGGGATCGTTCCTGTTCTCGGGCGATGACGTCGAAAAGCCCGCTGGGGTGCTCTCCGGCGGTGAGAAGACGCGCCTGGCGCTGGCGACCATAGTGGCCTCCTCGGCGAACGTCCTGCTGCTCGACGAACCGACCAACAACCTCGACCCCGCCAGCCGGGCCGAGATCCTCGGGGCGCTGGCCAACTACACCGGCGCCGTCGTCATGGTCAGCCACGATGAGGGTGCCGTCGAGGCACTCAAGCCCGAGCGGGTCGTGCTGTTGCCGGACGGCGTCGAGGACCTCTGGAACGAGGACTACCTCGACCTCGTGACGCTGGCCTAGCGGCTCAGCGGTAGCCCTGGGCGTCGAGGAGCGCGTCCTCGGCTTCCTCGGCCGTGGGGCGCCGCCCGGGACGTCGAGCGGCCTCCGGCCGGCCCCCCGCCTCCTCGCGGTCAAGGCGTGCCTGCTGCCGGGCGGCATAGCCGAGCCCGACGAAGAGCAGCACGCCGAACGCGAACCACTGCAGGGAGTAGGAAAGGTGCGGTCCCTCGTTCAGGGACGGTTTGGGGAACTGCGCGGGCGCGGCGGCCGGCGCGGGATCTTCGGCGGCCATCAGCCCGTACGCGCCGGTCTGCACCGGGTAGCCGAGCTTCGCGGCGTACCCCTTGAGGTCGATCGAGGCGACCTGGCCCTTGGGGGCGCCCCGGTTCAGTGCCGGCTCGCCGGGCTTGATGCGCGCCGTGACCGTGACGGTTCCCTCCGGCGGCGCCGGTATCGAATCCGGCCGCCCGGCCCGGTCGTTGCCGATCGGCAGCCAGCCCCGGTCGATGATGACCGCTGTGCCGTCGGCCAGGCGCAGGGGAGTGAGCACCTCATAGCCGGGCTGGCCGTTCATCGGGCGGTTGCGCACCACGACCTGCGCAGCGGTGTCGTATTCCCCGGTGAGCTTCACCGGAGTCCATTCCCGCAGGGGATCGTAGGTGGCGAAATCGGTGTTGCCTTCTTCGCAGGGCACGGCGGACTGCTCGTAGTTCGCCTCGATGCGTCCGATGTCGGACACCACGGCGTTGCGCCGCTCCAGCTGCCACATGCCCAGTGCGGCGCAGGCCGCTGCCAGCGCCGTCACCAGCGCGAACCAGGCGAGCCAGCGGCGGGAGATCAGGAACCGGTACACCTAGGACGCACCGCCGGCCAGCGATACTGTCTCTTTCCAGAGTTCGCGGACCTGGAGGTAGTCCTGGAGCCAGTCGACATGGGCGGAGCAGGCGGCCCACGCCTTACGGCGCTCGGGGGTGTGAATGCGGGGGTTGTTCCACAGCAGCTGCCATTCGGCCGCCTCGCGGCAGCCCTTCCGGGAGCAGACCGTCGATTCGGCCGCCTGCTGAGGGGCACCCGAGAGGGAGTCGAAGATGTTGAAACCGGGTGTGCTCACGCGGCGGTGTCCGTCCTTCCGCGCAGCGGATCGTCGTTTTCATTCAGGTCATCGGTCGGTGCCAAGCGCTCATCCTCGATGATCTCTCCGGCCAGGACGTCCGGACCGGAGTCCTCCGTCTCGACCGTGGCGGTGGAGGCTTCAATCTCGCGCACCGGTGCGCGGTCGAGCAGGGCGTCGGTATGGCGGATGTCGCTGGTGTCGCTGCCCCCATTGGCGATGATGACGGCGAAGTAGGGCAGGAGCACCGCCCCCGCGATCACAACCCACACCATCCACCCTTCGACGAAGAAGACGAGGATGAGGCAGACCATCCGAATGCCCATTGAGATCGAGTACTTGATCATGCGCGAGCGCATTTCGTCGGTGTGGGACTCCCGGGCGTCGGAAATGCTGTGAACGTCGGTTTCGTGCCTGCTGTGCCTTGTCTGCTTGCTCATTTCACTCCCAAGGGGCTTCGTCCATTATCTCATCCCACTGCCCGTTGTTAAAGTTGGCTGCCTCGCGGCTAGGATCGACGGGACACTTTGACATGAGTTCGTTAAGTAACAACGTGTAGCGAGAAGCGGAGGATCCCTGTGCAGGAAACGAATCGCAGCGATGAAGAAAGGCCCGGACGAAGCGTCCTCGTTACGGGCGGCAACCGGGGCATCGGGCTCGCCATCGCGAATGCGTTCCTTGCCAACGGTGACAAGGTGGCGATCACCTACCGCAGCGGCGAGGTCCCCGAGGGTCTGCTGGGCGTGAAGGCCGACGTGACGAGCGAGGAGCAGCTCGACGCGGCGTTCACCGAGGTCGAGGCAGCCCACGGGCCCGTCGAGGTGCTCGTCGCCAACGCCGGCATCACCCGCGACACGCTGCTTCTGCGCATGAGCGAAACCGACTTCACCGACGTCATCGACACGAACCTCACCGGCGCATTCCGGGTGATCAAGCGCGCATCCAAGGGCATGATCCGGCTGCGCCGCGGGCGCGTCGTCCTCATCTCCTCGGTGACCGGCCTCTACGGCGCCCCCGGCCAGATCAACTACTCCGCCTCCAAGGCCGGGCTGGTCGGGATCGCCCGCTCGCTCACGCGCGAACTGGGCTCCCGCGGCATCACCGCGAACGTCATCGCGCCGGGCTTCATCGACACCGACATGACGGCGGAGCTTCCGGAGGACACCCGCAAGAGCTACCTCGCCACCATCCCCGCCGGGCGCTTCGCGTCCCCGGACGAGGTGGCCAAGGTGGTGCGCTGGGTCGCCAGCGAAGAGGCAGGTTACATCTCCGGCGCCGTCATCCCGGTCGACGGCGGCCTCGGCATGGGCCACTAGGCCCCACCAGCATTCCGGCGGCAGCGTCCGCTGCCGCCGCACCGGAAACGCGAAGTTACGATGCGCGGGAACCAGCCCGCGCCAAGAAGGAGTAGTCATGGGTGCTTTGGACGGCATTGGAGCAATCGTCACCGGATCATCGCGGGGCATCGGGGCCGATGTGGCCCAGCTGCTCGCCGCCGAAGGCGCGGCCGTCGTGGTGAACTACCGGCAGAAGGCCCCCCGGGCCAACAAGGTGGTCGCCGGGATCGAGGCCGCCGGCGGACGGGCCGTCGCCGTGGGCGCGGACCTGACCACCCCCGAGGGCCCGGCCGCACTGGTCGACGCCGCGGTGAGCAGCTTCGGCGGGCTCGGCCTGCTGGTGCTGAACGCCTCGGGCGGCATGGAGAGCGGTGTCGGCGAGGACTACGCGCTGAAGCTCAACCGGGACGCCCAGGTCAATATGCTCAAGGCAGCCGCCGAGGTCATGCCCGCCGGCTCCCGTGTGGTTTTCGTCACCAGCCACCAGGCGCATTTCATCGACACCGTACCCACCATGGACGCCTACGAGCCGGTGGCCCGCAGCAAGCGCGCCGGCGAGGACGCCCTGCGCGAACTCATCCCGATGCTCGAGGACAAGGGCATTCGCCTCGTCGTCGTCTCCGGCGACATGATCGAAGGCACGGTAACGGCCACTCTGCTGGACCGGGCCGCCCCCGGTGCGATCGAGGCCCGGCGCAGCGAGGCGGGCAAGCTCTACTCGGTGGCGGAGTTCGCCGCGGAAATCGTGAAGATGGTCACCGCCGACGTGCCGACCGGCCACACCGAACTGGTCGGGGGAGCGCGCGGCTTCGTGCCGCAGGGCTGACCGCAGGAATTGATTGAATGAACTAGAGGCCCGCCGCCGAACACCCGGTGGCGGGCCTTTCCGTGCACCGCACTTTTGATTACCCTCGCCGGATGGGGGACATTCAACGCGCCAAGGTTGGCACATGGGAAAAAGCCGGATATCTGCTGTTTTTTGGATCGCTTTTCCCGGCCCTGATCATTTCGGATGTGTTCGAGGCCCTCGGCTTTGAATTCTGGGGACGGGTAGCGCTCACGGGGCTGGTGTGCCTTGGTGTCGGATATCTGGTGTCGCGCCCGGCGGCTGCAGGGCGTTCGCGGCGTCTTGCGTCCGATCTGAGCCGCGGCATCTTCGACTGCGCGATCCGGTACCCGGACTCACACCCCGGATCCCTTCGGGACAGGTGGAATCCTGGAGTGGCCCAGCTGGTCGCCGGGAAGCTGCGCTTCCAGCCACAGAACTCCCCGACGGACCCGAGCCCGATGCCGCTGGGTGCGCCCCGCGAACTAGGCATCGACAAGGTCGAGGGAGTCATCGCGACCGAGGGCAGACGGCCGGTCGAACTCCGCCGGGGCTGGAAGGTCCTGGCGGTCGACACGCCCTCCGGGAAGATGCACCTGGCCGCCGGGGATCCGGCCGTGGAGTTGCTGCGGGAAGAGTTCCGGGGCTAGCTTGTCCCGGTTCGTGGCTAGCCGGGCCGGGTGCGCGGACCCGCACCCGCGGCCTCCCGCTTACTGGGAGGCCGGGGAAGTGCTGTCCGCGGCCGCCTTTGCCTCAGCGGCTGTCTGCGCATAGGAGGCCGAGATCCGGCGGTAGACCGGGGTCAGGAAGGCAAGCAGCGCGGCAAGGATCAGGATGATTCCGGCGATGAGGAACACCAGGGCGATGCCGCGGGAGGTGCCCTCGCCAAGGAGCGGTGCCAGCTGGGCGGCGCCCTCATCGGAGCGCGCGTACGGGATGATCCAGAACTGCGCGATCGGAGCGATGAGGAATGCCGTGACCGGCGCGGCCGCCGACTCGAACGCCATGGCGAACCCGAAAACCCGGCCCTGGCGCTGCAGGGGCACCACCTGCTGGATGACCGTCTGCTCGGCCGCCTCAACGAAGGGTATGAGGACGAGATAGGCCCAGATCCCGGCGATGTACAGCCACGCCCATTCGCGCAACGTGAAGACCGCTCCGAGGACCCCCATGACGATGACTGCGATCAGCATGGTGCGCAGCGGGTTGGCTCCAAGGCCGAACTTCCCGATCAGAGCACCGCCCACGAGGAACCCGGTAGCCCCGAGCGCGAAGAAGGTACCCCACAGCTCCACGGGGAACAGCTCCAGGCCGTAAGGGTCCATCAAGGCCATGTACACGCCGCCGACGAAGTTGTTGAAGGTGGAGAAAAGGATCAGCGCGAACAGTCCGGACACGGCAAGCACGGCGGCCAGTGAGCCGCGCAGGTCGAACCCGCCGTGGGCGTCCGTCGCCGCCGCGCGCAGCTCCTCGGGCATGTGCAGGGTCAGCAGGTGGGCAAAGGCCAACGCGGTGAGCACCAGGGCGACGACGATCGTCCAGCCCATGCCTAGCAGCCCGACCGACAGCCCGGAGAGCACCGAGGTGACGATGAACATCAGGCCCTGCACCATGCCCACGAGCCCGTTGGCATTGGCCCGCCGGTCCGGCTCGATGAGGATGGTGACCGTCGTGGAGAGGGCGATATTGCGCAGGTTCTCCACCACCGCACCGATCAGGATGATCAGCATGAAGACCCAAAACCACGGCCGGGTCAGGTCAAGCAGCGCCGGAGTGGGCGTCAGCGCGAACATAATCCCGGAAAGCACGAACATGACGAGGGTGAAGCCGGCGGCGAAGCGCATCACGGCCAGCTTGCGGTAGCGGTCCACGTAGGTGCCGAAGCTGATGCTGGAGAGGGCGATGAGCAGCATGTACGCCCCACCCACCACGCCGGTGGCGATCACGTTACGCGTCTCCAGGTACACCCAGAACGTCAGCGCGAACCACAGGTAGCTGGTGGTGATATTGGCGATCCCGGTGTTCACCAGGATCCCCGTGAAGGTGCGGGACCGCTCCGCCGGGGTGCGCAGCGAGGTGTCGATGGCGTCGCTGTCCGCGGGCGGCGGAGCCGCATCCTCCCCGACCAGCGTGGAGGGGGCGGCTGCATCTACGCGCGTGCCGTCAAGGGGATCCGCAGCGGCCCGGGGCTGGGCCGGTTCGTGCCCGGTCATGCGTCCCAGTGTAGTGACCGGCACCGACACTGTCGCCGCGCCGGCAGGACCTGTTGCGCGCCGCTGCGGACATCCCCGGGAACGGTGCCGGTCCGGGCTTCAGATCCCGGCGAAGTGCCGCACGACGTCGAGGTAGGGCAGGTCGATGACGGCGTCCGCAGCGGCCCGCACGGCGGGCTTCGCGTTGAACGCCACCCCGAGCCCGGCGGCGCCGAGCATGTCCAGGTCGTTGGCGCCGTCGCCCACAGCGATGGTCCGCTCTAGCGGAATGCCGGCGTCCTGCGCCCACCGCCGCAGGGAGCGCTCCTTCTCCGCCCGGTCGATGACCGGGCCCGACACCCGGCCGGTGAGGATGCCGTCGCGGATCTCCAGCAGGTTCGCCCTGGCGTGGGACAGGCGCAGGCGCGCGGCCAGGGGGTCGAGGATCTGGCTGAACCCGCCGGAGACCACCGCCACAAGGTGGCCTGCCCCAAGGAACGCCTCCGCCATCACCTCGGCACCCTCGCTCAGCTCGATCTGTGCGCCGACCTTGTCTAGAACCGCCTCGGGCAGTCCTGCCAGTACGGCGACGCGGGCATGAAGGCTCTGGGCGAAGTCGAGTTCACCGCGCATGGCGGCTTCCGTGACGGCGGCCACCTCCGCCTCGCGGCCCGCATAGGCGGCCAGCAGTTCGATGACCTCCTGCTTGATCAGCGTCGAGTCGACGTCGAGCACCAGCAGCTTGTGCCCCGGGCCGGAAACCTCAGGCGGAACCACCGCGGTCCCGATCGGCCGCACCGGCGCTCCGGCGGCGGAATCGCCCGCTCCCGGCAGGGCGGCGCGCAGGTCCGCCACCGGACCGGAATACGCGACCGTCAGCGTCCGCACCCGGTACCGGGAGTCGCCGCCGTCACCGGCCGCCACGATGCTCGCGCCGGCGGCGCAAACGGCGTCCTCGACGGCCCGGAAGCCTGCCTCGGAATCTTCTCGACCGTAGCTGACGACTCGGAACGGCGCGGTCATTAAACCTCCAGGGGATGCAGGGGTGCACAGTGGGCCGGGACGGGTGCCACGGGCGGGGCCGGACGGCGGTGCTGGTTTCGCCAACTAGCCCGGTCTTAGCCTAGTGTCTAGTGCTATGAGTGACGTTCTTGAATTGGCCGGGGTGAGCCTCGTTCGGAGTGGAAAAACGCTGCTGAACAGCGTCGACTGGCAGGTCAAGGAGGGCGAACGCTGGGTCATCATGGGCCCCAACGGAGCCGGAAAAACGACACTCCTCCAGATCGCCGGAGCGCGCCTGCACCCCACCACGGGAGTGGCAGGGATCCTGGACGAAGTGATGGGCGCCGTCGACGTTTTCGACCTGCGCCCCCGGATCGGACTCGCCTCAGCGGCCCTGGCCTCGCAGATCCCAGAGCACGAAACGGTCCTCAATGTCGTCGTCACCGCCTCCTACGGGGTCACGGGCCGCTGGCGTGAGCAGTACGAGAAGCTCGACGAGCGCCGCGCCTTCCGGCTGCTCCACACCTGGGGCATGTCGACCTTCCTGAACCGCCCCTTCGCCTCGCTCAGCGAGGGCGAACGCAAGCGCGTGCAGATCGCCCGGGCGCTGATGACCGATCCCGAACTGCTGCTGCTCGACGAGCCGGCAGCCGGCCTCGACCTCGCCGGACGTGAGGACCTCATCCGCCGGCTGACCGAACTCGCCCAGGATGAGGAAGCCCCCGCTACCGTCCTGGTCACCCACCACCTGGAGGAGGTTCCGCCCGGGTTCACCCACGCGATGCTGATGCGCGACGGCGGAATAGTCGCCGCCGGACCGCTCGAGGACGTCCTCACCGAAGAACACCTCTCCGAGGCGTTCGGCCTGCCGCTGAAGGTCAGCCGCGCTGACGGCCGCTACAGTGCTGTTGCCCGCACCGCGTAGGCGGGAGGCCGGAGCGCATCACCGCACGGCTCCAACGGGAGCGGGCGCGTGGGCCTGATCCGGCTCGAGGGCCCGGGTGACCCGCGCACCTCGGACTACCGCAACCTCACCGACACCCAGCTCCGCCGCCGCCTCGAACCCGCCAACGGCCTGTACATCGCCGAGAGCTCCAAGGTGCTGCGGCGCGCCATCGATGCCGGGCACTCACCGCGGTCCTTCTTCCTCGCCGAGAAGTGGCTGCCGGGCCTTTCGGACATCATCGACCGGTTCCCGGAGGTTCCGGCGTTCATCGGCGACGAGGCCACGCTGGAGCAGATCACCGGCTTCCACCTCCACCGGGGGGCACTGGCCGCCATGAACCGTCCGGCCCCGAAGACCCTCGACGAGGTGCTCGCCGGGGCCCGCAGGGTCGCGGTGCTCGAGGACATGGTCGACCACACCAACCTCGGGGCGCTGTTTCGGTCCGCCGCAGCGCTGGGCATCGACGCGGTCCTCATCAGCCCCCGGTGCGCCGACCCGCTCTACCGCCGGGCCATCCGCGTGAGCATGGGCAGCGTCTTCCAGGTGCCCTGGGTCCGCCTCACGGACTGGCCGGGGCAGCTTTCGGCCCTCCGGGAGGCGGGGTTCACCATCGGGGCGCTGGCGCTGGGGCCGGACTCGGTGCCCGTCCAGGACGTCGGAACGGCCGGTCACGAGCGGCTGGCGCTGGTCCTTGGCACGGAGGGCGAGGGCCTCTCCGCCGGGGCCCTCGCCGAGACGGACCTGTCCCTTCAGATCCCCATGCACGCCGGGGTGGATTCGCTCAACGTGGCCGCGGCGGCCGCCGTCGCCTTCTGGGAGTGCCGCTACCGCGGACTCTAGTGGCGGGGGCAGCGGAGGAAGGCGCCGGAAACCGGCAGTAGCGGGCGCCCGGACCCGATGGAACACTGGGAGGGTGACCGCTCCACCGGCCCGCATCAAGGCTCCCGGCGCACGGACCGTCCCCGTGGCCGCGGTGCTCCTCCTCGGCGCGGCCGTCGCGCTGAGCGGATGCGGCCGGCTCGCCGAACAGATCGACGCCGTCGAATCCCAGCCGCCGACCGCCCCCGCCGCCGGGCCCCTGGCGACCGCGCCGGTCCAGACCCCGTCACCCGCACCGGCGACCACCGCACCGGCAGCTTCGGCGGCCCCGAAACCGGCTCCACCGCCGACGAAGGCCCCCGAGCTTTCCCTGACCCAGAGCCAGCAGTCCCTGCCGGCGGAGGTGGTGAAGGCCTGCGGTGCCCTGCTGACCGGCACGCTCCCGGAACGGCTGCCCGCCGCTGAGGCGGGTGCCTGCGTCGAAGCCTCGATGCGCGCCGGCACCGGCGCGCAGCAGACCCTGTCGACCCGTGCCACCGGCCTTCCCGCCGGAGAGCACACCGCGGCACTGAGCACGGCACCCGAGTTCGGCCTGCACCTGCGCAACGAGGAGCACGGGGTGGAGATCATCGTCAGCGACGGCGAGGGGTACCTGCTCACCCCGAAGGGGGGAACACCGGCCGACGCCGAGGGCGGGCCGGAGGAGCGCTTCGCCGCGGTCCTGGTGGAGGCGGCCTCCGCTACCGCCGACCCCGCCGCCGTCGGCGCCCTGCTGGCGGACTCCGGGGAGTTCCTGGTGACGCCGCGCAGCGAACGGGACGGCATGCTCTACACCCGGCTTTCGGCCGTGTCCGGGCCCGAACTCCAGGGCGTCGAAATGGCCACCCTGGACATCGAACTCGACGAACTGATGCGCCCGGCGCACCTGAATATCAGCGGCTTCGAACACGAGATACTCACCTCGGTGGAGGTCGGATTCTCCGAATGGGGCACCCCTCAGGCCATCACGCCCCCCGCTTTAGCGCAGCTGGGCGGTTTGCGCTAGGATTACTAGCTGGTCCCGAAGGACCGTTTCCGCTTTCAATCCCAGTGCCTGGCAAAATCCAGGCAACCAGAGAAGGTATTCCTGTGAAGTCTGATATCCACCCCCAGTACCACGCCGTCGTTTTCCGCGACCTCGCCTCCGACAAGTCGTTCCTGACGAAGTCGACGGCCACGTCCAAGAAGACCATCGAATGGGAAGACGGAAACACCTACCCGCTGATCGAGGTGGAAATCTCCTCGGAGTCCCACCCGTTCTACACCGGCAAGCAGCGGATCATGGACTCCGCCGGCCGCGTGGAGCGCTTCAACGCCCGCTTCAAGGGCTTCGGCAAGAAGTAGTCCCGGCTCTTCTCAGCACCTCAGTTTCGACAGTGAAGCCACGCGCGCACGACGCCGTGGCTTCACTGCGTTAAGCCAACCAAGCAGGAGGAAACCGCAATGGGACAGGGCCAGGACACGACCGGCGGCGGACGGCGGCACGGCGAGTACAAGACGCCGGGGGGCAAGCTGACCGCCGTCGACCTCGCGGTGGTGGACGGACGCCTGGCCCACGTGTCGGTGAACGGCGACTTCTTCCTCGAGCCCGACGAGGCCCTCGACGACATCAACGCCGCCCTCGAGGGCCTGCCGGTCGAGACGCCCCCGTCCGAGCTGGCAGAGGCCGTCCGGGCCGGGCTCGACCCCTCGGCCCAGCTCTTCGGGTTCTCCCCGGAGGCCGTGGCCACCGCCGTGCGACGCGCCCTGGGGCGCTCGACGGGCATTGCAGACCACACCTGGGAGATCGTCCCGCCGACGCCGCTGAGCACCGCCATGCACGTCGCCATGGACGAAGTGCTCACGCGCGACGTCGGGGACGGGCGCCGCAACCCCACCCTGCGGTTCTGGGAGTGGGAATCACCCTCGGTCGTGATCGGCAGCTTCCAGTCGGTGCGCAACGAGGTGGACCCCGACGGCGTCGCCCGCCACGGGGTGAGCGTCGTGCGCAGGATCAGCGGCGGCGGCGCCATGTTCATGGAGCACGGCAACGCCATCACCTACTCGCTGTACGTCCCGCAGACGCTGGTTGACGGCATGAGCTTCGCCGATTCGTACCCATTCCTCGACGCCTGGGTGATGGAGGCCCTGGCCACCCTGGGCATCAAGGCCTGGTACCAGCCGCTCAACGACATCGCCACCGACCTGGGCAAGATCGGCGGGGCGGCGCAGAAGCGGCTCGCCAACGGCGGGATGCTTCACCACGTCACGATGAGCTACGACATCGACGCCGACAAGATGCTCGAGGTGCTGCGCATCGGCAAGGAGAAGCTTTCCGACAAGGGGACTAAGAGCGCCAAGAAGCGCGTCGACCCGCTCCGGCGCCAGACCGGGCTGGCCCGGGAGGAGATCATCGCGGTGATGATCGAAACCTTCCGGCGCCGCTTCGGCGCCGTCGACGCCGGCCTGAGCGAGGACGAGCTGCGGCGCGGTGCCGAACTTGTCGAGGAGAAGTTCGGCACCGAGGAGTGGCTCTACCGGGTGCCGTAGGCCTGGGCCGTGAGGGAGCGCAGCAGGTGGTCGCGCTCCTCCACCAGGATGCGCCGGAGCGCCCCCGGGGCGTCCGGGTTGGAGGCGAGCCAGCTATCCGTGGCCAGCATCACCGGGTGCTCCTCCGGGCGGCCCTGGAGGTTCTGGCGGCCGGGATAGAGGCCGCGCACCACGCGGGTGGCCATCTCGATGCCCCGTGCCTCCCACACGTCCCTGAGCGCCTCGAAGTACGGTCCGTTGTAGGGGGCCCTCAGCTCCGGCCCGCCGAGGGTGAATCCCTCGATGGTGGAGCTGAGCAGTTCGTTCGACAGCCGGGTCCCATAGACCGCCTCGCGCCAGGCGAGATCCTTCACCGCGGCGTCCGGCACGGCCGAGCAGGCCAGCGTGAACGCCGCCTTGCCTGATGCCGTATTGTCGCGGGCCAGCTCGGCCTCGAGCTCGTCGACGGACGCAAGGCCCTGCGCGGCAAGTGCGGCGAGGAACATCCAGCGCAGTTCGTCATCCAGGACCAGCCCCGGCACGCTGTCGGTGCCGTCGAGCAGGCCGCGCAGCACCGCCGCAGCGGAGCCGGTGGAGCGCCCGCCTGCAGCCAGGGCCCGCGCCCATGCGAGCTGCAGGTCCGAGCCCTCCGCGGCGTCCCGCAGGCCCTGCTCCAGGAACCGGGCGTAGCGTTCCTGCAGCGCCGCCCGTCCGGCGGGTGCGGTGTAGCGTTCGACGGCGGTGCCGGCGTTCTGCAGCAGCACCTGCAGCACTCCGACGCCCGGTTCGGCCGGTGCGGCCAGCTCCACGGCGCCGAGATAATCGGCGGCGGCCAGATCGGCATCCCGGGTGCTCGACCAGAGGGCGGAGAGGCAGATGGCGCGGGCCAGCGGGTCGGCGATCCGGTCCACCGACCGCAGCAGCGTCGCCAGGGAGCGGGGGTCGAAGCGCAGCTTGGCGTAGGTGAGGTCCTCGTCATTGACCAGCAGCAGGTCCGGCTGGGTCCGGCCGACGAACCCGTCGAGCGGGGCGGAGGCCCCGGTCACCTCGACGGCGTGCGACTCGGTGCGGACCAGGGAGCCGTCGGCGTCGTAGCTGTAGAAGCCCACGCGCAGGGAGTGGGGGCGGGGCTCGGGCACCCCGGTGATGGGGTCGAGCGCGTCCTGCCGGATTGCCGCGGCGGTGTACACGCCGTCCTCGACGGAGACCTCCGCGGTGAGTGCGGGCACGCCTGAGGTCTGCAGCCACTGACGGGCCCAGGCCGTCATGTCCTGCCCGGAGGCCTCGCTGAGGGCGGCGAGCAGGTCCGCAAGGGTGGTGTTGCCGAAGGCATGCGCCCGGAAGTACTTCCGGGCCGCCTCGGTGAAGGCGTCGAAGCCGACGTAGGCGACGAGCTGCTTGAGCACCGAGGCGCCCTTGGCGTAGGTGATGCCGTCGAAGTTCTGCTTCGCCGCCTCAAGGTTGGGGATGTCCGCCACGATCGGGTGGGTCGTCGGCAGCTGGTCCTGCACGTACGCCCACGCCTTGCGCTTGTTCGCGAAGCTCACCCACGAGGTCTTCCACTCGGTGGCCTCCGCCACGCCGAGGGCGCCCATGTAGTCCGCGAAAGATTCCTTGAGCCACAGGTCGTCCCACCAGGTCATGGTGACGAGGTCCCCGAACCACATGTGCGCCATCTCATGCAGGATGGTGTTCGCCCGCGCCTCGTACTGGGCGGCCGTGGCCGCGGAACGGAACACGTAGTTCTCCGTGAACGTCACCAGCCCCGGATTTTCCATCGCCCCAAGGTTGTACTCGGGAACGAAGGCCTGGTCGTACTTGCCGAACGGATAGGGGTAGTCGAAGAGGCGGTGGAAGAAGTCGAGCCCGCGGCGGGTGGTATCGAAGATCGCCTCGGCGTCGAAGGCGGACGCCAGCGACCGGCGGCAGTAGAGCCCGAGCGGAATTTCGGGCGAGCCGGTGCCGTCCCCGCCAGCCCAGGAGCCGGCGACGTGGTGGTACGGGCCGGCGAGCACCGTGGTGATGTAGGTCGAAATGCGCTCCGTGGGCGCGAACTCCCAGCGCAGTGCCCCGGCCGAGACCGGGGCGGGGGCACCCAGCGCCGGGGCGTTGGAGGCGACCGTCCAGGCCTCCGGGGCGGTGACGGTGAAGGTGAAGGCGGCCTTCAGGTCGGGCTGTTCGAAGTTGGCAAAGACCCGGCGGGCGTCGGCGGGCTCGTACTGGGTGTAGAGGTAGGTTCGACCGTCTGCGGGGTCGACGAACCGGTGCATCCCCTCGCCGCTGCGGCTGTAGAGCGCGGTGCCGCGCACGGTCACCGTGTTCGCCTCGAGCAGGTCCGGAAGGTGGATGCGTGAGCCGTCGACGGCCCTGCCCAGTTCAAGGGCCTTCCCGTTGACGAGCACTTCGTCGACGCCGCCGTGGATGAAGTCGAGGAAGGTGGACGCGCCGGGGGAGGCGCAGCGGAACACCACGGTGGATTCGCTGGGGAACCCCTCAGCCGAGGGGTCCTCGGCGCCGCTGAGGTCGAGCCTCACATCGTAGCTTTCGACCCGGATCAGCAGGGAGCGGGCGTCGGCCTCGTCACGGAGCAGGTTCTCGTTGCGCATCCGGTCATTCAATCACGCGCCGCGCACCGGCCGGCACGGCGGGTCATGATGGAATCGAAGCATGGACACGACGATTCCCGGGAACGAGCCCACTCCGAGCGTGCAGATCGACGCCGACCGGTTGGAGGCGAACATCACGGCCATGGCCGCGGCCACGCGGGCGCGCGGGGTGGCGCTGCGCCCCCACGCCAAGACCCACAAGATCCCCGAGATCGGCGCGCTCCAGGTGGCGGCGGGCGCCGTCGGGCTGACCGTGGCCACGGTCGGCGAGGCGGAGGTCTTCGCCGGGGCCGGAGTTGAGGATCTGTTCATCGCCTACCCGCTGTGGGTTGACTCGGCGAAAGGGGACCGGCTGCGTCGGCTCGCGGCAAGAGCGCGGATCACTGTGGGCGTGGATTCCGCCGAGAGCGCCACCGCCCTGGCACGCAACCTCGGCCCGGCGGTCGGCGAGGTCGCGGTCCGGGTTGAGGTCGACAGCGGCCACCACCGCAGCGGCGTGGCGCCGGGGGATGCCGCCGGCGTGGCCGTGGCCGCCGCGGAAGCCGGTCTCCGGGTCACCGGAGCCTTCACCTTCCCGGGCCACAGCTACGCCCCGGGGATGCCGGTCACGGCGGCGCGGGACGAAGACGCGGCGTTGGATCGAGCTGCCGCCGGGCTCCGGGCCGAGGGCCTTGCCGCCGCCGAGCTGAGCGGCGGGTCGACCCCCTCGGCGCTGATGGGAGGAGGTACCGCCACCGAGCTGCGTCCGGGGGTCTATGTGTTCGGCGATGCCCAGCAGTGGGAGCTCGGCACGATCGGCCCCGGCGATATCGCCCTCACCGTGGCCGCCACCGTGGTCAGCCACCACCGGCGCACCCCGGGGGAGCCGGGGCACTTCCTGCTCGATGCCGGGAGCAAGATCCTCGGCAGCGACCGGGCGGCCTGGGCGACCGGCTACGGCAGGCTGCTGGAGCACCCGGAGGCGCGGATCGTCGCCCTCTCGGAGCACCACGCCACGGTGCAGTGGCCGGCGGGGGAGCCCCTGCCGGCCCGCGGCACCCGGCTGCGGGTGGTCCCGAACCACGTCTGCCTGCCCGTGAACCTCGTGGACGAGGTGCAGGTGGTCCGGGACGGCGCGGTCATCGACCGCTGGGCGGTCGCCGCCCGGGGCCGGAACAGCTGACCGGCCCCGGCGGAACGGCTCAGTCCGCGGCTCGGGCCGCCGTTCAGGCCGCGGTTCCGGCCGCGCCTCAGCCTGGGGGGACGATCTGGCCCTTGCTCAGGATGGTCAGCCCCGACTCGGTCACGGCGAACCCGCGGCTGAGGTCGAGCTCACGGTCCACGCCGATGCGTGCCCCGGCCGGAATCTTCACGTTCTTATCGATGATCGCGCGCCTGACGATGGCGCCGGGACCGATGGTCACCTTATCCATCAGCACCGAATCGCTCACCTCCGCGTTCTCCTCCACGAAGACGTCGGTGGCGAGGATCGAACCCTGAACGGTGCCGCCGGAGACGACGACGCCTGCCGAGACGATGGAGTCGTGGGCAGCCCCGGACCGGCCGGTGGCGCTGCGCACGAACTTCGCCGGCGGCGAGACGCTCTGACGGGTGTAGATCGGCCACTGCAGGTTGTACAGGTTGAACAGGGGCAGCGGGGAGATCAGGTCCATATTGGCGTCGTAGTAGGAATCCATCGTCCCCACGTCGCGCCAGTACTGGCGGTCCCGGTCGGTGGATCCCGGGATGAGGTTCGTCGTGAAGTCGTAGACGGCGGCGTCCTTGCGGTCGACGAAGTGGGGGATGATGTCCCCGCCCATGTCGTGCTTGGTGTCGAGCCGGGCGGCGTCCTCCTCGAGGGCCTTCAGCAGCGCGTCCGTGGTGAAGACGTAGTTGCCCATTGAAGCGAGGAAGCTGTTGGGGTCATCGGGCAGGCCCGGGGTGGTCTTCGGCTTCTCGACGAAGGCGGCGATGCGGGTCGGGTCCTGCTGGTCGACCTCGATGACGCCGAACTGGTCGACGAGGTTCATGGGCTGGCGCACCGCGGCGACACTGACCGAGGCGCCGGATTCGACATGCGCGTTGACCATCTGCTCGAAGTCCATGCGGTACACGTGGTCGGCGCCGATGACCACCACGATGTCGGGCTGGGCGTCGTGGATGAGGTTGAGCGACTGGTAGATCGCGTTGGCGCTGCCGAGGAACCAGCTCTTGCCGCGGCGCTGCTGCGCCGGCACCGAGGCGATGTACTGCTGGAGCTGCGTCGACATCCGCCAGGTCTCGGAGACGTGCCGGTCGAGGCTGTGCGACTTGTACTGGGTGAGCACCACGATCTGCAGGTAGCCGGAGTTCACCAGGTTCGAGAGGGCGAAGTCGATCAGCCGGTAGCTTCCGGCGAACGGCACGGCGGGCTTGGCCCGGTCCGCGGTGAGGGGCATCAGGCGTTTGCCTTCGCCACCTGCCAGTACAACCGCCAGAACTTTCTTAAGTGCCACGGGTAACCCCCTTCGAGTATTCCAACGTGTCGGTCCAATTCTGTTCACACTAGAGGACTGAGGCCTCCTGCACTACGTTGGGGGAGTGCGAGTAGATATTGTCTCCAAGGAATTCCCCCCAGAAATCTATGGCGGGGCAGGTGTCCATGTTGCGGAACTGAGCCGGGTGCTGGCCGGACAGGTGGATCTGAACGTCCACTGTTTCGGCGCGGAGCGGCCCGCCGACTACCACGGGGCGCGGGTGCGCACCTACGGCGTGCCTCCGGGGCTGGCCGGGGCGAATGCCGCCGTGCAGACCCTCGGGACGGACCTTGAGATGCTCGGGAACATCGGCGGCGCCGACCTGGTCCACTCCCACACCTGGTACGCGAACATGGCCGGGCACCTTGCCTCCCTGCTCCACGGCATCCCGCACGTGCTCAGCGCCCACAGCCTTGAGCCGCTGCGGCCGTGGAAGGCCGAGCAGCTCGCCGGAGGCTACGCGCTGTCGTCCTGGGCGGAGAAGACCTCGTACGAGGCCGCCGCGGCGGTGATCGCCGTGTCGGCGGGGATGCGCGACGACATCCTGCGCAGCTACCCCGCCGTCGACCCGGGGAAGGTGCACGTGGTGCACAACGGCATCGACGTCTCCGAGTGGGTGCGCGACGAGGACGACGACGCCGTGCGGGCCCTCGGCATCGACCCGGACCGTCCCAGCGTGGTCTTCGTGGGGCGCAACACCCGCCAGAAGGGCGTGCCCTACCTGCTCCGGGCCGCCGCGCAGCTGCCCGCGGACGTTCAGCTGATCCTGGTGCTCGGCGCGGCGGACACCCCCGAGCTCGCGGCGGAGACCGAGAAGCTGATCAATGAGCTCCGGGACCGGCGCGGCTCGGTGGTGCTCATCGAGCGGATGCTGCCGAGGCGCGAGGTGGTCCAGGTCCTGAGCCACGCGACGGTGTTCGCCTGCCCGTCCATCTACGAGCCCCTGGGCATCGTCAACCTCGAGGCGATGGCCTGCGGAGCCGCTGTCGTGGCCAGTGCCACCGGAGGGATCCCCGAGGTAATCGAGGATGGCGTCACCGGGACCCTGGTGCCGCTCGAACAGGTCTCCGACGGCACCGGGACGCCCCTCGATCCCGAACGGTTCGTCTCGGACTTCGCCGCCGCACTCACAGAGATGCTTTCCGATCCGGCGAAGGCCCGCCGGATGGGCGAGGCCGGCCGGACCCGCGCCGAACAGCACTTCGCGTGGGACTCCATCGCCGAGGCGACCCTCGAGGTGTACCGCAGCGTGCTTTAAAGGTGAAAGCCCCTGTCCGCCGGGCGGACAGGGGCTTTCTGACTTCCGGCGGATCCGGACGGGTCAGGCTGAGGTCTTCTCGGGTACCTGCCGCGACTTGCGCGGTGCACTCTTGCCCCGCGTCTTGGCCTGTTCCGCCTGCCGGGCCAGCAGGGTCTTCTCCTCGATCGGTGAGCCGCTGCTGGCGCGCTCTGCGCGGGCGTGCGCGGCGGCCTCGTCCTGGCGCCGCTTCTCGGCCCCGGTGGCGATCGCGGCGCGGAGGTGCTCGGGCCCGTAGCCGAAGGCCTCGACCAGGTCGAGGGCGTGCGGGCGGAGCTTGGCGAGCAGCCGGTTGATGTAGGGCGTGAGGGTCCGGGCCCGCTGCGAGGAGAGCCGGCCGTTCATCAGGTACCAGGCGAGGTTCCGCTCTAGCAGGCACAGCCCGAACAGGTCGCGCAGCCAGGTCAGGACCTGCCGGGTTCCGGGCTCCTCGACCCGGTGCAGCGCCGCCGTGAACGCCTCCCACTGCAGCAGTTCGGCGTGCGCCCGGGCCGTTTCGATCAGTTCGTGCTGGTGTTCATTGAACAGGGCAGCAGCCTTGGCCTGCGGCATGGTTCCGGCCCCCCGCAGGGCGCCGGCGAGTTCGGCCACCATGGTGCCGACTCGGTCCGAGAGCAGTCCGTGCTGCGTGTCCTCATCGCGCAGGGCGATCGCCGACTTCTTTTCGGACCCGGTGTCCACGACTGTCTGCACCACACGGCGGAGCCCGGAGCGGTGCACCGTCCGCCCCGCGGCCTGGGAGACCGCGTAGCGGGCGAGGACGCCGAAGTCCATGCCCTTGAACTCGCGGGCGTAGTCCGTCAGCAGGCGCTTGGCGACGAGCTGGAGCAGGACGTTGTTGTCACCTTCGAAGGTGGCGTAGACATCCATGTCCGCCCGAAGCGAGGTGAAGCGGTTCTCCGTGAGGAACCCGGCGCCGCCGCAGGCCTCCCTGCACTCCTGCAGCGTATCCAGGGCCAGCCAGGTGGACAGCGGCTTGTAGGCCGCGGCGAGGGTCTCGAGGTCCTGGCGGTCGGCGTCGGTGTCGGAGGTGCCCGAGAACACGCCGTCGAACTTCTCCAGCAGTTCCTCGTGGGCGAACGACGCAGCGTAGGTGGCGGCCAGCCGCGGCAGGAGGCGCCGCTGGTGGCGCTGGTAGTCGAGGATGACCTCTTCGGAGAGGTCCGAGGACGCGTTGAACTGGCGCCGCTCGGAGGCGTAGGTGATGGCGGTCTTCAGCGCGATCTTGCTCACCGCGACGGCCGCGCCGTCGAGGGACACGCGGCCCTGCACGAGCGTGCCAAGCATGGTGAAGAAGCGGCGGCCCGGCGAGGCGATGGGGGAGCTGTAGGTGCCGTCGGGGGCGACGCTGCCGTACCGGTTCAGCAGGTACGTCCGGGGCACCCGGACGTTCCCGAAGTGCAGCCGGCCGTTGTCGATGCCGTTCAGGCCGCCCTTGAGGCCGTCGTCCTCGCCGCCGATTCCTGGCAGGAAGGCGCCGTCGGCGTCGCGCAGTTCGACGTAGAAGGCGTGCACCCCGTGGTTGACGCCCCGGGTGATGAGCTGGGCGAAGACGACGGCGGCGCGGCCGTCGACGGCGGCATTGCCGATGTAGTCCTTCCACGCCGCCCGGAAGGGGGTGTTCAGGGTGAAGGATTCGTCCTCTGGGGAGTAGACGGCGGTCGTGGCGATGCTTGCCACATCCGAGCCGTGCCCGGTCTCCGTCATGGCGAAGCAGCCCGGGATGTCCATGTTCATGATGCCGGGCAGCCATGCCTTGTGGTGCTCCTCGGTGCCCAGGTGGAGCACCGCCGCGCCGAACAGGCCCCACTGGACGCCGGCCTTGATCTGCAGGGAGGGATCGGCGACCACGAGTTCCTCGAACCCTGCGACGTTGCCGCCGTGGTCGTCGTGCCCGCCGAGCGCGGTCGGGAAGGCCCGGTGCACCGCCTGATTCTTCACCAGGTAGTGGAGCTGGTCGAAGCAGCGGCTGCGGTGCTCGGCCGCTGTGAGTCCTTCGATCTTGTGCACTTCGGGGCGCCCTGCGAGCTCCCGGGCGGTCCGGCGCACCGAGGCCCATTTCCCGAGGAGCAGTTCCCCGAGCACGGCGGGGTCGAGGACGGCCGCGTCATTGTCGGTGATCGTGCCCGCCGGGGGGACCTGCCGGGGGCCGGTCGCTGTCTGCGTCATGAGTTGTCCTTTGCAGGGGAGGAGGTGGTGGAGTCCGGTGCCGGGCGGGATGGTTGCCCGGTGGGCACCTGGTGGCTGATGCCTTCGAAGAGCCAGTCGGTCAGCTGGTCGGCGAGCTGCTCCACGCCGGGCTTGCCCGGGCCGGCGGGCGCCGCCAGCCACAGCTCACCGGCGGAGCGGACCATGCCGATGGCGGCCCGCGGCCAGTAAACGAGCCGAGGGTCGGCGGGGCCGCTCAGGTGGGGCGAGGACCGCAGGTAGGCCCGCATGGGGCGGGCCAGCATCTCGGTGACGGCCTCGAGGAAGTGGGTCAGGGGGTCGGCGGGCCGGGCCTCATCGGACGGGCCCGCGGCCAGGTCGGCCGGGCCGACCCGCGTGACGAACGCGTACACGTTCGGTGAGGTCTGTGCCATCTGCAGGTAGACGGAGATCATGGCGCGCAGGCCCTCGCGCGGCGTCTGGGCCTGCCGTGCCGCGGCAAGGATCTTCTGCTGCATCTGGCCCGTGACGACCTCGGCCATGGCCTGCTGCAGGCCGGTCTTGTCACCGAAGTAGCGGTAGTACACGGATTTGGAGGTGTCGGCTGCCGCCGCGATGTCCTCCATGGAGGCGCCGTGGCCGAGGGTGTCGACGGCGCGGCGTGCGGTGCTGATCAGCGCGCGCCGGCGCTCGGCACGGTGTCCCTCCCACCGGCTGGACCGCCCGTCGGGCACCGTCCCCGTTCCGGCGGGCACGGCGGAGACCGCTGAGGAAGTGTTCATGATACTCAGCGTATCAGGTACGCTGGGTATCGGTAATCCACCACCACCACCAGGAGATCCCTCATGTCGAACCAGCCAGGAGCAGGCGCGGGCACCACCACCGTCCGCAACGCCGTCGTCATCGGCGGCAACCGCATTCCCTTTGCGCGCTCGGGCGGGGCCTACGCCCATTCGTCAAACAAGGACATGCTCATCGCGGCCCTCGACGGCCTCGTCGCGCGGTTCGGCCTGCAGGGCGAACGCGTCGGCGAGGTGGCAGCAGGCGCCGTCCTCAAGCATTCCCGGGACTTCAACCTCACCCGCGAGGCGGTGCTGGGCTCAGCCCTCTCCGCGCACACCCCTGCCTACGACCTGCAGCAGGCCTGCGCCACCGGCCTTGAGACGGTTGTGGGCCTCGCCAACAAGATCAAGCTGGGCCAGATCGACTCCGGCATCGCCGGCGGCGTCGATTCAGCCTCCGACGCGCCCATCGTGGTCAGTGAGGGGCTGCGCCGGGTGCTTCTCGACCTCTCCCGGGCCCGCACGCCCAAGCAGAAGCTCGCCGCGGTCAGCAGGCTGCGCCCCCGGGACCTGGCACCGAACGCCCCAACCACGGGTGAACCCCGCACGGGGCTCTCCATGGGCGAACACCAGGCACTGACCACCGCGGCCTGGGGTATCACCCGCGAGGCCCAGGACGAGCTGGCCTATTCCAGCCATGCCAACCTCGCCGCGGCCTACGAGCGCGGGTTCTTCGAAGACCTGATGACCCCCTACCGCGGGCTGACCCGGGACGCGAACCTGCGCGCCGACACGTCGCTGGAGAAGCTGGCGAAGCTGAAGCCCGTGTTCGGCGCCGGGCTCGATACGCCGGCCACCATGACGGCGGGCAACTCCACGCCGCTGACCGACGGCGCCGCCGTCGTCCTGCTCGGCTCGGAGGACTACGCGCGGGCCAACAACCTGCCGATGCTCGCCAACGTCGTCGACGCCGAAGCCGCCGCTGTGGACTTCGTGAACGGCCAGGAGGGCCTGCTGATGGCCCCCGTCTACGCGATGCCGCGGCTGCTCCAGCGAAACGGGCTGCACTTCGACGACTTCGACTTCTTCGAGATCCATGAGGCCTTTGCCTCCACGGTCCTCAGCTCCATCGCCGCGTGGGAGAGCGAGGAGTTCTGCCGGACCCGCCTCGGCCTCGACGGAGCGCTAGGCAAGATCAATCGATCCAAGCTCAACGTCAACGGCTCCTCACTGGCCGCCGGCCACCCTTTCGCCGCCACCGGCGGGCGGATCGTGGCCTCCCTGGCCAAGGCGCTGGCGGAGAAGGGCTCGGGCCGCGGCCTGATCTCCGTGTGCGCTGCCGGCGGGCAGGGCGTCGTTGCCATCCTCGAGGCGCGCTGAGGTGGCGGATACCTACCTCGGCCTCGTCAACACACCGCTGCCGGGCAAGCTGGCCAGGACGCTGGGGCTGCCGCGCCCGGCGGTGCTGCGCCGCTACACCCCCGGCGACCCGCTCGTCCCCGGCCCGGTACTGGTCCTGGGCAGCGGCCCGGGCGCCGACACCCTGGCTGAGGCACTGCTCGGCTGGGACCAGGACGTCCGCCGGCACCTGCGCCCGGAGGAGAAGCTCGGCGCGGTGGTCGTTGCCCTCGATGCGGTGTCGCGTCCGGAGGACCTGGGTGCGCCCCTGCTCGAGCTCGGCCCGGCTGTCCGGGCCCTTCTGCCCGGCGGGAGGGTCGTCTCCCTTGGCCGGCCGGCGGAGGAAGCCGCGGACCCTGCCACAGCCGCCGCCCGCCAGGGGGTGGACGGCGCCGTGCGTTCGGTCGCCAAGGAACTGCGGGCCGGTGCCACAGCCAACGGGATCGTGCTTCTGGACGGGGCGGCGGCGGACAGCCCCGGGGCCCTGGGGGCCCTGCGGTTCCTGCTCTCCGGCCGCAGCGCCTATGTCGACGGCCAGTTCCTGCGGGTCTCCGCTATGCCCGAGCCGGAGGAGCCGGCCGGTGCCGGTGCTCCGCTGGCCGGCAGGACCGCGGTGGTGACCGGCGCGGCGCGGGGCATCGGGGCGAAGATCGCCGAGGTTTTGCACCGGGACGGGGCGAAGGTCGTCGTCGTTGACGTGCCCGCGGCAGGTGAGCAGCTGGCCGCGGTCGCAAACCGGGTCGGGGGAACGGCACTCCAGGTCGACATCACCGCTTCCGACGCCGCCGCCCGGATCCTGGACCACGTGAAGGAGCGCCACGGCACCCTGGACATCTTCGTGCACAACGCGGGAATCACCCGGGACAAGCTCCTTGCCAATATGGACCCGGCACGGTGGAACGCGGTCATCGCGGTCAATATCTCCTCGCAGCTGCGCATCAACGACGAACTGCTTGCCTCCCCGGTGTTCTCGCCCGAGGGCCGGATCATCAGCCTCGCCTCGACCAGCGGCATCGCGGGAAACCGCGGACAGAGCAACTACGCCGCCTCGAAGGCAGGGGTGATCGGCATGGTCCGCGCCACCGCGGCCGCGTTCGCTGGGTCCGGACGCACCATCAACGCCGTCGCCCCCGGGTTCATCGAGACCGACATGACCGCGAAGATGCCAATGCTCACCCGTGAGGCGGCCCGCAGGCTCAGTAGCCTGCAGCAGGGCGGGCAGCCGGTGGACGTGGCCGAGACCATCGCGTTCCTGGCCTCCGGGCCGGCCGGCGGCATCAACGGCCAGGTCATCCGGGTCTGCGGACAGAATCTGGTCGGAGCATGAACGAGGTCGTCCTGCCGGCAATGCCGGCGCTGGCGGGGCTGTACCGGCAGGCGGTAGTCGGCGCCGTGCTGCGGCGGGCCGGCCGGCGCAGCGCCGCGTCGGCGCTGCCGGTGGTCCGCCTCCGTGCCTCCGGCGGCCCCGTGGACCGGGAGCGGCTCACCGCCTTCCAGCATCTCGTCGGACAGGCGGCACGCGACGCCGTTCCCTCGGCTCACGTCCACACGCTGGCCTTTCCCGTCGCCATGAGTGTCATGGCCCGCCCGGACTTCCCGCTCCCGCTGCTGGGAATGGTCCACCTGAGCAACACGGTGGTGCAGACCCGGGCGCTGCGCGTGGGGGAGGAGTTTGAGTCGGTGGCCTACGCCGAAAACCTGAGCCCGCACCGGTCCGGGACCTCGGTGGACCTCGTCACCGAAGTGTCCGTGGACGGCGAGCGGATCTGGACGGGCCGCTCGGTCTACCTGGCCCGCGGCGTCCGGACCGTCAACGGCCGGGAGGAACATCCGGAGCCCTCCCCGGACGGATTCCCTGACGGATCCCCGGGGACGAGCCCGGCGGCCACTGACGACGGGAGGGACGCTGCCCTGCCGGGGAACGGAGACGCCTTCATCCCGCCGGTGCCCACGGCACAGTGGCACCTGGCCTCCGACACCGGACGGGCCTACGCCGCCGTATCCGGCGACTGGAACCCGATCCACCTGAGCGCGCCCTCCGCACGGCTGTTGGGGATGAAGCGCGCCATCGCGCACGGGGTGTACCTCGCCGCGCGCATGGTGGAGCTGGCGGAGCCGGCCGCGCCGGACGCTCTGTCGTGGGGCGTGAACTTCCTCTCCCCGGCATTGCTCCCGGGCACGCTCGCCGTCGCCGTCCGTCCCGGGGAGGCAACCGGCGGATCGGTCCGGCGCACCGAGGTCACCGGCTGGGCGTCCGGCGCGAAGCGGCCGTCCTTCACCGGATGGGTTACGGGGCAGGCGGTGGACCCGGCGTCCCCTTAGACTGGGCCAATGGCTGACGATCCGCTCCTGCAGCGCGCCCGGGAACTCGACGATAAGGACCCGCTGGCCGGGTACCGTGACCTGTTCATCACCGACGAAACCGACGGCATAGCGGCCTACCTCGACGGAAACTCCCTCGGGCGCCCCCTCGCGGCGACCGAACAGAGCCTTGCCGATTTCGTCCGGCACCAGTGGGGGTCCCGCCTGATCCGCGGCTGGGATGAGGGCTGGCTGGAACTGCCCGAACGGATCGGTGACCGGCTGGGGAGCATCGTCCTGGGCGCCGCGCCCGGGCAGTGCATCGTTGCCGATTCCACCAGCGTCCTGCTGTACAAACTCGCCCGTGCCGCCGTCTCCGCCAGGCCGGGCCGCACCGAAATTGTCATCGACCGTGACAATTTCCCCACCGACCGGTTCCTGATGGAAGCCATCGCCCGCGAGCGCGGGCTCACCGTTCGGTGGCTTGAGGTTCCCTACGACGGCGGGGCGAGCGCGGAGGCCGTTGCCGGCGTCGTCGGGCCCTCGACCGCCCTTGTGGTGCTGAGCCACGTGGCGTACCGGTCCGCCCACGCCGCCGACGTTCCCGGCATCACCTCGGTGGTTCACGACGCCGGGGCCCTGGTGTTGTGGGACCTGAGCCACTCGGTGGGCTCTGTGCCCCTTGAGCTCGATGCCTGGGGAGTCGACTACGCTGCCGGCTGCAGCTACAAGTACCTCAACGGCGGCCCCGGCGCCCCCGCCTGGGCGTACGTCGCCGCACGGCACCTCGATTCCTTCGACCAGCCCATCCAGGGCTGGCTTGGCAGCGCCTACCCCTTCGCCATGGGCGGGTCCTATGAGCCGGCGCCGGGGATCCGCAGGATCGTCTCCGGCACTCCGCCCATCCTCGGCATGCTCGCGCTGCAGGACATGCTCGATGTGCTGGAGAAGGCCGGCATCGGGGCGGTGCGGGAGAAGTCGGTGGCCCTGACCGGTTTCGCCATCGAAGCGGTCGACGCCCTCCTGGGCCCCGCCGGAGTAGTGGTGGCCTCGCCGCGCGCACCGGGCGAGCGCGGCGGCCACATCACCATCGACCATCCGGCGTTCGCCACCATGGTGCCAGGCCTCTGGGAGCAGGGGATCATCCCCGACTACCGGAACCCCTCGGGCATCCGCCTGGGCCTGTCTCCGCTGACCACGTTATTCGAGGAGACATTGGTCGGAATCCGCGCCATCGCCGACAGAATGGTTGTCGAAGGGGCGGGGCCTGTCGCTCGCTGAGCGAGGCGGTCTATTGTTGGGCTATTGCCCGGACCGGAGCCGGGTGTCCTTAAGGGACGGCTGATCAGTGCGGACAAGTGGAGGCAAGGACATGGCTGAGGACGAGGGCGATTCACCCACCCTGCAGGTGGGGACCCTCCTCCAGGACATGGTGCTCGACAGCACCGATGTCGAGGAGTTCCTGACGGAGCTGGTGAAGCTCGCGGCCGCAACCCTCGAGGGACGGCACGGCGAGATGCTTTGCGGTGTGACCCTGCTGCGTCCCAAGCGGACGGGCACTGTGGCCAGCAGCAGCGAGCACGCCCGGAACATGGACGAGATCCAGTACAACTTCGAGGATGGGCCCTGTCTGCGCGCCGCCCGGGAAGAGAAACTCGTCCACGTTCCGGACATCACCCGGGACACCCGGTTCCCGGATTACCGGGACGCCATCGCCGAACACGGCATCCGCTCGATCCTCGGAGTCCCGATCCTGCTTGAGGGCGACGCAAGCGCGGGGCTGAACCTCTATTCCGACCACGTCGACGCGTTCGATGACGATGCCATCGCCGCGGCCGAAACCTTCGCGGACGAGGCGTCGAAGGCCCTGCGGCTGGCCGTGCGCATCGCCCGGCTGACCGAATCCGCGAACGACCTCAAGACCGCGATGGAGTCACGGACCACCATCGACCTCGCCGTGGGGATCATCATGGGCCAGAACCGCTGCAGCCAGGATGAGGCGTTCGGCATCATCCAGTCGGCCTCGAACACCCGGAACATGAAGCTGCGGGACATCGCCACCGCCATTGTGGCCTCCACCGGAAAGTCCACGCCGAAGACCCACTTCGAGCTCTAGCCGCGCCACGGCGGCCGGCTCAGTCGGACCTTCCCGCCAGGCCTTCGGTGAGCCGGCCCAGCAGACGCAGGAGGGTGGAGTAGTCCCCACCGGGCAGCGACTCGCTGACCTGCCGCCGCACGTCGGCGACGGGCCCGCTAAGTGCCTTGTGCACGTGCCGGCCGGCCTCCGTCAAGCGCAGCAGACCGGCGGCTTCCTCCACCAGGCCGCGCTCCGTCAGATCGGCGATGACGCCCGAGATGACGGCCGGCGGATCGAAGGGGCTCAGCAGGTCAACCAGGCGGGCAGGGCTTTCAGGCCGCCTCGCCAGGGAGGCGAGCACCTGCCATGTCCGGCGGTCGCTTCCATGTCCCTCGAGGGCCCGGTCGAAGGCGCCGTCGAGCCGTCGGTCGGCCTCCTTGAGCCACCAGCCGATGGGCCTGTCCTGCTGACCCGGCGCGGGTTCCGGCCCCGGGTCAGCCACGTCCCGCGAGGACCTGGTGCGGGTATTGGGCGCCGCGGCCCTGGAAGTCGAGGATGGCCGGGTTGATTACCTCTCCGTCCCGGATTTCAATGGCGCGCCTCAGCGTCTCGTTGGCATCCCAGGCCTCCGGCCCCTCCAACACCGGGCCGAGGAACGGCAGCAGCGCCTCGCTGATCTCCCAGGTGGCCGAGTCCCACAGATAGGACGGGGTGTGGTCGACGGCGTAGTAGCGGACGTGGTCCCCGACCTCGAACATCGGTTCGGCGAACGAGGTGGGCCGGGCCCAGCTGAAGCCCATGCCCCGGTCACAGGAGACATCGATAATGAGGCTGCCACTGGAGAACAGGGGAAGGTCGGCTTCTCGGAGGTACATCTGCGGCGCGTTGGGGTTCTGCAGGGTGCAGTTCACCACCAGGTCATAGCGGGCTAGGTAGGGGGCCAGGGGCAGCCGGCCATCCTCAGCGAGGACCTCGCTCAGCTGCGGGTCCTCGGCGGTGGCTTCGATCTGGGCGATGCGGGCCGAGTGGATGGGTGATCCGACGGCCGCCACGCCCCGGTTCGTCAGGATCTGCACGTCGCTGATGCCGTGGGCGTTCAGGGCGGTGACGGCGCCACGGGCGGTGGCTCCGAAGCCGATGACGGCCGCGGTGAGCCGCCGGCCGTAGTCCCCGGTGAGGCCGGAGAGCTGCAGCGCGTGCAGGACCGAGCAGTACCCTGCCAGTTCGTTGTTCTTGTGGAAGACATGGAGGGAGAACCCGCCGTCCTCCGTCCAGTGATTCATCGCCTCGAAGGCAATCAGTGTGAGCCGCTTGTCGATGGCCAGCTGGGTGATCTCACGATCCTGAACGCAGTGGGGCCATCCCCAGAGGACCTGACCGTCGGCCAGTGAAGCGAGGTCGGACGCCTGCGGCTTGGGAAGGAGAACGACGTCGGAGGAGGCGATGATCTCCTCGCGCCTCAGCAGGGGCCCGACCAGCGGCTCCAACTGCGCATCGGAGAGCCCGAACTGGGCACCGTAGCCCTGCTCGACGCGCATCCGCCCGCGGACCGCGGCGTCGATGCGTTCGAAGTGGTGAGGGTGGAGGGGAAGCCGGCGTTCATCCGGCTTGCTGGAGAGGGCGAGGACACCAAGGCGCAGGTCCGTCATGGTTTACGCCCTCCCGAGTCGGGCGGGGGCCGCCGACGCCGGATCCCGTGTTCCCGGTGGGGACGGGGTGCAGGGCGTCAGTGGGACCGAATGTGGGCAGGTCTGGATCATCGTTGCTCCCTAGGAGGAACCAGGGGGTTCCGTGCGTTGACACTACACCCAGCAGGGCGTGGCCCTTCACCCTTCCTCCGGGCAACCCGGGTAGGGGAGCCTTCGATGCCTGCCGAACCGGCCGCAGCCGTCCGGTAGCCCCGATCCTCCCCGGAAGTCAATAGGTGTGCGCCCTACCGCTTCTGTGGGCGGCTTCTATACTTTCGGTGTGGCAATGTCGCTCCTGTTCGGTGTCGTGGCATCGAGCGCCCTGGTGATGGGGGCGCTCATCGGAGTGCGTTTCGACCTTCCGAAGCGGCTGCTGGCCATCCTCCTGTCCTTCGCCGCCGGTTCGCTCATCACTGCACTGGCCTTCGAGCTCTTCGAGGATGCGTTTGAGCACGGCGGGATCTGGCGGGCCGCGATCGGGCTCGCCGCGGGGGCCATCGTCTTCACGGTCCTGAGTGCGCTGCTCGACCGTTGGGCCCAGGCCGGGTCGCAGGACACCCCGGCGGACGAATACCAGGGCAGCGCCAAGCTCGACACCGACTCCGCCGCCCAGGACCGCCCCTCCTCGAAGGCCTCGACGAAGGGTGCCGCGGGCATGGCGCTGCTGGCGGCGGTGACCCTCGACGGCGTGCCCGAGAATGTCGCCCTGGGCGTCGCCCTGGGGGAGGGGACCGGTGGGCTGGCCCTGCTTGCCGCCATCTTCGTTTCGAACTTCCCGGAGGCCCTGGTTGGTGCGTCCTCGATGCGCGACCAAGGAAAGGCCTCGGCCGCGATCGTCGGCCTGTGGGTTGCGTGTGCGGCGCTGCTGGTGATCGCCGTCCTCATTGGGGCAGGACCGCTGTCGGGCAGCAACCCCGAGACCATCTCCATTCCGCTTGCCTTTGCCGCCGGCGCGGTGATCGCTTCACTGGCCGACACCCTGATGCCCGAGGCCTATGAGAACGGCGGGCCCGCCGTGGCGCTGAGCACCGCCGCGGGTTTCCTGCTTTCCTTCGTGCTCTCCCTCATGTGAGGTTTCGGGCGGGTCCGGCCCTCCGGAGGCACTTGTACTGTAGGGCGATGAGCGAAACCACCTTCCTGCGCAGCTCGATGCTTTATACGGGAGCCCAATATGCGGCGGCGGCACGGGTGCCCACCAGGGAGCACCTGATCTTCACTGCCGGGGCGTGTCCGCTGAATCTCGACGCATCGACGGCGGCCGTCGGCGACTACCGGGGGCAGGCGGCCAAGGTGATGGACAACCTTCTCCTGGCGCTCGCCGCCGGTGGCGCTGACTTCTCCCATCTGGCTAAGACAACAGTCTTTGTGGCATCGAGCGACCGTGAGGATCTGGCCGAGGTCTGGAACGTCGTCCGGGCAAGGATGGGGGACCGGGACGTGCCGAGTACGCTTCTCGGCGTCGCGGTGCTTGGATACCCGGACCAGCTGGTGGAGGTCGAGGCCATCGCTGCCCTTCCGGTCCCGGATACCCCGGCACCTGCCCCCTGACCTGCATCACTTTGGGGCGCCAGTTCCGCCGCCGCCAGTCCCGCGTTCCGCCCGCGCCGGCGGAGACAGTGCGGCGTCCAGAGCGGACCGCACCCTCGCATCGAGCCCACTGAGGAGAAGGGGCAGGTCGTGGGCCGCATAGGAGGTGCCTCCCTGCCAGTCGGTTCTGACGACCCTGTCCCCGTCCCACCAGAACGTGTTCCGCGGCTCCCCCTCGACCTCCAGCAGGACCTTCAGTGCCTCCTGCCGGCCCCACGGCGTCTCGACCGTTTCCCGCCCCCGCACGGCGAAGACCGCGCCAAGGGCCGTCCCGTCGCCGTCCTCAATGAACTGGCTGAATGCCACCCGATCCTTCCCCGCCCGCAGTGCCTGCACCAGGAGCAGGTGTGCTGCATAGCTCGGAATCGAACGGTGGGCTGCCCCGCCCGCGTCATCAGCGGGGACTCCGGTGATATCGACGTCGGAGCCGTGGTCCACATAGCTGTATGAGGTCCAGCCGAGGACATCGCTCCCATACCGTGTCTCCTGGGTTAGGTGAACAAGGTGTCCGTCCGGGAGCAGAAACGCGACCGTGGTCCGGAGTGCGCCGCCTCCGGTCTCACGCACCAACGCGCCGGTCCGCCGCCCGTCGATGTAGAACGCCTCCGCTTCCAACCCCATCAGCACAACGTAGTCCCCCGTCGGGGGGCTGCCGGCGATGCCACGCGGCGACAGTGCCCACCCGCCAAGAACTGGCAGGCATAATGAGGCGCATGCAGCCACAGTGGAGCCCCCGGATCGGCTGGATGGACCTGCCCGCGCACGTCCGGGCCGGCGTCGAAGGAGTCCTTGGGGAGCCCATGGCCGAGTTCGCCGGCCAGCAGGGAGGATTCTCTCCCGGCAGCGCGGACCGGGTGGTGACCCCCACCGGCCGGCGGGCGTTCGTCAAGGCGGTGGGCCCGGCCCTGAACGCCGCCTCACCGGGGATCCGCCGGAAGTAAGCAGCGGTGACCGCCGTCCTGCCAGGGACCCTGCCCACAGCGTCCCTGATCGGCACCTTCGACGACGGCGAATGGATCGCCCTCGTGCTCACCGACGTGGACGGACGCCACCCCCGCCTGGCAGCCCGACGAGGTGGGCTGGTCCTCGATGCCCTCCTGACGGTGGCCCGGACACCGGTCCTCCCGGCGCTGGGCCACCTTCCGGACCTGGCCTTGGACGTCGGTCCAGAGCCAGCCGACGGCGTTGTTTCAGTCGAGGAGGTCATCCCAGTCGAGCGGCGTCACGGTGTTTGACTCCCAGTCCTGCCGGAGGATCGAATACGCCACGGAGGCCAGCCTCCCTCCATCAGCGGTCGGCCACCCCAGACGGTAGTGCGCCTCCTTGAGAAAACCGGCACGCAGGAAAGTCCTGCGCATGGCGATGTTGTCCTCGCGCGTCTGGCCCTCGAAGCGGACGATGTCCGGCATGGAGGTAAACACCAGCGCACACAGCGCCCGCAGGGCCGCGGTCCCGGCACCCCGTCCGCGGTGGGAGTCGCCCAGACCTAGGTCGAACATCGGCGTGTCATCGCGCAGGTCCTGGAGAACGGCCATGCCGATGCAATGTCCGGCATCGTCAATCCAGTAACCCTGGGTTTCCTCGTTCCAGAAGCGGCCCGCCTGCACACCGGGGCGGAGGCTGCCGAGGGTGGAGGAGGTCAGGACGTGGAAGGGGAAGGTGTTGGAGGCGAGGAACTCCACCACGGCGTCGGCATCGTCGGAACCAATGGCCCTCAAGGTGATGTGCATGGACGGAGCCTATGGGCAGCACACGTACGACAGTGGGAGGTGCGCTGCCCCGGCCGGGGTCCATCCAGGCCCGGGACCGGACGCTACGCGCGGGCCGCCCGGCCCCGGCCCATGTGGCCGCCAAGGAAGCCGCCGATCACCAGGAGCGCTCCGCCCACCCTGCCCAGGCCCACGCCGATGCCATGCCGGCCCCGTACGCGCGCACACCAGGAGCCGAAAAAGACGAGAACGGCCATGCCGTTGGCTGCCGCGTGCACAATTCCCACCCGGCGAGTGGGCCGGTCGGCCATCGCCCACTCAGCCCAGCCGGTGATCCCCGCCGCCCCGGAGGAGGCGAGCCCGAGCGCTACCAGCCGGGTGGCTGCCTGCCGTGAGCCGGGATCGGGAAACAGGTCGAGGAACTGCGCCATGAACCATGCGCCGAACGGAAGGTCCTTGACGATGATGTGCAGGGGTATGCCCGTGGTGTCGCCGTGGAAGAGCCGGCGTGCGCGCTCGCGGACGATGAGGCGCTGGGCTGCGGGGGCAGCGGCGTCGACGTACCGGTCCAGGCCGCCTGCGTGCTCAAGCGCCCCGAGAAGCCGGGGGTACAGTCCGGAGTTCGACGCCCCCGGGTCGCCAGCGTTGAATGAGTCCGGCTGGGGGAGATGCATCGCATCGGATGACATGGAAGCAGGCTACTACGTTCATAGTGGAAAGTCACTATGTTTATAGTGGGTTCATGCAACCCCTCCGTTTCCGCGCCCTCGACGCTGCCGTCGACCTCCTGGGTTCCTCCGGACTGCGCGCGCTGACACATGCCCGGGTCGATGAACGGGCGGGGCTGCCTCGGGGATCGACCTCCAACTACTTCCGGACCCGCCGGGCGCTGCTGGCGGGCGTTGTGGACCGCATCGTGGAGAGGGAACTTGATGCGTACGGCCCGCAGTTCTCTCCGGGCTCCACGGCCGAATTCGTCGACGGGCTCTGCCTCCTGTTCGAGCAGACGAGCGGCGCCAACCGGACCCTGACGGCGGCACGTCTGGCCCTGTTCATGGAGGCGGGCCACGATCCCGCCATCCGGGACGCCGTCGTGCGGGGCCGGGCCGCCATGGAGTCCGCTCTGCTGCCGGCCCTCGTGGGGCTGGGCGCTCGGGATCCACGTACCTCCGCCGCAGCGGTGATGGCCTGCTTCGAGGGTCTCCTGCTGCACCGCATCGCCCGGCACGACGAAACCGACCCGCGTCCGGTGTTCAGCTTCGTGGTGGCCGCTGCCCTCGACTGACGGCGATGCCAAGGCGGCTGCCCTGGGAGCGGGTGCGACGCGCGGGCCAGCGGACCGCCGTCCGGCCTGAAGGGGTCAGCGGGCGCGCTCGAGGCGGTGCCGGAGACCGGAGGCGACCGCCGGCCACTCGGGGGCGGTGATCGAGAAGACGACGGTGTCCCGCAGGGTGCCGTCGGCCATGCGGCTGTGGGCCCGGAGTACGCCGTCCTGGCGGGCCCCCAGCCGGGCGATGGCTTCCCGCGACTGGAGGTTGTGCCAGTGGGTGGTGAAGGTCACGGAGGCACAGCCCTCGGTTTCGAAGGCGTGGGTCAGCAGCAGGAGCTTGCTTTCGGCGTTGGTCCCTGTCCGCTGGGTCGACAGCCGGTTCCAGGTGTAGCCGATCTCCACGCGCGGCGTCGCCCTGTCGATGTCGCAGAAGGTCGTCATCCCCAGCACCTCGCCGGTCCGCGCGTCCAGAGTTGCGAAAGGGAGCATTTCCCCTTCCGCCTGACGTGCAAGCCGACGGTCGATTTCCTCCGCCATGCCTTCGGGGGAGGGAATGCTCGTGTACCAGAGCTTCCACAGCTCACCGTCACGGACGGCATCGACCAGCCCCTGGTAATGGCGGTGGGCGAGGGGTTCGAGAACAACGCGGGAACCGGTAAACGTCAGGGGTTTGAAAGCCATGGAATCATCCAAGCACAGCCGACGTGCTGCCCGGTTCGCCCGGAGGTGCGTCCTACAGCGGCTTTTTCGCCAGCTGCTTCACCCAGGAGGGCGTTTCCTTGCCCAGCTTCCGGTCGGTGGTCAGCCGCAGGCGTGCCGCACGGATCCGGACCCGCTGCTCGTCGCCCTGGGCGGGGTGGTCGGCGGGCTGGCGGCGTCCTGCGTTCACATTGCGGCTTGCGGTTGCGCTCATTGCCCTGCCTCCTCCACAATCGGTTCCCCTGCTGCTCCATTCTCTCCCACGCCGTCAACCCCGTCCACTTCCGACGGGAGAAACCGCGCCCAGACGACCTCGAGGATCGCGACCTCCTCGGGGCCGGCGAGATCGCTGGCGGCGAGGCTGTCCAGGACGCCCAGTCCGATCTCCTGGCGCGGAGGGTCCTCCGACATTGCGGCATCAAGTGCCCATTCGGCCCGCGCCCACCACTGTGAGCGCTGGTCCGCCTCCCGGCGGTCCCGCACGTTCCGCCACGCGAACACTCCGGTGATGACCGCCGTCAGGAGGATCGCCAGCGGCCCGAATGAGCTGACCACCTCCCACCAGGGTGTGCCGTTGGAGACGATGTCGACCCTGACGGGATCGGGCGGGGTCGTAGCGGACGGCAGCATGTTCCCAGCCTAACTGGGCGCGGCGACGCCACCGTCGATGGCCCGACGGCACCCTCCGGGAGTGGTGATGACCGCCTACCGAGCCGGTCATCCGTCTGCGGCGAACTTCGGCTCCCGCGCTGGTTTTCCGGCGGGTTCTCCACCCGATTGTCGACTGTCAGCAGTGTTGCCGCCTTATTGTCCGGGCTGGCTTCCCTGCTGATCTGCGGGCCAGTGGTGCCGCCTTGAAGTCGGGCGGTTCGGCTGGTTTCCCGGGTGGTTTTCCGGTTGGTTTTCCGGCCGAGGAATGTCAGAGGCGGGTGAGATCCTTGGGTCATGGAGAGGGCAGGAATCCCGGATCCGGGGGTGGATCCCACGGCGCAGGACCCCGGGTGGCTTGAGGCCGCCGCGGACATCCTGGGTGCCGGGTTCCTGACCGGCCCGACGCCGGAGACCGCCGGGCTGGATGAGGCGATCGGCGGGCTGGAGGCGCTGGCGCGGCTGAAGAACTGGGCCGAGGCCCAGACCGTGAGGTTCACCGAGCGGGTCCGGACCCTCACCGCAGAACGCCTCCAGGAGCGCGGGATGCAGGCCGGGTCCCTGGCCGATGCCCTGGCCGCCTCCGAGGTCGCCTGCGCCCTGCGGATCCCCGAACGCACCGCCGGGACCCTGATCGAGCACGCCTTCGTGCTCACCGGGCACCTCCCGGCAACCCTGACGGCCCTGGAGTCCGGGGCCATCTCCTGGCGGCACGCGGCCACCCTGGTCCAGGAGTGCGCCGGCCTGCCCGGCTTCGCCCTGCCCTACTTCGAACAACAGCTCCTGCCCGTCGCCCAGGACACCACCGCCGCGAAACTGGCCTACCGGGCCCGCCGGCTGCGCGCACAAATGCACCCGGAGACCATCAGCGACCGGACTCAATCGGCCCGGAAGAACCGCCGGGTCGACTTCCACCCCGACGACGACGGCATGGCCTGGCTGAACGTGTACCTCCCGGCGGACAAGGCCGTGGCCATCGACGGGCGCCTCACCCGGCTCTCCCGGGCGCTGCAGTGCCCCGAGGAGACCCGGACCCTGGCCCAGCTGCGCACCGATGCCCTCACCGACCTGCTCACCCACACCTGCCCCAGCCCCGCAAACACCGGCCCCGCAAACACCGGCACCGCTTCCCTCCCCGCCGATGCCGGTGTGGGTGCCGCCGGTGCGGGTGCGGTTCCGGGCCGGCCGGTTGGGCCCTACGGCTGGAACGGGATCCAGGCCCAGGTGCATGTCACCGTCCCGGTGCTGACCCTCCTCGACGTCGACGACGCCCCCGGCGAGCTCGAAGGCTACGGGCCCATCGACCC
>NZ_JAEKGC010000008.1 GCF_016405885.1 Arthrobacter sp. MSA 4-2 | reverse complement strand
CCGCATCGGTGTTGTTGGCGGCTCCGACTCCCACGCCGATCGCGGTAGCCAGAGCGCTCAGGATGACCGTCATACCGGTCGCGGTAAGCCAACCAAAGAAGGCTGATCCGAACTTGATGCCGCCGAACTTCTCTTTCTGGGCAGCGACGACGCCGTCGCGCCGGCCCTTGGGTGTGCTCGCGCCTGCGTTGTGGTCCTGTGCCATGACTCTCCTTGGAATGCACCGCAGCGGGACCCCGGCGGGGCCCCGCATGCCGCACCGCGCCCGGGCCGCGGCCGTCAGCCTCATCGACACCCTAGGTTTCCCCGGCCCATCGGGTGCCGGTCCGCAGCGGCCTGGCATGCCGGGCTTCCTCCGCGAAGCCCAGAAACTGTTTCGCTAGAGAGTCTAGGTACTTTAGAATTGACGCGGGTCAAGCCATGGCCTCCCCGGATCGCATACCCGTAGGGAGCTGCTCATGCGCCACACCGTGTATTGCCTGCCAGGAGCAGAGGCCCGAAAGGAACAAGTGCTCCGATCATGTGGCGGCACCGGCCCGCCCCGAATCCCTCTGCGGGGTTCCGGAGCGGTCGCGCCCTGCCGGAACATGCGCAGGGATGTGGTTGCCATCCGAAGCAGGTCTCGTGAACCCACCCCCTCAATGAGCTTGGCCTTGCCTGCCGGCAGCGGCCGCCGCCCGTCACGCAACCCGAGTATTACCCCTGTCAGTCCGTTCGAGCCATGTCACTCATCCAGCTAGGAGCACTGTTGAACAGCAGACTCAGCCCCGCCGACCCGTTTCCCGTGGACCTGTCCGTGCTTACCGACGCGGACGTCGAGGTACTGAACAGCAAGGTCCAACGGCAGCTCGGATACGAGTTCGTCAGTGACGGCCTCCCGGACCCGGAAACGGAATTCCGGGCCGAAGAGCTCACCGAGGAACTCGACCGGCGGGACGCCGGGGCACTCGCCGCAGCCGCACCTGCCGCCGCAGTGGTTGACGGCAGGCTTAGGCGAGTCCTTGGCGTTCAGCAGAGGGCGGTGCAATCGCTGGGCATGTCAGGAAGCAGACCGTGATGGCACAGCCCGGCACAACATGGGACTCCGAGGATCAAGGGTGGGTGCGGGAGAACCTGCGCGAGGCCATCGACCATCTGGTGGGCCAGGGTTACACCGTTCACGGCGGGCAGGGTCAGGACCCGGAGCTGATCGATCCCGGTGGCCTGGCTGTGGAAACGTGGCGGGAGGACCACCCGTACGACGAGCGGCTTACCCGGGAGGAATACGAGCTGGAGAAGTACCTGCTGCAAATTGAGCTGCTGAAGTTCCAATACTGGGGGCAGGACCATGATCTCAAGCACGTCATTGTGTTCGAAGGCCGGGACGCCGCGGGCAAGGGAGGGACGATCAAGCGCTTCACGGAGCATCTGAATCCGCGATCCGCCCGGGCCGTGGCGCTGGGCAAACCATCGGACAGGGAACAGGGCCAGTGGTATTTCCAGCGCTACATCCAGCACCTCCCCACGACCGGGGAGATCGTGATGTTCGACCGGTCCTGGTACAACCGGGCCAATGTTGAAAAGGTGATGGGTTTCTGCACCGACGAGGAGTATCAGATCTTCATGACGCAGGCGCCCGCTTATGAAAAAATGCTGGTTGACTCCGGGATCCACCTCACCAAATTCTGGTTCTCTGTGACGCGCCGGGAACAACGCACCCGATTCGCCATCCGGCAGATTGATCCGGTGCGGCAGTGGAAACTTTCCCCCATGGACCTGGCGTCCTTGGATCGGTGGGACGACTACACAGACGCCAAAGAAGCGATGTTCCTGCGAACGGACACCGATCACGCGCCCTGGATCACCGTGAAGTCCAACGACAAGAAGCGTGCACGGATCAACGCGATGCGTTTTTTCCTCAACCAGTTCGACTACGAAGGTAAGGACACCTCGGTGGTCCGTGAGCCCGATCCGCTCATTGTGCGTCGGGGCCGCGACGCCGTCGGCGACTGAAACCCCATCGGATACAGGGGCCGCGATCACCACGGGTGCCCTCTTGGAGACTTCGCCCCGGGCGAGACACGCCGGAAACGGAACGCTCGGGGTCTGGGCCGCCACCGAATCCGGGGTCAGGGTCTCCAGCGACAACGGATTGAGCGTCACCTATCTCGCCGTACCCGGCGGCACCGAAACACCGCGCTGACCCACCGCAGGAAAGCAGCTGATCCGGCACCGCGGCTCACCAACAGGTGGACGCTTGGAGCTCACCCCTCCTGGCTCCCCTGCCCACAGGTGGACAAACCCGCGAAAGCGTTCAGCTGCTGTTGAAGCCACTGAACAGCCGTGCGGGTTTCACAGGGCATTCCCGCCCGAGAAAGCGCCTGCTCTTGAAGATAAACCTATGCGGCACCTGCTGCGACCATTCCGGTGCCTGCCAGTCACAGATCTAAGGAGGTCCGTACCGTCAACGCCACGGTTCCACCGTCCATGGACAGGGGCCTCCCCGGGTGTGCTTGACTCCCAGCCAGACGGAGCGAGCTGAGGCTATGGCCATATGACGGGGCCCACGGGTCGGCCCTCGGATGCCACGTGGCGGTTCTCTGTGTCTCTGCAGCCGCTAGCGAACAAACGGAGGTCGCCGCACCCTAAGTCCGCTTGAGGCGATGGTGCTCATGAGTCTTTGACTCTCGGCGGCTGCCTCGCCCGAGCCGCTTGAGCAGGATGACAAGGTCAAGAAACTTTCGTCAAAGTCATGCACCCGAACCGCTGACTTGGGAAAACTTGTGCCCGAAGTGGGACTCGAACCGGACTCCGCCCCTTGGATCTCCGCCGCTCCCCCAATATATCCGCAGTCCGGACCAGTCCGGTACCGGTACGGCCCAGTCCGAGACCCAGAGTGTGGACAATGTCCACACCCCCCACCTCTCCCGGTCAGAGGCCCTCCCCTACGCCGACGGGCCTCGATGCTTCCCCGTTCGGCCACGGCGACGCGGACATGTAAACGCTATGTTGACGCCGGCCGCGTTAAACCAGGCGGCTAGCGCCGCGGCAATGAAGGCGGGCGCGTTATGAGCGATTGCCTTCGAAAGCGCAGCTTCGGTCTTAGTAGGGCTGACGTCGTCCATCTGCCTGGCTCGGCAGATGCCCCTGGGCGAACTGCGTTATGACGCTGCCCGAACCTGCTACTGGCCGGGCGCCCGATACGACGGCGTTTTGCTTGCTGCTGCGTCGAGATCCTCAGGCGTCATGAGGGGTGTGAGGCGCAGATTCACGGCGCCGCTGGAATTGATCATCAATGACAGTGACACTGCGCTCGCTTGATCGGGTATATCGAGGACCCCGAGGACATCCGTTTCGCCGAATGCGTAGTAGAAACACTCCAGTGATCCCCCCACGGACTTCAAAGCGTTAACGACCGCGTCCCGGCGCTTGGACCCGCCCTCCTGCATCAGACCCTTGATGCCATCACCCACATAATTCCCTTGGAACAGATACTTGGTCATGGTTCGTTCCTATTCTGCTCGGGCCAGAACAGAAACCCATTCGCACGCCCAGTTCATCCGATGAGTGAAGGGTTCTGGAGTTCTCCCCAACGGGGTTGTAGGCCGAGTGTAGGCCCCTCCCTTGGGGCTAACAAGGGGCGGCAGCCCCGTCTTTCCAAGCATGGTGCAACCGCCGCGCTCACAGCACTGACCGACGTCGGCGGCAGGGGTGAAACGCGCTCGAGGACGAGGTCGTTCACCAGCAACCGATGTGGCGGGGCCTGAGATTTTCACTCAGCCATGCTGTAACCAACATCCTGACCCAGCACAACCGGTCGCGCCTTCCGTCGAGACGCGGAGGCGACAGTCAGAGCCGAGCGAACTGCAGGTCGGTGGTGGCGTAACCATCCGGATTGCCAGGCCGCAAGCGAGCTACGAGCTCACCACGGCTGCGGACGCCCACCTTCGCGAATACCGACTTGAGATGATCTTGCACAGTGTGGACTGATATGAACAGGTGGCTGGCAATCTCCGCTGTGGAATATCCGCCGATCACCTCACGGCAGATCTCCCGTTCCCGGGCACTCAAGTCATAGGCCAGCAGCAGCAGCCCCACCAACTGGTCGCCTGTCACCGGCTCAATAGCCACCGCCACCTGATCCTCCTCCCCGCCAATGAGGGTGCTGGCCTGGAGGACTGCCCACCGCCCGTCGGCGTCGCGCAGCCGGGCCCTGAAGTACCCCGCCTCCGCAGCATGCGAGCCTGATGCCATAACCTGCATCATGACCTGGAATCGACCGGGAGCGATTGCGTCGAGCCGCTCCTGCCAGTCCCGCGCGTCAGGGGTCACCCCCACGAGCCGGCCATCCGCTGCGATAATCACCAAGGCTGGACGACCCCGCCCCGTACCGCCCTTCGCCTCCGAGCGCACCGCGAGCCGGGTGGCGGATCCGATGGCCGGCGCAATTGCCGCCAGGAATTCCACCTCCCGCGCCGTGAATTCTATTCCTGACCGGACCAAGCCCGCCGCACCCCAACACACCCCGTCGGTTCTGAACATGACTCGGAGTTCTTCGTCCATTCCCAGCGGCCGCCAAATGCTATGGAGTCTGGTGCTGCGCCACCGATCATCGGCCGCTAGGTCGGAGAGTCTGGCGAGGGTGATCCCCCGGCGAGCGAGGGCGGCGAAAGTATGCGGTTCATCCATCGAGTACTCAGCTTCGGCCAGCCGCGGCTCGTACTCGATGGGAATCCGATTCTCGCCGCTGACCATCGAGCTGATGACCTGGGTCTCCGGGTCGATGCTGGCCCAGCAGGTCAGCTCGGTGCTGACCGTCCGGCTCACCAGCTCAATCGCCGCGGCGTGGAGTTCGCTGACACCAAACCCGGCGGCAGCGAGCTGAATGATCTCCCGGCGGAGGCGGGAAGCGCGATCGTCCCACACACAAAGAGTATGGCACCGCCGCGCCCTCCCCACATCCCCACAATTCTGGGATCGACCGCCGCGAAGAGCCGCACCTAGCGTGGGCCGTATGGAAAACACGGTCCAATACACCCCGGCCGGCGTCGGCGTCGAACTCGCCGCCCCGGACGCGGTGCTGACAGTCAAGGTCAGCGCCAAGAACACCGCCGATCAATACGAGCTGTTCGAAGTGACAGCGCAGCGCGGTCCCGCGACACCGCTGCACCGCACCGACTGGCACAAAACCTACTATGCGCTGCACGGCAGGATGATCGTCCAGATAGGCGACGAAGGCTACGACCTGGGTCCAGGGTGTTCCATTGCAATCCCTCCCAACGCCCCCCACACCTTCACTGTGCTCACGCCGTCCATCACATTCCTTGTCGTGAGCCTGACAGGACTGATGGGCCGGTTCCACGCCGACATCGATGCCATGGTGCCCCATGGACGATCCATGCAGGACGCCGCCGCTGAGCTTCAGGCAGTTCTTGCCCGGCACCCTGTGTCGGTGGAGGGAATGCCATGACGGCCATCGTCTGGACTTTCGCCCTGATCGCTGCAGTGATTCACCTCGTCGTGTTCGTTTGGGAGGCCCTGCTGTTCGAGCGCGAAGGAGTGCATCACCGGATCTTCCTGCTGGCCACCGCGGATGTTCCCGCCGTCCGGTTGTGGGCCTTCGGTGTCGGTTTCTATAACCTGTTTCTCGCCCTCGGTATTATCGTGGGCGTCGTCCTATGGGCCACGGGTGATGAACCCGTCGGCCGCGCCTTCGTAATCTATATCTGCTGGTTTATGGTGCTCTCCGGCATTGTGTTGTTCATCGCCGACCGGATGTCGATGGGCAGGCCGAAAGGCAAGGGGATCGGGGGTGCGCTCGGTCAGGGTGTGGCCCCCCTGATCGCCTTGGTTGCGGCGGCACTGTAGCGAGGACGCCACCCAGGCCAGAGGCCACCCGAGGAGGTCGTACGGTGGGACGCGGGAGAGATGGGCGATCGGGACTGCCCCACTTTGCTTGACTCCTGACCAGTCGCAACTGGCGACAGCTAATCGCCATGTGCCACAGCCTGAGAGTCGGGCCCCGGATGCCACGTGGCCGCCTTCCGTGTCGTTGTGGCCTACAGGGAGCAAACCGAAGGTCGCCGCAACCCAGACCTGATCGCGGTGATGCTGCTCATGAGTCCCTAACTTCAGGTGCCTGCTTCGCCGGACGTTCTCGTAGGGGAGGATGATCAGGTGAAAAACCCTCTACCACGGTCATGCAGCTACCCCGCTGCTCCTCCATGAAGTAGTAAGAACGCTCAACCCGGGCTTCGCGAGAAAGGAGGCACCCAGCCCCTAGGAGAACTCCAAGACAGCCACCAGAACCGGCGCCCGGACCGCAGAATTGGGCCGGCTGTCCTCAGTCAGAGAGCAAAAAAGCTTCTGACTAGGGGAAAGATGTGCCCGAAGTGGGACTCGAACCAGATGCATCCCGATCTGAAACCGACGTCCATCCACGAACAGGCGTCCTCGGTCGATCGAGCGCCTGAGGTGGGCGCACGGCACCTGGATGTCGACCAGGGACCGGATGCCGAGCACGTGGTCCTCGCCGATCCCGACGGTAACGAGTTGTGCATCCTGCAGCCGGGGGCAGCTTCCTCGCCGGTTGCCCGTTCTTCAGCTCGCTGGCCGGCGCCGGTCCCGGGGAGGTCGGTTGCTTCTGGCGCGACGCACTGGCCTGCAACTTTGCCTATTATTCGAGGCACGGCCCGGATAAAGTCGGACTTGTTCGGCGCGGTCCGTCATCGACGACCACACGACGTCGTACGCGTCCGTCGCTACTCCGCGACCGCGATGCGACGAGCGGCCGTCTCATACTGCGTGCTTGAGTCCTGGAACGGCGTTGCAGACGAGAGTTGCCCCGACTGGTACCGGCCTTCATGGTGCAGGCGGTAAGGGAGGCAGAACCATGAGATTGGTGAGAAACGTGGGTGTCGGCTTGCTGGCCGGCGCACTCGGCACTGCGGCGATGGATTTGGTGCTCTATGGGCGGTACCGCCGCAGCGGCGGCAAGTCCGGGATCTGGCGCTGGGAGTTTGCCAGCGACGTCACGAGTTGGGAAAATGCCTCCGCTCCGGGGCAGCTCGGGCGGAAGGCGTTACAACTGGCCACGGGGCACGAACCGCCACCTGAGTGGGCTCGCGCTACGACCAACATCATGCACTGGGCGACAGGTGTGGGATGGGGCGGGCAGTACGGTGCGGTGGCAAGTCTGACGTCCATACACCCGTGGGTGAGGCGGGTCACCCTCGCTCCTGTAGCTTGGCTGTCCGGCTACGTCGTGCTCCCGTTGGCGAAGGTGTACAAGCCGATCTGGGCCTACGACGCACGGACGCTTCGCGACGATCTGTCCGCGCACATCGTGTATGGCGCCGTCGTGAGTGCGGTCTTCGCCGCACTTACGAAGGAGGAACGATATGCCGTCCCTGCAGGAACGGCGCGCGCGAGCTGAACCGCTGCCAACGACTCGCCTACTGGGCTCGGCGGCCGGGCCGCATCAACGATTGGGCTGATATTGAGTCGAAAAGAACCTGAGGCTTCGGTTGGGAGGAGCTCGGGCTTCATGCCTAGTTCCTCAGACCCGGTCAAGCAGGCCCATAGCCAACTCCGTTCTGCTCATTGAGCCCTGAATCATGCGGTCTGATCGAGCCGTTCCGGACAACCTCCTGATCGGAGCGCTTGTGTGGATGGGCGGACGCCTGGTCCGAACCTGCCCCCTCCAAGGAAATGAATTTCGATGAGGACAACACGTAGCTGCCAAGTGTTCCGCATGGATGCTGCGGTCAGCGTCAGCCAAACGTAAAGCAGTACGCTTCCGCTCCGGCCTCGAGGAACTCGATCTCGAAGCGGCGATTGCTGATCTGCCCGGACTGGCGAATAAGTTGGTAGGCGTTCTGATCGCGAATGGTCCCCCGTCCATCGGCATCGACGTCCGTACCGTGGGCGTCCCCAACGATACGGCCATCGAGGGAAACGACGAAGTGAATCTCCGCGCCCCTTACCAGTGGGCCCATGACGAGGTTGAGGTCACGGGCATGGAACGTGAAGGCGATCCGCGCACCGGTGGAGTTCGAGGCTGCCGCGTGCCGGGCCACCCTCCAATTGCCCCTCAGGTCCCAGGAGTTGAGCGGCAACGAGGAAGCTGCGGTGTACTCGTAGGGCTTGTCGGCCGCCACTCCCTCCGAGACGAAGCCGCTGCTCTGTGCGTATCCCAGGTAGGTTTCTGGTGACCGCAGCGACTGCCAGTCGGCAGCGACCTCGAGTCCGCGCGGCTCGACTGACACCAGGCCCAGGTCGACGTCCCGTGCCCCGGCGTCGAGCAGGAGCTGCTGGATCACCGTCTCGATGCGCGCGTACTCGCCCTCGCCGAAGTGGTGATACCGCAGGCGCCCCTCGGCATCTGCGATGTAGACCGCTGGCCAGTACCGGTTCGCAAACGCACTCCACACCCGATAGTCGCTGTCGACGGCGACTGGGAACTCGACACCGAGATTGCGTGTGTGCGCGACCACGTTGTCCAAGTCGCCCTCAAAGCCAAACTCCGGCGTGTGCACGCCCACGACGGTCAAACCCGCTTCCTCATACTGGGATGCCCATGCCCGCACATACGGCAGCGTCCGCAGCCAGTTCACACAGGTATACGTCCAGAAGTTCACAAGGACGACGCGTCCGCGAAGCCCTTGGGGTGTCAACGGCTCGGAGTTCAGCCAACCGGTGGCACCATCAAAAGGCGCAAGGCGCCCCTCGTCCGGCAGCTCAGCCCCATCATCCTCCAGCCCGTGCGCGATCTTGCGAAGGAGACCGCCGAGGGGATTACCGCCCGGTGATTTCGGCGTCGCGTTCATAACTTAACCCTTTCAAGCTCCTGTCCCCCTTCGTCCGCGGCCGTCCCGTGCCTGCTGTACAGCTTCTAGCCCGGCCAGACATAGTGGAAAATGTAACGGTCTGGATACTTATCCGAATAGTCCTGGTGCTCCTCTCCACTGTCTGCCAAAACGCGCCGCCGGCGGTGACCTCGGTCACGACCCGTCGCCCCGCCGAGCGATGGCACGTTCCCACGCTTGTTCATGATCAGTCCTGAGTGAGGAACGCGATGAGAGCCGGTTGGAGCCGGATCGCGTTGGCGCCTAGCGTGCGGGTCATGTGCGGGGCGTACCATGTCGGCCACGCGATGTCGTGCACACTGTTGAGTTCGAACTCCCAATAAGCGCGATGGGCGGCGCCGGCGTAGCGGAGGGCAGTGTGCAGGATGCCTTGCAGTTCGGCCCTGTCGTTACCCAGCGAAGCGGTTAGGCGCTCCGCGTACCACCGCGGCCAATCCGCGTCCGGCCATTCGGCGTCCGGTCCGTGTTCCTTCTGATAGGCCGCATGCGCATCGTAGACGCGCAGGAGGGCAACGGTCAGGAGGTCGGTGAAGCTCTGTGCCATGTGCTCAATCCTTTGCTGGTGTGCCCTGCCCTTGTCTTGTGTGCCGCGACCTGGTGTGCGATCGTTTGCCGCCGGTCGATGCAGGTCAACGTCCGGAAACCTACGAGGACCACACGGCCGCGCTCGTTGTGCGGTAGTGCTCGACGAAGGATGACTCCCCGGCGATTCGAGAAGTTATTGGGCGAGGTACGCCTTGATACCCGGTTCGAGCCGGCTCGCGTTGGCGCCCAACGTACCGGTCATTTGCTCGGCGTACCATGCCGGCCACTCGACATCGTGCACACCGTTGAGTACGAACTCCTCATGAACTCCGTGGGCAGAAGCAGCGTGGCGAAAAGCGGTTTCCAGGATGCCTTCCAATTCGGCCCTCTCGTCGTCGAGCGAGGCGGTCAGGCGCTCCGCGTACCATCGGGGCCAGTCGGAGTCAGGCCACGGGGCGTCGGGTCCGTGTACCTTTTGGTAGGCCTCATGCTCATCAGCGACACGCTGGAGGGCAACTGCAAGATTGTCAGTGAAGCTCTGTGCCATGATCTCATTCCTCTTCTCGTGGGTGATGTGCGACTACGCGGGCGATAACGAGCCGCCAATTGATGCAGGTATGCGTCCACGAATCCCTAGGACGACATGGCCCGGCAACGCGGGCGACCTAGCGGTTCGGAATTGAGCCACTCGGTCGCCCGGGCGAGCGATGGCATGTAGCCACGCTCGAAATGATCGGTTAGCGCAGCGACCGGAAGCAGGTTCGTACTTCATCCACGAAGATTTCGGGCTGCTCCCAGGCGGCGAAGTGACCGCCCTTGGAGACCTTGTTGTAGTGGATGAGGTTGGGATAGGCCTTTTCTGCCCAACTCCGCGGAGCGATGTAGATTTCGTTGGGGAAGACGGTCACAGCAGTCGGGACTTTGACTCCCTTGGGAGTGAAGAACCCGACCGTGTTCTCGGCGTAGAGACGACCCGCGGAAAGTCCTGAGTTCGTCAACCAGAAGTACGTGGTGTTGTCGAGGAAATCGTCTCGCGTGAGACCCTCGGCTTCTCCCGCGAACGACCGGGAAATCATCGCCAGGCTCGCCGCGTCGTGGTCCATCAGGAACGCCGCCAATCCGACAGGCGAATCCGCGATCGCCATGAGCGCCTGCGGCCGAGTTGCCTGGAGGAAGGCGTAGTACACGTGGCTGAACACGAATCGCAGCTGCTCAACCGCGCTCGCCTCCTCGTCCGAGAGCGACGTGCCTTCCGGCAGCGGGTTGCCCTGCGCGACTGCCTGGTGAATATCCGGCGGAACGACACCCGGCAGGTTGACATGAATTCCGGCGAGTTCCGGAGGGGCCAGCGCACCCATGAGCTCCGTGACGAGGGTTCCCCAGTCCCCGCCCTGAGCCACATACTTCGTGTAACCAAGGCGCCTCATCAGTTCGACCCAGGCGGGTGCAATGCGCTCGGGCCCCCAGCCCTTCTCGGTCGGTTTACCCCCGAACCCGTAACCGGGCATCGTAGCAATCACGACGTGGAAGGCGTCGGAGGCGTTTCCGCCATACGAGGTTGGATCGGTCAGTGGTTCGATGATCTTTAGTTGCTCCATGACCGAGCCCGGCCAGCCGTGCGTGATGATGAGCGGCAGGGCATCCTCATGCTTGGACCGCACGTGCACAAAGTGGATGTCCAGCCCATCGATCTCGGTGACGAAGTGAGGCAATGCCTTCAGTCTCGCCTCGATCTTGCGCCAGTCATATTCTGACGACCAATAGCGCGCAACCGCCTGCATCGTCGCGAGTTGCGGTCCCTGAGACTGGTCCGAAACGGTTTCCTTGTCGGGCCATCGCGTAGCCTTAATGCGCCTGCGCAGGTCCTCGAGTTCCGCATCAGAGAATTCGAACTCAAATGGCCGGATTGTGGTGTGTTGAGATGTGACAGTCACTGTCATCGCCTTCCTATTGAGTGCGCGAGGCTTCACAAGGACGCCTTGCACGGGGCCAGCCAGCACACGGTCGATGCCGGCAGAACCACCGTCGCACTATGAAAGCGAGCTCGCCCCAGTGGAGCACCCTTGCCTAACCCTTGTTCGAACCCTGTCCACACCCTTGGAGCACCCTTGGAGTGAGACCGCGAAACGCATCACCGCCCGGGTAGCCGCTCCTTGACCTCCTGCAGCAGCCACCCATTGCCATCAGGGTCACTGAACGTGGCGAGCGCGGCGTAGCTGCCACCATCTGCAGGGTAGCCATCCACTCGTACCGGGACTCCAGTGTCGTAACGGGTGTGGAAGACCTCGCTCACCTCAACGCCCTTGCTAACCAAATCGGCTCGGGACCGGTTGATGTCTGAGACGACAAGGTAGGTGCCTTGCACGGAACCAGGCGCCAATGAGGTCACCCCCCGGCCGAAATGAATCGAGCACTCCGATCCGGGCGGTGTGAACTGCACGGCTCGAAACTCCGGGCCGGCCTCGAGGTCGGTATCGAGCCGCCACCCAAGGGACTTATAGAAGCTTAGTGCGCGGTCTACATCAGCGACCGGGATAACGACGACCTCCAGCTTCATGGGAAGTTCTTCAGGCGTGCCAAGCATGTCTGTCTCCTTTGCGGACTGAGTTCATTGCGAGTTGCTGAATATGGCACAGATGGGTACCGATCCATCGGGATGCCCCGATAGCTGGTCAATGGGCTCAACCCGAGGTGACCAGTCGTAGGGGGCCCCTGACGTGGGTGGCAGATGGGATAAAGGTCGGCGACCGGTCCTTCCACCGCACCCTGTTACAGGAGGGCGACTTGTCCGTGGCCCTAGAGTTGATTTTACTCTTGCACAAACGGACGAGCTAGGGATCACAGGCCGATCACCCGCCGCTCGCCGGGCCTACTTGTGAGGGTTCATTGCCCCACTGATGGGGCCGCCAACCGCTTGAGGAAGGATCTGCGGGGGGCGTAAAATTCGGTTAGCTGCGCGGACGAAGAACGCTTCCCAGGTAAACCCCAGCCATGAGCTCACGAGGTGGAACCTCGCCTCGATCTCCCACACCGACGTCCGGTGTCGGTTTGTGAGGGACTTCTTGCTACACCCTCAAAATTGACCGCACTGAATGTCACGCGTGCGTTCCGATGGTCCAAAACAGTGGTACGACATGCCCAACCTGAAGTCTCGGCCAGGACTAGTGGGCCGACAACGTGAAAGTGCCCAGTTCAGCAAGCTCTTGGCGATTGCGCGGGCCGGACGCGGTGGGGTTCTCGTTCTACGCGGCGAAGCCGGCATAGGCAAGAGCGCCTTGCTTGACGATTTTTGTGAGCGAGCCACGGACTTCCTAGTGGCTCGTCTGGCGGGCGTCGAATCAGAAATGGATTTGGCGTATTCCGGCCTGCACCAACTGTGCATTCCGTTCCTTGGTCACTTGAACAGACTGCCTGCCCCACAGCAAGCAGCGCTTGAATCGGCGTTCGGGCTGAGGTCCGGCAGTGCGCCTGATCGCTTTCTCGTGGGCCTCGCTGTGTTGACCCTACTCTCGGAGGCGGCCGAGAAGCGCCCGCTCGCCTGCTGCTCGGACGACGTCCATTGGCTGGACGCCGCCTCAGCGCAGGCCTTGGAGTTCGTCGCCCGCCGGCTCGCGACCGGACCAGTGGCCATGGTGTTCGCCGTTCGGGACCCGACCGACAGGCCGGGGCTTCTCGGTCTGCCGGAGCTCACGATCGAAGGCTTGGACAGCGCCGACGCGGCTGTTCTTTTAGACACCGTCGTTTCAGGTCCAATGGATCCCCGGGTGCGCGATCGCATTGTGGCCGAGAGCCGCGGAAATCCGCTGGCTCTGGTCGAACTGCCAAGGGGGTGCACAGGGGCAGAGCTGACCTTCTGGCACGATCGCAGCCACAGCACCACGCCCCGAAGCCAACGCCTCGAGCGAGGATTTCTGCGCCGAGTGCAACCGCTTCCCCCACAGACCCAACAATTGCTCCTGACAGCCGCAACGGAGCCGCTCGGCGATGTTCGATTGCTGTTGAGAGCCGCGGAGCGGCTCCGCATCGGAGCCGACGCCGTAATGGCGACGGAGGCCGACGGTCTGATCGCGCTGGGCGACGGCGTGCGGTTTCGGCACCCTCTCGTCCGCTCCGCCGTCTACCATGCGGCATCCCCCGGTCAACGACGAAAGGCACACCAGGTGCTCGCAGATGTCACAGATCCCGAGGTGGATCCGGACCGTCGAGCCTGGCATCGGGCCTGTGCCGCTGTTGGTCCGGATGATGCCGTGGCTTCGGACCTCGAGGGTTTGGCCGGACGTGCGCAGTTGCACGGCGGTCTTGCGGCCAGGGCCATGTTTCTTGAACGATCCGCCGCTCTGACGGTAGACCGAGCCCAACGAGTTCGGCGGTGCCTAAACGCCGCCCAAGCGAAAGTGCAAGCCGGCCAGTTTGAGGACGTTCCGTCCCTCCTGGGAGCGGCCGAGCAGGGGCCGCTGGCCGAGGGCGAACGGGCGAAAGTTGATCTGATGCGGGGGAAATGCTTGTTTGCAGGAAGCCATGGCAATACAGCACTGCCACTGCTCATGACCGCCGCTCGGCGGCTCGAACCATTAGACACTCGTCTCGCTCGGGATGCCTACCTCGAGGCCCTGACCATTGCGCTGTACCTCGGGCGCCTCGCCTCCGGACCCGGCACACGCGAAGTGGCCGAGGCCATTCGGGGTGCACAGTCGCCGAAGGCTCCATACAAACGCGACGCGCTCCTCGATGCACTGGCCGTGCGCTTCACGGAAGGGTACCCGCCTGCGGTGGCGCTCTCTCACCGCGCAGTGCACGCGTTCGCTTCTGAGGAGCTCACGCTCGATGAGGCGCTGGGCTTCGCCAGCATTGCGGCGGCAACGGCCGCTTCCCTGTGGGATGACGTCGACTGGGATGTCCTCAGCTGCCGCTATCTGCAGATTGCTCGCGACACCGGCGTTCCCAGTGCCCTGCACCCGGCTCTGGTCACCCGTATTCTCGTGCACCTCTTTACAGGTGACTTAGCGGCGGCAGCGTCCCTAGTCGACGAAATGCAATCAGTAAGCGAGGTGGTAAAGAGCACGCTTGCGCCCTACGGAGAGGTAGGGTTGCTCGCAATGCGCGGGCACCCTGAGCTGGCCGAGCCACCAATGCGGGACTGGCTGGATCACTTGCGCACCCGCGGCGAGGGCGTTGGACTGAGCATGGCCAGTTGGGCCCGCGCCGTGCTGTGCAACGGCCTCGGCCGGTACCGGGAGGCATTGCAAGCGGCTCGAGAGGCTGCCGAAAATCCACTCGAACTCGGTCCACCTCAGTGGGCCCTGGCTGAGGTAGTGGAGGCAGGGGTGCGCAGCGGTGAAATCAGCGTCGCAGAGGTCGGACTGGAGCGGCTCTCCATGATGGCATGCGCTAGCGGTACCGATTGGGCGCTCGGGGTCGAGGCGAGCAGGCGCGCCTTGCTGCAGGAAGGCGCGGCGGCGGAGAACCTCTACCGCGAAGGAATTGAACGACTCACTCAAACCAGAATGCGGGTGGAGCTTGCGCGCGTGCGGCTCCTCTACGGCGAATGGCTGCGCCGGGAGGGCCGCCGCGGCGACGCAAGATCCCCACTCCGAACTGCACATGAGGCATTCGGTGAAATGGGGATGGACGCATTCGCCGGGCGAGCGCGCCGGGAACTCCTGGCCACCGGAGAGAAGGTGCCCAAACGTACGGCTGAGGCATCCGCAAAGCTGACGCCCCAGGAAGCCGCCATCGCCCGGCTCGCTGCGCAGGGGCTAACCAACTCTCAGATCGGCGCAGCGCTTTTCATTAGTCCCAAGACAGTGGAGTGGCATCTGCGCAACATTTTTGTGAGGCTCGGTATCACGTGCCGTGCGGAGCTCCGGTCATCTTTGCCGACCGTATACCGCCCAGCCCCGTAGCGAAGTGCAGGAAGGGTGCCTCCTCTAAGCCTGGAAAATTCCTCCGTAGGCGAACCGTGCACTCACTCGTTCAGGGAGCGCAAGAGTGGGGGAACCGCGTTTCAGCCTGTCCTTTAGGGACCTTGCGGATCGTCACGGAGGAGATCCGGATGGGGCGCCCCCGGTGTGCCTGACTCTCGGTCAGACGGAGGTGTCCGGGGCCGCTTGTCCTTTGACGGCGTCGAAGGGCCGGCCCCCCCGGTCCCACGAGGCCGCCTTCTGTGTCTCTGTAGCCGCCTGCGAGCAGACCGGAAGTCGCCGCAATGTACGTTCGCCCGCGGTGATGGTGCTCACGGGCCGTTAACTCTCAGTTACTGCTTCGCCTGAGCCGCTCGGCCAGGGGGATGGCTAGGTCGAAAAACTTTCACCGAAGTCATGCAGCTACCCCGCTGCTCCTCCATGAAGTAGTAGGAACGCCCAACCCGGGCTTCGCGACAGAAAGGCGGCACCCAGCCCCCGAAAACTCCAACTCAGCCACCAGAACCGGCACCCGGACCGCAGAATCGGGCCGGCTGTCCACAGTCCGAGAGCAAAAGGGCCTCTGATTAGGGGAAACATGTGCTCGAAGTGGGACTCGAACCGGACTCCAGGCCCCGGAAATCCGCCGCTCCCCCGCAAACATCCGCAATCCGGCCCAGTCCGGCACCGGTACGGCCCAGTCCGCGGCCCAGGGTGTGGACTGGGTCCACACCGCCACCAGATGCCTTTCCTGGGGACCCGCTCTCCGAACTGACAGTGTCCAGCGCTAGATCTCCCGTCCGTCGGCTCATCGGATCGTTTGACGAGACAGCTGGCAGACGGGCAAAAGGCCGGGCTGGACGTGTACAGGTTGCGGCCGAGTGCCCATCAACTAAAGTTGACACGTTTCTGGTATCAACATAAGTTGATAGCGTGGAACTCACGACGCCCCCTCCGCCCGATCAACCGGCGGATGCTCTCGCTGCAGTCGTCGCCCTGCGGCGGCTCGCAGCATCCCTGGAACGTGCCGCGGTCGACGAAGCCCTCGCCCAGGGCTGGACCTGGGCGCAGATCGGCGGTGCGCTCGATCAGAGCGCGCAAGCGGCACACAAACGCCTATCCCCCGGAAATCGCCGATCCCTCAACAACCGATCCGTCAACAACTAAACGGGATGATCATGGGCATCAAGACTGCTCTCTCCGACGTCTCCTTCATGAACTCGCTGTTCACGGCCGCCGAACACATTGCCCATCAGCTAGGTGATCCGGTGATAGGAGCCGAGCACCTGGTCATAGCCGCGCTGGAGCGCGATGACTCCGATCTTCGCACTGCGCTTGCACCCCTCCCGCTGAACACCCAGCGTTTCCGTGATGCCGTATTGGCAGTGCACGCTGACGCACTGAGCTCCATCGGCCTCGATGCGGTGACCCCACCCATCACCGAGGCACCAAAAGGTGCACTGGGCAGCACAGCGACTGCCCAGGAGGTGTTCCAGGATGCCCGCACCAGGGCGAAGAAACGGCACGCACCGCTGGCTGCCCTCGATATCCTGGCAGCGGCTGCACGACTCGAACACGGCACGACAGCACGTGCCCTGGCACGCCTCGGGGTCGACCGCGCCGTCCTCGAAGCTCTCGCGCAGTAAAGACGTCTCCCGGCGGGAGCGGTCGGAGGTGGCACCATTGAGGGCCAGCCCGGTCGCGGTGGTTGCCAGGAATGCCTGGGGGGGCGTACTACGGTCCGGTCGGTGGATTGCCAGCGTATCCACGTGTTCTGGACAATGTCTTCGGCCGCGGCGGTGCTTCCCAGCACGCGATAGGCGATGCCGAACAGACGTGGACGCACTGCTTCGAAGGCCTCCACCGCCCCGTCCAGATCCAACAGCCCGTTGACTTTTCGGCTTCCATCTCTTGACCACTCTCGTAAAGGTGGGTGGATTGCGGTCGGTGGTGGGCCCGCCCCGCACTGTTGTTGCATGGCGGGCCGGTGGATTGGGCTGTTGGCCACAGAAGGACCCAATGCCGTTTTGAGCACACCGATTTCCGGTCGGGTACGGATGAGCATGCGTTGCTGAGCATGAGGCTTATGCGGCGATCAGCATCCTGTCCGTCTGGTGCTGCCCTTGCGCGACACTGAGTGGGCCCAGCAGCAGTTGGAGTTGACGGTCGGTGAAGAGGTTGGGCAGGCTGATTGCCAGGTGTGCACCCTGCAGCGCACCGCAGATGTAGTGGGTGCCCGCGGTGCCTCCCATCACCGCGGCGACCATCCGACGGATGCCGGGCAGATCGACGGCTCCGGCGAGACGGGATATCACCCTGGCAGCGGGTGCATAGTCACTGTGGGACTGTGCTACCCGGCTTGCTTCACACACGGCGAGCAATTGCTCGGGCGTCCATGGGTGATCGAAAATTTGCGATGACGGAACAATGGGGGTTTTCATGACGCTCCTCGGGCCCCTGTGATACCGGTCTGTCCGCAGATGTCTGTTCGGGAGGGAACCATTCGACTCCAACCCCGGACGGAGTATTGCCGGCTTTGATTTCAGCTTGCCCGGTTGTCGTTAACCGCCCCGAAATACCGGTGGCCGTGGGCGAAGCGCCCAGGAAGCACCTGCATGACCGGCCTGCCGAGCTCCGCCCGGTTCCGGCTCCAAGCACGGTCACAAAATCGAATCCTGCGTGGTCTTCAGTAGTAGGACCGGCTGCTGCTTCCGCAGGAGCTGGTCTTCCATCCATAAAGCGAGGGAAGACATGATGCACACATCGAATGAATTTGAAGGCCAGTTAGTTATCGACGTCCTTTCGGCAGTGACTGCCCCGCCGATCCCGACCGGCGCCGACGCGATGACCATCCTGGTCACATTGAAGCCGGGAAGCATCGGATCCCCTCCGCACCGGCACAGCGGTCCCGCCTACGGGTACGTCGTCGAGGGCGAAATGGTCTTTGAACTGGAAGGTGAGCCGCAGCGCGTTGTCAAAGCCGGTGAAACCTTCTGGGAACCGGGCGGAGATGTCATCCATTACCAGGACGGGAACAACCTCTTGGACCGGGAAACGAAGTTCGTGGTGACGATGTTCTGCGCCCCGGGCCAGCCCATGCTCGTCGTTGTCCCGGACGAGGAACTTGAGCAGCGCAAAGACCTCCGTGCGCCCCGGCCCCACTAACGGCGATGCTCCACGGGCGGCTCTGCGCACTCGCCACCGCCGGGTCCTGCGTCATGCACGTGTCGCAGATCGGCAGCCACCACCCATGGTGGCTCAACGTGCTGATGATTGTGATGGTAGCGGTCTGCCTTCCATGCGCGGTGCATATTTGGCGCCGGCCGACCACACCAGTGCTTCACCAAGTCATGATCTCCGCATTGTCGATGGCGGTACTGCATGCCGGTCTCATGCTGGCACCGGGTACGTCGGCCCCGCCGGACCACTCCCACGGAAACGGGTCAGCGGCGGCATCTCAGGTAACTGATGCGGCCAATGAACAGACTCTGGGTGTCATCGGCCTCGAAATTGGAACGGCGATGCTGGCATCAACACTTGTTGCCCGGATTCGGAGCAACGTCCAGCGAACCGCCGCCGCACCGAACCTGCCGCAAGCACATGAGGCAGGCAAGGTGCGCGGCGGATCCGCGGCAGGTAAATGACTGAATTTTTCCGGCAGAGGCTGATCAGGGTTCTCTCAGCCCTCACCATGTGCATGTCGGCGGCATTCCGCGTCGTACGGCTCCGAACAGGTCGGTGATGTCGCCCCTGACTATGGACTGGCCCAACATAATCAACCCATTTGGACCATGGGGCTCCCGGGTGGAACAGGAGTTGCCGTTTCACCGAGCTCCGGTCAGGAGCACGATGCGCACCACATCCTCTTCCTTGGATACGTCACAAACCAGAGCTGCTTCCTGTCTTAGCTGATGACTCATCAGACAGGAGACGATGTTGAAAAAGATTCTGATCGTGGGCGCGGGGTATGCGGGTTTCTACACTGCATGGAAACTTGAGAAGTCCCTGCGCAAGGGTGAGGCCGAGGTTACGGTGGTCGATCCTCGCCCCTACATGACGTACCAACCATTCCTTCCCGAAGTTACCGCAGGATCCGTTGAGGCGCGCCACGTAGCGATCTCCCTTCGCCGTCATCTGCGGCGCACGACGGTGATCGCAGGATCAGTGACGAGCCTCGACCACGCGCACCGCACTGCTACCGTCATGCCCCTCAGCGGGCTGGAACAGTCCATTCACTACGACACTGTGGTGGTCACCGCAGGCGCTGTCTCACGTGTCTTCCCGATTCCGGGCGTGGCTGACTACGCGATCGGTCTGAAAACGGTGGAGGAAGCAGTCGCGATCCGTGATCAGCTGATGACCGCATTCGACCGCGCGTCGACCATGCCCATGGGACCCGAGCGGCGCAAGGCACTGACGGTAACGGTCGTTGGCGGAGGTTTCTCGGGAGTGGAACTTTTCGGAGAACTCCTTTCGCTGGCGCACACCCTCGAGAAGTCGTACCCCGGCATCGAGCGCGAGGACCTCAATTTCCACCTGATTGAGGCCAACAAGCGGATTCTTCCCGAAGTCACCGACGGCCCGGGCCGCTGGGTCGTGCGTCATCTGACCGAACGAGGCGGGACCATCCACCTCAACACACAGCTGACGTCCGCAATCGACGGGCACATCGTCCTGTCCGACGGGAAGGAGTACGACTCGGACATGCTGGTGTGGGCAGCAGGAAATGCCGCCAATCCTGTTGTTGCAGCACACACTGACCTCCCCATCGACGAACGTGGCTACCTGCGGGTCCGCGCGGACCTCCGCGTCGGCCCGGACGACTCCCCCATTGAGGGAGCATGGGGAGCCGGTGACAATGCCTCGGTCCCCGACCTGGCGTCCTCCCATCCGGGTGCACGAACAGTGCCCAACGCGCAGCACTCCGTCCGACAGGGCAAACTCCTGGCCAAGAACCTTGCCGCTGACCTCCGAGGCGAGCCTCTGCGGCAGTACAGGCACAGCAGCCTGGGGGTCGTCGCCACCCTCGGCCTGGGCATGGGAGTCTTCCAGTTCCGGCGAATCATCATTAAGGGATTCCCCGCATGGGTGATGCACCGCGGTTACCACGTGCTGGCCGTCCCCACCTGGGAACGAAAGATCCGGGTACTCCTTGTCTGGACCGGAGCCGCGCTTTTCGGCCGGGATATCGTCTCAATCCAGGCCGTCCAGCATCCACGCGACGTCTTTACCGCCAGCACCAAACCCTCCCGCTGATCGGCACCGCAACAGACTTACGGCGGCACGACACCGCTTGCGCCCGCCAGCTGCACCTCGCCCCGGCTGGAGAGGGCCCCTCCCATCCGTAGACCTGACCGGCCCAAAGCCGAGGACTTAAAATGACTTCCACCAGCACCTGGCCCCGCACAGTGATCCGCCGTTTGAACGCTTTGGGCAAATCACAGACCCGCTACAGCTCGATCATGAAATGGGGCACCAATAAGGCCGTACCCACCCACTGGTCCCTCATGTTCGGTGAGGTGGCGATCTACTCATTTGTGGTGCTGCTGCTGACCGGGGCGTTTCTCACCTTCTTTTACACACCATCCATGGAAACAGTCCGGTATCAGGGCAGTTATGCACCGCTCATCGGCGTGGAAATGTCCCGGGCACTCCACTCCACTCTCGACCTGTCATTCGACGTCCGCGGCGGACTTCTGATGCGCCAGGCACACCACTGGGCGGGCCTGCTCTTCATGGTGGCACTGGTTATGCATATCCTGAGAGTGTTCTTCACAGGAGCATTCCGGAAGCCCAGGCAGGCCGCATGGGTCGTGCTGATCGGCATCTTCCTGGCAAGTCTGGCCACTGGGCTGACAGGGTACATACTGCCCGATGACATGCTCTCAGGATTGAGCCTGCTGATCATGGACGGCACCTTCAAAGCTATTCCCGTGATCGGCTCGTCACTGAGCTATTTCGTCTTCGGCGGCCCCTACCCGGGCCAGGTGATCCTGAGCCGGCTCACCACCCTGCATGTTCTCATCCTTCCCCTTGGGATTATCAGCCTCGCAGCAGTCCGGGCCGCACTGGCCCTGCTGCACAAACCAATGCAGTTCCCCGGACCCGGGTGCAGCGATCGAAGCATTGTCGGTGAGCCCCTGCTGCCGACCCGGGCGGCGAAGAGCGCCGGATTCATGTTCGTCCTTTCCGGGTTCATCTTGCTCATCGGGGGGACCGCGACGATCAATCCCATCTGGCTGTACGGTCCGTCCGACCCCGGTAATGCCGGCGCAGGATCCCAACCGGATTGGTACTTCGGATTCATCGACGGTGCACTGCGCCTGGTGCCACCGGGATGGGAAATCACTGTCATGGGCGGAACAGTTTCCCTGGCGCTGCTGGCACCGATGACCGTCGTCGGGCTATTCCTCCTGGCCGTCACCGCCTACCCATTCCTGGAGCGCTGGATCAGCGCCGACACCACCGAGCACCACCTCTTGGAGCGCCCCCGCAACAACCCCACACGCACCGCCATCGGCGCGGCCGGTCTGGGCTTTGTTGGTGTGCTCTGGGCCGCGGGCAGCGCCGACGTGGCCGCGCGGGCTCTCTCTCTCGCTTTGGAGGACCTCCTCCACGCTTATCAGGTCCTTCTGGTCCTCGGCCCGGTCATGGCGTTTGCCGTCACCCGCAGAGTCTGCCTCGCCCTTCAAAGGAAGGACCGCGAAATTGTGATCCACGGCCGAGAGACCGGTCGAATAGTCCGCCTGCCACACGGCGAATTCGTCGAAGTGCACCAACCCGTGACTGCGTACGAACGCTGGAAGCTTGTGAGCTACGATCCATCGGCCCCACTGCACCCAGCAGCCTCCGGAGATTCAGTGCAACGACGCTCCATCGTGCAGAGGCTACGCATGCGGGCCTCGGGGTGGTTTTTCGAGTACAGGATGGACCCGGCAACACCGGCGCAACTCGGGAAGGGACCGGCGGAACTGTACCGGCAGGAACTATCGGATCGTCTTGACGCCGAAGCACTGGCACCAACCCCCGGAAGTGATTCCCGGTAGCTGCTTCGAAGGCCGATCGCAATCAATAATCCCCTCACGACGGCTCGTGAAATGACGAAAGGACCGAGGAAGCAGTGCACGAGCATCCAATGGCATCAACTGTCTCACGGCACATAATGAGGCTTCTGATGAGTTGTCACCTCCCCACCGGGCACCATCAGCGTCGCGGGCCGGGCCGCATAGAGCGGCCGGCGTGAAGCGGCGGCAATACGTTGTGAGAACCAGCTCGGCATGGCTCTTGAACACACGGTCCCCACCGGGGGACCACGGCTGCGACGACCAGAGTCATCCGGATGCTGCATACCGCAGCCCTGGCTACTCACGCCGCGGAGCTGCATTAACAAGGGTAATCAGTGTGTCCCAGGTTAGGAGGTGTTCCACTGCTCCAGCTTGTCCGGGTTGGTGACTATCCAAATGTTGATGATCTTGTCGGCTTCCACATTTACGCTGAGCACACCGATTACGCGTTCGGCATGCCTGAAGACGAGCCCGGATCCACCATTGACTGAACGGGCGGACACGGTCATCACCGGAGCCTCTATCAGCATCTGGATCAGCTTGCGGGATGCGGCTTCCGCGCCCTCGACCGGTCCTGCTACGGCACGGCCCTTGCCCCCGCTGTCGACCAGAAGCGTCACCAGGGGATGGAGCATGCAGCCCACGGCATGTTCGTCCCGTGCCTCGCATGCCTTCAGGAGATTGAGGACCATCTGGCGTTGGCGTTCTGCCGACACCTCGTTTTTCCGGCGGTCCTGAATGTGAAGGCGTGCTGACTTCGCGAGCCGGCGCGTCTCTACAGGTGATCGTCCGACGACATCCGCTATCTCTTTATAACCAACCCCAAAAACATCGTGGAGGATGAAAGCGACCCGCTCTCCAGCGGTCAGGGAGTCAAGCACCACCATGAGCAGCATGTTCACGGATTCGTCGAGCGTATAGCGGTCTTTCGGGTTTTGACCCGACGAGAGCTCCTCAAGGGGTGGGAAGGGCACTGGCTCGGGCAACCAGTTCCCCCGATAGCCGGCCCGGCGCGATGGCTTAACACTCAGACGCTCAAGACACACTTTGGAAACCGCTTCGGTCAGCCACTCCTGGGGCGAGCCGATATCCGCCCGTTCCTCGGAAGTAAGGTTCAGCCACCGTTCGAACGCCTCCGCCACAGCGAGGTTCGCCTCGAAACTCAATCCGAGCATCCGGAACGCGATGCCAGCTAACCGTTGCCTTTCGCCTTCAAGGTCCTGTGAATAGGGCGCGCTGTTGTCGTCGTGCTCGTCATCGTGCAAGGGCTTCTCGTCTCAGGTTGTCCGGGAGATGCGTGCGGTGAACCTCACGCAGGATGGATCCGGTGCAGCTTTTGGGGGCTCATCATCCACATCAGCTGTGCGATTCCGGTTGGACCTACAGTGATGGCGATAGCCGTTGTCGCCTGCCCGTCCTCCATAAGAACGGCTGACGGTTGACCATTGAGCTCGACCCATCCGACGGTCTTGCCATTCCAGAAGTGGGAGGAGAAGGACGCGATGAACCGAGCGACGCGGGCCCGGCCCTTCACAGGAATTCGGGCGGCCAGTTTCACGCCGTTGCCGTCGGAGTAGCTCACGACATCCTGCGCGAAAAGGTCCTCGAGCGCAGTGACATCACCGTTTTGAGCCGCACGCAGGAACGCCGTCAGAAGGCGCTTTTGCTCGGTGGGCGCGACCGGCACATGCCGCTCCGAGACAAGACGCTTGCGCGCCCGGGACACGAGCTGCCGGACGGCGGGTTCCTTCATCAGCACAATCTGCGCGATCTGCCGGTAGGGATAATCGAACGCTTCGCGGAGAATGTAGGCGGCTCGTTCCGTCGGAGTCAACTTCTCCAGCAGCAGCAGGATTGCGAAGCCGAGCGCCTCACCTCGTTCGGCACCCAGTGCGGGGTCGGACTCCGTGTTCACGGGTTCAGGAAGCCACGGACCGATGTACGTTTCACGCCGGGAATGCGCCGACTGGGACACGTTGATCGCAAGCCGCGTCGATATCGTCGCAAGGAACGCTCCCGGTTCCCGCACCTCTGACCGGTCACAGGTCTGCCACCGCTCCCATACGTCCTGGACGATGTCCTCAGCATCCGATGCGCTTCCGAGCATCCGATAAGCAATCCCAAAGAGCCGGCCCCGGTGGAGTGCGAAGACCGCCTCAGCTTCATCCAAACTCCCTGAACCCCCGGCTGGCAGGAACTCCCCGGATTTTCCGCGGGCTTCATCGCCTGCCCGCAGTCCGTGCCCTCCGGAATCGTCTGACCCGTCCGGCATCCGATGACGTCGACCTTCGGTGCTGCCCGATCCATACCCCGACATACCACTCCCAACGACAACAGTCCTCGATCGGGATTCCCTCCCGTTAACAAGGACAAGACAGGAACGCCAAACGTGACACATGCTGCAAGTCCCTACCTACGCAGCGTCTATCACGTGAGACCGGCCGCCCGGCTGTCACACCCACTACCGGATCCCGGTTTTCGTTGGTAGCCCGGCCACAGCCGAAGCTAGGAGCTCCATCAGGGACTCCTTCCTGCTTTCCGTCAGAGCCAGCCGGGCAGAACGGTGTCACAAAAGCCAGAGACCCCTTGTCATACCTGTACCGGATCCGATTCCACCCTCCGGGGTGAACGGACAGCGCGAAGCGCTGCACCCAGATCGGACGATGAAAGGACCAAGAATGAAAATTGTTGTTATCGGCGGCAGCGGCCTGATCGGCTCGAAGCTCGTCACGAAGCTCACCGAACACGGACACGAAGCGGTCTCGGCCTCACCCAACACCGGAGTGGACACGCTCACCGGAGAAGGACTGGCCGAGGTCCTCGAGGGTGCACAGGTTGTCATTGACGTGTCAAATTCACCGTCCTTCGAAGATGAAGCCGTCCTGAACTTCTTTGAGACCTCCACCAGCAACCTCCTGGCAGCGGAAGTCCGGGCCGGAGTCCGCCACCACGTTGCGCTGTCTGTCGTCGGCACCGAGCGAATGGCCGCCAGCGGGTACTTCCGGGCGAAGATCGCCCAGGAAAAGCTCATCAAGGAAGGCCCGGTCCCCTACTCCATCGTCCATGCAACGCAGTTCTTCGAATTCGTGAAGAGCATCGCCCAGGCCGCAACCATCGGCGACGAGGTCCACCTTGCCCCGGTCTCCATCCGGCCCATGGCAGCCGAGGACGTCGCAACAGCCGTCGGGCGTACCAGCGTCGGTGAACCCCTCAATGGAACCCACGAGATCGCCGGGCCCGAGGAATTCAAGCTCGATGAATTGATCCGCCAGGGGCTGGCCGCACGCGGCGATTCCCGCATCGTGGTGGCCGACCCCCACGCCCCGTACTTCGGCATGGAACTGGCCGACACCACCCTCGTGCCAGGGCCGGACGCCACCCTGTTCACCACCCGGTTCGAGGAATGGCTCAAGGAGCCCGTGCCCCAGGGAAAATAGCCGCTACCGGGCGTAGTTCTCCCTACCCGGAAGGCCTGACCGCGGCCACCCCTCCACCGGCGCCGATGACACGATTTCCTTTCGCCGGCGCCGGCGGCACCCCGGTCTTTCGCGTGCCACAACCGGCACGCCTTTCTGACCTATGCCTGGACCGCCCGTCGCCGGGCGAATCAAACCCCTGACACGGAAGGACCACTACGAGATACGCCGATCACCGGACTTCATCCGCGGCACCGCGTAGCAAATACGCGCGGTACAGGCCGGGCCCGCCGCATCAAGCGGGCACCCGGGGAAACCACCTATCCCATCAACCGCAAGGAAAGCATCATGACAGTGCGCGTCGCCATCAATGGCTTCGGTCGTATAGGCCGCAGCTTCCTCCGGGCAGCTCTCCAACAGAACGCATCTTTCGAGGTAGTAGCCGTCAACGACCTCGCAGACCCTGAAACGCTTGCCCACCTGCTGCGCTACGACTCCGTCGGCGGCAAACTCTCCGAACCCATCACGCACGAGGAGGGTCGCCTGCTTGTCGGCGGCCACTCGATCCAAGTGTTCAGGCAGAAGAATCCCGTCGATCTGCCCTGGGCGGCGCTGAAGGTTGATGTCGTCATCGAGTCCACGGGGTTCTTCACCAAGGGTTCTGACGCCGCACGGCACCTGGCGGCAGGAGCGAAAAAGGTCATCATCTCCGCGCCGTCCACGGGCGAGGACATCACGCTCCTGCTGGGGGTAAACGACGACCAGTACGAGCCCGGAAAGCACCACATCATCTCCAACGCTTCATGCACGACGAACTCCGTAGGAACGATTGCCAAGGTTCTTCATGAGGCATTCGGGATCGAACGTGCACTCATGACCACCATCCACGCATACACCGCAGACCAGAACCTCCACGACGGACCCCACAAAGACCTCCGCCGGGCCCGCGCCGCAGCCATCAACATGGTGCCAACCTCCACGGGAGCAGCACGAGCTATCGGCGTCGTCATGCCAGAACTCAACGGAAAGATCGACGGATACGCCATGCGGGTACCGGTACCCGTCGGCTCCGCCACCGATCTGACAGCAACCCTGAGCCGGGAAGTATCCGAAGAGGAGATCAACGCCGCCTTCAAAGCGGCGGCAGAGGGGCCAATGAAGGCTTATCTCACCTACACGGAAGACCCCATCGTCTCTTCCGATATCGTGGAGAACCCCTCATCATCCATCTTCGACGCAGGGCTCACCAAAGCCGTCGGCAACCAAGTCAAAATCGTCGCCTGGTATGACAACGAGTGGGGCTTCTCCAATCGCCTCGTCGACCTTACACATCTGGTCGGCTCGGGTCTCATGCCATCTGCAGGCAGCCGGGCATGAGCGCACCTTCCGCCGGCGGCGCCGACACGATGCCCCGCTCGATGCCAGACACCCAGGGTGTTTCAGGATACGAGACACCATGAAACCATTCTGCGGACACCAGCTCGTATGCCGCCGCCACAGGCGATGGTTGAATGCCTGCGTGACGACGGTTGGTGGATCCACCTCCGTCGATGCGTCCGGTGCGGAGATATCGGCTGCTGCGACGATTCGCCGTCACGGCACGCAACTGCACACTTCCATGCCACCGGACGCCCCGACATCCGCAGCTTCAGCCTCGCCGATGGTGAAGACGTCGGTGCCGCCTATCTCGACGAGGCGGCGCACGCCTGTGGACGTAGTGATGCCGGGAAGCGCCGTGACGACATCATCGACAGCGACGAATTGTATCTGCTTCGAGGGGAGCCTTACGGTGCCTTGAACATCGGTGTTCCAGCCGACGAGGTCGTGCACGAATTCGAAGAACTGCGTGGAGCGGAGGAAGGCGTAGGGCACGGCTCCCTGCGCTCACCGGTTGTCACAAAGCGGAGTGCGGTGCTGTCTATATCTGTATCGGAAGCTGTCCTGTCCATGGCCTTATCACCGTGGATACCGACGGCCGGGACTTGAGGAGAGGTCGGCTGTGAGAATCGTTGTCATTGGCGGCACCGGAATGATTGGCTCGGAAGTCGTCGACAAACTGGCGGAGCACGGGCACGATGCCGTGGCCGCTTCCCCACGGACGGGAGTCGACACTCTTACCCGCCGTGGCCTTGCGGAGGCCCTGGATGGCGCCCAGGCCGTCGTGGATGCCTCCAATCCGCCGTCATTGCATGATGCGGCAACCCTGGAGTTTTTCACCCGTTCAACGGGCAACCTCCTGTCGGCGGAGGCCGCGGCGCGTGTATCCCACCACGTGACCCTGTCTCCGGTGGGCACGGAGCGGCTGGCGGAGAGCGGTTATTTCCGGGCCAAGATGGCACAGGAGAACCTTATCCGGCAGTCCCCGATTCCCTTCTCCGTGGTGCATTCGACCCAGTTCTACGAATTCGTCGGGACCATTGCCCGGGCGGCGACGGAGGGCAGCGGCGTGCGTCTCGCGCCGGTCCTGATCCAGCCTGTCGCCGCAGAGGATGCAGCTGAGGCGGTGGCCCAGGTGGCGGCAGGGGCTCCGTTGAACGGCCTGATCGAGGTCGCCGGACCCGAGCAGTTCCGTCTTGATGACCTGATTCGACGGCGCCTCCGCCAGAGCAAGGATTCACGCCGAGTTCTCACTGACCCCCACGCCCGCTTCTTCGGGGCGGCCCTGGATGAGAGGACCCTGCTGCCCGGGGAGGCAGCGACCATCCTCCCCCTTCGCTTTCAGTCCTGGCTTGGCCAATGGAGCCAGTCCCTGGTGCAATGGCGATGAGCACAGACTGTGGGCCAGTCGACCAGAAGGGATCGACATGGCCGGTCGCTTTGCCACACGGGCGGAGCGATGGCTGGACTTGTCACGGCGGGCAAGGTGCGGCGCATCGGGCTGTGTGACGCATCGGTCGCGACGATCCGACGTGCTCATGCCGTCCACCCGCTGGCCGCCGTGCGGTGCGAGTTTTCGCTGTTCACCGCGGACGTGCTTCGTAACGGTGTAAGGCGGCGATGGATGAACTGGGCATCGGTCTCGTCGCTTTTCGCCGGTAGACAGCGGGGTACCTACCGGCGGGGTCTGGGACCTGAGGGGGCCCGCACCGTAGGATGTCCGCCCCGGATGGCCGCGCTTCCAGCCGGATATATTCACCGCCACCTGGCGCCTGGTGAAGCGAATTTGGGGGCATCGCCATGGACAAGGGTGCCAGCGTTTCCCAGGTGGTTCTGGCTTGGATCCCCGCTCAGGGCGTCGTCCCCATTCCTGGCACGCGCAGCCGGGCCGGGTGGGGCGAGAACGCTGCCGCTGTATTCGTCGACCTGGACGAGGGTGACCGCCTCGCCTTGCTGGCGCGTTCCCGGCCGGTGGCATCGTCGGCAAGAGTGACCTGACGAACGTCCCTCCGGGAGTGGACCGCTGAGCCTCGGTGGGAGGCACACGGAACCAGCTGGCTCAAGCTCTCTGACCAACGATCCGTCCTGCCTGAACACGGCAGGACGGATCGTCCGGTTACTCCACGAGCTTGCCGTCCACGGACACCTCTTCCATGAGGGCAACGATGTCTGCAGGGATCGGTGGAATCTCCTCGTGAGCGATACCGCCTTGGGGCGACCAGACGAGGTTGACCTGGAGTGCGGGGTCGGTATCCGGAAAATCGCTGCGGTTATGGGCGCCACGGGTTTCCCCGCGCTCGAGCGCGGCCTCAAGGGTCGCGCGCGCGGCCAGTGCTGCCGATTTGAGATCGAACGCGTGGGCCAGATCCTGATAGCCCGCAATGTCAGGATGAACACCGATGTTTTCCATCCTGGCTTCAATGAGGTCGAGCTCGGCAATCCCGGCGCGAAGTCCCTCCTCGTCCCGCACAACTCCCGCGTGGGCTGTCATCGTATCCCGGATGGCGCGCTGCAGGGCGCGCACGTTTTCCGGCCCGTCGGCGGCCAATAGGGCGGCGATTTCAGTGCGCGCCTGGGTGATCGAACTGGCTGAGCGAAGGTGGGCGGTCAACTCCGAGGAGTAGGCCGCTGCGGCCTGGCCTACGATGCGCCCGAAGACCAACAGTTCGATCAGCGAATTGCCGCCGAGCCTGTTCGCTCCGTGCAGCCCGCTGGAGGCCTCTCCGATGGCATAGAGACCATCGACATCGGTCCCGTGGTCGTCGGGGCGGACCCACACGCCGCCCATGGAGTAGTGGGCGGTAGGGGCGATTTCGATTGGGTCCTTTGTGATGTCGAGCATCTGCAGTTCGAGCATAGTCTGGTAGACCCGGGGCAGCCTGGCCATGATCGTTTCCCGGGGCAGATGGGAGACATCAAGCCATACGCCCCCGTTGGGAGTGCCCCGTCCTTCCTTGATCTCGGTGTAGCAGGCAAGGGCCACCCGGTCCCTGGTGGAGAGCTCCATCCGCTCCGGGTCGTACCGTGCCATGAACCGCTCACCCAGGGCATTGCGCAGAATCCCGCCCTCCCCGCGGGCGGCTTCGCTGATCAGCGTCCCGGCCGCGTTTTCGGGCTCGATGATTCCGGAGGGATGGAACTGAACGAGTTCGGGATCGCGCAGGCGCCCGCCGGCTTCGACGGCGAGTCGGAACGAGTCGCCTGTGTTTTCATCACGTCTGGATGAGGTGCGCCGCCAGATTCGGTTGTGACCTCCCGCCGCTAGGATCACAGCGTCGGCGTGGATGAGGTACCGGGTTCCGTCGTGAAGGTCAAAACCGTAGGCGCCGAAAACCGCATTGTCATGCACGAGAAGGCGGGTGACGTAGACGGTATCGAGGATGGGGATCTCGAGTTGCGTGGCCCGGCTGATCAGGGTGCGCTGGATTTCAAGGCCGGTGTAGTCTCCCGCGAAGGCTGTGCGTCGGAATTTGTGGGCGCCGAAAAACCGTTGTGAGATGCGTCCGTCGCCCTCGCGCTCGAAAGGCATGCCGTAGCGCTCCAGATCCTCGATTCCGCGTCGGGCTCCCTCTGCCACGATTTGAACGGTGTGAGGGTTGGCAAGCAGATAGCTTTCCTTGAGCGTGTCGGCGGCGTGCTGCTGCCAGCTGTCCTCGGGGTCCATGGTGCTCAAGGCCGCATTGATGCCTCCGGCTGCAAGCGAGGTATGGGCATCGGACTTAGCCCGTTTACCAACGACCAGGACGTCCGTTCCGCTTTCGGCGAGCTCGATGGCTGCACGTAGCCCTGACCCGCCCGCGCCGATGACGAGCACGGAACTGGAGAGGCGTCGCTCGGGGTTGTTCATGGCTGCTCCTTCGACCGGTCTTACGGTCACGTCTGGTATGAGTTCTGTTCTGGGACTATGTTGGCGGCGGGGTCTCAAGGTAAGACAGGATGCTCGGCGGATGTGTGACGGCCCGGCGTGGGTGTTCCGTCCGTCGCGCCCGCCGGTGATCTAGCCCGGCGGTCCGCAGAACGACCACCCGAAGCAAGGTCCGCCCCTTTCGGCGGGCGGCGGACACTAAGCTGCCGCTGAGACGGAGTTAGACCACCGACGCCGTGGTCCTCACGGCTGACGACGAGCCGCCGGCTGCGGTGGTTGGCGCCCTGCCGGTGACTGCTCGGGGAAATGCCACCTCTCCGGGGATGGATGGCCTGTAGGCGATCCGGCGGAAAGTGCACCGGTTGGCTGACGGACCCGCGGGCAGGGTCGGCATGCCCTTCCGCCCAACGGCTGCTGGCTGCCACAGGACTGATTGGGACGAAGTTCTCCGGTCCGGTTCGCCGACCGGGGCGCGTCAACGGGGCACCGCCCGCGTGTATGCCCTGAAAATGTGGGATGTTGGCAGACAGCGGTCATGGCTTCGTGTGGTCGAAGGGTGGGCCTGTCTCTGACCGCCGACAAACCCGGGGCCTGCAGTATCAGGGGCCATCCTCCCCCATGCGGTCCGCCGGGTGCACCGCACACCGCAGCGGGCCAGCCGTAGAAGGAGACATCGCCTGCCTTTCGGTTGTTTGCGCCTTTTCGACGACGTGCTGCGGTCCCTGCGCTGTCACAGGAAGCCGGGGCATTTGGTCTTTTTTGTGACACCAGAGAAGGGACGGCCCTTTCATGAATCATCGGATTGCATGGCCGCAGCAGCTGACTCGACGCCTCAGCCCCATGTTTATTCCCGCGCTCCGCCAAGCAATCGCCGGGCGTGCGGGACAGAAGGCGGCGCCGGCCCATCGGTCCTTCATGTTCGCAGAACTGGCGGTCTATTCATCTCTCATCCTGACCATCAGCGGCGTGTTTTTGATGTTCTTCTTCGAACCCTCGATGCAGACGGTCCGATATACTGGCCCGCACGCGCCCTTGAAGGGCGCCCAAATGTCCGGGGCTCTGGACCCCACGCTCCACGTCACTTTCGAGGTTCGGGGCGGGCTCCTGATGCGGCAGGTGCATCATTGGTCGGCCCTCCTGTTTATGGCGGGGCTGGTCCTCCACATGCTGTGCAGTTTCTTCACAGGCGCTTTCCGCAGGCCCCGCCGCACCGCCTGGGTGATGCTCGTGCTGACGTTCATCACCGGGCTCGGATTGGGCCTGACCGGCTACACCCTGCCTGACAACATGCTTTCTGGGCTCAGCCTGGCCATACTCGACGGCACTGTGAAGTCCGTCCGGTTCATTGAGTCGGCGCTGTCGTCCTTCGCCTTCGGCGGTGCTTTTCCCGGGGAGGTGATCATCGGCCGCCTCTATACCCTCCACGTGCTGATTCTTCCCCTGCTCGCTGCCGGGCTCGATGCAGCGCAGTTGCTTCTGACGTTCGTGCACAAGCACACGCGGTTTCCGGCTCCTGGCCGGACGAATAGTAACGTTGTCGGCGAACCCCTCCTGCCGACGCGGGGGGCGAAAAGTGGAGGGTTCCTCCTCGCTGTGGCAGGCCTCACCGTGCTGACTGCGGCAACGATGACCATCAATCCGGTGTGGCTCTACGGACCCGCCGACCCCGGAAATGCAACAGCAGACGCCCAGCCTGATTGGTACTTCGGATTCATTGTCGGCGCGTTGCGGCTGATCCCCCCCGGCTGGGAATTGCAGTGGCTGGGGGGCACCTGGCCGCTGGCAATGCTTGTCCCCATCGCGTTGGTCGGACCCTTTTTCGCGGTGGTGCTCGCCTATCCGTTCCTAGAGGGATGGCTCACCAATGACGTACGCCAGCATCACCTGCTTGAGCGGCCACGGAACAATCCGACGAGGACGGCCATCGGCGTCGCAGGGATGACGTTCGTCGGCGGCCTGTGGGGTGCAGGAAGCGCCGACGTGGCGGCGCTTCAGCTGTCTCTGTCACTGGAATCAGTCATTTATTTCTTCAGGTTCATGACGCTCCTGGGGCCGTTCGTCGCTTTCGCCGTGACCCGTCGAATCTGCCTCGCGCTGCAGCGCAAGGATCGTGAGGTGGTTCTTCACGGTGTCGAAACCGGGCGGATTGTGCGTTTGCCGAATGGTGAGTTCATCGAGGTTCACCAGCCCCTCGACCGCTTTGACCGGTGGAGGCTGCTCGATTTTGACCCGGCCGCAGCCACGGCGCCGATCGGGGCAACCGACCGGCCTGTATCGCGGGTCGGCCGCCTGCGGACCAGTCTCTCGCATTGGTTCTTCGAATATCGGCTTCATCCGGTTACGCCCGCCGATTTGGCGGGCGGCCCAGTGAAAGAGCCTAGCGCCCCAGAAGATCAGGAGGACCGGCGACGCGCCGGAAGAACGGACGACAAGGCAGCCTGATTTCCCCGCCCTTCAGGTGATCAGCTCCTGGCGGGACACTGATTAGTTCACCCCTGAGGAGCGGGCAGCGCTGTCCCTTGCTGAATAGACCACGCTGACCGCCCCGACCTCCCCTGCCCCCTATGAGGTAAGCGAGGAACTTCGGGTTCTAGTTGATGAACTGGCTGCAGCCGGTCAGCCGAGCAGCATCGCCATCAACATTTACAACGCGGCGTCCATCGCCAGCCGGTTCACAATCAAGCACTAGAGCCGTGAGAGCCTGTCAGGCGCCAGACTGCCGGGCCAAAGGCTCGCTTTCTGCCCTGGGTGAAGCTCTACGTTAGTGCGAGCCCTCCATCGACAGCCATCACCTGGCCCGTTACCCACGATGCACTCGGATCGACAAATCGCAGAATCCACTCCGCGACTTCTACGGCATTGCCCCGCCGGCCCAGCGGTACGCGTGCGGCTTCCTCGTCCTTGACCTGGGAGATCAGCTCATCGGAAAGTCCTGCGGCCGCCAGAGCGTCGCTCTCGGTCGGCCCCGGCGCCACCGCGTTAACCCGGACCCGGTGCGGGGCAAGCTCCAGCGCCCAACTGCGGGTGAGCTGTTCAATCGCTGCCTTTGTTGCCCCGTAATGTCCGGCGCCCGGAGCCGGAACATGACCGAAGGTGCTCGAGACATTGACAATTGTGCCTTGGGCTTGCACCAAGTGCGGCAGTGCTGCGCGGGCGAGCAGGCTCGGCGCTGCGACATTGGTGATGAAAAGGTCGTCGATGCGCTCGGAGGTCACCTCCGCCAGGGGCATGGCTGCAAAAACCCCGGCATTGTTGATCAGGGCGTCAAGTCCGCCCCACCGGTCAACAGCCGCGTGAACGATCTCCGGTGCCGCGGTTCCTCCGCGGATGTCCGCCGCGAACGGTACGACAGTTGGGTATCCCTCTGCGGTGTCGGTCAGAGCCTCGAGTCGGCGGCCGACGGCAAGGACGTTCGCCCCGGCTGAGCCCAAGGCCTGGGTGGTGGCCCTGCCGATGCCCGATCCGGCGCCAGTCACAATGACGGTCAATCCTGAAATGTTTGTTCGATGTTCGTGGATCATCGAACGACACTATCACCGGGTGCGGGGTTACCATCGACAGATGCACCAGGCCGACGACATCACCCTTATGCGTGTACTGGCCGCGTTGAGCGATCCAACCCGCGCCGGCCTGGTGCGCATACTGGCCGATGGCGTCGAGCGGTCCTGGGGTGACCTGCGCGCCCCGGTGGCCAAGTCGACCTTGAGCTATCATCTGAAATTGCTGCGTGAAGCTGGAGTGACCACCACGCGGCGTGAGGGCACCCGCTGTTTCGTCCGGCTCCGCACAGCCGAGTTGGAATCCCGGCTTCCCGGCCTCCTGCCGGTGGTGCTTGCAGCGGCCGAAGCCGAGGGAGTCGGTGCCGACGTGCAGCTCGTGCACAACTGAGAAGACCGGCCGCACCGGCAGGACAGGGCAGTCGCGCAGCCGTTGAAAACAGGCAACGAGCAGTCGCAGCCGTCCATGCCACCGTCGCAGGCATGCGGCGAAGGCGAACCCGGGCCGACATTGCCCGCAGGGCCCACCTACCTTCGCGGCGGCCGAAGACATCGTCCAGGCCACTTAGATCCGCTGCCTCATGCGGCTTGACCGGTTGCCCCCGAGTCTGCGACGAAGCCGTCCGCTACTGGTTTGGGGGCCCTCCACGCGCAACACACGCATGGGTGTCTCCCTCGACTCGAATCGCTTCCACCTGAGGCGCCAACCTGCGGTCTTGTCACAGAAATGAAGACCGCTTGGTCCTAGCTCGTAGTCACCGCGATGTGCCAGTGACCAGTCCCGAAGGAAGGAAGCCCACTATGTCCCATCACGTGCTGGAGCCGGAAGCGCAGGCGTTCGCTGACGCTACCGCGAAGCCGCCCCGTCTGGCAGACCTTGGAGTTGAGGGAGCGCGCACTCTCCTCGACGATGTGCAATCAGCGCCAATCGCTTTGCTCGACGTTGATGAGGAATGGATTGACGTCGCGGCTGCGGTTGGTGATGTGCGGGTTCGCATCGTCAGGCCGCAGGGCAGTGCCGGCGTGTTGCCGGTTCTTCTCTACGTGCACGGTGGTGGGTGGGTCCTGGGCAACGCTGGAACCCACGACCGCTTGGTGCGCGAGCTTGCAGTCGGTGCCCACGCTGCTGTGGTGTTCGTTGAGTATGATCGGAGCCCGGAAGCCCAGTACCCGGTCGCCATTGAGCAGGCCTACGCCACCGCCCAGTGGATTACAGATCACGGTCATGCCAAGGCGCTCGATGCCACGCGGCTCGCTGTCGCCGGCGACTCTGTCGGTGGAGACATGGCCGCCGTGCTCGCCATTCTGGCAAAAAAGCGCGGCGACGTGACTTTCATCCACCAGTCGCTGTTCTACCCGGTGACGGATGCCGGTCAGGACACCGAAAGCTACCGCGAGTTCGCCGACGGGCCCCACCTCACGGCGAAAGCAATGGCATGGTTCTGGGACTGCTACGTGCCCGACGCGAACCTTCGCAAGCAGTCAACAATCTCGCCGCTCCAAGCGACCCGTGAGGAGCTCGTCGGGCTGCCTGAGGCCTTCCTCATCGTCGATGAAAACGACGTCCTCCGCGACGAGGGCGAGGCATATGGCCGCAGACTCATTGAAGCCGGCGTCCGCACCACGACCGTGCGCTACAACGCCACGCTCCACGATTTCATGATGCTCAACCCCGTCCGATCTACCGCAGCCAGCACTGCCGCTGTGGAACAGGCCATCTCCGTGTTGCGCAGGACATTCGCTAACCACTAACCACCCCCCGTACCAGAAACTGATTGGAACCAAGAACATGACTAACCAGAAGCCAACTATCGTGCTCGTACACGGAGCGTTCGCGGAATCTGCATCTTGGAACGATGTGATCGCCCGGCTGCAGGAACACGGAGTCACCGCTGTCGCGGCTGCGAACCCGCTGCGTAGTCTCGCCGGCGACGCCGCATACGTGCGCGACGTCATCGCCTCAGTCGGGGGTCCCGTCGTCCTCGTCGGTCACTCCTACGGAGGGCTCGTTATCACAGAGGCAGCAGCCCGTAACGATGCAGTCGTCGGACTCGTGTACGTCGCTGCTTTTGTTCCGGAGACGGGTCAAAGCGCACTTCAGCTATCGACCAGCGAGCCGGGTAGCTCACTCGGCAGCGCTCTCGCCGCGTACCCGGTTGCTACCGGCGGCAACGAGTTCACGATCCGGCAGGAGCTGTACCACCACCAGTTCGCAGCCGACGTCCCAGCGGCCGAAGCTGCGCTGATGGCGGCGACTCAACGCCCCGTCACTGAGGCCGCGCTCTCTGAGGGGCTGCCAACAGACCGACCGGCTTGGAAGGACATTCCTTCCTGGCACGTATTCGGTGACCAGGACCTCAACATCCCGGTCACGGTTCACCGCGCCGGGGCAGAGCGCGCAGCCTCACAGGGTACCCACGAAATTACTGGCGCTTCGCACGCACTGTCAGTCTCGCAGCCTGACGCCGTCGCAGCCGTGATTGCGGAAGCAGGCAAAGCTTACGTCGGCGGGCAATCCGTTAGCGCGTGAACCACCGGTGGGTGCCTCGCTCCTCCAGGGAGCGTGGCACCTGCCGTGTCGCTTAGCTCCACCGTTTTCACTCTCTAACCGTTCTCACTCTCTAATCCGGAGCTTACGATGCCTTTGCCCGTTCACTCGACTCGCACGATCGACGCCGGTGAGTTGTCCGTTGCATATGTTGACGCCGGCGATCCGACCGCCACACCCGTCGTTCTTCTGCACGGTTTCCCGTACGACATCCACAGTTATACCGACGTCATACCTCGGCTCACTGATGAGGGCCTGCGCGTGCTCGTGCCTTACCTGCGTGGCCACGGACCAACACGCTTTCTGAGCAAGCAGGTGGAGAAGTCCGGTCAGCAAGCGGCCCTCGCCGCGGATCTCTCCGCGTTCATCAGCACGCTCAACCTCGGCAGCCCTATCTTGGCTGGCTACGACTGGGGTGGGCGGGCCGCATGCGCAGTGGCGGCCCTCTGGCCCGATAAAGTGGCAGGACTGGTATCGGTCAACGGGTACCTCGTCCAGGACATCGCCGCATCGCAGATGCCGCTCGAACCCAAGCTCGAGGCGGGCTTCTGGTACTTCTGGTACTTTGCTACCGAGCGGGGTCGAGCTGGTCTCCACAAGCACCGCCGCGAGATTGCGGAAGTGATCTGGAAGCGCAACTCCCCCGCCTGGGCATTCGCCCCCGACGAGTTGGACCGGTCTGCCCAGGCTTTCGACAACCCCGATTACGTCGATATCGTCATCCACTCATACCGCCACCGGCTCGGGTACGCGCCGGGCGCCCCTCAGTTCGAGAGCATCGAACGTCGTTTAAGCGAGCAGCCTGAGATCTCCGTCCCAACGATCACACTCGACGGGCTCGCCGACGGCAACTTTCCCGCTACGGACGGGTCCGCGCAGGCGCGCCATTTCATAGGTTTTCGGGAGCACCGGCAGGTGCCCCAGGCGGGCCACAATCTCCCAGCCGAGCAACCTCAGGCATTCGCCGATGCAATCCTCGCCATGAAAAAGATTTCCAAGGAATCCCGGTAACTGTGCACCCAGGGAAAGTGCCTCTGTCGTCCCCATAGCGGGTGCTAGCCCTCGCCGGGAGGGCATGCGCCCCTGCCATTTGCGCTCGGAACTGGTGGCGTTGAAAAACCCACGTCGACATCGACGCCGCGGGTGGCATGTAAGGATCAACCGAGCGCACCGCGAAAGCCTCGGGCGTTAGCACCTCGATGGCTTATTTCGGCGACGCAGACTGCCCCGAGCTCCACGTCCGGGGCCCGGGGCGGTGTCGGTGGCGGGTGGGACCAGCCGTTTTCTGCTTGGCGCAGACCCGAACGTCGCCGGAAACCCGGTGTTCCCGCTCTCACCCCGCGGCGGACCGGGGAGCTGTGTGGCTCCTAAGTACTTCGGCCGGGTAACTGCCGAATGAGTGACGTGTGATGCAGGAAAACAAGCGACCTCAAAAGGGGACGTCGATGGACCGGTCGACGCTCGGGTCAGTCGGATGCACATAAGCCACCCGACTGCTTGGCCACATGAAGCTGCTGTCCCCTTCGGCGGACTAACGCCGCAGCCGTTCGAAAAGCAACCGGGTGGAATCTGATGGCAATACTTCAAGCTCGTTCAAGGCCTCCGCGCAACGCTTGAAGTAGGTGGTGATCTGATCGTTGTCGCCCAAAGCGCTAGCGGTGTGCATCAACAGGCGCCACGCGCCCTCCTTGAAAGGGTCCCGGGCCACGACTTGCTCGGCCAGGGAAGCCGCCTGCTCGTAGTGTTCCTGGTCGAACGCCAACAGCCCTGCCTGTAGGCGGGCTTGAACAACCTGATCCTCGAGGTATTCGCGTCGCTGCCGCGCCCACGGAAAGTCCACATTAGGCAGATATTCACCGCGATCGACAATGGAAAGTGCTCGTAAGAGAGTCTCAAGCATTTCTGATCCGGTGAGTCTGGCGGCTTCAGATAAGAGCGATAGGAACTGGGCAGATTCACTGTCGATGATTACTGGAATGTGGAAGGCGAGCAGGTCCGCGGAGAATGACGGGCCGGTCCCCGCCGGTAACACTTCCCTTAGTCTGTGAGTGATCTGCCGCAGGTACGCCCGCGATGACTCATCCGTGCGGCCGTCAAACAGGGCCTCCAAGAGTTCCTCGCGTGTGGCGCGGTAACCGGGGACCGTTGCTAAATAGGCGAGGAGCGTCGCGCTTCTTGCTAGGCGAGGCCTCGACTCTTCTCCCTCAACGAGGATGCGCAGGGAGCCGAACTCAGAGAGGGAGATGACCGGGCGCGCCTGCCGGTCGACGGGAACGCCCCGTTTGCGTAAGGCTCGACCCAACTCGTGCCAGCGCGAATCAACGCCGCGTTCGGCGTCCAAGCGGCGTGAGACGACGCCCTGGAAGTCGGACAGCGCGAGGAGCAGTTGGTGGTTGGAGCCCTGTTCGGCGGCTGCTGCAAGTGCCAGATCGGATGCGGCGTCTGATTCTGCTTCGTGGCCCCGCCGCCACTCGGCTTCAGCCAGGTACGCTGCGGCAGCAGGCAATTCAAGAATGCGGTGCCCTTCTTGCATGCTGTCAACAGCACGCTGAAGGACTTGAACGGCACGGCCTTCATCCGGTGCGGACATGAGGAACAACAGTCCCCACGCCGTGTCCACCGATTCTCCAATGAAGGCGTAGGAACGTCCGCCCGAGTTCTCTACCCGATCAAGGATCTCGCCCGCGGCGTTGACGTTGTGGCTGACCCGAAGTTCGAGCTTCGCCTCAACCAGCAGGTTGAGCCACTCCATGACTAACGACCCGCTGGCCTTGATCAGGTCCCTGCCGTGGGCAAGAATCCGGCGCGCTTCTGCCTCGTCGGCGAGATCGACCATGATCTCTGGGCCCGCAACCCCGTGCATCCAGGCCTGAGAGCGGGCTTCTGGGCTGTATGACCGGTACAGGTTCAGGGCCTGTTCCAGGTGGCCAGTTGCCCTGAGGGTCGCGGCCTTCCATGGAGTGGAAACGGCGGCGGCCCAGGGCGAAGGGTTTTGTTGGTTGGCTTCGCGGAGCCTCCCGCGTACGTAGTGGGTCCGCATTATGACGGCGTCGAGGGGTCCTCCGGTTAGGCGCGGAACTGTAAGGCCGGCAGGCTCGGGCTTCAGTGCGGATAGCGACAAGAGGTATGATGCCGCGTCTACTTCGGGGCTTCGTGGCGCGGAAGTGAGGACGGCCTTCATCTCATCGACCCGCCCCAAGTGCCAGTAGCACCACGCCATGATGCTTGCACCGGTGGGAGAGGTGGCGGCTAGCTGCCTGCGGGCACCTGCCGATTCAAGTCTGTCAGCTACCGAGCAACCCCGGGCGTAGTCATCATCGGCGATGGCGAGCATGAGTTCCCCTACCGCCAGCTCCGAGGTTTGACTGTCTTTTGCTGAGGCGAGGATTCGAAGCCACTTTTTCGCAACGGGGTAGTCGAGCCGTGCAATAACACCGATGATGGCGCGTCCTGCGGGCTCTACCGCGTCGTCCAACGCGCCAGCTAGCAGCAGCTGCTCCACGCATTCCTCGAAGTTTCCCTCCGCGCGCATCAAGTCGGCGAAGACCAGGCGCAGGCTTCGGAGGTCTTCGCCGTCGCGACGTCTCAAAAGGGTCAGGAGGTACTCACGGAATCGTGGGTGGCAGCGCATGCTGGCGGACCCGGCTCTCCAGGAGACAGGCAGATGTTGTGCGTAAAGCCCCTTCAGTCGTTCACCAGCCCCGACCTCACCGAGCTTTTCTGCCCGAGCGGCCGTCACCTCTTCAAGCATCGACGTGGTGATGAGAAAATCTCGTTCCTCGGCCGTGAGGCGGGCAAGGATCTGAGAAGCCAAGTAACCATGGAGCGGATCCGCCTCACCGCCGGTCCCCACTACGTGCTCACGCGCGCGCCACGCCTCGAATAATATCCCGGTAACCCATCCGCCCGTAGATTCCACGGCACGCGCTGGATCAATGTCGAGCATCCCGTACTGTGCCAGGGCGTCGGCCGCTTCGTCGGTGTTGAAGGCCAACTGAGACTCTCCAACGGTAGCTACCTGATCTACGCCTACGTCGGAGCCGACATCGAGTGGCACGTCCAGGCGGCTCAGGAGCAGAACCTTCAGCGTGCGCGGCGCGTAGCGTGCGATGGCCCGGACAAGAGAAATGGACTCTTCAGCGCCCGCGAGTTGCTCAAGTCCGTCCAAGACAAGCACGAGGGGTTCACCGGCCACTGCTTCAACCAGCAAACCCGTAGCCTCCTCGTGCCCCAGCCCCGCAGCGAGCACGTTGGTTACAAGGCCGCGCAGGTGTGGTGCTTCGTTGGCAAACGCCGATTCGAGATACAGCAGCAGCCGCCCGGGGGCGCGGTCGGTGCTGTCCAACGTTATCCAGACCACGGGACGTTCCTGCTCTTCCAATGCCTGGATAGCCGCCGTAGTCTTGCCGGCCCCCGCTGTGGCGGTGATGCACACAATTCGGTGTGAACGCATCAGGCCGAGGATCCTGTCCGTCAACCGGGCGCGCGCAATCAGCCGCTCTGTCACAGGCGGCGTCTCAATTTTGCTGCGCACGATGAGCACAGGGCCACGTTCGGCATCATGAGGGCCTGTCATACGCCTCAATTTTAGCGCCGCCCTCGAGCCCCTCAGATAGTGGGCTGCCCAGATTTCGGGACCGTTAACGGCAGTCGGTCAGGCTGGCTGCACAGGTCAAGCACCTTGGTGCGGGGCCAGATGTGAAAGATCCCCCTCGCGAGCGAACGCCCGCGATCAGTCACTTACTCCAAGGGCTTGCCAAGGAAGATCATGAAGATGCCACCTCCCATTTTTGCCGATCTCTGATCGCCGGCAGATACGCGAGCAGGTGCTCGCGGTCCGCGGATGAATTCGGAGAGCTGCGCTTCACGCCGACCATGCCCTGGTGCCGAGGTAATCCTCGGCCCTCCCCCGCGGCCGCACGACAGTCAGCGTGAATAGGAGCCACCGTACGCATCCAGACCAGGTGTGTCCCGCTACACGGAGCGCACTTGCCTATCAGTCTGGTCCCCCTTCATCGACCGGCGGATTTAGCCGCTCCTGACGCCAATCGATGCCGTGGAGAACCTGGCCCAAAGAAGGGACGCCTTTAGAACTGCATATCCCTGAATACAGCACCGAACGCTAATCCGCTTCAGCGCGCGGCAGGCGTGCGCATCAGTCCACACCCGCATCCGGCCACTACCCCTCACCACACGGATGGTGCCTGGCGGCACGCAGATACCCGTACTGGTTGGGCCCTGACGACCAGATCGCAAACCCCGTCTATGCGAGAGATCGAGACATGGAAATTAAGGACAGCGCCAATTCGCAGGATCTCGAGCGCGCAACAGTGACCTTCGAGGCGGTGCGCCCGCGGCTCTTTGGCATTGCGTACAGGATGCTTGGAAGCGCCGCCGAGGCCGAAGACGTCGTTCAAGACACTTGGATCCGCTGGCAGTCCACCGACTGGGCAGTAGTGCGCCATCCACCAGCGTTCCTGGCGACGACCGCGACACGGCTGGCCATCAATGTTGCCGCCTCTGCACGGTTACGCAGGGAAACGTACATCGGACCCTGGCTCCCGGAACCCGTAGACACCACCTGCGATCCCGCCCTCGGAGCGGAACAGACGGAGTCACTCGGATTTGCGGTGCTGCTCATGTTGGAGGAGCTCTCACCGACAGAGCGTGCCGCCTACATATTAAGGGAGGCTTTCGATTACCCGTACGGGCAGATCGCGCAAATCCTCAACCTAAAAGAAGCCAACGCGCGCCAGCTGGTCAGCCGGGCTCGCAAGCACCTCACACCCGAACGCCTGAGCTCCACCGGTTCCACCGGTTCCACCGAACAGCAAAGCTTGCTCACCGCCTTCCTCAACGCGGCGCGCACAGGCAATCTAGGTGCACTCGAAGACCTCCTTACCCCTGACTGTCACAACTAGTCGCTCTCGGTTGTCGAATCTGTAACGGCTCTGCCTAACCTCCGATGCACGGCCACCGACGCTCAAAAGGAGAGATTTCGATGAAACGCATGAATCGCATGGAAGCGGCAGCGCTACGGCCAGACGGGCATCTGCTCCCGCAACCGGTGGGGCGCAGCGGGGTGCTGCGGGGTCGATGGGCGGGTAGATCGTGAGCGGGATCAGGATGGGCACGGCGTCCGGACGGTGGATCCTGCTGGCCACGGTATTGGGCTCCAGCATCGCGGGGATCGACGCCACGGTGGTGAACGTCGCCCTGCCTACCATCGGATCCGACCTCGGCGAGGACTTCGCCGCCCTGCAGTGGATGGTGACCGGCTACACCCTGACGCTCGCCTCCTTCATCCTGATGGGAGGCTCCCTCGGGGACATGTTCGGGCGGAAGCGCGTCTTCGTGGTCGGGGTCATTTGGTTCGCTGTCGCATCGCTGCTGTGCGGGCTCGCTCCGGACGCCGGCCTGCTTATCGCGGCGCGGGCCCTCCAGGGTGTGGGTGGGGCGCTGCTCACGCCGGGGAGCCTCGCCATCATTCAGGCTGGGTTCTCGGGTGAGGACCGCGCGCGGGCCATCGGCGCCTGGTCGGGCCTCGGTGGTGTTGCGACCGCGATCGGTCCCTTCCTCGGCGGCTGGCTCGTGGAGAGCGTCTCCTGGCGTTGGGTGTTCCTCATAAACGTGCCCCTTGCCGCCGTCGTGGTCTGGATCGCCGTCCGGCATGTCCCGGAAAGCCGCGACGACGCCGCGACGGGTCGGCTCGATATCGCCGGAGCCGTCTTCGGCGCCCTGGCCCTCGCGGGCACCACCTACGCGCTGATCGAGGCGCCAGCCCGGGGCTTTGGCTCGCCGCCCGTCCTAGCGAGTGCCGTCCTGGGCCTCCTCGCTGCCGTGGCATTCCTGATCGTGGAGTGGCGCACGGCGCATCCGATGCTCCCGCTGCGGATCTTCGCCAACCGCCAGTTCAGTGCCGCTAACGCCGTCACCTTCCTCATCTACGCCGTCTTCGGCAGCATCTTCTTCCTGCTCGTCCTTCACCTCCAGATCGTGTCGGGCTTCAGCCCGGTCGGGGCCGGGACCTCGATGCTGCCGATAACGGCCCTCATGCTCGTGCTGTCCTCCCGTGCGGGAGCGCTCGGTGCGCGGATCGGGCCGAGGATACCCATGACCGTGGGGCCGCTGTTGTGCGCGGTGGCGCTGGTCCTCATGCTGCGAATCGGGCCTAGGGCGTCCTACGTCTTGGACGTGCTGCCGCCTGTGGTCGTGTTGGGGTTGGGCCTCTCGCTACTCGTGGCCCCGCTTACGTCGGCGGCCCTGACCGCGGTGCCCGACCATCAGGCCGGCCTCGCGTCAGGGGTGAACAATGCCGTGGCCCGCGCGGCGGGCCTCGTCGCCATCTCCGTCCTCCCGGCCGCCGTCGGGCTCACCGGTGACGCCTACAGCGACCCGCCGGTGTTTTCGGCAGGGTTCGCCTCGGCCTGCATGATCGGTGCCGTGGTGCTGGTGCTCGGCGGCATCCTCGCCGCGGCCACCATCCGGAACCCCGCCGCCACTCATGATCAAGCCGGCCCCGAGAGGGTGCACCCGATGCATTGCGACGTGGCGGGGACACCTGCCGCTCCAGGCGCCTTGCACGAGGCGCGCAGCGGAACGCCCCGAGACCGGTCGGACGGCACGCAGGCTTCCTCGAAGAAGCCCGGTCAGCCAACGCCCGTACCCGTATCAAAGCAAAAGCTCCTCGAACACTGATGGGCGCAGCGTCTGGTTCTAGCAGCACCGTCGCCCCGATCCTAAGCGTACGAAGACGCGGCCGTAGGGGCATTGTCACAAATCTGAGCGATGTCCTGTCATACCAGTACCGAACTCGATCTCTGCCATCGCAGGCACTGGGATGGCGCAAAGCACCATCTCCAGATCGGCCAATGAAAGGGTAAAAATGAAAATTGTTGTTATCGGGGGTAGCGGCCTGATCGGGTCGAAGCTCATTACGAAGCTCACCGAACACGGACACGAAGCAATTTCGGCCTCACCGAATACCGGTGTGAACACGCTTACCGGAGAGGGTCTGGCTGAAGTTCTCGAAGGCGCAGAAGTTGTCATCGATGTTTCAAACTCTCCCTCTTTCGAAGATGAAGCCGTTCTGAACTTCTTCACAACCTCAACGAGGAATCTCCTCGCGGCAGAAGCCAGCGCTGGAGTTCGCCACCATGTCGCCCTGTCCGTCGTGGGTACAGAGCGAATGGCTGCCAGTGGGTACTTTCGAGCGAAGATCGCTCAGGAAAAACTCATCACTGAAGGCCCAATTCCTTATTCCATCGTTCATGCGACGCAGTTCTTCGAATTTGTGAAGAGCATCGCACAGGCCGCAACCGTGGGCGACGAGGTTCATCTGGCCCCCGTTTCTATCCAGCCCATAGCGGCGGAAGACGTTGCCACAGCAGTCGCACGCACCAGCGTGGGGGAACCTCTCAACGCGATCCACGAGATCGCCGGCCCGGAGGAGTTCACGCTCGATGATCTGATCCGCCAGGGACTGGCTGCACGCGGCGACTCTCGCACCGTCGTTGCCGACCCACACGCGCTCTACTTCGGCATGGAACTGAGCGACACCACGCTGGTACCAGGACCTAACGCCACCTTGTTCACTACCCGCTTCGAGAACTGGCTGAAGGAGCCGGTCCCCGAAGGTAAGTAGTCCACCCCTTTTGTCAGGGTTCCTGCATCATCATCAGCTATCGCGTCCGAAAGAAGTCACGTCATGACTCACCCCAACAGAATCAACTCTCTGGCACCAAGCGCTTATGACGCTCTGCTGGTTCTTAGTCAGGAAAGCGAGGAGTTCGCCGAGCGCGCCGGACTGAGTCCTGGTGTGGCCGAACTCGTGAAAATCAGGGCGTCGCAAATCAACGGATGCGCATTCTGCCTCCGCATGCACAGCAAGCAGGCGAGAGAGCAGGGCGAAACCCCCGATCGACTCGCGGTCCTCAGCGCATGGAGGGAAACCGAGTACTTCACGCCCGAGGAACGCGCTGCGCTCTCACTGACAGAGAAGACCACGCTCATAGCCACCGCCGGCTCACCATACGAGCATGAGCGCGAGCAGATGGTCCTCAGCAACGATCAGATTGCCGCCGTCCAGTGGATCGTCATCGCCATCAATGCGTTCAATCGTGTTGCAGTCATCAGCGAGTTCGACGTCAAACCCTAGTCTGATCATGCGCTTCCGGTGTAGGCGGGCGACCGAAAGCACCGACTGCCTTCACCGGAAGTGCAGCTAAACCCGGTTCACCATTGCCGGCAGACCAGCACCACGGCTCTACAAAGCGTCTACCATCTCCACCCCCAAGGTGACTGCTCCGTAGCAAGGAGACGTGGGACGATCTCCCCTACGTGCGCCTATAGCGTCAGCATCCGGTGTGGGGATGGGTGGAGTGAACAGGAGTTCATCGGCGCCTCAGGCACCCTAGCGCATGAAGAGGTCTCCGTCGACGGGAATACTGTCCCTGCTTTAGGTGCCCGGAGGAGCACGCATTCGAATGGCCGGTCGAGCTTCGCCTTCCGGGTCTTCGGTGGCGATTTATCGCTCATGACCATCCGCGACGGTTGAACCAGCCCCGCAGCCGGCCGGCTAATGAGGCGGTCGCCGTCGACGCGGCGTCCGCCTCACCTTGACGGCCCACGAACGAAGGACAATCTAGATGACGAGCGCACCTATGCGCCTTGGGTTAGCCCGCATGCGGCCAAGGAACCCCTCTGAGGAGCATCGAGGAGCATCCCCGCTCGAGCTGTTCTTCGATCTCGTGTTCGTTGTAGCCGTCTCCCGTGCCTCCGCCGAGCTACACCACGCCGAGGCTGAGCAGCACATCACCAGCGGCACGGGCGCCTATCTCATGATCCTTTTCGCCATCTGGTGGGCCTGGATGAACTTCACCTGGTTTGCCACTGCGTTCGACACGGACGATTGGCTGTATCGGGTGCTCACCATCGGCCAAATGAGCGGCGTGCTCGTCATTGCCGCAGGCGCAAGCGACGCGATGACGGAAAGTGACTTTTTGCTCGTCACGATCGGATACGCCATCATGCGTCTGGCCATGGTTGCGCAATGGCTCCGCGCGGCTCACGGCGACGCGCCCCTGAGACGAACAGCTCTGAAATACGCGATCGGCATCTCCGTCGTCCAAGTGCTCTGGTTGGCGCGGCTCGCTCTGCCGGAGCAGGGCGGCATCCCGGTGTTCCTGGGGCTGGTCCTCATTGAAATCGCTGTGCCGATCTGGGCGGAAAGCTCCCGCCCCACACCATGGCATCCCCATCACATCGCTGAACGATACGGACTCTTCACCCTGATTCTGCTTGGCGAGTCCATACTCGCTTCCGCCAACGCAATCATCGACGCAGCCGAAAGCAGCGAGCACATCTCGCCCTTAATTGCCGTCGCTGTATGCGGACTCGTGATCGCAAGCGGCATGTGGTGGATCTACTTTGCTCGCAGCCATCACGATCAATTCGATCGACTTCGAAACTCGCTCGTGTTCGGGTACGCCCATTACGCCATTTTTGCGGCGGCCGGCGCGTTCTCCGCTGGCATTGAAGTTGCGATCGACTACGAAACGGCCGCCACCGCCCTCTCCGCAACCGAGGCCGCCGCCACCCTGACCGTACCCGTCAGCTTGTTCATCCTCGGCATCTGGCTCCTTACCCTCAGGAGGTCCCTCACCCGGGCACAGAACGTCATGATCCCAGCCCTAGCCGTCTTGATCGGACTCAGCGCCCTGGCACCGCAAAGCCTCCTCGTCACCGCCGTGGCAATCATCGCCATCGTCATCACTTTGGAGATACGAGCCTCAGATCCAGCACTCGCATAGCGCCATTTTCGATGCGTATACAGACGCCAAGCGCGACCGTGGCCCACTTGGGCACGTCGGGGCCACCCTGCGCATGGACCTGCCGAAGCCGGGAGCAGAAATCAGCGACGCGAAAACCATCACTGAATACTTGGCACACGACGGTGAGGCCGCCGATGTTGTCTTCGCCCTTTACACATCGATGCCCGCCGAGCCCGGACAGCCAAGGCCTCACGCCGCAACCATCGCGGCTCTAACCGGGTCCTTAACCGAGCGAGGAATGTCCATCCGTGACGGGCTGCTCGTAGGAAACGACACAGTGTCGCCGTACGACGGTGATCCCCCAGGCACCGTCCCTGCCTTCAACGTCGATGCTAATCACGTCCGCCATGTGCAGCTTCAACACGGACTCTCCGTGGCTGTTTCGCCTGAGCTGCTCAGAAAGATGACCAGGCCAAAAACCCCCACCAAAGTCATGCGGCTACCCCACCGCTCCCCCATGAAGTAGTAAGAACGCCCAACCCGGGCTTCGCGACAGAAAGGCGGCACCCAGCCACCAGGAAAACTTCAAACAGCCACCAAAACCGGCACCCGGACCACAGAATTGGGCCGGCTGTCCACAGTCAGAGAGCAAAAGGGCCTCTGACTAGGGGAAACATGTGCCCGAAGTGGGACTCGAACCGGACTCCAAGCACCGAAAATCCGCGGCTCCCCCGAGAACATGGACAATCCGGACCAGTCCGGCACCGGTACGGCCCAGTCCGAAACCCAAAGTGTGGACACTGTCCACACCCCCTTTTCTCCCCACCGGAGGCCATTCCGGACAGCGGCACCCCGCATTGACAGGGTACGCCGCCGCCGGGCGCCATCCGATCTTCGGCTTCACCAGCTCTGTTCAGCAGAACGAGAGTTTGAGTGACCATAGGAAGATCCACAATGAACCCGTGAAGATGGTTCAGACCACGCAGCCTGAACTCACCCGGAGGGTGTTGCGGTGAAGGAACGTCAAAAGCGACACCGCCGACCCATCGCATCAGTGTCAAACCACCTCGAAGTTAGCCATCATCATCATGTCTTCATGTTCGAGATTGTGGCAGTGGAAGACATACTTGCCGCGGTAGCCGTCGAACCGGATGAGGAGTTCGACCCGGCCGCCATTGTCAAGGTTGACCGTGTCTTTCCACCCCTGGTTGTAGTGGCCGGGATCGTCGTTGCCGTTCCGGCCAAGGACTTGGGAGGGTGCGAGGTGGATGTGGAAAGGGTGCTCGACGTTGGCGGCTCGGATCGTCCATTTCTCCGTCGTACCGAACCTGGGTTCCGCAACGAGGGTGTCGGGGCTGAAGGGCTTGCCGTTCACTGTCCACAGGGTCATCCCATGGGCCTGGGCACCACCGCGTGCGAAGACGAACTCCCTCTCAACGGAGACGTCGTCGGGTGAGAGAGTTTCGAGGTCGACGAGCCCGTCTGGCACGACGCCTGTGTCCGTTTCGCGCCGGGTGACAATGAACCGCATGATGTCGGCGGTCCGGCCGGCACCCCGCTCATTGGTCATGGTGATCTCGTCACCGACATCATGCCCGGAGAAGTCCACAATGACGTCGAAGCGCTCCGCCTGGGCAATGTCGATTTCCTCGTGCTCGATCGGTCTGGAGATCAGTCCGAGGTCGCTTCCGATCTGGATGAAATGTTGTCCGCCGTCGAGCCTGAGGCGATAGCGGCGGGCGTTGGAGGCGTTGAGAATCCGGAAGCGGTACTTCACGGCAGCGACTTCCAGCACCGGCCACGGGGCACCGTTGACGAGGATGCAGTCCCCCAAAACCCCGCTCATATAGTCCGCTGTGACGCCGGGGGTTCCTTGCAATGTGGGGTCAACGGAGGGGTACAGGAAGGAGCCGTCGGCAGCGAACGCGCGGTCCGTGATCATCAGCGGGATGTCACGGTCGCCGCTGGGCAGCCCGAGCGCGTCCTCGACGTCGTCGTGGATGAGATGGAAGCCGGCCAGCCCCCGGTAGACCTGCGGGCCGGTGAAGTCCATTCGGTGATCGTGGTACCACAGGGTGGCGGCTGGTTGATTCATCTCATAGACGTAGTCCCTGCTCCCGGTTGCCGTGGCGCCCTCGTGGTGGGAGTGTTGGCCCCCGCCGACGAAAGGCAGGATGAGATCCGTCGGGTATCCGTCATGCTCCGGGGCGGTCCTGCCGCCGTGAAGATGGACACTCACCGGCACGGGAAGCTCGTTGCGGTGCGTAACGATGGTGCGCCTGCCGCGCCGCGAGACGATTGTGGGCCCGGGGAACAGTCCGTCATAACCCCAGACCTCGGTCGTGACTCCGGGGAGGATCGACGCGGAACCGGCCTTCTGGGTGATCTCGTAGTGGTCCGTTGTCTCATCAGCGCTCACCGGCTTGAGGACGGGCGGGACCGGAAGGCGGGCACGGAAAGCTCCCGGTAGTGTAAGCCGGCTTTTCAACAGGCGGCCGGCGCTGCCCTCGATGCTGTTGTTCGAACCACCACTATCGATGGTGCAGCCAGCCAAGAAGTTGGAAAGGGTGAAGCCGCTTATGGTTACGCCACCTGCTTTTAGGAGGGTACGCCGCGACACCGCACGCGCCTCACGCTTGCTCATCAGCGGGTTGCCCGTGACGGGCTGCGGCCCGCACGCACCCGCTGGAGGAGGAGGGCAAGCCCGCCGCTGATCAGGCCCCACAGTGCGTTGGTGATGAGCACCGGGACAACGGCCAGCGGCATCGCGAGGGGTCCCTGCAGCTCTCCGGTGAAGATCGGGGAAAGCACTCCACTGAGCACGATCGAGGCCAGCGCGTAGGTGAGCCCGGCAGCGACGAGGGTGAGGACCGGGTGAGACACCCGGCTGAGGCCGACGATGAGGACCCAGGCCGCGGTAATGGCGGCGGTCAGGATCAATGGGGTTGCCGGTTTACCGAGGGCATCGCTCAACCCCACGATGGAGAACAGCGGACGGATCAGCGCCAGGGCGGTCAGACCGAGGATCAGCGGCCAGTGAAGGCTTCGGATGAGCGGGGTTGTTTTCATGGCTTCCACGCTAGATCCGCACCGGGTCCGGGCGTGTCAGCTCAAGCTCGTCACTTGCTGCGGATGCCTGCGTCACGGAGCGACGTTCAATTGTCGCTTTTGGATGTACACCCGCGGCGGCGCTGCGGTGCCAGTATTGAAGGACTGGACACCGACATCAGGAGCAAAACATGTCCGCGGAGACAGCTGCGCACGACGATGAGGTTCCGGCCCGGGTTCTCACCGCTCTGGTCGCCGTGGGGCAGGCCGTGGTGGTCGCGCTCATCATCGCCATCGGCTCGGGCCCCGACGCGGACCAAAGCCACGGCCCTTACCTATTCGCGGCCGGCTTCGGTACGCTTCTGCTGTTCCGCAGGGAGCTGCCCGTGGGCGTCCTGGCCCTGAGCATCCTTGGAGTGTTCACCTACTACGCCATCGACTACCCGCCGATCGGCATGGCCGTCCCGGTCGCTGGTGCTTTCTACAGCGCCGCGGAACGCGGACGGGTCCTCACAGCGTCCCTCGCAGGAGTAGTGCTGCTGGCCGTGTCGCTGTTCTTCCGAACGAGCGACGGCGAATCAAGCGCCGTCCTCGCCTATGACGTCATCACCAACGCAGCCCTCATCGGGTGCGCCATCGCACTGGCGTTGGCCGTCAGCAGCCGTCGTGCCCTGCGTGATCAGCACGAGCACATGGTGCGCCTTGAGCGCAGGCACCAGCAGGAAAGGACCGCCCGGCAGCTCGAAGCAGAACGCCTTCGGATCGCCCGTGATGTCCATGACTCCATCGGACATGCCCTGTCACTCGTCTCCGTGCAAGCCCGCGTCGCACAGCAGGCCCTGGGCAATGACGACGACGCAGCCGTCCACGCCCTCGACCATGTTGTCAGTGCCACGGGATCGTCGCTGGGAGACCTGCGCCGCACACTCGCCATGCTCCGGGCAGATCCCGACACAATTGAGCACGCACCGCTGACCCTCAGCGGCATCGAGACCACGGCCCAGGCAGCACGCGATGCCGGACTCGACGTTGACCTCCTGATCGATGTCGGGGCCGCCGTCATCACCGCATCTACGGCAAGCACAGCCTTCCGCATCGTTCAGGAAGCGATGACCAACGTGCTCCGGCACGCACAGGCAACAGCCGTAAAAGTGATTGTCCGGGTGAAAGACGGTGAGTTGTATCTCCGGGTCATCGACGACGGCGTGGGCATCGACACGGACACCCTCGTCGAGGGTCGCGGCCTGGCAGGCATGCGAGAACGTGCGGCGCTACTCGGCGGCGACGTCAGAGTCGAGGCAGGTTCGTCCGGCTTCACCGTCAACGCCATGCTTCCGATCGGAGACCACAGATGATCAGAGTCGTCATCGCCGAAGACGAAGCGCTTCTGCGCAGCGGTCTGATAGCCCTCGCCGAACACGACGGCGATATCAGGATCGTCGCGGAAGCGGACCAGGGCGGAGCCGCGCTGGCCCGGGTACGGGAGACCCGACCGGATGTTGTTCTCATGGACATCCGCATGCCCGGACTCGACGGCATCACCGCGACGCAACTCATCACCAAAGATCCCAACCTCGCCACCATCCCTGTTCTGGTCCTGACGACATTCGCCGAGGACCAAACAGTCGTCGAGGCGCTAAAAGCCGGCGCTTCCGGCTACCTCCTCAAGGACATCGCCCCCCATGAACTGCGCCAGGCCATCCGGACGGTAGCCGCAGGCCGGCCGGTGCTCTCCCCGGAAGTGACCGCCACGCTCATGCGAACCGCCGCCAGCTCACGCACCGCCGCTGATCCCCACCTCATCGCTCACCTGGCCCCTCGGGAAATCGAAGTCCTGGCAGAAATCGGCCACGGAATGAACAACGCAGAAATAGCCGGACGCCTGTTCATCAGTCCCGCGACCGCCCGGACCTACGTGAGTAGACTCCTTCGTAAACTCGACGCCCGCGACCGATCCCAGCTCGTCGTCATCGCCCACCGCAGCGGCCTCATTGACGAGAACCGGTTCCGAACGGCGAGCGACAACCCCCTACACCAATAGCGCGGATCACTGCGGCATCGTGGAGGGCCGGTTCTCGTATTGTTCAAGATTCGGCCGTGGAGGCGCTGGTGGGCAGGTTTCTGCCGAAAACACGGCAGGTGGACCTGATCTTCGCCGACGCCAGGTCCTATCCTGCCCGAAAGTATTGGGTGCAACCAAAGCACGAACGGCACCTTCATCCTTGCCAGAACGACGGGCCGGCTGCCCCTACTGCCCCCGTGAACTCCAAATCAGCCGTGCAAACTCTCCCACAGAAAATCCATCCGTTGCAGCGTTATACCTGCCCGCAAGACCGCCCGCTGAGGGATGGGTGAGTTCAGTCGGTCGTTGCAACACCCCTATTGATGTGAGGTGTTGTGAGTGGTGTCGAAAAAGGAACGACTCGATCAGGAGGCGCGGTTCTGGGTGGTGATGGCCCAGGGATCGACGCTGACAGCGGCCTGTGATGCTGTAGGCGTGAATCGACGAACTGGACACCGTTGGCGCCAAGCAACCGGCGGTCGTATCCCGCGCGCTAAGCCAGAGCCTTCAGGCCGGTACCTCTGTCTGGAGGAACGACTACGAATGGCGGACCTGCACCTGGCCGGGTGTGGTGTTCGGGCGATCGCCCGGGAAATAGGCAGGTGTGCTTCGACGGTCAGCCGCGAGTTACAGCGGAACAACCCACCCACGGCTCTCCGGGGACGGGCCTCGAACCGGGTGAAGTACGCCCCGTACGCTGCGCAGAAACGAGCTGAGCTATCCGGCCGGCGGCCGAAGGCAAGTAAGTTCGATGATCCGGAACTAGCCTCGTTGGTGCAGGCTAAGTTGTGTGTGAAGTGGAGCCCGGAGCAGATCAGTGACCACCTTGCCATGAGTGAGTTCAGTCGGTCGTTGCAACACCCCTATTGATGTGAGGTGTTGTGAGTGGTGTCGAAAAAGGAACGACTCGATCAGGAGGCGCGGTTCTGGGTGGTGATGGCCCAGGGATCGACGCTGACAGCGGCCTGTGATGCTGTAGGCGTGAATCGACGAACTGGACACCGTTGGCGCCAAGCAACCGGCGGTCGTATCCCGCGCGCTAAGCCAGAGCCTTCAGGCCGGTACCTCTGTCTGGAGGAACGACTACGAATGGCGGACCTGCACCTGGCCGGGTGTGGTGTTCGGGCGATCGCCCGGGAAATAGGCAGGTGTGCTTCGACGGTCAGCCGCGAGTTACAGCGGAACAACCCACCCACGGCTCTCCGGGGACGGGCCTCGAACCGGGTGAAGTACGCCCCGTACGCTGCGCAGAAACGAGCTGAGCTATCCGGCCGGCGGCCGAAGGCAAGTAAGTTCGATGATCCGGAACTAGCCTCGTTGGTGCAGGCTAAGTTGTGTGTGAAGTGGAGCCCGGAGCAGATCAGTGACCACCTTGCCATGGCTTGTGGTGACCGGCGGGAGTTGCAGGTGAGTCCAGAGACGATCTATCAGGCCCTCTACGTCCAGGGCCGCGGCCATCTCCGGGCTGACCTGCATCAACACCTGCGTACCGGGCGTGCGGTGAGGCGTCCCAGGCGCTCCACCACGGTGAAGAGTTTGGGGAAGATCCCGGACATGATCCTCATCAGTGAACGCCCCGCAGAGGTCGCTGACCGTGCCGTGCCCGGCCATTGGGAGGGCGATTTAGTGCTCGGTTCGAACTGCCGGTCAGCTATCGCAACCCTCGTTGAACGCCAGACACGATTCGCGATGCTCGTCCATCTACCAGGGGATCACAGTGCGATCACCGTCAGGGATGGTCTGTTGGCCGCCATCAAAACCCTGCCGGTGCACCTGGCCAGATCCCTGACCTGGGATCAGGGCACCGAGATGGCTCAGCACCGCCAAATCAGCATGGCCACGAAGATGGCGATCTACTTCTGCGATCCTCACTCGCCGTGGCAGCGTGGCTCGAACGAGAATCTCAATGGTTTGCTGCGCCAGTACTTCCCGAAGGGCACAGACCTATCCGTTCACTCACCCCAGCGGTTGCTCGAGGTCGCCACCGAACTCAATGACCGGCCGCGTAAAACCCTCGGCGGAATCACCCCCGCACACGCCATGCAACAACTACTGTTCAAACCAGAAAACCCGACCGTTGCAACGACCGCTTGAATACACCGATCCCCCACTGGTACATCTATTCAGTTGGGCGATTCGACGGGCGTTCCTGGGACCGCCTTCTTTGTCCGGCCAACCACTCCTCGCGATAGGAATCGACTTCTACCGCCTCCGCGTTGCCTGCTGCAACGCCTTTGTTTCAGGGAAGAAAGTACAGGGCTGCAAGAAAGTTCAGCGTTCCAAGAGCTTGCTCAAATCCCGTCAAGAAATAGACTCCTGCGCTGATGGTGAGAATCAAGCTGCTCCCGACCGCCCGCCCCGAGGTGTCTCTAATCGCGCTGGTGTGCGCAGGGTATGAAAAGACCATCGCTAAGGACTCGTGGCGCTCACCGGCCGGGAGCCACCTCGCCTACCTCACCCAGCTGGTCGCATGGGGGTACACGGCCAGTGAGGTCGAGCAGATTCTCCTCGACGGCACCAAGCAGTCAGACGAACCGGACGAGGACACCGAGGAAGACGAGGACGCGGAGACCTTCGAGGAAGTCCACGCCGATGAGGAAGAACTGATGGCCGGGGAGTTGACCGCAGAATAGCAGTGGCGGAAGCTGTGCAGGGCGGGAATACACCCTGCACAGCAGGCCCAGCCGATCAGGGCACATCACGAATGGTGGCCATTGTGTCCGCAGGTGCCGGGGCGGTTCGCCGCCAGACGGGAACCTTGAGCGCGCATCACCTGCATAGTGCCATCCACGCTGCACCCCACGGTGAAGATGGAAAGTGCGGAGGCGCTGGCAGAGTAGCGTTCGGTCGCTTCAAGCCCAGCGACGCCGAAGCTCGTCCGCTGGGTCACGGCGATGAGGTAGGCGACCACTCCGGTCCCCCACACCAACCACGCCCGGCGTTCACCCACCCCTCCATTATTGGTGCTCGGGTCCGAAGCCGGTTACCCCGGTTACCGGGTGATGATACTCAAGTGCGGCGCAGGTCCGCGGCGGTCAGCAGATCCATGTGCAGCCTCACCTGTCGGCGACCTTGAGTTTCACCGAGGGGTTGAGCGCAGCAACTGCTTCGTCATAGCGGTTCTCGATTTCGGCGAAACGGAGGAATTTCACGGCGTCGACGAGGATTTCCCTGGCCTCGGGTTGGGTCTCGAGGAGAGCCATGACCTCGTCCACATATGCGTCGAGTGGAAGGTAGTGCTCGTTCTGCGACCCGCCGCTCATGAGTTCCGTACGCACGGCCGGCGGGACGAGCTCGATGACTTGAACCGGGGTGTCAGCGAACTGGAGCCGGATGGTCTCGGTGAACCGGTGGATGAAGGCCTTGGAGCCGTTGTACGTCGGCGTGAGGGCCAGCGGGGTGTGTGCCAGCCCTGACGATACGGTCATCAGAGTGGCCTCGGGCCGGGTTTGCAGGTGCTCGCTGAAGGCCGCGATCAGGCGCAGCGGACCAAGCACGTTCGTCTCGACGATCCGTTCTGCGCCTTCAAGAAAACCGGAGGTGCGGACGTCATCAGGCCCCATCACCCCGGCCATGGCGACCAGCACGTTCAGGTCGGGGTGTTGGGCCAGGACCTGGTCGCGGGCGGCCAGCACGGAGGCGGGATCGGTGGTGTCAATGGTGACGGTGGAGAGGCCGTGCTCGGCGGTGAGGCGCTCCAGCAGGTCGCTGCGGCGGCCGCCGATGACGACGACGTTGCGGGCTGCTTGAAGGCGAAGCGCGAGTTCGAGGCCGATGCCCGAGGTCGCGCCGGGGATGAAAATGGTGTTTCCGGTGATGTTCATGTCCTGATCCTGCACCGGACTTTGGAGGAGCGGGAGAGGAGTAATGATCGTAGGATTCCTGGTCCCTGTTTACCGGGGCGTTCCTCGCCGATGATTGAGGCATGGACCGCCATGCCCTCGCTGCTTTTCTCCGCTCCCGCCGTGACGGGCTGCGCCCGGAGGACGTTGGTCTCCCGACGGGGCCGCGGCGGCGCACCTCCGGGCTGCGCCGCGAGGAGGTCGCCGGGCTGACAGGGATGTCAACCGACTACTACATCCGGTTGGAACAGGCCCGGGGTCCCCAACCGTCCGAACAGATGCTCGCAGCGCTGGCCCGGGCGCTGCGGTTGACCGGTTTCGAGCGGGACTATCTCTACCGCCTCGCCGGTCACAGCGCACCTCGGCGTACCCCGCTGGACACCCATGTGGCGCCTGCGCTGATGCGGGTTCTCGACCGGCTGTCGGACACCCCGGCGGTGATTCTTTCCAGTCTCGGGGAGACGCTCGTTCAGAACAGCCTGGCCATGGCGCTTTTCGGTGACCACTCTCGGCACACCGGGCTGGCTCGCAGCGGTGTGTACCGGTGGTTCACCGACCCGGCCGAACGCTCGAACTACCCCGACGAAGACCGGCTCCGGCAGGGCAAGGCCCAGGTGGCTGGACTCCGGGCCGCGTACGGCGGGACTGGCCCGCAGTCCCGGGCAGGCAGGCTGGTACGCGAGCTGCTCCGGACGAGCGGAGAGTTTGCCGAGCTATGGGAGCTGCACGAGGTGGCGTCCCGGTTCGAGGACCACAAGACGCTGCTCCACCCCGAACTCGGGCAGATCGAACTTGACTGCCAGGCCCTGTTCACCGAGGACCAGGGCCAGGCCCTCCTGGTCCTCACAGCACCGCCACAGACAGAGGCTTTCGAGAAGCTGAAGCTGCTTGCGGTGCTCGGGCACCAGCAGTTCAACGCCCGCGGGCTGACCCAGCTGTGAACCGCGGCAAATCCCTCCGCCACCCCACACGGCCGATTCTCGGCCTGCTCCTGCTCGGGATACTGCTGTCGGTGCTGGTACGGGATCGCGTTAGGGATCCGTGCGGGGACGCAGCAGGGACTCCACCTGATCGTTGGGGCCCGTGGCGGCCCGTTTGCTTCCCTGGCCGGTGACGGCGTCGACGAGGTCCTGGGCGAGGTCGGTGACCCGCCGGTTATTGTTCTGGCTGTGGGTGCTCAGCGCGTTAAAGGCCTCCTCGGCGCTGATCCCATGCCGGCCCATCAGGACACCCTTGGCCTGTTCAATCACCGCCCGGCGCGCAGCCGAACCGGCCACGGCCTCATCCGCCGCTCGGTGCAGGCTCTCGTTCATGGGTCGGGTGAGGTCGGTGACCATGCCCTGCACCCCCACCGCAATCCCGGCATCGATCATGAGGTCTCCGACGCTGAGGACCCAATGCCGGTTACCGCGACGGTCGATGATGCTGTGGTAGCCGGCGACCGGTCCCCCACCGGTAAGCAGGCGCCTCCAATGGGCGCGCACCGCGTCCTATTCTTCGGCCGGAACATAGGGGAATCCGGATCGCAGGCTGGGGACTATTTCTCCTGGCCGGTACCCGTGCATCCGGTACATCTCGTCGGACCAGCGCAGCTCACCGGTGGCGAAATGGTGCTCGTAGGCGCCGGTCGGACAGTTCAGCAAAGTTTCGCGTAAGGCTCCCCCCTTCACCAGAGGGGACGGATCCGTGGGCGGAAGGCGCCGGCTGCACTCTTTCTGCGCGAATCGATTTGGGCCGCAGTTGAGCTCACAGCACATACGGTAGGGCATCCGGGCTGGCGCCGGATAGCGACAAAGACGGGCAGAATGATCCGACTGCCGGATCTCCTTCGACAGCCGACTATTTAACGGTCGAAGGACATGCCATCCCGGTCGATGAAGATCTTGAATGTATCGGGCTGAGCCTGCTAAGCAGATCGAAGTTCCGGCCGGCTACCTCAGTATGCCGGGCCTTCATCAAGTTGGTTCACAACAGGTTCTTACCGGAACCGCTGCAGGAGCATCGGGAGGAATACGGAGAATCGGTGGACGTATCGTTCGCGTCCCGTATGGGCTTCGATCGCCGCGCCAACCGGGACGACCGCTTGAGAAGTCTCACCAGATAGCATCCGTCTATAGTCCTCCGCAATCCTGTAGTGCTCCTCGGTAAGCCCCAGCTTTGCCCGTCGCTTTGGAGAAGCAGCCGCGGGCCTTTCCGCGCCGGACTCGGCCTCATCCGGACGCGCATCTCGAAATCCACCGCGCCAGCCAGGGCGAAGGAGCCGGTGAAGGCCGAGACCAGCCCGCAAACCAATCCTCTTACCGCTTAATGAGCCCGCCCTGCGGCCCGTCCGGTACGGTACCTCTGCCCCTCCCGCTGGTGGGCTCCTTCCCCGGGTTTCAGTCCTCCGATGGGTCCCATGGAAGTTCTGCACGAACTTGTCGAACACTGCCGTGGACCCTTGAGCGGCGGCTTCGGTCACGCGCCGATGAAAGTGGCTCCGAGCCGCGGTACGGTCGAACTCGTCCTGCGCGGGGGCCAGATGCAATTTTCGCAGGCGAATCTTTCTAAATTCCTAAGTTCCGCAGTATTGCAGATTAACAATTGGGTTCAGGTAATGCCGGCGAAGCAACTGACTTTTTTTCGGGTAGCTCCCAATCAGAATGAGGTACCTACTATGCGGTAGACCCCGCTGATACCCCCCTAGATTCATTAACAGGGACAACGTCGTGCCCCGAACCACCCCGATCCGGGGCCTGGAGGGCTTCTTGTGCACCTCCACGGTATTTCGCTCTGTCCGAGGAATTCAATGTACTCGATACCGCTCACTGCACAATCAACGTCAATGTCCGCCCTTGAACCTGGGCTGGATGCACTCGGCGACCAGTTATCCGATTGGATCTCCAGCCTCGGCTGGACTGACGTCAACGCGTTCTGGGCAGAAGTTTCACCATACTTCCCCGTTGCCGTCGCCGGCGCCATCGTGTGGAGTCTATGGCTCTACCGGTTCATCCTCTCGCACCGTGCGAAGCCGATCGTGACCGATTACCGGGCGACGACGTCCGTGGTGGTGCCGTCCTTCCACGAGGACCCTGACATCCTGATGAGCGCACTTGAATCGTGGCGATCGCAGCGCCCGGACGAAATCATCATCGTCCTCGATGTCGGCGACCTCGACGCATACGCCCGCATCGAGGCACTTCAGGACCCGACGATCAAACCCATCCTGTTCCACCACGTAGGGAAGCGGTCCGCTCTGGGCGTCGGGATCCGCCTCGCCCAGTACGACATTCTGGTGCTGACAGACTCGGATACCTGGTGGCAGCCGGACCTCCTGCGAAACGTACAGATGCCGTTCACCGATCCGCTCGTTGGAGCGGTCGGCACCCACCAGACCGTCTACCGGCGCGACACGAGCGTCTGGCGCCGTGTCGCGGACTGGCTCGTGAACCTGCGGTACCTCGACTACGTGCCGGCCATGGGCGCCGCCGGAGCGGTGCCCTGCATCTCCGGTCGCTCCGCGGTCTACCGCCGCACGGCCGTCCTGCCCGTCCTGGAGCACCTCGAGAACGAATACTTCCTCGGGAAGCGGTGCATTTCCGGGGACGACGGCCGCCTGACCTGGCTCGTCCTCGCCTCCGGGTACAAGACCGTGCACCAGTCAAGCGCGAGGGCCCTATCGATGTTCCCGGCAGGCTTTCGGGCCTTCGTGAAGCAGCGGGTGCGGTGGAGCCGGAACTCGTATCGCTGCTACCTCACCGCGATCGGCACCGGTTGGTTGTGGCGCGTGCCATTCATCACCAAGGTCACCGTCCTGCAGATCCTGCTGACACCGGTGACCATGGGGCTCACCATGTTCTACCTGCTGTTCAACAGACTGGACTTCACCGTACTCGGCGTCGCTGCCGCGGTGTGCTGGCTGCTGTTCGGCCGGGGCCTCCGTGGTATCTCCCACCTCCGCCGTCACCCCCGGGACATCATGATTCTGCCCGTCCTCGCCTTCGCCGTGATCCTGGTCGCGCTGCCGATCAAGCTGTATGCCTTCTTCACCATGAACAAGCAGGGCTGGCTGACGCGGCACGCAGATCAGATCGGCGGTGACGGTCAGGACGCCGTCAGCCTTGAGTCGAAGACAGGAACCTACAAAACCTCCGAGGACGCACGGGAGGCGGTCGCGTGACACGCCGCAAGCCGCTTATGCTTAGCCTCCTCGTGGTCGTCGTCATCGCGCTTGTCGGCGCAGGCTTCATCGCTGCCGGGAACCTCTGGAAAAAGTCCGAAGCCGATGCTTACGGCCGCAATGAGATCGCCGCGAACGGCAATGTGCAGGGAGAGCTGTATCCAGGCAACCCCCGCAGCGAGGCCCGCATTGTCCAAAGCGAGGAGGAACGCCTCGTCTACGTCCGCACGATCGCCTCAGCAGCGCGCTGGCGCGTCGAGGGACTCCAGGGTCCGTATCGCCTCCGGACCGGAGCCACGACTACCCTCGTGCTGTCGGCGAGGACCGCGCCTTACACCACGGCCGACCTCCTCCGACTCGCACCGGACACCTTCGAGAAGCTGGCCTCCGAGACCTTCATGCTGACCGAGAACATCGTGGTGCTGCCCGGTGCCACCTTGTCGCTGGCCGGCGATGCAGGAACCACCGTGCGGATGCAGAGCAACGAGGACTCGTTTGTGTCGATCGTGGCGCTCGGTGGATCCCTCTCCCTGGCAGGTACCGAGAATTCCGATGTTGAGATCACGAGTTGGGACGGATCCGGGGCGGACACCGACACGTCTGACGGGCGCGCGTACGTTCGGGTCATCGGCGGCCACGCCTCGTTTTCACATGCCACGGTATCGTCCCTGGGATTTTGGAGCGGTAACACGGGCGGCCTCGCGCTGACGGGGACGGACACCGCGGGCACCTTTCAGGAAGCCACGGCGCCGGCCGAGTCGATCACCCCAGCGGGAGCGCGGCTCCTGCCCGAACAGGAACTGAAGTCGCTCGCCGAACAGACCGAACTCGACTACAGCGTCGTCACGGCGGGCATCGACAACCTGACGGTGAAGGACAACGCATTTGGCCTCTTCGTCACCAACGCCAGAGATATCGCCATTCGTGACACCGCCGTCAGCGGCAGCCTTGTCGACGGGCTGGTACTGCACCGCTCCGTCACCGACGCAACGATCACCGGCACCAGGTCGCACGATAACGCAGTGGACGGCATCACGGTCGGGCGCTCCAGCACAAGGATCGAGATGCGGGACGTGACTGCCAGCGGCAACGGGCGGAACGGGGTGACCCTGGACGGGCAACCGCTGGCGGACGGCCCGAACGCCGTAGGCACCGCGGTGGTCATCTACGGCGGAAACCGTGTGGTCGGTAGCACTGTCGCAGATAACGGGCGCTACGGCATCGAGATCAGTGGTGGGGACAGCCTCCGCGTCGCCGGCAACACCATCCGAGGCAACGAGGTGGGCGTCGTCGTGAACTATGCAGCCGAAGGGGTGAGCATCATCAACAATGAGATCCAAGACCAGCACCGGCAGGGCATCGCGGTCCGGGAACCAGGGGCTGAAGCCGTCATCAGGAGGAACACCATCTCCGGCGGGGACACGGGTGTCTACGTCCGCGATGCAACCGCCTCCGTCACGGGCAACACCATGGGGACACTGTCCGGCCACGGAGTGTCCCTGGTGGGCGAAGTAGCCGAAACGAAAGTCGCCGGCAACAACATCGGCGGCTTTGGAACCGTCGCCATCTGGGACGAAACCTCCACCGGTGCCCTGGTCGGGGAAAACGAACTGCTCGACTGGCGTCCCGCACTGACCGTGCACAGCGTCGCGAATTCAGTCTTTCAGCCGCTGACCTTTATTTGGCTGCTGCTCGGGGCCCTGCTCGTCGCGACGACCTTCACCCGCAAGAGGCACCTGCGCGTGCGGACGATCCGTAACCCCTACGAGGAACGGGTGCCGCTGTCCGCACTCAGTCGTGGGGTTGTCCGCATCGAAGACATTCGGCAGGCCCAGTGAACCGCCGCGGGAAGGTCACGGCGCTCATCCTCGCCGTGTTCGCGCTCGTAGTCGCCGTCGTTATTGTCATGATCGCATTGAATGGAACAGGCGGGGGGAACGATGCCGCGCAGAACGCGCGTGAACCCGTGCCGGAAGCAACACAGGGCCCAGAAGCAACGCAGGATCCGGAAGGAACACGGGACGCCGGCGAGGCGCCCGCCCCTGTGGAAACGCCGGTCGCGTGCCCGGAACCCACCGTGCGGGTGGCGAACTCGACACAACTCGAGGACGCGCTCGACGCAGCGCAGCCGGGAGATGTCATCGGGCTTGCACCCGGTGTTTACATGGGCAACTTCACCGCCTCCGCGACCGGTACCGCGGAGCAACCGATCACGCTGTGCGGGGATGCAAAGAGCATCCTCGATGGTGGGACCACCGACGACGGCTATGTGTTGCACCTGGAGAACTCCTCCCACTGGGTGCTCCAAGGTTTCACGGTCCGCAACGGCCAGAAGGGCGTGATGGTGGACCAGAGCACCAACACCGTGATCCAGGGCCTCACCGTGACCACCACCGGGGACGAGGCGATCCACCTGCGGAAGTTCAGCACCGACAACCGCGTCATCGGGAACACCATCAGCGACACGGGCCTCCGGAAGCCCAAGTTTGGTGAGGGCATCTACATTGGCACCGCGGAGAGCAACTGGTGTGATATCAGCAACTGCGAGCCGGACCGCAGCGATCGCAACGAGATCTCGGGCAACAGGATCTCCAGTACCACATCGGAGAACGTCGACATCAAGGAGGGCACCTCGGACGGTGTGCTGCGTGCCAACTCGTTCGACGGCTCCGGAATGGTCAAGGCCGACTCCTGGGTCGATGTGAAGGGCCGCGGCTGGCTCATCTCCGAGAACACCGGCGCGAACTCCCCACTAGACGGTTTTCAGACCCACGAGATCGTTGACGGCTGGGGCACCGAGAACGTCTTTCGGAACAATGACGCCGACGTCAACGGACCGGGGCTCGGCTACTCACTGAAACCCGTGCGAGACAACGTCGTCGAATGCAGCAACACGGCCTCCGATGCCGGAGAAGGCCTGTCGAACGAACCCTGCACCTCCGGCTGACCACCCTCCAACCCCGCACCACCACATTTCAGGACAATCCGCGATACCCCCTACCCAAAAAGAGGACTCACGATGAGCATTGCCCACGACACCACGAACCAGCTACCACCCAAGGTGACGGTCATCGGCACCGGCTACCTCGGTGCCACCCACGCCGTCTGTATGGCCATCATGGGTTTCGATGTCCTCGGCGTCGATGTGGACCGGCGCAAGATCGATCTGCTCTCCTCCGGTAAGGTGCCCTTTTTCGAGCCGGGACTGCCCGAGAAGCTCGGGGAAGCCCTCGCCTCCGGACGCCTGCGCTTCACCACCGATTTCGATGAGGCGGCAGCCTTCGGTGACGTCCATTTCGTCTGCGTCGGCACCCCCCAGGCATCGGACTCATTCGCAGCTGACCTCACCTACGTCGACGCGGCCTTTACGGCCCTCGCCACCCGGATCAACCGCAAAGCCCTGCTTGTCGGCAAGTCCACCGTTCCCATCGGCACGGCTTCCCGCATCACCTCGATGGTGCAGGCCATGTCCCCGCTCGGAACGGAGCTCGAACTCGCGTGGAACCCGGAATTCCTACGCGAAGGCTTCGCCGTACAGGACACTCTCTACCCGGACCGCCTCGTCTTCGGTGTCAGCTCCCCGTGGGCCGAGGAGCAGCTTCGTCGGGTCTTCAAACCCATCCTGGACCTCGACAGCCCGGTTATCGTCGCGGATCTCGCTACGTCCGAGCTGGTGAAGGTCGCCGCGAATTCCTTCCTCGCCACAAAGATCTCCTTCATCAACGCGATGGCCGAGATCTGTGAAGCCACCGGCGCGGACGTCAACCACCTCGCAAAGGCGCTGAGCCTGGACGATCGCATCGGCGGCCGCTTCTTAAAGCCGGGTCTCGGGTTCGGCGGCGGATGCCTACCGAAGGACATCCGCGCCTTCAAGTACCGTGCGGAGGAGCTCGGCGTCGGGCAGGCCGTGAGTTTCCTCGGCGAGGTCGACTCGATCAATAACCGCCGTCGCGTGCGCACGGTGGACCTGATCCGCGAGCTGGTAGGCGGAGACCTCACCGGGGTTCGAGTCGCCGCTCTCGGCGCCGCATTCAAACCCAATTCAGACGACGTACGCGACGCGCCCGCACTCGACGTTGCCCGTCTGCTGTACCTTGAGGGCGCGGTAGTCTCGGTATACGATCCCGAGGCCAACAAGAACGCACACCGCGCCTACCCCGACCTCAACTACGTGGACTCCATGGCGCAGGCCGTGGACGGGGCGGACGTCGTCGCACTACTCACGGAATGGTCCGAGTTCCGCAACGCGGACCCAGACACGCTCGGTGCCCTCGTCAGCCACCGCCGCATCCTCGATGGACGCCACGCGCTGAACGCAAACGACTACACCTCCAAGGGCTGGCAGTACCGGGCACTTGGCCGACCCGCCCAGGCCGCTACGGTTGAGCTGGCCTCCGATGCGCGGGACGAGACACCCACAGTCGTGATCTGATCCAGCACGTCGATGCGGAAATGCCGGTATGGACCACCTCCGCCCGACTCTTCCGACGCAACCAATTCCTAACGGCAGGCGGTATCACTTAGGCCGCGCGCGCACCAGTCGATTTGCAGGTGATGGTGGTTCCAAGGGAAGCCGACTGGACCCAGACTATTGCGCCAGCGGACGCGTACGGTCACCGCGGCCGAAACTACCCTAAAATTCCGGCAGGAGCCCACCGCGAAGCCGCGCAGGTGCTTCTCGTCCTTATGGCCACGAAACGTGGAGAATATTCTTCATGAAAGACTCGCATTCAGGGGTTATTGACGGGTCTTCGAGCAAATGACTCGATCGCCCACTCTCAGACCCCGACACCGGCACCGTCGACGACCACTGAAGAGACTGCAACCGCATTCCAAGTATCTGAGCAAACGACGTGCACACAGCTCGTGGGCACCAACGACGACGGCCCGCTGTTCAAAGCGATCAGCTCCGTCGCGGAACCGGATGCGACAGCCGACCAAGCGACCACAGTGGAGAACGCACGGATCCTAAACGAGGCGGTGGGCGGTCTAGCCGAGCACGCATCGGAGGAAATGGCTCACCTGCTGCGATCAGCGCCGCTTATCCCAGCTATCCCCGGATCGTGAACGTCGCATCAATGGACTACAGGGTCGCCAACTCGTTCGAGGGCAAACTCGTTGACGGGCAGGTCGTGGCACTCGGTCTCGGCCTGTACACACCATTCAACCCGAATGTCCCTGACCTGAATTCCTACTATGAATCAGGTGGCGTTTACGGCGATTCCGCCATGAAGGAGGCCGTCCTTCCAGACAAGGGTGGAGCTACTTGGGCGGGAGTTCTTCCAGGACCCGAGGAACCCCAGTAGGAATTCGTTTGATCCCTGTCGGTCAGACGACCATCATCAGCGATGGAGCCACCACTTGGCCGCCTGCGAGGCGGAATGAGCACGTATGCACAATCTCCACCATTAAGAACGTAGAGGAAGCTTGGTCTTTATCGACCGTTGGGCTGCTTTTACTCATTCCATGCCTGCCACCTCCGAAGTCATAGGGGGCAGGCATCCGGTGTCACCCGTCCTCCACCACCATGTGCAGCCGGTTCTCGAGGAAGGCACGCTCGACGCTATTTTCGGTCAGCAGCAGCGCCTCGGTATAGGCCAGGCGCGCCTCACCGGTTCGCCCGAGCCGCCGGAGCATATCCGCCCGCGCGGCGGGCAGGTAGCCGTATCCGGCGAGTTGCGGTTCCCCGGAGAGGGCATCGAGGGCGGCCAGGCCGGCAGCAGGACCGAGTGCGAATCCGACGGCCACGGCCCGGTTGAGCGCCACTACCGGAGAGGGCCACAGCCGCACGAGCACGTCGTACAGGGCGAGTACCTCCCGCCAGTTGGTCTCCTGCCAACTGGGCGACTCCGCGTGCACGGCCGCGATCGCTGCTTGCAGCGCGTACCGCGACGGCGGCCGGGCACCCAACGCCTCCCGGACAAGGATCACGCCCTCGGCGATGGCGGCGCGGTCCCAGCGCATCCGGTCCTGCTCCTCCAGCAGCAGCAGGCGTCCCTCAGGTGTCGTGCGGGTGTCGCGGCGCGCATCGGTGAGCAGGAGCAGGGCCAGCAGGCCTGCCACGGAGGGATCGCGCGGCAACAGCCTGCGCAGCAAGCGGCACAGCTCGAATGATCGTTCCACGAGGTCGCGGCGTACCAGTTCGTCCCCGGCAGGGGCGGTATGACCGGTGGTGAAGAGGCTGTGTATCACCAGGAGCACGGCGTCGACCCTGCCCGGCAGATCAGCTACCGAAGGCACCCGGTAAGGGATACGGGCAACGGCGATTTTCTTCTTCGCCCGGGTGATGCGCGCGGCCATCGCCGCCTCGCTCACCAGGAAGGCCCGCCCCACTTCGGCAGTGGACATGCCGCACAGCAGCCGCAGCGTCAGGGCGACCTGGGCGGCACGGTCCAGCGCCGGATGGCAGCATGTCACCACCAGACGCAACCGGTCATCAGGGATCGATGCCGCCTCACCGCCGTCGACGGTGTCTTCGGGACCGGGTTCGGCCTCGTCCTCGACCAGCAGGGGAAGATACCTGGCCTCGACCTGCCGGTGGCGCAGCACGTTAAGCGCCCGGCGTCGGGCCACGGTGGTCAGCCAGGCCCCTGGGCGGGAGGGCACACCGGTGCGGCGCCAGTCCGTGAGCGCGGAGGCGAAGGCGTCCTGCACGCACTCCTCGGCGAGGTCGAGGTCGCGGGTGACGCGCACCGTCGCTGCGAGCACGAAGGCCCACTCGCGGCGGTGCGCGTCGGCGACGGCGGCCGAAACGCTGGACGTGTCCTGACCGGTCATCCCGTCCGGCCCGGGCTCAGCTGCCGAAGTCGATGACGGGCCGGACCTCGACGCCGCCGAAGCGGGCCGGGACGGTCTTGGCGACGGCCAGTGCCGTGTCCAGATCCGGGGCGTCGATAAGGTAGTAGCCGCCCAGGGCCTCCTTGGTCTCGACGAACGGGCCATCGGTCACCTCGGACCCGCCGCGGACGCTGGTGGCCGTTGTGGTCGGGTGCAGCCACGCTGCGGAAACCATGCTGGCGCCCAGCGCAGGCACGCCGCTGGCGAAGGCCTCGTGCTCGCGCATGATCTCCTCCATCAGCCCGGACGGCGCCTCGGCGTACGAGGTCTCGGTTTCGTAGATCAGGATCATGTACTGGGACATAGCTGTTCCTCTCGGTCATCGGGGATCGATTCTCGACCCCTCTACTTATACGACACGCGGGGTCCGGCCACATCGACAGTGATTCGAGCATTTGTGAGATCACGTCACGAATCTCCCAGTGACCGACTGCCCAATAGGCCACGGCCCTGCGACTACTCCTGGGCCTCTGCGAGCTCCCCTGGAGTGACGGTCCCGCCGGCGCGGGCGAGCAGGAACAGGATGTCTAATTGGGTCCGGGTGAGCGCCGTCCCCCCAAAGGGCGCGGACCGTGGGCCGGCCATCGCCCGGGAGAGACGCACAATCCTGTCCAGGATCGTGCTGACCTGACGTTCCCGCCCGGGGGGGGGGTGAGGCCGTGCGTGCTCACGTGCTCACAAACGGCATCTGTCGGACATACGTACGGTCCTCGGCCTGGGTGAGGATGAAGTCGGCCAGATCATCCCGGCTGATCTGCGTCGACGCGTCAACTCCGACCCATCCCACCCGGTAGGACTGGCTGCCTGGTTTCTCCGTCAGTCTCGGGCCACGTACCACCGTCCACTCCAACCCTGAAGCCTCGAGCACCTCAAGGTGACCTTCTGCATCGGCGAGGACAGGGCCGGAAAACTTCCTGAGTAAGAACCGGATGATCCGGTCCGGGAGCTTTGGCCGGTCCAAAGGCGCTGACAGCCCACCGCCGGACAGGGTCACGATTCGCCCCACGCCATGCCGCTTCATCGCATCAACAATATTGCGCGTGCCGTCCGTTTGAAGCGCCGGCGGAGAACCCTTCACCTGGCCGAACAGGCTGAGGACGACATCGGACCCGGCCACCGTATCTCCAACCGCCCGCGGGTCCAACACATCCCCGCCGATGACGGTCGGCGCCGGCGATGACACCGTGAGCGGGCCCGGGTCACGCACCAACGCCCGCACCTCGTAGCCCGCGGCCAGCGCGCGGGCCAGCACCCGATGTCCGGTTCTTCCCGTCCCACCGAACAATGCGATCGTCACCATGGCGACACTTTAGGGGCTGAACATCGGCTCGGCCGGAGTACCCGCCGCCTCATTCCCGCTGACCGATCGGCAACTGGGACCTCACACCCCAAGACCCGGCGATCCTTGCCCTGGGCTCTCATCACTCCTGACCGGACGGAGCACGCTGCAGCTGTGGCCATATGACGGGGGCTAAGGGCAAGGAGGATAGCCAGCCAAAAACCTCACGACAGTGATATAGCTACACCCCCACTCCCCCATGAAGTAGTAAGAAAGCCCAACCCGGGCTTCGCGCAAGAAAGGCGGCACCCACCCCGGCAAACCCCCAACCTAGCCACCAGACCCGGCACCCGGACTGCAAAACTGGGCCGGCTGTCCACAGTCCGAGAGCAGAACGTCCTCTGACTAGTGGAAACATGTGCCCGAAGTAGGACTTGAACCGGACTCCAGGCCCCGGAAATCCGCCACTCCCCCGAAAACATCTCGGATCCGATCCAGTCCGGCACCGGTACGGCCCAGTCCGAGGCTCGAAGTGTGGACACTGTCCACACCTCCGTTTCTCCCCGCCGAAGGCCTCCCCGACGAGCCACACCCCGTATGGACAGGGTGCGGCACTTCTTTCCAGGACGAAGCGAGCTTGTCGAACCGGGCGTATTCACATCCGATCCGCCAGGGGCTATCGGTCGTCACCGGCGAACGCCGACGAGCCTCGGTCAGCCCCCGTCCTCCCCTGCCCTTGCTCCTGCGGCACGGCACGAGTGTCGAGGCCGCGGAGTACTTTGGCACCTACGTTCCCAACTTGCTTCGCTCTCGAATTCTGCTGCTGTTGATTTGCCCGAGCCGCCGCTGAACTCTATGGCAGGAGCACTCTTGATATGCGCTGTGCGCCCGGATTCGCACGGCTGCGGGGTCCCTTTGTACCTTCGAGCCCACTGCCTGCACCTCTCTGAGCGAATCTGCGCCGTAGGCCGAAATGTGGCAGTAACTTTCCCTCCCGAGTCGGTGACATTGGCTATCGTTCTCTCAAACGACAATCTCCTCGCGCTGGAATTGGGGCTTGATGGACAGGCTGGAGCCGCCGATCAGCCTTATTGGACGATCCGCCGACAAAGCCTGGCTCACTGGTCTTCTCAGGGCAGCGGTTGAAGGCCACGGAGCAGCCGGGGTCCTACGTGGAGACGCCGGTGTCGGCAAAACCTTCCTCATATCCTCAGTCCTGGCCGAGCATCCACAGCTCCCGATGAAGCTGATAGCCGGGGTCGAAGCAGAAGCTGACCTTCCGTATGCTGCGCTCCAGAGAATGATCCTGGCCCACCGGGCGGCCCTTGATGACCTCACTGAAGCCCAGCGCGCAGCGCTCCTCGTAGCGTGCGGGCTGGCAAGCGGCCCTCCAGCCTCCAAATCCTTGGTCGGCCTTGGGTTGTTGAATCTCCTTGCGCGAGTCTCGGATGAAGCCCCCTTCGTATGCTTTATTGACGATGGGCAGTGGGTGGATCGCGAGTCACTGGACGCATTCGCCTTCGTAGCGCGGCGCATCCTGGCCGAACGGCTCGTGCTGTTGTTTGCCGTCCGGAGCAATGACGCGGAGCCAACTCCTTTGGACGACCTCCCCGCACGGACCCTCGCGGGCCTCAGCCACGCCGACGCCTTGACGCTGCTCGAGACCTCATCCCCACAGACACTGGACCCGCGTGTCGCTGACCAGATCGTCGACGCGACAGGGGGCAACCCACTCGCCCTGGTGGATCTGCTTACGGACCTCACGGAACGCCAGCTCCGCGGTGAGGATCTTCTTCCCGAGCCGGTACCGCTGGGGAAGCACCTGGAAGCGCATTACCTCAGGCAGGGCCGCCAGCTGCCGCAGGAGACACAGATGTGGCTGCTGGCAGCAGCCACCGAGCCAGAGGGGGACCTTGAGGCGATCACAGCTGCCAGCGATGCCTTGGGTCTCCGGGATAATGCTTCACGCGCAGCAGAACTGGCCGGTCTGGTTCGCGTCAATTCGACCGTGACGTTCCGCCATCCGCTCGTGCGTTCAGCCATATACAACGGTTCGCCCAGCCATGACATCCGAGCCATGCACCTGCAACTCGCGCACGCAGCCGAGCGGCGGGGTGATACCTACAGGTGGGTGACGCACCGGGCGGCGGCCACCATCGGACCGGACGATGAGGTTGCAGACAAGCTTGAGGAAGCAGCGGATATGGCAATGAAGCGCGGCGGCTATATGACTCGAACGAACCTGCTCGTTCGTTCAGCGGCCCTCACTTCCGCCCAAACAGTCAAGAACCTGCGCCTTCTGGCTGCCGCGGAATCGGCAATCGCGGCAGGCGCACCTGCGCAGGCAGGAGCGCTGCTCGGGGCATTGGAGCCCGAGGGACTCGACGATTTGGCTCGAGGGCGGCTCTTCATGGCCAGCTGCGATCTGGACACTCTTGCGCCCGTGCCGGGTCCTATCTACGCGCATCGCCCTCAACGACTGTTGGTTGCGGCCCGGCTCTTCCGTTCCACCGCCCCGGCGCGGGCCAAACAGGCCATTGCCAGCGCTTACTGGGCGCTGGTTCAGGCCGACGAGATGGTGCAGGGGACGTCCTCCCGGGAGGTTGCCGAGGAAGCGCGTCGAATCTGCGAAATGGCCCCGGGTAGCGATCTGCCCACTCAGGCCCTCATCGCTTTGAGCACCCTCGTCCTTGACGGGCCTGCGGCGGCGGCCTCCCTCGTCCGCGCGACAATCGAGCAGGCATCAGCACCTGGAATTCCCGACGAGGACATCCTGCAGTCCTTCATTTCCGTTGCATATGCCGCGTGCCTTCTTCGGGACCCGGAATCAAGCGAAGCGGTTCTTCAGCGCGCGGAACACGCTGCACGAAACCTCGGCGCCACCCTTGTCCTTTGCCGCATCCTTCTCCTCGGCGCGTACCTCAATATGCGGCAAGGCAGGATCCGTGAGGGCAGCGAGCGTCTCAACAGCGCAGCGGAAATTATCTCTTTCATGGGACTTCCGAAGGTGTGGGCCGACATGGTCACGTCCCTGCCGGTACTCCGGGGATGGCTCGACGATGAATCAATTACCAGGGAGGACGAGGTCTCCGCCGAGGCACGAACTTTCGGATATGGCTTAAGCGGTGCCTCCCGCCTCGTCGGGACCCTTCTGCTCCGCGCAGCGGAAAGCCGCTATGTCGAAGCGTGGATCGCCGGCCGCCAAATCAGGCATGATGACCCGTTCTTCACCGGAGCCTTGTACCTGCCTGACCTTATTGAATGTGCGGCACGCGCCGGCGATCATAAATCGGCGAACCTTCTCCTTCTGCGCTTGCGGGAGGAGAGCCACCACTCCAGGAGTAGGTGGGCGGAAGGGCTTGAAGAACGAAGCATGACCCATCTCGACGAGGACACACCCGCCCCGCACTTCGAACGCGCCCTGGAATTGCTTACCGGGCCCGCTCTGGAAATGGATGCCGCGCGCACACATCTGCTGTACGGGGAATGGCTTCGCCGCCGGCGCCGCCGGACCGAAGCCGCCGCTCACCTATTCAATGCGTTTGAGATATTCCAACGGCTTGGCGCGCTGGGTTGGTCGGCACGGGCGCGCCGGGAACTTGCCGCTCTCGGAGAAACACTCGGGCACAACAAACAGACCCTCGCTGCGACACTTACGCCGCAGGAGCTGTCCGTTGCAAGACTTGCTGCAGCGGGCAACACCAACGCCGACATCGGGGCCGAACTGTTCCTGAGCTCCCACACCGTGGACTACCACCTGCGGAAGGTGTTTCGAAAGCTCGGTGTGACTTCCCGGAGGCAGCTTCACAAAATCAACCTCGGCTGAGCTGCGCCGCCTGGTTGCGGACCGCCGCGGCCTCAGAGAACACCGCCACCACTTCAGGCCTGGATGGGTTCGTAGTGCTCCTGCCACAATCGCGTAGGGTGCCGCGCAGTAAGTGGGCAGCTGGTCAGTCCAAGCCTGTAGCCCCGAAGCGCGACGTGCGTCTTCGGACTGTGCACCGCACGCGATGCGCGTTGTTCCCTCGCCGTGGGATCTTCGGAAGGGACCCTGCTGGCGCCGAACTGAAGGAAACATCTCCATGAGCTACGTGACCACCGAAGATGGAACGCAGATCTTCTACAAGGACTGGGGACCGGCCGATGGAACCCCCGTCCTGCTCAGCCACGGCTGGCCGTTGAACGCCGATGCCTGGGACAGCCAGGCCCTCTTCCTCGCCGAAAACGGATGCCGCGTCATTGCCCATGACCGCCGCGGGCACGGCCGTTCGACGCAGACCTGGGCCGGCAATGAAATGGACACCTACGCCGACGACCTTGCCGTGGTACTGGACTCGCTCGACCTCAACGGCGTCACTCTCGTGGGCCACTCCACCGGTGGAGGGGAGGTTGCCCACTATGTGGGCCGGCACGGCCCGGCACGGGTCGCGAAGCTCGTGCTCGTTTCAGCAGTTCCTCCGCTCATGGTGCGGACCGATGACAATCCCGAAGGCCTGCCGGTGGAGGTGTTCGACAATATCCGGGCAGGGGAACGCGCGTCCCGCTCCCAGCTGTACCGGGACTTGGCCGACGGCCCGTTCTTCGGTCACAACCGGCGCGGCGACGTCCCGCAGGGCATACGGGACGCCTTTTGGCTGCAGGGAATGGCCTCGGGCCACCGCGCCGCGTTTGAATGCATCGCAGCCTTCTCGGCAACCGACTTCCGCGAGGACCTGGCCAAGATCAACGTGCCCACCCTCGTCATTCACGGCGACGACGACCAGATCGTTCCGTTCGAGGTCGGCGGCCAGCGCTCCGCGAAGCTCATCTCCGGCGCCGACCTAAAGGTCTATGACAACGCCGGTCATGCGCTGCCCGACACCGAAATGGAACGCCTCTCTCGTGACCTCCTCGACTTCATCCGTTCTTGAGCCCGCAGTGAAAGGCACCCGAAATGAACCTGCCGACTGAACCCAAACCACCGATCGTCCTTATCCATGGACTATGGATGACCCCGTCCAGCTGGGCCACCTGGGCCGCAAGATTCCGCGGTCTCGGCCATGAGGTCATCGTTCCGGGCTGGCCGGGTGTCGATGACCGGTCCCCGGACAGCGTCCGCTACGACCCCAGTGCCCTTGAAGGCGTCGGCATCAAAGAGATCGTCGACCATTATGACCGGATCATCCGGGCTATGCCCGAGCAACCGATCATCATCGGCCACTCCTTCGGCGGAATCTTCGTTCAGATGCTCCTTGACCGCGGACTTGGGATCGCCGGGGTCGGAGTCGAACCCGGACAGCCCGCAGGGGTGCTCGCTTTGCCGTTCTCGACGCTGCGAACCGGCCTGCCGATCCTGTCGAATCCGTTCCGGATTAATAAGGCCAGCCGGTTCACCAAACGCCACTTCCACTACACCTTCGGAAACGACCTCAGCCGAGCCGAATCCGACAGGGAGTGGGAATTAAGCGCCATCAACTCCGTGAACCGGGTCTTCTTCGAAGGCGTGCTCTCCCTGCCAAAGCAGAAGACCGGCATCACCAAAGTCGACTTCCGCAAGCCGGACCGGGCCCCGCTCCTGCTCATCTCCGGCGGCATCGATCACGTTGCCCCGCCGGCGATCCAAAAAGCGGCGCTCAAAAAATACGCGCAGGGACCGTCGGTCGTCGAACGCGTCGAGTTCCCGGGACGCACCCACCGCATCGTCAGCCAGGAGGGCTGGGAAGAAGTCGCGGACTACGCCCTCACCTGGTCGCTGCAGCATGCGGCCGCCCGTGACACCCAACACCACCAATAGTCAGGTCCCGGGAGTGTGGAACAGCTCCGGATCACCCACATCGGCGGACCGACGGCCCTGATCGAACTGGACGGGTGGAGGATCCTCACCGATCCGACCTTTGATGATCCGGGCCGCCGGTACCGCTTTGGACTCGGCACGTCATCGGTGAAAACCGGCCGCCCGGCGCTGCAGCCCGCCGACCTCGGGCCGGTCGACGCGGTTCTGCTCTCACACGATCACCACGCGGACAACCTGGACAGCCTCGGACGCCAGATGCTCCCGTCCGTGCCAACGGTATTGACCACCAGAAGTGGTGCGAAACGGTTGGCATTGCCCAATACCCATGGGCTTCGCCCCTGGGAGCAGATGACGCTGCGCAATCCCGGTATCTCACCGCTTCGCATCATCGCCACCCCGGGCCGTCACGGGCCCGCCCTTAGCCTGCCTGTCGTGGGCCAGACTCTCGGTTTCGCACTCCAGCGCCCCGGGGCGGACACCATCGCCCTTTGGATGTCGGGGGACTCCGTCCTCTACCGCGGCCTCAAGGACGTCGCGCGGCGGTTCGAGATCGACGTCGCGCTGCTGCACCTGGGCGCTGTCCGGTTCGGGATTACCGGACCGGTCAGGTACACCATGAACGCCAGAGAGGGGGCCCGGCTGCTCAAACTCATCCGCCCCCAGGTGGCGATACCAGTCCACTACGAAGGCTGGAGCCACTTCAGCGAAGGCCGCGATCTCGCCCTCAAACATCTCCGGGTCGCACCCGATGGGGTTACGGAGGTCCTCTGGCTGCCCCCCGGCCGCTCCGTCCCCATCCCGCTCAGATCAACCCGGCCCGCCACCACCGGAACCAGCCCCGAAGGAAGATCACCATGATCACGCCCGTCCTCCACCGCATCAAACGGTGGCTCAGCCTCCGGTCACTCCTGGCCGCAATCATCGCGGCGGCCGTCATCGCCGCACCCGCAGCCGCTTCCCTGCCCGCCACCTCGGGCCACGATGAGCAAAAACCCACCCTCGTCTTCGTTCATGGGGCCTTCGCCGACTCCTCAGGATGGGCGGAAGTAGCCGGCCGCTACCTGAACGCGGGATACCCGGTGCACGCCGTTTCCAATCCGCTGCGCGGGATCCAGTACGACAGCGCCTACCTGCAAAGCTACCTGGCCACCATGAAAGGGCCCGTCGTGCTCATCGGACATTCCTACGGCGGCACGGTGATAACCAACGCCGCCACCGGGAATCCGAACGTCGAAGCCCTGGTCTACGTTGCCGCCTACGCACTGGACGGGAAGGAGACGGTACAGGCCGCGAACACCCTTGGCGGCGGCCAGACGGAAGTTACCAACCACCTGGTGATCCGGCCCTTCCCCGGCGCCCAGGAAGGCGACGCCGACGCCTACATCGACCCGGCCCACTTCGCCCGCCTGTTCGCCCAGGATCTCCCCGCGCAGGTCACCGACTTCATGGGCGTCAGCCAGCGGCCCGGCGCCCTGGCCTCACTCGTCACGCCCTCGGGCGCGCCCGCCTGGAAGGAAATTCCCTCCTGGTACATGGTCGCCCGCAATGACAACATCATCCCCCTGGAGGCGCAACGGGTGATGGCAGATCGGGCCGGCGCCACCACTGTGGAGGTCAAGAGCTCCCATGTGCCCATGATGTCCCGTCCGTCCAAGGTAGTCGACCTGATCGACCGGGCCATCGACGGAACCCATTGACGCAACACGAGGACGGCTGGGGCTGCACAGTCGCCCCAGCCGTCCAGCCAAACACCCTAATCCGGCAACTCCTGAATGGAGCGGCCAACGAGAGGAACACATTATGAACCGGTCCTTTGACGGTGACGTCGTATTCGTTACCGGAGCGAGCGGAGGCCTGGGCACCGAATTCGTCCTACAGGCCCTCGGCCGCGGAGCCGACCGGGTGTACGCGGCATCCCGCGCGCCCGTCCGCGGGGATGACCCGAAGGTTGTGCCAGTGCAGCTGGACATCACCAGCGATGCGTCTGTCGAAGCAGCCACGGCAACGGCAGCAGACACGACCATCGTCATCAACAGTGCCGGCATCGCCGCGCTGGAGCCCATCACGTCCGTCGACTTCGACGCCATCCACAGCATGTTCGAGACGAACTTCTTCGGCGCCCTGCGGGTCGCGCGCTCATTCGCCCCAGTCCTTGCCGCTAACGGTGGCGGGACACTGCTGAACGTCGTTTCAGTTGGGGCCTGGTACCACCGCGGCGGGGCCTATGCCGCATCGAAGGCGGCCCTCTGGTCCGCGACCAACGCCCTCCGCCTCGAACTCGTTCCCTCCAGAACCACCGTCATCGGACTGTATATGGGCTTCACCCGCACGACCATGACCGAGGGTCTGCCCGGGGACATGAATGAACCCGCGGACATCGTGCGCATCGCTTTGGACGGCATCCGTGACGGCCGTCATGAGATACTCGCAGACCAGATCACCCGGGACATCCACGGCCGCCTCTCCGAACCGGTAGAGGCGATGTACGCCGAGCTTCACAAGTAGAAAACCGGGCCGGTGCGCTACCCCCAAGTTTCCCCTGCGCATCCCTTTCCGTTCCGACGGGGACGCCCGGCTCCCCATAGCCGCCAGCGACCACACCGGACGTCGCAGCAACCTACGTGCGCTTGTCTTGATGGTGCTCAGGGGTGTCGACTCCCGGTAGCTGCTTCGCCTGAGCTGCTCGAGGAGGGTGAGCAGGTCAAGAATTCCCACCACAGTCATGCAGCTACCCCGCCACTCCCCCATGAAGTAGTAAGAACGCCCAACCGGCCTTCGCGACAGAAAGGCGACACCCAGCCCCCAGGAAAACTTCGAAACAGCCACCAAACCGGCACCCGGACCGCAGAATTGCGCCGGCTGTCCACAGTCAGAGAGCAAAAGGGCCTCTGACTAGTGGAAACATGTGCCCGAAGTGGGACTCGAACCGGACTCCAGGCCCTGGAAATCCGCCACTCCCCGGTAAACATCCAGAATCCGGCCCAGTCCGGCACCGGTACGGCCCAGACCGAGACCAAAAGTGTGGACACTGTCCACACCCCCACCTCGCCCCACCAGAGGCGTTCCCAGACCGCCGCATTTCTCCGAAGAAAACGGGGCGACGCCGCTGACGGTCACCATCCTCAGTGCCCTAGACATCACCGCCGCGGTGCTCGGAGAGCCGACCGATCTGGAGACCCGCCTCACCCGGTACAGCCGTCCGGTCCGGGTCACCGATACCGGAGAAGACCTGACCGCGAGCACCCCGCGCCACGTCCCGATCTGCGCCCAATGGGAGAGGCTCCGATCTCCATCGAGTACCGCGGCGGAACCCCCCGCGGCGAGGGTCTTCGCTGGGTCTTCACCGGAACCAAGGGCATACTCGCCCTCTCCTCCCCCCACCTTCAACGGCAATATGCAGGCCACCGAGCTGGAACTCCACGGCGGACACGGCAGCGACCAGGCCATGAACCGCCTGCCCGTCCCGGCCAAGTACACCTCGCCGGAGGTTGCAGCCATTCCCGGGGTCGCCGGGAGCGTCGCCCGCACGTACGAGGCGTTCGCGCGTGACCTGCGCACCCGGAGCACCGATTCCCTCGACTTCTCCTGCGCGCTCGAACGCCACCAACGGATCCAGGAGATCTCGGAGGAATCCAAAAACCACTGATTGTGGCCAGCCTCGAGGGCCGGTACGAATCGGTCACCGGGGCGTCTGTGCCGGGCGGACCTGTACGGAGTTCTTCCGTCAGGTGCCGCCCGGCTGCAGTCCGCGCCGGCATCCAGCCATCGCATCGTGTGCGACGGCGTAACCTCCGGCGTTTTCCTCAACCATCCCTTGCCTTCCCCCGGCCGTTGCGTATCTTGTTGCTCAGGCGACGAGGACTTGGGGGACGGTCCCGGCCTATGCTCCCCCACCCAGTAGCAGCCGATTCTAAGGAACCAGAGATGGCATTTGTCACTGTTGGACAGGAAAACAGCACCGATATCAACATCTACTACGAGGACCACGGCCAGGGCCAGCCGGTCGTGCTGATCCACGGTTATCCGCTCAACGGCAGGTCCTGGGAACGCCAGCTGCCGGTGCTGCTGGAGGCCGGCTACCGGGTCATCACCTACGACCGGCGCGGCTACGGCCAGTCGAGCCAGCCCACTGTCGGGTACGAATATGACACCTTCGCCACGGACCTGAAAACCCTCCTGGAAACCCTGGACCTCAATGACGTGATCCTCGTCGGCTTTTCCATGGGCTCCGGGGAGGTCGGACGGTACATCGGCAAGTACGGCACCGCCCGGATCAGCAAGGCCGTCTTCGCCGCCCCCTTGGAACCGTTCATGGTCAAGGGCCCGGACACTCCGTACGGGCTGGACAAGTCTGTCTTTGACGACATTGGGGCCGCCGCGGTGAAAGATCGCTTTGCGCATTACGTGGATTTCACCAACTCCTTCTACAACACCGACGTGTTCCTGGGCACGGACCGGCTCAGCGAACACGCCTTCAAGCACAGCCTGGACGACGCCTTCGCCTCCTCGGCCTACGGCACCCGCGAATCCATCAAGTCCTGGATGACGGACTTCCGCGAGGACATCAAAAAGATCGACGTGCCCGCCCTGATCGTTCAGGGCACCGAGGACCGCATCCTTCCCATCGACGTGACCGGCCGGCCCTTCCATAAGGCGAATCCTGACCTTGAGTATGTCGAGATTGAAGGCGCCCCACACGGCATGCTGTGGACCCATTCCGAGGAGGTCAATAAGATCTTGCTGAAATTCATCACCGGCAATTAGCCGATGCGATAGTCCGGTGTCCGGCACCCCCGGCGGGAACACGTCGTCGGGGGTGCCGCATTGTGCGCGCCCAACCCCGCCATCTTCCCGGAGGACCTCGATAAAGTACTTTTTCACGACCGCGACGCCCAAGAAGCTCCCCGAGCACAGCCACACCAGACAACGGCTCCACCTCCCCGCCCTGCTAAGGCCGACAGCGAACTATCTCCTCCTTGCGGTAAGGGATGGTGAGCTCAAGCGGTCGTTGCAACACCTCTACGAAGTGAGGTGTTGTGCGTATTGTCGAAGAAGGAACGGATCGATAGGGAAGCGCGATTTTGGGTCGTGATGGCCCAGGGATCGACGCTGGCTGCAGCCTGTGATGCTGTAGGCGTGAATCGACGAACCGGACAACGTTGGCGCCAAGCAATCGGCGGCCGTATTCCACGCGCCAAGCCGGAGCCTTCAGGCCGGTACCTCTGTTTGGAGGAACGACTATTGATAGCGGACCTGCACCTGGCAGGTCGTGGTGTTCGGGCGATCGCACGAGAGATCGGCCGGTGTCCTTCGACGATCAGCCGTGAGCTGCGCCGGAACGGACAGCCAACAGGTGCGCGGAGACGAGCGTTGATGCAGGTGAAGTACGCCCCGTACGCAGCCCAGAAACAGGCGGAGCTATCCGGCCGCCGGCCCAAGGCCAGTAAGTTCGATGACCTGGAACTGGCATCCTTGGTACAGGCCAGGTTGTGTGTGAAATAGAGCCCGGAACAGATCAGCGACCACCTGGCCACGGCTTTCAGTGACCGAGCGGAGATGCAGGTGAGTCCCGAAACGATCTACCAGGCCCTCTACGTCCAGGGACGCGGCCATCTAAGGGCTGACCTGCACCAACACCTGCGTACCGGCCGCGTCGCGAGGCGGCCCAGGCGCTCCACAGCTGCTAAAAGTTCGGGGAAGATCCCGGACATGATCCTGATCAGTGAACGGCCCGCCGAGGTTGCAGACCGCGCCGTGCCCGGTCACTGGGAGGGGGATCTGGTGCTGGGATCGAACTGCCGCTCAGCCATCGCCACCCTCGTAGAGCGCCAGACACGGTTCACCATGCTCATCCACCTGCCCGGCGATCACAGTGGGGACTGCCCCGAGTTTGGTTGACTCCTGACCACACGGAGCTTGCTGGGGCCGATGCTCATATGACGGGCCCTGAGGGCCGACACCCGAATCTCCCGCGCCCGCGTTCGGTGTCTCCGTATCCGCCCCCGAGCAGAGATGTCGCCGCAACCTAAGTCGGTTCGAGGTGATGACGCCCACAAGTGGAAAACTCTCAGTGGCTGCCTCGCCTGGGCCGCTCGGCGAGGAGGATGACCAGGTCCTAAACCCTCGCCAAAGTCATGCAGCCACACGGCCACTCCCCCATGAAGTAGTAAGAACGCCCAAACCGGGCTTTGCGACGGAAAGGCGGCACCCAGCCCCCAGGAAACTTCCAAACAGCCACCGGAACCGGCACCCGGACCGCAGAATTGGGCCGGCTGTCCACAGTCAGAGAGCAAAAGGGCCTCTGACTAGGGGAAACATGTGCCCGAAGTGGGACTCGAACCGGACTCCAGCCCTTGATATCCGCCACTCCCCCGAAAACATCCGCAATCCGGACCAGTCCGGCACCGGTACGGCCCAGTCCGAGATCCAAAGTGTGGACATTGTCCCCACCCGGGTAGCGGGTCGCGAGCGGCTCACCGAGGCGCATGAGGGCGGTCCCTGGGTGGCGGATAGGTTCGAAGCGGCCGGACTGGTGCGGGTGACCCGTCGCGCCGGACCGGGATCCGATGACGGGAAGCCTCCAGCTGTAAGGGTCGGCGTGTCCGGTTCCGGTCGCGCTTCACGGATTGTCGGTAACCAAGACTTTCACCCCTTCCACAGGACGCACCTGATAACGGCTTCCTCCAATGCGTGGGATTGACCGGGATGTTCACGGGACTTTCATGCTGCGCCAACCGATCGGACACCGCGGGAGCTTAGGCTCGGATTATGAGTCCGGATATCGACCTGTGTGAGGTTCACGCGCTGCCTGTTCTTCGTGCGGATAGTCCGCTGCGTGAACGTCAGTTACTCATGCTGCAGCAGAGCCTTTACAACGCGCGCGTTCGTACCCGTCCCGAACTTGCCAGGGGGATCGAGGTGTGCACCGGCCGCTCGATCACCTCGTTACGGGAGTTACGTCAAAGGGAACTGCGTCCAATCCTCCGTCACGTCCAGACCATGATGGAAAATGTTGAGGCTGAATCTCAAGGCGCTCCGGCCTCCATTCCTGCTTGCGATGGTAACTTCGAGGCGCCCACCCCGGGATAGGGAAAGAAGAACGACGGCGGAGAAGTGGACCGGGGAATCAGGTTCCACCATGCGTCGCTCAGGCCTTAAGTAGCCGGCGACGCACATCACTCTCAACTTTGATAGCAGTCAATGCTGTGGTGCCTTGGCAAACTTGTGGCCTCCTCGCCGCGGCACCGCCCCGAACGAATGCGGTAGGTTCACACCTCCTCTATGCCTAGCCGGTATCCCATGCCGCGGACGGTCTCGATGTAGGAGCTTCCTGCCGGTGAGGCTTTGGCGAGCTTCTTCCGGGTCCGTGCGATGGCCATTCTGGTGCGGGTGGTGCCCCCGGCCGCGGTATCCCTGATGTGGGCGCTGATTTCCTCGACCCCGACGACCCGCGGGGCTTCCATCATGAGGTAGCGCAGGACTTCGAAGTCCTTGGGCGCCAGATCCACGTTGACACCGGCGATGGTGGTCCGAAGGGACTGAGGGTTCAGGAAAAGGTCCCCGGCGCGCAGTTCGGCAGCGGCATCGGATCGGAGCACCCCAAGCCGGGTGATGGCCGAGGCGATTTCTTCAGCGGTGGCGGGCAGGGGTATGAGCCCCCGCGCTCCGAGCTCCAGGCACGTGAAACCAAGCCGATGGCTGGTTTCGGTTCCCAGATCCCCGATCAGGACGGGGGTCCCGGTCAGGTCGACGACGGTATGGACGAACTCCTGAACTCCGATCCCGGTCAGGTCGGTCGGGACGATCACGATCTGCGGGTTGGAGGCCCCGATGCCGACAAGTGCACTGGGACCATCCTGATACCGGTGCAGTTCGATGCCGCGGTTGAGCAGCTCCGCCGGGTCGTCCTGGCACGTCGGAGTGGAGGGGGATTCGACGGCCGCCGTGTGACAGGGCCAACGCACCGCCGAGCTGCGGGGGCGGTTACGTTCCCGAGGCTGGGAAGAGGTGGGGGTGCGGTCTGTTTGTTCGACCACGGAGGCACTTACCCGAACCGACCGGAGATGTAATCCTCGGTCCTTTGATCCTTGGGATCCTCGAAGATCTGGGAGGTCTTGCCATATTCCACCAGCACGCCGGTGCGGTCTCCGGTTCCCTCGTCGGCCAAGGCGGTGAAGAACGCGGTGCGGTCCGCCACGCGGGCGGCCTGCTGCATGTTGTGGGTCACGATGACGATTGTGTATTCGCGGCGCAGCTCGTGCATCAGGTCCTCGATGCGCATGGTGGAAATCGGATCCAGCGCGGAGGCCGGTTCGTCCATGAGGATGACATCGGGCTTGACGGCGATAGTCCGGGCGATGCAAAGGCGTTGCTGTTGACCGCCGGAAAGCCCGAATGCCGACTGCTTGAGTTTGTCCTTGACTTCACCCCATAGGGCGGACTTGGTCAGCGCCTCCTCGACCAGGTCATCCATGTTCTCCACCTTCATCCCGGTCACCCGGGGGCCGTAGGCGATGTTGTCGTAGATGGATTTGGGAAAGGGGTTGGGCTTTTGGAAGACCATGCCGATGCGCCGACGGACCTCAATGGCGTCGACCTCGGGGGCGTACATGTCGGTGCCGCGGAAGGTGATGCTCCCGTCGACACGGGCCCCTTCGACGAGGTCGTTCATCCGGTTCAGGGTGCGCAGCAGGGTGGACTTGCCGCAGCCGGATGGTCCGATCAGGGCGGTGATCTCGTTCAGGCCGAAGTCGAGGTTAACCCCGGTGACGGCCCGAAACTTGCCGTAATACACGTCGACGTCCTTGACGCTGAGGATCGTCTCGTCGGGCTTGTCGGGCAGTGTGGCGGCGCGGCGGCGTCCGGTGAGGTGGACGGCCATGCCGGGCTGCTGATGCAGCAGGGTGTCGTCCTCGAGGGAGCGGCGCTCGGCTGCTGTGGGGACGTGGGAGGAGCTGTTCATAGGGTTCTTACCACCGTGTCTGGAAGCGGTTGCGGATGTAGATGGCCAGGCCGTTCATCAGGACGAGCAGTCCGAGCAGGAGGATACTCGCCGCGGCGGCTAGTTCCTGGAATCCGGCCTGGGGCCGGCCGGTCCAGTTGAAGATCTGGATGGGCATGGTCGTGAATCCGCTCAGGATGCCGTTGGGGTCGAAGCTGACGAACACCAGGGCGCCCAGGACCAGCAGGGGCGCGGCCTCGCCGAGGGCCCTGGAGAGGGCCAGGATGGAGCCGGTGGCGATGCCGGGTACCGAGGCGGGCAGCACCTGCCGCCACACGGTTTGCCATTTGGAGGCGCCCAGGGCCATGGAGCCCTGCCGGATTTCCAACGGGACCGAGCGTATGGCCTCACGGGTGGAGATGATGATGACCGGCAGGATCAGCAGGCTCAACGCCAGCGCTCCGCCGATGACGATGTTTTTGTTTTGCACCCCGAGCAGGGTCAGGAACGCCAGCGCGAGCAACCCGTACACGATTGCCGGGACGGCGGCGAGGTTCTGCACGTTGAGTTCGATGACCCGGTTGATCCACAGTTTCTTGTCCGCAAATTCCTCAAGGTGCACCGCGGCGGCGACCCCGAGCGGGATGGTCAGCACGGCCGTGGTGGCGATGACCCAGACCGAGCCTAGGATGGCCGGCCGGGCTCCGGCGCGCTCCGGTGAGGAGGCCGGGTATTCGGTGAACAGCGTGGAGGTGAACTTATTGGATCCGTCGATGATGGTGGTGACGATCAGCACGACGAGGAACAGGAACGAGAAGGCCAGGCACGCCCAGATCAGCAGCAGGAAGATCAGGGAGGTGGGGCTTTTCTCGCCGCTGTATTTGGATCTGCGGTGTCCTAGGGGCTGGACGGTGTCGACGATGGAGCGCATCAGTAGGCCTCCCTGAAGCGGCGAACGAAGCGGATGCTGATGAAGTTCACCAGCAGGGTGATCAGGAACAGGAGAAGGCCTACCGCGAAGAGGGTGTCGTATTCGATGGAACCGACCCGGGAGTCGCCCAGGGCGGCGTTGGCGATGAACCCTGTCATGGTCTGACCCTGTTCGAGGGGATTGCCCACGACGCGGGCCTGGCTGCCCGCGGCCAGGGCGACGATCATGGTTTCACCGACAGCCCGGGAAACGCCGAGGACAATGGCTGCGACGATGCCGGACAGGGCGGCGGGGAAGACGACCCGCATGCTGGTTTGCATGCGGTTCGCGCCCAGAGCCGCCGAGCCTTGGCGCAGGGCACCGGGGACCGCGCTCATCGCGTCTTCGGAGATGGAGGCCACGGTCGGGACGATCATGACGCCCATCACCAGGCCAGCGGCCAGGACGCTGAAGGCTCCGGTGTCCAGGCCCACCCATTCGCGCAACACCGTGGCCTGGACGAAGGTCAGGGCGAAGTATCCGTACACCACGGTGGGGACTCCGGCGAGGATCTCTAGGATCGGCTTGAGGATCCGGCGCAGGCGCGGACTGGCGTACTCCGAGAGCAGCACTGCCGCACCGAGCCCGAGCGGGACCGCGATGAGCAGTGCGATCCCGGTGGTCCACAGTGTCGCCGAGATCAGCGGCAGCACCCCGAAGGAGGCATCGGCGAACCTCGGGGACCACCGGTCGCCGAACAGGAACTCGGTGACGGGCACTTCCCGGAAGAATCCGAGGGAGGGAATCAGCAGGGCCAGCAGAATCCCGATGGTGGTCAGCACCGTCACCACAGCCGCAAGGCGCAGGACCAGAATGATGATCGCTTCACCGGGCCGTTTTTTGCCCTTGAACGGGGAGGGGGCCGGGCGGCCCGGCGCGCTGGCCGGACCGCCCTTTTCCTGTACAGCTGTCATAACGGGAACCGTTCTCCTCGAGCTCTGGTCGTACCGGTGGAACGGCCTGCTAACCGATGGAGGCGAGCTCTTCGGTAGCCGTGGCGTTCTGCTCCTCGGTGAGCCCGATGAACAGGGCAGCCTCGGCGACCTCGTTCGCGTTCTCCACGTAGTAATCCACGAAGGACTTCACCTCGGGCTTGTCCGCGTAGGAGGCGTTGGCAACGTAGATGAACAGGGGACGTCCCAGGGGTGCGTAGGTGCCGTCCTGGACCGTCTCCTCGGAGGGAGTGACGCAACCTTCGCCGTTGTCGACGTCGACAATCTTCACGGCGTCCGGGTTCTCTTCGGCGTAAGACAGGCCGAAGAAGCCGATGGCCCCTTCGTTGCCTTCCACGCCCTGAACGGTGACGTTGTCGTCCTCGGAGGGGCTGTAGTCGGTGCGGATAGCGCCTTCTTCACCGTTGATAGCGTCGGTGAAATAATCAAAGGTTCCCGAGTCAGTGCCGGCACCGAAAAGGGCAATTTCCTGGTCCGGGAAGGACGGATCGACCTGGTTCCAATTGGTGACCTTGCCTTCGGAGTCCGGACCCCAGATGGTGGCCAGCTGCTCTACGGTCAGGCACTCGGCCCAGTCATTTTCGGGGTTCACCACGACGGACAGTCCGTCGTTGGCCATGACGACCTCGGTATAGTCGATGCCGTTTGTCTCGCATTCCGCAATTTCTTCGTCCTTGATCGGACGCGAAGCATTGGAGATGTCGGTTTCACCGGCGCAGAAGGCCTTGAAGCCTCCACCGGTGCCGGAGGTGGCGACGGAAACATCAATGCCGGACTCAACATCGCGGAACATGTCGGCGGCCGCTTCGGTCAGCGGCGCAACGGTTGATGACCCATCGGCGACAACCGAGCCGGAGACGGCTTCACCGCTGGCTCCGGATCCTCCTGCGCTCTCCTGCTGTCCGCCGCAGGCGCTCAGCAGAAGGGCGAGAACCGCAAGCGACGTGACACCGGCGCGTCGTGAAAGAGTTTTTTGCACTGTGTGAATTCCTTCCAACGGCGGCCTGGGCCGCGCAGGTGATGGGAGAGATCGGCGGTGCCGACACATCAATACAAAGCGCCATAGGTGAACACGGGGTGAATAGTGGCGAGACGTCGGGAGTACTTATAGGAAGTTTTGTCTGTTTCAAACTCAGGTTTCACTTCAGTATCTTGACGGGCGATCGAACTCACCGAAGCCCTGCTGCGCCTGGCCCATGCGAATGCCCTGACCGCGCCGGCCTCGGCTTCATGTTCGCCACCGGACTCCTCGTCATCACCTGACCGAAAGTCCCCTATCCGCCGCATCCAGCCGGTGACAACAGCCAGACGACCACGCAAGGAACTCGAGTCGTCCATAACTCTGAGCTTCTTCGAAGGTGGCGGGTTTTTCACGCGGAATTGGCGGGGCTATGTCGTTATAGGCAGAGGGAGTGGCTGCTTCTGTGATGTTGCGGTGTGGTCAGCGCGACGCGGTATCGCGTGCCTGTGTCCGGCCCATGCCTGGCAGGAAGCGGCCGACCTTTGCGGTGTAGTCGGCGTAGGCGTGTTGGTGGGTGCGGTTTAGGTATGGCTCTTCGACGAGGCGCACCTGGAGTTCCACGGCGAGGAACAGACACAGCAGCGCCGCTGCGCTGACGGCTGCGGGAACCATGAGCGCCAGCCCGGCCAGGGCTGTGAGCATGGCAGTGAAGATCGGGTTGCGGACCACGGCGAACAGCCCGGTGGTGACCAGGTCTGTACGTTCGGCGGTGTCGACCCCAATGCGCCAGGAGGACCCCATCCCGGTCTGGGCGGCCAGCACGCCAAGGAAACCCAGCACAGTCACGATCAGTCCTATCCACGCGAGTCCGGGCACCCGAGGCGGAACTAGGGCCCCGGTGAGGGCGAGGACGGGTCCGGCCGCGCCGAGCAGCAGGGCCGCGATGAACAGGACCCCGCCCCACCATTCGGCCGAGCCCGGTGCGCCGCTGAGGCCACGGAAGCCCGTGGATCCGGTCCTGCGCCGGTGGATCCAGGACCTCACTCCAAAGGTCGTGATGACACCTGCGGTGTACAGGCCCAGGGCAAGCGCTGCAGCTGTTGGTGGTTCCATCGTTGGCCTCGGTTTCCGTGATGATCGGCGGTGTGTGGGAAAGCGCGGGTGGGCGGCTGCCGGTCCGGTGCGGTGTGGAGTCTCAGGTGAAGACGTGGAGGAAGCGGAAGAACACGGAGGCGGCGACGGCGATGTAGGTGAGGACGATGATCGGTCCGACCCACGCTGCGAGCCCGCGGGTGAGGCCGGCGGGTGCGGGGATGATGCCGTGAACCATGTTGCGGACGGTGGTGAGGATGAACAGGGGGATCATCGCCGCCCAGACGATCATGCAGTAGAGGCACAGGATGTAAATGTCGAAGAGGGCCTGGCTCCACAGCCAGGTGGCGAACACGGCTCCGAGCGTGATGCCTGCCTGCAGGCCGGCCCAGTACCAGCGGCTGAACCGGGCTCCGGCGAGCAGTGCCATGCCGGTGGTGATGATGACGGTGAAGCCGACGAGGCCGATGAAGGGGTTGGGGAAGCCGAAGAGCTCGGACTGCCATGTCTCCATGACCTGCCCGCAGGACACCCAGGGGTTGATGTCGCAGCTCGTGACATGGTCCGGGTCCCGGTACAACTCGAGCTTCTCGAGGATCAGGATCCCGGCCGCAACCCACCCGATGACACCGGCGGCCACAAACATGATCCCGAACGGGACCCGGCGTGCGAATCCGGGCACTGAGGCCGCGTCATCCTGGGCGGGTTCCTGGATCGAGGAGATGTTATTCGTCGTTCGGTGCGACATGGTGGGTGGTCCTTCGCCGGGAGTCATGAATCAGTCCGCGATAGCGGTTTCGATGAGACTGCGGAACTCCTCGGCGGTGGCGGGCTGGATCTTCTCGCCGTCGAGGAAAAACGTCGGGGTTCCCTCGACGTTCAGGGCCATGCCGTCGCTCTTGTCGATGTTCACTCGCTCCATGGTTGCCGGGTCTGCGATCGCCGTATCGTACGCAGCCATGTCCAGGCCCAGGTCCTTGGCATAGCCGCGGAACACCGGTGACCGGTCCTCGTTGGTGTGGCTCCACTCGGTCTGCGTTTCATACATGCGGGCGTGCATCTCTTTGAACTTGTCCTGCTGGGCTGCTGCCTCGACGGCGGCGGCCGCAGTCTCGGAGTTGGGGTGCCCGGGCAGCGGGAAGTACCGGGAGACGACGGTCAGGTTCTCCCCGTATTCCTCGGAGAGCTCTTCCACGAGCGGGTACGCGGCGAGGCAGGCTTCGCATTCGAAGTCGAGGAACTCGACCAGGATGGCCTTCTCGTCCGACGCCTGGGACAGGCGGTGGCTGTCCTCACGGACGACCTCTGCCGTGCCCGCGCCGGTGCCGGTGTCGGTGCCCTCAGCCTGCGAGGGGTCGTTGCCGAGGCTGTTGAAGAAAATCGCCAAGCCGACGACGAGAGCAACAGCGGCGAGTAGGCCGAGCGTTATCCGGTTCTGCAGGCTCAGGCCCTGCTTCGTGTCAGGGGTCGTGTTGGGAGCTGGGGCGGGGGTCGGCACGGTGGTGTCTCCTCGTCAACTGACTGCATGGTCTGCTGGTTCCCGGCCGATTGCAGGGGACCATTGGTGGATCAGGGTTTGCTGGAGTGCTCTAGTGATGTGTGCAGCAGGCGCAGGACGCATCAGCTGTTTTCGATTCAGGATCTGCTGGGCTGCTTTCCGGGGTGTTGGTTCCTGCGGGCCGCACCGTCAGTGTCAACGCAGCAGGCTCTACGGAGGTGTTCGTCACTGCTACGGGCGCGCCTGTCGTGGTGCCAGTGCTGCAGCAGGATTCCGAGCCGCCGCCCGGGGCGCTTCCGCAGGTGTCAACGCTTTGGTCGTCGTCGAGGTTTCCGAAGGATGGTGCGCAGCAGGAGTCGCCCTTCCATGCCTCGTGGCCTTCTTTGATGGCGACGGCGGCGATGATGAGGGCGGCGACCGGGTCGGCCCAGGACCACCCGAGGGTGCTGTTGAGCAGCAGACCCACCAGCAGGACCCCGGACAGGTAGGTGCACAGCAGGGTCTGCTTGGAGTCCGCGACAGCGGACCGGGACCCGAGCTCACGACCGGCCCGGCGCTGCGCCCAGGACAGGAACGGCATGACCGCCAGGCTCACCGCGGCCAGAACGATTCCAACCAGTGAGTGCTGGGGTTCGGACGCGCCGAGCAGGGTGCGGACGGCGTCGAAGGTCACGAACGCGGCGAGGCCGAAGAAGGAAAAGGCGATCAGGCGCAGGGCGGTCTTTTCCCGGGCCTCCGGGTCGCGCCCGGCGAACTGCCAGGCCACGGCGGCCGCGGAGAGAACCTCCACGATCGAGTCCAGGCCGAACCCAATCAACGCGCTTGAGGACGCCACCGTGCCGGCGCTGATCGCGACGCCCGCTTCGATAACGTTGTAGGTGATCGTCGCGCCGACGAGAAGACGGATCCGCCGGGACAGGACCGCCCGCCGCTGCACACTCGGCGCTGGACGGGCGATCTGCACCGATGCGGGTGAGGTGTGGGTGCTCATCAGCAGCAAGCCTTTCCCTCGATGTGGTTCGCCCGGGTGGTGCAGCAGCACTCGGCGTCGCCAACGGCCACGACCCCGAGCAGTGCGGTCAGCGCGTCACCGAGCTTCCGATCCGCCAGCTCATACCGGACCCGCCGCCCCTCGGGAACGGCGACGACAAGCCCACAGCCGCGCAGGCACGTCAGATGATTCGACAGGCGCTGCTTGCTCACTCCGGCCAGTTCAGCCAGCTCACCCGGGTAGGACGGAGCGTCCCGCAGAACCAACAAGACCCGGGCGCGCACCGGATCCGACAGGGCGTATCCGAACCGCGCGAGGACCGAGTGCTGGGCAAGAGTTTCCACACCGCAACAGTACACACAATCATGTACTAAACGAGGCGCTGTTTACGCAGCCCCTATCCCGTCGGCGCCTCGGTGATAGGTGGTGTCGAGTAGTTGATCATCTGCCATCCGACACCGATGTAGCGGGCGGTAACCAGGTGCGGTGTGTCCGGCTTGGACTCACTCGATCCAAGCCACCCCTCATCGGAGAAGTAGAAGATTTCCGTCTGGGTGGTCGTGATGTCCGCGGTGTAGGCGCCGTCGGCATCAGGGGTGAAATCGGTGGTGAAGTCCGTCAGGGTGGTCGCTCCTCCGGTAGCCCACCCCACCTGGTAGGTCTGCGCCATGGCCGTTCCGACATCCTTGCAGAAGGTGCACGCCGGGTCGCTGACCGCCTGCAGGGGCTCGAGGTCGTTCGCCTCGTAGGAATACGACAGCAGTTTCAGCCAATGCGCAGTGAACGCTTCCAGCCCCTCCCGCGACTCCTCCTCCGCCTCTGCGGGCGGCGCCGGAATCTGCAGGTTCGCGGCCGGTGCATCCGACGACGCCGGCGTCGGCTCGACGCGCTCGGCCGTCGGTTCCGCCGAAGCCGTCATCGACGGAGCCTCCGAAGTGGTCGGTTCGCTGACAGGGGCCGCTGAATCGCCATCGCAGGCTGTCAGCGACAGCCCGACGCCCAAGACAACAGTGAACATTGTGCTGCGAGACCAGGTAAATGCGGTGGACATGCAACCCTCCTCATAGGCGACGCCGCAGAAGGATCCGAAGACATCATGACCTATTCGAAGCCGAAGCTCATGAGGGTTGCTCCACTCCCTGGTCTGGCTCCGGGCACGACAGATCCCTTCCTGGTCCCGAGAAGGGATGCAGCCCAATCGAACGTATTCGCTACACCCACCCACCGACGCAGAGGCCCAGTCACCTCTTCAGCGCGGTGGTCAGGTTCCGCCGGGTCAGGACAACCATCCCCGCGATCAGGGCCAGGCCGGCCACTCCGAGTGCCACGGGTGGTCCTATGGTCCGTGGGGGTGTCCAGGGGTTTCCCGCTCGGCATGTCCGCAGCGGCGGAAGGGCGAAACGACGGGGCCCGGGTATCGGCCGAGGCGGGCCTGGGCTACGTCGCCAACCTGATCAGCCCGCCCCTCATCGGGTTCCTCGCGGCGAGCTTCGACATCCTCACGGCGCTCTGGCCCCTCGTCGGACTCTTCGCCCTCAGCGCTGTCCTCGCCCCCGCCTTCCTCGCGCGGCAACGCACCGCACCCGTCCCGGCGGTCCCCTGACCGGGAACGTCCCGCCCGGAAGGCCGCAGCCGTACGCCCTTTCAAGCCAACTGCCGCATCAAGGAGATGCGCTACAGGTTAATACCGGCCAGAGCCCCTGCTTGGATGCAGTCCTCGAACACCACACGGCCGAAGTCACCGTCGCTGGGACACCGACGTTCGGGACACCGTCCGCCACTAGGCCAGCCGCCAACACACGGGACACCGCAGCTCCGGCTCGCAGCCGAGCCGAACATGGACATCAGCCGGTACATAGCGGGAAAATCCGCGGTGCTGCAGGACCTCCTGGCGGGCTCGGACCTCACGGTCGCCGAAAAGAACGAAATCTACAACCTCAACGCCCGCCCATAAGGCGGGATTGCCCGCCAAGGGCGGAAGCTGAACTGCCCAGGTCGTGTTTGGCCCGCCCGGAAAACCGCCCGCTAAGCGATTCCTCAGAGCGCCTATCGGCCGTCGTGGTTCCCGGTCGTTGGCGCAATGCTGTACAGGTGGCTCGAGGTGGGTGCGGCGCTACACCGGCCAACGACGAATCAGGAAGCCGGACCGAGGATAGGAAAAGCGAGCACAATCAGAACCCATACAGCCTGCGTCATTCTGGTTAGGTGGCGGGACCGCGAGATGCTGATGAGGGCCACCACGACAGGGGCTACAGCAAGCGCACCGACTCCCTGCGCGCGGAGCTCCCGCGCATTCGGAATCACCGGATTCAAACTATCCTCAGCTGTTACCACCATCTCAACCCCCATCTTTGCACCACTGAACACTCCAATGCTGCACCTACCTTAGCGATACCGACTCTGGGGACCGCCCCGGGTTTCCCAAACTCCTGACTAGACGGAGCTGGCTGGGCGCCGGAGACCATGCCCACGCACCAGTAGGAGAATCATCATCGACCTCCCATCTCCCATTCGAGGTGCCCCGCCCGCAAGCAATCCGTTTACGGGATGCGCAGGAAAGGGCTTGGATGAAGTGCGTGGCTGGTCGAGGCTGCTGAGCCTCTGGTAGGCGTGAGGGGCAGAGGCAGGATGTATCTATCTGGATGAGGAGACACTGATGAACGGACCGACACCCGGAAAGCCGTTCCGCGTCGAGCAGACATGGTTCGCCGAGTATGGGCAGGGCCCTCCAGCCGTGCTGCTGCACCCGGGCGGGGTCGATGCCCGCTCCCTGCAGATGACGGTCGACGGAATGAGCCCCTACTTCCGTGTGTACACCCCCGAGCGCCGTGGCCACGGCCGGACACCGGACGTGGACGGGCCAATGTCCTACGAGGCGATGGCCGAGGACGCCATCGCGTTCCTCGAGGCCAATGTCGCCGGGCCGGCGTCCCTCGTCGGGTGCAGCGACGGGGCGGTCGTTGCCCTCGCCGTAGCAATGCGGCGTCCCGACCTTGTCAGCCGTCTTGTCTGCGTCGCCGGCGTGTTCAACCGCTCCGGCTGGATGAACGGCTCCGACACAGGGGAAGTGCCCGACTTCATCCGCCAGGGATACGGCGAGCTCTCCCCCGATGGCGCCGGGCATTTCGACGTCGTGATGGGAAAACTCGATCAAATGCACGCCACCGGTCCGACCTACACCGCCCAGGACCTGGCGATGCTGCCGACAAGGACGCTGATCATGATCGGCGATGACGATGAGGTCTCCATTGAGCACGCCGCGGCGATGTACCGGGCACTCCCGAAGGCCGAGCTGGCCGTCGTCCCCGGGACCTCTCACGGCCTGCTCGTCGAGAAGCCGGAACTGTGCAACCTGCTCATCACCGACTTCCTCACCAAAGACCCCGTCCCCACCTTCGCTCCGATCCGAAGGGCACCCGACGCATCCGGATAAAGGATCAGTCGCCTTGGAAAATCCTCGCCCGTCACGGATGAACCGCAAGGTCGTGGTCATCTCGCAGGAAAACGTCGATCGCGCCCATCAGCTCACCCACCACGACCGGCACCAATCCAGCACCGGGGCTCAGCTGGATCTGTTCCAGGAACTCTGAGGTCATGCGGGATGTTGCCATCACGTCCACCGGGCGATGAACCCCAACCTCCTCCGGCCGATTCAGGATCAGGTTCTGCCCGGGGCCGGTCCGGTCCTGCCGTAACGTCTCACCGCGCACGGACCCGAACCGCTGCCCGGCCGTACGCCCTCAAGGCAACTTCACCACCCAGCAGCAACTGAGCACTCCCGCCACACCCGACAACCCGGCACGAAGCACGGGACACCGATACACCAGCGCCAGCGACCTCCACTAACCTCTGCCCGCCCTGCGGCAGCGTCGGCGGCCACCTCGTCCCCCCGCCGGGCGTTGCCGGCACCGTGAATTCTGGGCCCTACCTGTCGGGCTGATCGCCCAGACACGACCTGAGGCGTCCGATGCCGTCCCGAATGCGCGTTTTGGCGGTCGGTACAGGGATCCCCAGATGGGCGGCGACCTGGACGTAGGTCATGCCCGCGTAGTACGCAAGATGGATCGCCTCACGCTGCACCGCCGACAGCGTGCCGAGGCAGGCCCGGACCGCCTCGGTCTCGGCCTGCTGAATCACAGCATCGGCAACGCCGTCGTAAGCGACGTCCTGGTTCCGGATACCCCACCGCAGGTCCCGGACCCGGTGGGATGCCTCGGCGCGGACCTTATCCACCGCCCGGCGGTGCGCGAGCGTGACAATCCATGACATTCCGGACCCCAGCGCAGGATCGAAGCGGGCTGCTGCTCCCTGCCAAAGACCAAGGAACACCTCCTGCACCGTCTCGGCGCTCATCTCCTCATCCAGCACAACCCTGCGCACCAGATCATAGACCCGGGGAGCACTGCGCGCATACAACTCGCTGAAAGCCCGCGCATCACCGTGCGCGACACCCAACAGCAGCGATTCGACCCCACGCACCTCCCGGGCTTCACCGGCAACCGCAGGCGCGGACAAAGAGCGGGAGGAAGCAGACACGACCGGCAACTGGGCGGTGATCATCAGAGCGAGACCTTCTGGCACCCATCCCGTCCAACCAAATGCCCGCGGCACGAAGCGCCGCGGCCCACCAGGCTGCTATGGAGACCTGGGACCAGCCAACCACACACTGCCAGCCTCTAACACCAAAATCTTCGGAGCATCAAGGACCTCCACTGTCCCAAGAGCCCACCGCTTTGGTGAACGAGCCCATTGGAGGACAAGCCTCGTGCTGGCGGGTTGCGGGAGACACTGGTTTGAAGATTTCTCCTTCATTTCGTTCGATGAGGCATCCGTGGGTGATCCGGTGCTCATGTCGTCAACTCTCGCTGGTTGCTCCGCCGGAGTTGCTCTCTGCGAGGACGATGACCAGGCCAAAAAATCCTCACCGCAGTCATGTAGCTACCGCGCCGCTCCCCCATGAAGTAGTAAGAAAGCCCAAGCCGGGCTTGCGACAGAAAGGCGGCACCCAGCCTCCAGGAGAACTCCCAAACAGCCACGGGAACCGGCACCCGGACCGCAGAACTGCGGCGGCTGTCCACAGTCAGAGAGCAAAAGGGCCTCTGACCAGGGAAAACATGTGCCCGAAGTGGGACTCGAACCCACACACCTTTCGATACTGCATTTTGAGTGCAGCGCGTCTGCCAATTCCGCCATTCGGGCCTCTACCACGCCCGGCAGACCCCCCAATGAGGGGAGTCACATATTCATCGGTGCGCGAAACAACTCTACATGCCGATAGGCTGGATCGGAGAACCGGTTGGGACGCCTCCGACCGGTCGGTACGAAGTAGTAACCAAGGAGCAACCGTGTCTGAATCAAAGGAATCACCCGCCTCACGTCCCGCCCGACGGGTCGTCGTCGCCGAGGATGAGACATTGATCCGGCTCGACATCGTGGAGATCCTGCAGGGCGAAGGCTACGACGTGGTGGCAGAGGCCGACAACGGCGAGAAGGCCGTGGAACTCGCCAAGGAACACAAGCCGGACCTGGTGCTCATGGACGTCAAGATGCCGGTCATGGACGGCATCACCGCCGCGGAGCAGATCGCCAAGGCGCGCATCGCCCCCGTGGTGCTGCTGACCGCTTTCAGCCAGAAGGAACTCGTGGAGCGGGCCCGTGAGGCCGGGGCCATGGCCTACGTGGTCAAGCCGTTCACCCCGGCGGACCTCATGCCGGCCATTGAGATCGCCGTGTCCCGATACGAGGAGATCCGCGCGCTCGAGAACGAAGTGTCGGACCTGCAGGAGCAGTTCGCCACCCGCAAGCTCGTGGAACGCGCCAAGAGCCTGCTCACCACAAAGATGGGCCTGACCGAACCCGAGGCCTTCCGCTGGATCCAGAAGACCTCGATGGACCGCCGCCTGAGCATGCGCGAGGTCGCCGAGACGATCATCAACCAGGTCAACTGACCCGGCCCGATCCGCCGGCCCTCCAGCAACGCAGCAGGACCAGCAACGCAGAAGGACCCCGCCCACCGGGCGGGGTTCTTCTGTTTCTACGGCGTCAGGAGGGCTTTACTTCTTGCCCTTGACCGGCCAGGGGCCGACCTTCTCCTTGTTGGGCGAGGTGTGGTCGCCGGGCCGCTGCCCGGCGTCGGTGATGTCGCCGACGCGGTGCACCTTGATCGAGTTGGTCGACCCGGCCTGTCCGGGAGGCGAACCGGCAGCGATGACCACCAGGTCGTCGACCTCGACGAGCCCGGAGTCGAACAGGGTCCGGTCCACCTGTGCGGTCATCTGGTCGGTGTGGGCGACGAACTCGACGAGCAGCGGCTGGATGCCCCAGATGAGCGACATGGTGTTGAGGGTCGACTGCACCGGGGTGAAGGCGATCATGGGCTTCTTGGGCCGGAGCCGGGACAGCCGGCGCGCCGAGTCGCCGGACTGCGTGAAGGTGCAGATGTACTTCGCGTCGAGCTGGTCGGCGATTTCGACGGCGGCACGGGTGATGGCGCCGCCGCGGGTCCTGGGCTTGCTGCCCAGGGCCGGTACCCGCTCCAGGCCGTGCTGCTCGGTCGATTCGATGATGTCGTTCATGATCTTCACGGTTTCCATCGGGTACTTGCCGACGCTCGTCTCACCCGAGAGCATGACGGCATCCGCGCCGTCGAGCACCGCGTTGGCGCAGTCGGAGGCCTCCGCGCGGGTGGGGCGGGGGTTTTCGATCATCGACTCGAGCACCTGCGTGGCAACGATGACCGGCTTCGCCCAGCGGCGGGCCAGTTCGATGGCGCGCTTCTGGACGATCGGCACTTCCTGGAGCGGCAGTTCGACGCCGAGGTCACCGCGGGCCACCATGATGGCGTCGAAGGCGTCGATGATCTCTTCGAGGGCCTCGACGGCCTGCGGCTTCTCGATCTTCGCGATGACCGGAACGCGGCGCCCTTCCTCGTCCATGATCTCGTGGACCCGGTTGACGTCGGAGGCGTTACGGACGAAGGACAGCGCGACCATGTCGACGCCGGTCTGGATGGCCCAGCGCAGGTCGTCCTCGTCTTTCTCGCTCAGGGCCGGCACGTTCACCGCGACGCCGGGCAGGTTGATGCCCTTGTTGTTCGAGACCATGCCGCCGACGACGACCTCGGTGACCACCTTGACGTCGTCAACGGCGGTCGCCCGCAGCGAGACCTTACCGTCGTCGATGAGCAGCATGTCCCCGACGTTAACGTCCTGCGGGAGGCCCTTGAACGTCGTGGAGGAGATCTCCTGGGTGCCCAGGATGTCCTCGGTGGTAATGGTGAACACATCCCCGCGCGACAGCGCGTGCGGTCCGTCCTCGAACCGCCCGAGGCGGATCTTCGGCCCCTGGAGGTCGGCGAAGATGCCGACGGGCTTGCCGAGCTCCGCGGAGGCCTTCCGGACGTTCTCGTAGGTCTTTGAATGGACTTCGTAGTCCCCGTGGCTCATGTTCATCCGGGCCACGTCCACTCCGGCCTCAAGCACAGCGAGAGTGTTCTCATAGCTGGCAATAGCAGGACCGAATGTTGCAACAATTTTCGCGCGTCTCATGAAACCTAGCCTAGTCGGGATTTGGGGGGTCGAGTGTCAGGGGCGCTCTCAGAGGAGCGCGATGGAGCGGTCGGTGGGGGCCACCGGCGCCGGGAGGCGCGTCGAGCCCATGAGCCACTGATCGACGGCGGCGGCGCAGGCCCGCCCCTCGGCGATGGCCCACACAATGAGCGACTGCCCGCGGCCGGCGTCGCCCGCAGCGAAGACGCCGGGGGTGTTCGTCATGTAGTACCCGTCCCGGGCGACGTTGCCGCGCTCGTCGAACGCGGCGTCGACCTGCTCGGTGAGTCCCGCCGGTTCGGGTCCGGTGAACCCGAGGGAGAGGAAGACGAGGTCCGCCGGGATCTCCCGTTCGGTGCCGGCCTTCGCGCGGCGGCGCCCGTCAACGACTTCGGTCTCGGCGACCCGCAGGGCCGTCAGTTTCCCGTTCTCGCCCAGGAACTCAACGGTCGAGGCGAGATAGGTGCGCTCCCCGCCCTCCTCGTGGGCGCTGGCCACCTCGAAGAGGTTCGGGAAGGTCGGCCAGGGCTGGTCCTGCCGCCGTTCGGAGGGCGGCTGCTGCCCGATGGCGAGGGTGGTGACGGAGGCGGCCTTCTGGCGGTGGGCGGTGCCCAGGCAGTCGGCGCCGGTGTCTCCGCCGCCGAGGATGACGACGTGCCTGCCCTCGGCGGAGATCTGGTCGTCGACGGTTTCCCCGGCCACCACCCGGTTGGCCTGCACGAGGTAGTCCATGGCGAAGTGCACGCCCTCGAGCTCCCGGCCCGGGATGGGCAGGTCGCGGGGCACGGTGGCCCCGGTGGCGACGACGACGGCGTCGTACCGGCGCCGCAGCTGGTCCCAGCTGATGTCCCGGCCCACGTCGACGCCGGTGCGGAACCGGGTGCCCTCGGCCCGCATCTGGTCGAGGCGCCGCTCGAGGTGGATCTTCTCCATCTTGAAGTCGGGGATGCCGTAGCGCAGCAGCCCGCCGACGCGGTCGTCGCGCTCGTACACGGCCACCGTGTGCCCGGCTCGGGTGAGCTGCTGGGCTGCGGCGAGGCCGGCGGGGCCGGAGCCGACGACGGCGATGGTGCGCCCGGTGAGGCGCTCGGGCGGGTGCGGCTCCACCATGCCTTCGGCGAAGGCGAGGTCGGCGATCGACACCTCGACCTGCTTGATGGTGACGGCCGGCTGGTTGATGCCCAGCACGCACGAGGCCTCGCACGGCGCGGGGCAGAGCCGGCCGGTGAACTCGGGGAAGTTGTTGGTGGCGTGGAGGCGCTCGACGGCCTCCCTGCCCTTGTCCCGGTAGACCAGGTCGTTCCACTCCGGGATCAGGTTCCCGAGCGGGCAGCCCTGGTGGCAGAACGGGATGCCGCAGTCCATGCAGCGGCCGGCCTGACTCTTCAGCACCCCCTGCTCCTGCGCTTCGTAGACCTCTTTCCAGTCCATAATGCGCACCGGAACGGGGCGGCGGGGCTGCGTCTCGCGATTGCGTACCTTCAGAAATCCGCGTGGGTCAGCCACCGGTTACCTCCAGGATCTTGGTCCATACTTCTTCGCCGTCGGGGTCGAGCCCCTGCTGGACGGCGCTTGCCCTGGCATCGAGGACGGCGGCGTAGTCGCGGGGCAGCACCTTGGTGAGGCGTCCGACGGTGTCGTCGAAGCGCTCCAGCAGGCTCGCCGCGAGGGCGGATTCGGTCTCCTCGGAGTGCTGGATCAGCAGCCGGCGCACGATCTCGATGTCCTCGGCGTCAAGTGGCACAAGCTGCAGCTCCCCGCTGTCGAGGCTCTGCTTGTTCATCCGGGTCCGGTCGAGGTCGAGGACGAAGGCCGTGCCGCCGGACATGCCGGCGCCGAAGTTGCGGCCGGTGCGGCCCAGGATGAGGGCCTGGCCGCCGGTCATGTACTCGCAGCCATGGTCCCCGATGCCCTCGGCCACCGCCGTGGCCCCGGAGTTGCGCACCAGGAACCGCTCCCCCACCTGCCCGCGGAGGAACATCTCCCCGCTGGTGGCGCCGTAGCCGATCACATTGCCGGCGATGACGTTGCGGTCGGCGTGGAAGAGGTTGGCCCGGTCCGGACGGACGATGATCCGGCCGCCGGAGAGGCCCTTGCCGACGTAGTCGTTGGAGTCGCCCAGCAGCCGCAGGGTGATCCCGGCGGGCAGGAAGGCACCCAGGGACTGCCCGGCCTGCCCGGTGAGGGTCACGTCGATGGTGTCGGTGGCCAGGGTGTCGAGGCCGAACCGCCGCGTCACCTCGTAGCCGAGCATGGTGCCCACCGAACGGTCGGTGTTGACCACGTCCACGGAGATCCGCACCGGCGAGCGGTTGGCCAGCGCCTCGGCGCTCATGCTGATCAGCTTGTTGTCGAAGTGCTTGTCCAGCTCGTGGTTCTGGGTGGTGAGGTTCCGCCGCGGGGTGTCCGGTCCGGTTTCGCCACCGCGCAGGATCGGCTCGAGGTCGAGCCCGTCGGCCTTCCAGTGGTCGATCGCCTGCTTCAAATCGAGCAGCTCGGTGCGGCCGATGGCTTCCTCGAGGGTGCGGAAGCCGAGCTCGGCGAGGATCTCGCGGACCTCCTCGGCGATGAATTCGAAGAAGTTCACCACGAACTCCGGCTTGCCGGTGAACCGGCTGCGCAGCTCGGGGTTCTGCGTCGCGACGCCCACCGGGCAGGTGTCGAGGTGGCACACGCGCATCATGACGCAGCCCGAGACGACCAGCGGCGCGGTGGCGAAGCCGAACTCCTCGCCTCCCAGCAGGGCGGCGATGACGACGTCGCGCCCGGTCTTCAGCTGCCCGTCCACCTGCACGACGACCCGGTCGCGCAGGCCGTTGAGCATCAGGGTCTGCTGGGTTTCCGCAAGGCCGAGCTCCCACGGCATTCCGGCGTGCTTCAGGGAGTTCAGCGGGCTGGCGCCGGTGCCGCCGTCGTGCCCGGAGACCAGTACGACGTCGGCTTTGGCCTTGGTGACGCCGGCGGCCACCGTGCCGATGCCGACCTCGGAGACGAGCTTCACGTGCACCCGGGCCGAGGGGTTCGAGCGCTTCAGGTCGTAGATCAGCTGCGCGAGGTCCTCGATGGAGTAGATGTCGTGGTGCGGCGGCGGCGAGATGAGCCCGACGCCCGGCGTTGAATGCCGGGTGCGGGCAATCCATGGGTAGACCTTCTGGCTCATCAGCTGTCCGCCCTCGCCGGGCTTGGCCCCCTGGGCCATCTTGATCTGGATGTCGTCGGCGTTGGTCAGGTAGAGGCTGGTGACGCCGAACCGGCCGGAGGCCACCTGCTTGATGGCGGAGCGGCGCTCGGGGTCGAGCAGGCGGTCGGTGTCCTCCCCGCCCTCGCCGGTGTTCGACTTCGCCCCGAGCCGGTTCATGGCGATCGCCAGGGTCTCGTGGGCCTCCTTGGAGATGGAACCGTAGCTCATGGCCCCGGTGGAGAAGCGCTTCACGACGCTCGAGACGGGCTCGACCTCCTCGAGCGGCACCGGCGGGCGCTCCCCGCCGCGCAGCTTCAGCAGCCCGCGCAGGGTCATCAGCTCCCGTGACTGGTCGTCGACGCCGCGGGTGTAGGTCTTGAAGATGTCGTACCGGCGTTCGCGGGTGGCGTGCTGGAGCCGGAACACCGTCTCCGGGTTGAACAGGTGCGCCGGGCCCTCCCTGCGCCACTGGTACTCCCCGCCGTTCTCGAGGCCGCGGTGCGGGTCCTCGATGCCGTCCTCCGGATAGGCCGAGGCGTGGCGTGCGGCGACCTCCGCTGCGATCACGTCGAGTTCGACGCCGCCAAGCTGGGTCTGCGTGCCGTGGAAGTACTCGTCGACCAGCTCCTGCGCGAGCCCGAGCGCCTCGAAGGTCTGCGCGCCGCAGTAGGAGCTCACGGTGGAGATGCCCATCTTCGACATGATCTTCAGGACGCCCTTGCCCAGGCCCTTGATGAGGTTCGCGACGGCCGCCTCGGCGGTGACGCCGGTGATGTCGCCGTTGCGCACCAGCTCCTCGCAGCTTTCCATGGCGAGGTAGGGGTTTACGGCCGAGGCGCCGTAGCCGATCAGGACCGCCACGTGGTGGACCTCGCGCACGTCGCCGGCCTCCACGACCAGCGAGGTCTTGGTGCGGTTGGCGCTGCGCAGCAGGTGGTGGTGGACGGCGCTGGTGAGCAGCAGCGACGGGATGGGCGCCCACTGGGCGTTGGAGTCGCGGTCCGAGAGCACCACGAACTGCACCCCGCGGTTGAGGGCGCTCGAGACCTGCTCGCAGATCTCGGCCAGCCGTGCCCGCAGCGAGGCCTCTCCCCCGTCGTGCCGGTAGAGCCCGCGTACCCGGACGGTGAGGCGGTCGCCGTCGTCGGATTCAAGGTTGGCAATTTTGGCGAGCTCGTCGTTGTTGATCACCGGGAACTTCAGGGCCACCTGCTTGGAGCGGACCTGCCCGGTGGAGAGCAGGTTGCCGTCGGGACCGATGGACAGGCCCATTGAGGTGACGAGTTCCTCGCGGATGGAGTCAAGCGGCGGGTTGGTCACCTGCGCGAAAGACTGCACGAAGTAGTCGAACAGCAGCCGGGGCCGCTTGGAGAGCACCGCCACGGGGGTGTCGGAGCCCATGGCGCCCAGCGGTTCGGCGCCGGTCCTCGCCATCGGCCCGAGCAGGATCCTCAGTTCCTCCTGGGTGTAGCCGAAGGTCCGCTGCCGGCGGTTGATCGAGGCCTTGGTGTGGACCACGTGCTCGCGCTCGGGCAGGTCCTCGAGGGAGATCAGGTTCTCGCGCACCCAGTCGGCCCACGGGTTGGCAGCGGCGACCTCGGCCTTGATCTCCTGGTCCTCGATCAGGCGGCCGATCTCGGTGTCCACCAGGAACATCTTGCCCGGGGAGACCCTCCCCTTGCGGACCACGCGGCCGGGGGCGATGTCGACGACGCCGACCTCGGAGGCCAGGACGACGAGGCCGTCCTCGGTGACCCAGTACCGCGCCGGGCGCAGCCCGTTGCGGTCAAGGACGGCACCGACGAGCCGGCCGTCGGTGAAGGACACGGCGGCCGGTCCGTCCCAGGGCTCCATCAGCATTGAGTGGTACTGGTAGAAGGCCCGGCGGGCGGGGTCCATGGTGGCGTGGTTTTCCCAAGCCTCCGGGATCATCATCATGATCGAGTGGGTGATCGGCCGGCCGGAGAGGGTCAGCAGTTCGGCGACCTCGTCGAAGGAGGCCGAATCGGACGCGCCGGGGGTGCAGATCGGGAAGAGTTCCTCGGGCGAATCGCCCAGCAGCGGGTTCGCGAGCTGGGACTGCCGGGCCCGCATCCAGTTGCGGTTGCCCTTGACGGTGTTGATCTCCCCGTTGTGCGCGATGGTGCGGAACGGCTGGGCCAGCGGCCAGGAGGGGAAGGTGTTCGTGGAGAACCGGGAGTGGACGATGCCGAGCCGGGTCTTGAACCGGGAATCGGAAAGGTCCGGGTAGAACGGCTCGAGCTGGGCGGTGGTGAGCATGCCCTTGTAAACCATTGTCTTGGAGGACAGCGAGGGGAAGTAGACCCCGTACTTGTTCTGGGCCCGCTTGCGCACCCGGAACGCCATGGCGTCCAGGTTGGTGTCGGCGCCGCCGACGGGGGCGAGGAACACCTGCTCGAAGTGGGGCATGCAGGCCCGGGCCATGGCGCCGACGAGGTCGGCGACGATGGGCACGACCCGCCAGCCGAGGACCGCCAGCCCTTCGGACGCGGCGATCGACTCGATGCCGGCGCGCGCCGTTTCCTGCTCCTTGTCCTCGGCCGGGAGGAACGCCGTCCCCACGACGTAGGAGCCGGCCGGCGGCAGCTCGAAGTCGACGACGGCGCGGAAGAACTCGTCCGGGACCTGGGTGAGCAGCCCGGCTCCGTCGCCGGTGCCCTCGTCGGCGCCTACGGCGCCGCGGTGCTCGAGGTTCCTCAGCGCGGTCAGGGCGGCGTCGACGATGTCGTGGCCGGGCACACCGCGCAGGGTGGCGATGACCGCCAGCCCGCAGGCGTCCTTCTCGTTCTCCGGGTTGTAGAGCCCCGAGGCGGGCGGAAGCGCGGCGAAACGCTCGAAGGGCGATGGAGCGGTGCCGGTCTCCCCGTCGGACGGAGCGGAGCCGGTGGCCTCTCCCGGAACGGGAGCGGTGTTCGGGTGTTCAGCGGTCATTCGAAGAGTCCTTCCCCCAGAATGGAGCGTCGGGAGGGGACGGCCTTGGCCCCAGGGCGCCCACGTGAGCCGGCGGGCGCCGGTCGTACTTGTCGAAATGGTGTTCCGGGCAGGCGGTGGCGCGGGGCGGAGACAAGTGTCGCCGTGCCGCGCTGGCAAGCCGTAGGTAGCGGCGCCGGAGGGGTGGCCCGGCCGATACCCGGTGAGCCACGTCGGTGTGGTCCGGAAGCGTCCTTTAGGGGCGGTGGCCCGGGGACTGTGTTCGGGAGGCCGAGTCCCGTGGCTCCGCCTTCGCGGGGTCCTGTGACTCGAGGGTCACTGAGGAGCCATGTGTTTCCGAAAGATTACCACGGTCGTTTTCCGGCGTCGCCGAGGCGTCCGCCCCGTGGACATCCGCGTCGTCCGCGGCTCCGGAGGTGCTCTCCGCGCCGGTGGCCTTCGCGTCGGCGGCGGCCTTCGCTCCGGCCGTCCCGTCGCCAACGGCGTCGGCGACCGGCTCCCGGCCGGGCAGGTACACCGAGGGGGTGCCGGCCCCGCGCAGGCGGCGGCTGAGGTAGACGAGGATGGCCACGGAGACGAGGAACACCACGATGGAGACCCAGACGTTCAGCCGTGCGGTGATCCCGAACAGGGAGACCATCTCGGCGTCGTCGATCCGCAGCGCCTCGATCCAGACCCGCCCGAGGGTGTAGTAGGCCGCGTACAGCCAGAACATCCGTCCGCCACGCAGCCTGAAGCGGCGGTCGGCCAGCAGCAGCAGCGCCACCCCGGCGAGGTTCCACAGGGACTCGTAGAGGAAGGTGGGGTGGAAGAGGGTGCCGGGCTCGGCGGAGGCCGGGAAGGCGGGGTTGTCGGCGTCGATCTCAAGGCCCCAGGGCAGGTCGGTCGGCGCGCCGTAGAGTTCCTGGTTGAACCAGTTGCCCCAGCGGCCGATGGCCTGGGCGAGCAGCACGCCGGGGGCGGCGGCGTCGGCGAAGGCCGACAGGCGGATCCCCGCCCGGCGGCAGCCGATCCACGCCCCGACGGCGCCGAGTGCCACGGCGCCCCAGATGCCGAGGCCGCCCAGCCAGATCTGGGGAATGAGCGAGAGGTCCCCGTCGGGTCCGAAGTAGGCGTCGGGCGAGGAGAACACGTGGTAGAGCCGGCCGCCGATGATTCCGAAGGGCACGGCCCAGACGGCGACGTCCCAGACGGCCTCGGGCCGGCCGCCGTAGCGGGCGAACCGCTTCTGCGTCAGCCACAGGGCCAGGATGATGCCCAGCAGGATGCACAGGGCGTAGAGGTGGATGGTCAGCGGGCCGAGGCTAAAGCTCGCCCACTCCGCGGGCGGGCTGGGAATCGACGCCGGGACCGGCAGGGAAAGGGCAGGGGCGGCGTTCATGAGGGGTTCTTTCCGGTTCCGGTGCTGAGGTCCTTGCACAGGGCGGCCACGGCGGGCACCCCGCCGTCGCGCAGTGCTGCCACCAGCGCGGTGCCGACGATGACGCCGTCGGCGTAGCGTGCGATCTCCGCGACCTGCGCGGCACTCGAGACACCCAGGCCGACGCAGACGCGTTCGGCGCCGGCGGCGTGGGCGTCATCGACGACCGCGCGGGCGGCGGCACCCACGGAGGTGCGCGCGCCGGTGATGCCCATGACGGACACGCCATAGACGAAGCCGCGGCTGGCCTCGACGGTGCTGCGCATCCGGGCCGGCGAGGTCGAGGGAGCCACGAGGAACACTCGGTCAAGGCCGAACTCGTCGGAAACGGCCATCCACTCGGCGGCCTCGTCGGGGATCAGGTCCGGGGTGATCAGTCCGGCCCCGCCGGCCTCGGCCAGGCGGGAGGCGAACTCGCGCACGCCCATGCGCATCACGGGGTTCCAGTAGGTCATGACGAGGACCGGGACGTCGGTGGCGCTGGTGATGCCACGGACGACGTCAAAGATCTGGGGCACGGTGAACCCTGCGGCGAGGGCCTGGACGGTGGCGTCCTGGATGACCCGGCCGTCCATGACCGGGTCGGAGTAGGGGATGCCGATCTCGATCAGGTCGACGCCGTTGGCCGCCATGGCCAGGGCCGCCTCGATGGTGGTGGGCACGTCGGGGAACCCGGCGGGCAGGTAGCCGATCAGGGCCGCGCGCCCCTCGGAGCGGGCCTTCTCGACCGCCGCTGCGGCCTTGGAGGACAGGGTCTTCACAGCTGCTCCCCTTCCTTGGCGATTTCCTGCTCGGCGCTGTCGTCGGGCAGCAGGTCGAAGTACTCCGCCGCTGTCGCGACGTCCTTGTCGCCGCGCCCCGAGAGGTTGACGATGATGACCTTGTCGCCCGGCTGTTCGCCGGGAGCGAGGTCCGCGGCCAGGCGCTGGCCGACCTTCAGTGCCCCGCCCAGGGCGTGGGCGGTTTCAATGGCGGGGATGATCCCCTCGGTGCGGCACAGCAGCTTAAACGCGTCCATGGCCTCGCGGTCGGTGACCGGCTCGTAGGAGGCCCGGCCGATGTCGGCGAGGTAGGCGTGTTCCGGGCCCACGCCGGGGTAGTCGAGGCCGGCGGAGATGGAGTGGGACTCCATCGTCTGGCCGTACTCGTCCTGCATGAGGTAGGAGCGGGCGCCGTGGAGCACCCCGGGCCGGCCGAGGGTGATGGTGGCGGCGTGGCGGCCGGATTCGACGCCGTCGCCGCCCGCCTCGAAGCCGTAGAGGCGCACCGAGGGGTCGTCGAGGAAGCCGTGGAAGATGCCGATGGCGTTGGATCCGCCGCCGACGCAGGCGCAGACGGCGTCGGGAAGCTTGCCGGTCTGCTCAAGGATCTGGGCGCGGGCCTCCTCGCCGATCACCTCGTGGAAGTAGCGGACCATCGCCGGGAACGGGTGGGCGCCGGCAGCGGTGCCGAGCAGGTAGTGGGTGGTGTCGACATTGGCCACCCAGTCGCGCAGCGCGTCGTTGATGGCGTCCTTGAGCGTCTGGGAGCCGTTGGTCACGGGGATGACCTCCGCCCCGAGCAGCTGCATGCGGGCCACGTTCAGGGCCTGCCGCCGGGTGTCCTCGGCGCCCATGTAGACGACGCATTCGAGCCCGAGGAGGGCGGCCGCCGTGGCGCTGGCGACCCCGTGCTGGCCGGCGCCGGTCTCGGCGATTACGCGGGTCTTGCCCATGCGCTTGGCCAGCAGGGCCTGCCCGAGGACGTTGTTGATCTTGTGGGACCCGGTGTGGTTCAGGTCCTCGCGCTTGAGGAAGACCCGGACGCCGCCGGCGTGGGCGGCAAAGCTCTTCGCTTCGGTCAGCAGGGACGGCCGTCCGGCGTAGGTGGCGTTGAGTTCTGCGACCTGGGCGGTGAACTCGGGGTCGGCCTTGGCCGCCTCGAAGGTCTCCTGCAGCTCGTCGAGGGCTGCGATGAGCGACTCCGGCATCCAGCGTCCGCCGTAGTCCCCGAAGTAGGGCCCGGGCGCGTGGCGCAGGCTCTCCGGACGGCCCTCGTGGCTCAGGAAGGCCGCCGCGGCGTCGCCGTCGATCTCCGCGGCCGGCTCGGATGCCCGGCCGCCGGTGTGCTGGTGTGTCATGAGCTTTCCTGTTCTGGATCCATTCGGGCCGGCTGCTGCCGGCCCGATTCGCTTCCGGGGGCCCCGGCGGGGGCTCCTGTACCCGACTCAGAGCGGCGGGCGCCTCATCGCTGCTGCAGTCCGGGAAGATCGCGCACCGGTACCGCGCGGAACTGCGCCACCGCGGCCTCCGGGTCCTCCCCGCGGACGAGGGCCTCGCCGACGAGGACCGCCCGGGCCCCCTGGGCCGCGAACTCCTCGACGTCGCCGATGCCGCGGACACCGGACTCCGCGACGGTTACGGCGTCCTGCGGGATCCGGCGGGCCAGGTCGGCGAAGACCGACCGGTCGATGTCGAGCGTCTTGAGGTTGCGCACGTTGACGCCGATGATCCGGGACCCCACGGCCGCGGCGCGTTCGACCTCCTCGGCGGTGTGCGTCTCGACGAGGGCGTTCATGCCCAGTTCGTGGGTCAGGCCGAGGAAGTGCTCGAGCTGCGCGTCGCTCAGGGCAGCGACGATGAGCAGGACCAGGTCCGCGCCGTGCGCGCGTGCCTCCCAGATCTGATAGTCCTCGACGGTGAAGTCCTTGCGGAGCACGGGGATGCCCACGCTCGCCCGGACGGCGTCGAGGTCGGCCAGGGAGCCGTTGAACCGGCGCTGTTCGGTCAGGACGCTCACCACCGCGGCGCCGCCGGCCTCATAGCGTGCGGCGAGGGCGGCCGGGTCGGCGATGGCGGCCAGCGCGCCCTTGGAGGGGCTGCTGCGCTTGACCTCGGCGATCACCGAGAGGGTGCGCCCGTCGCCGCGCAGCGCGCTCAGGGCGTCGGCCGCCGGTGCCCGGTCGAGGGCGCGGGCGCGCACCTGCGCCAGGGGCGCCTCCGCCGTCCGGACGCTCAGGTCCTCGCGGACGCCGGAGATGATCTCGTCGAGAACGCTCACCTAGTGACCGTTGCTCTTGAGCTTCGATCCGCCCACGCCGTAGCCGATCTTGCGCATCACGAAACCGACGAGCAGGCCGACGAACATGATGAGGATGCCGATCCAGAACAGCACGGTGCCGGTGTCGCGGTTGCCCTCGGTGCTGGCGAAGATGTACGCGAAGGAGGACACAGCGGCGCCGAGGATCATGACCAGGACGCAGGTCCACGCCGCCGGGCTGTTGCCATGGCCGATCGTCTCATCACCCATCTGGGCATGGCTCTCAGGCGAGTTCCGGTTCGTGGCTGCGGTCGTGTTCTGTGCCATGGTGATTCTCCTTCTGGGTGTCTTCGTACATTCTGCCATTATTGGCGCCGGTCCACCGACCCGCCGCACCCCTGCACGTCCGGCCTCCGGGGCCGGAGTCAGCGGGTCGGGTCCTCTCCGTGCGTGAGCTGGTCCCAGCTGTCGATGTCCGTGGCGTGGGAGGACGCCGCCCGGGCCGCCGGAGCCGGCCCGGTGGTCCTCTCGTAGCGCCGGGCCTGCTCCCAGCGCCGGCCCACCAGGGCCACCCAGACCGCCGCGGCGGCAAGGAGCAGCCCGCTGACGGCGGCCAGCCAGGGCAGGGCGGTGGCGGTGGCCGACGCGCCGGCGCCGCCGCTGATGCCGATGGCCTCACCGATGGCGGGGGCGGCGGCCGCGGCGGGGTCGAGCGCGATGCGGATGCTGGTCAGGAGGATGCCTCCGCCGGCGATGAGCAGGATCGCGGCCACGAACCACCGCGCCACCCGTCCGGCGATGGAGACGGCCAAGGCAGCGGCCAGGGCCACCAGCGCGAAAGCGCTCACCGGGGTGGCGGCCTCGCTGCCGGGCACGGCGAGGTCAGGGGTCTGCACCGCCTCCTCGGGCAGGCGCACCTCGAGCCAGGTCTGGGTGGTGGTGCCGAAGGCCAGCAGCGCCACCGCCACGATCACGAGCACCACCGTCCCACGGCGCTGGCCCCGCGCGGGCCGGTCGGCGCTCATCGCGCGGCCGCCGGAGAGACGGGATCGGAGCTGCCGGCCGGGCGCAGGCCGGAGGCGGCCAGGGCGGCCCGGAGCGGGGCGGCGGCCTTATTGACCGTTTCGAGGGCCTCGTCGGCGAGGACGGAGTCGGCGACTATGCCGCCGCCGGACTGCACGTAAGCCCTGCCGTCGCGCAGCAGGGCGGAGCGGATGGCGATGGCCAGGTCCATGTCGCCGGCGAAGTCGAGGTAGCCGACGACGCCGCCGTAGATGCCCCGCCGGTGGGGTTCGAGCTCATCGATCAGGCGCAGGGCCCGGGGTTTGGGCGCCCCGGAGAGGGTGCCGGCGGGGAACGTGGCCGCGAGGACGTCGTAGGCGCTCCGACCGGGAGCGAGGCGCCCGACGACGGTGGAGACCAGGTGCATGATGTGGCTGAACCGTTCGATCTCCATGAACTGGGTGACGTCGACGCTGCCCGGCCGGCAGACCTTCGAGAGGTCGTTGCGGGCCAGGTCCACGAGCATGAGATGTTCGGCTTTTTCCTTGTCGTCGGCCTTCAGTTCCTCCGCCAGCGCCCGGTCCTCCTCCGGGCCGGCCCCGCGGGGGCGCGATCCGGCGATCGGGTGGGTGATGACCTCGTCCCCGGTGACCGTGACCAGGGCCTCGGGCGAGGATCCGACGATCGAGTACTCCCTGCCGTCGGCGTCCTCGAGGCTGAAGAGGTACATGTAGGGGCTCGGGTTGGTGGTGCGCAGAATCCGGTACACGTCGAGCGCCGAGGCGTCGCAGTCGAGTTCGAAGCGCCGCGAGATCACCACCTGGAAGACGTCGCCGTCGACGATCGCCTGCTTTCCGCGCTCGATGGCCGAAAGGTAGAGCGGTTCGTCCCAGCGTTCGCGGACCCGCTGCATCAGTTCCGCCGCGGGGGCGGCGTCGAGCACGGAGACCGGCTGGTCGGCGGGCTCGGCGAGGGCGGCGAGCATGCGGTCGAGGCGCGCCACGGCGTCGTGCCAGGCCTCGTCCACCCGCTCGTCGGAGCCGTCGAAGTTGATGGCGTTGGCGACGAGGGTGAGGGAGCCTTCCGAGTTGTCGTGGATGGCCATGTCGGTGACGAGGCACATGGCCAGTTCGGGAAGGTTGAGGTCGTCCTCGGGCGGGCTGGTCAGTCGCTCCCAGTGCCGGACCGCCTCCCAGCCGACGAATCCGACGAGGCCGGAGGTGAACGGAGGAAGCCCGGGGAAGCGTTCGGTGCGCAGCGCCTCGACGGTGAGCCGGACCGCGTCCACGGGGCTGCCGGAGGTCGGGACCCCGGCGGGCGGTTCGCCCAACCAGTGCGCCTCGCCGCCGCGGGAGGTCAGGGTGGCCCGGGACTTGGAGCCGATGAACGAATACCGTGACCAGACTCCCCCGCCGGCGGCCGACTCCATCAGGAAGGTGCCCGGCCGGCCGTCGGCCAGCCTCCGGTAGACCCCGATGGGCGTGTGGGCGTCGGCCAGGACCTTCACCGAGACCGGGATGACCCGGCGGTCCGCGGCCAGGCGGCGGAACTCCTCGAGGGTGGGGCTGATCGTTCCGAGCTGCTGCATCCGACTAGCCTTCCTTGCTTCCGTCGGCGCTGCTTCGGGCGGCACTGTTTCCGGCGGGGACGGTGTCGTCCCGGCTGCCGGTCACGGCGTCGAGTTCCCGGCCGTCAAAGCAGGTGCGGGTGCCGGTGTGGCAGGCCGCGCCGACCTGGTCGACGGCCACGAGCAGGGCGTCGCCGTCGCAGTCGAGGGACACCGACTTCACCCACTGCGTGTGTCCGGAGGTGTCCCCCTTGCGCCAGTACTCCCGGCGGGACCGGGAGTAGAAGGTGACGCGGCCGGTGGTGAGGGTGCGCCGCAGGGCCTCTTCGTCCATCCAGCCAAGCATGAGCACCTCGAGGGTGTCGTACTGCTGCACGATGGCGGCGACGAGTCCGGCGTCGTCGCGCTTGAGCGCGGCAGCGACGTCGGGGTCGAGGCGGAGGGCGGGGTCCGCGGCGGTCGGGGGGCCGGACTGGGGAGAAGACATCGGAACCAATTCTAGTGCCGCGCCAACGCGCCCCGCGCAGCGCCCCCACGAAGGCCGCTTCATGCTAGCTTTTCCAGTGATGCGCTATGTAACTCCGTCCCGCGAGGTTCTGGCCGAAACGCTGATGGCGGCAGGCCCGGACTCCCCCACGCTCTGCGACGGGTGGCGGACCCGGGAACTCGCGGCCCACCTGTACCTGCGGGAGCACCGGCCGGCCCACGGGCTGGGCCTGCTGGTGAAGCCGCTGGCGCCGGCCACGGACCGGGCGGTGCGCAGGACGGCCGAGGCCGCGGCGGCCCCGGAGGACTACACCGCCCTGGTGGAGAAGTTCCGGGCCGGGCCTCCCGCGCTGTCGCCCCTGCGGATCGGCGGGATCGCCCGGAATGCGAACCTCGTGGAGTATTTCGTCCACACCGAGGATGTGCGGCGGGCCGGAACCCGGTGGGCGCCGCGCGCACTTGACGAGGGGTACTCGTCGACGCTGTGGACCGAACTGATCAAGCGCGCCGCCCTGCTCTACCGGGGAGTGGACGTGGGCGTCGTGCTGGTGCGCCCCGACGGGCCCCGCCACGTGGCGCGCCGCGCGCCGGTGTCGGTGGCGATCGTCGGCGAACCCTCAGAACTGCTCCTCCACGCCCACGGGCGGCGGCGGCAGGCGCTGGTTACCTTCGAGGGCCGGCCCGACGCCGTCGCGCTGCTCGAAAGCGCCGACGTCGGGCCCTGACCGATCCCGGTCTGCCGGATCCCGGGGCTCCCTGCCTGCCGGTAACGGGCGGGGGTCCTAGCGGACGGGGTACCCGGCATCCCGGATGGCCTTCTTGACCTGCGCGATGGCGTCGGGAGGCCCGAAGTGGAAGATCGAGGCCGCCAGCACCGCATCGGCCCCGGCCGCAACGGCCGGCGGGAAGTGCTCCGGTGCGCCCGCGCCGCCCGAGGCGATCAACGGCACCCCGACCGCCGCGCGGACCGCGCGGATCAGTTCGAGATCGAACCCGTCCTTGGTGCCGTCGGCGTCAATCGAGTTGAGCAGGATCTCCCCGACTCCGCGGTCGGCGGCTTCCCGGGCCCAGGCGACGGCGTCGATCCCGGTGCCGGTGCGCCCGCCGTGCGTGGTCACCTCGAAGCCGGACGGCGTCTGCGTGTCCCGCGTGCGGCGCGCGTCGAGGGAGAGGACCAGCACCTGGGAGCCGAAGTGCCGGGTGATGTCGTCGATGAGGGCGGGCTCCGCCACCGCGGCGGTGTTGATCGAGGCCTTGTCGGCGCCGTAGCGCAGCAGCCGGTCGACGTCGGCGGTGCTGCGGACACCTCCGCCGACAGTCAGCGGGATGAAGACCTCTTCGGCGGTGCGGCCGACGACGTCGAACGTGGTCTCCCGCTGGGAGGAGGACGCGGTGACGTCGAGGAAGGTCAGTTCGTCCGCGCCGGCGCGGTCATAGCGGTGCGCCAGCTCCACGGGGTCGCCGGCGTCGCGGAGGTCCTCGAACTTGACGCCTTTCACCACGCGGCCGGCGTCGACGTCGAGGCAGGGAATGACACGGATTGCGACAGCCACGGAAGCCCCCTAGATCCTGCAGGCGTGGATGGTGCTGACGAGGATGGCGCGCGCGCCCAGCTCGTAGAGCTCATCCATCACCCGGTTGGTCTGGTTGCGCTTGATCATGGAGCGCACGGCGACCCAGTCGGAGTCGCGCAGCGGGGAGATAGTGGGCGACTCGAGGCCCGGGGTGAGGGCGGCGGCCTCGTCGACGAGTTCCTTGCGGATGTCGTAGTCCATCATCACGTACTGGCGGGCCACGAGCACGCCCTGCAGCCGGCGCAGGAGGACGTCGAGCCCGGCGGGCGCCTCGCCTTCGGCCCGGCCGATCAGGACCGCCTCGCTGCGCAGGATGGGCTCGCCGAAGATTTCCATCCCGGCGGCCTTGAGGGTGCTCCCGGTTTCGACGACGTCGGCGATGGCGTCGGCCACCCCGAGGCGGACCGAGGATTCCACGGCGCCGTCGAGGCGGACCACGGTGGCGTCCACGCCGCGCTCGGTGAGGTAGTCCCGCAGCAGCCCGTCGTAGCTGGTGGCCAGGCGCTTGCCGGAGAGCTCCTCGAGGGAGGAGAAGTCGCCCACCGGCCCGGCGAAGCGGAAGGTGGAGGCACCGAAGCCGAGCTGCAGGAGCTCCTCGGCCTTGACCTGCGCGTCGAGCAGCAGGTCGCGGCCGGTGATGCCGACGTCGAGGGTGCCGGAGCCGACGTAGACGGCGATGTCGCGGGGGCGGAGGAAGAAGAATTCGATGTCGTTGTCCGGGTCGACCAGGACCAGTTCGCGCGGATCGCGGCGCTGGCGGTAGCCGGCCTCGGCCAGCATGGCGGTTGCCGATTCGGACAGCGCGCCCTTGTTGGGAACTGCTACTCGAAGCATTGGGGAGTCTTTCGCTCGAAGAGGAGGGGGGTCTGGGATCAGCGCCGCGGTGCGGCTACAGATGCTTGTAGACGTCCTGGAGCGTCAGGCCCTTGGCGAGCATGAGGACCTGCAGGTGGTAGAGCAGCTGGGAGATCTCTTCGGCGGCATTCTCGTTCGACTCGTATTCGGCGGCCATCCACACCTCGGCGGCTTCCTCGACGACCTTCTTGCCGATTCCGTGGACGCCGGAGTCAAGTTCGGCCACGGTCTTGGACCCGGCGGGGCGGGCGGTGGCCTTTGCGCTGAGCTCCTCGAAGAGGGAATCAAAGGTTTTCACCGTGCCAACGTTACTGGGTTCCCCGCCGGGTTCCGCATCCGGAGGGCGGGGTGTGACTAAAACCTCCGCCCCAGGGCCGCGGTTACACCTTCCAGGGGCGCAGGGCGGCGGCAGCGGCGAGGGCCGCCGTGACCGCCTCGTGGCCCTTGTCCTCCTTGGAGCCGGGCAGCCCGGCGCGGTCCAGGCCCTGCTGCTCGGTGTCGCAGGTGAGCACGCCGAAGCCGACGGGCACGCCGGTGCGCACGCTGACCTCGGTGAGGCCGTCGGTGGCCGCGGAGCAGACGTACTCGAAGTGCGGGGTGCCGCCGCGGATGACGACCCCGAGCGCGACGACGGCGTCGAAGTGTGGTGCCATCCGCGCCGCTGCCACCGGCAGTTCGAAGCTGCCCGGGACCCGCACCTCGGTGGTCTCCACCCCGGCCTCGGCGGCGGCGCGGCGGGCGCCGTCGAGCAGCCCGTCCATGATCTCGGTGTGCCAGCTCGCCGCGATGACCGCCAGTTTCAGCGGGGCCTCCTGCGTGCTGACGCCGCTGATGTCGATAACTGGTGCTCCGTGGCCGCTCATGGGGTTCTCCTTGGTGTTTCTATGGGGGTGGGGGACGGCGCGGTGGTGCCCGCGGACCGCAGGTGAACGGTCAGGTCCTCGATGGAAATCAGGGGAAGGGAATGCTCGTCGGCGAAGGCCCGCAGGGCCGGCAGGCGCATCATGCCGCCGTCGTCGTGGACCAGTTCGGAGATGACCGCGGCCGGCTGCAGGCCCGCCAGCCTGCACAGGTCAATCCCCGCCTCCGTGTGGCCGGGGCGCTGGAGCACGCCGCCGGGAGCGGCCCGCAGCGGGAAGACGTGACCCGGGCGGGTGAGGTCCCCGGCGGAACTGGCCGGATCGGCGAGCACGCGGGCCGTGCGGGCCCGGTCGGCGGCGCTGATCCCGGTGGTGACGCCGGCCGCCGCGTCGCAGGAGACCGTGTACGCGGTGCCCTTGGCGTCCTCGTTGACCGCGGTCATCGGCGGCAGGTTCAGGCGGTCGGCTGCCGCCTGCTCGAGTGGAACGCACAGCACGCCCGAGGTGTACCGGATGGTCCAGCCCATCAGCGCCGGCGTTGCGGCTTCGGCGGCGAAGATGATGTCGCCTTCATTTTCACGGTCGGCGTCATCGACCACGACGACGGCTCCCCCGGCCGCGATGGCCGCGACCGCCGCGTCGATCCCGTCGAGCCGCACCGGGGCGGCTCCGAAGGTCACGTGGCCGCTCCGCGGGCGAAGCCGAGCAGGCGTTCGGTGTACTTGGCCAGCACGTCCATCTCCAGGTTGACCGAGTCTCCGGGCACCTTGGTTCCGAGGCCGGTCTCCGCGAGGGTGGTGGGGATCAGGCCCACTTCGAACCAGGGGTCCTGCTCCTCGGGGGCGCTCACCGCGGTCACCGTCAGGGAGACGCCGTCGATCGCGATCGAACCCTTCTCGGCCGCATAGCGGGCCAGGGAGGCGGGCAGCGAGAAGCGGAGGCGGTGCCACGCCCCGAGGTCCTCGCGTTCGCGCAGCACGCCGAGACCGTCGACGTGGCCCTGGACGACGTGCCCGTCGAGTCGGCCTCCGGCGGGGACGCAGCGTTCCAGGTTCACCGGCGCCCCCGGCGTGAGGGTTCCGGTGGTGGTGCGGCGCAGGGTCTCGCCCATGACGTCGACCGCCACCCGGGCGCCGTCGAGCTGGACCGCCGTGAGGCAGACCCCGTTGACGGCGATCGAGGCACCCGGGGTGAGGTCGGTGCCGGTCGCGGCGGCCTCGAAGACGAGCACCGCGCTTTCCCCGTCGGCGGCGAGGTCGAGGGAGACGACGCGTCCCTGTTCTGAAACGATTCCGGTGAAGATGGCTTACTCCTGGTTGTGCTGGGGGGTGGACGGGGTTGCCGGTGTGCCGGTCGTGGTGCCGGCGGAGGTGGTTGCGGCTGCGGTGCTTGCGGGTGCGGTGCGGTCGGCTGCGGTGCCGTCGTCGTCGCCGTCGTTGTCGTCGTCGGCGGGGCGCAGTCGCAGGCGCACGTCCGGCCCGAGCTGGGTGACGGCGCCTCCGCCGGCCGGGTCGGGGACCCACCGGTGCGCGGCGGCCAGCGTCGGCACGCCGACCGGCGGGAACATCGGCGTCCCCTCCCCCAGCACCACCGGCGCGATGTAGCTGACGAGCTCATCCACGGCCCCCGTCGCCAGGAACGCACCGGCGATTCTGGGGCCTCCCTCGACGAGGACGTGGCGGGCACCGCGGCCGTGCAGTTCGGCCAGGGCCGCGGGGACATCGTGGGTGGCCAGCTGGAGGAAGCCCGGTCCGCGCACGGCAGCGTCCTGGGGTACCGGGCGCAGCCCCATGACGGCGCGCAGCGGCTGGGCCGGGGGTGTGCTCCCGGCTGCTCCGTCGTCGTCCGTAGGGACCGGCCGGGCGGTCAGGCGCGGGTTGTCTGCGAGCACCGTGCCGGTGCCGGCGAGGACGGCGTCGACCCGGGCGCGGATGGCGTGGCCGTCGGCGCGGGCCTGGGTGCCGGTGATCCACTGGCTCGTTCCGTCGGCCGCCGCGACGCGGCCGTCGAGGCTCGACGCGGTCTTGAGGGTGACGAAGGGCCGGGATTCGGCGGTGGCGCGCAGCCACCGGCCGTTGAGGTGTTCGGACTCGGCCTGGCGGAGCCCGCCGTCGGTCTCGACGCCGCGGTCTCGAAGCCAGCGGGCGCCTCCGGCGGCCTGGGCCGTGCGGTCGGGGGCGGCGAAGACCACCCTGCGGATGCCCGCCTCGTGAATGGCCGCGGAACAGGGCCCGGTGCGTCCCTGGTGGTTGCACGGTTCGAGGGTCACAACCATGGTGCCGCCGGCCGGATCCGCGCCGCGGGAGCGGGCGTCGGCCAGGGCGGCGACCTCGGCGTGGGGCGTACCGGCCCCGCGGTGGTATCCGGAGCCGAGCACCTGCCCTTCGGAGCTCAGCACGACGGCGCCGACCAGGGGGTTGGCCCCCCGCACTCCCTCTGCGGCGAGTTCGAGGGCGCGGTCCATGGCGCGGACCTCGGCCGGGTCCGCCCCGGCCGGGTCCCCTACCTGCGGATCCTGTGCTGCTGGCGTCACTGGATCTGCTTCACCGGGGCATCGACGGCGGACACCAGCCGGGCCTCCGCCCGCCGGCGCTCGCGGGTCCACACGGCGAATCCGATAATGGTGAAGGCTCCGTAGATCAGGTACATCACGGCGCTGGCGTAGTAGCCGGCGCTGAAGAGCAGGGGAACCCCGACGATGTCCACGGCGACCCAGATCAGCCAGAATTCGACCCAGCCCTTGGCCATGCCGAAGGTGGCCAGCAGGGAGCCGACGAAGGTCCAGGCGTCGGCCCATACCGGCTCGTACGAGCCCAGGGCACGGAACAACGGGGTGAGGGCCACGGTGCCGAGGATCATCCCGGCGACCAGCCCGATGCGCGCCCGGCTGGAGGCCCAGCGGGGGGTGACGGCCGAGCCGGCGGCCTGCCGGCGTGCCTGCCACTGGCGCCAGCCGTAGACCGAGACGACGATGAACATCACCTGGCGGCCGGCCTGGCCGAGGAGGTCAACGGTGCCGGCGCCGCCGAAGGCAGAGCCGAGGAAGACGGTCAGGAGCAGGACGTTGCCCACGATGCCGACGGGCCAGGCCCAGACGCGCCGGCGCATGCCGCCCAGGACGCTGAGCAGGCCGAAAACGTTTCCAATGACCTCACGCAGCAGCAGGGAACTGCTGCCGACGGGGATGCGGGCTTCGAAGAGCCACTGAAGTAAATCCATGTCGTTCCTAACCGTCTCAACGGCTCGGGGTGACGACAGCTGAAGCGACTCAGGCCACGCGTGGCGGAGCCGCCAACGTGGACCTTCGCGGCATGTTCCCCTAAGGAGGGGACGCATCCGCGACGTCCTGCTGTTCGTGCTTCTCCCATCCAGACTTTAACTGTCGGTGCCGGAATTTCACCGGCTCAACCGAGGGCTCCCGCGCGGATGCGCAGTCACCACCGGGTCGCGGACTATAACCGCCGGTTCGGAATTACACCGACCCCGGAGCACGTACTTGTATGATTCTTCCACAACGCGGGACCCGGCCGCGTTATTTCCCTCCCAGTGACGACCGGCCGGAGGTTCCCGACGGGCCGCGGCCGAAGAAGCTCAAAGAACCGCGCGAAATCCGACATCCTGCCATGCTCCTGCTCGCCAAAACGGCGGCTCACTCCCCTTTTTCGATGTGGAGATGTGGCGAACAGCACACCCGTTGCGGGCGGAATGCGGGTATGCCCTTCGGTCCCGCAGGCGCCTTCGAGGCCCGCGTACAGCCCCCGCTCCCCCGCGCCGAAACTGCAGCTCACCACGCTTGCCCGGCTGTATAACGTGGTGAGCTGCACACTCGGCCGGGTGCCGGGTGGCGGGTGGCGGGTGGCGGCTGGGTGGCGGGTAGCGGCGGGGCGGCGACTGGGGCGACGGCGGGCGGCGGCGGGCGACGGCGGGCGACGGCGGGCGACGGCGCGAATAAGGCAGGGGCCGGGCGGAAGCAGGAATGCCCGCCGAAACTGCAGCTCACCCCGCTTCCGGGAGCCGGAAACGTGGTGAGCTGCACAATCGAGCGGGCTGGCCTCATGGACCGCGCGTCGGGTCCCCTGGGCCGGGGTTAGGGATCCGAGCCGGCGGGCCCTGGAGGCCGCGCGTCGGGTCCCCTGGGCAGGGGGCTAGGCCTCCGCGGGCGCGGTCTTGCCTTCGGCCGGCTTCGACGGCTCGGCCGACTTCGGACGGGCGTCTACCCCGGCTTCCTTGCGCTGCTGGGGCGTGATCGGCGCCGGAGCGGCGGTCAGCGGATCGTACCCGCCGCCGGACTTCGGGAACGCGATGACGTCGCGGATCGAGTCGGTCCCCGCGAGCAGCGAGACGACCCGGTCCCAGCCCAGCGCGATGCCGCCATGGGGAGGCGCGCCGTACTTGAAGCCTTCAAGCAGGAACCCGAACTTCTCCTGGGCCTCCTCGGCGCTCAGACCCATGACGGCGAAGACGCGCTCCTGGATGTCGCGGCGGTGGATACGGATCGATCCCCCGCCGAGCTCGTTGCCGTTGCAGACGATGTCGTACGCGTAGGCCAGTGCGTTCTCGGGATCCGTGTCGAAGGTGTCCATGAACTCGGGCTTGGGCGAGGTGAACGCGTGGTGCACCGCGGTCCAGGCGCCGGCGCCGACGGCGACGTCGCCCGCAGCCACCGCGGCGGAGGCGGGTTCGAACATAGGTGCGTCGACTACCCAGACGAAGGCCCAGTCGCCGTCCTTGATCAGTCCGGTCCGGTGGCCGATCTCGACGCGTGCTGCTCCGAGCAGTGCGCGGGAGGAGGTTTTCTCGCCGGCGGCGAAGAAGATGCAGTCACCCGGGTTCGCCCCGACCGCGGCGGCGAGGCCTTCGCGTTCGGCGTCGTTGAGGTTCTTCGCGACCGGGCCGCGCAGGCTGCCGTCGTCGTCGATCAGGACGTATGCGAGGCCCTTGGCGCCGCGCTGCTTGGCGAATTCCTGCCAGGCGTCGAGCGTGCGGCGGGGCTGGGAGGCTCCCCCGGGCATGACGACGGCGCCGACGTAGGGGGCCTTGAAGACGCCGAAGCCGGTGTCCTTGAAGAACTCGGTGAGTTCGGTGAGCTCGAGCCCGAAGCGCAGGTCGGGCTTGTCGGAGCCGTACTTGGCCATGGCGTCGGCGTAGGTCATCCGGCGGATCGGCGTGGGGATTTCGACGTCGATGAGCTTCCACAGCCGGGTGATCAGCTGCTCGCCGAGGGCAATAATGTCGTCCTCCTCGACGAAGCTCGCCTCGATGTCCAGCTGGGTGAACTCGGGCTGGCGGTCGGCGCGGAAGTCCTCGTCCCGGTAGCAGCGCGCGATCTGGTAGTACTTCTCGAACCCGCCGACCTGCAGCAGCTGCTTGAACAGCTGCGGCGACTGCGGCAGGGCATACCAGGATCCGGGGGCCAGGCGGGCAGGCACCAGGAAGTCGCGCGCACCCTCGGGGGTGGAGCGGGTGAGGGTCGGAGTCTCGATTTCGACGTAGCCGTCGGCATGAAGCAGTTCGCGGGCCACCCGGCTGGCCTCGGAGCGCAGGCGCAGGTTCTTCTGCGGTGCGGGGCGGCGCAGGTCGAGGTAGCGGTGCTTCAGGCGCGCCTCCTCGCCGACCTCGACATGCTCGTCGATCTGGAACGGCAGCGGATCGGCCGTGTTGAGGACGACAACCTTATCGGCCATCACCTCGATCTCGCCGGTGGCCAGGGCGGGGTTCTCATTGCCCTCGGGACGCTTCTGCACCGTGCCGGTGATCTGCAGGACGTACTCGTTGCGGAGGGAATGGAAGACCTCCTCCTCGCGGACGACGACCTGGGCCACGCCCGAGGCGTCCCGGAGGTCGAGGAAGGCAACGCCGCCGTGGTCCCGGCGCCGGGCCACCCAGCCGGTCAGGGTGACGGTCTGTCCAATGTGCCCGGATCCGAGCGAGCCGAGTTCATGCGTGCGCAGCACAGCATTCCTTCCTACAGAAGTACCGCAGGCGAATGTTCACCTGCCTAGTGTTAGATCAAACGTGTCCGAGTTTACCGGTCAACCGCAGCTGTCCCGGCCAGCAGCCGCGCCATAACCGGCGGTCCTGCCCGGCACGGCGGTCCGGCGGCCACCGCGCCGCGTTCCACGAGAGGGCACTGAAGATGAGCAACGTTCCGGGGCTGCGGCGTTCGATGGGCGGGTTCGATGCCACAACCGTTGGCATCGGGTCGATGATCGGTGCCGGCGTCTTCGTCGTCTTCGGTCCGGCCGCGGCGGCCGCCGGCAGCCTGCTTCCCGCCGCCGTCGTGCTGGCCGGGTTCGTCGCCTACTGCAACGCCGCTGCCAGTGCCGCCCTGGCCACCGTGCACCCCTCGAGCGGCGGCACCTACATCTACGGCAGGCGCCAGCTGGGGCCGTGGCCGGGCTTCATCGCCGGCTGGAGCTTCGTCACGGGCAAGCTGGCCTCCTGCGCGGCCATGGCCTTCACCTTCGGGCTGTACGCCGCCCCCGGTTACGAGACCCCGGCCGCGGTTGCCGCCGTCGTGGGGCTGACGGCGGTCAACCTGCTCGGCGTCACCCGCACCGCCCTGATGACGCGGGCCGTCGTCGCCCTGGTGGTGCCGGTCCTGGCCTTCGCCGCCGTCGTGGCCTTCTCCGGACCGTCGGCCCCGCAGCCGTGGACGCCGCCGGCCGGAGGGCCGTGGGGCGTGCTTCAGGCGGCCGGCCTGCTGTTCTTCGCGTTCGCCGGGTATGCCCGGATCGCCACCATGGGCGAGGAGGTGCGCGAGCCCGGCAAGAACATCCCGCGGGCCATCTTCGGTGCCCTCGGGTTCACCCTCGTGCTCTACCTCGTCCTCGCCGCCGCGCTGCTCACCGCCCTGGGCGCCGGGCCGCTGGGCGATTCCGCGGCACCCCTGCGCGACGCCGTGCTGGCGGCCGGTGATGCCGGCGGGGGGCCCGGGGGAAGCGCCGCCGGGACCGCGGTGCTGGCCGTGACGCTGGCCGCCGCCCTTGCGAGCCTGGGTGCCCTGCTGGCGCTGATCGCCGGGGTTGGCCGCACGACCCTCGCCATGGCACGGGAGGGCGACCTGCCCCGCGCCCTCGCTGGGATCTGGTCCCGGTTCGGGGTGCCGTGGGCCGCGGATACCGCCACCGCCGTCGTCGTGGTCGTCCTGCTGCTGACGACGGATGTTCTCACCGTCGTCAGTTTCTCGAGCTTCGGCGTGCTGCTGTACTACGCGGTGGCGAATGTCGCGGCCCTGACGCTCACCCAGCGCCAGTGGTATGCCCCGAGGATCCTGAACGTCGTCGGCGCCGCGGGGTGCCTGCTGTTGGCGTTCACGCTGCCCGTGACCTCGGTGCTGACCATGACGGCGATCCTCGCGGTCGGCGTTGCGGGCCGCGCCGTCGTGCTCGGGCGGCGGAACCGGCCGGGCACCCGCGGCTGACTCTGCCGTAGGCCGCTGACCTCGCGCTGAGAACGTCCGACGGCGAAAAACGGACCCGAATGCGACATCCGGGCCGCATATAACGGGCCCGCCTGTCGTTTTCGGGTGCGGCGGTCGTCTCCGGGTGCGGCGGCGGCTCTAGGAGACGCGCAGCACCCGCGGGGCCAGATCCTCGGCCGGCGGGGTCCACGAATCCGGATCGGCGGCCTCCTGCGCCCCGGAACGGATGTCCTTGACCTCGTGGGTGCCATCGGCGCCGGTGAACCAGACAAACGGGATGCCGCGGCGGTCGGCGAACTTGATCTGCTTGCCGAACTTCTCGGCACTGGCAGCCACTTCGGCGGAGATGCCCCGGGCCCGGAGCGACGCGGCGACGTCCTGCGCGGCCGACCAGGAATCCTCGTCGGCAAGGGTCACCAGGACGGCCGTGGGAACCTGCCGGGAGGCCGCCGCGAAGTCCTGGCTCAGAATTCGGGAGACGATCCGCGTGACGCCAATTGACAGCCCGACGCCGGGGAAGGTGCGGTTGCCCTTCGCCGCCAGGCTGTCGTAACGCCCGCCGGAGCAGATGGAGCCGAGGCTTTCGTGGCCGTTGAGGACGGTCTCGTAGACGGTGCCGGTGTAGTAGTCGAGGCCGCGGGCGATGCTCAGGTCCGCCACGACGCGCCCCGGCGCCCGTTTGGACGCCTCGGCGATAACCTGCTCGAGCTCGGTCAGGCCTTCCTCCAGCAGGTCGTCGGACACCCCGAGCGCCCTCACCTGCGCCACGAAGGAGGTATCGGGGGTGCGGATCGCGGCGAGGGTGAGGGCGGCGTCGACCTGGGCGTCGGTGGCACCGAGCTCCTCACGCAGCAACTGCCCCACCTTGGCGGCGCCGATCTTCTCCAGCTTGTCGATGCTGCGCAGCACCGAGGCGGTATCGGTGAGCCCGATGCCCCTGTAGAACCCCTCGGCGAGCTTGCGGTTGTTGACCCGCAGCGTGAAGTCGGGAATGGGCAGCGCGCCGAGCGCCTCGACGACCACCAGGGCCAGTTCTACGTCGTACCGGAACGGCAGGACGCCGTCGCCGACTACGTCGATGTCGGCCTGCGTGAACTCTCTGGCCCGCCCCTCCTGCGGCCGCTCCCCCCGCCAGCACTTCTGGATCTGCGAACGGCGGAAGGGGAAGGCGAGGTGGCCCGCGTTCTCGACGACGTAGCGGGCGAACGGCACGGTGAGGTCGTAGTGAAGGGCCAGGCCCGCCTCCGACGCGGAGGCCTCATCGGCCTGCAGGCGGGAGACGGCGTAGACCTCCTTATCGATCTCGCCCTTGCGGAGCAGCTGGTCGACCGTCTCAACGGCCCGGGTTTCGATGTTGGAGAAGCCGTGAAGATCGAACACGCGGCGCAGGGTGTCAAGCACATGCAGCTCGATCAGCCGCTCTTGCGGAAGCCATTCCGGGAAGCCGGACAGTGATGCCTTACGAGCCATGGGGCGATTCTCCTTGATCGATGCAGCCAGGGAGGCGCTTCCACCGGTGCGGCACTCATTTTAGGGGCTGAGCGGGTGCCCTGCGAAAACGCGGCGAAGGCCCGCGGAAGTGCACCGCTACACACGGAACCCCTGCGGCCCCCGGAACGATAGACTCCTTATCTCTGAACGAAATGGCGGCGGACCGGTCCGTGCCATCCATCGAGCGAAAGACTTATAGCGGTGACAGACAGTCAGCAATCCGACGAAATGACCATCAACGACGAATCAGTGGCCCAGGACCCCAGCGTGGATTCCGCCGTTGACGAGCCAGCGGAGGAGACCGCCAGCGCCGACACCCCCGCCGCTGTGGGTCCGGCCGACGCCGCCCCGGCCGCCGGGGAGCAGATCCCGGCCGCCCCGGGAACCGAGGCCACCGACTCCCAGGCAGCTCCGGAGACCCCTGCCGCTGCGGACACCTCGGCCGCTCCAGAGACCGCTGCCGCTGCGGACACCTCGGCCGCCCCGGGAACCGAGGCCACCGACACCACGGCAGCTCCAGAGACCCCGGCCGTTACGGACACCTCGGCCACCCCGGGAACCGAGGCCACCGACACCACGGCAGCTCCAGAGACCCCGGCCGTTACGGACACCTCGGCCGCTCCAGAGACACCGGCCCCCGATGCAGCTCCAGAGACGCCGGCCGCTACGGACACGACGGCAGCTCCAGAGGCACCGGCCGCGGAGAGCCCAGCAGCCCCGGCACCGGCCGCGGAGAGCCCAGCTGCCCCGGCCGCGGAAAGCCCCGCCCCGGCAGCACCCGTTGCCCCGGTAAGGCCCGCCGCCCCCGCCGCACCCGCCGCCCCGCGCGCTCCCTTGCCGACAGCGATGGCGCCGCGGCCGCTGAAGAAGGCCCAGACCCCGCTGGCCGTCCCCCCGGCACACAGCACGCCGCTGGCCGAGGCGGAGAAGTTCGCCCGGGTCGAGGACGACGGACACGTCTTCCTGCTCCTCAACGGCGAGGAGCACCCGGTCGGCCAGTACCCCGATGCTTCCCGCGAGGAAGCCCTCGCCTACTTCGTGAAGAAGTATGACGACGTCGTCAGCCAGGTCGCGCTGCTTGAGCAGCGCGTCAAGGGCAAGGCGCCGTCGGCGGAAATGCTGAAGACCGCCAAGCACCTGCGCAGCCAGGTGGCCGAGCGCAAGCTCGTCGGCGACGTCGCGGCCCTCGAGGCGCGCATCGACGCACTGACCGAGGCGATCACGGGTCTTGAGAAGGCCGAGCGGGCCGCCCAGGACGAGCTCAAGGCCAAGGAACTTGCCGCCCGCGAGGCGATCGTCGCCGAGGCGGAGGAACTGGCGGGCCGCGACCCGGCGACCGTCCAGTGGAAGGTCAGCAGCACCCGCATGAACGAGCTGTTCGAGCTGTGGAAGGCCGCGCAGAAGAACGGGCCGCGGCTGGGCCGAGGCACCGAGGACGCCCTCTGGAAGCGCTTCCGCTCCGCCCGAACGATCTTCGACCGGCACCGCCGCGCGTACTTCTCCCAGTTGGACAGCGACAACGCCGAGGCCAAGCGCGCCAAGGAGGCGCTGATCGCCCGCGCCGAAAGCCTCTCAAGTTCAACCGACTGGGGCGCGACCGCGGCCGAATACCGCCGCCTCATGGACGAGTGGAAGGCCTCGAAGCGGGCCAGCCGCAAGGACGACGACGCCCTGTGGGCGCGTTTCCGCGCCGCTCAGGACCGTTTCTTCGAGGCCCGCAAGTCGGCCAACGAAGCGGTCGACGAGGAGTACGGCGCAAACCTGGTAGCCAAGGAGGCACTCCTGAAGGAGGCCACCGCGCTGCTGCCGGTGAAGGACGTCGCCGTGGCCAAGAAGACGCTGCAGTCGATCCGGGACCGCTGGGAGGAGGCGGGCAAGGTGCCGCGCGCCGACATCGGAAGGATGGACGCCGGCCTGCGCCGCGTTGAGGACGCCGTCAAGGCTGCCGAGGACGAGCACTGGCACAAGACGAATCCCGAGACGAAGGCCCGCACCAACAGTGCGCTGAGCCAGCTGCAGGCCACCATCGCGACGTTGAAGGATGACCTTACGGCGGCCGAAAAGGCCGGTGACGCCAAGCGGATCTCCACTGCGAAGGAAGCCCTCTCCGCCCGCGAGCAGTGGCTCGAGATGCTTCAGCGGTCGGCCCAGGACTTCTCCTAGCACGCAATTCCTAGGTCAGGTCCAAACGAAAGCCCCCGGAGCCCGGTTTTCCACATCGGGCCCCGGGGGCTTTTGCCTGCCGTGCGGGATTCGGAATGCTTGAGAGATGTCACCGCTGAGCACCGGTTCCGCTGTTCCGCCCGTCCGGGTCGTTCGGGACACGTGGGCGCGTGCCGGTCCCGCTGTGCGGCAGCCGCCCGGCGAGGCCGTGCTCTTCCACGCCGGCGAGTTCTTCAGCGCCGTCGAGCTTCAGGGAATGACGCTCGACGGCCTGGTCCGGCGGGTCTACCGGGAGACCTACCGGCGCACCGACTGCCCGGAGGATGCGGCGGCGCGTGCCCGTGCCGCCGCGAACGCGCTTCCGGCACCGCTGCGCGGCCGGGTGGCGCTGGCCCGTCAATGCGCAGCCTGGGTGTACGGGTGTGCACCGCCGCCGCCGCTGCTGAGCGTGGTCACGGACCACCGCCGCCGCACCACCGCGGTCCCGGCGTTCGGTGCCACCACGATGCACCAGGTGGCGCTTGGGCCCTTTGACGTCAACCTCGTCGGCGGCGTGCCGGTGACGACGCCGCTGCGCACTGCCCTGGACGTCGCGATCCACGGGCCCGAGGCGACCGCCGTCGACATCCTGGCCGCCCTGGCCTCCGCTCCGGGGCTCGAGTGTCCGCTTCGGCTGGTGGAGGCGGCCCTGGCGAGCACGCGCAGGGTGCCGGGCAAGGCCCGTGCCCTCGCCCGGCTCGGGCAGGCCCGGACGGACGGCATGGGTGCCCGGGACGGCGCCCCACCCGAAACGCCTCATGCGGGGCGGCGGGCATAGGCATCCGTCACCAGGCATCCGTCACCAGGCATCCGTCACCAGGCATCCGTCACAGAGTATCGGGCGCCGGGCAGCCGGGACCGTGGCAGGCCGTCCTAGGTGCGCCGCTGCGAGCCGGTCGTCCGGTAGACGTCGAACACGCCATCGATCCGCCGCACGGCGGCCAGCACGTGGTTGAGGTACTTCGGGTCGCCCATCTCGAAGGCGAACTTCGACATGGCCACCCGGTCCGAGGAGGTGTTGACGCTCGCGGCGAGGATGTTGACCTGGTTTTCCGACAGCACCCGGGTCACATCGGAGAGCAGGCTCTTCCGGTCCAGCGCCTCCACCTGGATCTCCACGAGGAACACGCTTGACTGGGTCGGCGCCCACTCGACCGGCACAATCCGGTCCGGCTGGTCCCGCAGCTCCTGGACGTTCCGGCAGTCCGACCGGTGCACCGACACCCCTGAGCCGCGGGTGACGAACCCGATGATCGGATCGGGGGGAACCGGCGTGCAGCACCGGGCGAGCTTCACCCAGACGTCGCCGACGCCGCGCACCGTCACCCCGGAGTCGGAGAACTTGGGCCGGCGCGGCTGGCTGGCGACCGCGGGCTCGGCCAGGTCCTCCTCGGCCTCCTGATGGCCGCCCATGAGCGCCACGAGGTGCTCGATGACGTTCTGCGCGGAGGTGTGCCCGTCGCCGACCGCTGCGTACAGGGCGGCGATGTCCTGGTGGTGGAGTTCCTGGGCCACGGAGAGCAGCGCGGTATGGGTCATCATCCGCTGCAGGGGCAGATTCTGCTTGCGCATGGCGCGGGTGAGCAGGTCCTTGCCCTTGTCGATGGCCTCCTCGCGGCGCTCCTTCGTGAACCACTGCCGGATCTTGTTCCGGGCCCGCGGGCTCTTGACGAAACCCTGCCAGTCCTGGCTCGGCCCGGCCCCCTCGGCCTTGGAGGTGAAAATCTCGACCCAGTCGCCGTGGTTCAGTTCGCTGTTCAGCGGCACCAGCTTGCCGTTGACGCGGGCGCCGATCGTCCGGTGCCCCACCTCGGTGTGCACGGCGTAGGCGAAGTCGACGGGGGTCGAGCCGGCCGGCAGGGCCATGACCTCGCCCTTGGGGGTGAAGACGAACACCTCGCGGGCGTTGATCTCGAAGCGCAGCGAGTCGAGGAACTCGTTGGGATCGGCCGTCTCCTGCTGCCAGTCAACGAGGCTCCGCAGCCACCCGAGGTCTCCGCTGTCGGGGGCCTCGGCGGCCTTGCCTGCCCCGTTCTTGTACTTCCAGTGCGCCGCCACACCGTACTCGGCCCGCCGGTGCATGTCGTGCGTGCGGATCTGAATCTCGACGGGCTTGCCGCCGGGGCCGATCACCGTGGTGTGGAGGGACTGGTACATGTTGAACTTCGGCATCGCGATGTAGTCCTTGAACCTGCCGGGCAGCGGGTTCCAGCGCGAATGCAGCGAGCCGAGGGTGGCGTAGCAGTCGCGGACGCTGTCCACGAGGACACGGACGCCCATGAGGTCATGGATGTCGTCGAAGTCCTTACCCCGGACGATCATCTTCTGGTAGATCGAGTAGTAGTGCTTGGGCCTGCCGGTGATGGTGGCCTTGATCTTCACCGCGCGCAGGTCTTCATCGATCTGGTCGCGGATCAGGTTCAGGTGCTTCTCGCGCTCGGGGGTGCGGTCCCCGACCATCCTCACGATCTCCTCGTACACCTTCGGGTGGAGTGCGGCGAAGGAAAGGTCCTCGAGCTCCCACTTGATGGTGTTCATGCCGAGCCGGTGGGCCAGCGGGGCGAAGATCTCGAGGGTTTCCCGGGCCTTCCGGGCCGAGGATTCGGGTGAGACGAAGCGCCAGGTGCGGGCGTTGTGGAGCCGGTCGGCAAGCTTGATGACGAGCACCCGGATGTCCTTGGCCATGGCCACGACCATCTTGCGCACCGTTTCGGCCTGCGCCGCGTCGCCGAAGGAGACCTTGTCCAGCTTGGTGACGCCGTCGACGAGCATGGCGACCTCGGCGCCGAAGTCCCGGCGCAGCTCATCGAGGGTGTAGGCGGTGTCCTCGACGGTGTCGTGCAGCAGCGCCGCGGCCAGGGTGGTCCCCGACATGCCGAGCTCGGCCAGGATCGTCGCGACCGCCACGGGGTGGGTGATGTACGGGTCGCCGCTCTTGCGCATCTGGCCTTCGTGGCTGCGCTCGGCGACGAGGTAGGCGCGCTGGATGAGGTCCAGGTCCTCTTTGGGGTTGTTGGCCCGGACCGTGCGCAGCAGCGGCTCCAGTACCGGCGAGTAGCCGCTCGAGCCGCGTCCGGTCAGCCGGGCGATGCGGGCACGGGTGCGCCCGCGGCGGCCGGGGGTGGGCGGTTCGGACCCGGGCAGGCGGGACGGCGCGGCCGGCGCGGCTGCCGGACCGACCGGGGCGGCTGCCGGACCGACCGGGGCGGCTGCCGGAGTGCCCGGAGCGACCGGGGCGGCCGTCGGCACGACCGGCGCCGCGCTCCAGTTCGGACCGGCGGCCGGAGCGGCGGGCGGCGGGCCGGGGACTGGACGCGGCGGAGCGGCCGGCGGTGGTGTCCGGCCGGTGGTGGACCGCTCTGCGGGTGTTACCGCTTCAGCCATTTGAGCCCTTATCCTCAGCGCGTCGGCTACCTCTCATGCCCTTCGGGAGTGCACACCGTTAAGTCTAGCGGTGCCGGCGGCGCAGGAGCTGCACGGCCGGCACCTCCGGATCAGGCGTTTGCGGCCTCGAGGGCCCGCCGCTGGCGGACCTTCTTTTCCTGCTCCTTGATCTCCGGCTCATTCAGGCGCAGCCACGCGTACATCGGCGCGGCAATGAAGATGGTGCTCAGGGTGCCGAGGATGATGCCGATGAACAGCGCCAGGGACAGGTCCCGAAGCGTTCCGGCGCCGAGGAGGTAGGCGCCGATGAACAGGATGGACGCGACCGGCAGCACCGCCACGACCGAGGTGTTGATGGAGCGCACCAGCGTCTGGTTGACCGCGAGGTTCACCTGCTCGGCGAAGCTGCGCTTGGAGGTCACGGAGAGTTCCGCCGTGTTCTCCCGGATCTTATCGAACACCACCACCGTGTCGTACAGGGCGTAGCTGAGGATGGTGAGGAAGCCGATGATCGCCGAGGGGGTCACCTCGAAGTCGCTGAGCGAGTACAGCCCGGCGGTCACGACCATGACGACCACCAGTGCGCTCATGGCGGCCAGCGACATCTTCCAGGTGCGGAAGTACAGGGCCATGAGCACGGCGGCCAGCAGGACGAACACCACCAGGCCGATCAGAGCCTGCCGGCTGACATCCTCGCCCCAGGTGGGTCCGACGAAGCTCGAGGTCACCTGTTCGGGCCCGACGCCGTAGGCCTCGACGAGGTTGTCGCGCACGCTCAGCGTCTGGTCGTCGCTGAGCCGCTCGGTCTGGACGCGGATGGTCTCGGCCGCGATGTTGGTGACCCGCGGGACGGCCTCCGGCACGACGTCGGTGACGGCCTTCTCCCCCACTGCGACGTCGGTGTTGGCCGTGTCGGAGACGGTGAACTCGGAGCCGCCGCGGAAGTCGATTCCCAGGTTGAAGCCGCCCTTGACCACCGGGATGATCAGCGAGAGAAGCACGGCGGCTGCGGCGATGATGAACCAGAGGTTCCGCTTGGCGACGAAGGGGTAGGACCGCTTGCCGGAATAGAGCTCGTTACCGAAGTCGGCGAAGCTGCTGCGCTTCATCGGTTTTCTTCTTTCTCTTCGGCGGGGCCGCGTCCGGCCAGTGCCTTCTGCTGCTCCGCGATGCGACGCTCGGCAATGGTCATGCGGCGTTCCGCCTCGCCGGCGGCCGCCTTGTTCTTCGACTTGGCTGCCACGGCCGGCCGGGCGGCCGTCTCGGCGGGGCTGCGGAAGCGTCCGGCCCCGCGGTAGAGCGGCGCCACTCCCAGGCGTTCCGGGTCCAGCCCGGACCACTTGTGGCCCTCGCCGAAGAAGCGGGTGCGGGCCAGCAGGCGCAGGACCGGGTGGGTGAACAGGAAGACGACGACGAGGTCCGCGATGGCCGTCAGGCCCAGGGTGAAGGCGAAGCCGCGGACGTTGCCGACGGCCACGAAGTAGAGGACAAGGGCGGCGAGGAGGTTGACCGCCTTGGAGGCGAGCACCGTCCGCTTGGCGCGGCGCCACCCGTTCTCCACGGCGGAGACCATACCCCTGCCGTCCCGCAGTTCGTCGCGGATCCGCTCGAAGTAGACGATGAAGGAGTCTGCGGTCTGCCCGATGGCCACGATCAGGCCCGCCACACCGGCCAGGGACAGCCGGTAGTTCTCGGTCCAGCCCAGGATGGCGATGGCCAGGTAGGTCAGGACGCCGGCCACGACGAGCGAGGCGATGGTGACCAGGCCGAGCATGCGGTACTGGAACATCGAGTAGACGGCGACCAGTGCCAGGCCGATCAGGCCCGCGATGAGGCCAAGGCGCAGCTGGTCGGCGCCGAGGGTCGCGGAAATCTGCTGCTCGCTTTGGATCTCGAAACTGATCGGCAGGGCGCCGTACTTCAGCTGCTCGGCGAGGGTGGCGGCCGATTCCTCGGTGAAGCTGCCGCTGATGCTCGGGTTGCCGTCGGGGATCACGGCGTTCGTCGTCGGGGCGGAGACGATCCGGCCGTCGAGGACGATGGCGAACTGGTTGCGCGGGTCGCCCTGGCCGATGGCGAAGAGCCGCTCGGTGACCTCGCGGAAGACCTTCGTGGCGTCGTCGTTGAAGTCGATGTTGACGACCCAGCTGTTGAGGGACTGTCCCTGCTGGCCGCGGGCCAGCCCGTGGGTCGCGCCGTCGATGTCGGTGCCGGGCACCTCGACGGGACCCAGGATGTACTTGCCCTGGGTTTCGGGCTCGCACGCGACCATGGGCTGGTCGGCGGGGGCCGGTTCGGTCCTCGGCTCGAGCGCGGCGGGGTCGAGGCAGTCAAGGGTCTCGAACGCGGTGAAAATTTCCGGGGTGATCCAGTTGGGGTCGCTGGCGTTGGTGGGATCCGCCGTGGGCTTGGGCAGCTGGTCTGCGGGCGTGGGGGTCTCCGCGGCGGGCGCCTGGCCCGGTCCGCCCGCGAGCACGGGGCGGAATTCAAGCTGCGCCGAGGCCCGGATCAGCTCACGGGTCTCAGAGTCGGGGGTCCCCGGGAGGGAGACGATGACGTTCCGGCCGGACTGGGTGGAGATTTCGGCTTCAGCCACGCCGCTGCCGTCGACCCGCTGGCGGATGATCTCGACCGCCTGGTCCAGCTGTTCGGGGCTGATCTCGGAGCCGCCGCCCTGGAGCTTGGGCGAGAGGATCAACTGCGTGCCGCCCTCGAGGTCGAGGGCGAGCTTCGGGGTCCAGCTTGCGTTGCTCCAGACGGAGCCGGCGCCCAGCAGCGCGGCGAGCAGAGCAAGAAGTACGCCCAGCCAGACGAGGGTTCGTTTGGCTGCCGTGCCGGGGCCGGTACGTGGCATTGTCGATTGTCCTTAGGAGTGGAGCGCGGTATCCGCGCCGTGCCGGTGGGACCCGGCCGCCGGGGCTGCCCGGGGCCGGGACCGCATGCTAGTTGTCGTTGTTCCTGTTGTTCTCGCGGTTCAGCCGCGCCACGGTTTCCTCGGGGGTTTCGGCGGCGGTGCTTCCCGCGGCGCCGGCGGTCCCGGTCGTGGAGATGGTGTCCGGCGCGGCGACCGAGGGCTCGTCATCGAGGTCCCCTGCCGGCTCCTGCTTCACGACCTTGCTCAGGGCCTGGGTGTGCACGGTGGCGGTGTTGCCCGGGGAGAGTTCGATGACGGCCTTGTTGTTCTCCTGGTCGATCGACACGATGGTCCCGAAGAGGCCGAACTGGGTCATCACCTCGGCGCCGGGCTCCATCTGCGAACGCATCTCGGTGACCTGCTGCTTGGCCTTGCGCTGCCGGCGGAACATGGAGAAAATCAGAAACGCCAGCGCGAGCGGCAGGATCAGGTTGAAGATATCGAACCCTCCACCGGCGGCGTTACCGGTTTCGGCGGCGGTCGAGGCTACTACGTTTGCGAACACAGAAAAGTTCCGTTCCTATGACTTGGAGCGGCACAGCCGGCGCAGATAAAGCCGGCTCACGCCGCGTGTCCTCCAAGTGTAAAGGGAAACAGGCCCCCGGCCGGTCAGGCGGGGTCACGTCATCCAGTCCTCGGCCGGGTCACCGCCGGGAACCTCCTCCTCCTGCGCGGCGGTGAAGAGGTCCTCGGGCATCGTCGCAGCAACGGATGCCGGCATGACGAGCCCGAGGTGGTGCCAGGCCGCGGCGGTGGCGATCCTGCCGCGCGGTGTGCGCCCGAGCATCCCCTCGCGCACCAGGTACGGTTCGGCGACGGTTTCGACGGTTTCGGGTTCCTCCCCGACGGCGATCGCCAACGTGGAAAGGCCCACCGGTCCGCCGTTGAACTTGGTGATCAGGGCGGTCAGCACGGAGCGGTCGAGCCGGTCCAGGCCCTTTTCGTCGACTTCGTACATGTCGAGGGCCGCCCCGGCGCTGCCGGCGTCGATCAGGTCGATGCCGTGGACGAGCGCCCAGTCGCGCACCCGGCGCAGCAGGCGGTTGGCGATACGCGGTGTGCCGCGGGAGCGGCCGGCGATCTCGGCGAAGGCGGCGGAGTTGACCTTCATGTCCATGAGCATCGCCGAGCGGCGCAGCACCAGTTCAAGTTCCTCGGTGGAGTAGAACTCGAGGTGGCCGGTGAAGCCGAAGCGGTCGCGCAGCGGCCCGGGCAGCAGCCCGGCCCGGGTGGTGGCCCCGACGAGGGTGAAGGGGGGAAGGTCGAGCGGGATGGCCGTGGCACCGGGGCCCTTGCCGACGACGATGTCGACGCGGAAGTCCTCCATCGCCATGTAGAGCATCTCCTCGGCAGGACGGGACATGCGGTGGATCTCGTCGAGGAACAGCACCTCGCCCTCGGTGAGGGAGGAAAGGATCGCGGCAAGGTCGCCGGCGTGCTGGATCGCCGGGCCGGAGGAGATGCGCAGCGGCGCGTTCATCTCGGCGGCGATGATCATGGCGAGGGTCGTCTTGCCCAGCCCGGGCGGGCCGGAGAGCAGCACGTGGTCGGCGCTGCGGCCCCGGAGCCGAGAGGCCTCGAGCACGAGCGACAGCTGCCGGCGCACGCGTTTCTGGCCTACGAAGTCGTCGAGGTTCTTCGGCCGCAGGGCGGCCTCGACGGCCCGGTCCTCGGGATCGGAACCGGCGGAAACGAGGGGTGCTTCCTCGGGCTGCTGGGCGGGGCTCATCAGAGGGTCTTCGCGCGGGCCGAGCTGCGGGCGCCGTCCTGGCCTAGCCTGCGCAGCGTGAGCTTGAGGATCTGGCCAACATCTCCGGTGGCAGCGATCTCCGGCGCGTCGGCGACTGCAGCGTCGATGGCTGATCCGGCGTCCTTTTCCGACCAGCCGAGGCCCATCATCGCTGTGAGCACCTGGCCCTGCCAGGTGTTCCTCGGAACGCCCGGAGCCTCCAGCGGCACCAGCTTCCCGGCGAGTTCGAGCACGATCCGACGCGCGCCCTTGGGCCCGATGCCGGGCACCTTGCTGAAGGCCTTGTCGTCCCCGGATGAGGCGGCGATGCGGATCGCCTCCGGGGCGTGGACGGCGAGCACGGCCAGGGCGAGCCGCGGCCCGACGCCGCTGATGGCCAGCAGGGTGTCGAACACCTCGCGCTGCTCGGCGTCTTCGAAGCCGAACAGGGTCATCGAGTCTTCCCGCACGACCATGGTGGTGAAGACCTGGGCCTCGCCGCCGACCCGGAGGTTCGCCAGGGTCTGCGGCGTCGCCTGGACCTGCATGCCGAAACCGTTGACGTCGAGCACGGCCGACTGCAGGCCGACGTGGGCGACGGTGCCGCGGAGGGAACTGATCATTTCGAGAGGCTCCAAAGAACGGTGGAGGATGGACGCGCCCGAACCAACGTCCGAACATACTTTCTATTACGGTACTCTCCCCCGTCCGGCGCCGCCGAACGCCACTCCGGCGTGCCGCGCCCGCCGCGCAGTCCTGTCGCCGGGATCGAACTCGGGATCGTCACCTGCTGCGCCGGGCCCTCGCCTCGGCCTCGGCCCACATGCGCTGGGCAGGCGTGGCCGCTCCCGCACCGGTGGCGGCGGCCGCCCCCTGCAGGCCCACTCCCCTGCGCCAGGCGTGGGTGATGGCCAGGGCCAGGGCGTCGGCGGCGTCGGCCGGCCGCGGCGGGGCGTCGAGCCGCAGGATCTTGGTGACCATCTTGGTGACGGCCACCTTGTCGGACTGCCCGTTGCCGGTCACCGCGGCCTTGACCTCGGTGGGAGTGTGCAGCGCGACGGGGATTCCGCGCCGGGCCGCGGCGGCGATGACCACCCCGGAGGCCTGGGCGGTTCCCATCACGGTGCTGACATTGAGCTGGCTGAAGACCCGTTCGACGGCGAGCACGTGCGGGGAGTGGAGGTCGAGCCACTCATCGACGGCCTCGGCGATGACCAGCAGCCGCTGGTCGAGGCTGCGTCCGGCCTCCGTGCCGACCACGCCGACGGCGACCAAGGTCGAGTGCCGGTTCGGTTCAACGTCGACGACGGCGAGGCCGCACCGGGTCAGCCCCGGGTCGATGCCCATGACGCGGATCGTCACGGTGCACCGTCCCGCAGGCCCGCCCGGACGGTGCTAATCGTCGGTCTCGAGTTCGGCGAGGACCTCTTCGGAGAGGTCGGCGTTGGAGTACACGTTCTGCACGTCGTCGAGCTCTTCGAGGGCGTCAACGAGCTTGAGGAACTTCTTCGCGCCGTCGACGTCGAGCTGAACCTGCATCGAGGGGACGAATTCGGCCTCGTCGGTGTCGTATTCGATGCCGTTCTCCTCGAGCGCGGCCACCACGGCCCGCAGGTCCTGGGGCTCGGAGATCACCTCGAAGGTGTCGGCGGACTCCTTGACCTCCTCGGCGCCGGCGTCGAGGACCGCCATCAGGACGTCGTCCTCGGACAGGCCGTTCTTGGGCAGGGTGACGACGCCCTTGCGGGTGAACAGGTAGGCGACCGACCCCGGGTCGGCGACGCTGCCGCCGTTGCGGGTGATGCCGAGGCGGACCTCGGAGGCGGCCCGGTTCTTGTTGTCGGTGAGGCACTCGATGAGCAGGGCCGAGCCCTGGGGTCCGCGCGCCTCGTACATGATGGTCTGGTAGTCGACGGCGTCGCCGAGGAGCCCGGCGCCGCGCTTGACGGCGCGGTTGATGTTGTCGATGGGGACCGAGGTCTTCTTCGCCTTGGACACCGCGAGCTCAAGGCCCGGGTTGCCGGCGAGGTCCGCCCCTCCGGCCCGCGCCGCCACCTCGATGTTCTTGATCAGCTTGGCGAAGGACTTCGCGCGCTTGGCGTCGATCGCGGCCTTCTTATGTTTGGTTGTAGCCCACTTAGAGTGCCCCGACATGCCTACGCTTCTCCTCTGATCATTCGAATAAACAATTCGTGGACCCGCCGCTCGCCGGTGACTTCCGGATGGAAACTCGTCGCGAGTAGGTTGCCCGACCGCACTGCCACAATTCTAGCGACCGTCCCGGACTTATCCGGGCCGTCGTGGTCGGACCCGCCGGGCGGGGGCGTCTCGGGCGCCGGCACCTCGGCGAGGACCTCCACCGAGGGCCCGACCTTCTCCACCCAGGGTGCGCGGATGAAGACGGCCCGCACCGGGTCCTCCCCGCCGGTGCCGGCGGTGTCGGCGAGCCCGGTGAAGGCGAGGTCGGTCTCGAAGGATTCGCGCTGGCGGCCGAAGGCGTTGCGCCGCACCACGATGTCCAGTCCCCCAAGGGTCTGCTGCGGGTTGCCCTGGCGGTCCGTTGAGGGGTCGGCGATGACGTCGGCGAGCATAATCATGCCGGCGCAGGAACCGTAGGCCGGCAGCCCGCATTTCAGCAGCGCGCGCAGCGGTTCCGCGAGGTCGAAGGCCCGGGTGAGCTTGTCGATCGTCGTGGATTCGCCGCCGGGGATGATGATCCCGTCGATCCCCTCGAGCTCGGAGGGCCGCCGGACGGCGGTGGCGGTGCCGCCGAGGGCTTCGATGGTCCGGATGTGTTCGCGCACGTCCCCCTGGACGGCCAGCACGCCGATGCGCACGCCGGAGGAGGGCGAAGGTGAGGAAGAGGCCATGGTCCAATTCTAGGTTGTCCGTTTCCACGCCGGGTGCGGGCCGGCTGACCGGTTCCCGCCGGTGCTTGCGCTAGGTTTAAAGGCATGAATCCCCTGAGCGTGCTGGTTGGAAAAGCGGTGCGCCGCGCGTCGAGGCTGCGCGGCGGCGGGTCCGCGCTGCCGGGCCTTGTGGTGGAACGCCTCGACCCGGGTTTCATGGGCCGGGCCCTGTCCACCCTTGAGCACGGCGTGATGGTGGTCAGCGGCACCAACGGCAAGACCACCACCACCAAGATGGTCGTCGAGCTGCTCGAGGGGCAGGGCCTTCGGGTTTTCACGAACCGGACCGGCAGCAACTTCACCCGGGGCGTCGCCGCGGCCCTGCTGGGCGAGGTGGACTGGCGCGGACGCCTCAACGCGGACATCGCCGTGCTTGAACTCGACGAGGCCCACGCCGTGCACTTCGTGAACCTTGTCCGCCCGAAGTACTCCCTGCTGCTGAACGTCCTGAGGGACCAGCTCGACCGGTTCGGCGAGATCGACGCGACCACCCGCCTGCTGGGCAAGATCGCCGCCGCCACCACCGGAACGGTGATCCTCAACCGCGAGGACCCGCGCGTGGCCGGCCTCGCGCCGACGGTGCGGGACGCCGGCGTCGTCTACTTCGGCCTCGACCCCTCGCTGCGCAGCACCTTCCCGAACGACGACGAACTCCGGGGCGCCACCGGCGTTCCGGCGCCGTCGGACCTCCCCGCCGACGTCGTGCTGGAGCAGGTCGAAGGCAACGGCGCGGTGTTCGGCGTCGGCGGGAAATCGGTACCGGCCGACCTGCGCCTGCGCGGGGTCTACAACATCTTCAATGCGGCCGCCGCCCTGGCCGCGGCCCGCACCGCACTCGGCGGGGCCGCCGACGACGACGCACTGTTCGCCTCGCTGTCGGCCGTCGAACCGGCCTTCGGGCGCGGCGAGAGCGTCACCGTCGACGGCCAGCCCCTCGAACTGGTGCTCGTGAAGAACCCCAGCGGCTTCCGGCTCGGACTGAAGTCCTTCGATCCGGCCGGCCACGCCACCCTGATCGCGATCAACGACAACTACGCGGACGGCCGCGACATGTCGTGGCTGTGGGACGTTGACTTCGACTCGCTGCGCGCCGCCGGCGTCGACCTCGTCACCGGGGTGCGCGCCTACGACATGGCGCTGCGCCTGAAATACGACGACGTCGAAGTCCGCGGCATCGAGCCCGAGATCCCGGCGGCGCTCAAGGCGTTCGTCGCCGGCAGCCCGGGCCAGCCCAAGCGCATCTTCTGCACCTACACCGCGATGCTCGCCGTGCGGCGCGAACTGTCCAAGATCACGACCGTCGAGGTGGTTTCCTGATGTCCAAGGGCACGATTTCCATCCTTCAGCTGTACCCCCGCGAGATGAACATCTACGGCGACTGGGGCAACGTCCTGGTGCTCAAGCAGCGCCTGGCCTGGCACGGGTACGACGCCGTCATCTCCGAACACAACGCCGGTGACAGCTTCCCCGACGACGCCGACCTGATCGTCGGCGGCGGCGGTCAGGACAGCGGCCAGCTGGTGATACAGCAGGACCTCCAGGCCATCGGGCCCCGCCTGCGAGGGCTGGCCGAGGACGGACAGCCCATGCTCGCCATCTGCGGGCTCTACCAGCTGTTCGGCAGGTTCTTTCGGACCGTCGACGGCACTGTGATCCCGGGCATCGGGGTGCTCGACCTGGAGACCCACGGTGGAAAGGAACGCCTCATCGGCAACGTCGTCGCCACCAGCGGGGAGTTCGGCGAGATCCACGGGTACGAAAACCACAGCGGGCAGACCTTCCTGGGCGCCGGAGTGACGCCGCTGGCCACCGTCACCAAGGGCGAGGGCAACAACGCCCGCGACAACCATGAGGGCGCGCGCCACCACAACGTGGTGGCCAGCTACCTCCACGGCTCGCTGCTCCCGAAGAACCCGGCGATCGCGGACTTCCTCATCCGGACCGCGGTCGAGCGGAAGTACGGGACCTTCGAGCCAGGCGAGGTTGACGACACCCTCGCCGACCTCGCCCGGCGCCACGCGGGCAGCCGCCCGCGCTGACTCCAGTCCGCGCTGACCTCCGTCCGGGCCAACCCGCGCAATCATTCAGCGGGGTCGTCCGGGCTGGTCATCCGGGCAGGTCATCCGGTACCCGAACCGGCCGGTACGGGAACCGGAGGGGAACCAGTTCCCCGCCGGCGCCGCGGCATGCAAAAGTTAACGCTTATGAGCAACCCCTTCCTCGAGCCGAGCACGCTCCCCTACCAGCTGCCGCCCTTCGACCGCATCGAGGACGGGCACTACCTGCCGGCCTTCGAGGCGGGGTTCGCAGAGCAGCTTGCCGAGATCGAGGCCATCACCGCCAACCCGGAGGCAGCGGACTTCGAGAACACCATCACCGCCCTTGAGCGTTCGGGGCAGGTCCTGCAGCGGGTGGCCGCCGCGTTCCACAACCGTTCCTCGGCCGACTCCACGGCCGCCATCCAGGAGATCGAGACGCGCATCGCGCCGCGCCTTGCCGAGCACTCGGACAATATCCACCTCAACCGCGCCCTCTTCGAGCGACTCAAGGCGGTCCCCGCGGACGGCCTCGACGCCGAACCGGCCCGGCTGCTGACCGAGTACCGTCGGCGGTTCACGGCTGCGGGCGCCGAGCTCGACGACGCCGCACAGGTCCGGCTGCGGGAGCTCAACGCCGAACTGTCCGAACTTTCGACCGAGTACCAGCAGCGGCTGCTGCGAGACACCAATGCCTCCGCGCTCCTGCTCGACACCGCGGCCGAGCTCGACGGCCTCCCGGCCGATGACATCGCCGCCGCCGCGGCCGCCGCCGATGCGGCAGGCCACCCCGGCAGATACCTGCTCACCCTGATCCTTCCGACCAACCAGCCGGCGATGGCGGTGCTGACCGACCGCGGAGTGCGCCGGCGGCTGTATGAACTGTCGGTGAACCGCGGCTTCAGTGACGGCCCGGACAACACCCTCGACCTGGCCGCACGCATGGCGGCCCTGCGTGCGGACCGCGCCGCCCTGCTGGGCTTCGACACGTACGCCGCGGCCGCCACGGACGACCAGACCGCACCCTCGCTCGAAGCCATCCGGGAGCGCCTCGCCGCCCTGGCCGGCCCCGCCGTGCGCAACGCCCGGGCCGAGGCCGCCGAGCTCGAGGCCGACGCCGGGCACCCGCTGGAGCCGTGGGACTGGGCCTTCCACTCGGAGCGGGTCCGGCGCTCGAAGTACGACGTCGACCTCGCCGCGCTGCGGCCCTACTTCGAGCTGGACCGCGTCCTGAAGGACGGCATCTTCTTCGCGGCCGGGCAGCTGTACGGGCTGCGCTTCACCGAACGCCCCGACCTGACCGGCTACCACCCCGAGGTGCGCGTGTGGGAGGTCTTCAACGAGGACGGCTCCGGCCTGGGCCTGTTCCTCGGCGACTACTACACGCGCGACACGAAGAACGGGGGCGCCTGGATGAACTCCTTCGTTGACCAGTCCGCGCTCCAGGGCACCCGCGCGGTCGTGGTGAACAACCTGAACATCCCCAAGCCCCCGCCCGGGGAGCCGACCCTGCTCAGCTTCGACGAGGTGGTCACAGCCTTCCATGAGTTCGGCCACGCACTGCACGGCCTGTTCTCCAACGTTACCTACCCCACCTTTTCGGGCACCAGCGTCCCGCGCGACTTCGTCGAATACCCCTCGCAGGTCAATGAGATGTGGATGCTGTGGCCCGAGGTCGTGGCGAACTACGCCCGCCACCATGAGACCGGAGAGGCCCTCCCGCAGGAGGTCATTGACCGCGTCACGGCGGCGTCGACGTGGGGCGAAGGCTTCGCCACCACCGAGTACCTCGGGGCGACCCTGCTCGACCTCGCCTGGCATTCCCTGCCGCCCGGCACCACTGTTGAGGACCCTGCGGCCTTCGAGCAGCGGGCGCTTTCGGAGGCCGGCGTCGACTTCGCCCTGGTTCCCCCGCGTTACCGGACCGGCTATTTCAAGCACATCTTCGCCGGCGGCTATGCCGCCGCCTACTACGCCTACATCTGGAGCGAGGTCCTCGACGCCGACACCGTCGAATGGTTTAAGTCCTCGGGAGGGCTCACCCGCGCCAACGGCGGCACCTTCCGCACCGAGCTGCTCTCGCGGGGCAACAGCATCGACCCGCTCCAGGCGTTCCGCAACTTCCGGGGCCGGGATGCCGAACTTGAGCCGCTGTTGAAGCGGCGGGGCCTGGCCTGAGCCCGGATGGTCACGATTGCCCAGGTCCAGCGCCTGCACACCGCCTGGTTCGCCGCACTTGCCACCGCCACCGGTGGGAAGACCTTCTCCACCCACGGGTGTACGTGGGCGTGGCTTCCGGCGCGGTCGCAGCTTCTGCTCCTGTTCCCGGAGGAGGTTTCGCTGGCCGGCATCCGCCCGGGCCTCGCCGAGGGCAGCAGGCTGGGAGCGAAGACCGTGGGCGTCTGGATGAACGGCGCGGTGCGCAGCAGCGCCCTGTCGTCCCTGGGGTTCTCCCCGGGGTGGCAGCCGTGGTGGATGGCCGCGCCGGTCGGGGTTCCGGCCGCCTACGAGGATGGCGCCGCCGAACTGTCGACGGAGGTGCCTGAGTATCTGGGGCCGCTGGCCCGGGAACTGCGGGTGGTGCGGTCCCAGCCACGGCAGGCCTGGCACGCCGAGACAAGGGTCGGCGGGAACGTCGTCGGCGCGGCCTACGCGTTCTACCCCTCCGGAGTTCCGGGGCTACGGGGCCTCGGCGGGATCTTCTCGCTCGAGGTCCTGCCCGAGTACCGCCACCGAGGCCTCGGCACCGCGCTGCTGAGCCGCGCGGCCAAGGCGGCGGCCGCATCCGGGGCCCGGCATCTGGCGGTCAATGCGGCGCCCTCGGGATCGGAGTTCTTCGCGGCCCGGGGTTTCGACCTCGTGGGCCGGGGCAAGACCCTGTGGATGGCACTCTAAGCCCAGCACGGCGGGACGGGCGGCGCCCCTAGGCGGCATCCGCGGCACCACTGGGACGGAACCGCCGGATGCTGTATACGATGAAGGCCGCCGCGAGCAGTGCCGACAGGATCAGCCCCGAGCCGACGCTCCAGCCGCCGGGCAGCCACCACTGCGCTTCGAGCGGCCACCATCCGGGTGCGGGCGGCTTAATGCACCAGAGCACGCCGACGAGGGCCAGCACCAAAGCGGCGGCGAAGCTGAGGGCGATGTTGCGCCGGGTTCGAACGCCCTTGGCGGCGGCCGCGAAGGCCCGGGTCTTGACCGGCTGCAGCCACCGGCGGGCCCATTCGTACTGCTGGGCGAGCACGGTGAGGCCGGCGACGAGCGCCAGCAGGCCCGGGCCGGGAAGGACGAGGGCCGCGAGTCCAATGGCCACGAGGAGCCAGCCCACGACCAGCCCGGCCACACGTTTTGCCCCCCGGGGTCGAGTCCGTCCTCCAAACCGCGCCATGCGAACCCTCCAAAAATACTCGCCTGCTCCAGCGCCGGCACCGGATCAGCACCGGACTGCGGATGTGCCCGATCCGGCGAAGCTGCCGCTCCCGCGCGGAGGCGGGAGCGGCAGCCGGACCGGACAAGCGCCGGTGGGATCGACACGCCGGTCCCACCGGCCGTGTCAGTTAAACGTTCAGGCCGGCCGCAGAGTTCGCGCCGACCTGGTCGACCTTGCGGTGGAAACGCATCCCGGCCTTGCCGCCGAGCACGGCCCCGATCAGCGGGACAATGACGGCGATGACGAGAGCGATGATTCCGCCGGTGGTCAGCGCACCCTCATTGACGGGAATGCGGGGGAAGCCGTTGAGGCTGCCGAGGACGTTGAACTGGCTGCCGGCGACGGCGCCGAGGATGGCGAGGAGAATGGCCACGGCAATCGCCCACAGCCAGACCGCAAGGCCCTGCTTGGCGCCGTCGAAGCGCGCCATGCGCCCGGCAACATACCCACCGCAGAAATAGGCGGTGAAAAGGATTGCGGCAAGCACGAGTCCGCTGACGATGCCGACCGTCTGCAGGTCCTGGGAGGCCTGGTCGGCGACCTGTCCGGCGTCGGCGTTGTTCGCGACCCCCACTCCTGCTCCGACCGCGCCGAGAAGTGCGGTGAGGACCACCGCGATGCCTGTGGCCGTCATCCAGCCGAAGAAGGCCGAGCCGAACTTCATTCCGCCGAACTGCCGGCGCTCCTCGGCGACGATCTCGTCACGCCTACCCTTCGGTGTACTCGACCCGGAGGTGTTGTGCTGTGCCACGAAAATCTCCTTCTACCTGCGGTGCGTGTGCGTTGATCCGACCGGCACGCAGGGTGCCCATCGCCGATTCAACGCTAGTAGCGTATCGCTCGATCGGCTAGTAGTAAGCACGCTTGCCATTTATTTCCGGGGCCCCTAGAGTGGGCGGTGCAAGCAGCCCGGGGCCTCGTGCCCATGACCTCCACTACGGCGCCGCCCACCGCGGCGGAGCCCGTGAACACCTTCGTGAACACCAAGGAGAAACATGATTACCCAGGAAAACCTGAATGACCTGGCCGCCGGCCGCGGAAACGTGTACACCGATGACGGCGGCAAGCTCGGCTCGATCGGCCAGCTGTATGTCGACGACGAGACCGGACAGCCCAGCTGGGTCTCGGTCAACACCGGCCTGTTCGGCACCTCCGAGTCCTTCGTCCCGCTCCAAGCGGCATCCGTAGACGGCAACGACGTCCGCGTCCCGTACAGCAAGGACCTCGTCAAGGACGCTCCCAAGGTGGAGAAGGACGGCCATCTGAGCCCCGAGGAGGAGGACCGCCTCTACCGGCACTACAGCCTCAACGGCAGCTCCGACGGGACACGCGGCGTCGACTACGACACCACCCGCACCACCGGCCGTGACGCCGTCGGCCATGACACCTCCGGCCCCACCACCGACGAGGCGATGACCCGTTCGGAGGAGCAGCTGCGCGTGGGCACCGAGTCGCGCGAAGCGGGCCGGGTGCGCCTGCGCAAGTTCGTCGTCTCCGAGAACGTATCCCAGACGGTTCCGGTGTCGCGTGAAGAGGTCCGCCTCGAGCGTGAGCCGATCACCGACGCCAACCGCGGTGCCGCAATGGCCGGTCCGGCCATCAGCGAGGAGGAGCACGAGGTCGTCCTGCACGAGGAGCGGCCCGTCGTGGAGAAGGAAGCCGTTCCGGTGGAACGCGTCCGCCTCGATAAGGAGACAGTGACCGAGCAGCACACGGTCAACGAGGAGGTCCGCAAGGAGCAGATCGAGGCCGACGGCGATCACGGCCGCGGCCGGCACTAACTCCCGGCCCTCCGGGGAAGAAAGAAGGGGCACCGCCTGGTGGCGGTGCCCCTTCCGTTTGTGCCTTGAGTCTGCTGCGCGGGCTGCTACCAGCCGCGCTCGGCGAGGCGGTGCGGCTGCGGCAGCTCGTCGACGTTGATGCCGACCATGGCCTCGCCGAGGCCGCGGGAGACCTTGGCGACCATGTCCGGGTCGTCGTGGAAGGTCGTCGCCTTGACGATGGCGGCGGCCCGCTCGGCGGGGTTCCCTGCCTTGAAGATGCCCGAACCGACGAACACGCCGTCGGCGCCGAGCTGCATCATCATGGCGGCGTCGGCCGGGGTCGCAATGCCGCCAGCGGTGAAGAGCACGACCGGCAGGCGGCCCTCGCGGGCCACCTCCTTGACCAGCTCGTAGGGCGCCTGCAGTTCCTTGGCGGCGACGTAGAGTTCGTCCTCGGCCATTGAGGAGAGCCGGGCGATCTCCGAGCGGATCTTGCGCATGTGCATCGTCGCGTTGGAGACGTCGCCGGTGCCGGCCTCGCCCTTGGAGCGGATCATTGCCGCGCCCTCATTGAGGCGGCGCAGCGCCTCCCCCAGGTTCGTGGCGCCGCAGACGAAGGGCACCGTGAACTTCCACTTGTCGATGTGGTTGGAGTAGTCCGCCGGGGTCAGCACCTCGGACTCGTCGATGTAGTCGACGCCGAGCGACTGCAGCACCTGCGCCTCGACGAAGTGCCCGATCCGGGCCTTGGCCATCACCGGGATGGACACGGCGTCGATGATGCCGTCGATCATGTCGGGATCGCTCATGCGCGAGACCCCGCCCTGGGCGCGGATGTCGGCCGGAACCCGCTCGAGGGCCATGACAGCCACCGCGCCGGCATCTTCGGCGATCCGGGCCTGCTCCGGCGTGACGACGTCCATAATCACGCCGCCCTTCAGCATTTCAGCCATTCCGCGCTTGACGCGGCTGCCGCCGGTCGAAGCGGCGGTTGTCGAATTGTCGTCAACGGTGGACACAGAAAGCCCCTAAAGATTGGTAAAAGGTAACGCATCCCATAATACGCCCGCACGGGCCGCCGCACCGCTGCCCGTTCCGGGCCGTTCCGCGGGTGCGGCGCCCGGCCGGAAAGGGGGCTACCCTCCCGCGCCGGCGCGCGGGCGGCCGGGCTCCGCCGCCTGGTTTTCCCGCAGCGCCGGGGAGGAGCGCGGCACCAGAACCAGCACGGCCGAGGGCAGCAGGGTGACCTCGGCGGGGACGGGCCCGACCAGTTCCCCGTCGGCGTAGACGTTCAGGCCCGGCGCCGCGGTCAGGCGGACCCTCCGGCCCCGGGAGGAGGCGACGCCCGGCTGGGTGAGGTGGGCGCCGCGGAAGGCGCGGAGGAACACGGAGGCGAGGCGGACCCGGCCGCCGCCGCGCAGGCGGACGACGTCGAGCAGGCCGTCGTCGGCGGCCGCGTCGGGGGCGATGCGGATCCCGCCGCCGTACTGGCCGACATTGCCGACGGCGACGAACCAGCCGGCAAAGTCCTCCCGGTCGCCGTCGACCTCAACGTGAAACCCGACGCCCTTCCAGGTGAGAAGTGCCCGCACTCCCCCGGCGAGGTAGCTCAGGGGGCCCAGGCCGACCCGGGCGGCGTTGGCCAGTTCCGCGGCGAGGCCGTCGAAACCGATGTGGGCGACGCCGAGGAACGGGACGCCGTTCACGCAGCCGAGATCGAGGGGGCGCACCGTCAGGGCCGACATCGAGCGGACGGCCCGGACGGGGTTGACCGGCAGCCCCAGCCGGCGGACCGTGTCGTTGCCCCGCCCGCCGCCAAGGGTCAGCAGCACCGCCGAGGTGCCGCGGATGCCGGCGGCGACGGCCCCGTGCAGTCCGTCACCACCGAGGGAGGCGATGAGGGTGTCCGGGCCGGCGGTGGCGGCGGCCGCGCGGGCGTCGGCCAGTCCTTCGGTGACATGCTCCACGACGTCGTAGCCCTGCCCGGCCAGGGCGCTGCGGACCCCGGCCCGGAACCGCAGGCTCCGGCCGCGGCCGGAGGTGGGGTTGACGATCAGCAGGGCCCGCAGCGGGGCGGGCGCGGGGGCCGGCGGCACGCTCACAAGGCGGTCCGGCCGCTGGAGGGCACCGGGTTCAGCCCTGCCCGGCGGGGCGGGGGTCCATCGACTGGCGCCGCACTGCGGCGACCCGCTGGAACACGGTGACCATACTCGCAAGGGCGAGCAGGACCAGGACGCCGAGGAGGAACTCCCCCGGCAGGCCAAGCCCTGTCAGTCCTGCGGTGACGAGCACCGACACGAGCCGCTCGGCGCGTTCGGCGATGCCGACGCTGGCGTCGAAGCCGAGCGCCTCGGCCTTTGCCCGGGCGTAGGAAACGAGCATTCCGAGGACGAGGCACAGCAGGGCCGCGACCGCCGTCGGGGCGGAGTCCCCGCCGGTGAAGTACCAGACGGCCAGGCCCGCGAACACTGCGCCGTCGGCCACCCGGTCAAGGGTGGAATCCAGAAAGCTCCCCCAGGGGCCGCCCGGTCCCCGCAGCCGGGCCATGATGCCGTCGATGACGTCGGAGAAGACGAAAGCGGTGATGAACAGGGTGCCCCAGAAGAGCTCACCCTGCGGGTAAAAGACCAGCGCTCCGACGGCGACGCCCGCCGTGCCGGCAATGGTCACGGCGTCCGGGCTCACCCCCCACCGCAGCAGCAGCGCAGCCAGCGGGGTGAACAGGGTCGTGAAGAAGGTCCTTGCGTACTTGTTGAGCATGGTTCAGGCACGCCCTTCCGCAGCATTGGCATTCCGCAGACCTGCGGCAGCACCGGAGTCGGGCCAGCCTGCGGCCACCTGCCGGCGCACCTCGTCGAGGGTCTGCGTCACCGCCTTGGTCTGGGCGATGATCGGCAGGAAGTTCCCGTCCCCGCCCCAGCGCGGGACGACGTGCTGGTGCAGGTGTGCCGCGATGCCCGCGCCCCCGGTGCGGCCCTGGTTCATGCCGATATTGAAGCCGGTGGGGTTGGACACCGTCCGGAGCACCCGCATCGCCGTCTGGGTCAGGTCGGCGAACTCCGCCGTCTCGGCCCCGTCGATATCGGTGTAGTCCGGAAGGTGGCGGTAGGGAACCACGAGGAGGTGGCCGGGATTGTAGGGGTAAAGGTTGAGCACCACATAGCAGTGCTCGCCCCGGTGGACGATGAGGGACTCCTCGTCGCTGCGGGTCGGGGCCACACAGAACGGGCAGTCGTTCTCGCCGGTGACCTGGTCCTGGCCGCCCTTGATGTAGGCGAGGCGGTGCGGGGTCCACAGGCGCTGGAAGGCATCGGGCACGCCGGCGAGCTGGAAGTCATCCGTCGCCGCGGCATCCCCGGGGTAGTCCGCTCCGGCGTCTGGGGTCCGCTCCATCAGAGAGACTTATCCCGGGTCCGAACCGCGTCGACGATGCGCTTCACGGCATCCTCGACGGGCACCTGGTTCTCCTGGCTTCCGTCGCGGAAGCGGAACGAGACGGCGCCGGCCTCCTGGTCCTCACCACCGGCGATCAGGACGAACGGCACCTTCTCCTTGCTCGCCGTACGGATCTTCTTGGGGAACCTGTCCGTGCCCGCGTCCACCTGGGCGCGGATTCCTTCGGCCTTGAGCCGGTCGACGACGTCGTACAGGTAGTCGTTGAAGGCCTCCGCCACGGGGACGGCGAGGACCTGCACCGGCGCGAGCCAGGCCGGGAAGGCGCCCGCGTAGTGCTCGGTGAGCACGCCCATGAACCGCTCGATCGAGCCGAACAGGGCACGGTGGATCATCACGGGGCGCTGGCGGGTGCCGTCGGCGGCCTGGTACTCCATCTCGAAGCGCTCGGGCAGGTTGAAGTCGAGCTGGATGGTCGACATCTGCCAGGTGCGGCCGATGGCGTCCTTGGCCTGGACGGAGATCTTGGGGCCGTAGAACGCGGCTCCCCCGGGGTCGGGAACCAGCTCGAGGCCTGATTCCTCGGCCACCTCGGCGAGGGTGCGGGTCGCTTCCTCCCAGATGTCGTCGGCGCCGACGGACTTTTCCTCGTTCCGGGTGGAGAGCTCAAGGTAGAAGTCATCGAGCCCGTAGTCCTTGAGGAGTCCCAGGACGAAGTTCAGCGTCCCGGTCAGCTCCTCCTTCATCTGCTCGCGCGTGCAGTAGATGTGGGCGTCGTCCTGGGTCATGCCGCGGACCCGGGTGAGGCCGTGGATGACGCCTGACTTCTCGTACCGGTACACCGAACCGAATTCGAAGAGCCGCAGCGGCAGCTCCCGGTAGGAACGCCCGCGGGACTTGTAGATCAGGTTGTGCATGGGGCAGTTCATCGGCTTGAGGTAGTAGTCCTGCCCGGGCTTGCGCACCGAACCGTCCTCATTGAGCTCCGCGTCAACGTGCATCGGGGGGAACATGCCATCCCGGTACCAGTCGAGGTGCCCCGACACCTCGTAGAGGTGGCCCTTGGTGATGTGCGGGGTGTAGACGAACTCGTACCCGGCCTCGGTGTGACGCTGCCGGGAGTAGTCCTCCATGGCCTTGCGGATGACGCCGCCCTTGGGGTGGAACACGGGCAGCCCCGAGCCGAGCTCGTCCGGGAAGGAGAAGAGGTCGAGCTCGGAGCCCAGGCGGCGGTGGTCGCGGCGCTCGGCCTCGGCCAGGCGCTCCCGGTAGGCCACCAGGTCCTCCTTGGTGGGCCAGGCGGTGCCGTAGATGCGCTGCAGCTGCTTGTTCTTCTCGCTGCCGCGCCAGTACGCGGCCGCGGAGCGGGTCAGCGCGAAGGCGTTGGAGATCAGCTTGGTGTTGGGCAGGTGGGGACCGCGGCACAGGTCCTCCCAGATGACGTCGCCGGACTTCCGGTCGACATTGCCGTAGATCGACAGCCCGCCGGCGCCGACCTCCACGGAGGCGCCCTCATCGTCGGAGGCATCGCCCTTGAGCCCGATCAGTTCGAGCTTGTAGGGCTCATCGGCCATGGCCAGGCGCGCCTCGTCCTCGGACACCTCGCGGCGCACGAAGAGCTGGTTCGCGTTGACGATCTTCTGCATCATCTTCTCGAGCTGCTTCAGCTCGTCGGGGGTGAACGGCTCGTCGACGTCGAAGTCGTAGTAGAAGCCGTCGGTGATGTACGGCCCGATGCCGAGCCGGGCACCGGGACGCAGCTGCTGCACCGCCTGGGCGAGCACGTGGGTGGCGGAGTGCCGCAGCACCTGGAGTCCCTCGGGCGACTCCATCGTCACGGGTTCGATCTGCGCGCCGTCGGGCAGCGGCTGGTCGAGGTCCTTCAATTCACCGTCGACCCGGACCACGACGACGTCTCGACGTTCCCGAAAAAGGTCGGCACCGGTCGTGCCCGCGGTCACCTGGTTCTCTTCGCCATCGACGATGAGGGTGATAGGTAGGGGCGCTGACACAGTGGTCTCCTTGCGAAAGTGGTACGAGCTTATGGCTGGCGTGCGTCCGGGGCCGGCGCACCCGGAACCGGGCGTCGCCGCGGTCCTCTGATCGTATCCGCTGCGCTCGGGCGCGACCAACAACCGCCGCGCCACGCCCGGGCGTCTGTCCGGGAACCGGGCGGAGGCGGTGAGAGGATCGGGGAATGGATTCAACGGTGAATGTGATCACCCTCGGGGTGCGCAGCCTCGGGGCCTCCCTCGCCTTCTACGCGGACGGGCTGGGCTGGGCGCCCAAACTCCACGTCCCGGAGGAGGTGGCCTTCTTCCAGGTGGGCCACGGGCTGCTGCTGTCCCTGTTCCGCCTCGACCACCTCGCAGCGGAGGCTGGCGGAGGCGGGCCGGGGAACCCGCAGCTGTTCACACTGGCCCACAATGTTGACTCACCCGCGGCGGTCGATGCGGTGCTCCACGAGGCCGCAGCCGCCGGCGGAACGATCGTGGCGACGGGAACCCAGATGAGCTGGGGCGGGTATTCCGGGTACTTCGCAGATCCTGACGGATTCCGGTGGGAGGTCTGCTACAACCCGGGCCTGAAGGTGGAGCCGGACGGCACCGTTTCCATCGTCGAAATCGCCTGACGGAATCGAAACCCGTGCAGCGGCGTTGCATCTGTAGGTACTGAAACCACAACAGCACCACTTTTTGCAGCCATCCCAGGAGGAGCACCGTGGATTACACACCAGAAAACGGGACCATCACCATGTTCTCGACATCGTGGTGCGGCTACTGCCGCCGGCTGAAGTCCCAGCTCACAGCCCAGGGCATCGGCTTCCGCGACATCAACATCGAGGAGACCGAGGGGACGGCCGAACTGGTCGCCTCGCTCAACGGAGGAAACCAGACGGTCCCCACGGTCATCTTCCCCGATGGCTCTGCGGCGACGAACCCGTCCGTGGCTGAGGTCAAGACCCGCCTCGGCGTCTAGGCCGCAGCGGCCGGCCGGTGGGCGCGTCCCGCCGGCTGCCGCCACTGCCCAGCTGCCGGCCCAACAGGTCCGGCCCTACCTGCCGTTCATACGGGCCGTCCAACAGGTCCGGTCATACTGACCCGCCCTACAGATCCGGCCCTACAGATCCGGCGCTATAGATCCGGCGCTGGAACGAGCCGCACGTGCCGGTCGTAGGCGCCGAGAACAGTTTCCTCTAGGTCGCGCACCCGCAGGCCCGGGCGAAGATCCTCGGCCGCTCCCGCGGTGGCCGGGTCCCACTTCAGGTCAAGGGCCGAATAGGCGTCGGTGAGCACTGCCCGCAGGGGCGCCGCGTCCTCGATGATCAGCACCGACGAGAACAGCCACGCCCCGGCCACCACCCGCTGCGCCGTTCCCACCAGTTTGATCTGCCCCGGCCCGCCCGCGGGGCCGTGGACACTGAACTCCCCGGGACAGTACTCCCCCGGGATCTCACCCACCGCGGCGGAGACGCCGGCGTCCTGCAGCGCCCGGGCGAGGAGGCCGCCGAAGAATTCGAAGCGCGCGCGGGTGGCGGACACCGGATCGGAGGCCGGTTCGATATGGTCCACGATCAGGCAGCCCCGGTGGTATGCGGCGGCCCTCCCGCCGGCTCGGCGCACCAGCGGTTCGAACCCGGCCGCCCGCACCTTGCCGCTGGCCTCGCGGAATCCCGGAAGCCGCGCGTCGCGCTGTCCGAAGGCCACCGTCGGCTCCGGCCGGTACAGCCGCAGGGTGGGGCCGCGCCGCCGTGCGGCCACCTCCCTCAGGAGCCCGATGCCCGCGTCGAGGTCCTCGGCGGCACCCGACGTGCGGCGCGGCTGGTGCACCTCAAGCGTGTCCGCTCCCTCCCAGGGGTTCTCCATGGCCTCCGGCTCCGTCCGTTCGTTCCGCATCGTCCCGTTCCGTGTGGTTCCGATCCGCGTCGTCCACCTGCGTTCCGGCCCTCCAGCGGGCGGATCAACCCGCCCCGAGGCCGCTTGCGCCCGGCGGCGTGTCCCGCGCCCAATCTATATGACACTCTTGGAGTTGTAAGGTCCGGGCCGCCCGGTGCAGTACCGGCGGCGTATCCGAACCGTCTCGCAGCACCGAACTCCCCCGGGGGCACTTCATGGACTCAGCGCGCACTTTCGATTCCGTCTCGATCATCTTCAACCCGAACAGCACCGGGGACGCGCCACGGCTCGCCCAGGGGCTCCACGATGACCTGACCCGGCTCCTGTCCTACTCTCCGGAGATCACCCTGCGGCCCACCGAGCGCGCCGGTCATGCCGTGGAACTCGCCCGGGAGGCTGCCCGGCGGGGCAACGCCCTCGTGGTTTCAGTCAGCGGCGACGGCGGGTACAACGAGGTAGTCAACGGGGTGATGCAGAGCGGCAGCAGCGACGCCGTCTGCGCCGTCATGGCCGCCGGGAACGCCAATGACCACCGCCGCACCACCGGGACCAAACCCCTTCCCGAGGCGATCGCCGAGGGCGAGGTGCGGCGCCTCGACCTCCTGAAAATCACGATCGGTGAGGGAACGGAGGCCGAGACGAACTACGCCCACTCCTACATCGGCTTTGGACTCACGCCCGTGGTGGCGATCGACCTCGAAAAGGGAAGCAAGGGCGCCCTCAAGGAAATGGTGACGGTGGTGCGTACCTTCGCGAAGTTCAAGCCCTTCGAGATCCGCCAGACCGACGGCGTCCACCGCAGGTTCGACAGCCTCGTGCTGGCGAACATCCCGGAGATGGCGAAGTACGCAACCCTCAGCGAGGCTGAGGACCACCCCTCCGACGGACAGTTCGAAGTGGTGGTCTTTCCCCATATGGCCAAGTGGAAGGTGCTGTTGACGGCGCTGCGCGCCGCCTCCAAGGGGCTCGGAAAGCAGCCCAGCGTCAGCCGGTACGAGTTCACCACCGTCAAGCCGATGCCTTACCAGCTCGACGGCGAGGTCAAGTCGGCCCCGGCCGAGACGAAGGTCCTGGTCGAGGCCGCCCCGCGCGCCCTGGCCGTCCTCGGCTGAGTCGGGGTCCCACCCGGCGCGGACAGGCGGAGCCGCGCTGGCCGCGGTCGAGCGCGGCCGCGACCGGGATCCCGATCTCGTCAGGCGTGAGCGTCCCCTGCAGCGCGTCCGCACCACCATCGGGGCCCTCAAGGTGTACTCGGCGGTCGCCCGGACGCTGCTCACCGGCGGACCGGGTCCGGCCGGGACGCGGTAGGCACCGGCAGCGGGCGGACCCGCTGCGCGCAGCGGCTCAGCGCCCTCCGTCGAGCGCCCGGCTGCGCTGCTCCAGCGCCGGTCCGCCGTAGGGGTAGTCGCTGAACTGGGGGGCGCTGACGGCGTCGAGCCGGCCGGCCTCCTCCGGGGTCAGTTCCAGCCCGGCGGAGGCGAGGTTGTCTTTCAGCTGGTCCACCGTACGCGCGCCAAGGATGACCGAGGTGACGGCCGGCTGGCGCGCCACCCAGGCCAGGGCCACCTGCGAGGCGCTGATGCCGCGGCCCTTCGCGGTCTCTCCGACGGCGTCAATAATCCGCCATGTGCGCTCCTGGGCGTTGCGCTGCTCCCAGGCCTCCATCCCGCGCTGAGGATTCTCCCCCAGCCGGGTGGCTCCCGTGGGCAGGGTGTCCCGCGAGTACTTTCCGCTCAGCCAGCCGCCGCCGAGCGGTGACCACGGCAGCAGGCCCATTCCGGCGTCAAGGGTGGCCGGGACGATCTCGGCTTCGATCTCGCGCACCAGCAGGCTGTACTGCGGCTGGAGAGTGACCGGCGCGCTGTACCCGGAGGCCCGTGCGAGCATCACGGCCTTCGTCAGCTGCCACCCGGTGTAGTTGGAGAAGCCGTAGTAGGAGATCTTGCCGCTGCGCACCGCTTCGTCGAGGAACCCGAGGGTTTCCTCGAGCGGTGTGTGGGGGTCCCAGGAGTGCACCTGGTAGAGGTCGAGGTGGTCAACGCCGAGGCGGGTCAGTGAGGCCTCGAGCGCCCGGCGCAGGTGCCGGCGGGTCAGGCCCAGGTCATTGACCCCCTTGCCCATGGGGAACCGGCCCTTGGAGGCGATCACCATCGAGTCGCGCCCGGCCGGGTTTCGAGCCAGCCAGCGCCCGATGATCTCCTCGGACGTGCCGGCGGTGTAGACGTCGGCGGTGTCGATCAGGTTTCCGCCGGCGGAGGCGTAGGCGTCGAGGATGCGGTGGGACTCCGCCTCGTCGGCTTCCGCCCCGAAGGTCATCGTGCCGAGGGCAAGCGCCGATACTGAGGTGCCACTGCTGCCAAGTTTCCGGTACTCCATGAGATCCCTTCCGTTGCATTGGTCCTGCGGGTGGCACCATGGCACCGCCCCGGCCGTGGGGCCGGGGCGGAGCGGGTGGTGCGGCGGTGCCGGGGCCCGGGCTGTGTCCGGGCGTTCCCGCTGCTTCCGACCTTAGTCAGTGACGACGACGTCGCGCCAGAACGCGTAGTGGTCCTTGATGTTCTGGGCCGCGTCCTTGGGCTGCGGGTAGAACCATCCGGCGTCGACGCTCTGCTTGCCGTCCGCCTCGAGGGTGACGTAGTGGGCCTGGCCCTTCCACGGGCAGGTGGTCTGCGTGGGGCTCGGCCGGAAGAACTCCTCCTTGACGGAGTCCTTCGGGAAGTAGTGGTTACCCTCGACCAGAACCGTAGTTGCGGATTCCGCGATGACCTGGTTGTTCCAGACTGCCTTTGGCATAGTTCCTGTTCCTTTGCGTTTGGTGCGCACGGACCGTTGCGGCCCACTTGTCCCAACGACCCGACGGCACTGACCATTCCGGAATCACAGCGGGCGGACCGTGAGGATCTGCTCGGAGCGGCCGAAGGGCCCGTCCAGATCGTGAAGGACACTGGAGGTGAGCCCCACCCCGTCCGCCCCGAACGTCACCCTCGTGTCCAGGCCCAGCCAGGACCCGGAGGGCGGGCGGTGGAAGTGCAGTTGGAGGTCGACGTTGGGGAACATCCAGCTGCCCGTGCCTGGCCGGACCCTGGCGGCGATCCCATTGGCCGCATCCACCATGCCGCACAAGCGCACGAGGTCCGGCGTCGGCCCGTCATCGACGAGCTCCAGCGGTGTCCGCAGCCAGATGCGGCCGCGGCCCGGGCGGTGACCGGGCACCACACGGAACTCAAGGGATTCGATGAAGCCGCCGGGCCACTGCGTCATGCCGCCGTAGGGTCCCGCCTCGCCGGGCCCGGGCATGTCGGCATCCTCGACGGCGGCGACCTCGGCGGTGTCGGTCCGGGCCAGCCGCCACGCCCTCGCGGTGACCGCCGTGCGGCCCTGAGCGCGCAGCTCGGCCTCGAGCAGCTCGATTGTGCGTCCCGGCCGAAGGACCCGGGTTGAGACCTCGAACTCGCCGCCGGGAATCATTCCCAGGATGTCGAAACCCACCCGGGCCAGCTGCAGGTCCGGGCGGGGCTCGCAGTCCAGCAGGTTCTGCACGAGCAGTCCCGCCACGGGCGCCATGTGCTGCTCCCCGGGATTCCAGGCCCCTTGGGCGTGGACGGTCGACTCGAACCGGCCCTCCCCGAACGAGCGGTAGTACGAGCCGGACATGCGCTACTCCTTCGGGAATCTGCAGGTGGAAGGCGCCGAACCCTGCTCCGGCGCACCCGCACCATGCTAGTGCAGCCCCCCATTTCCGCCGCGCGCCATCCAGACGGGCCTCGGTGCGGATGCCACAGCGCCGGGAACCGATTTTTCATCGCCGGAATAGAGCGGAGGATTGCGCGGTTGTCGCAAACGAGGCCCAGCCAAGCGCCGGCGCTCCCGCCCGGGAGTAGTGGGGCCGCCGCCGCACGCGCGGCAGAAGCAAAAGTAGGCGCCGTCTTAGAAGAAAGAGAGCCCATGCCTCGCAGCACGTCACCACAGGTGTCCCAAGATCCACTTTCGGCAAGACCGGCACCGTTGCCGGCCGAGCCGGAGGTCTCCGCGAAGAACCGCCTGGTCATCCGCCTCCTCATCGTCTCGGCGTTCGTCGTCATCCTGAATGAAACGATCACCGGCGTCGCCATTCCGCGCCTGGTCCAGGACCTCGGCATCACCGTCAGCGCGGGGCAGTGGCTCAGCACCGCGTTCCTCCTCACGATGGCAGTCGTTATTCCGATCACGGGCTTCCTGCTGCAGCGCTTCAATACCCGCCCACTGTTCATGGTCGCCATGTCGCTGTTCAGCGCCGGCACCCTGCTCGCCGCCCTCGCGCCGGGCTTCGCCACCCTCGTGGCCGGCCGGGTGATCCAGGCCAGCGGTACCGCGATCATGCTGCCCCTGCTGATGACCACCGTGATGACCCTGGTGCCGGCCGCCTCACGCGGGCGCACGATGGGGAACATTTCAATCGTGATCTCCGTGGCCCCCGCCGTCGGCCCCACCACCGCGGGCGCCATCCTCAGCGTCCTGGACTGGCGGTGGATGTTCTGGCTCGTCCTGCCCATCGCGCTGATCTCCCTCATCCTGGGCGCCACCAAGATGACAAACGTCACCTCCCCCCACAAGAGTGCAATCGACGTCCTGTCGGTCATCCTCTCGGCCCTGGCCTTCGGCGGCATCGTCTACGGATTCAGCCGGCTCGGTGAGGCCAGCGCCGAAGCCCTGGTTCCCGCCTGGATCCCCCTGGTGGTCGGCATCATCTTCCTGGCGCTGTTCATCGTGCGCCAGATCCGGCTGCAGCGTGCCGACCGCGCACTGCTCGACCTGCGCACGTTCACCTCACGCAACTTCACCCTTGCGATCCTGACCACGTTCCTCGCCTTCATGGCCCTGTTCGGAACGATCATCCTCCTGCCGATCTACGTCCAGAGCGTGCTGGGTGAGTCGCCGCTGGTCGCGGGCCTGCTGCTGCTTCCCGGCGGCGTCCTGATCGGTGTCCTCGGACCGTGGACGGGACGGGTCTTCGACCGCCGGGGACCGCGCCTCCTGCTGGTACCCGGAGCGCTGCTCATCGGGATCTCCTTCGTGGCCCTGAGCTTCGCCTCGGAAACCACGCCGATCTACCTCGTGCTGATCGCCCACATCGTCTGGAGCCTGGGCCTTGCCTTGATGCTGACGCCGCTGCTGACCTCGGCGCTCGGCTCGGTGAAGCCGAATCTGTACTCCCACGCCAGCGCCGTCTTCGGCACGGTGCAGCAGATCGCCGGCGCCGTCGGCACGGCACTGTTCATCTCGGTGACCACCATCGTCGCAGGCAACCTGGCGGCCGCGGGGCAGTCGGAGACAGCGGCCCTGGCCGGCGGCATCCAGGTTGCCTTTATCTGGGGAGCCGTCATCTCCCTGGCCGCGGTGATTGCGGCCATCTTCGTGCGCAAGCCTGACAACGCGCCGGATCCCTCGGCCGTGCCGGCGCACTAGGCTCCGGCCTAGGAGGAGCTGATGCTCTCCTCCGCAGCGGCCCGGCGGACGGTGATCATGCCGTCGTCGACCCGCGCCTCGTACACGGGCTGCGGGTTGCTCGCCGGGCCGCGGACCACGGTTCCGTCATCGAACCGGAAGGTACTGCCGTGCCAGGGACAGGTGACGCAGCCATCGGCGATCTCGCCCTCCTCGAGCGGGCCGCCAAGGTGGCTGCACACGCTGTCCATGGCGCGGACGGTTCCGCCGTCGCGGTACAGCAGGATCGAGACACCGTCGGCCTCCACCACCCGGCGCTCGCCGTCGGCCAGCTCCCCGTCGGTCAGCACCGGCGTCCACGCCTCGGGGCCTTCCCGCCAGGCGGTGCGGTTGACGTTGACGCCGCGCGCATAGCTTAGGTGCCCGCCCAGGTAGGCGCTGAACAGCAGGGCCCCGCACCCGCCGACGCCTAGCAGGGTGCCGGCGGTGCGGCTGCCCCGGCGCCGGGCCACCGCCGACAGGCTGTAGAGGGTCAGGGCGGTGCTGTTCCCGATAGCGTGGACCAGGCCCACCCGGCTGTCCTTGCCGACGGTGTCCGCCCAGTCGTTCGCTCCGGTGAGCGCCGTCGGCACGGCGGAGGCGATACCCACCCCCACGAGGAGGTCCGCCGAGTGCTCCGAGTCCCGTCCGCCCACCAGGTCGAGCAGCGTCGCCATGGTCCAGGCCCCGGTGGGGATGTCGGTCAGGACCGGGTGCAGCCGGTGCCCCAGGGCCGTGCCGCTCAGGGCGTTGCGCAGGAGGCGCGGCCTCAGGGTCTTCTCAACGGCCGAGGCGACCGGCGCTGCGACGGTATCGAGGGGCTTGAATTTCTCAAGGGCTTCGACCATCGAGTGCAGCAGGTTCACGGGGATCTCCTTCGGGTCGGCCGCGCACGCAGGGCTCCCTCGAGCCGGGAGACCGCAGGGCGGTAACCCTTATTGTCCGCGGCGCCCGCGGGGCCGCAAGCCGCCGGGCCGAAGCTAAATTTCCCTTGGTGCATCGGAGCTGCACTGGCACAATGCCGCTCCCGGGCGGCGCGGCCGCCGCACCACTCCATCCATAAAATCATCAGTTGGCTTATGGTTGGTTTCATGAGTTTCAACGACAACGTCCGCCTCGACCCTTCACGCGTAAGCGACCGGCGAGGCCGGGGCCGTGGCCTGGCCGTGGGCGGCGGTCTCGGCGGCGGGCTGGTGTTGATCCTCTCCCTCCTGTTCGGACCCGAGGTGGTGGGCCAGCTCGGCCTCGACGACGGGACCGGCCAGGGCCAGGGCAGCAGTGCCGGCGCGCCGGAGGCGATCACCTCGTGTCAGACCGGCGCCGACGCCAATGAACGCCTCGACTGCCGCATCCTCGCCACCGCCGAAAGCCTCGACAGCTTCTGGCTGCCCTACCTGGACCAGTACGGCGTCGAGTACAGCGCGCCCGGGGTGGCCCTATTCAGCGGCCAGACGGACACCGGGTGCGGCAGCGCCACCAGCGCCGTCGGGCCCTTCTACTGCCCGGTGGACCAGCAGACGTACTACGACACCGCGTTCTTCGACGACCTCGTCACCCGGTTCGGATCCTCCGGGGGGCCGCTGGCGCAGGAGTACGTGATCGCTCACGAGTTCGGGCATCACATCCAAAACCTCACCAACACCCTTGAGGCGGGCCGGCAGGACCCCCAGGGGCCGGAGTCCGGCGCCGTTCGGGTCGAACTTCAGGCCGACTGCTACGCGGGCCTGTGGGCCGCCCACGCCTCCAGCACCCCCGACCCGGAGTCGGGCGAGCCTTTCCTGCGGGAATTCACCACCGAGGACCTGCGCGATGCGCTGTCGGCGGCGTCGGCTGTTGGCGATGACCGCATCCAGGAAGCGGCGACCGGCCAGGTCAACCCCGAGGTGTGGACCCACGGCTCCAGCGAGCAGCGCCAGGCCTGGTTCCTCGAGGGCTACCGCACCGGCGACATCAACGCCTGCGACACCTTCCGGGCACCGGACCTGAGCCCCTGACCCCGACCGCTGAACTCCAACCCCCGCCACGTCTTCCGAGGAGAACGATCAGCATGCAGCTACCCGTGATGCCGCCGGTGACCCCGATGCTGGCCAAGTCAGTTGCCCGGATCCCCGAGGGCGAACTGCTGTATGAGCCGAAGTGGGACGGGTTCCGCTCCATCGTCTTCCGCGACGGGGACGAGGTCGAGATCGGCTCCCGCAACGGCAACCCGATGACCCGGTACTTCCCCGAGGTGGTCGAGGCGGTCCGGGCCAACCTCCCGGACCGCTGCGTCCTCGACGGTGAACTGATCGTCGTCAGCGGGGCGCGGCTCGACTTCGAAGCGCTCCAGCAGCGCATCCATCCCGCGGCGAGCCGCGTCGCACTGCTGGCCCGCGAGACCCCTGCCCACTTCGTCGCGTTCGACCTGCTCGCCCTCGATGACGAGGACCTCACAGGCAGGCCCTTCCGGGAACGCCGGGCACTGCTGGAGAAGCACTTGGCCGCCGCCCGACCGCCCGTGCACCTCACGCCCGCCTCCGCCGACTCCGCCGTCGCCGGCGAGTGGTTCTCCCAGTTCGAGGGCGCCGGCCTGGACGGGGTCGTCGCCAAGCCGCTCGACGGGCACTACGAGCCAAACAAGCGCGCGATGTTCAAGGTCAAGCACGAGCGCACCGCCGACTGCGTGGTGGCCGGCTACCGCACCCACAAGGCCGACGCCGAAGGCATCGGTTCCCTGCTCCTGGGGCTCTACACCGACGACGGGGACCTGATGGCCGTCGGGGTGGTCGGTGCCTTCACCGCCGCCCGCCGCCGGGAGCTGTTCCGGGAGTTGCAGCCCCTGGTCACCTCGCCGGAGGAGCACCCCTGGGCCGCCGCCCGGGAGGACGACGGAATCCGCACCCCGTTCAACGCCGAAGGCAGCCGCTGGGCCGCCGGCCGAGACCTGTCCTTCACTCCCCTGCGCCCCGAGCGGGTCCTCGAGGTCCGCTACGACCACATGGAGGGCGAGCGGTTCCGCCACACCGCCCAGTTCAACCGCTGGCGTCCGGACCGGGATCCGGCCTCCTGCACCTTCGGCCAGCTTGAGGAACCCGTAAGCTTCGACCTCGCCACCGTGCTCTCCGGCGGCGCACCGGTGGCCGGGACCACCCCCAACACCGGGCCCTGACCCGTCCGGGTTGGTCCCCGGAGTGAGGTGCGCCATGCTGGTGCGGTAGCCAGCACCACCGACGAGGGAGCCCCATGACCAGCACCGCCCGGCAGATCGTCTTCGTCACTGGGGCCAGCCGCGGCGTAGGGCGCGGCATCGCCCACGCCTTCGGTGAAGCCGGTGCCACCGTCTACGTCGGCGGACGCACCACCGAGGAGGGGACCGCGTCCTCGCGGATGCCCGGGACCATTACCGAAACCGCACGGCTCGTCACCGAGGCCGGCGGCACCGGCATCCCGCTGCGCCTGGATGTCACCGACGACGACCAACTCACCGAGGCTTTCGCCCGCATCGAGTCGGAGCAGGGCCGGCTTGACGTCCTCGCCAACACCGCCTGGGGCGGGTACGAGCGGTTCACCGACGGCAGTGAGTTCAATCCCGGCCCGTTCTGGGAACAGCCTCTCGGCCTCTGGGATTCGATGCACCGGGCGGGCCTGCGGGCGCACTACGCCGCCTCGTCCCTCGCCGCGCCGCTGATGGTCCGCGCCGGGAGGGGCCTGATCATCACCCTTTCCTCCTTCGCTGGGCAGGTCTTTGTCCCTCCGGTTCCCTACGGCGTCGCCCACGCGGCCATCGACCGGCTGGCCGCCGACATGGCCGTCGACCTTCGGGACCACGGTGTCGCCTCGATCGCCCTCTATCCGGGGCTTGTCCTCACCGAGAGCGTAGTCGCCAACCTTCAGTATTTTGAGCACGAGACCAACCGGGAGACTCCGCTGTTCGTCGGGCGGACGGTCTCCGCGCTGGCCGCCGACCCGGACGTGCTGCGCCTCAGCGGCCTTGCCCTGGTCGCCGCCGAGGCGGCCGCGGCCTACGGGGTGCGCGACGAGCACGGCCACCTGCCCTCCTCCAACCGCCAGGCCATCACCGGAGCCCCGACGGCGGCCTTCCCCAATCCCTTCGACCGCGCGGAGGACGCCGGCGGGTCTGCCTGCCAGTGACTTCACCGTGGCGGCACCGCCGGGCCGGCACGGGAGCGCTAGTCCGACTCCTCGTGGACGACCAACACCGGACACGCCGCGTGTGACACACAGGCGGCGCTGACCGAGCCCAAAAGCAGGCCGCGGAAGCCGCCGTGTCCGCGTCGCCCCACGATCAGGAGGTCGGCATCCCTGCCCTCCCGCACCAGGACCTTAGAGGGCCGCCCGAACACCACCTTCCGCTCAAGCTGAGCGGGGACCTCCTCACCGAAGGCCTCGGCAATGGCGTCGTCCATCCGTTTCTTTGTCACTTCGGCGAAGTTGTCGCTTCCCAGGGGGACATAGCCGGCGTACTCCTCCGGGTACTCCCAAGCGCCCACCGTTGTGATGTCAGCGTCCAAGGCGGGAGCGATCCGCGCGGCAAGACGTAGCGCTTTTACCGACTGGGGGGAGCCATCAAGGCCCACCACAACGCGTCCCCGAACCCCACGCTCCATAGCTTTTCCTTCCGCAGCGGTCTTTCCGTCCTCGGTGGCCCGTCCTCACAGGGTGACCCCGTCGCACATCGCCGCGTAGGGCCGAAGGTCACCGATCCCGTCAAGCTAATGTCAGCCGACGCCGGCCGGTAGACGGCTAGTCGGGACCAATGGCCCTCCTGTCTGCTGCCCAGGAAGACGATACTGATGCAGGGGACCGGTCCGGTCTCATACCGGACCGCTGGTCGACACTCCAGTGTGGGTCCCGGATTCCCGGATCCGCAGAACCGAAAAACCATAGGATCGGACGCCGCTTCCATGCCCTCCTCCAACGGCGCACTCACGGCGCCCCGTAACCGGCCCGCCCCAACCCAACAAAGCCCACTTCAACAGACCCCGACGCCGCGGGCACAGGTTCCTTCCTGCCCGCAGTGCGGCACGGATAGCTTCCTGATCTATTCCTCCTACCTGCCGGGCGCAAAGGCGCCGGACGGAGGTACGGAGCCGGCACAGACCTTCTACACGTGTACGCGCTGCGGGACGGCCCGCGGACACGAGGTCCCCTCCGGGTGGCGGCCGCCCGGCTGGTTCTACTGCACCTAAGGGCGCGCTTAGGCCGCCACAAATTTCTGGCCACCGGCGGCTCAGCGCCATCACTTAAGAACGCGCCCCTTCGCTCCGGGCCCGCTGCTTAGGTCCGGGCCCACTGCCCCACTGCTGGCTGGTCATGCCGTCTGGTCAGTGCGGTCAGGGCGGTCAGGGCAGGGTCCGCCGAGGATAGCGCGTGCGCCTGCCGCGATGACGCCGGAGTCCGTCGCGACCGCGATCCGGTCGAAGCCGCGGGCCCGCAGGATACGGGCGCGCTCCGGATCGCCGGCGAAGATCCCTGCCGCCTTCCCGGCCGCGGACGACGCGGCGGCAATTTCGACCAAAGGCCCGTCTTTTTCGGCCAGCAGGGCGTCGACGGTGGTGCCCAGCGACAGGGCAAGGTCGAACGGCCCGACGAACAGGAGGTCGACGCCGGGCACCTCGGCAATCGCGCCGACGTTTTCCAGCGCCGCTGCGGATTCGATCATGACACCGAGCTGGGGAACAGCCGCAGCAGGCGGTGCCGCCTCATGACCCCAAAGCGGAGCCAGCGGGCCCCAGCTGCGGGAGCCCTGCGGCGGATACCTGCCGGCGTCCACCACCCAGCGTGCCTCGTCGGGGGTGTCGATCTGGGGAACGATCACCGCGGAAGCGCCGGCATCGAGGGCCAGTCCGATGCCGGACGGGTCGGGGCCCGCGGTGCGGACCGCGAAGGCGAGACCGGCACCGGCCAGGGCGCGCCCGTTGTCGATCAGCGAGCGCCGGTCGAACCTGCCGTGCTGGGCGTCGAGCGCCACCCAGTCGAAACCCGACCGGGCCAGCGCAAGAACGGTGTCCACGTCGTCTCGGAAGCACCAGACTCCTGACGAGCCGGGACCGATGGCGTTCATTGAGAGGGTTCCGCCGGTTTGCCGGGGCAACAGGACGACGACGGCGCTTCGGTGGCTACCGGGACCGGCCCCTCCCCCGGGCCGGCGGCTGTCCGGCCCGCCGGTTCCGTCGCCGGTTCCGCCGCCGATGCCATCGGCACCGCGCAGCAGGTGTCCCCCTTCCACGCCTCCCAGCCCTCCTTTAGGGCAACCGCGGCGATAATCAGCGCTGCGATCGGATCGGCCCAGGACCACCCCAGCGTGGAGTTGAGCAGCAGCCCTCCGAGCAGGACGGCGGAGAGGTAGGTGCACAGCAGGGTCTGTTTCGAGTCCGCTACGGCGGAGCGGGACCCGAGCTCACGTCCGGCCCGGCGCTGCGCCAGGGACAGAAACGGCATCACCACGAGGCTGGCCGCGGCCAGGGCGATGCCGACCGGCGAGTGCTGGGCTTCGCTGCCGCCGGCGAGCGCGCGCACCGCGTCAATCGTGACAAAGGCGGCCAATCCGAAAAAGGAGAACGCAATGAACCGCAGCGCCTTCGGTTCGCGGGCCTCGGGGTCGGGTCCGGCGAACTGCCAGGCCACGGCCGCTGCGGAGAGCACCTCGACCACCGAGTCGAGCCCGAACGCCAGCAGCGCTCCGGACGAGGCGACGGTTCCGGCGCCGAGCGCCACCACCGCTTCAATTGCGTTGTAGGTGATGGTGGCCGCCACCAGGAGACGGATCCGCCGGGCCAGGAGCCTCCGGCGGCCATCGGACGCCGGCGGTACCCCGGCGCCGGTGCTGCCCGGCCGGCTGCCGGATGCTGTCCCCGCGGGGAGGACTGAATGGGTTGGCATCTCCACCAGCCACACGATACCCGCTCCCCGCGGCGGGAGTCAGGGGCCGGCGGCCCGGACCGTAGGCTTTCGGCGCCCGTGCCGTTATGCTTCGGCACACCGGGCGGTCCGGTGGCCGTCCGGCGCGTACCGCCGACTCATCCGGGCACGAGGGGAAGCCATGAGCGCAGGGCAAGGGACCGGCACGGTTCCAACGGTTGGCGGGGCCTCGGGCGCTCCGCCACTACCCCTTCCTCCGCCCTTCCGAAAGGCCTTATCCCGAAAGGCATTGTCCCGAAGGGTCCTCCCAGCAGTGGGGCTTGCCGCTGCGGGATTGGCCGCCGCCTGGCTGCTTGATCCCGGACCGCTGGGAAAGACCCATGACTCGGGTGCAGGTGTGTGCATGCCGAAGCCGGTCGAGGGCCATGCGGCGGCGGGCCAGATCTTCCTGCTGAACAGCTCGCGGCACCCCGTGACGCTGGAGAAAGTCGAACTGCAGGAGCCGCGGGGCCTTCACCTCGTCGAGGCGCACCTGCTGATGGTGCCGGAGGGAGCCGGTGCCACCTTCGGTGCCGGGTCGACAGTTCCGCGCGACGACCAGCATCGCCGGTGGTGGGCCGCGGCCGAGCCGGCCGTGGGGAGCGAACTTCCCGCCGGGGCCACCGGGAACCTCATCCTGGCGGTCACCGATGGTGCCGGCGGGGGCGGCGGCGTCACCGAGGGCGCCCGGATCACCTACTCCACCGGACTCCGCAGCTACACGCTGACCTACGACTTCGGCATTACCCTCGCGGCCGACGCGTGCCCCTGAGCCCGCCCGGGAAGCGAACGCCCCATCAGGGGCACACTGGAAGGAACCGGCGTAGGCTGAAGTGCGGTCCGGTCTCCGGTGTCCCGGGCTCAGGATCATCATCGCGGAGGGTGGCGAAAGAGGATGGGCGTACGCATCAGGGACCTCCTGGGCCGGCATCTGGGGGAGCTGCGGTATGAACCGACCGCCAAGCGCATCCGGGGGATGCTCGATGGCCAGACCCTTTTTGACAGCCGGAAGGCGTTGCTCGTCTGGGAACCACGGCGTGTCCTTCCCACCTATGCTGTGCCGGTGGGGGACGTCGCCTGCGAGCTGGTGCCGGAGGACTCCGCGCCGGCCGCGTCGGGCACCGAGGCGCAGATTGAACTTCCCGACGTCGCCACGAGCGCTCCGGTGCTGAGTCCCACCGTCCCGTTCCGGGTCCATGCCGGCTCCGGCGTTGCCCTGAAGGCGCGGATGCCCGGAAGTGGCGAGGCCGCCGAGGCGTTCCGCCCGGACGATGCCGACCTTCGGGATTACGTCATTTTTTCCTTCGACTCGCTCGATGCGTGGCTTGAAGAGGATGAGGAGATCATCGGGCATCCGCGGGATCCCTACTGGCGGGTCGATCGGCGGCGCAGTTCCCTTGAGGTCGAGCTGCGGCTCGACGGGCACACGCTCGCCTCGACGAACCGCCCGCTGCTGGTGTTCGAGACGATGCTGCCCGTGCGCTATTACTTCCCGGCGGACGCCGTCCGGGTGCCGCTTGCTCCCAGTGACACCCTCTCGATCTGCCCGTACAAGGGCCGGGCCCGGTACTGGAACGTCGAACTGCCCGAACGGACCTACCCCGACCTCGCCTGGACCTATGCTGAGCCGTTCATCGAGACCGCTGATCTTCAGGGGCTCGTCTGCTTCTTTGAGGAACGGGCGGATCTGCTGCTCGACGGCGTGCCGCAGCCGCGCCGCCGGACACCCTGGAGCTGACCGGACCGCCGGCAGCTCCGCGCCCGTCCCGGTGGGCGCGGGCATACTCCTGGGCGCAGAACACGGTGATCAGTGCCGCCTCGACCAGTGCGCCGCCGTAGTACATCAGGTGGGCCCCCGTTTCGGCTTGACCGGCAGGAACCCCCGGCGGCGGATACGCGTAGAGGTATTTCGCGAGGACGCCGTGCCCGGCGAGCGCGGCGAGCAGCACCGCCGTCCGCAGGGCAAATCCGGCCCGGTGCGGATTCGGGTCGACGCCGATGATCGCGTTGGTGAAGAGACAGCCCGCCAGGAGGAAATGGACCTGAACCGCCGCATGCCCGGCGCCGGAGCCGAGGAGAGCCGCGGCCGGGGTGGTGTACAGAAGCCAGAGCCCACCGGTGTTAAGGACGCAGGCCGGTACCGGATGGGCTAGCACGCGCAGGGGCGGAGATCGAAGGAGGCCCGATAGCCGGCGGGCGCGCCCGACGGCGAGCGCCCGCAGGGCCAGCGTGGCCGGTGCGGCCAGAACCAGCAGGAGAGGGGCGACCATGCCTACCAGGAGGTGGGAGCCCATATGGGCAGGAAAGCTCGCGGGGGCCGGCCCGAGGAAGCCGAGGGCGGCCGCCACCACCCCGGCCGACCAAAGCACGCTGCGGTACACCGGCCAGGGCCGTCCGGCGCGCCGGGCACCGGCGGCCGCTGCCAGATAGAGCGCCAGCGCAGCCAGGAACGGGAGGGCTCCAAGCAGCAGGACGCCGGGGCCCGCACCGGCGTGCTCATGCATCGGGCCGGGCCGCCCTCGTGCCGCTTCCGGTCCTCCGCCGCCTGCGGGCAACGACTCCGGCAAGGACGGCGCCGAGCAGCAGCAGGGCCAGGGCCGCCGCGTTCCAGGCCAGGTCGTAGGGAAGCACGTCCACGCCATACCGGATCTGATGAAACCGGAGCACCTTGTGGTTGATGAGCCCATCGAACAGCTGGAACCCGCCGGCGCCAAGGAACAGCCCGGCCAGGGCGGCGCCGGTCGACGCCGCTCCACGGCGGAGTGTCGAGGCCAGCAGGAAGAAGCCGGCGATGAGCAGGAACAGTTCGACGGCGTGTAGCACCCCGTCCGAGACCAGGCCGACAGTGCCTCCTGCCCGGTCATAGAAGGAGTGCCAGGCGAGCAGCTGGTGAAAGACGATTTCGTCGACGGCGGCCATCATCCCCACCCCGATCATCACTCCCGCCCACATCGAACGGTCGCGGCGCAGCGGCCGGCCTTCCTTGGCATCGGTTGGCAATCCTCTGTCCTCCCTCCGAAACCTGCGTCGACCTCGCACCGCCCAGGCAGCTCACCCGGGCAGCTCACCCCGGCCTCCCACCGGGGGTCGGCCCTTTCCCAGCCTCGCACGCCGCACGCCCTCAGGTCCGGGCGCGGGGCGGACGCGATTTCCCTTGCCGCACGGCGCGGGCAATGGCAGGAGTCCACGCGTGCAGCGCGCCGCTTTACTTTCCGTCGAGGCCGCCGGACATTTAACGGGACGCACCGCGCCCGGGAACCGGCCGGTGATGCCGCACCGGACCGCCGGGCGGAAGAGCACTCCACGAACGGGTCATCAACGGTGAATAGCTGGCAACAGGTCCTGGCCGCCCTGGCCAATGAGAAGCTCCGCATTGTGTTCGCTGAACTGGTGCTTGAGGACGCTCGCCGAAGGGGCATTGTGGTGCCCGGGGCGAAGCGCGCCAAGGCGCTGGACCAGCTTGCTGCCGCCGGGCTGGCGGTCCGGGAGGACGGCTGGTCCCTGAACCCCTCGATCTTCCGGGCGCTCCTCGAGGCCTCTGGAGGCGCCGGACGCAGGGAGGGAATCGAGCGTTTCCTCGTGGCCGGCCGGATCGACCAGTACCCGGCGAACAAGCGCCAGCGCAACGAACTGCTGAGGTGGATTGCCGGGAAGGCGTTCACTCCAGGGGAGGAGCTGTCGGAGAAGGAGGTCAATGAACGCCTGGAGAGGTACACCTCCGACTCCGTCACGCTGCGCCGCTACCTGGTGGACGCCGAACTCCTTGAAAGGACCCGGACCGGCAGCGCCTACTCCCCCGTTACCGAGGGCTCCGGCGGGAGCTGAGACCGGCATCCGGGAAGGTCCCGTCGGACCAGGAAGGGCGCCGGGATCGCGGCGGTCCTAGACTTCCGTTCATGAACGAGGTGAATCCGCCGGGCGGCCCCGGTGGGGCGGTAATGCTCCAGCTGCCCTTTGAGGGCAGGTGGCTGGCACGGAACAGTCCCGCACGGCGGGTGCCCAGCCACGGCACCGACCTGGTGGGCGGGCGGTACGCCATCGACTTCATCGGTGTCGATCCGCGGCACCGGACGGCGTTCTCCAGCGACTGGCGGACCCTTGCCGCCACCGAACCCCCCGACCGGTTCGTCGCCTGGGGGCAGCCGGTGCTGGCCCCTGCCGGTGGCGTCGTCGTCGGAGTCCACGACGGCGAACCGGACCACGCCGCCCGGCGCTCGCAGCTTGCACTCCTGCCCTATGCGCTGGGCCAGCCTGCGCGCCTGCGCAAAGGGGTGGCCGCGGTGGCGGGCAACCACGTCGTGATCCGCCTCAGGCACGCACCGGCCTTCGTCGCCCTGGCGCATCTGCGGGCCGGATCCATCGACGTGGCCCCCGGCGAGGAGGTCGCCGCCGGTCAGGGCATCGCCGCGTGCGGGAACTCGGGCAACTCGACCCAGCCGCACGTGCACCTCCAGGTGATGGACGGGCCGGACGCCTCCACCGCGCGCGGAGTGCCGATGGCGTTCGCGCGCTTTCGGGAGTGGCCCCGCGGACCGGGCTCCTCTTCCCGGATCCGGGATTCCGGCCTCCCGCAGGAGGGCGCCGTCGTCGAGGCGCTGCCTCCGGACGGCGCCCGAGGCTAGAGGCAGCCACCAAAACTTGTCATACCTAGCACTGCTATGGTTCGATACCCTTTACTTCTAGGTATGGAGGCGCAATGCGCATCGATAAGGACCTGGTCGCCGCGTCGGCAACCCCACTGGTGCTGGGGATCCTGTCGGACGGTGACCTGTACGGGTACGCGATCCTGAAACGCGTGGGCGAGCTGTCCGGAGGCGGCATGCAGTGGACCGACGGGATGCTCTATCCCCTCCTGCACCGGCTGGAACGCCTCGGCTACGTCTCCTCCTCATGGGGCACCTCGGAGGCCGGCCGCCGCCGCAAGCACTACGCCATCACCCCCGCAGGCCGGGAGGCGTTCGCCGACCGGCAGGAGCAGTGGACGGTCGTGGCGGAGGCCCTGCGTCAGGTCTGGCACACCGCGCAGCGCCCGCCGGCCGTCGCGCAGGGGTGGGCGTGATGGAGCACGCGGAGCTTGAGGCCCAGATCGACAGGTGGCGCGGTTACGTCCAGCGGCGCCAGGCCATCTCCCCCGCCGACGTCGATGAGCTGGAGGACCACCTGAGGGAACAGGTCGCCGACCGGCAGGCCACCGGGCTGGACGACGAGGAGGCCTTCCTGGTGGCCATTAAGCGCCTCGGCAACCTCGATGCCGTCTCCCGCGAATTCGCCCGGGAACACTCCGACCGGCTGTGGAAGCAGCTGGTCCTGATGCCCGAGGACCCTGCGGACGCCGGGGCGCCGCCGTGGCGCGAACTGGCCATCGTGCTCGCGCTCGCCGTCGGGGCCGGCCTCGCCGTCAAGGCCGGCTTGACGTGGATCGAGGGTGGCGGAGTGCTGGCCCGGAACCTTGGGCTGCTCGTCCTCCCGTTCCTCACCGGATACTTCGCCTGGAAGCGGCAGCTGAGCGCCCGGGTGGTGGTGGGGATCCTCGTCCCCTTCGCCGTCCTGGCCGTCGTCCTCAACGCCTACCCGTTCGCATCCGGTGGCTCAACCGAACTGCTGGCCGTGCTTCACGCCCCGGTGGTGCTGTGGTTGCTGGCCGGAATCGCCTACGTCGGCGGCAGGTGGCGCTCCGATGGCCGGCGCATGGACTTCGCCCGGTTCACCGGCGAGCTCGTCATCTACTTCACCCTGCTGGCCCTCGGCGGGGCCGTCCTGACCGGGCTCACCTTCGCCGTCCTGCAGCTGGTCGGTGCCGACCTCGAACCGGTCCTTGAAAACTGGATCCTGCCGTTCGCCATTCCCGGGGCACTCGTCGTCGCGGCGTGGCTCGTGGAGGCCAAACAGAACGTCGTCGAGAACATCGCCCCGGTCCTCACCCGGGTCTTCACCCCCCTCACGATCGCCATGCTGCTGGCGGTGCTGGCCGTACTCGCCGCCGTCGGCGGGCTCGCGGAAGTCGACCGCGGCCTGCTGATCCTCATGGATGCGATCCTCGTGCTGGTGCTCTGCCTGCTGCTCTACGCGATGTCGGCCCGGAACTCGCTGGCGCCCCCCGGCGTGTTCGACGTGCTGCAGCTGGTGCTTGTCGCCGCAGCCCTCGCCGTCGACGCCGTGATGCTCACGGCGATGCTGACGCGCATTGCCGAGTTCGGTTTCAGCCCCAATAAGATCGCGGCGCTCGGGCTGAACCTGCTGCTGCTGATCCATCTTGCCCGCACCGGGTGGCTCACGGTCGAATTCCTGCGCGGACGCCGTCCATTCACCGCGCTGGAGCGCTGGCAGACCCGCTACCTGCCGGTGTACGCACTCTGGGCGGCCGTCGTGGTCCTGGCCTTCCCGCCCCTCTTCGGCTTCGCCTGAGCGGGTCAGCCAAGCGCTGCGGCCAGTTCCCGGCACGCGTTCTCGCACCGACGGCAGGCCCCGGCGCAGATCCTGCAGTGTTCGTGCGTCGAGGCGTGGGTTTCGCATTCCTCGGCGCACGCACGGCATGCCGCCTCGCATGCGGCCAGGACCGGATGGGTGAGGGTGGCGTCGTACGCGGTGTGGCGGGACAGCACCTTGCCGGTCGCTGCACAGATATCGGCGCAGTAGGACGTGGTGCTCGTCGGTTTTGGGACCCACTCCGGGAGGGTGCTCGCTGCCTCCCGGTGGGGTGGAGCGGTCCACGCCATGAGCGTGCCTGCGGCGCGGAAGGTCAGTGTCGAACGCGTCCTCCACAACGCGCTGGGGGAAGGACGCACGGCGCTGTTCGTCTTTGACGGCGCCGAGGGCGACTGGGCCGCGACGCTGCTGGGACACCGGGCCATCGGAGTGGTCTATCACCCGCAGATGGATCGGTGGCGCAGCTATGTGCCGACCGTGCTGAACCGGAGGTATGACTCCTTCCTGTGGATCGATGAAAACAACGGCGCTCTCGCCCCTGGGCGAACCGTCACGGCACGGTGCCGGGCATGGGCGCGAGATGGAGGCCTGGCCCAGCGGCACCTAGCGGACCCCCCCCGACGGGGGTGATACTGGGGCTGGACCGGCTGCGCCCGAGCCGGTCCAGCCCGCGGACCCCGTAGACGGAAGGAGGGGCCGACGTGATCGAGCATGTCCTCGCCGTCGTTCCCGTTTCAGACCTCGCTGGGGCGCGCGCCTGGTACGAGCGGGCGCTGGGAGCTCCCCCGACCAATGTCCCGATGCCCGAGTCGCTGGTGGAATGGCGGATCACCGGCGAGGGGTGGATCCAGGTCACGCTCGACCCTGGGCGGGCGGGATCCGGCCTGTTCAACTTCGCCGTCGATGACTTGGAGTCCCATGTCGCCGGGCTCGCGGCACGGGGAATCGAACCGGGCCCGGTCGTCACCGCTAACCGGAACGTGACGTTGTGTTCCCTTCAGGACCCGGACGGCAACACCCTCACCTTCATCGGCAACTTCCGCATCGACTACGACGCCCCCGACTGACGGCGGGGCCGGTGCCGGGACTCTTGCCCCGAAAATCGTGCCCCGAACTTCTGCCCGGGAACCGATGCCCGGCGCCGCCTGCCCCGCTGCGCGCCCGCGCGTCATCCGCCGGCCGGGGCCATGGGATCAGTGGGCGGCGTGGAAGCGCCGGCGGCGGTACCGGGGCTCCTCGATCTCGTCGAGGACTGCCAGTGCGAGGTCCGCGGCTGAGATTGTCGATTTCCCCTCGGCATCGGCGAGCAGGACGTCGTCGCTGAGACGGTAGCTGCCTTTTTCCTCCGCGGGGGCCCAGACGCCGAAGGTCACCGGAGGGCTGACGTAGAACCAGTCGACGTTTTCCGGGGAGTTCTTGAGCAGCTCAAGGAGCGCGATGCCGGTCTCCACCTCCAGGCGCACGGGCTCGGGTACCGTGCTGACGTCGTAGAGCCGGGGTCCCTCCGGTGCGACAAGGAGCGAGGAAGCACCCCCCATGACGCCGAGGCGGATCCCGGTCCCGGCCGTCAGGGCGATCAGGCGCTCCACCAGGCCTTCCTCCTTGCCCGCCATCTCTCCTCGGGGGGCCACGCTCTCGAAGACGACATCACTGTCGGCCACAACCGGTTCGAGGAAATCCGGGTCAAGCACCGATCCAGGTGTATAGGTGACCCCCGGAAGCGGGTCCGCCGGCCGGTTCCGGCTCACTACGACGACGTCATGGCCGCGCCGCTGCGCCTCCCTGGCGACGGCGCTCCCTGTATAGCCGGTTCCCCCAAGTACGGTGATGCGCGCCATCTGCTGCTCCCTCTCGTCGGTGGTCCGGGCTCCGGTGGTTCAGGTTTCGGCGGTCCTGCCTTTGGTGGGCCCGGCTGCGTGGCCCAGCCTGCCTGCACCAGGTTTCGGTGTCCAGACTTCGTGGTCTCCGATCCATCCTCCGCCGCCACTCGGGAGATCCCAAGCACCGCCCGCACCGCGGCGCACTGTTACGGGTGCGTACCCGCGCAAGCGGGTGGACGCGGGACTCCCCAAACCTTCCCGGCCGCACCCCGGATCACGCCGCACCCAGCCCTCCCTGCGGCCCCTCAGACCGCACCACTACGCACCCCGGCTCGCGCCGCATCCTGGATCGCGCCTCACCGTCCCCCCTATCGGAGTACCGCTGCCGCCCCGCGGATGGCCGCAGCCACCTCATCGAGCGCCGCCGAGCCGTGGCGCCATTGCTGCCAGTGCAGGGGAACGTCGACGAATGTCCCGGCGTCGAAGGCCGCAAGGGTCCGTCGGCGGGGATCGCGGGCCAGCTCCAGTTCCGGAAGCAACCCCCACCCCATGCCCAACGCGATGGCCTCCCCGAATTCATGGGCGGCCGGAATGTAATGGCGGGGCGGGCTCCCCGGCTGGACGCCCCGGCCCCGCAGGTACCGGTCCTGCAGATCGTCCTTCCGGTCGAGGACGATCACCGGGGCGCGGGTGAGCGCCCCGGGACTAACTCCGTCCGCAAACCACTCCCGCCGGAACTCCGTGGTGCACACCGGAAGGTAGCGCATCACGCCCAGCGGCCGGGCGGAGCATCCCTGGATCGGCGCGCCGGTGGAGGTGATGGCGGCAGCGGCGGCACCGTTGCGCAGCAGCTCGAGCGAGTGTTCCTGGTCCTCACGCAGCACCTCAAGCTGCAGGGTCCGGGCCAGCGGCGCCAGGGCCGGCAGCACCCAGGTGTTGAGCGAATCGGCGTTGATGACGATCGTGAGGCCGCGGCCCGCGGCCAGGTCGTCCGATCCCAGTTCGGTGAGGACGTCGGCGGAGAGCAGTTCGAGCTGCCGGGCAAACCGCACCACGGCCTGGCCGGCGTCGGTCAGTTCGACGGGACGTGTCCGCCGGAGCACCGGCCGCCCGACGGCGGTCTCAAGGGCCCGGATGCGCTGGCTCACCGCGGACGCCGTCACGGACAGGGCGGCCGCGGCCCCCTCGAAGCTGCCGGTCGAGGTGATGGCAGCCAGCGTGCGCGCCTGATGTGGGTCAATCTCCTTCATTAGCCCTTCTTATCACTCTTTAGAAAGATGAGCTGTCTTAATTTTGGTGCGGTGCCTACCGTGGAGGGGTGATCCTTCCTGTTGCAGCCGGCCTGACCGCCGGCCTGTCCCTCATCATTGCCATCGGCGCCCAGAACGCCTTCGTCCTGCGGCAGGGGCTGCAACGCTCCCATGTCGCGCTGGTCGTCGCCGTCTGCGCCCTGTCGGACCTCGTCCTCATCGTGCTCGGCGTGGGCGGGCTCGGCGTGGCCATCGAGCGGGCCCCGCTGCTGCTCGAGGTCGTCCGGTGGGCCGGTGCCGCATTCCTGCTTGGCTACGCGGTCCTTGCCGCCGTCCGGGCCATCCGCGGGGAGCACCTCGACCTCGCCGGCGCGCAGGAGAAGCGCACCTGGAAGGCCGCCCTGGGAACGTGCCTGGCGCTCACCTGGCTGAACCCGCACGTCTATCTGGATACCGTCCTTCTCCTCGGGTCGTTGGCGAGCGCCCACGGCGCGGATGGCCGGTGGTGGTTCGCCGCGGGTGCGGGCGTGGGCAGCATTGTGTGGTTCTCGGCCCTCGGGGTCGGCGCCCGGTTCCTCGCACCCGTCTTCCGCCGCCGCAGCGCCTGGCGCGTCCTGGACGGGGCGATCGCCGTCGTCATGGCGGCGCTGGCAGTGTTCCTCGTCGTCTAGGCCCTGCCCGGCGCGGATTGTTCAGAGTCAACAGGGTCGCGCCACCGGCTGCAGGAAACGACGAAGGACCGCCCCAGAGCCGGAGCGGTGCTTCGTGTGCGGAGCCTTGCCGGAGGCCGGCGCGGGCGCCCGCGCCTAGCGGGAGAGGCCTTCGAGCTCGGCGGCCCGTAGCGCCTTATGCTCCTCGATCCGTGCCTGCTGCAGCGGGGTCTGCCGGTTGAAGTACCAGGCGACGCCGAGGATCAGGAACCAGACGGGCGCGACGACGAGGGCCAGCCGTGTGTCGGCGGCCTGGGCCAGGGCGACGAGCATGAAGCCGAAGAACCCCAGCACGACGTAGGGCATGAACGCCGATCCCGGCATCTTGAAGGCCGATGCCTCGTGCAGCGCGGCGCGGCGGCGGCGGAACACGATGTAGCTGATCAGGATCATCGACCAGACGAACATGGTCAGCACCGAGGCCACGGAGGTGACGACGGTGAACGCCTCAATCACCGAATCGCCGGCGTAGAGCAGGACGAGTCCGGCCAGGAGGAAGATGCAGGAGAACAGCAGCGCGTTCTGCGGGACCTTGCGCGGGCTGAGCCGGCCGAAGGCCTTCGGTGCGTTACCGTCCTGGGCGAGCCCGTACACCATGCGCGAGGTGGAGTAGATCCCGGAGTTGGCGCTGGAGGCGGCGGAGGTCAGGACTACGAGGTTGATCACCACAGCCGCAATGCCGAGCCCGGCGAGGGAGAACATGCCGATGAACGGACTGGTGGCCGGGTCGATGCTGCGCCACGGGTTGACGGCCATGATGACGACCAGGGCACCCACGTAGAACAGCAGCACGCGGATCGGGATGGAGTTGATCGCCCGGGGCAGGTTCTTCTCGGGGTTCTTCGTTTCGGCGGCCGCGGTGCCCACGAGTTCAATGCCGGCGAAGGCGAAGATGGCAATCTGGAAGCCGAGGACGAAGCCGAACATCCCGTGCGGGAACATGCCGCCGTCGTTCCAGATGTTCGCGAGGCTGGCCTCCTGCCCGCTGGGCGAGGTGAAGTGGGTGGCGATCATGATGGCACCGGTGACGATGAGGGCGACGATCGCGACCACCTTGATGATGGCGAACCAGAATTCCGCCTCGCCGAAGGCCTTCACCGTCGGGAGGTTCAGCAGCACCAGGACCACCGGGGTGATCAGGGCCGGAATCCACAGCGGCGTTCCGGGGGCAAGCACGTCGACGTAGCTCGCGATCGCCACAATGTCGGCGACACCGGTGACCACCCAGAAGAACCAGTAGGACCAGCCGGTGAAGAAGCCGGCCCACGGGCCCAGCAGGTCGCCGGCGAAGTCGCTGAAGGACTTGTAGTTGAGGTTGGACAGCAGGATCTCGCCCATGGCGCGCATGACGAAGAACAGCATGAAGCCGATGATCATATAGACGAAGATGATCGACGGACCGGCGAGGGAGATGGTCTTGCCTGATCCCATGAAGAGACCGGTGCCGATCGCCCCGCCGATGGCGAGCAGCTGGATGTGGCGGTTGCTTAGGGCCCGCGAGAGATGGGGTTGGGAACTGCTTGAGCCTGCGGTGGCAGGCGCGGATACGGGCGCAGCGTTAGCTGTGGGTTCGGGCATGAAGAGGTTTCCTTCAGCAGGCGGGGGTGCAGGGCACACACCGCCTGCGCGATTGTGACGAGCATGACAGACCTAAAACCCTGCATTCTGTCCGATCGAGAGTCAAATCAGGCAGCCGCAGGGTCTACGGTCCGCGGGTCCGTGCGGAAGGTTACGCCTGCCGGTCGGCGCCGGCGTTCGTCTTCTTGTTGACGAACCAGGTGATAGCCCACAGCACCACGCCGATCGCCAGCAGTCCGCCGGCGATCTGGTACTGGATCACGTCCCGGTCGACCCAGGGTCCGGCGAGGAAGGCGCAGAGCACCGCCGCGATCAGGGGCAGCGGGCCCGGCGAGGTGAAAAATACCTTGCGGTTGGGGTCCCGCTTACGCCGCAGGATCACGCAGGCGACGTTCACGACGGTGAACACGCACAGCAGCAGGAACGCGGTCGTGCCGGACAGGTTGGCGACGACGTTGCTGTCCGGGTCGCTGGTGACGTACCAGATCAACCCCAAGGCAAGAATCGTGGAGAACGCGATGCCGGCCCACGGGGTCCGGCGGCCCGGGAGTACCTTGCCCAGCGGCCGCGGCAGGACGTCCTGGCGGGCCATGCCATAGATCATGCGGCTTGCCATCAGCATGTTGATGAGGGCGGTGTTCGCGACGGCGAAGACAGCAAGGAACGGGAAGATGTTGTCGATGGGGAAGTCCGGTGAGCCCTTCTCCACCACCTCGAGAAGCGCTGCGCCTTCGGCCTCCCGGATCCCTTCGAGCTCCGTGGGGGTGAGCACAGAGACTACGGAGACCGCGACCAACATGTAGAGGATCACAGCGATCCCCAGGCCTGTGAGCATGGTCCGCGGGAAAATCCGCTCAGGATCCTTGACCTCCTCGACCATGTTCACCGAATCCTCGAAGCCGACCATGGCGAAGAAGGCGATGGAGGTAGCCGCTGTGACCGCAAGGAACAGTCCCTTGTCCTGGTAGTCGGAGAAGACGGTGACCTGTTGGAGGTTCCCCTCCCCCTGGGCAATGACGTAGAAGCCGACCCCGATCACGATGCACAGGGCGATCATCTCGACGAGGGTAAGCACGACGTTGAATTTCACGCTCTCCCCCACCCCGCGGAGGTTGATGGCCGCGAGCAGCAGCATGAAGCCCATCGCCACCGCAGTGATCACACCCTGGCCCGGGACATCCATCCAGCCGTTGATCTCGAGCCCGCCGAAAAAGTTCTGGGCGAGGACGTTCGCGGAGGTCGAGGCGCTGGTGATGCCGGAACAGACGACGGCGAAAGCGACGAGGAACGTGATGAAGTGGATTCCGAACGCCTTGTGGCAGTAGAGCGCCGCCCCCGCCGCCTGGGGGTACTGCGTGACCAGCTCGAGGTAGGAGAACGCGGTCATCGTCGCGACGACGAAGGCCAGGAGGAACGGGAGCCAGACGATGCCGCCAACCGTCCCGGCCATGGTGCCGGTCACGGCATAGACGCCGGCGCCCAGAATGTCCCCGACGATGAACAGGAGCAGGAGTTTTGGCCCGAGGACCCGCTTAAGCGCCGGTTCTTCCCCCTCGCGGGCCGGCTCGGTTACTGGTTCAGAAGTCGTGCTCATGGTGACCTCCCTAGCGGGTGCGCGGTTCCGACACCGGACAGCGGCCGGACTCCGGCATGAATATGGGACCTACTTCACTCCCTTGCAGGCCCCTTGGCAACAAGCAACGGACAGAATTTTGGGGGACCCCGTCCCCTTGCGGGCCGCGGTGGTCCGAAGGCTGCGCACTCTCCCCTGTTGCACGGGCGCGCACAGTGCCATTCTGGGGCTACCGGCCGCGGTGCAGCGGCCCAGATGAGGAGGAGACCAACCATGTTCGCTGATACCAAGGCCTTCGGCGGCCTGGCGGTCCGCAGCCTTGAGGATGCCCGGCGGTTCTACGGTGACACCCTCGGGCTCAGGACCTCTGAGGAGCACGGCCTGATGTGGCTTCACCTCGCCGGAGGACGGGACACCCTCGTCTACGAACAGCCCGACTCCACTCCGGCGAGCTATACCGTCCTGAATTTCGAGGTGGACGACATCGACGCCGCCGTCAGCGCGCTCACCGAGCGCGGGGTACGCCTTGAACGCTACGACGGCATGGAGCAGGACGACGCCGGCGTCCACCGCGGCGGGGGCCCCTTCATCGCCTGGTTCAAGGATCCCTCGGGAAACGTGCTGTCGGTGCTGCAGGAGCGGTAGCTCCGCCTCTCAGGCGGGGGCCCATCGGTGGCTCGGTTCCGGGTGCGCACGATGGGCTGGTCCCTGGTGATGGCGGTCGTGTGCTCCGAGTGGGCGCCGCGGCTGCCACCGGCGCTGCGCAGCGTCCACCCATCGGGGTCGACTCGAAGCTTGTCGGTTCCGCGCATGAATCAGGGTTCAAAGGCCAGCACCAGGCCCGGCTTGAGCGGGAAGCCCCGGCCAGGCCGGCCCGCGTTGGGTATGTGGGGGTCGCTGTGCATGGTCCGGCCGACGCCGTGGCCGCCGAACTCAACGTTGACCGACAGGCCCGCCTCCCGTGCGATGCTCCCGATCGCGCAGGAGATGTCCCCGGTCTTGCTACCGGGGACGGGGGCGGCGATCCCGGCCTCCAGCGCGCGCTCCGTGAGCTCGATCAGCTCGAGGTCATCGGCGCCGGCTGTGCCGACCACCATGCTGACCACGGAGTCGGCGACCCACCCGTTGACGTTGGCCGCGAAATCGAGGCTCAGCAGGTCGCCGTCCTGGCGGCGGTAGGAGTGGGGCTTGCCGTGGAGGACGCCGCACGACTCGGCCCCGCGGTGGCGGATCAGGTCATGCGCCACCGCATCAAGTTCAAGCAGCTTAGGCGCCGGGCAGACGGTATCGGACCTCCGCGGCCCGTTGCAGGGCGGTGAGGGTTTCGTCGACCGTCATGAGCACTGTCGTGTCCAGTGAACTGAGGGCGCCGCCTCCGCTGAGGGCCATGGCCACCGCGGCCATCGACACATTGTCCGGCGCCTCCCAGAGGGTGTAGCCGTCGTGTGATCCGAAGGCGTACCAGAAGCCGTGGAGGCTTCCTCCAACCGATTCGATGTAGGTACGGGCGGCCTCCCGCCGGTCCTCCGGGTTGCCGATGAGCCGGGCCCAGGATTCGGGGGTGTAACTGAATTTCGACAGATAGAGCGGCATCCTCGGTTCCTCCCGTGTGCTGCTGGCGGCCGCGGTTTCCTCAAGGATGCCAGCCCGCCACCCGACCGGCAATGGCCCTGCCGGGCACAATGACAGTGGCAGCGGCAACGATGGGCTAAAACGCCCGGCCCGCAGATCTGCGGCACGGCGAAGTTTCTCCAGGAAGGGACCGCTCACCATGATGGGAGCCCACCACGCAGCCTGCGGCGCAGCCGCCTGGGTCGCTGTCACCACCCGGATCGAGGTGGCCGGGCTGCTTCCCGTTCCGCCCGGATCCCTCAGCCTCGGGCTCGGCCTGCTCGACGTCAGCCCCATCGGCGTCGTGACGGGCGCCCTGGTGACCGCCGGGGCCGCACTGCTCCCGGACGCCGACCACCGCAGCGCAACCATCGCCAACTCACTGCCCCCGGTGTCGAACCTCGTCTGCACCGGCATCGGCAGGATCGCCGGCGGGCACCGCCGCGGCACCCACTCCCTGCTCGGCGTCCTGGCCTTCGTGGGAGTGGCCTGGCTGGCAGGCATGTGGACCGTGGAAACAGCAGCGTATGGGACCGTCTATCCCGGAGCGGGACTGCTGACCGTCCTGCTGGTCTCCTTCGCCGCCAAGGCGCTGAAGATCATCCCGGACACCATGCGCAAGTTCCCCTGGGCGGTGGGCCTGGCCGCAGGTGCCTTCGTCACCGCCTTCGCACCCGAGGAGCAGTTCTGGTTCCCGATCGCCGTCGGGCTCGGCGTCGTCGTACACATCGCCGGTGACATGATGACGACAGGGGGTTGCAACCTCCTCTACCCGCTTCGGATTAGACCGCCGCGGGTCGTGGCGTCACTGCCGGTGGTGGGCTGGATGTGGAAGCGGAACGGCCATTTCGCCGTGCCCATCCTGGGCAACGCGGGATCCCTTCGGGAGTGGTGCCTGCTGGTGCCGGTCTCGCTGTATGCGGTGGGCGGGATCGGGGCATCGCTGCTCAGGATCGATAACCCGGCGCTGCAGGCGTTGGGCTGAATCCGGACGGGCGCCCACCGTCAGCGCGATCGGAGGTAGGAGTCGCGGGTTGGTGTATCGAGCTTTTCGATGGCCGCCCGGACTCCCGAGCGTGACATCGAGTCCGCGTACCGGTCGAGGTGGGCCAGGAGCCTTTCCCGGTCGATGTCTCCGACATAACGGAGCATCCACCCGATCCCCTTTTGCACGAGCTCTTCGGGATCCCCGGCGAGCGCTGCGGCGATCCTCAGCGTGTCATCCACCTCCTTCCGCTTCAAGAACGCGGCCGTCGCGACGATGGCGCTGCGCCGTTCGGGCCAGAAGCCGGATTCGGCCAGCCGGTCGAGCGGGGTTCGGGGCTTGTCGAGGAGCCACGTGCCGAGAACCTGGTGGGCGGCTAGGTCCACCAGGTCCCAGGTGTCGATGCGGTCGTGCCGCCGCAGGTACAGCTCATACAACTCAAGGTGGCGCCCGGGCTGGATCTTCCTGGCCGTGGCTGCCTTTCCCATGATCGAGCAGGCGCCCACGCGCACTTCGTGGGTGGGGCTTTCGAGCAGTGCCTCAAGCTCGGCCGCGGACAGGTCAAGGGCGGTCTTGGCCAGGTTGAAGACGTCTCCCATCCGCACGCCGATGAAGGATTCGTCCCCGGGGAAGAACCGTCCATATTTGACCCGCTGGTCCTCGGTGGCGAGCGCACGGAGTGCGGCTTCGAAGTCGGCAGCAGTCCTCATCGGTGATGCCCTCCTCGATCCGGCGTTTTCCCGGATGATAGTCTCCCGGGCCGGGGTGGTCGAGCAGCGCCCGCCGGGGTGGTCAGTCAGCGCCTCGGAACGTCCGGAGGGAGGAGCCACCGGCACGGGGCGGTCGAATCCCCGTACCGGTGGCCGCCGGCCTAACGGGTGGCTGCGGCGTCCGTCTTCAGCAGGTCGGTGAGCAGGGCGGGCTTGTTCGTGATGATGCCGTCGACCCCGAGGGCGGTCAGGGCTCGCATGCGCTGCGGGTCATCGACGGTGTACGGCCAGGTTTCCATCCCGTACTGGTGGACCAGGTCCACGAACGCGCTGGTGACGCGGGTGTGGCTGGGGTTGATCTGATCGGCCCAGGTGGACAGCTCGGCGTATTCGGCCGGTGCGGGCGGGCCACCCAGCAGCCCAGCCGGGACCTCGGGCGCAAGGGCATTGAACTCCCTCATGAAGTCCCAGTTGAACGACTGGACGACGAGGCGTCCGGCCCGCGCGTCGGCCTTCAGCCACCCCTCCGAGTCCAGCTCGGCGGCGATGTCGGCGCCGATGCCCGGGTAGAGCTCGGGACTCTTCACCTCGAGCAGCAGCCCCGCCCTGCCGTGCAGCGTATCGAGGACCTGCTGGAGGGTCGGAACCTGTGTCCCTGCGAAGCCCGGACCGAACCAGGAACCGGCATCGAGCGTCGAAATTTCCGCATAGGTGAAATCGGCGACGCGGTAGGGGGCCCGGCCGGGGAATTTGGTTTCCACGTCCGTGGTGCGGCCGAGGGTGGTGTCGTGGATGACGACGAGTTCGCCGTCGAGGGTGCGTTGGACATCGATCTCGACGAAGTCGGCCTTCACCGCCGCACCGAGGTCGACGGCGGGAAGCGTGTTCTCCGGGGCGTCTGCTGAGGCTCCGCGGTGGGCGATCACCGTGGTCCGGCCCTCCTTGGCGGGTTCGGCGGCGGCTCCGGTGATGCCTGCGGCGAGGGTCGCCAGGGTCATCACGCCGGTGAGGAGGGCCCGAAGGGGTTCCTTCCGCCGGGATGTGTTTACGTTTGCGGTGGGATGCGTCACAGGCAATCTCCTTGGTCGACAGGCCGGTTCTCGTCGTATTCAGCCGTAACAGCTGACCCACGGGACTCTTCCGGCTCGAGGTGGCCAGCCGGAGACGGGGGCCCAACGCGTGGGTGAATCCGGGTGGACAAGGGAAATCCGGTGGACAATGAGGGCCATGGCGACAAAGGACCCGGTGAAATGAAGACGACGGCGAGTGATGACGACGGCAAATGATAACGACGGCGTTGCCATTCCCCGGCCTCCCGCCCTCCCGGCCCAGCCGGACTCCCCTGCCGGGCCGGCTGTGACGGTTTCGCTGGTATCTGTCCCTGGGGGCACCCTCGAAATGCGCGATGCCCGCTCCAATTCCTCCCGCACGGTCACCCTTGTTCCGTATTCGATCGGAAGGACGCAGATCACGGCGGCCGAATTGGCGCAGGCCGGAGGTTCACCGGCAGCCCCGGAACGGGCGGGACTGGTTCCCGTCCACCCGGTCACGTGGTTCGACGCTGTCCGGTGGTGCAACAACCTGTCGTCGCTGGCCGGGCTACGTCCGGCCTACGCCATCTCTTCGCGGGAGGTCAGTTGGGACGTTGGCGCGGACGGCTACCGGCTCCCCACCGAAGCGGAGTGGGAGTTCGCCTGCCGGGCGGGCACGCTGACCCCGACCTACGGGCCGCTTCCGGACATCGCGTGGACGGCCGCGGACCGGGTCGATGCACCTCGTGAGGTGGCCTTGAAGGCTCCGAACGCCTTTGGACTGTTCGACATGATCGGCAATGTCTGGGAGTGGTGCTGGGATTATGCCGACACCGCTAGGTATGGCGACTACCGGACCCTGCGTGGAGGTGGGTGGGCCGATAAGGCGTGGAGCACCCGCGCGTCGGTGCGCCGGGGCAGCGCCCCGGACGCGGTTCTTGAGGATGTTGGTTTCCGGGTGGCGCGGGGGCCGGTCGGTGAACCGGGAGCCCACGAGGCCCAGGGCTGGTCGGCGGCCGCCGACCGGCGCCGCGCGGACATCACCGGCCCGCTCCCCGTTGGCTGGACCCCGCACCGGGGGTTACGTTGATCCCGAACGGGAGAACCCATGAAATTTCTTGAATCCAACCACGCTGACGGAATCCTCGAACGTCCGTTCCGGCTCGGGGCGCTCCCGGGTGTGGTGTGGACCCGGAATCAGCCGGGCCAGCGGACGGCACTGGTGCTGCTGGCCCACGGCGGCGGGCAGCACAAGGGCGCACCGGCCGTGGCGGCCCGCGCCCGGCGGTACCTGAAGGAGCTGGATGCCGCCATCGTCGCCATCGACGCCCCGGGCCACGGTGACCGGGAATGGGACGGGCGTGACACGCTGTTCATCGACCAGCTGACGCAGGCCCGACGCGACGGCACCCCGGTGGGCAACCTGATCGAGGGATACAACGCCGACGTCGCCACCCAGGCCCTGCCCGAATTATCCGAGGTGCTCACAGCCGTCCAGGCGCTCGACGAGATCGGCCCAGACGTCCGCATCGGGTTCTGGGGGCTGTCATTGGGGTCAGCGATCGGGATCCCCTTCGTCGCCGGGGAACCTCGGGTCACCGCCGCCGTCCTGGGACTCGCCGGCAGCGATCAGCTGAGGGAGCAGGCCCGCCGCATCCGGGTTCCCGTCCAGTTCCTGCTGCAATGGGATGACGAATTCGTGGACCGTGCGGTCGGCCTTGGGGTGTATGACGCCCTCGCCTCCACCGAGAAGTCACTCCATGCGAACGCCGGCGGCCACACCGCCGTGCCGCGGTTCGAGATCGAGGCCGAGGCGCGGTTTTTCGCCCGGCATCTCGCCGTTTCGGCCTAGGGTCAGGGTGTGGACGCCCCCGTCGTCGGGCCGGGCTGCGTGCTGGCACGCCAGCTGCGGGAACGTTTCGACGGAGGTCCAGAGAAACCGGCAGGCCTTTTGGCCGTTGTTGCATGGCCCCGGCGCACCTAAGATGGGCACAACGGTGAGAGACCCTCCCCGAACCTCGCCCCATCTGCAGGCCAGGAAGGCGTCTTGTGAACGCTTCACGAATTTTCGGAACTATCCTCACGGCACTGCTCGCCGTAACCCTTGGACCCTTGCCGGCGGGCGGTGTGGAGCCCAGTGAACCGGCCGCTGCCGGGCCGGTCATCGTGATCCTCAATTCGAGCGTTGATGCCGACCAGGTCTCAGCAGAGCACGCACAGAGCTCGGGAATCCGGCCGGACATCGTCTACAGCTCGGCCTTCCAGGGCTATTCAGCCGTGCTGTCCGAGGCCCAGGCCCAGCAGCTGCAGGCCGATCCCCGGGTCAGCGAAATCCTGCCGGACCGGACCGTTGCTGCCCCCCAGATCGGCGCCGTTGAGAATCCGCCGCAGCCGGCCCAGCTCGTGTCGAACGGCGTAAAGCGGATCGGGGCGTTGGAGAGCCCGACGGCGAAGATCGACGGCATCGACGAGCGGGTCGACGCCGACATCGCGGTCCTCGACACCGGTCTTCAGTCGGATCATCCCGACCTCAACGTCGTCGGCGGCGCTGATTGTGCGCCCGGGGACGGGTACGAGGATGTCGTCGGCCACGGCACGATGGTCGGCGGTCTTGCCGCTGCCCTTGACAACGCGATTGGACGGGTAGGAGCAGCACCCGGCGCGCGGCTGTGGGCGGTCCGGGTGGCCGACCCGCAGGGGATCGTCACCGACTCAAGCCTCCTATGCGGGTTGGACTGGGTCACCGCCAACGCCGCCACCGTCGACGTCGCCAACCTCAGCCTCGGCGGACCCCTGCGCGGATATGACGTCGACTGCGCACCCCCGAACGACAACATGATCCTTGAGGCCGTCTGTGCAGCGACGACTGCCGGTGTCACGGTGGTGGCAGCGGCAGGAAATGAGGCCCGCGACGCGGGCTTCCTGGAACCGGCCGCCTATTCCTCGGTCATCACCGTCTCCGCAATGTCCGACACCGACGGTCGGCCGGGCGGCCTCGGACCCACCGAGGCCTGCATACCCGGCGTGACGGACGACACTCTCGCGTCCTACTCGAACTTTGGTCCGGCCGTCGACATCACCGCACCGGGCACCTGCCTCAGTTCCACCTATCTCGACAGCCAGTACGCAGCCAGTAGTGGAACAAGCTTTTCCGCTCCTCTGGTCACGGGCGGTGCCGCGCTGTACCTTGCCAACAATCCGGGCGCTCCGCCCGAGCAGGTCCAGGGCGCGCTCGTCAGCTCCGGGGAGCCAGGGCCTCTCCTGAACGACCTGGATGGCTTCCCGGAGCCGATCCTGAACGTGTCGCGGTTCTAGCCGGTGGCAGGACCGCCGGATCGCCGCCGTTCCCGCACCGGGATCGATCCGGTTCGGATTCCAGCGCGGCGGATCCTGCTCGGCATGCTGGCGGTATTCGCCGCCGCGGTGTCCGGTTGTGGTGGCCCGGCCATGCATGGGTTGGACGATATCCAGTTCCGCACCGTCTCCGGCACCGATCCCGCCGGTGACCTCCAGTGGCTTGAGGACCATCCGATCCATTGGCGGATGACACGCGCCGGAGGGGAGGGAGCCGCCTTCATTCGACCGCCGTGCAGCGGGCTCCAGGCCCCTGTCAAAGTGACTGAGGACAAGGTGGTCGTTGACACCCGCAGGATGTCGATAGAGGCGCAGTACTGCGAGCCGCCGGTCAGCGACTACGACCTGTGGCTGCACCACCTCATCGAGCGGCCGCTGAGCTACAGCTGGGACGGACGGACTCTTATTCTGAGCAATGACCGCGGCTCCCTGACGTTCGAACGCGAAGAATAGCCCGCCGGCCGCCCGCCGCCCGCCGGACGATCTTCCTGCGCCCTTGCGCCGACACCACATGGTGTCATGCTGGTGTCATGAACCTTCTCCCCTATCTTGAGCGGCTCCGTGAACAGCTGCTGGTTGCAGCCGAGGCGGGGGGCGAGGATGCCCGGGATGTCGCAGAACGCCTGGTGATTCCGCTCGAAGCCGCCGCTCGCCTGATGCTGCTCGATGCCCTGTCCAACGCGGTCGGCGAGATCACGGATGATTTGGCACCGGGTTCGGTCGAGGTCCGCCTTCGGGGCGTCGATCCCGAGTTCGTAGTCTGCCTGCGCGAGGTACCTGCCGGTCCAGCAGTAGGAGTGGAGGCCGCCATCCCGGGCCCATCCGACGGCGAGGAGGGCGGCACCACCCGGACAACACTGCGGCTGCCCGACCACCTCAAGGCGAGGGTTGAAGCCGCGGCGGGCCGTGAGGGCCTGTCGGTCAACACGTGGCTGGTACGCGCGGTCGCCGCGTCACTCGATTCCGGTGCGGGACGGCCCGTTTCCAGGCCGATTCCCGGCACCCAAAGCATCACAGGATGGGCACGCTCATGACGCTCTTTGAAACCCCCGGACCCGTTGAAGCGCGCATAGACATTGGCGCCCGGGGTGACATCTGGGTCGGCGCCACCGGCCGGGCGGAGGTGACCGTCGACGTCCGCCCGCGGAACCCGTCACGGTCCCTGGACATCGACGCCGCCGAACAGACAACGGTGGAGTTCGTCGACGGCCGGCTGAGCGTGAAGTTGAAGCAATGGCGCCGCCACAGCTGGTTCAGCGACGGAGGTGCCGTCGTCGTCGCCGTCGAGGTCCCGATCGGCTCGTCGCTGGAAGTGTCGTCGGGGATGGGGAGCCTCCGCGTGGACGGGGAGTTCGGCGACGTTTCGCTGTCCACCGGCGTGGGCGAGATCCGCGTCGGCACCTGCGCCGCCCTCAGGGCCAAGACCGGAATGGGCGACATAACGGTCCTGAGGGCAGCCGGCCCAGCGGAACTGGCCAGTGGTACCGGCAGGATTCGCGTCGACAGCCTTCATGGGTCAGGCAGCATCAGGAATTCGAACGGCGAAACCTTCGTCGGGGAGGTCGCCGGAGACCTGCAGGTGAAGGCGGCGAACGGCGACATCCTGATCCACGGAGCCGGCGGAAATGTGAACGCCAGGGCCTCCAACGGTGCGGTACGGATTCAGGAGGTGCACCGCGGAGCCATCACCGCGCACACCTCCGCCGGGTCGATTGACATCGGCGTGCGGCCGGGCACGGCGGTGTGGCTGGGACTGACCACGAAGTTCGGACAGGTCCGCAGCGGGCTCAACCCGGCCGACGCCCCCGACGGCGGCCACGAGACCGTGCAGGTGCGCGCCGACTCCTCGTATGGAGATGTCACGGTTCACAGCAGCTCCGACGTGGGATCCGGAATGCCCTAACCCCGGTCCCCCGCGGGCGGAAACTCCGCGCTGGAAAGAATTTTCCAGACGGATGTCGAAATTTCCCGCGCTGCTGCGTCCCCCAAGTGAATGCAGCCACAATGGGCTGTGTCCTAGAAACGAGGAGAAGACGACGATGGCCAAATACCTGTTGCTCAAGCACTACCGCGGCGCACCGACGGGGGTCAATGACGTCCCGATGGACCAATGGACGCCAGGGGAGATCTCGGCCCACCTGCAGTACATGGACGATTTCGCCGCGCGGCTCCAGGAAACCGGCGAGTACATCGACGGCCAGGCGCTGTCGCCCGAAGGCACGTGGGTCCGCTACGACGGCGAGGGACGGCCCCCGGTCACCGACGGCCCGTTCGCGGAGACCAAGGACCTTATCGCCGGGTGGATGGCGCTCGACGTCGACAGCTACGACCGCGCGGTCGAGCTTGCCGGGGAACTGTCAGCGGCTCCGGGGGCAGGCGGCCGGCCGATCCACGAGTGGCTCGAGCTGCGCCCGTTCCTCGCCATGCCTCCCACCGTGACGGAGTAACCCATGGATGAGGTCCTCCTTCGGACTCTCACCCCCGAGGTGATCGCCGTCCTCGTCCGCCGTGGAGCCGACTTCTCGGCGGCCGAGGACGCGGTGCAGGAGGCCCTGATCGAGGCCCTGCGCACCTGGCCGGATCGGCCGCCGCGTGACCCGAAGGGCTGGTTGGTGACGGTATCGTGGCGGAAGTTTCTCGACGCCGTGCGGGCCGATGCCTCCCGTCGGCTACGGGAGCAGCGGGTCGTGGCCGAGCCCTCCCCCGGCCCCGGCACGAGCGGGGACGATTCGCTCCAGCTCTATTTCCTGTGCGCCCACCCGTCGCTCACGCCGTCGTCGGCGGTTGCGCTCACGTTGCGCGCTGTCGGAGGCCTCACCACCGGGCAGATAGCGCGCGCCTACCTGGTCGGTGAGGCCACCATGGCGCAGCGGATCAGCCGGGCCAAGCGCACCGTCGCCGGCATCCCGCTCGATCAGCCCGGTGACGTAGCCACCGTCTTGCGGGTCCTTTACCTCGTCTTCAACGAGGGCTACTCGGGCGAGCTCGACCTTGCTGCTGAGGCGATCCGGCTGACCCGGCAGCTCGCAGCCCGGATTGACCACCAAGAGGTGGCGGGGCTGCTGGCGCTCATGCTGCTCCATCATGCCCGGCGATCGGCGCGGACCCGGAGCGACGGCAGTCTCGTGCCGCTCGCGGAGCAGGACCGCGGCCTGTGGGATACCCGGCTGATTGCCGAGGGTGTCGAGGTGCTGCAGAGGGCGTTGGCCCGTGACAGGCTGGGCGAATACCAGGCCCAGGCTGCGATCGCCGCGCTGCACGCCGATGCCCGGACGGCCGAGGAGACCGACTGGGTGCAGATCGTCGAGTGGTACGACGAGCTCGTGCGCCTCACAGACAGCCCCGTCGCCCGGCTCAACCGGGCCGTTGCGGTGGGCGAAGCTGACGGGCCCCGGGCCGGCCTGGCCGCGCTGGCGTCGCTCGATCCCGCCCTCCCCCGCCATACCGCCGCCGCCGCATACCTCCACGAGCGCGACGGCGATCGGGTGGCCGCAGCACGGCTCTACGCGGAGGCCGCACGGCAGGCACCGAACCTTCCGGAACGGGACCACCTGACACTGCAGGCTGCCCGCCTGAACACCGCTCTTCGCCGTTGACCGGAGGCGTCGGGCTGAACACCGCCCCTCGCCGCTGACCGAGGGAGGTGGGTCCTACGGGGTACGCCCGGCGCGGACCCGGCGGTGTCGGTGGTGCACGGCGTAGTGGTCCAAGACCGCTGAGGAGGTCGCCCCAGAATGGCCGAACCTGCTGCGGAGGATCTGGGCGAGGTCGTCCAACGCCGAGGTAAGCATCCTGCCCGCGAAGCGGAGTTCGGGGTCACCACTGCGCTGGGCATCGTCGGCGAGCTGCTGGGCATAGGAGACGGTGTCGGGCAGGGAGCCTCTCTCCTGCACCTCATGGAAGTAATAGCTTTCGTAGAACGACAGCAGATCGATGCTCACCAGCGAGACCTGCCGGGCCAGCGATTCAAGGAGGCTGGCAGCATGGTGCGGATCCAGCAGCGTCAGGCCCTCCGGACCGCTTGCCTCCCGGAGGAGGTTCAGCTCATGGGCGAGCGCGCGGCGGCGGCCCAGCGCCGGATAGGCCTGCAGGATCCAGGACACTGCCGCCGTCAGCAGGCCGAAGCCGGTAATCGCCTGGGATGCGGTGAGCAGCCTGAGGCCGGCGTCCCCCGCGACAATCTCGCCGAACCCGACGGTGGAGAGGGCGACCATGGAAACGTAGAGCGCCTCGGTGAAATTGCCCTCCTGCGGTACTCCATCGGCGTAGACGAATCCGTCCTGCAGGTGCGGCAGGTACAAGAAGGCCCACCCCACGACCGCCAGCGCAGCCCACGCCGCGATGACCGCAGCCATTGCCGCGGGTGCGGCAAAGGCGGAGGACCGCCCCCTCACCGTTCGTGACACGTGCCAGAACCCCCGCATGATGGCCCGGCAGACGGGCCCGGACCCGTGAGGGTAGAGGAGGGTATAAAGAACGTCGGCGAGCATCAGAAGGATGAGCCCGGCACCCGCCGCCGTCCACACCGCGTCTGAGAAGGTCATGCCTCATCTTACGGACGAGCGCTATCTGACGGACGCGCGCCGCAGCGGCGTCGAGACTTCACCGCTGTTCAGGACTCCATGGCTCCCCGGAGGAGCCGGATCGCCTCCTCGACCTCCTCAACCCGCCCGTCCTTTGCCCTCGTCACCAGCCGGACGGTGCGGCGGAAGACCGCCTCGTCGCCCTCGCCCTTCCGGAATGCGGGCAGGTGCACCAGCACAGCCGCCCGGCGCAGCCAGATGTTTTCGGAGGACGCCCAGCGTTCGAGGACCGCCCGCGCCCGGACGGCATCCTGCCCATCGAGCCTGAGAAGGAGGGCTCCGACGACGTCGACCGCGAGCGGATCAGCAAGGTCGCGCACGACGGACGAGCGCAGGAACCCTTCGACGCGGGTGAGGTCTGAAACGTGGAGCAGTTTGAGGTTCGCCTGCAGGAGCACCACGGCGCCAAGCCTGCGTTCAAAGACGGGCCGGGCCCAGAGCTCTGATGCGAGGGCGGTGACGGCATCGTGTTGAAGTTCCGGGTAGCGTCGGGAAGCGTTGCGGATGGTGCCGCGGATGGCGCCCACGGACGCTCCGTAGAACTCGAGGGCGTCCCCTAGGCGCCGTGCATAGTCTTCCGCGCGCTCCTCGGTGCTTTCGTACTGGAGGGAGTCGTCGATGAACTCGGCGGCGGCACTCATGCCATTCACCCTAGGGCTGGATCCACCGTGCAGCGCAAGCGGGATCGATGGAGTGCATCCGAAACGGTGAAAGTCCGGCGGCCTTGCCGCATGGCCTCGTCGCATGGCCTCGTCGCATGGTCGGGTCGTTTGTTCCGGTCGCGTGGTTGAGTCGCGCCGTCGAGCCGCATAGCCGGGTGGGACAGCGAGGAGGTGCTCTCCTGCTCACTCCAGATGGAATTCCGTGGTTGCCTTCGGGGGTCCGGCGGTCCAGTAGCCGTTGCGCCGGGGTCTTTGCTCCGGGTCCAGGTGGTGGGGTGGGAAGAACCAGGGAATGCCGTGCCGGGAGTGCACGGTCCACGATCCGTCGTGGATGCGGTGGTGGTGGTGGGAGCACAGCAGCACCCCGTCGCCGAGGGTGGTGGTGCCGCCCTTTTCCCA
>NZ_JAEKGC010000007.1 GCF_016405885.1 Arthrobacter sp. MSA 4-2 | reverse complement strand
GCAGACCAGCCAATTCAACCAATCAAAAAACAATCGGTATCAACAAACTTGGCACACTATTGAGTTCTCAAACAACAGGCACTACCGGCACCACACAACCCGACAAAACCAGGCCATCCTCGCTCCGGAGCAACTTTACAAGCCTACCCGCACCCGACCATCCCCGCAAATCCGCTCCCCCGCACCACCACCGGACAAACCGGCACCAGCACAACAGAACCAACCCGCAACAACAGACACCAAACCAAGACCACCCCGGACCCGTGCACAGCACACACCAGGAAAGCCTCAGAAATTTGTGTGGGTTTCGCCGCCCTCACCGGGGCAACTCCATAACTATACGACCCCCACCGAACAAACACAAATCCCCCACCCACCCCCACAAAACCGGTGGAATCCCGGGGGTGGGAGCGGGTTTAGGCCGGTTCGACCTCGACCATGGCAAGGGTCCGCTTGCCCCTGCGAACCAGGGCGTAGCGGCCGTGCAGGAGGGCCTCCGAACCGATGGCCGCCTCCGGATCGGTGACCTTGACGTTGTTCACGTAGGCTCCGCCCTCGCTCACGGTCCGGCGGGCGGCCGAATTGCTGGCGGAGAGCCCGCTGGCTGTGAGCAGCTCGACAATGGTGGGCGTCCCGGCGGGAAGGGTGACTGCCGGCAGTTCGGCGGTGGCCGCCGTCAGGGTGGGCTCGTCAAGCTGGCCCAGCTCCCCCTGGCCGAACAGTGCCGCCGAGGCCGCGATCACCTTCTCGGTGGCGTCGACCCCGTGGATCAGCGAGGTGACGTCGTAGGCCAGGGTGCCCTGCGCCTCGCGCAGGTGCGGCCGTTCGGCGGTGGACTGCTCGAGCGCCTCGATCTCCGCCCGCGTCCGGAAGGTGAACACCTTGAGCCGGTCGATGACATCGGTGTCGGCGGTGTTGAGCCAGAACTGGAACATGGCGTAGGGGCTGGTCATGGCGGCGTCGAGCCAGATGGCATTGCCCTCGCTCTTGCCGAACTTCGTTCCATCGGAGTTGGTGACCAGGGGCGTGCCGATGGCGTGGACGCTCTTTCCCTCGGCCTTGCGGATCAGTTCGGTTCCGCTGGTGAGGTTGCCCCACTGGTCCGAGCCGCCCGTCTGCAGGACGCACCCGTGGCTGCGGAACAGTTCGAGGAAGTCCATGCCCTGGAGTACCTGGTAACTGAATTCCGCGTAGCTGATGCCCTCGTCGGAATTGAGCCGGGTGGCCACGATGTCCTTCTTGATCATCGTCCCGACCCGGTAGTGCTTGCCGACCTCGCGCAGGAAGTCGATGGCGCTCATCGGCGCGGTCCAGTCGAGGTTGTTGACCATCCGGGCCCCGTTCGGGCCGTCGAAACTCAGGAAGCGCTGCACCTGCCCCTGCAGGTAGCCGACCCATTCGGCCACCGTCTCCTTGGTGTTCATGGTGCGCTCGGCCGTGGGGCGGGGGTCCCCCACGAGCCCGGTAGAACCGCCCACGAGGGCCAGCGGCTTGTGGCCGGCGAGCTGGAGCCGGCGCATCAGCAGCAGCTGCACCAGGTTGCCCAGGTGCAGGCTCGGCGCCGTCGGGTCGAAACCGCAGTAGTAGGTGACCGGGTCTCCGGCCAGGAGCTCTTCAAGCTCGGCCTCGTCCGTCGAGACGTGCACGAGCCCGCGCCAGCGGAGCTCCTGCCACACGTTCGCGAATGAGGGGTCGTTCTGCTGGGCGCTCAGGCCCGGATCTGAGGATTCTGTCGTCTGCGGCACAGGATCCAAATTATCAGCCCTCGATGCCCTCCGGGATCGTGCCGGTCGAGATCAGGCGCAGCCGCTGGGTGGGGCGCGTCATCGCCACGTACAGGTCCCCCACCCGGGCGGTGGCCGAATCGAGCATGAGCTGCGGCTCCAAGATGACCACGCCGTCGAACTCAAGGCCCTTGGAACCCCGCGGAGTCAGCAACACGATGTCCTGGGTGGGACCGCCGGCCCCGGATCCGACCCGGTCGCCGTACTCGGCCGTCAGGGCCCGCCGGACGTTGTCGAGTTGGTCCTCGGGGGCGATGACGGCGAGCAGCCCGCCGTCCACGATGTCCAGTTCCTCGGGCACCGCCTGCAGCAGGGCGGGAATCAGCCCGGGCACCCGGTCGACGACGGGGGTGAAGCGGCCTTCGCGCACCGCCTTCGGTGCCGAGATCACCAGCCCGGCCGCGGTGGCCATCCGGACGGCGGCCTCGGCGATCTGCGCCGGAGTCCGGTAGTTCACCGTCAGCTCCTCGAGCTGCCAGCGGTCGCCCACGAACGGTTCGAGCGCCTGGCCCCAGGAGCTCGAACCGGCGGCCGAGCTTGTCTGGGCGATGTCCCCGACCACCGTGAATGACTTCACCGGGCAGCGCCGCATGAGCAAGCGCCACTGCATCGGCGAGAGCTCCTGCGCCTCGTCGACGACGATGTGCCCAAAGGCCCAGGTCCGGTCTCCGGCGGCCCTCTCCGCTGCACTGAGCCGCGCCGTGGGGACGGCATTGTGCTGCGCCAGCGCCTCGGCGGTGACGACGCCGTCGACGCCGGAGTCGACCAGCGACGCATTGACGTTCTCGAGGGTGCGCTCGGCATTGGCGAGGTCCCGGCGGTTCTCGGCCTCGCGTGCGGCGGTGTCCCTGCCGGCCGAGGCGTCGAGTTCGCCGAGGAGCTCGGCGGCCTCGTCCAGGAGCGGGACGTCGGCCTCGGTCCAGGGGGCGTCGGCCGGCCGCAGCAGCAGTGCCCGGTCCGCCTCGCTCCAGTGCGGTGCGGCCGCGGCGAGGTGGGCCGGCTTGCTCAGCAGTTCGGTGATGAGCTTCTCCGGCGTGAGCGGCATCCAGGCGAGGTTCAGCGCGATCCGCACGTCCCGGGAGCTGCGCACGTCCTCGGCGAGGTAGGCCCGGTCGGCGTTGTTTCCGGGGCCGGAGGACGCCTCGAGCTGCTCGGTCAGCTGTTCGGTCAGTTCGCGCAGGAGGATCTTGACGAACGTGACGCGGGCTTCGTTGTGCGGTTTGCCGGTGGCGCGCGCCCGGTCCCTCGCCCGGGCTACCTGGCGCGGCGTCAGGGTCAGCAGGGTTCCCTCGACGTTGAGGCGCTTGGCCTCCGCCGGGATGCGCTGGCGGTTGGCGACGGCGTTTCGGATGATCTGTGCCATTTCCAGCCGGCCCTTGAGTGCCGCGGCTCCTTCACTGTGTTCGGGAACGGTGGTGATCCCGGGCATCAGGGTGCCGATGCCTGCCATCACCACGCCCGTCTCGCCGAGCGAAGGGAGGACCCTCTCGATGTACTTCATGAACGCATCGGTCGGTCCGACGAGGAGGACTCCGGCGGACTTGAGCCGGTCACGGTGCGTATAGAGGAGGTAGGCGGCGCGGTGCAGGGCCACGGCGGTCTTGCCGGTGCCCGGCCCGCCCTGCACGACCGTCACCCCCGACAGCGGCGCCCGGATGATGCGGTCCTGCTCGGCCTGGATGGTGCCGACGATGTCGGACATCTGCCCGGTCCGACGGGAGTTCAGTGCGGCCAGCAGCGCGCCCTCGCCCTGCAGCGACTCGTCATTGCTCAGCAGCCCGGCGTCGAGGACGTCGTCCTCGATGGCGACCACGTCGCGCCGGGAGAGGATCAGGTGCCGACGGCGGCGGACGCCCATCCGCTCGAAGGCCGTCGCCTGGTAGAACGTCCCCGCCTCCGGCGCACGCCAGTCGATCATCAGCTGCTGGAGATCCTCGGTGGAGAGCCCGATCCGGCCGATGTAGCGCTCCTCGCCGTCGTCGAGGTCGAGGCGCCCAAAGACCAGCCGGTCGTCCACGGCGTTCAGCTGGGCGAGGCGGTCTTCGTACATGGTGGCAAAAGCATCGCGTTCGGAGCGGTTCTGGTGCGAGCCGGCCGAGGCGCTGCGGCGGACCTCCGCCAGCTGCCGGGCTTTCTCCTCACGCAGCTCGTCGAGCCGCCGGTACAGGCCGTCAACGTACCCGCGCTCGTGCTCAAGTTCGTTCTTGGCGTGGGACGTTTCATGCATGATGGGTTTCCCTCCCGGAAAGGCAGACCGTCAATTCTATCCTGATTAACGTGCGCAGAACCCTACAGGGTCGACAGCGCGTGCACCCGGCGACCCGGCAGGAGTTCGCGGCCGGCCAGTGCCTCGAGTTCAAGCACGACGCCGCATCCGACCACCTCCGCACCGCCCCGCTCGAAGAGCCGGGCCGCCGCCGCGAGGGTCCCCCCGGTGGCGAGCACGTCGTCGAGCAGGAGCACCCGGGTGCCGGGAGTGACGCCGTCCCGGTGGATCTCAAGGGTGGCCTGGCCGTACTCGAGGTCGTAGGCCTCGGAGTAGACGGCGCGCGGCAGTTTGCCGGCCTTCCTGACCGTAACGACGCCGGTTCCGGCGGCATATCCGACGGCAGCCGCGAGCAGGAACCCGCGGGCCTCAATGCCGGCCACCACGTCGAAGGTGCCCTGGAACGGTTCGATGAGGGCGTCGATGACGGTGCGGAACGCCGCGGCGTCCGCGAAGACCGGTGTGAGGTCCCGGAAGATGATTCCGGGCAGGGGAAAGTCCGGCACCGGGGCGCAGAGTTTCTCGACGAGGTCACGTGCGGAACCGGCGCTCTGGGGGGCCGGTGAGCTGATATTCACCCCATCACCTTACGGGCAGCACGGGGCTTCGCGGGCCGGTACTTGGAGACGGTGGGCTCGCCGGGCAGCCAGAAGCGCCATGGGTACTCGGCGCCGCCCCCGGGACCGCTGAGCCCGACGCGCGGACCGGTGGCATACTCCCCGGCCGCTGCGGGCGCTTCGGGCAGCTCGAGGGCCAGCGGGCCGGCGAACAGGTCGGCGCCGTCGAACCGGCGGTCGAGGCCGAGCGCCTGCGCCAGGCGGGCCGGGCCGCGGGCCAGGTCGAGGTCGCTCCTCGGCCCTCCGCGGCGGGCACGGGCCGTCCCGATCCCGTCGACGACCTCCCCGGCGCGCAGCAGCACGCCTCCGGCGCTGCCGTCGTCACCGCACACCACGTTGGCGCAGTAGTGCATGCCGTAGGTGAAGTACACGTAGAGCGTGCCGGCGGGCCCGTGCAGGGAGGCGTTCCGGGCGGTCCTGCCCCGGAAGGCGTGCGAGCCCGGATCCTCGGCGCCACGGTAGGCCTCGACCTCCGTGATGCGGACGGTCACCGCACCCTGTTCGCCCCGATGGGTCAGGAACGCCCCCAGCAGCAGCGGTGCCGCTTTCAGGGGGTTCACGGCCAGGCGGCTGCGCGACGGGTGGGAAACGGGCGGGACGGGCGCAGGTGCGCCGGGGACAGGCAGATGGGCCACAACCAGTTACGGTAGCAAGCCGCCCGCCTCCTCCCCCAACCCGGGCCGTCACGGTGATGTCCGATTCCCGCTAGGTTGCGCTTGGGAAAGCTGGGAGGATGAAGCAATGGACTTCTGGCAGCAGTACCGCGCCATCGACGCCCGTGACGTCCGTTTCGACGGGCAGTTCGTCACGGCGGTCTCCAGCACCGGCATCTACTGCAGGCCGTCCTGTCCCGCACGGACCCCGAAGCCGGCGAACGTCCAGTTCTACCGCACGTCGGCCGCAGCCCACGAGGCCGGATACCGGGCCTGCAAGCGCTGCCTGCCCGAGGCCGTGCCCGGCACCCCGGAATGGAACCTGCGCTCGGACGTGGCGGCCCGCTCGATGCGGCTGATCGCCGACGGCGAGGTCGACCGTTCGGGCGTCGTCGGCCTGGCCGGGAAGCTCGGGTACTCGACCCGGCAGCTCAACCGCATCCTGCGTGAGGAGCTCGGCGCGGGCCCCCTTGCCCTCGCCCGCGCCACCCGGGCGCAGACCGCACGGACGCTGCTGACGGCGACGTCGATGAAGCTGTCGGACGTCGCCTTCGCCGCGGGCTTCAGCAGCATCCGCCAGTTCAACGACACGGTGCAGGAGGTCTTCGACCTCACGCCGTCCCAGCTGCGCGGGGCGGATTCCCTCAGCCGGGCTCCCCGCCGTTCCGCCGACCGCCCGGCCGGTGCGGCCGCGCCGGCGTTTCCGGGGCTGATCCTGACCCTGCCGGTCCGGGCCCCCTACGACAACGGCATCTTCGGCTTCCTGGCCGCCCGCGCCCTCCCCGGCGTGGAGCAGGGCACCGACGGAAGCTACGCCCGGCTGATGCAGCTGCCGGGAGGACAGGGCTGGTTCCGCGCGTTCCCCGTGGCCGGCACGGATGCGCCGGCGGGTCTGCGGGTCGAATTGAGCCTTGAGAGCCTCAGCGACCTGCCCGTGCTCCTGAGCCGGATCCGCAGGCTCTTCGACCTTGATGCCGATCCCGCGGCCGTCGACGCCGCCCTCTCGGGCAGCGCGCTGTTCGCGCCGCTGGCTGCAGCGGTTCCCGGAATCCGGCTTCCCGGGGCGGTGGACCCCGCGGAGCTCCTCATCCGGGCGATGATCGGCCAGCAGATCACCGTGAGCGCAGCGAGAACCGCGCTCACCTCCCTGGCGGAGGCGGGCACGCCATCGGTGCTGTCCCAACCCGGCTTCGAGCGGCTGTTTCCGAATCCGGCGCAGATCGCGGACGTGGCAGGGAGCGTGCTGCGCGGACCGGCCCGGCGGATCGAGGCGGTGCGCCGCACCGCCGAGGGGCTCGCCGACGGCAGCATCCGCCTCGGCGTGGAGGACGACCCGCGGTCGCTGGCGGACCGGCTGCTTCCCCTGCCCGGGATCGGCCCGTGGACCGTGAACTACGTGGCCATGCGGGTGCTGGGAGCAACCGACGTCCACCTCGGCAATGACGCCGCCATCCGGAATGGGTGGGCGGCCCTCACCGGTTCCGGCGGGCCGGCGGCCGGCCCGGCGACCAAGGCCGAGGCGGCCGCCGCGCTCTCCGACGCCATGTCCGCCGTCAGCCCCTGGCGTTCCTATGCCACGATGCACCTGTGGCGGGTTGCCTCCGGCATCCCGGCGCGGGCCTCCGGCACCCGCCGGGTTCACGCTGCCCGCCCGGGCCCCTCCCCCGATGCTTTCACCCCGGCCCCCTCCACGGAATCGAAGGACAACCAGTGATGACCTCCCTGACCACCACCATCCCCACCCCGGACGGGCCCTTCACCATCATTGAACGCGACGGAGTGGTGCTCGCCTCGGGCTGGACCGCCGACACGGCGGACCTGACCGGGCAGATCCACGTCAGCCTCAAGCCGGTCTCGATGAGCGCCGCGCCGGCAGAGCTCCGGCGGATCACCGACGCCGTTGACGCCTACTACGACGGCGACCTCGCGGCGATCCTCGAGGTCCCCGTCCACCAGCTCTCGGGACCGTTCCGCACCCGCGCCTGGGAGGTGCTGCGCGAGGTGCCGGCGGGCGAGCCGGTCACCTACGCCCAGTACGCTGCGCTGACCGGCAAGGCGACCGCCGTCCGGGCGGCCGCGGCAGCCTGTGCGCGCAACGCGGCGGCCCTTTTCGTGCCCTGCCACCGGGTGGTCCGCACCGACGGCACCCTGGGCGGGTTCCGCTGGGGCCTCGAGGTCAAGCGCCGGCTCCTCGACCGGGAGGCCGCCGTGCGCGGCTTCGCCCCTGCTGTGTCGGCCAGTGCCTCCGGCGCCCAGACGGCCCTCTTCGACTGACCCCTCCGCGGGAAGGGCACCCTCCGGCCAAGCGCGCAGCCGAGTGCGCAGCTCACCACCCTTCGGCGCCCGCAAAGCGTGGGGACGTGCAGTTTCGACGGGGGGGACCTTGGGATGCACACCCTCCCGCCGCCCCTTCCCACCGAGTGCGCAGCTCACCCCCCTTCGCGCCGCGCAAAGCGGGGTGAGCTGCAGTTTCGGCGCAGGAGTGTGCCCTGCGGGTGCCGTCCGCGAGGCGAAGAAGCGGCCGGAAACCGTTGACAGGAATTAATCCAGTCGCTTTACTTATCGCAACGACGGGCCACTACTTTCACTTCCGTCGCCACCCGCCGTCCTCCTGCTGGCCAAAGGCGACCTGCAGAATCCCCGGCGGGTTCTCAATGGAGCAAAGGAGCACCATGCGAAAGTCAGTTCTCTGGGCCGCGCCCGCCATTCCCTTCCTGGTTCTCGCGGCCTCGGGCTGCGCGCCGGCGGGCAATGACGCCGAGGGCGGCGACAAGTCAATCACGGTGGCCTATCAGACAACCGCCACCTACACGCAGGTGGACAAGCTGATGAAGAAGGCCAAGGAGGATTTCGAAGAGGCCAATCCGGGATCGACCGTCGAGCTCGAGCCCATCCAGGCCGAGGAGAACGACTACGCCACCAAGCTCTCCCTGATGCAGCGTTCCCCCGACACGGCGCCGGATGTCTTCTACGAGGACAGCTTCCGCGTCCGGCCCGACGCCGAAGCGGGCTACCTCCTGGCCCTGGACGAGTACCTCGCCGAGTGGGAGGACTGGGACTCGGCATTTATCGACAGCGCCAAGCAGGCCGGCCTGGGCGCCGACGGAAAGACCTATGCGGTGCCGATGGGAACCGACACCCGCGCCCTCTGGTACAACACCGAGGTGTTCAAGGAGGCCGGGCTCGACGTGCCGTGGGAGCCGAAGACCTGGGATGACATCCTCAGCGCCGCCGAAAAGATCAAGGCGGCCATCCCCGACGCGGTCCCCTTCAACATCTACTCCGGCACCGGCATGGGCGAGGCTGCCTCGATGCAGGGCTTCGAGATGCTCCTCTACGGCACGGAGGACACCCTGTATGACACGCAAGAGGGCAAGTGGGTCGTGGGCTCACAGGGGTTCAGGGACTCCCTGCAGTTCATCTCCGACGTCTATGGAGGCGGCCTCGGCCCGGAGGTCGCCACGGCGCTCGACTCGAACTACTACCAGCAGCTCAACGGTGAGGGCTACCCCACCAACAAGGTCGGCGCCTCCATCGACGGCTCGTGGATCGCGGGGACCTGGCTCGAGACCGGGCCCGCCCCTTGGCCGGAGTGGTCCGAGGTCATGGCCGTCGCCCCCATGCCGACACAGAACGGGCAGGAGCCCGGCGCGACGAGTATGTCCGGCGGCTGGACCTTGGCCGTCGGGGCGAACACCAAGAACCCCGACATGGCGTTCGACTTCATCAGCACGGCGCTCAATAAGGACAACACCCTGTCCTTCAACAAGGACGCCTCCCAGGTTCCCGTGCGCAGCGACGTCGCCGAAGACCCCTCCTTCACCGAGTCCAGCCCGGTCAACAAGTTCTTCAGCGACCTCGTCGAAGTGACCCACTACCGCCCCACCACCTCGGACTACCCCGAAATCTCGGGAAGCATCCAGCAGGCCATGGAGGCCGTCATGACCGGGGAACAGTCCGTCGAGGAGGCGGCAGACGCCTACGACGACGCGGTCCGCAACCTGGTCGGCGACGACAACGTCATCGAGAAGTGACAGCCACCCCGACCCGGACCGGCGGGGCCGGTAGGCCTCCGCAGGCTGCGCGGCGCCCGGCCGCCGCGGGCCGGACCCCCACTGCGCGCCGCTCACTGCGGCGCGCAGTGCCCCTCGTCCCCGCCGTCGTCCTGCTGGCGCTGTTCATGCTCGGCCCGGTGATCTGGTCCGTCTACGGATCCTTCACCAATGCGTCCCTGTCGGGCACGGCGGCCTCAAGCCCGCGGTTCGTCGGCCTCGACAACTATTCTGCGCTCATCACGGACCCCGACTTCCCGAATGCCCTGTGGCTGACCGTCGTGTTCCTGCTCCTCTCGGCGGTCATCGGGCAGAACTTCCTGGGCCTCGGGCTGGCCCTGCTGACCGCCGCGGCGCCCAAGGCCGTGCGCTCCATCGTCGCGACGACGGTGGTGACGGCGTGGGTCCTTCCGGAGATCGTGGCGGCCTTTGCCTGCTACGCCTTCTTCAGCTCCGACGGAACCCTGAACCGGATGCTCGCCGCCGTCAATGCGGAGCCGGTCGACTGGCTTTTCACCTACCCGATGGCCGCCGTCATCCTGGCCAATACCTGGAGGGGCACCGCGTTCTCGATGATGATCTACGAGGCCGCCCTGAACGACGTCGCCCCCGAGATCACCGAGGCCGCCGTCATCGACGGCGCCGGCGGGTGGAAACGCCTGACCTACGTCACGGTCCCCATGATCCGCAACAGCATCTCGACCAACCTGATGCTCATCACGCTGCAGACACTGTCCGTCTTCACCCTGATCTTCGTGATGACGAGCGGCGGACCGAACCAGCGCAGCACCACCCTGCCGATCTTCGCCTACGCCGAGGCCTTCGGGCTCGGGAAGATCGGCTACGGCACCGCCATCGCGACGGTCATGCTGCTCATCGGCGCGGTGTTCTCCATCCTCTACATCCGTGTTCTGAAACCGGGGGACAATTCATGACCACCTCCATCGCCTCACCCCGCAGGTCCATCTCACGGGGCATCTCCTCGGCCGTCCTGCTCGCGATCGCGGCCTGCTTCCTCCTGCCGCTGGCCTGGCTGCTCCTCGCGTCCCTCGACACCAAGGCAACCGCGTCGCTGAACCTGCCGGCGGAGTTTTCCCTGGCCAACTTCTCAGCGGTCCTCACCCCGGAGCAGACCCTGTGGCCGCTGTGGAACAGCTTCCTCCTCTCGGCCGGCTGCGCCGTCATCACCGTGCTCGCCGCGGTGCTCGCGGCCTATCCGTTGTCCCGCTACCAGGCCCGGTACAACAAGCCGTTCCTCTACGGGGTGCTGTTCGGGACCGGGCTGCCCATCACCGCGATGATGGTCCCCGTGTACAGCATGTTCGTTCGGCTGGGCCAGCTCGACAGCGTGGCCACGGTCGCGCTGTTCATGGCCGCGACCTCGCTGCCGATGGCGATCTGGATGACCAAGAACTTCATGGATTCGGTGCCGGTCAGCCTCGAGGAGGCCGCGTGGATCGACGGGGCGAGCGCGATGCGGGCGCTCCGCACCGTCGTCGTTCCGTTGATGCGCCCGGGCCTCGCCGTGGTCTTCATCTTCGTGTTCATCCAGGCGTGGGGGAATTTCTTCATCCCCTTCATCCTGCTGCTCTCGAACCACAAGCAGCCCGCCGCCGTGACGGTGTTCAACTTCTTCGGCCAGTACGGAAGCATCGCCTACGGGCAGCTTGCGGCCTTCTCCCTGCTCTACTCGATTCCGGTCATCGTCCTCTACATCCTGGTCACCAAGGGCATCGGCGGTTCCTTCGCCACCGCCGGGGCGATCAAGGGCTGACCGCCCCGGCTCCATTTCCCCGTGGCCTGTGGCCACCGCCGGTTCCCCCGGCCCAACGCACCCGAAAGGTCCCTCAATGCACTACGACAGCCCCCTCGTCGAGGCCCGCATCCGGCGTTTCCGCGGAGAACGGGTCCAGCCGGCCCTCTACCGAAGCACCTCCTCCCTCACCCTCAGCTCCTGGGAGGTGCCCGACGAGCCCGTGCCCTTCGAGGAGGCTGTGCGTAACGAGTTCACCCCCGCCGGGCACGGAATGTACTGGGGCAAGCCGTGGGGCACCGTCTGGTTCCACGCCGAGGGGAAGATTCCCGCCGTCTGGGCGGACGAGCAGGACACCCGGGTCGAACTCGTCGTCGACCTGGGCTTCACCGGGGCGCAGCCCGGATTCCAGGCCGAGGGCACGGTGTACTCGGCGTCGGGCCGCATCCTGAAGGCCGTCGAGCCCCTGAACCGCGGCGTCCGGCTCGATACCGGGCTCGGTGAGCCCATCGACCTCTACATCGAGGCCGCGGCGAACCCCAACGTCGCCCAGGACTTCCTGTTCATCCCCACCCCCTACGGGGACAGAGCCACGGCCGGGGACGCTCGACTGTACCGCCTCGCCCAGATCGAAGTCGGCCTGCTCGACCTGACGGTGTGGGAGCTGGAGCAGGACTTCGCCGCCCTGCTGGGACTGCTCGGGCAGCTGCCCGCGTCCTCCCAGCGGCGCGCCGAGATCCTCCGCGCCCTCGACCGGGCCGTCGACGAGATGGACCCCGACGACGTCGCCGGCACCGCGCAGCTCGGCCGGGACATCCTGGCGCCTGCGCTCGCCAAGCCCGCGTCGGCGAGCGCGCACCGGCTCCACGCCGTCGGGCACGCCCACATCGACTCCGCGTGGCTGTGGCCGACCCGTGAGACGGTCCGGAAGGTTGCGCGGACCTTTTCCAACGTGTGCGACCTCATCGACGAAAACCCCGACTTCGTCTTCGCGGCATCCTCGGCCCAGCAGTACGCGTGGCTCAAGGCCTCCTACCCTGAGCTCTTCGACCGGGTGAAGGAGAAGGTGGCGGCCGGAAACTTCGTCCCCGTCGGCGGGATGTGGGTCGAATCCGACACCAACCTGCCCGGCGGGGAGGCCCTCGCGCGCCAGTTCGTGGCCGGCAAGAACTTCTTCCTCCGCGAGTTCGGCGTCGAGTGCGAGGAGGTGTGGCTGCCCGATTCCTTCGGCTACTCGGCGGCGCTGCCCCAGATCATGGCCGCCGCCGGGGCGCGCTGGTTCCTGACGCAGAAGATCTCGTGGAACGAGACGAACACCATGCCGCACCATACCTTCCGCTGGGAGGGTATCGACGGCACCCAGCTGTTCACTCACTTCCCTCCCGTGGACACCTACAACTCGACCCTGAGCGGCGAGGAACTGGCCCGCGCCGAGAGCCAGTACGCGGAGAAGGGAATCGGCACCACCTCGATGGTCCCCTTCGGCCACGGCGACGGCGGCGGCGGACCGACCCGCGAGATGATCGCCGCCGCCCGGCGGACCTCCTCTCTCGAGGGATCGCCCACGGTGGCCCTCTCCAGTCCCCGGGCCTTCTTCGAGGACGCGGAGGCGGAGTATCCGCAGCCACCGGTCTGGTCCGGCGAGCTCTACCTTGAGTTCCACCGCGGCACCTACACCTCCCAGGCCCGCACCAAGCGCGGCAACCGGCGATCCGAGCACCTGCTGCGGGAGGCCGAACTGTGGGCCACGACGGCGGCCGTGCGCACCGGGGCCGCCTATCCGGAGCAGGAGCTGCGGGAGATCTGGGAGGTGGTGCTGCTCCAGCAGTTCCACGACATCCTGCCCGGCTCCTCCATCGCCTGGGTCCATCAGGAGGCCGAGCGCAACTACGCCGACGTGGCGGTACGGCTCGGGGCGATCATCGACAGCGCCGCCCGCAGCCTCCTCGGGACCGGGCCGCACACCGCGGTGCTCAACGCCTCGCCCTACCCTGTCGACGGCGTCCCGGCGCTGTCTGCCGCCGCACAGGACCGGCAGCCCGGCGCGGGCACTATCAGCGCGGCCGACGGCGGCTACCGGCTCGAGAACGCCGCGGTCCGGGTCTTCGTTGACGGCACCGGGCTGGTGCGCTCCGTCTACGACGTCGCCGCCGGGCGGGAGCTGGTGCCCGACGGCGCAGCGGCGAACCTCCTGCAGCTGCACCGCGACACTCCCACCCAGTGGGATGCCTGGGACATCGATGAGCACTACCGCCGGAACACGCGCGACCTCACCGAGCTCATGGACCTGCGGGTCGTCGACGGGCCCGGCGGCCCGGCGCTGCGGATCGAACGGGAGTTCAGCGCCTCTCGGGTGGTCCAGTTCCTCTCCCTCGACGGCACCGAGCCGAGGCTCGATATCCGGACCGAGGTCGACTGGCACGAACAGAAGAAACTGCTCAAGCTCGCCTTCCCGCTCGATGTGCACGCCGACCGCGCCACCTCCGAGATCCAGTTCGGCCATATCCACCGGCCCACCCACGCCAACACCTCCTGGGACGCCGCCCGCTTCGAAACGGTGGCGCACCGCTGGGTGCACGTCGGCGAAACCGGCTATGGGGTGGCCGTGGCGAACGATTCGACCTACGGCCACGACGTCGCGCGCTCGTCCTCGACCGGCCGGGGATCGACCACCACCGTGCGCCTGTCGCTGCTGCGGGCTCCGACCTTTCCGGACCCGACGTCCGACCAGGGCCGGCATCTGATGAATGTGTCGCTACGGGTGGGCGCCGGCATTCCTGAGGCGGTGCGCGAAGGGTACCGGCTCAACCTGCCGCTGCGGACCGTTGAGGGCGTGGGCGCTCCGGACGCCGCTCCCCTGTTCACCGTCGACTCCGATGCGCTCGTCATCGAGGCGGTCAAGCTGGCCGAGGACGGCAGCGGCGACGTCGTCGTGCGCCTCTACGAGGCGCACGGGACGCGGGCCCGGGGAACCCTCACGGCCGGCTTCGCGTTCACCTCGGTGGGTGAAACCGACCTGCTGGAGCGGCCCGTCGAGGGTGCCGCTCTCCGCCGGGCGGAATCGCCGGCAGTGGAGCTGGAGCTGCGGCCGTTCCAGCTCGCAACGCTAAGATTTGCACGCAGGGCTTAAGCCGGGGAGCCCGATCGACGGAGAGGTTGTGCCTTGAGCGCTGAATTTGGTGCGCCGTCGCGCCGGGGCACCAACCTTCCCCGGATGGGCGACTTCAACCAGACGGTGGTCCTCGATGCCATTCGGCGGTCCCCGGACGGGCTCAGCCGCATTGAGCTGGCGGGTGCCACCGGCCTGTCCGCGCAGACACTCTCGAACATCGCCCGGCGCCTGCTCGACCAGGCGCTGATCGTCGAATCGGGCACGGTGAGGAAGGGGCGCGGGAAGCCGCGGACGGTCCTCACCCTGAACCCGACGGCGGGATACGCGGTGGGCGTGCACCTCGATCCGGCGGTCATCACCTTCGTGATCCTCGACCTCAGCGGCCGGGTCGTCGCCCACTCCACGCGGCGCACGCCGGTGGAGCCCGGCGCCGAGGCGATTGTGGATGTCATGGCCTCGGCCGTCGCCGACCTGCTGGCCGGTGCGGGGGTTGACCGGGGCCTCGTGCTGGGCGTCGGGGTCGCATCTCCCGGCCCCATCGACCCCGAGCACGGCGTCGTTGTCGATCCTCCCTTCCTTCGGGGATGGCACCAGGTGCCCCTGCGGAGCTCCCTCAGCGAGGCGACCGGCTTCCCGGTGGTGCTTGAAAAGGACGTCGCCGCGGCGGCCGTGGCGGAGATCTGGGGCAGTCACAGCGAGTCGCCGGAGAACTTCCTCTTCGTCTACCTCGGGACCGGCATCGGCATGGGCCTGGTGTCGGGCGGCTCGGTGCTCCGCGGGCGGACGCAGAACGCCGGCGAGGTCGGGCACATCGTCGTGGCCCCCGACGGGCCGGCCTGCACCTGCGGACTGCGGGGCTGCCTGGCGGTGACCTGCATGCCGCAGAACCTCGTGCAGGAGGCCGTGCTGCTGGGCGTGCTCGACTATCCCGTGGACAACGCCGACCCGGGAGCGGTCGAAACGGCGTTCCTCGACCTGTGTGCCCGTGCGGTGGACGGGACGGCTGCCCGAAGGATCATCGACGTCTCCGCCGAGCGCGTGGCCAAGGCCGTCTCCGTGCTGACGAACGCCCTCGACTTCGACCGCGTGGTGTTCGGGGGTCCGTACTGGCCGCTGCTGGCCGGGTCCTACCTCCGCATCGTTCCGGACGTGCTGAGGAGGTTGACCGTGGCCCCGCACGCGGACGGGATCCAGATCGAGGGAACGGCCTTCGGCACCGATGTGGGCGCTGTCGGGGCCGCGTGCACGGTGTTCACCAACGCCCTCTCGCCCTCGCCCGAACAACTGCTGCTGCGGACCGACGGCCCCGGCCCGGCTCAGGCGGCCAGGGCCCGGCGGTAGAACTCCTCGAGGACCCGGATCTTGCGCTCGCTCCGGTGGGGTGAGCCGCCCGCGAGGTTCACGGCGACCGCGTCGAGGTGGGCATGCCAGCGGGCCATGAGCCGGGGAAGGCCCGCCCAGTCCTCAACGACCGCGCGCACCGTCACCCGGGTGCACTTCTTGCCCTCGCGGGTGAGGTCCACCTCGGCCAGCTCGACGAAGGGCTGGTCCTCGGGGTCCGCGGTCAGCGCATCATTGACAAGGAGCAGTTTCCCTTCGTAGCGCCGGTCGAAACGGACGAGGGCCACGCCCTCCTCCTCTTCGAGCACGCCCATGCTGGGTGAAAGCGCGAAGCGCCGGCAGTAGGCGTCGCGCAGCTCCATCCAGTCCGTCCCCGGCCCCTCCGCCGGCAGGCCCGCCGCCGCCGCGCGCAGGGCCCCGAGCAGCAGCTGCCAGCCCGCCGCTCCCTCGGCCAGGAATTCGTCGGTCTCCGGGTGCAGCCGGAGTTGGAGGAGGGTGCCGCCGTTGCTGGGCAGCACCCGGAACTCGACGATCGAGACGAGGCCGAACTCGTCCTCCCAGGTGAACTGCACGCTGGTGGGCGGGTCAATGTGCACCACGGTGCCGTTGATGATTCCGCCATCGAGTTCGAGGGAGAACTCCTTGCCCAGCTTCAGCCCCGGGCTAAGCCGTCCGAGCCAGCGCTCGAGCCTCGGCGGCGAGGTCAGCAGTTCCCACAGATACGACCGCGGGTAGTCGAACTGCTCGTCGAAGGCCAGGACGTGGTTCCCGTGGACCTGCTCGACCCGTCCGGTGGGATCCGCCCGCCCGGGGCCGCCCGCGGGCGTTCCGCCGGGGTGGGTTTGCCCGGGCACGTTCGTACCGGCGGGGGTTTCGGTTCTGGTGCCTGCGTCCATGGTCCCTCCGGGTGGGTTAGCCACAACCTACTCCGGCTCCGGGCCCGACGGAAGACTCCTCCGGCGGCCCGTCCGGGCCGCCGGAGATCCTCAGGAGGCCCAGGGGCGGGCGAAGTCGGCCGCCGCGCGCAGCTCCCGCTCGAGGGCTTCGAGCTGGCGGGCGACGGCGGCCGGAGCGGTTCCGCCCTGGGCGTCCCTGCTGCCGAGGGACCCCTCGACGCTCAGGACCTCCCGCACCCCGGGGGTGAGGTGGGCGGAGATTCCCGCGTACTCCTCGTCGGTGAGACCGTCCAGGTCCACCCCGCGGCCCTCCGCGAGCCGCACCGCCGCGCCGGACAGTTCGTGCGCCTCACGGAAGGGAACCCCCTGCCTCACCAGCCATTCCGCGACATCGGTTGCCAGCGCAAACCCCTGGGGCGCCAGCGCTGCCATCCGTTCGGTGGAGAAGGTGAGGGTGGCGATCATCCCGGACACCGCCGGCAGCAGGAGCTCAAGGGTGTCGACGGCGTCGAACACCGGTTCCTTGTCCTCCTGGAGGTCCCTGTTGTAGGCAAGGGGCAGTCCCTTCAGGGTGGCCAGGAGCCCGGTGAGGTCTCCGATCAGCCGGCCGGCCTTGCCGCGGGCCAGCTCGGCGACATCCGGATTTTTCTTCTGCGGCATGATCGAGGAACCGGTGGAGAAGGAGTCATGAAGCGTCACAAAGGAGAACTCCTTGGTGGCCCAGAGAATGATCTCCTCGCTGATCCGGGACAGGTCGACGCCGATCATCGCCGCGACCCAGGCGAATTCGGCGTAGACGTCCCGGGAGGCGGTCCCGTCGATCGAGTTGTGCGTGGCCGAGTCGAACCCGAGGTCGGCGGCCACCGCCTCCGGGTCGAGGCCCAGCGAGGAGCCGGCCAGCGCCCCGGACCCGTAGGGCGAGACGCCCGCGCGCCGGTCCCAGTCCTGCAGCCGCTGCACATCGCGCAGCAGCGCCCAGGCGTGGGCGAGCAGGTGGTGGCTCAGCAGCACCGGCTGGGCGTGCTGCAGGTGGGTGCGCCCCGGCATGGGCGCCTCCGGGTGGGCCCGCGCCTGGCCGACGAGCGCGTCGACGACGGAGAGAACGCCGCCGGCGATGACGCGCGCGTGGTCGCGCAGGTACATGCGCCCGAGCGTGGCGACCTGGTCGTTCCGGGACCGGCCGGCGCGCAGCCGGCCCCCCAGCTCCGCGCCCGCCCGCTCGATCAGCCCGCGCTCGAGGGAACCGTGCACGTCCTCGTCCGAGTCCGCCGGGGTGTAGGCCCCGGAGCGGACATCGGCGTCGAGCGCGTCGAGGGCCTTCAGCATCCCGGCCAGCTCGCCCTCGTCCAGCAGCCCGGCCCGGTGCAGCACCCGGGCATGGGCCCGGGAGCCTTCGATGTCGTACACCGCGAGGCGCCAGTCGAAGTGCGTCGACTTGCTCAGCGCCGCCAGGGCGTCGGCCGGGCCGCCGTCGAACCGGCCGCCCCACAGCGATCCGGTGTTGGTGCTTCCGGTGGCGCGGGCCTCCACGTCAGGCCCCTGCCCGCTGGTCGCGGCCGGAGGCCACCTTGGAGGACAGGCCGAAGATCTCAATGAACCCGCGGGCCATCGACTGGTCGAAGGTGTCCCCCGTGTCGTAGGTGGCCAGGTTGAAGTCGTAGAGCGCGGTCTCGGACCGGCGGCCGGTGACGGTGGCGCGGCCGCCCTGGAGTTCCATCCGGATGTCGCCGCTGACGTATTTCTGGGTGTCCTCGATGAAGGTGTCGAGGGAGCGCTTCAGCGGGGAGAACCACTGGCCGTCGTACACCAGTTCGGTCCAGCGCTGGTCGACGGTCTTCTTGAAGCGGGCCTGCTCGCGCTCGACCGTGACGTTCTCGAGCTCGCGGTGGGCGGCGATGAGCGCCATCGCGCCGGGGGCCTCGTAGATCTCGCGGCTCTTGATGCCGACAAGGCGGTCCTCGACGATGTCGATGCGGCCCACGCCCTGCGCGCCGGCCCGGCGGTTGAGCTGTTCGACCGCCTGCAGCGGGGTGACGGGGCTGCCGTCGATCGCCACGGGGATGCCGCCGGCGAAGGTGATGATGACCTCGTCGGGCGCCGGGGAGGACTCGGGGGCGTCGGTGTAGTCGTAGACGTCCTTCGTGGGCCCGTTCCAGATGTCCTCGAGGAAGCCGGTCTCCACGGCGCGGCCCCACACGTTCTGGTCGATGGAGAACGGATTCTTCTTCGTGGTCTCGATCGGCAGGTTCTTCTCCTCGGCGAAGGCGATGGCCTTGTCCCGGGTCAGCGCGAGGTCGCGCACCGGGGCGATGCACTTCAGGTCCGGGCCGAGGGTCTGGATGCCGACCTCGAAGCGGACCTGGTCGTTGCCCTTGCCGGTGCAGCCGTGCGCCACCGTCGTCGCGCCGAACTCGCGGGCGGCCGCGACGAGGTGCTTGACGATGACCGGCCGGGACAGCGCCGAGACCAGGGGGTAGGCGTCCATGTACAGGGCGTTGGCCTTCAGGGCGGGCATGCAGTACTCGTTGGCGAACTCGTCCCGCGCGTCGGCGACGTAGGCTTCGACGGCGCCGCAGGCGAGGGCGCGCTGCCGGATGTCTTCGAGGGACTCACCGCCCTGTCCGACGTCGACCGCCACGGCGATCACCTCGGCGCCGGTGGCCTCGGCGATCCAGCCGATGGCCACCGAGGTGTCGAGTCCGCCGGAGTAGGCGAGAACAATGCGTTCGGTCACTGGGTGTGCTCCTTGGGTGAATCCCCGGACACGGCGTCCGGGAGGGGGTTTGAGGGTACGGGGTGGGGCTCGCCCGCGCTGAGGGGGTCGCGGGCGTAGTTCAGGAAGCGGTCGGCGACCTCCGCGCCGCCGTTCGGGTCGCGGGTCACGAGCATCACCGTGTCGTCCCCGGCGATGCTGCCGAGGATCGACGGCATGACCGAGTGGTCGATGGCGAGGGCGAGGAAGTTGGCGGCGCCCGGCGGGGTGCGCAGGATGACGAGGTTCGCCGAGGCTTCCGCGGTGACCAGGAGTTCGGCGCACAGCCTGGCGAGGCGCGCGTCGAGGATTTCCTGGGTCAGCCCGGTCTGCGGGGTCCGGCCGCCGCCCTCGCCCGGCACCGCGTACACGAGCGCCCCGTCGCGGCCGCGGATCCGCACTGCACCGAGTTCGACGAGGTCCCGGGAGAGGGTCGCCTGGTTGACCTGGACGCCGTCGGCGGCCAGCAGTGCGGCCAGTTCGGCCTGGGACCGCACCGACTGAGCGGTGAGCAGGGCGGTGATCCGGGCCTGGCGGGCGGTCTTCGTCGCCGGCCGGTGCGAGTCGCGGGTCACGGCGATCCGTCTTCCGGCGCAGGGTTGCGCAGTAGCCAGGCCAGGAGTGCCTTCTGCGCGTGCAGCCGGTTCTCGGCTTCGTCCCACACCACCGACTGGGGGCCGTCGATCACGTCGGCTGAGATTTCGTAGCCACGGTAGGCCGGCAGGCAGTGCAGGACGACGGCGTCGGGACGGGCCCGGCCCATCGCGGCCGCGTCGACGCCGTAGGGGCGGAACAGCTCGAGCCGGGCCGCCTTCTCCTCCTCCTGGCCCATGGAGACCCAGGTGTCGGTGGCCACCACGTCGGCGTCCCGGAGGGCCTCGGCCGGGTCCGTGGTGATGAGCACCGAGCCGCCGGTCGCCGCGGCCCGCTCCCGGGCGGCGTCGACGACGGCGCCGGCGGACAGGTGGCCTTCGGGGCCGGCGATCCGCACGTGCATGCCGGCGGTGGCCCCGGCGAGCAGGTAGGAGTTGGCCATGTTGTTGGCGGCGTCGCCGAGGTAGGCCAGGGTGAGCCCGGCGAGTTCGCCCTTGCGCTCGCGGATCGTCATGAGGTCCGCGAGCAGCTGGCAGGGGTGGTAGTCGTCGGAGAGGGCGTTGATGACAGGCACCGAGGACGCCGCGGCCATCTCCTCGAGCCCGGCCTGCGCGTAGGTGCGCCACACGACGGCCGCGGTCATGCGTTCGAGGACCTTCGCGGTGTCGGTGATCGACTCCTTGTGCCCGAGCTGGGTTTCCCCGGCGCCGATGATCAGCGGCGAGCCGCCGAGGTCGGCGATGCCTGCCGCGAAGGAGATCCGGGTCCGGGTGGAGGTCTTGTCGAAGATGACGGCCACCGTGCGGCGCCCGTGCTCCCCGCCCGCCAGCGGGGCGAGCGAGTAGGGGTCCTTCTTCAGCTCATCGGCGAGGTCGAGGACCTCGCGCTGCTCCGCGGGACTGAGGTCGGTGTCGACGAGGAAGTGTCGGGTCATGATGCGGCTCCTTGCGCGGTGGTGAGGATTCCGGGGAGGGCCTCAAGGAAGCTGTCGGCCTGCGGCCGGGTGAGGATCAGCGGTGGCGCCAGGCGCAGCGTGCGCTCCGCGGTGCTGTTAATGATGAATCCCGCGTTCAGCGCCGCCTGGACCGCCGCGGGCGCGTACCCGCCGTCCAGGTCGAACCCGACGAGGAGCCCGGCGCCCCGGGTCTCGACCACCCCGGGCACGGCGGCCAGCCCGGCGCGCAGGTGCTCCCCCAGGGTCCGGGCGTTGTCGAGGGCACCGGTCTCCTCGAGGACGGCGAGGGTGGCAAGGCCCGCGGCGCCGGCGACCGGGTTGCCGCCGAACGTCGTCCCGTGCTGGCCGGCGGTGAGCAGGCCCGACGCCGGCCCGTAGGTCATCAGCGCGCCGACCGGGAATCCGCCGCCGAGGCCCTTGGCCAGGGTCATGGCGTCGGGGACGATCCCCTCGGCCTGGTGGGCGAACCAGGTGCCGGTGCGGCCGATGCCGGTCTGCACCTCGTCGAGGATGAGCAGGGCGCCGTGTTCCGCGGTGGCTTCCCGGGCCCGCCGGAGGTAGCCCGGCGGCAGCGGGCGCACGCCCGCCTCGCCCTGGATCGGCTCGAGGAACACTGCGGCCACCGTGTCGTCGACGGCGTTCAGCAGGGCCTCCGGGTCCCCGAACGGAAGGTGCTCCACTCCCCCCGGAAGCGGCTGGAACGGCTCCCGGTAGGCCGGTTTCGCGGTCAGGGCCAGGGCGCCCATGCTGCGGCCGTGGAAGGCACCGTCGAGGGCGAGGATCCGGGTGCGGGTGGGCGAACCGTTCCGGCGGGCCAGCTTGAACGCGGCCTCGGTGGCCTCGGTCCCGGAGTTGGTGAAGAACACCCGGGAACCGTCCGGGGCTCCGGCGAGCGCCAGCAGCTTCTCGGCGAGCGCGATCTGGGTGGGGCTCGTGAAGAAGTTGGACACGTGGCCCAGGGTTGCCAGCTGGGCCGAGACCACCGAGGTGACGAACGGGTGGGCATGGCCCAGGGTGTTCACCGCGATTCCGCCGAGCAGGTCGAGGTAGGTGTTGCCGTCCGCGTCCTCGACGGTGCATCCGCTGCCGCGCACCAAGACGCGCTGCGGGGCGCCGAAGACTCCGAGGAGGGACGTACCGTACCGGGCCAGCCAGTCCGCACCGGACGCCGGGGTGCCCGTGGGTGCGCCGAGCCGCGCCAGGAAATCCGCTCCGCCGGCCTCGGGCGCTCCCCCGGTTCCGCCGCTCACACCCGGGCCTCCGACGCTCATGCCCGGGCCTCCGGCGCTTGGGCGGGGGTGTCGGCGGTGACCTGGGTGCCGATTCCTGCGTTGGTGAAGGTCTCGAGGATCAGGGAGTGGGCCAGCCGCCCGTCGATGACGGAGGCGCTCTCCACGCCGTCGTCGACGGCCTTGAGGCAGGCCTTCATCTTCGGGATCATTCCCGCCGCCAGCGAGGGCAGCAGTTCCCGCAGCTCCGCGGCCGGGAGGGAGGAGATCAGCGAGTCCTTGTCGGGCCAGCTGCGGTACAGCCCCTCGACGTCGGTGAGGATGACGAGCCGGGAGGCCCCCAGCGCCGCGGCCAGGGCCGCCGCCGCGGTGTCCGCATTGACGTTGAGCACCTGCCCGGTCCCGGCGCCGTCGCCGTCGGTCTCCGGGGCAACGGTGGAGATCACCGGGATCCGGCCGGCCTCGAGGATGTCAAGGATGGCGCCGGGGTTTACCCCGGTGACCTCCCCCACCAGGCCGAGGTCGATCTCCTGCCCGTCGACGACGGTGCCGGTGCGCGCTGCCTGCAGCAGGCCGCCGTCCTCGCCGCTGAGTCCCACGGCGTAGGGGCCGTGGGCGTTGATCAGGCCCACCAGTTCCCGGCCGACCTGCCCGGTAAGCACCATGCGCACCACGTCCATGGCCTCGGCGTTGGTGATCCGCAGGCCGCCGGCGAATTCGGATTCAATGCCCAGGCGGCCGAGCATCGAGCTGATCTGCGGTCCACCGCCGTGCACCACGACCGGCCGGACGCCGACGTGGTGCAGGAACACGATGTCCTCGGCAAAGGCGCGTCGCAGGTCGTCGTTGATCATCGCGTTGCCGCCGTACTTGATCACCATGGTGGTTCCGGCGAAGCGCTGGATCCAGGGCAGCGCCTCGACCAGGGCGGCGGCGGTGCCCTGCGCCCGGAGCAGGCCGGCTGCGGAGGCGGCGGAGTGCGTCACGTTCGGTCCTTCTCTCAGCTCGAGTAGGCGGAGTTCTCATGCACGTATTCGTGCGTGAGGTCGTTGGTCCAGATGGTGGCGCTGGCCGCCCCGGCCGCGAGGTCGATCTCCACGGCGACCTCCCGGCCCGACAGGTCGACGAGGTCACGGGAGTCTCCGATGCCGCCGTTGCGGCAGATCTGCACCCCGTTCATCGACACGTTCAGGCGGTCGGGTTCGAACGCTGCGTCGGTGGTGCCCACGGCCGCCAGGACCCGCCCCCAGTTGGGGTCATTGCCGAAGATCGCCGTCTTGAAGAGGTTCGAGCGTGCCACTGCGCGCCCCACGGTTTCGGCGTCGGCCTCGGAGGCTGCACGGACCGTGGTGATGGCGATGGTGTGGCTGGCCCCCTCGGCGTCGGTGATCAGCTGGGCGGCAAGGTCGAGGCAGACGCCGGTCAGCGCGGAGGCGAACTGGTCCGGATCGGGGACAACTCCGCTGGCTCCCGAGGCGAGCAGCACCACGGTGTCGTTGGTCGACATGCACCCGTCGGCGTCGGTCCGGTCGAAGCTGACCCGCACGGCGGCCCGCAGCGCTGCGTCGAGCTGCACCGGGGAGAGCACGGCGTCGGTGGTGAGCACCACGAGCATGGTCGCGAGCCCGGGAGCAAGCATTCCCGCACCCTTGGCCATCCCCCCGATCGAGTACCCCTCGCTCGCGGTGTCGGGGGAAGCCGGATAGCGCCCCTCCTTGGGAACGGTGTCCGTGGTCATAATGGCCTCGGCGGCGGCCGGGCCTCCGGCGGAGCTGAGGTTTCCGGCTGCCTCCGAGACGCCCGCCAGCAGCTTGTCCATCGGCAGCTGCTCCCCGATCAGCCCGGTGGAGCAGACGAAGACGTCCGTCGCGGAGACGCCCAGCAGGTCCGCCGTGGCCTCGGCCGTGCGGTGGGTGTTGGCGAATCCCTCCGGGCCGGTGCAGGCGTTGGCTCCCCCGGAGTTCAGGACGACCGCGTCGACCCGGCCGTCCGAGACGACCTGGCGCGACCAGAGCACCGGCGCCGCGGCGACCCGGTTGGAGGTGAAGACCGCCGCGGCGTGCTTCAGTGGCCCGTCATTGACGACGAGGGCGACGTCGGAGCCGCCGGAGGCCTTCAGGCCCGCGGCAACGCCGGCGGCGCGGAAGCCGCCCGGGGTGGTGATGCTCATGGTGCTGTCCCCTGGAGGGTCAGGCCCGCGGTCTCGTCGAGTCCGAGGGCGATGTTCATTGACTGGACGGCCCCGCCGGCGGTTCCCTTGGTGAGGTTGTCGATGACGCAGCTGACGATCACCCGCCCGGCGTGCGCGTCGAAGGCGAGCTGGAGGTTGGCGTAGTTGGAGCCCAGCACCGCCTTCGTGGCCGGCCACTGCCCCTCCGCCAGGAGCCGCACGAAGGGCTCGGCGCCGTAGGCGTCGGCCCAGGCGGCCCGCAGCGCCTCCGCCGTGGTGCCCGGACGCACCCGCGCCGTCGCCGTGGTGAGGATGCCGCGCGCCATGGGGGCGAGGGTCGGGGTGAAGGAAATCCGCACCGCCTCCCCCGCGGCGGCGCTGAGACCCTGTTCGATCTCCGGAGTGTGCCGGTGGCTTCCGCCGACGCCGTACGGGCTCATTCCACCCATCACTTCGGAGCCGAGGAGGTGTGCCTTGGCGGCCTTTCCCGCCCCCGAGGTGCCCGAGGCGGAGACGATGACGACGTCGTCGGGCTCCAGCAGGCCCGCCGCGAACCCGGGGACGAGGGCGAGCAGGGCGGAGGTCGGGTAGCAGCCGGGCACGGCGATCCGGCGGGCGCCGCGCAGTGCCTCCCGGTGTCCGGGGAGCTCGGGCAGTCCGTACGGCCAGGTACCTGCGTGCACCGAGCCGTAAAAGGCCTCCCACGCGGCGGGGTCCTCGAGGCGGTGGTCGGCTCCGGCGTCGATGACGAGGGTGTCCGGGGACAGCTCGGCGGCGAGGCCGGCGCTGGCACCGTGGGGAAGGGCGAGGAAGACGACGTCGTGCCCCTTGAGCGTCTCGGCCGAGGTCTCCTCGAGGACCCGGTCGGCGAGCGCGTGGAGGTGCGGCTGGAGCGCACCGAGCCGCTCGCCGGCGTTGCTGTGGGCGGTGATGGCGCCGATTTTCACCTGCGGATGCGATGCGAGGAGCCGCAGCAGCTCCCCGCCGGCGTACCCGCTGGCTCCCGACACGGCAACTGAAAGACTCATTCCGCAAGCATACGGCAGATTTATGCAGACCTCCACATAGTTATGCACACGATCGAGGGCGGTGGTCGGATGGCGGACGAAGCGGACCGCGCCTAGCATGAGGATTTACCCCAACGAACGGAGCCCCACCATGGCGAAGGCCATCCTCCTCACCGAGACCGGCGGCCCCGGAGTCCTGACCAGCACCGAGGTGCCGCGCCCGGAACCGCAGGGCACCCAACTGCTGGTCGAGGTCGCCGCGGCCGGCGTCAACTTCATCGAGACCTACCAGCGCAGCGGCGCCTACCCCCTTGAGCTGCCCTTCCCCCTGGGTGCCGAGGCCGCCGGCGTCGTGGTGGGCCTTGGGCCTTCCGCTGCGGGATTCGCGGTGGGAGACCGGGTGGCCTTCGCCGAGGGCACCGGCACCTACGCCCAGTACGCGCTGGTGGAGGCGGACAAGGCACTGCCGGTGCCCGACGGCGTGGACCTGGAGACGGCCGCCGCCGCCCCCCTGCAGGGCCTGACGGCGCACTACCTCATCAACTCCACCTTCCCGGTGGCTTCCGGCCAGACGGTGCTGGCCCATGCGGGGGCCGGTGGTGTGGGCCTGCTGCTGATCCAGCTGCTCAAGGCCAAGGGCGCGCGGGTGATCACGACGGTGTCCACCGCGGAGAAGGAGGAACTGGCCCGCGGCGCCGGGGCGGATGAGGTGCTCCGGTATGACGGGTTCGCCGAGGCGGTCCGGGAGCTCACCGGCGGCACCGGCGTCGATGTCGTGTACGACGGGGTGGGCAAGAGCACCTTCGACGGCTCGCTGGACTCGCTGCGGGTGCGCGGCACCATGGTCCTCTTCGGGGCGGCGTCGGGCGCGGTCCCCCCGGTCGACCCGCAGCGGCTGAACCGGGGCGGGTCGCTGTTCCTGACCAGGCCGACGCTCGGCCACTACCTGCTCACCGCCGAGGAGCGCCGCTGGCGGGCCGGCGAGTTGTTCGATGCCGTCTCCACCGGTGCCCTGACGGTCCGGATCGGAGCGAGGTATCCCCTGGCGGAGGCCGCGCGCGCCCATGAGGACCTTCAGGCCCGCCGGACCACCGGGAAGGTGCTCCTGATCCCCTGAGCCCCGGCGGCGGGATCAGCCCCAGTACGCCGTGAGGCAGGCCTGGGGGCCGCTCGTTGAACCTTTTCCGGCGGCTCCCAGGAGGAACGCCTCCCGCCGCTCCCTGCCCGATCCGTACCCGGCACCCGGCTGGCGGGCTCCCATGGCCGCGACCGAGGCCAGTGCCTGATCGACGGCTGGCGCATCCAGGGAGCTGGGGGCCTGCGAGTTGGCTGCCCAGGCACCGGCGAAGCAGTCGGCAATCAGTTCCTTATGTGCTCCGGTGAATTCGGGGATCGGGACCGCAAACTTCTCGAACCAGTGGATCGCCAGTTCGTCCTGCACATGGTGGCCGAATTCGTGGGCGAGCACCAACGCCACGGCAAAGTCGCCGGTGCCTCCTGCGCCGCGGTCGGCGTCCCACAGCCGCTGGAGGGTTGTCACCGGCAGGATGATCATGCCGTTGTCCGAGTCGCTGATGCCCAGGGTGCCGGTGGGGTCGCCGGGGTCGTAGGGATCGGCCGGGCAGTAATAAGCGTTGGGGTGGTCGTGCTCGACGGCGATGCGGTGCCGGGTGCGGGGATTCCTGCAGTTCGAGGGATGGGTCTTCCCCTCACGGATCATCGTGTAGTAGACCTCCGGTCTCCCGAAACCGTTCTCGCCGAACCAGGCAATCCATTTCCGATAAGGTCCCTGAGCACCGCCAGAAGGTAGGCCCGCACGGTTGCGGGGACCGCCGGGTCATTTATCCCGCTGGCGGGCGGAAGCCGTCCCGGCGGCGCCGGAGATAGAGCCAGCAGACAGACGGGCTCGTCCCCCCGGGTGCACCCGGGGGCCTGGACCGCCGGCCCGGCACCGGTCGGATCCGACGGTGGCGCAGGCGGCGCGGACATAGGGTACCAGCGCTTTGGGGCCTGGTCCCGGGCCCCTCCCGACCCGTAGAGGGAAGACGTTCCGGCCGTTGACGGTGAAGCCTCCGGCACGCTCGTCTGCGCCGGAGGGGGCGTGCAGGCGGTGATCAGGCAGAGGGCGAGCAGGCCAGCGGAAAACGAGCGGGTACCGGGCATGGCTTGAGCTTCCAACAGGGATGTCGTGGTGCCTTGGGCCTCCCCGGGGCCTGCATCAGCTGGTGGAGGCGCGCCACCGCCTGAAACGTCCCGGTTCCCCACTCGATCAGAGGCCGCTGGGAAGGGAGCCGGGCCCAAAGGTTCACCGTCGCAACCAGAGTGGTTGCCGTAGGAACAATTTTAGGCCTGAATGCCCGCGCTTGGCCCGCGAGCCGGTTACGTGACGCGTCGGTGACAGAACTCCCTCCACCCCCGGCGGTGAAGCATTTCGCCGGAGGACGCCGGCGGCACCGGGTGCATGTGAACTGCCCCGGTGCCGCCGTCTTGCCTCAGCGCTGGAAGGCACCGAACCGTTCGGCGGCCACCGCGATGGCAGAGCCGCGGGCGGCACTCGCCTCCTCGACGGTGAGCGTGCGGTCCGGCGCGCGGAAGCGCAGGGCGAAGGCGAGGGACTTCTTCCCCTCGTCGATGCCCGGGCCTGAGTACACGTCGAACAGGCTCAGGTCCTCGAGGAGGTCCCCCGCCCCCTCGCGCAGGGCTTCAAGCACGGCCGAGGACGGGACGTCGTCCCCGACGACCAGCGCCACGTCCTGGGTGGACGCCGGGAAGGCGGAGAGGTCCCGCGCCACGATGACATCCGGGGCCGCCTCGAACAGCAGGTCGGCGTTGATTTCAAGCGCGACGGTCCGGGCCGGAAGGTCCGAGGCCGCCGTGAGCTTCGGGTGCAGTTCTCCCGCGTAGCCAAGGACTTCCCCGCTGCGCAGCCGGATGCGTGCGGTGCGCCCGGGATGGAAGGCCTGGTGCGCGCCCTGCTCGACGACGAGGTCGACACCGGTGACCTCCCCCATCAGGCGCACGGCATCCACTGCGTCGGCCCAGTCCCACGCCCGCGGCGCCAGGCCCGGGCCGGCGGGCGCTTCATGGCCGGTGAAGACGGCGGCGACCAGCTGCGGCTGGTACGGGATCCCCTCGTAGAGGGCGTCGAGCACCTCCTCCGACGGGCGCACGCCAAGCGGCGGGATGCTCCCGGTGCCCATGGATTCACCGGGGAGGAACACCAGGCCGGTCTCCATCAGGGCGAGGTCGCGGAACCCGCGGGAGACGTTGCGCCGGACGATGTCGAGCAGTCCCGGCAGCACGGAGGTGCGCAGGTACCCGAGTTCGGCGCTGAGCGGGTTCGCCAGCTTCACCGCCCGGGCCGGCACGCCCTCCTCGGCGGATCCAAAGGTGTCGTTGGAAACCTTGGAGACAAACGGGTAGGAAAGCACCTCGGTGAGCCCGGCGGCGGCGAGGGCGTTCAGGAGGCGGCGGCGCTGCTGCTGCAGGCGGGTGAGGCCGCGCCCCGGAGGCGCCGTCGGCAGCGAGGACGGGATCTTGTCGAAGCCGACGAGCCGGATGATTTCCTCGGTGAGGTCCTCGCGCGTCTCGAGGTCGGGGCGCCAGCTCGGCGGTAGCACCCGGTGGCCGCCGTCGTGCGCCGTGACGGCGGCGCCGAGGTCCTCGAGGGTGCCGGTGATCTGCTCCGGGGTGAAGTCGAGCCCGATCAGCCGGGCAGGGAAACCCTCCGGCAGGTCGATCCGGCGCGGCTCCGGGGCCGTCCCGACGTCGGTGGCGGTGGTGTCGGGCGTTCCGCCGGCGAGCTGGACGATGAGTTCGACGGCGCGCTGGGCCGCGATGTCGGCGACGTGCCAGTCGACGCCGCGCTCGAACCGCTTCGACGCCTCGGAGGGCAGGCGGTGGCGGCGCCGGGAGCGGCCGATGCTGACCTCCTCGAAGTGGGCCGATTCGATCAGCACGTTCGCGGTCGCTGCGGAGACCTCGGTCGCCGCACCGCCCATCACCCCGGCGATGCCGATCGGCCCGGAGGCGTCGGTGATCAGCAGGTCGCCCGGGTCGAGGGCGCGCTCCTTGTCGTCGAGGGTCTTCAGCTTTTCGCCCTCCGTGGCGCGCCGCACCACGATGTCGCCGGACAGCCGGTCGAGGTCGTAGAAGTGGAGCGGCTGTCCCAGTTCGAGCATCACGTAGTTGGAGATGTCGACGATCAGCGAGATCGAGCGCATTCCGGCCAGCCGCAGGCGTGCGGCCATCCAGGGCGGGGTGGGTCGGGTCGGATCGACGCCGCGCACGGTGCGCGCCACGAACCGGTCGCAGCCGGGCCGGCCGTAGATCGGGTCCGAATCCTCGAGCCGCACGGGGTAACCGGGCCCGGAGGCCTCGGGGACGGTGACGGCGCCGGCCGGGTCGGTGAACTTGGTCCCGGTGGCGTGGGCGTACTCGCGGGCGACGCCCCGCAGGGAGAAGGCGTACCCGCGGTCGGGGGTGACGTTGATTTCGGCGGCCTCGTCGTACAGTCCGAGCAGCTCCAGAGCGTCGGAGCCCACCTCGGGGTCGAGGCCCAGGGTGGAGAGCACCAGGATGCCGTCGTGGTCCTCGCCGATACCCAGCTCGCGCACCGAGGCGATCATGCCGGCCGAGAGGTGGCCGTAGGTCTTGCGAGGGGTGATGGCAAAGTTGCCCGGCAGCAGGGCGCCGGGCAGGGTAACGACCACCTTGTCCCCTTCGGCGAAGTTATGGGCGCCGCAGACGATGCCCTGCACACCCGAGGGGTCGATGCCCTCACCGGTCAGGGTCTGTTCGGCGCCTTCGGGCACGACGCGCACCTGGCACCAGTTGATGGTCTTGCCGTTGGACTGGGGTTCCTTGACGATGCTGAGCACCTGGCCCACGACGATGGGGCCCTTCAGCTCGTCGACGGGACGGTGGACCGCCTCCTCCTCGAAGCCTACGGTGACAAGGTCGGCCAGGACGCCTTCCGCTGTGGCGTCGGCGGGCACTGCGGCGAACTCCCGCAGCCATGAAAGGGGGATTCTCACTTAGATCTCCATCCCGAAGTGTTGGCTGAAACGTACGTCGCCCTCGATCATGTCGTGCATGTCGCTGACCTCATTGCGGAACATGAGCGCCCGCTCGATCCCCATGCCGAAGGCGAACCCGGAGTAGATCTCGGGGTCGATCCCGGCAGCGCGCAGCACGTTCGGGTTGACCATGCCGCAGCCGCCCCACTCGATCCACTGCGGACCGCCCTTGGCTCCGGGGTGCCAGATGTCCAGCTCGGCGCTCGGCTCGGTGAACGGGAAGTAGTTCGGCCTCAGGCGGACCTTCGCCTCCGCTCCGAACAGCTGCCGGGTGAAGTGCTCGAGGGTTCCCACGAGGTCGGCCATCGTCAGGCCCTTGTCGATGGCGAGGCCCTCGAACTGGTGGAAGACCGGCGTGTGGGTGGCATCGAGCTCGTCGGTGCGGAAGACCTTCCCCGGGCACAGCACATAGATGGGCAGCTCGCGTTCAAGCATGGAGCGCACCTGCACCGGGGAGGTGTGGGTGCGCAGCACCAGGTGGGCGCTGGGCGGCTCGACGAAGAACGTGTCCTGCATCTCGCGCGCCGGGTGGTCCGGCTTGAAGTTCAGGGCGTCGAAGTTGAACCACTCCGACTCGAGCTCCGGGCCCTCGGCAATCTCCCACCCCATGCCGACGAAGACGTCGGTGACGCGTTCCTGCAGGGTGGACAGCGGGTGCCGGGCGCCCATGCGCCGCCGCTGCGGGGCGGCGGTGACGTCGACGGCCTCCTCGACGAGGATCCGGGCGTCGCGTTCGGCTTCGAGTTCGAGGGTGCGGGCGGCGAGCGCGGCGTTGATCCTGCCGCGGGCCGGGCCGATGTTCTTGCCGGCGGCGGCCTTCTGGTCCTTGGCGAGGGCTCCGATACCGCGGTTGGCCAGGCTGAGGGCCGACTTCTCCCCGGTGTGCGCAATCCGGACCGCCTTGAGCGCATCGAGGGTGTCGGCCGCTGCAATGTCGGCCAGGGCCCGGTCGACCGCCGCGGAGACGGCCGCGGCATCAAGGGGGTCGGGGATTTCGGCGCCGGGGCTCCCGGCCCCGACTTGCTCGTGGGAGTTAGACATCGGGATGGCTTACCTAGCACTCTCGTTTGCGGGTCCGGCGGACGCAGGAAGTCTGCGGAGCCGATCGGGGAAGTTCCGGGAGCAGCGGTTGAACACCAACTTCCCGGCATGGCCAGTCTAATTGACCGGGAACTAGGATATCCGCATGAGCTCCGGAGGCGCAGTGGCCAGCGCCCTCAACTGGCTGAACCTCTCGACCCCCTGCGCACTGCTGCTCGCCCGGGCCAAAGGGTGCACCCTTTCGCCCGGGCCCGGCGGGATCATCATCGCCGAAGGCTGGACCGGCCGGCTGCCGATTGCCGGGGCATTCACCGTAGGAAGCGTCGTATTCCTGCGCGGGCCCCGCTCACGGGCGGGAACGGCCCTGCTCACCCACGAGGCCCGGCACAGCCTGCAGTACGCGGCCTGCCTGGGACTGCCCTTCCTTCCGCTGTACTTCGCCGCCGCCGCGTGGTCGGTGCTGCGCACCGGGGACCCCGCCTCGCTCAACCCCTTCGAACGCCATGCGGGCCTGGCCGACGGCGGCTATCGGCAGCGCCCCGTGCGCAGCCTGCGGTCCGCTGCGGCCGCGGTGATCCGCCGGCGCTGACGGCACGGGCGACGCCGGCCATCGGTATTCCGGGCTAGTGTTCGGCGCCGGCGGGGACCTCGATGTCGACGGGGTTCTCCAGCGCCGTGACGGCGATGAGGGCGAGCGCCGTCGCCATCGAGCCGACGTCGAGGCCGGGTTTGCCGTGCACGGCTCCCTGGCCGGTCGAGTACGGCACGTGGATGAATCCGCCGGCGATGTTCTCCCGCGAGGCGAGCAGATCCATCAGGGCGTAGAAGAGGAAATTGCACACATAGGTGCCGGCCGTCTGCGAGACCTCTGCCGGGATCCCGGCCCCGGCCAGCCGTGCCAGTGCCGCCTTGATTGGGAGGGAGGTGAAGTAGGCCGCCGGTCCCCCATCCCGCACCGGGCGGTCGACGGGCTGCTCCCCCCGGTTGTCCGGGATCCGCGCATCGACGAGGTTGATCGCCACCCGCTCAAGCGAGATGGCGCTCCGGCCGCCCGCCTGCCCCGAGCACAGCACGAGCCGGGGCTGGAACTGCTCCAGCGCCGCGGCGAGCACCAGGGGTGCCTCGGCGAAGGAGCACGGCAGTTCGACCGCCGCGGCCTCGTACCCCTCGGACGCCAGCCGGTCGGCGGCGCCGCGGGCCGCCGACCATGAGGGGTTGACGGCCTCGCCGCCGAAAGGCTCGAAGCCGGTCAGGAGGATCATGAAACCAGCGTAGGCCATCCGGGCCCGCCCATCCTGCTTTTTACTCGAATATGTGTTCTAATTCAGGGATGCGTTGGGATGCTCAGAAGACCGACTCCGCCCTGCCGGTCACCGGCACCGAACCGCTGCTGCCCCTTGCCGGGCTCGTCCGCACGGTCCGCACCCCCGAGTTCGCCGGTATCACCTTCCACGAGGTGGTTGCCAAGTCCGTGCTGAACCGGGTGCATGCCGGCTCCGGCATGCCGTTCTCCTGGACGATCAACCCGTACCGCGGCTGTTCCCACGCGTGCGTGTACTGCTTCGCCCGCAAGACCCACAGCTACCTCAACCTCGACTCGGGACTGGACTTCGATTCGCAGCTCGTGGTGAAGACCAACGCCCCGGAGGTCCTGCGGAGGGAGCTCGCCCGGCCCTCCTGGAAGCACGAGCACGTGGCGATGGGCACCAATACCGACCCATACCAGCGGGCCGAGGGACGCTACCGCCTGATGCCCGGCATCATCACCGCACTCGCCGATTTCGGGACGCCGTTTTCAATCCTCACCAAGGGCACGCTCCTGGCACGGGACATTCCGTTGCTGACCGCCGCCGCCGGCTCCGTACCGGTGGGAATGGGCATTTCCCTGGCGCTGACCGACGCGGCCCTGGCCGAAGCTGTGGAGCCCGGGACGCCCGCGCCCAAGGCGCGCCTCGGGCTGATCCGCAGGCTTCGGGACGCCGGCCTTCCCTGTGGGGTGATGGCGATGCCGATCCTGCCCTGGCTCACCGATACCGATGAAGCCCTCGATGGGCTCTTTGCGGCGCTGGCAGCGGCCGGGGCCACGGGAGTCACTGCGGGTCCGCTTCACCTGCGGCCGGGTGCGCGGGAATGGTTCCTGAACTGGTTGTCCCGAAACCACAGGCACCTCCTCCCCAGGTACCGCGACCTCTACGGGAGTGGTTCCTACGCCTCGAAGGAGTACACGCAGTGGCTCACCGGACGGGTCCGCTATTTCCGGAAACGCCATGGGCTCCCGGCCGGAGCCGGCTTTATGCGCAGCGCCCCGGCCGGCCGGGAGGGCACCGGGGAGGGACCTGCGGGAGACACGCGGTCTCGGCCGCCCATTGCCTGGAACGGGCCGGGTGCGCGCACCCCGCCGGAGCAGACCGAGCCGACACTGTTCTAGCCGACACTGTTCCAGCCGACACTGTTCCAGCCCGCACTGTTCCAGCCCGCGGCGGGCCGCCGACGGTACGCCGCACTAGGAGCGCCGGCCTAGGACCCCGCCAGCTCCAGGATGGCGCTGACGATGGGCCGGTCGGCCGGAATCCACGGCAGCGCCGCCAGGGCCGGGGCGTCGGCCAGGTCGATCCAGCGCAGTTCGTCGTGGTCCTGGAGGGGCTGCGGGTCGCCGTCGGCCACCTCGGCAAGCCAGACCCGCATCACCGCCGTGGCATTCAGCGGCCACCCGCCCGGAAGGGGTCCGCTCACCTCGGCGCCGAGGCTCACATCGACGCCGAGTTCCTCCCTCAGCTCGCGGTGGAGGGCGTCGGTGCAGCTCTCGCCGGCCTCCACCTTGCCGCCCGGGAATTCCCACATGCCGGCGAACTGCTCGGGTGCCGTGCGGCGCGCCACAAGGAGGGCGGTGGGGCGGGCGAGGGAGTCCACGATGGCGGCGCCGACGATCTGTCGGAGCGCGGGAGCGGTTTCGCGTAGGGTCACGCCTCGAGTCTAACCAGCACCGGGTCCAACCAGCCCCGGGTCCAACCAGCGTGGAGTCTCACCAACGCTAGGTCAGACCAGAATCGGAGCCGTCCAGCCCCTCAGCTCTCCTCGGGGTGGACCAGCCGGCCGTCGCCCGGCTCATCGAAGTGCTCGGGATTGAGCTCGTGCCGGTACTCGCCGTGCGGGCTCAGCCCGGGAACGAACTGCCCCGCGTTGAGCTGGGTCGAGGTGTACGCCTCCTCGGAGAACTCCCCAGCGGACTCGTGCCCGGCCTCGGGGAGATTGATGTCCTCCCGGAGGTGCTCGCTCTCCGGCAACTGGTCTTTGGGGTGGAACCAACTCATGCCTTAAGCCAATCAGACCGCGCCGTTTTGCACCAGAACCCCGCGGCGCGCCGCGCGGACACGGGAAGGAGTGGGGAAGGCGTGGGAGCAGGCGTGGGGTAAGACGCCGGCGCCGGCGGAACGGTGCTGGCGTGCGGGGAGCCGCCGGTGCTGTGACCCATCCAACCTGCGCACTCCTCCCGCCCGCACTACAGTGGGGGAAGACAACGGCGTCACCCGCCGGAGTTCCGGCGTCGACATCCACTTCACGCCGAAAGTCGTCTATGTCTTCCTCCCGGCCCGCCGCCGCCATTACGCCCCGCCAGCTTGGCCTCGCCATTGCCGCCCTCGCCGTCGGCGGTTTCGCCATCGGAACCACCGAGTTCGCCATCATGGGGCTGCTGCAGGAGATGGTCGACGACCTCGGCCTGAGCTACAGCCAGGGCGGCCACGTCATCTCCGCCTACGCCATCGGAGTCGTCGTCGGCGCGCCGGTCCTGGCGACGCTCGGGGCGCGCAGGCGCCAGCGCACCATGGCGCTGGTGCTCATGGGTGTGTTTACGCTCGGCAATCTCTTCTCTTTCTTGGCCGCCGACTACGGCATGCTTCTGCTCTCCCGGTTCCTTTCGGGCCTGCCCCACGGCGCCTACTTCGGGGTGGCCGCCGTGATCGCCGCCTCCCTGGCCAAGCCGACCCGGCGTGCCTGGGCGATCTCGATGGTGATGGTCGGCCTCAGCATCGCCAACGTGGTCGGGGTGCCGTTCGCCACCTGGCTGGGCCAGCAGTTCGGCTGGCGCTCCATGTTCCTGCTGGTCGCGGTCGCCGGTGTCGCCACCGTCCTCCTGGTCCTTCGGTTTGTTCCGCTGCAGGAGGTGCACCCCGACGCGAGCATCCGCAGCGAGCTCTCCGCGCTGCGCCGTCCGCAGATGTGGATGACCCTGCTGATCGGTACGGTGGGCTTTGGCGGCTTCTTCGCCGTCTATTCGTTCATTTCCCCGATCATCACCGAGGTCACCGACCTGCCCGCGGGCGTCCTGCCCCTGGTCGTTGCCCTGTACGGCGTCGGCATGCTGGTCGGCAACGTGGTGGGCGGGCGGATCGCCGACAGGTCGGTGCTGGGCAGCATCTACGCGGTCATGGCGGTCATCGTCGTCGTCCTCGTGGTGTTCCCGCTGGCGATGCGCTTCCCGCCGACGGCGTTCCTGTTCGTCTTCCTGGTCGGGGCCAGCGGCGCCTCCCTGATCCCGTCGCTGCAGACCCGGCTCCTCGATGTCTCCCCCGGCGCGCCCTCGCTGGCCTCGTCGCTGAACCACGCGGCACTCAATATCGCCAACGCCCTGGGCGCGGCGGTGGGCGGGGCGGTCATCGCCGCCGGCTGGGGATTCACGGCGCCGGCCCTGGTCGGGGCGGGGCTGGCCGTGGTGGGGCTCCTTGTGGCGCTGACCAGCGGCAGGATGGACGCCCGGGCGGCGCGGGCCAAGGCGCGCACCCTCGAACCGGTCGGCTGAGCCCCTGGGGCAGGGCCCGGAAGCGGGCCGCTCAGGCGGGGAAAGAGGCGTCCGGCGGTGTCCGGCGCTGGGCGCGGGCCGAGGCGTAGAGGCAGACGGTGGCCGCGGTGCCGACATTGAGGCTCTCGGCCTGCCCGTAGATAGGCACGGCCACCCGGTGTCCGGCCGCCTCGACCAGCTCAGCAGGGAGGCCCTGGGCCTCGTTGCCGAAGAGCCAGGCGGTCGGCTCTTCGAGCCGGGCCCGGTCCCCCGCGGCGCCGACGGCGGTACCGGCCTGGGTTAGCCGGCGTGCCGAGGACTCGTCCTGGAGCGCATCGAGGTCGACGTCGCCGTACCCGTCCGCCGCAAGGACGGTCAGGGAGTGCTGATGCAGGGCCGCGAGGAGTTCGTCCCGGTCGGCTCCCAGCACCACGGGAAGGTGGAAGAGCGAGCCGGCGGTCGAGCGCACCGCCTTCGGGTTGTAAAGGTCGACGCTTGAGGCGGTGAGGATGACAGCGTCGGCTCCGGCGGAGTCGGCGGCCCGCAGGATGGTTCCGGCGTTGCCCGGATCGCGGACCTCGACCAGCACCGCGAGCAGCTTAGGACGCGCCGCGAGCACGCTCTCAAGGGAGACGTCGATGAAGCGGCAGACCGCGATGAGACCCTGCGGTGTGACGGTCGAGGACATCTCGGCGAGGACCTCGTCGGTGACCAGCCGCGCGGCGGGCAGGCCCGGCCCGTCGGCCAGCGCGGCGATGTCGGGGTTGCGTTCGAGGGCGGCGCCGGTGGCGAAGAGCTCGGTGACGACCTCCTGCCCGCCGGAGGCCCCGCGCAACGCGTGCAGCCGAAGCGCCTCGCGGACCGCCTGGGGGCCTTCGGCGAGGAACTGCCGCCGCTTTAAACGCGCCGGACGCCCCGCAAGCCGCGCGACCTCCCTCACCCGATCGGCTCGGGGGTTGGTCATCGCTGGTGCCTGGGGGCGTCCGGATATGCTCATGAAATTTCAGGCTGCAGCCGGCGGTGCCGGCAACGGACCTAGGCCTTCGCTGCGGCCTTGGCCTTGGTGGCCCGGGGCGCCTTGACGACCTTCTCTTCCGCGACAACGGGAGCGGAGGTGTCGGCGGGCAGGGCGGCCTTGGCCAGCGATACCAGCGTGGCAAACGCGGCGGCGTCGGTGACGGCGAGGTCGGCGAGCATGCGGCGGTCCACCTGGATCTCCGCGGCCTTCAGGCCCTGGATCAGGCGGTTGTAGGTGAGGCCGTTCGCGCGGGATGCAGCGTTGATGCGCTGGATCCACAGGCGGCGGAAGTCGCCCTTGCGCTTGCGGCGGTCACCGTAGCTGTACACAAACGAGTGCAGCAGCTGCTCTTTGGCCTTGCGGTACAGGCGCGAACGCTGCCCGCGGTAGCCCTTGGCGCGCTCAAGAATAACCCGACGCTTTTTGTGGGCGTTTACCGCCCGCTTCACACGTGCCACGTGCGTACTCCTTCAGTAGTTCGTCCGTCCGGCCTGCTGGCCGCGGTGCCCTCCGCTGTGCGGTGCCCGAAGACGGAATGGTTGGTGTGGTCTTAGACGCCCAGCATCTTCTTGATGACCTTGGTGTCGGCCTTCGAGACGATCTTGTCGCTGGCCAGACGGCGGGTCAGCGTCGACGACTTGTGCTCGAGGTAGTGGCGGCGGTTGGCCTGCTGGCGCTTCAGCTTGCCGCTGCCGGTCAGCTTGAAGCGCTTCTTGGCGCCACTGTGGGTCTTCATCTTCGGCATGGGAACCGATCTCCTTCTGCTAGCCGCGGACGGGTGTCAGCGGTTGGACGGCGCCCAGGAGCGCCTGCGGTTTTACTTGGTCACCCGGAGGGATTCCAAGAGCTGGGAAGTTCCTACTCGGAGCTTCCAGGCTTCGGCCGGCTCGACGGGCTCTTCGAGGGAGCCGTCCTTCCGGCGGGCTTGGGGGCGGCAGCGGGCTTGGGAACCGCCATCGGCTTCGGGGCGCCACCGGGCTTCGGTGCCGCCATGGGCTTCGGCGCGGGCGCCGGCGCTGCCGGTGCCGCGGGTGCTGCATCGGCGGCCGGCTTGGCCTCCGGGCGGGCGGCTGCGGGCTTTGATGCCGCGGCTGCCGGCCGGGCGGCCCTGGCGGGTGCCTGCCGGGGTGCCGGCGCCTTGGCCGGCTGAGCGGCGGGTGCTGCCGGCTCGGCGGCGGGTGCTGCCGGCTCGGCGGCGGGCACTGCCTGCTCGACGACGGCCGGGGCCGCCTCCTGGGCGGGTGCTGCCTGCTCGGGCGCTGCCGGCGCTGCCTCGGCGGGAGCCGTTGTCTCCTCCGGCTGGCTGCCGGTGATCGAGTACCCCTCCGGCAGCAGGTCCGCGAGGGTCTGCGTCAGCGGCGCGCCGCTGCCTCCGGAGACGTCGACGCGGGGCACGCCGGACTTGGCCGCCTCGTTCGCCGCCTTGGCATCGGCGCGCTGCGTCGCGCGGCGGGCTTCGGCCTTCGCCTCGGCCTTGTTCTTGACCGGGCCGATCACCATGACCATGTTGCGCCCGTCGATCCTCGGCGAGGACTCGACGACGCCGACCTCGGCGACATCCTCGGCGAAGCGCTGCAGCAGCCGGATACCCATTTCGGGGCGCTGCTGTTCGCGGCCGCGGAACTGGATCATGGCCTTGACCTTGTCACCCGCGCCGAGGAACCGGATGGCGTGCCCGCGCTTGGTCTCGTAGTCGTGGGTGTCGATCTTCAGGCGGAAACGGATTTCCTTGAGGACCGTGTTGGTCTGGTTCTTCCGCGCCTCACGCGCCTTGACCGCGGCTTCGTACTTGTACTTGCCAAAATCCATCAGCTTGGCAACCGGAGGCTTGGCCTGCGGTGCAACCTCAACAAGATCCAGGTCTGACTCGGCGGCAAGTCGAAGTGCGTCCTCGATACGGACAATCCCTACCTGTTCGCCGGCAGGCCCAACCAACCGCACCTCGGAAACGCGGATACGATCATTGATTCTTGGCTCGCTAATGTGTAGCTCCTGATTGTTGAAAACCGGGGAGACCGCCTGCACATGGAGAAGGCCTCCAATCGCATGCGCAATCGAAGGCCTCGGGTATCAGTGCGTACACGTCCGGCAGATACCGGCGTGTGCTGAGGCGCGGGTTGCGCCTGCTGCACCGACCTGGACCCGGCTGCCTGAAGCACTTCCCGAAGAAGCACCAGGCAATCGCGGGTGGGAGAGGACTCCGCTTGCATCCTGAACGTGTCATTTCCCATACCCGCAGGGGGCGCTGGAAGTAACGACGATCAGTTGGTCTGTGACAAGCTTACCAGTATGAGCACTCCGAACAGCAATCCCGCCGAAACCGGGCCCGAGGCCCCGGCTTCCGCCTCCGATCCCTCTCCGACCCGCCGCAGCTTCGCGGAGGAGGCGGCGCCGGAGCACGGCTCCGACGAGTCGGTCCAGCAGCACATGCGCGACATCGCAGAGGTGGCCGCCGTGGAGGTCATCACCACCTCGGCCGTCCACCTGATGAGCGCCGCCGCCGTCAAATGCGGACTGGCCGCCGGCGAGGACGCGGAGGAGCTCAAGGACCTCGACGAGGCCCGGAAGCTGATCACCGCCCTCGCCGGGTTCGTCACGGCAGCCGCCCCGGAGATCGGCAGCCAGCATGCCGGCCCGTTGCGAGACGGCCTGCGATCGCTGCAGCTGGCCTTCCGGGAGGCGTCGGTGATTCCCGATGCGCCGGGCAAGGGTCCCGGCGAGAAGTTCACGGGCCCCGTCAACTAGCACCGCGGCACCGCCCGGCACAGGTCCGACGGCGGCCGGCCTCCAACGGGGCCGGCCGCCGCTGCGTTTAAGGACCGCGGTCAACGGCCCGACGTACGGGACGGGCTCTCAGCCGACCGGCATTCGGGACCGGCTCTCAGCCGACGGGCGCCCGGCGGCGCCGGACCTGCTGGGCGGCGAGCCCTGCGGTGCCGATGAGCGCCGCGGCAACGCCCACGGCGACGAAGCCTCCCCACGGGCCCGCAGTGTCGATCAGCACCCCGGCGAGCGGGGCTCCGACGGCGACGCCGGAGGTCAGGGCCGAGCCGTACCAGCCCATGGCCTCTCCCCTGCGCTTCTCCGGTACGAGGTCGGCGACCTTCTCGGAGGCGGCGGAGAGCACCGGTGCGCAGAGCAGGCCAGGGGCGATGGAGAGCAGGCTCAGGGACAGGGTGTCGGTGGCGAAGGCCATCGGGATGGTCAGCACCCCCATGCCGAGCAGGAGCACCAGGGGTGAGATCGGCTTGTGCAGGGCGCCGTAGAGAAGTCCCCCGACGATCGAGGCGGCGCACCAGGCGGCGAAAACCAGACCGAGCTGCTCCTCCCGGCCGGTGTGCTCGAGGGTCGCGATAATGCCGACCTCGGTCCCGGAGAGCGCGAGGCCCGCCCCGGCGGCGACCGCCATGACGACGGCCAGCGGGATGGTGACCCAGGTGAACCTGGAACCGACCCGGCCTCCCACCCGCCGCAGCATCGGCACCGCCGCGCGCGGCATCAACTCTGCCGATGCCTCGTTGACCCGGGCGGGTGCGGCGGCCACCACGGATTCGACGGCCATCGCCTGATCCTCCGCGTCGCTCGGCGCGGGAAGCGCCCCGGGCTGTCCGGTGCGGGTGGGCGGGTTGTAGATCATCAGCAGGATGCCTGCCGCGGCGGTGGCGAAGCCCACGAGGGTGAGGCCGAGCACCGTCGATACCTGGGTGGCGAGCACGATGCCGACAGCCGGGCCCACCATGAAGATTGTTTCGGTGGAGATGGCGTCAAGGGTGAAGGCCGTGCGGCGGGACTGCCCCTCGACCAGCACGCCGAGGGACTGGCGCACCACGGAGAAGACCGGGAGGGTGAACAGCCCGCCCACCAGCGCCGCGAGCAGGAGCCACTCGTAGGGCAGCCGCGGGGCGATCGACCAGATGACGGCCTCGGCGATGATCGAGGGGATCAGCGCCCTGCGCAGCCCGACGCTGTCGACCCGCCGGCCCCGCCAGGGTGCGCCGACGGCGATGCCGATGGTCACCAGCGCGGCCACCGTCCCGGCGGCGGCGTAGCCGCGGTCAAGGGTCTGAACGACGTGAAGGGTCAGGAGGACCCCCGCGGCGGAGTGGGGGAACCGGGCGACCATGCCGACGAGCAGCAGCCTCCGGACCGGAACGATGCGCAGCAGTTCCAGGTAGACGGCAAAGTTCACGGCGGCATCTTCCTTGCTGATCCTTCGCGGTCAGCGGGTTATTCGGATCTCCAGGGAGTCGACCCGTTCGACGAACTCCCGGCGGGCCTGGAGCGAGGCGCGCAGGCGCTCCACCAGGTCCCGGACGGCGGTGGGGCTGAGCCCGGACTGCAGCCGGACACTCATCCGGAGCTCCGGCCCGGCTCCGCCGCCGGAGACAAGCCTACCGCCAGCGGTCCTGGCGGCCACCCCGGAGCCCGGCTCAAGGACGACGTCGAGGATCGCCTCCTCGGCGGTGCTGATCGGCGCGACGATGGAGCCGAGGCCGGGGTCGCGGTAGCACGGGGTCCAGGGCTCCTGCTGGGCCAGCGCCCAGACCGCCGGACGGCGCACCACGAACGTGAAGTCAGCTCCTGGGTCGACGACCAGCAGTTCGGCCTTTTCCGCCACGCCGGCCAGGGCCGCCCGCGCCGCGTAGGCGGCCACCGGACGGGCATCGGGGTGCCAGGCCGCGAGCCGGTCCGCCGAGGTGAACACCGGCAGCGCCGCCCGCCCGTCGGGCGCACGCAGGGTCACCAGGGCCATGTCGGCTTCCTTGTCGGCCTCGACCCCGTCGACGCCCTCCCCGGCGGCGGCGAGCTGGGCCACGATGGGGATGAAGACCCGCGCCGACGCCAGCGCCTGGATCACCTGCTCCTCGCCGCCGGTGCCCTCGATCAGGGCCTGGACTGCGGCCGAGTAGCCGGGGTCGGCCTGTCCGTCGTCGTCGTCGAAGTTATGGAGGGGGTTCCCGTCACCGGAGAGGTCCCGTCCGGCCCAGGGCCGTCCCGCCGAGTCCGTGGTGTTTCCCGCCAGCGCGGCGGCGATGTGCGCCGGGAGTTCCCTGCTCATTCCCGGGGTGCCGGGCGGCCGGCCACGTCCAGCGCCTGGGGAAGGGTGAACGCCCCGGCGTAGAGGGCCTTGCCGACGATCGCTCCTTCGAGGCCGCTGGGCACCAGCTGGCGCAGTGCCGCGAGGTCATCGAGGGTCGAGATGCCACCGGATGCCACCACGGGCCGGCTGGTGCGCTCGATCACCTGCTTCAGCAGTTCGAGGTTCGGCCCCTGCAGGGTGCCGTCCTTGGTGACGTCGGTGACGACGTAACGGGCGCATCCTGCGTCCTCGAGCCGCTGCAGCACCTCCCACAGGTCCCCGCCCTCCTGGGTCCATCCCCGGGCGGCAAGGGTGGTGCCGCGGACGTCGAGCCCGACGGCGATCGCGTCGCCGTAGCGGGCGATGGCCCTGGCGGTCCACTCGGGGTTCTCAAGGGCGGCCGTACCGAGGTTCACCCGGGTGGCTCCGAGGGAGAGGGCGGCGTCGAGTGATTCGTCGTCGCGGATCCCGCCGGAGAGCTCGACCTTGATGTCGAGCTTCCGGACGACCTTTTCGAGGAGCGGCCGGTTCGACCCGCGGCCAAACGCGGCATCGAGGTCGACGAGGTGGACCCACTCCGCGCCGTCCTCCTGCCAGGCCAGCGCCGCGTCGACGGGGTCGCCGTAGCTGGTTTCGCTGCCGGCGGCCCCCTGGACGAGGCGGACGGCCTGGCCGTCGGCGACGTCCACGGCGGGGAGGAGTTCCAGGTTGGGAGAGTCGGTGAACGGGCTCATGGGCTTCTTTCGGTCGACGTGGCCGGGACGGGCCGCGGGAGTGGGTGCGCAGCTGGGGTGGGGGTGCATCCGGTGTGGGTGCGCAGCTGGCGGGGGTGCAAGGCCGGGGTGCAGGGCGCTGGTGCGGGCGGGCGCGGGACGGCGGTGGATGGTGTCCCCGTCGTGCCGTGCTGCGCCCGCCTAGGCGTCCAGGGTGAAGAGGTACGCCCCGACCAGAGCCATGCCGGCGAGGATCCAGAAACTGATGATCAGCGCCTTGGGGAAGCCCTGCGAGCGGAAGGACAACGCCCCGCCGATCAGCAGGCCCGCAACCCCCATCAGGATGACGCTGATCATGATTTTGCTACCCTGCCGATCCAGTTGCGCAGGAGCTGGGCTCCGGCGTCGCCTGACTTCTCCGGGTGGAACTGGGTCGCCGAGAGCGGGCCGTTCTCGACGGCGGCGATGAACCGCCCGCCGTGGTCGGACCAGGTCACCTGCGGCGGCTTCATCATGGGCTGGCTGACGTCGAAGTCCCAGTGCTGCACTCCGTAGGAGTGGACAAAGTAGAACCGCTCGTCCTCGATGCCGTTGAACAGCACCGAGTCCTCCGGCGGACTGACCGTGTTCCATCCCATGTGGGGCACCACGTCGGCCTGGAGGCGCTCGACCTTGCCGGGCCACTCCCCCATCCCTGCGGTGCGCACGCCGTGCTCGACCCCTTCGTCGAAGAGGATCTGCAGGCCCACGCAGATGCCGAGGACGGGACGGCCTCCGGCTACGCGGCGTCCGATCAGGCGCAGCGCATCGACGTCCTTCAGGCCCTTCATGACGGCCGCGAAGGCGCCCACGCCTGGCACCACCAACCCGTCGGCGTTGAGGACGTCCTGCGACTTGGCGCTGAGGGTGACCTCGGCACCGACGTGTTCAAGGGCCCGCACCACGGAGCGGACGTTGCCCGACCCGTAGTCGAGCACGGTCACCTTGGGCGCGCTCACAGCGCCCCCTTCGTCGACGGGATGCCTTCGACCCGAGGGTCGGACTCCACTGCGGCACGGAGGGCCCGTGCGAAGGCCTTGAACTGCGCCTCGACGATGTGGTGGGGATCGCGGCCGGCGAGCACGGTGAGGTGCAGGCAGATCCCGGCGTGCAGCGCGATGGCTTCGAAGACGTGGCGGGTCAGCGATCCGGTGAAGTGTCCTCCGATGAGGTGGTACTCCTGGCCGGCCGGCTCGCCGCCGTGAACGAGGAAGGGGCGCCCGGAGATGTCGACCACGGCATTGGCAAGGGCCTCGTCGAGGGGAACTGTCGCCTCGCCGAAACGCCGGATGCCGGCCTTGGTGCCGAGCGCCTCGCGGAGGGCCTCCCCGAAGGCGATCGCCGTATCTTCGACGGTGTGGTGGACGTCGATGTGCGTATCCCCTGTGGCCTTCACCGTCAGGTCGATCAGCGAATGCTTGGCGAGGGCGGTGAGCATGTGGTCGTAGAACGGCACGGAGGTGCTGATGTCCGAGGTACCCGTGCCGTCGAGATTGACCTCGAGGTACACGCTGGATTCGCTGGTGGTCCGCTCGATCCGCGCAGTGCGGGCGGCGGAGATCTCCACAGTCATTGGTGTCCTTCGCTAGGGGCTTCGCGTCGGTGCTGCCTGCATCCGGAGGTTCAGGGGCGGCGCACGTTCCCCTCCAGTCTAAGAGACGCCGGTCAGAGGAGGCGCTTCAGTGACTCAAGGAACACTGTGGTTTCGCTCTCGGTACCGGCCGTCACGCGCAGATGGCCGGGAATTCCGACGTCGCGGATCAGCACCCCGGCCTCGAGCAGGCCCCGCCAGACCCGCTGCGGATCCGCCAGCCCCCCGAACAGGACGAAGTTGGCATCGGAGGGGGCCGGATTCAGGCCCAGCGCCGTGAGCTCGGTGACGATGCGGTCGCGCTGAACCTTGATCGCCTCGACGTTCGCCAGGAGGGTCGCGGAGTGGGTCAGTGCGGCGTTGGCGGCGGCCTGGGTGATGGCCGAGAGGTGGTACGGCAGGCGGACCAGGCGGAGCGCGTCGGCGACCTCCGGCGCCGCCGCGAGGTACCCCAGGCGGGCCCCGGCCAGGGCGAAGGCCTTGCTCATGGTGCGCGAGACGATGAGCCGCTCCCGGCCCGGCAGCAGGGTGATTGCGCTGGGCGTTCCGGCGTGGGAAAACTCAGCGTAGGCCTCGTCGACGATGATGATGGCCCGCGCCGCCGCACCGGCCTCGTAGGCGGCCTCGACGACGTCGAGCCCGAGCGCCGTACCCGTCGGGTTGTTCGGCGAGCAGAGGAAGACGATGTTGGCCCCCGAGGAGGCGACCTCCTGGGCGACATAGCCGGCGTCGAGCTGGAACGAGGCGTCCCGCGGGGCGGTTACATAGCGGGTGTCCGTGGCGCTGGCCAGCAGCGGATACATGGAATAGGTGGGCGGAAAGCCGATCGCGGTGCGCCCCGGGCCCCCGAAGGCCTGCAGGATCTGCTGGAGCACCTCGTTGGAGCCGTTGGCGGCCCAGACCTGGTCGGCGGTGACTCCACCGCCGAGGTAGCGGGCCAGGTTTCCGCGCAGTTCGGTGAATTCGCGGTCGGGATAACGGTTCAGGCCCAGGGCTGCTGCCTGCACCGCGTCCACGATGGCCCGGTGAACCTCGGCGGGCACGCCATGGGTGTTCTCATTGACGTTGAGCAGGATCGGTACGTCAATCTGCGGTGCACCGTAGGGAGATAGCCCCACAAGGTTCGCACGCAGCGGAAGGCGGGACAGGGACTCAAGGCGGTTCCTCACCCATCGAGCTTAAGCGACAGCCCGCCCGGGCGTGGAATTGAGGCGGGACGACGGCCGCCACCGGCAGGCGAGGGCTACCGGGAGACGGGAATCGCAACGACCTGGCCAGCCTGCACCGTCGATGACCCCAGCCCATTGAGCTCCACGATCTCCGAGACCACATCGCGCGGATCCCGCTCGGGGGCGAATTCACCCGCCAGGGACCAGAGCGTCTCCCCCGGTGCCACATTGACGTCCAGAGTCTCGGTCGGCTGGCCGGCGTCGCTGCCGGCCCGGGCCGGCGCCGTCGTGGATGCGGCAAGGAACACCAGGGCGGCCACCAGCAGTACCAGCGGCACCCCGACCAGCAGCACCCGGCCGCGGCGCGTCAGCCGCAGCGGGGGCAGATCCGCATCCCGCTGACTGGGAAGACGGCCGCCCCGCTGGCCGAGGGGCCGGAAACCACCCGCCACGGCGGAACCTGCGGTGGCACTGAGCGGGCCTGGCGTTGCGGTCATGACGTGTACCTCTTCTGGAGTTTCGAATAAGTTCAACCTGTTCGAACAAGTTATTCGAACATGTCTTCTATTTCGTCCTGCTTATTCTTAGCATCTGTTATCGAGCTTTGTCGAGACTCGCTCGAACATATGTTTGAAAACACCCCCGCGCTCGCCTACCGTTGGGTTCAGAGGAAGGCGCGGGTTCCGGGGTTTCACTACCGGACGGCGACAACCTGACAACACCACCTGCCACCGACAAAACGATCCGCCGACGGGTCCGGCGCAGGTGGCGGCGCAGCGAAGGGACAAACCAGTGGCAGAGCGGGCAGCGGAAGAGGCTCGGGCGGTTCCGGCCGTCCCGGCGGGAGAGGCAGCCGCAGGAGTGCCCACCGGCACGCCGATGCGTGGACGCCCGAGGGGCCGGAGCGTCCCCAAGGGTCTGACCACGCGGCAGATGAAGATCCTCGAAACGATCCAACGGTCGATCGGCGCCAACGGGTATCCCCCGTCGATGCGTGAGATCGGAGACACGGTGGGGCTCGCGAGTCTCTCGAGCGTCACGCACCAGCTGTCCCAGCTGGAACGGCTTGGGTATATCCGCAGGGACCCGAAACGGCCGCGGGCCATGGAGATCCTGCTGCCGCTGACCCTGACGGACGCCCCGGCACCCGAGCAGGGCCGGGCCGGGACAGGCCCGGTCTCCGAGTTCTCCGGCGCCGTGGACACCGCCATGGTGCCCATGGTCGGACGGATTGCCGCGGGTGGTCCGATCCTGGCCGACCAGGTCGTCGAGGACGTCATGCCGCTGCCGCGCCAGCTCGTCGGCCACGGCGAACTCTTCATGCTCCGGGTAACAGGTGACTCGATGATCGACGCCGCCATCTGTGACGGCGACTGGGTGGTGGTCCGGCGCCAGCAGAGCGCGCAGAACGGCGAGATCGTCGCCGCACTCCTCGACGACGAGGCGACCGTCAAGACCTTCCGCCAGCGCGACGGACACACCTGGCTGCTTCCGCAGAACACCCGGTATGAACCGATTCTGGGCGACCATGCGAGCATCATGGGCAAGGTGGTCTCGGTGATGCGCGCCCTGTAGGCTTCCGGTCCGCCGCCAGGGTGGGCGGTGTCGGCGGGCCCGCTTCATCGGTCGTGGGCGTCGTGCCGCCGGGCCGACCGCGTCGGTTGTGGATATCGAGACCGGTCGTGCCGGCCACGCCGGAGGCGGGGCTCGGCCGGAATAGTCGGCCCCCGGTGCAATACTGGCGGCATGTCGCTCGGAAGGGAAGGTCCGCCGGATGCCGCTTGATACCTCTACCCTGAGGGTCGCCTTCGGCGTCGTCGCGCTCATCCAGCTCGTGCTGTTCTACCTTGTGACCTTCCGCCGCACCCGCTCGGCCTACAGCGCCTGGTGGTGCGCGGCCATCGGCCTGTTCCTCGCCGGGTCCGCGGCGTTCCTCCTCGACGGCACCTCCCACCAGGTCTGGGCCAACCCCCTGGGGAACACCCTGCTCGTGGCCGGTGCCGCGGCCGTCTGGGCGGCGGCGCGTTCGCTCCACCGGGGGCGCCCGCGGGTGGCGCAGCTCGCCGCCCCTCCCCTGCTCACGGCTCTCGCCTCGGCCGCGGATAGCCCCGCAGTCAACGCCTGGTCCGGCGGACCGGTGTTCTTGGCGATGATGTCACTGCTGTTCGGCCTCGGCGCCCTTGAGGTCTGGCGGCCCGTGCCCCACCGGGTGCGCACCCAGGTGCCCCTGGCCGTCGCCTCGGGGTTCCTCTCGCTCTTCTACCTGGGCCGCGGCATCGCGTTCGTCGTTGACGGCGTGGACGGGTTCGTCTTCACCACCTACTTCGGGTCGGCGGTGACCACCCTGATCACCCTGACCCTCCTCGTCGTGGTCTCCTTCACCATGGCCGCCCTGAGCAACGACCAGGTCACCCGGGACCTCCGGCACAAGGCAGCACGGGACGGACTGACCGGGCTGCTCAACCGTTCCGCCTTCCTGGACCGGGCGGACCGTGAGCTCAAACGCCTTACCGCCGCCGGAATCCCAGGGGCGCTGATCCTTGCGGACCTCGACCGCTTCAAGCAGGTCAACGACACCTACGGCCATGCAGCGGGCGACACGGCGCTGCGTGCGTTCGCCGAGGCGTGTTCGCGGTCGGTGCGCTCGACCGACCTCGTGGGACGCTACGGCGGGGAGGAGTTCATCATCCTGCTCGCCGGCGCCGACGGGGAGCGTGCCGAGGCGGTCAGCGCGGAGATCAGCCGGGTGCTGCAGGGAACACCGACGGCGGACGGATTCCCGCTGCCCACGGTAAGCTACGGCATCGCCGACGCCGGGGCGGCGGGCCACGGGCTGGAGGCGGTCATCGCCTCGGCCGACGCCGCGCTCTACGCTGCGAAGTCGCAGGGCCGGAACCGGGCGGTCCGGGCAGCCGCGTAGCCCGCTGCTCCCCCGCTGCGCCCCTCGGGCTCCTACCCGGCGGCGACCCGCTCGAGGATGCCCAGCACCGTCTTTCGATCGGTCGTGTGCCAGAACGGCGGCAGGGCGGCACGCAGGAACGACCCGTAGCGCGCAGTGGCAAGACGCGAGTCGAGGACCGCGACGACGCCGCGGTCGCCCGAGGCCCGGATCAGCCGCCCCGCCCCCTGGGCCAGCCGCACGGCCGCGTGCGTGGCGGACACGCTCATGAACCCGTTCCCGCCGGCGCGCGCCACCGCCCGGGTGCGGGCGGTCATCAGCGGATCGTCCGGGCGGGGAAAGGGGATGCGGTCGATCACCACGAGCCGGCAGGACTGCCCCGGCACATCGACTCCCTGCCACAGGGACATCGTCCCGAACAGGCAGGTGTCAGGTTCCTCGGCGAACTGCTGCACGAGCGAGGGAAGCGACGCCTCCCCCTGGCACAGGATCTCGAAGTCGACGAGCGGCCGCAGCGCCTCGGCTGCCTCCTCCGCCGCCCGGCGGGAGGAGAACAGCCCGAGCGCTCCGCCGCGGGAGGCCTTGAGCAGTGCGGTCAGTTCAGCCAGCTGGGCCTCGGAGGTTCCCCGTTCCGGCTTGGGGAGGTCCTTCGCCACATACAGCACCCCCTGGCGCGGGTAGTCGAAGGGACTTCCGACGTCGACTCCGGCCCAGGACGGTGCGCCGGCCCCGGTGAGCCCGAGCGACCCGGCGACAGGCCCGAATTCGGCACCGATGGCGAGGGTCGCCGAGGTCAGGACCACCGTGTGATCTTCGAACAATCCCTCGCGCAGACGCCCCGCGACGGACAGTGGTGCCACGTTCAGGATCGCCGGAGCGCTCTCGTCGGCCATTGAGTAGCCGGCGCCCGGGGTGAAGGTGCTGGGCCGGGAGGCCCAGACCACCTCACTGGCCTCACCGGCGGCGAGGAGCCGTTCGGCCACCTCGAAGACGAGGCCGAGCCGTCCGCGCGCCTGCTGCCGGCCGCCGTCGGCGTCGCCCGGTCCGTCGGCCTTGCCATCGGTCTTGGTATCCGACAGGGCCGCACGGGAGGCGTCGCGGACCTGTTCGAGGGCGGATTCGAGCTCCTCGGGAAGCCGTCCGGGCATCAGCCCCGACGGCAGGAGCGCGCAGGCCTCCTCGAGGGCCTTGCCCGCGGAGTCGAGTGCGTCGGTGCGCAGCGACGCATGACGGCGCACCGCGGTCGCGGCCGCGGAGACCATCGCCGCCGAGAGCTGCCCCGAGACCGCCCCGGTGACCCGGTCGTGGAGTTCGTGGGCCTCGTCGATGACGACGACGTCGTAATCCGGCAGCACGGCCAGGCCCTCGAAGGCGCTGATGGCGAGCATCGCGTGGTTCGTGATGACGATGTCGGCGGTCGCGGCGGCCTCGCGGGCACGCTCGCTGAAGCACTCCTTGGCCACCGGGCACCGCTGGGCGCCGAGGCACTCGAGGCTGCTGACCGACACCTGGCGCCAGGCCCGGTCGCTGACGCCCGGCAGCAGTTCGTCGCGGTCACCGGTCTCGGTGTCTTCGGCCCATTCGCGGAGGCGCACCACCTCCCGGCCTAGCGCGCTGCCCGGCGCGGCCGGTGCCGCGCCGGGGTGCTGGACGGCGTCCTCGCCGAGGCTGAACAGGGCGTCGGGGGCGTCCTCCTCCGGGAATCCCCCCGCCGTCTTGTGCAGGCACACGTAGTTCGACCGACCCTTCAGGAGGGCGACATCGACGGGCCGGGGAAGGTGCGGCTGAACCGCCGACAGCAGCCGTGGCAGGTCCCGGCCCACGATCTGCGCCTGAAGGGCCAGGGTCGCCGTTGACACGATCGAGGGCTTCTCGCTCTCCATGGCGTGGGCGATCAGCGGCAGCAGGTACGCCAGGGACTTTCCCGTTCCGGTACCGGCCTGCACGAGAAGGTGCTCGCCGGTGTCGATGGCCTCGCTCACCCGGCGCGTCATCTCATGCTGACCGGCGCGGCTTTCACCGCCCATGGCCGCAACGGCGGCATCCAGCAGGTCCAGCGCGTCGGGCTCGGGCCCTTTACTCATGCCTCAGGTACGGCTCGAGCTCCGCGGCGAGGCCCTCCCTCACCATCACCTCAAGCACGGTTCCCTCTTCGGCGTGGTCCAGGGAGAGGATCTCCGCGTCCTCTTCGTGGAGACGGCTGGTGATCTCCCCGTGGTCGTAGGGAACGAGCAGCGACATCCGCACCCCGGGCCTCGGGATGGAGGTGCTGATCTGCATGCGCAGCTCATCGATGCCCTGGCCCGTGCGGGCCGAGACGACGACGTGGCGCGGCTCCCGCTGCCGGAGCCGTTCGAGGACGAACGGGTCGGCGGCGTCGGCCTTGTTGAGCACGATGATCTCGGGGATCTTCCGGGCGTCGACCTCCGCGAGGACCGTGCGCACGGCGGCGATCTGCCCTTCGGGGTCGGGGTGGGACGCGTCGACGACGTGGAGGATCAGGTCGGCGTCCGCCACCTCCTCGAGGGTTGACCGGAAGGCCTCGACGAGCTGTGTTGGCAGCGACCGGACGAAGCCGACGGTGTCCACGAGGGTGTACCCGAGGCCGTCGGTTGTCTCGGCCCGGCGCACCGTCGGGTCAAGGGTCGCGAACAGGGCGTTCTCCACCAGCACACCGGCGTCGGTGAGCCGGTTCAGCAGCGATGACTTCCCGGCGTTGGTGTAGCCGGCGATGGCCACGGACGGCACCTGGTTGCGGCGCCGGTTCGAGCGCTTGGTCTCCCGGGCCGGCTTCATGCCGGCGATCTCGCGGCGCAGCTTCGCCATGCGGGTGCGGATCTTCCGGCGGTCGAGTTCGATCTTCGTCTCACCCGGACCGCGGGAGCCCATTCCGGCGCCGGCGCTGCCGACCTGTCCACCGGCCTGGCGGGACATCGATTCACCCCAGCCACGAAGCCGCGGCAGGAGGTATTCGAGCTGGGCGAGTTCCACCTGGGCCTTGCCCTCGCGGGACTGGGCGTGCTGGGCGAAGATGTCGAGGATCAGGGCGGTCCGGTCGATGACCTTGACCTTGACGATGTCCTCGAGGCCCCTGCGCTGGGAGGGGGAAAGCTCGCTGTCGACGATGACGGTGTCTGCTCCGACGGCCGCCACCACGTCCTTGAGTTCCTGGGCCTTGCCGGAGCCAAGGAAGGTGGCCGGGTCCGGCTTCAGGCGCCGCTGGACCATCCCGTCGAGCACCTCCGAGCCGGCTGTCTCAGCGAGGGCGGCGAGCTCCTGGAGCGAGTTCTCGGCGTCCTGCGCCGTGCCGTCGCTCCAGAGGCCGGCGAGGACGACGCGCTCAAGGCGCAGCTGGCGGTATTCGACCTCGGTGACGTCTTCAAGTTCGGTCGAAAGACCGGCCACGCGGCGCAGGGCGTGCCGCTCGGCGAGGTCCTCCTGGTCTCCGTCGAACTCCGAGTGCTCCTGTGCGGATGCGGAAAGCGCCTGGGCGCGTGAGCGCCACGTCGCCGGGGCACCACCGGTCGATCCGTCGCCGGCCGGGGGCTTGGCTGCCGCCGAAGATTTGGACTCGACCGCCTCGTCGTGGGCGAGAATCCGGTCGATGACAGCCTGGATCTCCGCGGGTCCCATCTCGGCTCCGGTCGATCCTTCGTGGTTCGTGGTCATGTTCTCCTTTGTCATTGCGTCCTTCAATGCTAGTAGCACGAAAACCGCCAGCACAGCGAATTCACTCTCCGCGCAACGGACTTGCCCCCGGCCGGCCGGCCGCTTCCGGCGGACCGGGTTCCGGCAGGCCACCGCCCGGTGGACGGCCCGGCGGGGCACTAGGCTTGACGCTTATGGAATCCCAGCACTACTTCAGCCCCCAGCCCGCCGGCCCGGGCGTCCGGCGGCCGCTGTCGGTTGTCCTCAATGGGGAGCAGCGCGACCTCGTGACGTCGTCGGGCCTGTTCAGCCCCGACGGAATCGACAAGGGCACGGCCATCCTGCTCGGCTCCGTCCCCGAGCCGCGGGGCACGCGCCTGCTCGACGTCGGCAGCGGGTGGGGTCCGCTGGCCCTGACCCTTGCGCTGAAGGCCCCGGAGGCCCAGGTGTACGCCGTGGACGTCAATGAGCGGTGCATCGCCCTGACCCGGGACAATGCGGCCCGCCTCGGTCTGGCGAATGTCTCTGCCGGCACGCCGGACGACGTCGACCCGTCGCTCGAGTTCGACACCATTTGGTCGAATCCCCCCATCCGGATCGGCAAGGCGGAGCTTCACGCCCTGTTGCTGCGCTGGCTGCCGCGGCTCGCCCCCGGCGGGGAGGCCTGGCTCGTGGTGCAGAAGAACCTTGGCGCCGATTCCCTGCAGCGCTGGCTCGCCGAAGCCCTACCCTCCGGCTTCACCGTGCGCCGGGCAGACACCGCGAAGTCCTTCCGGATCCTCTCCATCACCCGTCCGGCGGACTGACGGCGCCCGCCGGGCAGGGCCGTGGCGGCGGAGGGGCCGCTGCCCTGACCAGCGCGGGCGTGCCTGAGACCGCAGGCCCGATCGATTGCGTAGAGGCCCCGTTCAGGCCCCGAGCAGGGTTCCCTCGGCCACGAGCACCGCGGGCCCGCTGAGGTCGACGTGCTCCCGTCCATCGGCGCCGACATGGAAGACGACTCCCAGCACACCGCCGGGAACGCTGACTGCCCAGTGGGAGGGCGACTCCGGCCCGGCCCAGTAGCGGGTGGCGACGGCGGCTGCGCACGCCCCGGTGCCGCAGGAGAAGGTCTCGCCCACCCCGCGTTCGTGGACCCTCATCGTGAGCCTGCCGACGCCGTCCTCCACGAGGGGCTCGGCGGGCACGACGAATTCGACGTTCGTTCCGTGCGGGGGCGCCGGCTCGACCTTCGGGACCTCGATCAGCGGGGGCGCGGCGAGCTCGTCGAGCCCCGCCAGGGCGACGACCGTGTGCGGGTTGCCCATGCTCACCGACAGGCCCGGCCGCGGGACACCCAGGCCCGCCGCCTCCACCGTCGAATCCACCGCCCGGGCGGCAGCCTCCCCGGGATGGATGAACTCCCAGGGGCCCATGTCCACCGAGTAGCCGTCGGCCGAGCGCGAGACCACCTTGATGCCGGCCCTCGTCGCCACTGACACCGCGGCCCCGTCGTCGAGGCTCAGCAGGCCCTTGCTGATCAGGAAGTGGACGAAGACCCGTACGCCGTTGCCGCACATCTCGGAGACGGAGCCGTCGGCGTTGCGGTAATCCATGAACCACTCGGCCTCCGGGGTCCCGGCGAGCAGCTCACGCCCCTCGGGGAGCTGCCCGGAGCGCACGGCGCGGATCAGCCCGTCGGCTCCGACCCCACGGTGGCGGTCGCACACAGCGGCGACGGCGTCGGCACGAAGGTCGAGTGCCGCCTCGGGATCAAGGAGGAGCAGAAAGTCGTTTCCCGTTCCATGGCCCTTGGTGAACGGCACACCGGTAAGGGGCGATACGGTCGGGGCCTGCCGGGCGGGTGCGGTACTCACCCTTCTAGGATAGTGGCCCGGCACCGCGGGCGAGGAGGAGGGCCCGCTGGATCAGGTCCGGAGCCCGCCAGGGCAGCCACTGCACCCGCGGGTCGCCCCGGAACCAGGTGCGCTGGCGCTTGGCGAACTGCCGCGTCGCGGTGATGGTGTCCTCGATGGCCGCGGACTCGCTGAGGGTGCCGTCGAGGACCGAAAGGAACTGGGAGTAGCCCAGGGCCCGCGAGGCGGTGCGTCCTTCCCGGAGGCCCCGGGCGTCGAGGGCCCGGACCTCCTCGAGCAGGCCCCCCCGGACCATCGTGTGTACCCGTTCCGCGAGCCGCACCTGGAGCTCCTGCGGGTCGACCGCCAGACCGATCTGGACCGCCGGCGCGTAGTACTGCCGGTCGGGCATGAAGGAGCTGAACGGGCGCCCGGTGAGTTCGGCCACCTCCAGTGCCCGGACCAGCCGGCGGTCATCGGCAATCCGCTCCGCCGACACCGGATCCACCGCGGCGAGCCGGACGCGCAGCGCGGCGGACCCTCCGGCGGCGAGTTCGGCCTCGAGGCGTTCCCGGAGGGCCGGATCGGTGCCGGGAAATTCCAGCCGGTCGAGGACGGCGCGGACGTAGAGTCCCGACCCGCCGACGAGCACGGGGACCCTGCCGCGGGCCCGGAGGGCATCGATGGCCCGCCGGGCCTCGGCCTGATAGGCGGCGACGCTCGCCTCCTCGCGGATGTCGAGGATGTCGAGGAGGTGATGAGGAACGCCCCGCCACTCCACGGCCGGCACCTTGGCCGTCCCGATGTCCATGCCGCGGTAGAACTGGAGCGCGTCGGCGTTGATGACCTCACCGCCGAGTTCGAGCGCGAGGGCGATGGCAAGGTCGGACTTGCCCGTGCCGGTGGGACCGACGACCGCGACGATGGGCGGCCGGGCGTCACCGGCTTCTCCTCCCCCGGGTCCTCCTGCGGGCCCGGTGCCCGCGACGGGCGGTATCAAGGGGTGGAGCGGCGCGGGGGCAGCGACGGCATGCCCAGGGACACGCCCGCGCCGGCTGTGCCGGGTGTTCCACCGGGAACCGGTGCCCCGCACGAATCGGCCTGGCTGCGGTCCCAGGCGTCCCCGGCACGGGAGCGCCGCACCGAGTATTCGGCGGCGGTGGGATCGGACAGCAGGTGGAAGGGCGCCGCGTGGGTCACCGGGACGGTCACCAGGTCGCCGGGGCGCGGCACCTCGGCGCCGGCGGGAACGCTGAAGTGCACCAGCCGCTGGTCCTGGGCGCGCCCGGTCAGGCGGTGGGTCTCCCCGGCTTTCCGACCCTGGTTCGCCGTCACCATCACCTCGACGGACCGGCCCACCTGGCGGGCGTTTTCCTCTTCGGCGATGCGGTCCTGCAGCGCGGTGAGGCGTTCGAAGCGTGCCTGCACCACGTGCTTGGGCAGCTGGTCCGGAAGGTCCGCTGCCGGGGTGCCCGGCCGCCTCGAGTACTGGAACGTGAAGGCCGTCGCGAAGCGGGACTTCTCGACGACGTCGAGCGTGGCCTGGAAGTCCTCCTCGGTTTCCCCGGGGAAGCCGACGATGATGTCGGTGGAGATCGCGGCGGACGGCATCCGCTCGCGCACACGGTCGAGGATGCCCAGGAACTTCGCCGACCGGTACGAGCGGCGCATCGCCTTGAGGATGCGGTCGGAGCCGGACTGCAGCGGCATGTGGAGCTGCGGCATGACGTTGGGGGTTTCGGCCATGGCGTCGATGACGTCGTCGGTGAACGCCGCCGGGTGGGGGCTGGTGAAACGGACCCGCTCAAGTCCTTCGATGCTGCCGCAGGCGCGGAGCAGTTTCGCGAAGGCGCCCCGGTCGCCGAATTCGACGCCGTAGGAGTTCACGTTCTGGCCGAGCAGCGTCACCTCGATGGCTCCGTCGGCCACAAGGGCTTCGATCTCGGCGAGGATCTCTCCGGGCCGCCGGTCGCGCTCCTTCCCGCGGAGGGAGGGCACGATGCAGAACGTGCAGGTGTTGTTGCACCCGACCGAGATGGAGACCCACCCGGCGTACACCGAGTCCCGCTTGGTGGGCAGGGTCGAGGGGAAGACGTCGAGGGATTCGAGGATTTCGAGCTGGGCCGCGTCGTTGTGCCGGGCGCGTTCAAGCAGGGCCGGCAGCGCCCCTATATTGTGCGTGCCGAAGACGGCGTCGACCCAGGGTGCCTTGCGGAGGATGGTCTCCCGGTCCTTCTGCGCCAGGCAGCCGCCGACGGCGATCTGCATTCCCGGATTGGCTTCCTTGACCGGAGCGAGCATGCCGAGGTTTCCGTAGAGCTTGTTATCGGCATTCTCACGGACGGCGCAGGTGTTGAAGACGACGACGTCGGCCTGCCCGCCGCCGGTGGCCGCGGTGAGTCCCGCCCCCTCGAGGAGGCCCGAGATCCGTTCCGAGTCGTGGACGTTCATCTGGCACCCGAAGGTGCGCACCTCGTAGGTGCGCTGCGGGCCGGCGGGAGCCGCAGCCGCCGGAATTGTCGACGGTTTGGCGGAGGAAGGTGCGGGGGCTGTAATACTCACGGCTTAAGGGTACGACCGCCCCGCCACCGGCCCACAATCCCGCGCCGGAGGGCAGGATTCACTCCGGCGGGAGGGGCACGGGATGCCCTGGCCTCGTCATCCGAAGGTGGTGTCCTGCCCGTCGAGGGCGTCCTTGACGAGGGTGAAGGCCAGGCCGGGTGCGTAGCCCTTCCGGGCGAGCATCGAGACGAGCCTGCGGATTTCCTTGTCCCGCGCGGCGCGGTCCGAAAGGTCAACGCCCTGCCGCATCTTGCGATGGATCAGTTCACGTGCGGCGTTCCGCTCGTCGTCGTCGCTGATCGAGGCGAGGGCGTCCTCGGCGAAGGCCGGGTCGACTCCCTTCTCGGCCAGTTCACGCTTCAGAGCGGAGCGGGCCAACGACCGGGTGGCGGAGCGGCTGCGGACCCACATCCGGGCGAACTCCGCGTCGTCGATGAGCTGGACCTCTTCGAAGCGGTTCAGGACCGCCGTGGCGGCTTCCTCGGGCACGCCCCGCTCGGCGAGCTTCACGGCCAGCTGGTGCCGGCTCCGGGGTGCCAGAGTGAGCTGGCGCAGCACGATCGAGCGTGCCAGGGCGAGCGGGTCCGACGCGTCGGGAGAGCCTTCTGACCGGGTCTCCCCTGGTGCCGGTTCGCGTTCTGGCCGTTCGGTCGCGAACTCCCCGGGTCCGGGCTCTCCGAAGGCGGGCCTGCCGAAGGACGGCTCGCCGGCTGCGCCTTCTCCGCCGTGGGGGCGCCGTGAGCGCCCGCGGCCGCCGGTTGGAGCCCTGCCGGTTCTGGTCCTGCCGGTTCTGGTCCTGCCGGCTTCACCGGGTGCGCCGCCGGCAGGTCCGGGATCCGGGGTGCTCCACGGTTCGGGCGCATCCCCGTCGTGTTCGGGCGGCAGATCGGCGGAACGCCCGACGACAGGCCCAAAGGCGGAATCCTCGGTCTCCCGTTCGGCCTTCCGTCGGCGGCGCGGCTTTCCCCCCTGCCCGCCCAGGGATGACTTACCCGACGAGGACCCAAACGACGACTTACCCGACGAGGACCCGAACGAAGACTTACCCGAGGACGACCCGAACGACGACTTGCCCGAGGAAGCCCTGCGGCCGGAGGACCCGAACGGGGACTTACCGGAGGGCGGCGGGCCGTCGGCCGGCCGCCCCCAGGATCCGTTTCCCGCCACTGCGGCTACTCTCCGCCGACGGCCTTCAGCTTGGGCCCGTCCTCATTTTCTTCCGGCTGGGCATCGATCCCGAGCTTGACGCGGATCTTCCGCTCCAGCTCATCGGCGAGGTCGGGATTGTCGATGAGGAACTTACGGGCATTTTCCTTGCCCTGGCCCAGCTGGTCGCCGTCGTAGGTGAACCAGGCGCCGGACTTCTTGACCAGCCCGTTCTCGACGCCCACATCGATCAGTCCGCCCTCACGGGAGATGCCGTGCCCGTAGAGAATGTCGAACTCGGCCTGCTTGAAGGGCGGAGCCATCTTGTTCTTCACGATCTTGGCCCGGGTGCGGTTGCCGACCGGGTTCACTCCCTCTTTGAGGGTTTCGATCCTGCGGACGTCGATGCGCACGGAGGCGTAGAACTTCAACGCCTTGCCACCGGTCGTGGTTTCGGGGCTGCCGAAGAAGACACCGATCTTTTCGCGCAGCTGGTTGATGAAGATGGCGGTGGTCTTGGTCTGGCTCAGCCGGCCGGTGATCTTGCGGAGGGCCTGGCTCATGAGCCGGGCCTGCAGGCCCACGTGGCTGTCGCCCATCTCGCCTTCGATTTCGGCGCGGGGAACAAGCGCTGCCACGGAGTCGATGACGACAATGTCGATGGATCCGGATCCGATGAGCATGTCCATGATCTCGAGCGCCTGCTCGCCGGTGTCGGGCTGGGACACCAGGAGTGCGTCGGTGTCCACGCCAAGCCTCTTTGCGTACTCCGGGTCGAGGGCGTGCTCGGCGTCGATGAAGGCCGCGATGCCGCCGTTGCGCTGGGCGCTGGCCACCGCGTGGAGGGCCACCGTGGTCTTACCCGAGGACTCCGGACCGTAGATCTCGACGACGCGGCCGCGGGGCAGGCCGCCGATGCCGAGCGCGGCGTCGAGGGCGATCGAGCTCGTCGAAATCGTTTCGATGGGCGCTCGGATCTCATCGCCAAGGCGCATGACGGAGCCCTTGCCGTACTGCTTGTCAATCTGCGCGAGGGCAGCCTGGAGGGCCTTCTCACGATCGGCTGGTGCAGCCATTGTTCACCTCGGTTGATTGTGCCCTGGGCTTGCGAAACCCCGCGGGCCGTTTGCATGTTCGTTCCGACCCTACCGGCCGGCTCTGACAGTCTTGGGAGGTCGTCCGGTATGTGAAAAAACCGGCAGGACCCGTCCTCCAAGCATATCTCGATCCGAACAGATATTCGAATGAATTGGGTGGGTTGACGGCGTGTCCTATTCGGCCCGGCTGCGGGCCCGGGGCTTGAGGTCGCGTCCCAGCCACCGCTCGCGGGGCACGTCCTGCACCGTGCAGACCGCCTCCCACACCCGCCGGGGGTCGATGCCCGCCCGCAGCGCGTCGAGGGCGGTCCGGTCCCCCAGTTCGCCGATCACGAGATCGCCCGCGAGGCTCCGTGAGTAGTGGGCGCCGAACTCGTCGTCCATCAGCCGCCAAAAGTCGCTGAGCCGCATTTTCTGTCCTTTGCCGTTGCTGTTCCTACAGGATGCCCCAACCGCGCAGGGGGGCGCATTCGATTTTCCGGCGGTGCCGGGGCCGGGAGGATGCCGATCCGTTACCCGCAGCGGGGCGGCTGGAGGGACCGCGAACCATAGAATAAGCGGTATGACCCCTGACCCCAGCACTACCGACGCCGCAGTGGATTCCGCCATCGTGGCGCTTGAGCAGCAACTCAGTATGCTCTGGAGGCGCGCCCGGTCCAACTCCTACAAGGTGGCCCGCAGGGTGCACCCGGAGATGGAGCCTGCCGCCTACGGTCTCCTCGTTATCCTTCAGCAGGAGGGCTCGATGCGGCTCACCGACATTGCCGCGAGCGTTGGGGTGGGCAAACCGTCGGTAAGCCGGCAGATTGCCATGCTCGAACAGCTCGGCCTCGTGCAGAAGGAGGCGGATCCGCTTGACGGCCGCGCCCAGGCCATTTCGCTGACACCGGCAGGCACGCAGCAGCTGGTGAACGCCCAGACCGCCCGCAAGCAGGCCTTCCACGAGCTGATGGCGGACTGGGACGTCTCCGACCTCGAGCAGCTTGGCCACCTGATCGCCCAGCTCAATGCCACCTACGCCAAGGACAACTGGTAGGCCCCTCTGCCGGGCGTTGAGGGCCGCACCCCCCAGCGGGAGGAAGCCACGTGGTTGAAGCCGCGCCTTAAAGGCAGCAGGACCCGCCGGTGGGCGGGTCCTTGTGAGTCGCTGCTGCCTAGCGGTTCGTTGCCGCCAGGCCCCTGCGGAAGTTTTCGGTGAGATCGTCGGGGATGTTGTTCTCGAACTCGCGGGAGAATTCCTGCGGAACGGTGTCCGGTACCGAAACACCCTCCGCCTCCGCGAGCCGGTCGCTGACCTCCCGCAGCATCGAGGACAGTGGTACGTCCAGCGCGCTGCAGATTGATGAGAGGAGTTCAGATGACGCTTCCTTCTGGCCGCGCTCCACTTCGCTCAGGTAACCCAGGGAAACCCTTGCACTGTGGGAGACTTCACGCAGCGTACGGCCCTGGCGCTGGCGGACGTCCCGGAGGACGTCTCCGATCTCATGGCGTAGTACGACCATTTTGCGCTCCTTTGGCTTGCGTTGTGCGTCATCTGCCAACCCCACATCACGCCAACGGACCACGCCGTTTACGGATACGGGTTGTCTTACCATCTGTATCGCCTTGCTCCCTCATAAATGCGGACCCGCCGGGAAGCGGAGAATGCATAGTCGGTCCGGCCCGAGCTTCTTTGGGCCTGAGTCGTCAACCTTATCAACGGCTCGCTGTATAGATAACTAGTGTGTCTTCACATTTGTTCCCTTAGGATGGCCGCCCCGAGCAGGTCCAGGGCGGCTCCGCAGGACGCAGCACGCACCGACTCCCGTCCGCCGGGGAAGCCGAACCTTCGCACCTCGGTCCCGCCCGCGGTGGCCACGGCGATGAAAACGGTGCCCACCGGCTGCCCGTCGTGCGGGGCTGGCCCTGCCACTCCGGTGGTGGAGACAGCGGCATCAACGCCGAGCACCCGGCGGGCACCCTCGGCCATCTGGGCGGCGACGCCGGGATCCACCGAGCCCGCAGAGTCGAGCAGCGCCGCATCGACTCCGAGCACGTCCCGCTTCACTTCGTTGGCATAGGCGACGACCCCGCCGCGCAGCGTTCCTGACGCTCCCGGCACATCGGCCAGCGCCGCCGATACCTGCCCGGCGGTCAGGGATTCGGCGGTCCCGACGGTGACGTGCGCGGCCAGGGCGGCCGCCACGACGTCGGCAGCGTTCACTGCTGTCCGTTGGAGCGGGCCTTGGCACGCAGCTGTGCGGCCTGCCGGATGTAGTCGAGGCCGGTCACCACAGTGATCACCAGGGCCGCCGCCATGAAGGCCGCCGCGATCCACCAGCCCCACGCGCCGGGGGTGCTGGCGAATGGGAGGAGGAAGACCAGGATGGCCACTGTCTGGACGACGGTCTTGAGCTTGCCCCCGCGCGAGGCCGGCATGACGCCGTAGCGGATCACGGCGAAACGCAGCAGGGTGATGCCCACTTCGCGGACGAGGATCACGATGGTGACCCACCACCAGAGCTCGCCCAGGATCGAGAGCATGATCAGTGCCGAGCCGATCAGCAGCTTGTCGGCGATCGGGTCGGCGATCTTCCCGAAGTCGGTGATCAGCCCGCGGCTGCGCGCGAGGTCGCCGTCGAGCTTGTCGGTGTAGATCGCCACGGCGAAGGTGATCACAGCAAGCCAGCGGAACAGCCCGCCCGTGCTTTCATCGGCGGCGAGAAACCAGACGAAGAAGGGGACGAGCACGATCCGCACGACAGTGAGGATGTTCGCGATATTCAGAACGGGCACTTCTTTGGCTGGGGTGTTCATCACGCGATAAGGCTACCTTCCCGTGAGGCTCCAGGCGTCCTCGCCGTCCTCTTCGGCGTCGTCATTTCCGTCGTTCCATTCGACCGCCTGGGAGCGCGCTGCGAGGTCGTCGGCCACGAGGTCGACGGGGGCCGCGGCCGGTGCGGCAGCGGCGGCGGACGCCGGCGGCACGGCGGCGCCTTCATCGCCGCGCATGGCGGCGAGCACCGGCGCGAGGTCGTCCGGCTTGACGAGCACGTCGCGCGCCTTTGAGCCCTCCGAGGGGCCCACGACGCCGCGGGACTCGAGCAGGTCCATGAGCCGGCCGGCCTTGGCGAAGCCGACCCGCAGCTTGCGCTGGAGCATCGAGGTCGACCCGAACTGGGTCGTCACCACCAGCTCGGTGGCCTGCAGCAGCACCTCCAGGTCGTCTCCGATGTCGTCGTCGATCTGCTTCTTGGGCGCCTCGACGGCGACGTCCTCGCGGTACACCGCCCCGAGCTGGCCCTTGACGTGCTCGACCACGCGGTGGATCTCCGACTCCGTGACCCAGGCGCCCTGGACGCGGATGGGCTTGGAGGCGCCCATGGGCAGGAACAGGGCGTCGCCCTGGCCGATCAGCTTCTCGGCTCCGGGCTGGTCGAGCACCACGCGGGAGTCGGTGACCGAGGAGGTCGCGAAGGCCATCCTGGAGGGGACGTTCGCCTTGATCAGGCCGGTGACAACGTCGACGGAGGGCCGCTGCGTGGCCAGGACCAGGTGGATGCCCGCGGCACGGGCCAGCTGGGTGATGCGCACGATCGAGTCTTCGACGTCGCGCGGGGCGACCATCATCAGGTCCGCGAGCTCGTCCACGATCACGAGCAGGTACGGGTAGGGGCGCACCACGCGCTTGGAGCCCTCGGGAGGTACGACCTTGCCGTTGCGGACGGCCTTATTGAAGTCGTCGATGTGCTTGAACCCGTAGTTGGCGAGGTCGTCGTAGCGGGTGTCCATCTCTCGGACCACCCACTGCAGGGCCTCGGCGGCCTTCTTGGGGCTGGTGATGATCGGGGTGATCAGGTGCGGAACGCCCTCGTAGGCCGTGAGCTCCACGCGCTTCGGGTCGACCATGACCATGCGGACCTCGTCCGGGGTGGACCGCATCAGAATCGAGGTGATCATTGAGTTCACGAAGGAGGACTTGCCGGCACCGGTGGCGCCCGCGACGAGCAGGTGGGGCATCTTGGCGAGGTTCGCGACGACGAAGCCGCCCTCGACGTCCTTGCCGACGCCCATCACCATCGGGTGTTCGGTCTTGCGGGCGTTGCCCGAGCGCAGCACGTCCCCGAGGGAGACGGTCTCGCGGTCGGTGTTCGGGATCTCGATGCCGATCGCCGACTTGCCGGGGATCGGCGACAGGATGCGCACGTCCGAGCTGGCGACGGCATAGGAGATGTTCTTCGACAGGGCGGTGACCCGCTCCACCTTAGTGCCGGAGGCGAGTTCGATCTCGTAGCGGGTCACCGTGGGGCCGCGGGAGAAGCCGGTGACCTTGGCGTCGACGTTGAACTGCTCGAGGGTGTGCGTCAGGGCGGCGACGACGGCATCGTTGGCCTCGGAGCGTTCCTTGGGCGGGGTGCCCGCCGGAAGGTAGTCCGAGGGCGGCAGGGTGTAGGCGACGTCCCCGGCCAGCTGGAGCTGCTCGGTGCGCTGCGGGATCGGCGAGGGCGGGGTCTGCGGCTGGACGGGGGTGGAGGGCACGATGAGGGCCTTGGCGGCCGGCACGACGTCGATCGCTTCGGTGGCGGGCTCGCCCGCGGGTTCGTCCCCCAGGCCCTGGGCGCGCTTGATCTTTTCGGTTGCGAGTTCCTGCTGGGTGGGGCGGCGCACGCCGGCGGGGATCTGCCGCTCGGCCTCGCGGGCCTTGCGTTCCTCGTCCTCGATCAGGGCGCGTTCGAACGCCTCGTCGCCGACGAACCCGTCGGAGGACGGGTCCTCGGCCGGATCGTCGCCGCGGTTCTTCGCCTGGCGTTCCTTGCGCTTCGATTTTGGCTTCACGGCGGTCGAGCCGTGCGACTCGTAGAGGTAGCTCTGGTCGTGGCCGTCGCGGTCGGCGGCCTCGATCAGGTCCTGGCCCATCAGGTGCTCGTACAGGCTCCGAAGCCGGTCGGGAATGTGGCGGAAGGGCGTGGCGGTGATGATCAGGAGGCTCACGAAGACGACGAAGCCGAGCAGCACACCGACCGGCCAGGGGGTGAGCACGGAGCTGAGCGGACCGGCCACCAGGAAGCCGACGACTCCCCCGGCGCGCCACAGCAGCGGCAGGCCCGCGGAGAGGCCCGGCTGGCCGCCGACGAGGTGGGAGATGCCGGAACCGGCGAACAGGAGGATCAGCAGGCCGATGGCGATCCGGTTGTTGGCCCGGTGCGCCTCGGGGTAGCGGAAAAGGCGCACCGCGCCGATGCCGAGCAGGAAGGGGATCAGCAGCGCCATCCAGCCGAAGGTCCCGCCGGCGACGGCGTGGACGACGTCGGCGCCCGGGCCCTTGAGGGCCCACCACTCGACGGCGGCGACGGCCACGGCCAGCAGCAGCAGGAAGAATCCGGTGCCGTCCCGGCGCAGTTCGCGCTCCGGGTGGACCTCGTGGCCGAACTTCCGGACCCCTGCGCCGGTCATCCGGGCGACGCCCAGCCAGGCTCCGCGCACGGCGCGGACTGGAAGCGGCGGCCGGTCATCGGCCGGCACCGCGAGAGCCTTGGTGGTCTGCGTCCTGGCGCTGGAGGAACCCCGGCCCGACGTTGAGCGTCCAGCGGGCACGGCCTTGCCGCGCGATCGCTGGGGGCCCCGCGGGGCAGGGGAAGTACGAGTCGCCATACTGCTACGGTACCGGACGGGGCCCGCGTTCACCGGAATATACGCGGTTTCCGGGGCACGCAGGGACCCCGGCCTCTCCGGCCGCGGAGCGGGGCGGGACGCCGGGTCAGGCCTCCAGGACCACCGGGATAATCATCGGGCGGCGGCGGTAACGGCGGTTCACCCACGTGCCGATGACCCGGCGCACCACCTGCTGGAGCTGGTACGTGGTGTGGTCGGTGTTGCTGCGAACCGCCTCTTCGAGGGCGGCGTTGAGCTTGGGGGTGATCTCGTCGAACACCGAGTCGTCCTCGGCGAAGCCGCGGGCGTGGATGTCCGGGCCGGAGACGATCTTGCCGGTGGTGCGGTTGACGACGGCCACGATGGAGATGAACCCCTCCTCGCCGAGGATGCGGCGGTCCTTGAGGTCGGCGTCGGTGATCTCGCCGACGCTGGATCCGTCGACGTACACGAAGCCGCACTCCACGGCACCGACAGTCCGCGCCTTCCCTCCGACGAGGTCGATGACCGAGCCGTTGTCGGCGAGGATCACGTTCTCCGCCGGAACCCCCGTCAGCTCGGCGAGCCGGCCGTTGGCGATGAGGTGGCGGGTCTCCCCGTGGACCGGCATCACATTGCGCGGCTTCAGGATGTTGTAGCAGTAGAGTAGCTCCCCCGCCGCCGCGTGGCCGGAGACGTGGACCCGGGCGTTGCCCTTGTGGACGACGTCCGCGCCGAGCTTCAGCAGGCCGTTGATGACCCGGAACACCGCGTTTTCATTGCCGGGAATGAGCGAGGACGCAAGGATCACCGTGTCGCCCGGGCCCACCGTGATGCGGTGGTCGCCGTTGGCCATCCGGGACAGGGCCGCCATGGGTTCGCCCTGGGAGCCGGTGGACATCAGCACCACCCGATCGTCGGGCAGGTTGTCCACGTCCTTGAGGTCGACGAGGATGCCCTCGGGCACCTGGAGGTAGCCCAGTCGGGCGGCGATGCCCATATTGCGCACCATGGAGCGCCCGGCGAAGCAGACGAAGCGTCCGTGGGCGTGTGCGGCGTCGAGGACCTGCTGGACCCGGTGCACGTGGGAGGAGAAGGAGGCCACGATGATCCGCTTGCGGACGTCGGCGAACAGCCGCTCGAGGACCGGCCCGATCTCCCGCTCGGCGGCGGTGAAGCCGGGCACGTCGGCGTTGGTCGAGTCGACGAGGAACAGGTCGACGCCTTCCTCCCCCAGCCGGGAGAAGGCGCGCAGGTCGGTGATGCGCCCGTCGAGGGGAAGCTGGTCCATCTTGAAGTCGCCGGTGTGAAGCACGTTTCCGGCCTCGGTGCGGAGAAACACCGCCAGCGCGTCCGGGATCGAGTGGTTCACCGCGACGAACTCGCACTCGAAGGGGCCGAACTGTTCGATCTGCCCCTCGGACACCGTGAGGGTGTAGGGGCGGATGCGGTGTTCCTGCAGCTTCGCCTCGATCAGGGCCAGGGTGAGCTGGGAACCGATGAGCGGAATGTCCTCCTTGAGCCGCAGCAGGTAGGGCACGGCCCCGATGTGGTCCTCGTGGCCGTGCGTCAGGACGAGGCCGACGACGTCGTCGAGGCGGCCCTCGAGGTAGGAGAAGTCGGGCAGGATCAGGTCGACGCCGGGCTGGTGCTCCTCGGGGAAGAGCACCCCGCAGTCGACGATGAGCAGCTTGCCGTTCAGCTCGAACACCGCCATGTTGCGGCCGATTTCCCCGAGGCCTCCGAGCGCGACGATGCGGAGTGTTCCGTCGGCGAGCGGGGGCGCCGGGGCCAGCGGGGCGGTGGGGCTCATGCGCGCGCTCCGGCAGCCTGCGAGGGCGCGGCCGGCGGGAGGTCCCACCCGGCCTCGGCGAGGTCCGCGAACACCGGCTCGAGCTCCGCCGGGGTCGGAGCGACAAGCGGCAGGCGGACGGCGGCGCCCGCGAGGGTGCCTTGGCGGTGGAGGATCTGCTTGGCGGAGATCGCCCCGGGAAGATGGGTCATCACGGCGCGGATCACCGGGTCCAGCTCGAAGTGAAGGCGCCGGGCGGTGGCGAAGTCCCCGGCCGCGGCCGCGTCCACGAGCGCCCGGAACTGGGCGGTGGCCACGTGGGCGGTGACGCTGACGACGCCGACGGCCCCGGCCGCCATCCAGGGCAGGGTGAGGCCGTCGTCGCCCGAGTAGACGGCGAGGTCGGTGTTGGCCAGCACCCTCGTCACCTCGCCGAAGTCGCCCTTGGCGTCCTTGAGTGCGAGGACCGCCGGGTGGTCCGCCAGCCGGATCATCGTCTCGGTGGCAATGGGGATACCGGCGCGGCCCGGAATGTCGTAGACCATGATCGGCAGGTCGGTCGCGTCGGCGACGGCGGTGAAATGCGCGAGGACCCCGGCCTGGGTTGGCTTGTTGTAATACGGGGTAACAACCAGCTGGGCGTCGGCGCCGGCACGGACGGCACGGTGCGCCATCTCCACCGAGTGCGAGGTGTGGTTGGTGCCGGTTCCGGCGATCACCCTCGCCCGGCCGCCGACGGCCTGGGCGACGACGCGGAACAGGTCTTCCTTCTCCGAGTCCTCAAGGGTCGAGGTCTCCCCTGTGGTGCCGGAGACGACGAGGCCGTCGCAGCCGTCGTCGACGAGCCGCGACGCCAGGGCGGCGGCTCCGTCGAGGTCCACCGCCCCGTCGGCTGTGAACGGGGTGACCATTGCGGTGACCAGCGTGCCGAACGGGTTTGAGGGGAGGGTTTCAACCATGGGTAAAACGTTACCTGTTCGGGCCGCGGGGTGCAGGGCGGGGCCGCCGAAGCCTCGGGTGGAACACCCGCCGCGGCGGGCCACTGTGAGACGATCGAGGGATGGTGTCCTCCCCGGCCGTACGGCGTCTGACCGGTCTCGACGCAGCCCGCGGCATTGCCCTTTTCGGAATGATGAGCACCCACATCGTTCCCCTGTACGTCCCCGGGACGGCCGAGCCGTCGTGGGTCGCGCTGCTCTTCACGGGGCGGGCGTCGGCCCTGTTCGCCGTGGTGGCAGGGATCGGGCTCGCACTGCTGACGGGCGGAAGCACTCCGCACCGGTCGGGGGTCCTCTCGCAGGACCGCCGCGGGATCGCCGTGCGCGCCGTCATCATCGCCGCCGTCGGGCTCGTGCTCGGCGGCGTCGAGACGAACATCGCCATCATCCTCTTCCACTACGGGATCCTGTTCCTGCTGGCCCTTCCCTTCCTGGGCCTGCGGCTGCCGGTCCTCGCGGCCTGGGCGGCAGGCTGGCTGCTGCTCTCCCCCGTCGCGGCCTTCCTCCTGCGCCCCTGGATCGAGGGGACGCTCAATCCGCCCTCGCTCGACGGGAATCCGGTCTGGGAACACTTCCTTGAGCCGGCGACACTGCTGGCCGACGTCTTCGTCACCGGGTACTACCCGGCGCTGCAGTGGCTGAGCTATCTCCTCATCGGGGTGGTGATCGGACGCCTCGACCTCGCCCGGCTGGGCGTCCAGGCCGCGTTGATCCTCGGCGGCGCCGCGGCCGCCGTTGCCGCGAAGGCGGCCAGCGGCTACCTGCTCGGCCCCGCCGGCGGCCTCGACGCGCTGCTCCGAACGCCGGACGGAACGCGCTACCCCCTTGAGGCGATGCTGCAGGTGGGGATCGGGGGCCTCAACTCGACCGGGTCGTGGTGGTGGCTGGCCGTCAGCACCCCGCATTCCGGGACGCCCTTCGACCTGCTGCATACGGCCGGGACCGCCGCCGCGGTGACCGGGATCTGCCTGCTGATCACCCGCCGCTACCGGCAGCTGCTTCTTCCGCTCTCGGCGCCGGGGGCGATGACCCTGACCCTGTATTCGCTCCACATCTGCGTCATGAGCTGGGTCGACCAGCAGGAGCCCGTGCTTGATCCCGCTCCGGTGTTCTGGTTCCAGGCGCTGGGTGCGGTGGCACTCGGCATCCTGTTCCAGCGGATCCACGCCCGCGGCCCCCTTGAGCTGATCGCCTCGGGGGCGGCACAGGCCGCCAGGAGCGGCGGGCACCCGGCGTCGCGTCCGGACCGGCGCTGACCCACCGCGGGACGGCGGGCAGGTGTCAGCCGGCCCCGCCACCGGGGCAAACCCCAGAGCTGACACCTGGCCCGGCTCCCTGCCGGTGCCGGACCCGCCGGGCTCAGCGGAACAGGCGGGCGGCGTCGCGCATTGCCTTCCGGGCGCGGGTGCGGTCACCGGCGGCATCGTAGGCGCAGGAGAGCCGGAACCAGCTGCGCCAGTTCTCCGGGTCGTTCTCGACCTCCGCCTGGTACCGGGGGAAGCGCTCGTCGGCTGCGGCGCGGACGATCCGTCCGGCAGGGGTGCGCGGCAGGTCGTCAACGGGCAGTCCGCCCTCGGCCTCGAGGACCTTCGCCATGCGCTCCGTCTGGGCGCCGAAAAGCAGTTCGCGGATCAGGGCCCAGGCCCCGATCATCGGCAGGAACAGGTACCCCGCGCCCAGGGCTTTGGCCACCGGTGAGGGGTCGCCGAGCAGCAGGACGCCGCGCTGGAACGTGACGGCCAGCCAGAGCACCAGCAGGAGGGTGACGAAGACGACGCCGATCTTTACCCGGTGACGGCGGAAGGTCTCAAGCATGGGGGTCCTTGTTCGTTGCGAGGTCGAGGTAGCCCTCGAGGCCGACCGTGAGGCCGGGATGGGAGGCCACGCTCCGAAGCCCGAGCAGGACGCCGGGCATGAAGGAGGCTCGGTCGAAGGAGTCGTGGCGGATGGTCAGCTGCTCGCCCGGACTGCCCAGCAGCACCTCCTGGTGGGCCGTGAGCCCGCGCAGGCGCACCGAGTGGACGGGGATGCCGTCGGCGTCCGCGCCCCGGGCCCCGGCGAGGCCGCCCGCCGTCGCATCGGGGGCGGCGGGCACTCCGGCCGCGCCGCGCGCCGCGCTGATGAGCTGTGCGGTGCGCAGGGCCGTCCCCGAGGGGGCGTCCACCTTGTCGGGGTGGTGGAGTTCGATGATCTCCACGGATTCGAAGTACCGGGCGGCCTGGGCGGCGAACGCCGTGGCCAGCACCGAGCCCAGGGCGAAGTTCGGGGCGATCAGCACACCGGTGGACGGGGTGCGCTCGAGCAGGGCGCCCAGCCCGTCGAGCCGTTCGGGGGTCCAGCCGGTGGTTCCGACGACGGCGTGAAGGCCGTGCTCGACGGCGAAGCAGACATTGTCATAGGTCGCCTCGGGCACGGTCAGGTCGAGCACCACCCGGGCGCCGGAGGAGACCAGGGTGGCAAGGTCATCCCCCCGGCCCAGTGCCGCCACGAGGGAGAGGTCCTCCGCGGCCTCGATGGCGGCGACCGCCTCGGAGCCCATGCGCCCCGAGGCGCCGAGCACTGCAACCGGGAGTTCCTGCGTCATGCCTCCCAGCCTACTGTTCCTACCCGGCGCCGACCCATTCCACGGTGCCGTCGGTGAAGAACTGTTCCTTCCAGACCGGCACGCGCTCCTTGACGGCGTCGACGAGTTCCGAGCAGGCCGCGAAGGCCGCGCCACGGTGGGCGGCGGCGACGGCGGCCACGAGGGCCGAGTCGCCGATTTCGAGCGGGCCGATCCGGTGCGCCACCCAAAGGCGCACGCCGACGTGCCGGGCGGCGATTTCGGCCGCGACCTCGGCGATGACCCGCTCGGCGCTGGGGTGGGAGGTGTAGGTCAGCGAGGTGACCTCCCGCCCGCCGTCGTGGTTCCTCACGACGCCGCTGAAGGAGACCGCGGCGCCGCACCGCGGGGAGTCCACGGCAGCCACGGCCTCTTCGGGGGTGATGGGCGTGTCCGAGACACAGGCACGGACGACTTCACTGGTGGTCATGGGATCCTTCCAGCTGGGCACAGATGTGGCCGATGAGCGGTTCGAGGACGGCGAGCCCGTCACGCACTCCCCCGGGTGAGCCCGGAAGGTTGATCACGAAGGTGCGTCCGGCGGTGCCGGCCAGGCCGCGGGTCAGGGCCGCGGTGGGCACCTTGTCCGCTCCCGCCCGGCGCGCCGCCTCCATGATGCCCGGCAGCTGCCGGTCGAGGTAGGGCAGGGTCTGCTCCGGCGTGGCGTCGTCGACGCTCAGGCCGGTGCCCCCGCTGGTGATGAGCACGGCCGGCCCGGCAGCCAGCGCCCGGCCGATGGCCTCGCCCACGGCGTCCCCGTCCGGCACCACCTCGGCGTCCTGCACGGCGAAGCCGTGCTCGAGGAGCCAGCCGGCCACGAGGGGGCCGCATTCGTCCTGGTAGGCGCCGGCGGCGGCGCGGGTCGAGGCGATAATCACCGCGGCGTTCCTCAGCGGGGTCATACGCTCCAGTCTCCGCTCTTCCCGCCGGTCTTCGAAAGGACCTTCGTCTCCCGGATCACGGCGCGCGGGTCGACGGCCTTGATCATGTCGTAGAGGGTCAGGGCGGCGATGGAGGCGGCGGTCAGCGCCTCCATCTCGACCCCGGTCACCGAGGTCGTCTTGACCAGCGCCGTCACCGTGATGGTCCCCGCGTCGGCGGTGAAGTCGACCGAGACGCGGCTGATCGGCAGCGGATGGCACAGCGGGATCAGGGTTGAGGTGTGCTTGGCGGCCATAATCCCGGCGACGCGGGCGACGGCGAGGGCGTCCCCCTTGGGCAGCGACCCGTCGGTGATCATGGCGACGACCCCGGCGCTGGTCTCCAGGACCGACTGTGCCACCGCCTGGCGGGCTGTCACGGCCTTGGCGGAGACATCGACCATGTGTGCGGTGCCGTCGGCCCGGACATGGGACAGCGCGGGTGCGTCGGCGGGTTCGTTGGGTGTCATGAGGGCAGCTCCTGGTCGGTTGGGGCCGGCGCGGGAGGTTCCGGCGGCGGGACGGGGCCGATGAGCCAGACGGTCACTTCGTCGCCGGCGGCCGCCGCAGAGAGGCCGACCGGGAAGTGGACGAGGGCGTTCGAGCCCGCGAGGGCGTTGAGCAGATGGGATCCAGGGCCTCCGATGAGTTCGACCTGCCCGTCCCGGTACAGCCCGCGCCGGATCTGGTGCTTGGCGGCCGGGGACGACGCCGGCGCGGTGAGCCGGGCCGGAAGCGCGACCCGCGGTGCGGGCGCGCCGGTCAGGGCCGTCAGGGCCGGCCGGAGGAACATTTCGAAGGACACGAGGGCGCTGACGGGGTTCCCGGGAAAGCCGAGGAACGGAACCCCGCCGAGCGTGCCGATGGCCTGCGGCCCGCCGGGCTGCAGAGCCACCACGGGGAACTCGACGCCGCTGCCGGACAGGGCCTGCTTGACCACCTCGTAGGCGCCCTGGCTGATGCCGCCGGAGGTGAGGATCAGGTGGACCTCCGCCGCGGGCGGGGTGTCGAGCGCCTCGCGCAGCTTCTCCGGGTCGTCGGAGAGGACCCGGGTCCGGAGGACCTCGGCGCCGGCCTCCCGCAGGGCGGCCTCAAGCAGGGTGGTGTTGGCGTCGTAGATCCGGCCGTCCCCGAGCGGCCCGCCGGGCTCGGTCACTTCGTCCCCGGTGGACAGCAGGAGGACACGGAAGGGCGCGCGGACGGCGACCTCGGCCAGGCCGCAGGCAGCCAGCAACCCCAGCTGCGCCGGGCCCAGCAGGGTCCCGGCCGCCAGGGCCAGTTCCCCGGCGGCGATGTCGCTGCCGGCGCGCCGAATGAAAGTGCCCGCAGGGGTTCCGGCGGGCAGCCGCACCACGGGCGGCCCGCCGTGGCCTCCGGACAGGGCGGGGAACCGCGGCGGGTCCGCGCGCTCGATCGGCACCACGGCGCCGGTGCCGGAGGGAACCATCGCCCCGGTCATGATCGGCACGGCGGTGCCGGGCTCAAGCGGCGGCGGGGAGCTGCCGGCGGGAACGGGCGCCCCCACGTGGAGCCGGAGGTGGCCATCGGGATGCTGGCCGTCTCCTGCCGCCGCCGAGCCGTCCCCCAGGTCGCGCAGATGCACCGCGTATCCGTCCATCTGCGAGTTGTCGAAGGGAGGAAGGGCCACCGGGGCATGGACGTCCGCGGCGAGGACCCGGCCGAGAGCCGCGCTGAGCGGAAGGGACTCCGCGGCGCCGGCTCCGCGCCCGGCGCGGGCGTAGCCGCCGACGCTTAGGAGCTGTTCGACCGCCAACTGGTGCTCGGAAACGCTGCGGGTCATGACGTCCTTTCGGCTGCGCCCCGTGGGCGGATGTCTCGGCGGCGGGTCGGTCGGTGTCTCGGCGGCGGGCGGTGGTGCGGGTCGGGCTGGGTGCTGGAGCTTGGCCGGGGGTGCTGCGGTGTTGCGGTGCTGCGGTGCTTCAACCCTAGTCCGCCGGGGGCCTCCGCGGCCCCCGGCGGGGCTGAATGAGGAGCAGCCACTCGACCTGCCTGTCCCAGGGCTCCATATTCGCCCGTGGAGCGGATGCGAAAAGGCGTAACCTCTCACTATGGGAATATCTCTCGGGCTGCCGGGCCCGGCACCCACGGATCCGGGCGGAGGCCTGCTCGACACCTTCGGGCGCCGCGCCACCGATCTGCGCGTGTCGCTGACCGACAAGTGCAACCTGCGCTGCACCTACTGCATGCCGGCGGAGGGCCTCAACTGGCTGCAGAAGGAGCAGGTGCTCTCCCGGGCCGAAATCGTGCGCCTGGTGCGGATCGGCGTCGACCTCCTCGGGGTGCGCGAGCTCCGCCTGACCGGTGGGGAACCCCTGGTGCGGGCGGACCTGGTGGAGATCATCTCGGACCTGCGCACCGCCCACCCCGGTCTTCCGATTTCCCTGACGACCAACGGGCTCGGGCTCGATCGGAAGGCCGCCCTCCTGAAGGAGGCGGGACTCACCCGCATCAACGTCTCGATGGACTCCCTGCACCCCGGGACCTTCGCCCAGCTGACCCGGCGTCCGTTCCTCGACCGGGTGCTGCGCGGGATCGAGGCCGCTGCGGAGGTGGGGCTGGGCCTGGTGAAGATCAATGCGGTGCTGATGCGCGGCATCAATGACCATGAGGCCCCCGAGCTGCTCGAATGGGCCGTCTCGCGCGGGTTCGAGCTGCGGTTCATCGAGCAGATGCCCCTTGACGCCGACCATGGCTGGACCCGGGACGGAATGGTCACGGCCGCCGAGATGCGCGCGCTGCTCGAACCGGCCTTCGTCCTGACCGCCGACCCGCGCAGCCGCGACGGCGCGCCGGCCGAGCGGTGGGAGGTGCGGCGGCGCAGCGCACCGGAGACGGTCGTGGGCTCGGTGGGCATCATCGCCTCCGTCACTGAGCCGTTCTGCGCCGACTGCCGCAGGACCCGGATCACCGCCGAGGGAAAGGTGATGAGCTGCCTGTTCTCCCGTGAGGAGACGGACCTGCGGGAACTGCTGCGCTCGGGCGCTGACGACGCCGCCGTCGCCCGGCGGTGGCAGGAGGCGATGTGGGCCAAGCCCAAGGCGCACGGGATGGCCCGGACCGGGCTCGGTGCCGAGGGCTTCATCCAGCCCGACCGCTCGATGAGCGCGATCGGTGGCTGAATGCTGATCCGCTATTTCGGTGCGGCCCGCGCGGCAGCGGGCACCGCCGAGGAAACGCTCGACGGCGCCGGGGCCACCGTCGAAGACATCCTGGCTATCATCGGCGACCGCTATGCCGGAACCCAAAGCCCGTCAATGGAGCAGGTCCTGCGGCGCAGCAGTTTCCTGCTGAACGAGGTGGCGCTGCGTGACCGCGGCCGGGTCCTGGCCGAGCAGGACGTCCTCGACGTCCTGCCGCCCTTCGCGGGCGGCTGACCGGCAGCTCCACCGGCCGCCGCAGCGGTCAGGCCGGCGCGCCCGCGTCGGGCGCACTGCCTCCGGGCGCCTACAGCCCGAAGTCCGCGGGACCGTCGAAGGGTCCGACAACCATCGTGGTGCGCGGCGCGGCGGCCAGCTCCGCGGCCAGTTCCTGGACCTCGGCCGGGGTGACGGCACGGACCCGGGCGAGGGACTCATCGAGGTCGATGAACTCCCCCGAAACGAGTTCGGAGCGGCCGAGGCGCGACATGCGCGAGCTGCTGTCCTCGAGGGCGAGCACCAGGCCGCCGGAGAGCTGGCCCACGGCCTTGCGCAGTTCCTCCTCGCTGATGCCGTCGCGGGCGAGGCGGTCAAGCTCCTCCCCCAGAAGGGCAATGACCTGTCCTGTCTTGGCCGGTGAGCACCCGGCGTACATGGCGAAGTAGCCGGCGTCGGCGTAGGAGGCAGAGAAGGAGTAGGTCGAGTACACGAGGCCCCGCTTCTCCCGGATCTCCTGGAACAGCCGCGAGGACATGCCGCCGCCGAGCACGGCGTTCAGCACGCTCATGACGAAGCGGCGCTCGTCCGTGGCCACCAGTGAGGGGCAGCCGATCAGGATGTTGGCCTGTTCGACCGCGCGGCGGATCACATGCACTCCGGGGGCACCGGAGATCTCGACGGGCCTGCCGGGGCGGCGGGGCACCGGCACGGCGCCCTCCTCGAGGACCCAGCCGGCCTCCTCGAGTGCCTGCTGCACCTGCCGGCAGACGGTGTCGTGGTCGAGGCCGCCGGCGGCGGTGACGACGAGTTCGGCGGGGGTGTAGTACCGGCGGTAGTGGGCCAGCACCGCGTCGCGCGGGATGGCGCGGATGGCCTCGGGCGTGCCTCCGATGGGCCGCCCCAGGGGGTGGCCGCCAAGGACGGCCGAGACGAACTCCTCGTGCGCGACGTCGGCGGGGTCATCGCTGTCCATCGCGATTTCCTCGAGGATGACGTCGCGTTCCTGCTCGAGTTCCTCGGGGTCGAGGATGGCCGAGGTGACCATATCCGCGATCACATCGATGGCCAGGGGCAGGTCCGTGTCGAGCACCCGGGCGTAGTAGCAGGTGTTCTCCTTGGCCGTCGCCGCGTTGGATTCGCCGCCGACCTCGTCAAAGGCGGAGGCGATCTCCAGGGCGGAACGCTTCCGGGTGCCCTTGAACAGCAGGTGCTCAAGGAAGTGGGTGGAGCCGTGCTCGCCCTCGGCCTCGTCCCGTGATCCGACCCCGACCCAGAACCCGATGGTGGCCGAGCGCTGCCCGGGCATCGCCTCGGTCAGTACGCGCACTCCGCCGGGCAGCACCGATCGGCGGACCACGGCCCCGCCGGGGTCGCCGGCCACGAAGGTCGGGTCGCCGCTCTCACCGTCGGCAAGCGGCGTGGGGAGCAGCGGAAGGGAAACAGCTGAAGGCAGTGACATCGGGGTCTCTCAGGGTTGAGCGTCGATCGGGGAACGGCCAACGGCCCCGCCGTGGACCAGGGTCCACGGCGGGGCCGTCGGCGGCGGAACCGCGGGCACCTAGCTGACGGTGTCCTCGGCGGGCACCTCAGGGAGCTCGATCCCGGCGTCGTCGGCAGCCTCTTCGGCGACCACCGGCGACAGCGAGAGCTTTCCGCGGTCGTCGATCTTGGTGATCTCGACCTGGACCTTCTGGCCCACCGCGACGACGTCGTCGACGTTGTCGACGCGCTTGCCGCCCGAGAGCTTGCGCAGCTCGGAGATGTGAAGCAGGCCGTCCTTGCCCGGGGTGAGGGAGACGAACGCGCCGAACGTCGTCGTCTTGACGACGGTGCCCAGGTAGCGCTCGCCGATCTCGGGAACCTGGGGGTTCGCGATGGCGTTGACCGCTGCGCGGGCGGCCTCGGCCGAGCCGCCGTCGGTCGCGCCGATCAGCACGGTGCCGTCATCCTCGATGGAGATGTCGGCGCCGGTGTCCTCCTGGATCTGGTTGATCATCTTGCCCTTGGGGCCGATGACCTCGCCGATCTTGTCAACGGGGATCTTGACCGAGATGATCCGCGGCGCGAACTCGGAGAGCTCGTCCGGGGCGTCGATCGCGGCTTCGAGCACGCCGAGGATGTGGAGGCGGGCCTCGCGGGCCTGCTTCAGCGCGGCGGCCAGCACGGAGGCGGGAATGCCGTCGAGCTTGGTGTCGAGCTGGATGGCGGTGACGAACTCGGAGGTACCGGCGACCTTGAAGTCCATGTCGCCGAAGGCGTCCTCGGCTCCGAGGATGTCGGTCAGCGCCGCGTAGCGGGTCTGGCCGTCGACCTCATCGGAAACGAGGCCCATGGCGATGCCCGCGACGGGTGCGCGCAGCGGGACACCGGCGTTGAGCAGGGACAGCGTCGCGGCGCAGACCGAGCCCATCGAGGTGGAGCCGTTGGAGCTCAGCGCCTCGGAGACCTGGCGGATCGCGTAAGGGAATTCCTCGCGGCTCGGCAGGACCGGGGCGATGGCACGCTCGGCCAGGGCGCCGTGGCCGATTTCGCGGCGCTTGGGCGAACCCACGCGGCCGGTCTCACCGGTGGAGTACGGCGGGAAGTTGTAGTGGTGCATGTAGCGCTTGCGCGTCACCGGGGACAGCGAGTCGATCTGCTGTTCCATCTTGAGCATGTTCAGCGTGGTGACACCCAGAATCTGGGTCTCGCCGCGCTCGAAGATGGCCGAACCGTGGACGCGGGGCAGGACCTCGACCTCGGCGGTGAGCTTGCGGATGTCGGAAAGCCCACGGCCGTCGATGCGGACCTGGTCCTTGAGGATGCGCTGGCGCACGACGGCCTTGGTGACCGAGCGGAAGGCTGCCGAAAGCTCCTTCTCGCGACCCTCGAAGGACCCGGCGAGGGACTCGAGGACCTCGGCCTTGAGGGCGTCGGAGGCGGTGTTGCGCTCCTGCTTGTCGGCGATCTGGAAGACCTCGGCGAGCTTCTGCGCGGCGGCCGACTCGACGGCGGCGTAGACGTCGTCCTGGTAGTCGAGGAACACGGGGAACTCGACCGTCGGCTTGGCCGCACGCGAGGCCAGGTCCGACTGCGCTTCGCACAGGGCGCGGATGAACGGCTTCGCCGCTTCCAGGCCCTCGGCGACGATCTCCTCGGTCGGTGCCGTGGCGCCGTTTTCCTTGATGAGGTTCCAGGAGTTGTCGGTCGCTTCGGCCTCGACCATCATGATGGCGACGTCGTCACCGACGACGCGGCCCGCAACGACCATGTCGAAGACGGAGTTCTCGAGCTCGGAGTGCTTCGGGAAGGCGATCCACTGGTCATTTCCGCTGCCGTCGGAGACGAGCGCAACGCGGACGCCGCCGATCGGGCCGGAGAAGGGAAGTCCGGAGAGCTGGGTTGACATCGAGGCCGCGTTGATGGCGACGACGTCGTAGCGGACGTCGGGGTTGATCGCCAGCACGGTGACGACGATCTGGACCTCGTTGCGCAGGCCCTTGACGAAGGCCGGACGCAGCGGGCGGTCCATCAGGCGGCAGGCGAGGATCGCCTCGGTGGAGGGGCGTCCCTCGCGGCGGAAGAACGAGCCCGGGATGCGCCCGGCGCCGTACATGCGCTCTTCGACGTCGACGGTCAGCGGGAAGAAGTCGAAGCCTTCGCGCGGGGAGCTTCCGGCGGTGGTCGCCGAAAGGAGCGCGGTGTCTTCGTCGATGTAGACCATCGCTGCGCCGGCGGCCTGCTGGGCAAGGCGGCCGGTCTCGAAGCGGACGGTGCGTGTTCCGAAGCGGCCATTGTCGATGACGGCTTCAGCAAATTGGATCTCGGGACCCTCCATAGAGAGTCACCTCCGTTTCTTTGTGGTGGGGGCAGTCGGCACCATTGTCGGGCGGCCCCTCGTGGGCCGCCTGTGCACCCGGTCTTCGATCGAGATCCACGGGACGGCGGCCCCTGCGGCCCGCCTCCCGGAGATCACTACCGAGGACCGCGAATGCGCGGTGCCTGCTGGCTCCAGATGTTTATCTAGCGGTGGTGCACCCGGACTGACCGGGCATAAGCGGAAGGCGGCTCCGTCTCCTGGGGAGATGGCGCCGCCTTCCATACAACCTATCGGCGCAGGCCGAGGCGCTCGATGAGCGTCCGGTAACGCGTGATGTCGGTGTCGCGCAGGTAGTCCAGCAGGCGACGGCGGCGTCCGACCAGAAGAAGCAGGCCACGACGGGTGTGGTGGTCATGCTTGTGCATCTTCAGGTGTTCGGTCAGGTCGAGGATGCGGCGGGAAAGCATCGCGATCTGCACCTCGGGGGAACCGGTGTCCCCTTCGGAGGTGGCGTACTCTTTGATGATTTCCTGCTTGATAGCGGCGTCAAGGGCCACGTGTAACTCCTAGAGTTGTACCGTGAATAAGAGGTTTCGGCCGGCTGCCGGACCGTCCGCCGGAGCGGACCGCGCGAATGCCTGACACACAAAAATCCAGCCACCACGGACTGCAGCCGGATCTCAGCCTCCAGTTTAGCCGCTGGCCTGCAGATCTGTCGAAAGCACCTGCCGCGAGCGGTCCACGTCGAGGGACATCTGCTCGGCCAGCGCCTCCGGTCCGGTGTAGGTGACCTGGCCCCGCAGCCGCTGGAGAAACTCGACGACAATCCTCTGCCCGTACAGGTTGAAGGCCGAGATCTCCTCCTCCGGACGGTCGATGACGTGCGCCTCGACCTGCCGGGTGACACCGTCGAAGGTCGGGTTCGATCCGACAGAGATGGCGGCGGGCCACCGGGTGCCCGATTCATCGACGAGCCAGCCGGCATAGATGCCGTCGGCCGGGACGTAGCCCTCGGCGTCGTTCGAGAGGTTGGCCGTCGGAAAGCCCATCTCCCTTCCCCGTTTCGCGCCGTGGACGACCTCGCCGCGCATCCGGTGCGGGCGTCCGAGGATCCGGGCCGCGGTTTCCACGTCCCCGGCGTCAAGCGATTCCCGCACCCAGGTCGAGGAGCAGCGGCGCGTTGCCTCGCCCTGGCCGGTGGCCAGGGGCACGCTGGCCGCGAAGTCGTCGATGGCGAGGACCTCGAAGCCGAACCGGTGGCCCAGGGCGCGCATCGTCTCGAGGTCGCCGCTGTTGCCCCGCCCAAAACGCACGTCATGGCCGATGACGACGGCGCAGGCGTGGAGCGAGTTCACGAGGACCTTCTCGACGAACTCCTCGGGGGTGTAGGAGGCGAGGTCGAGGGTGTAGTGCATCATCAGGACGCCGTCGATGCCAGTCTCGGCCAGCGTGTGCACCCGGTCCTCGAGCCCCATGATCAGGGCCGGTGCGCTGTCGGGGCGGTGGACCTGGGCGGGGTGCGGATCGAAGGAGATCGCGACGGCCGCGGCGTCGCGCTTCCGCGCCGCCTCAACCAGGTGCTCCAGCACGCGCTGGTGTCCCCGGTGGACGCCGTCGAAGTTGCCGAGCGTGAGGACCGACGGGCCGAAATCGTGGGGCACATCGGCAAGGTCTCTCCAGTAGAACACGCATCTCCTTCGCCGTTGCGGCTTTCCGCGGCGCGGGCCGGAGCGTCCGGTTCCCTGCAGCGCCACTGTCCATTATTGCCGATAACGCGCTCCGCCATTTCACGTTTGCCGGAGGAAAGCTTCGCAAATGCCGCAGAAAAGCTTCGCAGAAGCCGCAGGGCAGGATCAGGGGAAAGTGCCGTCACGGGCATCAGCTGCGGGAGCTGAAGTCCTTCCGCATTTGGGTGGTCTTGGTGATGTACTTGTGCCACACCAGCAGGGCGGCTGGGAAGGCGAGCTCAACGACCATGAGGATGATCAGCAGGTAGTGGGGGGTTCCCGAGAACGCCCAGGACAGCACCCTGCCGATGCCTCCGGCGAAGACCATGAGGCAGACCAGCCAGAGCATGTTGGCCCATTGGAACTTCACGGCGATGGTGACGAAGGCGGCCCCCACGCCGACCATCATGGCGGAGAAGAAGCGGAACTGGTTCTCGAGGGTCGGGTTGACGGGCCGGGCGTCGGTGTCGGGAAGGCCGGCGGTGCCGAGGATCAGGTAGTAGGCGCCGAAGCCGGCGAGGATCAGGCCGACGAGGACGACGACGGTGCGGAACATGCTCCAGTCGCTGCCGCCGATCCCCTCGCGGGGCTTGGCGCCCTCCCTGGTCTTGGTCTGGTCCCTCGTGGTCCCCTCTTTCGTGGTCCCCTCTTTCGTGGTCCCGTCCTTGGCCGTCCCTTCCTTGGCCGGACCGGCCGCGGTGCGGGACGGCGCCGGCGTGGAGGGCGGCCGGGTGACGGGCGGGGTTCCGGCCGGACCGCTGCCGGTTCCGCCGCTGACCGGACCGGTGCCGGTCGATCCCGCGCTGGATGCTGAAGCCGCCGAGCCCGGGGTGTTGGTCCCCGGCCGGCCGTGCGGGTCCGGGATGTTCGTGCTCATGGCGCTTCCTCGCTGTCTTTGCTGCTCCTGCCGCAATACTCTCACGCAGCACAGGGACCGGAAAGGGCGATCTTGGGGGTGCCCGGTGGGTCGGTCCGTGGGACGCGGATCCGGGCAGCTGCCGGGCTGAGGGCGGTGCCGCCTACGCGGCGACGGGGGCCGCTGGCCGGTTGCGGTACAGCCAGGCCAGGCCGAGGACCGGAAGGATCAGGGGGACGTAGCCGTAGCCCTGGCCGAAGGCGGACCACACCGTGTCGGCGGGGAAGGCCTGCGGGTCGAGGAGGCTGAAGCTGCCCACGGCCAGCACGCCGATGAGTTCGACGCTGACTGCGGCGACAGAGATCCGGTACCAGTGGGCGCCGGGCCGGGCCAGCGAGACGGTCGCGAGGACGTAGACGGCGGCCGCGCAGGCGGTCAGCAGGTAGGCCAGCGGTGCCTCGGAAAACTTGGTGGCGATCTGGAAGGCGGCCCGTGCGGAGGCGGCCAGGGCGAAGATCCCGTAGACGGCAATCAGCAGCCGGCCCGGGCCGTGAGTCCGCCGGCTGTCCCCTCCCCCGTCGGAACGGCCGGCGGGGTTGGCGCCGCCGCCGGAGGGCGTCCCTGCGTTTCCGGGGCCGCCGGCTCCCCCGCTTCCGGTGTGCTTCACAGTCCTGCCACTCCGTCCCAAATCTGCTCCATTCGAACCAGCATTACAAATACGGCGAGCCCGGCGGCGGCCAGCACGAGATTGCTCCAGCGGCTCCGCTCGAGGATCGCCCACCAGAAGGCACCGACCGGCAGGACAAGGGCCGTCAGGAGGTAGCCCCAGAACTCCCAGGCCTCGCCGAGCACCGGCTCTCCTCCGGCCTGCCGTACGCCGGCGGCCACGGCATAGACGAGCAAGAACAGCTCGACGGCGGCCACGGAGAGGATGGTGATGTCGTTCGGGGGCTGGCGCAGCAGCGCCGCCCCGATGCACAGCAGGGCGGAGACGACGCCGATCACCGAGCCCGCCAGGAGGAACCCGTCCATCACGCCGGACCGTTTCCGGGCGCGAAGACCAGCAGGGCCCGGGCATCCTGGCCGCGGTTCTCGAGCAGGGCTACGAGGGTTCCTTCAGGCGAGTAGGCGGCCACGGGCCCGCCATCCTGCCCGGCGGGGATCTTCCGGCCGTGGGAGACGTCGTCGGCCTCGGCGGCGCTGAGCTCCCGCACCGGGAACAGGGCGCGCCCGGCGTCGTCGAGCTCAAGCAGCGTCAGCTTTTCGGCAAGCTGGTCAAGGGTGGAGGCCTGCTCGATGGTGTAGGGGCCCACCCGGGTGCGCCGCAGCGCGGTGAGATGCCCGCCCACCCCCAGGGCAGTCCCGAGGTCCCGGGCGAGGGCGCGGATGTAGGTGCCGGAGCTGCACTCGACAGTGACGTCGACGTCCTGCTGCCGTCCGCCGTTGACGCGGCGGATGTCGTGGACTTCGAACCGTGAGACCGTGACGGACCGGGCCTCAAGCTGGACGTCCTCCCCGGAGCGCACCCGGGCGTAGGCCCGCTGGCCCTTGACCTTGATGGCGCTGACGCTGCTGGGCACCTGGGAGATCGTCCCGGTAAGCGCGAGCACGCCGGCGGAGATGTCCTCGGGGGTGATGGCGGCCGCGATGCTGCCTCCGGTGATCTCGCCTTCGGCGTCGTCGGTGATCGTCGACTGGCCCAACCGGATGGTGGCGGTGTAGGTCTTGTCGGTGCCCACGATGTAGGTGAGCAGCCGGGTGGCGCGGTTGACGCCGATCACCAGCACGCCGGTGGCCATCGGGTCGAGGGTGCCGGCGTGGCCGACCTTGCGGGTGCCTGCCAGCCGGCGCATGCGTCCAACGACGTCATGGCTGGTCCAGCCCTGGGGCTTGTCCACGATTATCAGCCCTGAGTGGACCTGCCCGGAATTCACGCCTCCCAGTATAGGGCGAAGCCCTGGGCGCTCCCCGCCGACCGGTGCCGCCCGCGCGGCGCAGCGCAGGCGATAGCATTCCCCTATGCTTCCCGCCGCCCACGCCCGCCGAGTTCCGGTCAACCAGATCCGCGAGATCACCCAGGCTGCATGGGCCACCCCGCACTCCATCGTGCTGAGCATCGGCGAGCCCGGGTTCACCGTCGCCCGGCACGTGCTTGAGGCCTCGATGGCGGCCCTGGACCGAGACGAGACCAACTACACGCCCAATGCGGGCATCGCACCGCTGCGGGAGGCCTTCGCCGCCCGGTTCCTCGAGCACAACGGCGTGGCCGTGGATCCCTCGCAGGTCTACGTGACCGCCGGCGCCCAGCAGGGGCTGCACCTGGCGATGAGCACCCTCCTCGGGCCCGGCGACGAGGTGCTCATCCCCAACCCCGGCTATCCCACCTACCCCATGACGGCGGGGCTGGTGCACGCCGTCGCCGTCCCCTACCCGCTGCTGCCGGACAACGGCTTCCAGCCGCGCATCGAGGACCTCGAGGCGCTGGTGACCCCGCGCACCCGGATGCTCGTCCTCAACTCGCCGTCGAACCCGCTCGGCGCCGTGTTCGACGCCGACCTGACCCGGGCGCTGGTGGACCTCGCGCGGCGGCGGGACCTGTGGATCCTCTCCGATGAGTGCTACGAGGCGTTCACCTTCGACGTCGAGCATGTGAGCCCGGCACGCTTCGACGCGGGCGGCCCCGAGGCCCCCGCGGAGGCCGGCAGCCCGAGGGTCTTCACCTCCCTGACCCTGTCGAAGACCTACGGCCTGACCGGGCTGCGGATAGGCGCCCTGGTCACCCCGCCCGGCATGGAGCCGCTGCTCAACAACATCATGGAGGCCACCGTCTCCTGCGTTTCCGCGCCGTCCCAGTACGGCGCCCTCGCCGCGCTGACCGGGCCTCAGGACTACGTGGTCGACGCCCTGGCGCACTACCGGAAGAACCGGGACGCGGCCACGGCGGTGCTCCGGGAGCTCAATATCCCGTACCTGCCGGCCCAGGGGGCGTTCTACCTGTGGGCCGATGTTTCCCACGCCTCCGGCGGCGATGTCCGGGCGTGGGTCGCTTCCCTGCTGGAGACCCGCGGGGTGGCGCTGGCGCCGGGAACGGCGTTCGGATCCGGGGGTGAGGGCTGGGTCCGGATCGCCCTGTGCACCGAGACCGACGCGCTGGTCGAGGGCCTCAGCCGCCTCCCACACAGAAAAAGCAGCTGACCAAGGGTCAACTGCTTCTTCTGTGTGCCCGGAGGCGGGCACCGGTTCGGCCGGGTGTACCCGGCCCTCAATCCTGCGGTGACCCTAGAGCCCGCGCGGAGCCTCGGTTGACTCCTCGTCGCGCTCCTCGGCGGTGCGGTACGGGTCGGCGTCGCCGGCGAATTCGGCGCCCTGGGCGATGGCCGCCACTTCAGCGTCGCGTTCGCGGGCCTTCCGGAGGAGCTCCTCGAGATGGCCAGCGTTCACCGGAATCTCATCGGGAACGAACTCGAGCGTCGGCGTGAGCCGGGCCGTGATGTTCTTGCCGACTTCGGCGCGCAGGATGCCGCGGGCGGACTCGAGGGCCGCCCGGGTGGCCTGCTGCTCGTCCTCGTCACCGAGCACCGTGTAGTAGAGGGTGGCGTGCTGGAGGTCGTTGGTGACGCGTGCATCGGTCAGGGTCACTGCTTCGAGCCGTGGATCCTTGACCCTGCGGCGGAGAGCCTCGGCGACAATCACCTTGATCCGCTGTGCGAGCCGCGCAGCGCGTGCCGGATCTGCCATTACTCTTCCTCCTGTTGCTCTGGTCTGCTGAAACGTTGAGCCGGCCGCGGAACGGCCGGCGGACAGCACAGGCGCCCCGGATCCCGGAGCGCCTGCGCTGTGCTACCTGCTAGACGCGGGGCTTCTCCCGCATTTCGAAGGTCTCGATGGTGTCGCCTTCCTTGACGTCGTTGAAGGACCCAAGGCCGATACCGCACTCGAAGTCCGTCCGGACCTCGGTGACGTCGTCCTTGAACCGCTTGAGCGAGTCGACGGTGAGGCCCTCGCCGATAACCTTGCCCTCGCGCAGGACGCGGGCCTTGGTGTTGCGGCGGATGATCCCCGAGCGGACGATCGAGCCTGCGATGTTTCCGAACTTCGAGGAACGGAAGACTTCGCGGACTTCGGCGGTGCCGAGCTGGACCTCCTCGTACTCCGGCTTGAGCATGCCCTTGAGGGCGAGCTCAATGTCATCGATGGCTGCATAGATGACGGAGTAGAAGCGCATGTCCACGCCTTCACGCTCGGCCAGGTCGGCCACGCGCTCGGCGGGCTTGACGTTGAAGCCGATGATGATCGCGTTGTCCACGGTCGCCAGGTTGACGTCGTTCTGCGTGATGGCGCCGACGCCGCGGTGGATGACGCGCAGCTGCACGCCTTCGCCGACGTCGATCTTGAGGAGCGAATCCTCGAGCGCCTCAACGGCACCGGAGACGTCACCCTTGAGGATGAGGTTGAGGGTGTCAACCTTGCCCTCGGCCACGGCCTGGTCGAAGTCCTCGAGGCTGATGCGCTTGCGGCGCTTCGCCAGGGCAGCGTTGCGGTCAGCGGTCTCACGCTTCTCGGCGATCTGGCGGGCGGTGCGCTCGTCGTCGGTGACGAAGAACGTGTCGCCTGCCCTCGGCACTGTGGAAAGACCGAGCACCTGGACGGGCCGCGACGGTCCGGCCGTGGTGACCACATCGCCGTTTTCGTTGAACATGGCACGGACGCGTCCGTGGGCAGTTCCGGCGACGATGGTGTCTCCGACGCGGAGGGTACCCGACTGGACCAGGACGGTCGCAACGGCGCCGCGGCCCTTGTCGAGGTTTGCCTCGATGGCGATGCCGCGGGCGTCCTTGTTCGGGTTGGCCCGCATGTCGAGCGCCGCGTCGGCGGTCAGCAGGACCGCTTCGAGCAGCTCGTCGATGCCGTCGCCCTTGAGCGCGGAGACGTGGACGAACATGGTGTCGCCGCCGTACTCCTCGGGAACCAGGCCGTACTCGGTCAGCTGACCCTTGACCTTGTCCGGATTCGCGCCTTCCTTATCCATCTTGTTCACAGCGACGACGATCGGCACGTTGGCCGCCTGGGCGTGGTTGAGCGCCTCAACGGTCTGCGGCATGACGCCGTCGTCCGCTGCGACAACCAGCACCGCGATGTCGGTGACGCTGGCACCACGGGCACGCATGGCGGTGAACGCCTCGTGACCGGGGGTGTCGATGAAGGTGATCGCCCGTTCCGAGTCCTCCATCTCGTGCTGGATCTGGTACGCACCGATGTGCTGGGTGATCCCGCCGTGCTCGCCCTCGACAACCTTGGTGTTGCGGATGGCGTCAAGGAGGCGCGTCTTACCGTGGTCGACGTGGCCCATGACGGTAACAACCGGAGGACGGGCCTCAAGCTGCTCGTCGCCTTCGGCCTCAAGCTCGGCATCGAAGTCGATGTCGAAGCTGCTGAGCAGCTCGCGCTCTTCGTCCTCGGGGGAAACGACCTGGATCAGGTAACCCAGCTCGGTTCCGAGCACCTGGAAGGTGTCCTCGTCGAGTGACTGGGTCGCCGTCGCCATCTCACCGAGGTGGAAGAGCACGGTGACCAGGGCTGCCGGGTTCGCCTCGATCTTGTCGGCGAAGTCGGTGATCGATGCACCGCGCCGCAGCCGGACGACGGTGTTTCCGTCGCCGCGGGGAACGCTGACGCCGCCCAGCGAGGGAGCCGACATCTGCTCGAGTTCCTGCCGCTTGGCACGCTTCGACTTGCGCTGCTTGCCGCGGCCGGCTCCTCCCTTACCGAAGGCTCCGGCGGTGCCGCCGCGTCCGCGGCCGCCCTTGCCGAAACCGCCGCCTGCGGGGGCTCCACCGGGGCTGGCCGGGGCTCCACCGGGACCGCGGCGCGGCCCTGCACCCGCTCCGGGCGCGCCGCGGCCGGGGGCTGCGGGACGCTCGGTGCGGTTGGGCATCATGCCCGGGGTCGGCCGGGAGCCGCCGGGACCGGCGGGACGGGGCGCACCCGGACGCGGAGCGCCCGGACGGGGTCCACCGGCGCCTGCTGCCGGACGGGGTACGCCTGCACCTGCTGCCGGACGGGGACCGCCCGGACCTGCCGCCGGGCGGGGTCCGCGCTCGTCATCACGGCGTCCACCCGGACGGGGCATGCCCTGGGAGGGTGCGAACGGGTTGTTGCCCGGACGAGGTCCGCCACCGGGACGGTCGCCCGTCCGGTCGGCCGGACGATCGCCGTCGCCGCGACGGGAGCCCATGCCCTGTGAGGGGGCGAAGGGGTTGTTGCCCGGACGCGGTGCGCCACTGGGGCGGGTGCTGCCGGGACGGGCCGCGCCTGCCGCAGGAGGGGTTGCCGCGGTGCGGGGTGCCGGACGTGCACCTGGCTTGGCGGCCGAGGAGTTTCCGGCCGGGGTGCCGTCGCCGGCCGGTGCCTGCGGGGCGGCCGGCTCGGAGAACGGTGAGGGGCTGGCAGCGGGAGCCTGCTCCTGCGCGGGGGCCGGAGCCTGCTGCGCCGGGGCCTGCTCGGCGTCTGCCGGCTTCGGCTGGGCGCCGGGGCCGGGAACTGCGGGGGTGGAGGGCTCCGGTGACGGGGCCGCCGGTGCGGGCTCCGCGCTGGCCGGCGCTGACGGTGCCGGTGCAGAGGCCTTGGGCGCCGAAGCGGCCGCGGCGGTCTTGGATGCACCGTTGGCGGGGAAGGCGCCGCGAAGTTTCTTCACGACGGGGGCCTCAATGGTTGAGGAGGCGGAACGGACGAATTCGCCCAGTTCCTGCAGTTTTGCTACTGCATCTTTCGAGGTAATACCGAGCTCTTTTGCGAGTTCGTGTACGCGGACCTTGGCCACATTTCTCCTGTCTCGGTCCGCACCGAGTCAGGTACGAACCGTCTAATTCCTACTGCAGAACCCGCCTGCCGAGGCAGCCGGGAAGCCGAATGCAGAGCTCAACGGATTGTTCATCGTTGGGCACTCATCGCTGGGTACTCATCGGGTTTCCATCAGTTTTCTGACCCGCTTTCAGGGAGGACGGTTTCTTGCCTGGGGCCGTTGGAGGTCCCAGTGAGTGCATGGAATTGAAGCGCCAGTTGCCCGGTCTCGACAGCGCCCCGAAAAGCACGGTGAAATGCCTTGCGTCGAAGAGCCGTTTCCATACAGGCCGGATCCGGGTGCAGCCATGCGCCCCGACCGGACAGCCGGCGGTGCGCATCAAGCACGGCGACCTTACCTTCGTCGCCTGCCTGGGCCACCACCCGCATTAGTTCCGACTGGTCTCCGCGCTGCCGGCAGCCGATGCAGGTCCGGATGGGGTGGAACCCCGTGTCCGTCGTGCCCGGTCCGCCGAGGCGCATGAAATCCTCAGTCCCTTCCATTCTACCGCTTCCGCGAACGATGTTGTTACCCGCGCCCCGCTCAGGCCTTGGCGGGCTGGGCGGCGTCGGAGACGATGTCGATGCGCCAGCCGGTGAGCTTGGCGGCAAGGCGCGCGTTCTGGCCCTCCTTGCCGATGGCAAGGGAGAGCTGGTAGTCGGGGACGACGACGCGGGCCGAGCGGGTCGTCTCGTCGGTGATCGTCACCGAGGACACCCGCGACGGCGACAGCGAGCTGGCGATGAAGGTGGCGGCGTCGTCGCTGTAGTCGACGATGTCGATCTTCTCGTCGTTGAGCTCACTCATGACCGCACGCACTCGCGAGCCCATCTCCCCGATGCAGGCACCCTTGGCGTTGACGCCGGGGACATTGGCCTTGACGGCGATCTTCGTGCGGTGCCCGGCCTCGCGGGCAAGCGCCACGATCTCGACGGTCTTATCGGCGATCTCGGGAACTTCGAGTTCGAAGAGCTTCCGCACCAGGCCCGGGTGGGAGCGTGAGAGCGTGATCGAGGGGCCCTTCATCCCGCGGTGGACGTCGACGACGAAGGCGCGCAGCCGGGTGCCGTGAAGGTACTTCTCCCCCGGCACCTGCTCGGGCGGCGGCAGCACTGCTTCGACCGAGCCGAGGTTGACCTGGATCATGTGCGGGTTGCTGCCCTGCTGGATCATGCCGGCGACGAGTTCGCCCTCCTTGCCGCGGAACTCGCCGAGGATGTTGTCGTCCTCGGCGTCGCGCAGCCGCTGCAGGATGATCTGCCGGGCGGTGCTCGCGGCGATGCGCCCGAAACCGCTGGGCGTGTCGTCGAACTCACCGACCGGCTCGCCGTCGTCGTCGACCTCGGTCGCCCAGATGGTCACGTGGCCGTTCTTGCGGTCGAGTTCGGCCCGCGCCTTTTCCACCGCGCCGGGGCTGCGGTGGTAGGCCACGAGGAGGGCCTGTTCGATCGTGGGGATCAGCAGGTCAAGCGGGATCTCCCGTTCGCGCTCGAGCAGCCTCAGCGCGCTCATATCAATATCCATTGGGGGACTCCTTATGCTGGGTGCGCCGGACCGGGATCGCCCGGACCGTCGGCACCGTTGTCTTCGTGGTGTTCATCCTCGGCGTGCGCAAATTCGACCTGCACCGTGCCTTTGCGGATCCGGGAAAATTCAAGGGTCATCGGTTCGCCCTGGCGGGGCTTCATCCCCTTCTTGACGGGCAGCTGCGGAAGCAGCCGGATGCCGTCGGCGGAGACCTCGAGCAGCCGTCCCACGACGTTGTCGCCGCTGGCCGGGGTCACCTCGACGAGCCGGCCGACGTTCCTGCGCCAGTGCCGCGGCTCGGTCAGGGGCCGGGAAACTCCGGGGGAGGAAATTTCGAGGCTGTACGGCCTGCCGTCGTCGTGGGTGTCGTTGTCCATGGCCTCGGAGAGGTCGAGGGAGACACTCGAGATGACGTCGAGGCCTACGCCGCCCTGCCGGTCCTCCGGGAGGTCGACGATGACGTGGACGGTGCGCTGCACGCCTGCGGTCTTGATGTCGATGTCCTCGAGGAAGAGGTCGTGCTTCTCGACGACCGGCTGGAGCAGATCCCGGAGTCTCTGCGCTTCCGCCTGCAGCTCGGCATCTCGGGCCGCTTTGCGCGGCGACGACGGATTTCCCTGGCCGGACCGAACCGCCATAGCTGCCTCCCACTCGATGATGTTGTCTCCCAAGAGTACCGACTTTCGGCAGGCGCAGATGTATCGGCGGCTCAAACCGGCCCGATCATGACATGATCTCTTCCTGTGAAGACACCCCCGCCCCGCCAGCGCGTCAACGGGAAAAAGGGGGCCCCTCCCGCCGGTTCCCGGGCGGCCGGACTCCTGGTCCCGGTGCTGGTTTTCCTGCTGGTGACGGGCGCCGGGGTCGCCGCGCTGAGCCCCCGCGGCGGGTCGGAACCGACCTTCACGGAACGGGCGCAGCAGGCCTCCGCCAACCGTGCCCGGGACCTCGCCGCCGACGCCGCCGTGCTTGCCGCCTCCGCGCCGACGGCCGGTTACGCCGAGACAGCGGAGCTGCTTGGGGCGCAGGCGCGCGGCCTCGCCCCCGCCGGCCCGGCCGGCGCGCAGGGGCAGGATTCGGGCACCCGGTCCGGCACCGAGCCCGGCGTTCCAGAGTCGACCGCAGGAAGCACCGCCCCGGCCGTGCCCGTGACCCCTGCGGGGTTCCTCGAGGACCTCATGGCCTCTGCCGGCAGGAACCTCTCCGATGCAGTCAAGGCCGAGCCCGGAATCGCGAGGCTCCTCGCCTCGGTCGGCAGCAGTCAGTGGCAGCAGGCGGCCTCCCTTGGCGCCCTGCTGGGCCTGCCCGTCGAGGCTCCTGGTGCGGCCGGCCTTGACGCGGCCGACTCTCCGGAGTGCACGGATGAACCCCGGGGCAGCGCCGAACAGCGCCGCGCCCTGCTGTCGGCCGTCCGCACCGAGGATCGAGCCGTCTACGCCTACGAGGTGGCCGCCGCACGGCTGCCCGATCCGGAGGTCCTGCTGGCGGCCTCCCGGGAGCACGCTGAGGTTGCCGCCGCGGCCACCTCGGCGCTGGCCGGGCTCTGTGCCCCACCGGCGCCGGTTCCCCCGGCCTACGCCCTGGCCCCGGAGTTCCTCGCCGACCCCGCGGCCGGCATCGCGCGGCTGGAGCAGGAGTTGGGCGTGTTCTACGGTTCGGTGGTCGGTTCGGGCGGACCGGCACTTCGGGGCTGGGCGGTCGGGCGGCTCACCACCGCCGTCCAGCGCAGCTTCGCCCTGGACGGCGTCGCTGAGCCCTTCCCCGGCATTCCCGTCGAGGAGCAGGCGCTGCCCGCGGCGGAGAGCACCGACGGAGCCAACGCAGAGGATACTGGGAAACCATGAGCGGAAATGATGCCTTCCACGACGGCGAACCGCACCGGGGCGCGCTCGCGCAACGCCTGAACCGCCTGCGCGCAGGAGTCCTCGGGGCGAACGACGGCATCGTCTCGGTGGCCGCCGTCGTCGTCGGGGTTGCCGGCGTGACCACCGCCTCCGGGCCCATCCTCACCGCCGGTGTTGCGGCCCTTGTCGGCGGAGCCCTCTCGATGGCCTTAGGCGAATACGTGTCGGTGAGCAGCCAGAGCGACAGCCAGCGGGCCCTGATCGAGAAGGAACGCCGGGAGCTCGAGGAGGAACCGGAGGAGGAACTGCTCGAACTCGCCGGCCTCTACCAGGCGAAGGGCCTCAGCGCCGAGACCGCGATGACGGTGGCGGTCGAACTCACCGAACGGGACGCGCTCGGCGCACACCTCTCGGCGGAGCTGGGCATCGAAGAGGACGACGTCGTCAGCCCCTGGCACGCGGCGTTCGCGTCGGCCGTGGCCTTCACCGTTGGAGCACTGCTGCCGCTGATCGCCGTTATGCTTCCCCCGACCGGGCTGCGGGTTCCCGTCACCTTCGCGGCCGTCCTCGTGGCCCTTGCCCTGACCGGCGGCCTCGGAGCGCAGGTGGGCGGCGGGTCGAAGCTGCGCGCCGCGCTGAGGGTCGTTGTCGGAGGGTTCCTCGCCCTCTCGGCCACCTTCCTGATCGGAAACCTGCTCGGGGCCACAAATCTCGTATAGCGTGCTGGAATGACAGGTTTCGCAGTCGAGCTCCCCGAGGGGCTGAAGCGCGCCGCGCGGCAGCTGCCCGGCGGAAGCGCGTGGCTGCGGAACTGGCCCGGCATCCTTCAGCGGTACCTCGAGGGATGGGAGCTGACCCTCGATCTTCCCTCCGGCCGGCCGCCCTGGTCCGGACAGTGTTCGGTGGTGCTGCCGGTGCGCACCTCGGATGGCACGGAGGCCGCGCTGAAGATCGGCGTTCCGCACGAGGAGTCCCGCACCGAGCCCGAGGCGCTCACGCTGTGGGGCGGCGCCGGGGCCGTGCGGCTGCTCGCCTCCAACACCGCGGACTCGGTGCTTCTGCTGGAGCGCCTCGATGCGCGCCGCCCGCTCGGGTCGCTCCCGTTGGAGCAGACGACGTCGATCTGGGGTGCTCTGATGCGGAGGTTGTCGCTGCGCCCGGACGGGAGGAGCGAATGGGCACAGATCCCCGCGCTCGCCGCCGAGGCCGAGACCTGGACCGACACCCTGCCCGCGGACTGGGAGGCCACCGGCAGGCCGTTCCCGCGGTGGCTGCTTGAGCACGCCCTTGAGACCTGCCAGGTGCGTGGGGCCGTGGGCCGGCGCTCGGCGCGGGACGTGCTGGTGCATTCGGACCTTCACTACGGGAACATCCTGGCCCGCCGCACGCCGGACGCCGGCGCCGGAGATGCTGAAGGAGAGCAGCCGTCGGCCCGCGGCTTCGTCGCCATCGATCCCAAGCCCCTGCTCGGGGACGCCGAGTACGCCGTCGCACCCATGCTGTGGAACCGGATCGGGGACCTCCCGCCCGCCGATCCGGCCGCGGAGCTGCGCCGGCGGTGCGCCGCGCTGGCTGGGTCGGCCGGCCTGGATCCGGAACTGGCCCGCGACTGGGCGGTGGTTCGGGAGGTGCGCAACGCCCTCTACTACCTTGAGCTGGGCTCGCCGGGCGACGCGAGGCGGTCACTCTGGGTGGCGAGTTCACTGCTGGGCCGGACGCTGCCGGACCTCCCGCCGGCGCACCTGCTCAGCGCTCCGTGAGCGGCCTGAGGTTTTCGATCCACACGTCGTAGCCGAGCTTCACGATCAGGGCGCCGACCACGACGAGGAAGATGATGCGGATGAACCGGCTCCCGCGGGTGATGGCCATCCGGGAGCCGAGATACCCGCCGACCATATTGGCCGCCCCCAGCAGGAGCCCGAGGCCCCACAGGATGGAGCCGTGCGGCAGGAAGAACACCAGGGCGCCGAAGTTGGTGGCCATGTTGACGATCTTGGCCTTCGCACTCGCCCCCAGGAAGCTGTAGCCGAGCAGCGTCACCATCGCGATGACGAGGAACGAGCCGGTACCCGGGCCGATCAGTCCGTCATAGAACCCGATCACGCCGCCGATGGCCCCCGCGGTCCCGTAATGACGCCGGCCCGAATACTTAAGCTTCGTCAGGGTTCCGACGGTGGGCCGCAGCCCGGTGAAGACCGCGACGGCGATCAGGGCCGCGACGATGATCGGCTTGAACACCGACGAGGGCAGCGAGGCCGCCAGCACCGCCCCGCCGAAGCTGCCCGCCAGCGCGATCAGCGCCATGGGAACGGCGGTGCGAAGGTCGGGGTGGGCACGGCGGTAGTAGGTGATGGCGCTCGTCGTGGTGCCGAAGATCGAGCCCATCTTGTTCGTCGCCAGCGCCTGGACGGGCGTGATGCCCGGCACCAGGAGCAGCGCCGGCAGCTGCAGCAGCCCTCCCCCGCCGACAACGGCGTCGATCCAGCCGGCGGCCAGGCCCGCGATGAGCACCAGCAGGATCGTCGCCAGCTCGATTTCCTCGAGCCCTGAGACCACCGGGGCTAGCCGTTCAGGAGGGTGCGGAGGTGCTCCAGCGCCTCGCCGACGGCGACGGTTGTGGCTTCACCGGTCCGCCGGTCCTTCACCTCGATCACGCCGTCGGCCAGGCCGCGGCCCACAACGACGATCGTGGGGACACCGATCAGTTCGGCGTCGCCGAACTTCACGCCCGGTGAGACCTTGGGCCGGTCGTCGTACATCACGTCGAAGCCGGCGGCCTCGAGGTCGCCGGCGAGCTGCTCGGCGGCGGCGAAGATTTCCTCGCCCTTGCCGGTGGCGACGATGTGCACATCGGCGGGGGCGACGTTGCGGGGCCAGATGATGCCCTTGTCGTCGTGGTTGGCTTCGGCCAGTGCGGCCACGGCCCGGGTGACGCCCACGCCGTAGGAGCCCATGGTGACCGTGGCCAGCTTGCCGTTGGCGTCGAGGACCTTCAGGCCGAGGGCCTCGGTGTACTTGCGGCCGAGCTGGAAGATGTGGCCCATTTCGATGCCGCGGGCGGCCTCGAGCGGCCCGGAGCCGTCCGGGGCCTCGTCGCCTTCGCGTACCTCGACGGCCTCGATGGTGCCGTCCCAGGCGAAGTCGCGGCCTGCGACCAGCCCGAAGACGTGCCGTCCGGGCTGGTTCGCGCCGGTGATCCAGGTCGTGCCGGAGACAATGCGCGGGTCGACGAGGTAGCGCAGCCCGGTGCTGCCCTCCAGTCCGAGGACCGCACCGCCGAGGCTCTCGCCCGGGCCGATGTAGCCCTTGACCAGGCCGGGGTGCTTCTTGAGGTCCTCATCGGTCGCGGCTTCGACGGCGACCTCGCCGCCCACCTCGAGGTGGCTGCCGATGGTGGCCTCCATGCGCTTGAGGTCGACGGTGCGGTCCCCGGGCACGCCGACCACGAAGATCTCGCGGCCGCCGGTGGGCAGCAGTGCGGCGAGGACGACGTTCTTGAGGGTGTCAGCAGCCGTCCAGGGCTGGCCGTCCCGCGGAGCAACCGCGTTGGCGGAGTTCACCAGCGTCTCGATGGTGGGGGTGTCGGGGGTGTCGAGCACCTCGGCCGTCGGGGCGCCGGAGTAGTCGATTGCGGGGGGCACGACGGTGGTGACGGCCTCGACGTTCGCGGTGTAGCCTCCGGCGGAGCGGACGAAGGTGTCCTCGCCGATCTCGGTGGGGTGGAGGAATTCCTCGCTCTTGGAGCCGCCCATGGCGCCGGAGGTCGCCGTCACCGGGATGACCTCGAGTCCGAGGCGTTCGAAGATGCGCAGGTAGGCCTGCCGGTGCAGCTGGTAGCTGCGGTCCAGGCCGGCGTCGTCGATGTCGAAGGAGTAGGAGTCCTTCATGATGAATTCGCGGCCGCGGAGCAGGCCGGCGCGGGGCCGGGCCTCGTCGCGGTACTTGTTCTGGATCTGGTACAGGCTGACCGGGAGGTCCTTGTAGGAGTTGTAAAGGTCCTTCACCAGCAGCGTGAACATTTCCTCGTGGGTGGGGGCCAGGAGGTAGTCGGCGCCCTTGCGGTCCTGCAGGCGGAAGATGCCGTCGCCGTACTCGGTCCACCGGTTCGTGACCTCGTAGGGTTCCTTCGGCAGCAGGGCCGGGAAGTGGACCTCCTGCGCGCCGATGGCCGCCATCTCCTCACGGATGATCGCTTCAACCCGGCCCAGGACCTTCAGGCCCAGCGGCAGCCAGCTGTAGATCCCCGGCGCGGCCCGCCGGATGTAGCCTGCGCGCACCAGCAGGCGGTGGCTTGCCACTTCGGCTTCAGCAGGGTCTTCACGCAGGGTGCGCAGGAAAAGGGTTGAAAGTCGTAGGACCACGCTGGGGAATCCGTTTCTTCGAGACAGGCCCCGACCGGGCGGGGAACAACAGGTACCAATCTATCGGCTCCGGCGCTCCGGAAACGACAGCCGCTCCAGCCGCAGCCCTGCCTCCCCGGCGGTGGAGGGGCCGGCTTGCAGGAGAGCAGGTGTTAGAGCAGGACGGTGGCGAAGGTTCCGGCCTCGGTGAATCCGACCCGGCGGTAGGAGGCGATGGCGCGGGCGTTGTAGGAGTTGACGTAGAGGCTGACCGTCGGCGCAAGGGCGCGGGCCGCCACTGCGACGGCCGCCATGTAGCCGGCGCTCAGGCCCCTGCCCCGGTAGTCCGGATTCATCCAGACGCCCTGGACCTGGACGGCCTGCGATGACACAGTGCCGAGTTCCGCCTTGAAGATCACGGCTCCGTCGTCCGCGAAGGCGGCCAGGGAGTGCTTCCTGCGGATGAGCGAGGCGACGCGGCGGCGGTAGTGTTCGGTGCCGCCGATGTAGGGCGAGTAGCCGACCTCCTCCTCGAACATTGCGGCGCAGGCGGGCAGCAGGACATCCAGCTCATCGGGCCGGGTGAAGCGTATTTCCTGTGCCGGCTCAACCGCGGGTTCGCTGTCCAGCGTGAGCAGCGGCTGGACCGGGCGCAGGTCGAAGGGCTCTGAGGCATAGTCCTGAAGGGTTGACCAGAGTGCCAGCACGCCGGCGGCCGGCCCGAAGATCGAGGAGAAGCTGCGGCCCGAGCGGCCCAGGTGTTCGCCGAACTCGGCTCCGGTCTCTGCTGTCACGCCGACAGGGATGAGGTTCACCCCGGCCCAGCAGGCGCATTCCAGTCCGCCGTTGCGGTACATGCCCACGATATGGCCGCCCACCGCCGAGCCCGCGGCGCTTCCGGTGGCTTCGAGGTGCGCCGCGAGGAAGACGTTGGCCACCGGATCCCGGTTCACGAGGGCCCACAGGGCCGCGGTGTCCTGCTGTTCGAGGACGCGGAAGGACCACGGCCCGACAGGGTCGGCCGGTGCCTTAGCTAACGGTAACCACGGGGCCACCCGGGACAGCATTTTCGCCATCGGTCTCCCCCATCTCCTCCGCGATCCGCATTGCTTCTTCGATGAGTGTTTCGACGATCTGGTCCTCGGGGACGGTCTTGATCACTTCGCCGCGGACGAAGATCTGTCCCTTGCCGTTGCCGGAGGCCACTCCGAGGTCGGCTTCGCGGGCCTCGCCCGGGCCGTTCACCACGCAGCCCATGACGGCGACGCGCAGCGGGACCTCCATGCCTTCGAGTCCGGCGGTGACCTGGTCCGCGAGGGTGTAGACGTCGACCTGGGCGCGGCCGCAGGAGGGACAGGACACGATTTCGAGCTTGCGCGGCCGGAGGTTCAGCGACTGCAGGATCTGGTTTCCGACCTTGACCTCCTCCACTGGAGGAGCCGAGAGGGACACGCGGATGGTGTCGCCGATGCCCTTGGAGAGGAGCGCGCCGAAGGCTGTGGCCGACTTGATGGTGCCCTGGAAGGCCGGTCCGGCCTCGGTCACCCCGAGGTGGAGCGGCCAGTCGCCGCGTTCGGCGAGCAGCTCGTAGGCGCGCACCATGATCACGGGGTCGTTGTGCTTGACCGAGATCTTGAAGTCGTGGAAGTCGTGCTCCTCGAACAGGGAGGCTTCCCAGACGGCCGACTCGACGAGGGCCTCAGGGGTGGCCTTGCCGTACTTCTCCATCAGGCGCGGATCGAGCGATCCGGCGTTGACACCGATGCGGATCGAGGTGCCTGCGGCCTTTGCTGCGGCGGCGATCTCCTTGACCTGGTCGTCGAACTTGCGGATGTTGCCCGGGTTGACGCGGACCGCGGCGCAGCCGGCGTCGATCGCGGCGAAGACGTACTTCGGCTGGAAGTGGATGTCGGCGATCACCGGGATCTGGGACTTCTTGGCGATGATCGGCAGTGCGGCCGCGTCGTCGGCGGAGGGGCAGGCGACGCGCACGATGTCGCAGCCGGTCGCCGTCAGTTCGGCGATCTGCTGGAGCGTCGCGTTGATGTCGGTTGTCGGCGTCGTGGTCATCGACTGGATGCTGATCGGGGAATCCGAACCCACCCCCACCGAGCCGACCTTGATCTGGCGGGTTTTGCGCCGCGGGGCGAGTACGGGCGGGGGCGCTGCTGGCATTCCTAGGCTGACCGAAGTCAAAACATCCTCCATGTGGCGGCATTAGCCGCGTGGCAGTCCGATTTTCCTGATCCCATTATCCACCCCGGAGAAGTCGGTTCTCCTAGTTGAAGGACGAAGCTCACACGTACTTGGCGAAAGCACCGACGACGGGGTTCCACTCCGTGGTCTTCACGGCGGAGATCGCCTGGGCCCGGGTGAAGGGGTCCTCGCTCACCAGCTGGTGCAGATCGTCCTCGGAGTCGGCGGTGAAGACCAGCAGGGCTCCGGTCCCGTCGGCGAACGGCCCGGAGGCCAGGAGCCGTCCCTGCTCGACGAGACGGGCCAGCCACTCCCGGTGGGCCGGTCGGTGCTCGGCCCGAAGGTCGGACTGGTCGGGGCTGTAGACGTACTCGACGGCGAAAACACTCATAAACCCACCCTACGTGATCAGAGCAGGTAGTTCGCCGCGAGTGAGGCCACGCCGGCGGCCCACAGCATTGAGGTCAGAGTGCCGATGATGAAGCGTTCGGCGGCCGCCGGGGTTTCCTTGAGTTCGGCGTACCGGCCCAGGCCCTTGATCGCCACCACGTAGGCGATGGCCACCGGCTCCCCGGTGAGGATGGCGGTGGCGACGGCGAGCCGTTCGAGCACGCCGATGACGAGTCCGCCGCGGAGGACCCCCGCGGGGAGCTCAGGCGGCGGCGCCGGTGCGGGCTGCGCCCCCTGCTCCCAGGGGTTGGGCCGGGGCGGGGCCGGGAAGGCGAGCTGGGGCTGGTCCGCCGGTTCCGGCCCGGATTCATTGAGGCGTTCCTGGGCATCGACGGTGCGGGCGAGGCGCAGCACCAGCGTGGTGACCGGCCAGCCTAGGCCTCCCGCGACGGCGAGGGTGAGGACGATCCATAGCAGGTCCATCAATTTCCCTCTCCTTCCGCTTCGGCAGCCGCGGAGTCCGGCCCGGCCACAGTGGGGGTTCCGCCGGAGCCGTGCAGGTTTCCGCCGGGGGTGCCGGGGGCATCTGTGTCGCGGTGTCCCGCGTCCCCGGGGCGTCCAGCACCCGCTGCGGCCTTCCCGTCGACTGTAGGCTCTGCGTCCGACGCTTTATCCGCCCATGCCAGCAGGAGCGCTGCCGCGGGACGGGCCGCCCATTCCTCGGTCCAGGCCGAGCGCGCCACGGCCTTGCTGACCGACTGCGGTGCGATGCCCAGTTCCCTCGCGGCGGCCGTCTGGCTCCCCCACTTGCCCGGCTGCAGCCGGTCGAGGATGCGCCACTCGGCCCGCGAGCGGTGCATGACGTGGCGCCCGATCAGTGCAAGCACCCCCTCGGCTTCGGCGGCTCCGGGCGGGCCCTCCACGGCCAGCGGAGCGCGGTCGCCGGTCTTCTTGGCCCGCTCGACGGCGGTACGCGCCGCCACGAAGGCGCTGCCGCGTCCCTCCCGGGGGCTGGCGGGCAGGGGATGCTCGATGCCGCCGATCCCGAGGCCCACGTACCAGCCGCCCTGGCGCAGGCACAGCAGCGCCGCTTCGATGGCAGCCTCGGCCGATGCGGGAATGCCCTGCGCCTCGTCGCCGACCGAGCGCTCGAAGGGTGTGACCACATCGACCCCGCGGAGCAGCTCCAGGAGGTCGGGGACGCGGTCGACGTCGTGCTGACTGCCGGCCTGGTCGATCGTGAGTACGAACACGGGCCCGAGCCTATAAGGCTGAAAGCCGATTTTCAACCATATTGGGGTTCAAATGAATTTACACCCTAGCCAAAGAGGGCAACCGGCTTCACGATGTCGGCGTAGATGAGCAGGATGCCCATGCCCATCAGGAGGACGGCCACCGCGTAGGTCAGGGGCAGCAGTTTGGCCATGTCGAACGGTCCCGGGTCGGGGCGGCGGAAGATCCGGGCCACGGTGCGCCGCAGCCCCTCCCACAGGGCGCCGGCGACGTGTCCGCCGTCGAGCGGGAGAAGGGGGATGAGGTTGAAGACGAACAGCGCGAGGTTGACTCCGGCCACCAGCCCGACGAGGGTCGCTGCCCGTGCCTTGAGGGGGATTTCCTCCATGGCGGAGACCTCGCCGGCGATCCTGCCGACGCCCACCACGCTGATCGGGCCCTCCGGGTCGCGGGGTGCGTCCGAGAACGCGGCCTCCCCGACATCGACCACCCGCTGGGGCAGGTTCAGCACGACGCCGGTGACCCGGGCCAGGGAATCCCCGACCGCGGGCAGGACCTCGCTGGCCGGCTGCGGCACCAGCTCCTGCTGGGAACCGATGCCGATGAAGCCGACCTCTTTGGTGATCGGAGTGCCGTCGGCGTCGACGCGGGTCTGGCCGTCCGGCCCCGCCACGGGCCGCGCGGTGAGCAGCGGGGTGATGGACGAGCTGCGCGTCTCCCCGTCGCGGACGTAGCTGATCGGAACGCTGCGGCCCGCGGCCTCACGGATCCACTCCGAGAACTGGCCCCAGCTTTCGACGTCGCGGCCGTCGAAGGTGAGGATGCGGTCACCGGGCTGCAGTCCCGCCTCGAACGCGGGGGCGGCCGGGTCGCCGTCGGCGCAGTCCGTCTGACCGGTCTCGGCCTGCCGGTCGGCCGGAACCACGCACTTGTAGACCTCGGCGACGGTCGTCGTCGCCTGGGCGGTCCCGAAGCCCATGATGAGGACGGCGAACAGGACTATGCCGATCAGCAGATTCATCAGGGGTCCGCCGAGCATGATGATGATGCGCTTGTGGATCGGGAGTTTGTAGAAGACGCGCTTTTCGTCGCCGGGCTGCAGCTGCACGGCGGCGGCCTGGCGTGCGTCGTTGGTCAGCTGCTGGAAGACGCCGGTGCCGGACTGGCGGGCCCTGCCTTCGTCGTCGGTCGGCCCCGGGGGAAACATTCCGATCATCGAGATGTAGCCGCCGGCGGGGATCGCCTTGATCCCGTACTCCGTCTCGCCCTTGCGGCGGGACCAGATGGTGGGGCCGAAGCCGACCATGTACTGGGTGACGCGGACCTTGAACAGCTTGGCCGGCACCAGGTGCCCCACCTCGTGGAGCGCGATGGACGCACCGATGCCCACCACAACGAAAAGCACTCCGAGGATGAAGAGCAGAATAGACAAGGCGTTTCCTTCGAGTTCGTGTTCCGTCGGGGTTGTGCCGGACGCCGGTGCGTCCGGCAGGCGTGTCCCTATCCGGCGGAGGTTTCCTTCACTCCACAACGGGCGCGGGCGGAGGCCCGTGCCCGGCGTTCGGCGTCGAGCACCGCCTCAAGGGTGATGCCGCCGGCGTCGGCGCCGCCGGGCGCCGCCCCGGTGTGCCCGGAGTCACTGGTCTCGGCCACCACCGCGGCGACCGTATCGACGATGTCGGTGAAGCCGATGATGCCCGCGTGGAAGGCTTCGACGGCTTCCTCGTTGGCGGCATTGAACACCGCCATCGACGTACCGCCCGCCGCGGCCGCCGCCTTCGCGAGGCGCACGGCGGGAAATGCTTCCTCATCGAGCGGCTCGAAGGTCCAGCTTGCGGCGGTGCTCCAGTCACAGGCTGCGGCGGAACCGGGGACACGGTAGGGCCACCCGATGCCGAGCGCGATCGGAAGGCGCATGTCCGGCGGCGAGGCCTGGGCGATGGTGGAGCCGTCGATGAACTGGACCATCGAATGGATGACTGACTGGGGGTGCACCACGACGTCGATCCGGTCCAGCGGAATGTCGAAGAGCAGGTGCGCCTCGATGACCTCGAGGGCCTTGTTCACCATGGTGGCGGAGTTGGTGGTGACCACCCTGCCCATCGTCCAGGTGGGGTGGGCCAGCGCCTGGGCCGGGGTGACCGCGGTGAGGTCGGGTCGGGACATTCCGCGGAAGGGCCCGCCCGAGGCGGTGAGCACCAGCCGGTCGACCTCGTCCGGGAGGCCCGACCGGAGGGCCTGGGCGAGGGCCGAATGCTCGGAGTCGACCGGCACCAGCTGCCCGGGTGCCGCGGCGTCCTTCACGAGCTGCCCCCCGACGATCAGGGACTCCTTGTTCGCCAGGGCCAGCAGGTGCCCTGCCCGCAGGGCGGCGAGGGTGGGCGCGAGGCCGATCGAACCCGTGATGCCGTTCAGGACGACGTCGGCCTCGGGCCAGGCGCCCAGGCGCTGGGCCGCGTCGGGTCCGGCAACGATCTCCGGGGTGTAGCCGCGCACTCCCGCGGCGTCCGCGGCCTTGCCGACGGCCTGTTCGAGTTCGCTTTCCGTACACAGGGCGGCCCCGACCGCCGGGGCGCGGGTTGCCACGGCCTGCTGTGCCAGCATGGCCGGGTTCCGGCCCCCGGCGGCGAGCGCGGCGACGCTGAACCGGTCCGGGGCTTGGGCGATCACCTCAAGCGCCTGGGTGCCGATGGAACCGGTGGATCCCAGGATGACGACCCGGCGGTGGCCGCGCGGAAGCTTGGTGAAGTCCATGGCCCAAGTATCCCGCACGGCGCGCCGTCGGCAGAAACAAACCGGGCGGCCGGCGCTAGGCGAGCGCGCTGACGGCGTCGCGCACGGTCTGCTCCCCCGAGGTGAGTTCGAGGACCACCGAGCGGCCGGTGTTGCCGACCAGGAGCGCGGCGAGGACGGAGGCGACGTCGGCGCGGGGGATGGAGCCGAAGCCGGTCTTGGCGGCGAGCTTCACCCGGCCGGTCCCCGGTTCGTCAGTGAGCCCTCCTGGCCGAATGATCGTCCAACTCAGCTGCTTTCGGGCCTGCAAATCCTGTTCGGCGGCAAGTTTGGCCAGCAGGTAGGCGTAGAAGACGTCATCCATGCCGTCGGGCCGGACGCCGCCGTCGACGGAGTCGGCGCCCATCGAGGAGATCTGCAGGAAGCGCCCCACTCCGGCGAGTTCCGCGGCGTCGGCGAGCAGCACCGAGGCTGCGCGGTCTACGGTGTCCTTGCGATCTATGCCGCTGCCCGGCCCTGCTCCGGCGGCGAAGACGACGGCGTCGGCCCCGGTGAGGACATCGGCCACTTCCTGGGCGGTGGCCGACTCGAGGTCGAGAACCACCGGGTCGGCCCCGTCCTGCTCGAGGTCTGGCGCGTGGTCGGGGTTGCGGATCAGTCCGGTGACGTAGTGGCCCTGTGCCACCAGCCGGCGGGTCAGTTCGCGGGCAATTTTTCCGTGGGCTCCTGCAATCACTGTTCTCATATGGGGACAACGGTTGTGGCCCCGGGCACATTCCCCGTGCTCGATATGTGAACCTGTCGGCGGCGCTGGTCGGGTGCGCCCGAGGACAGACGTCAGGCCGTTGCCACGCCAATCGACCCGCCAAAATGTCAGTGGCGGGTGACAGAGTGGGGTTATGGAAGCACCGACGCAGCCATCCACCACCCGGGAAATTCCCGTCCCGGCGGGGCTCAGCGGTGCAATCCAGCTGTTTTCCCCCGAACTGCTCGATAGACCCGGCCTCGTGGCCGCCCTCGGGAAAGTCGAGTCTCTGATCAACTGGGCACAGGCGGGCCAGGCACGGATCCTGCACCTGCTTGAACAGAACTTCCTCGACGCCGCAGGCGGCAATTCCCTCCCGCAGCCTGCCGGGACCAACGGGAGCACCCGGGCAGCGCTCCGCCGGCTCGACGAAGACCTCGCAACAAGCCTCGCCGCCACGGAGGCCGCGTGTGCGCTGCGCATTCCGGAGCGCACGGCACTCGGGAAGCTGCGGACCGCCCGCCTGCTGTGCGAGGACTTCCCGGCAACCCTCCTGGCCCTGCGCAACGGCCAGGTCAACTACCGCCAGGCGGAGATGATCGTCGACGAAGCACTCCTGCTGCCACCCGATGCCCGGGCCGGCTTCGAGGAGCACCTGCTTGCCGGTGCTCCGGCCCAGACGACGGCCGAGCTGGCCCGCAGCAGCCGGCGCGAGCGGGAGAAACACCACCCCGAGACGATCCAGCAGCGAACAAGGAAAGCAGCAGCCGACCGGAGGGTGTCCCTCGCCCCCGACCTCGATGGAATGTGCTGGTTCTCCGCCTACCTTCCCGCGGACACGGCGGCGGCCGCCTACAACCGCCTGACCACCCTGGCCCGGGCGGTGCAGGGCCCGGATGAGCCGAGGACTCTCACCCAGCTGCGGGCCGATGTCCTTGCCGATCTGCTGGTCAAGTCCGCCCTCCCGGCGGGTGGAAGCGACCCATCCGCCCCGGCCGACGTTCTGGTCACCATGGATGTCCAGACCCTCCTGGGTGTCGCCGACCACCCCGCCGAGCTCGAGGGATACGGGCCCATCAGTCCGGACACAGCGCGGGAACTCGCGGCACTGTCCGGCAGCTTCCTCCCCCTGCTGACCTGCGAGGGCCGGAACGTGCTGGCCATGGGCCGGAAGGCTCGACTGCCATCCACGACGCTGCGGAGGTGGCTCCGGTACCGCGACGCGACCTGCCGGTTCCCCGGGTGCGGCCGGTCGGCGGCGCACTCCGACATCGACCACAGCATTCCATGGTCACGGGGCGGGCGGACGGACCACGGAAACCTCGCCCATCTCTGCCGCAAGCATCACATGTACAAGTCGGCGACCGGCTGGAACCTCCTCGAGAACGACGCCGGCACCCTGAAGTGGAAGTCACCCGCCGGCCGCCACTACACGACGGCGCCTCCGGGACAACTGGCCGAGCCACCTCCGTTCTGACGCGGGCCGCTCCCCCGGCCGGAAGGAGCGGATGGACTCGGGAGGACACGCCCTGGACGAGCAACCGCGCATCTCATGAACAGACTGCGCATCGCATAGACGGTGTGGTCCCCGAATAGCGCCCATCTCCATATGCTCCGCCTGCAGTGACGCTTCAGGCCGTGACGTCAGTCGCGCAGCCGGGAGAGCACCTGCTCGGCGTGCCTCAGGATTGGGCCGTCGATCATGCGCCCCTGGTACTGAAACACCCCGCCCCGGCCGGCGGCCTCACGCAGCAGGTCACGTGCCTGCTCAACTTCCTCATCACTCGGCGCATAGGCCCTGCGCACCGGCTCGGCCTGACTGGGATGGATGCAGGCCTTCGCGAAGAACCCCGATGCCGCGGCATCCTCTGCCTCGGCCGCGAGCCCGTCAAGATCGGGGATATCGAGGTACACGGAGTCGATGGCGGGAATGCCCGCGGCCCCTGCAGCGAGGAGGACCTGCGAGCGGGCGTGGGCGGCCACTCCGCGGTAGGCGCCGTCCTTGCCGCGGCTCGAGGTACCCCCGAGCGATGCGACAAGATCCTCGGCGCCCCACATCAACGCGGTGACGTTGGGCTGGATCGCGATGTGCGGTGCCTTGAGGATCCCCGCGGCCGTCTCGCACAGGGCGATCACGTCATAGGACGGCAAGTGCAGTCCGACATCGCGGAGGTCACCACCTGATCCGGCCTTCGCCAGCATGACCGTGCGGTAGGAGGTACGGCGCAGCGCCGCGCAATCGCGCAGGAAGTCGCCTGTCGGTACCGGATTGATCCGCACGATGGTGCGCTCCGGATCCAGCGCGCTGTCGACGAGCGCCTCCCGCGCCGCCTCCTTGTTCTCCGGCGCGACGGCGTCCTCAAGGTCGAGGATGACGGCGTCGGCCCGCTCGGCGGCCTTGCGGTACCGCTCCGGCCTGTCCGCCGGACAGAACAGCAGCGACGGACCTATCGTGAAGCCGCTCACGAGCCCGCCGCCTCGCGTCCGGCCGGCTCAGATCCTGCAGCCTCATGCCCTGCCCGTGACCACATCAGGACCGAGCGCTCCGCGGAAGCGACGACGACGCCGTCCTGGTTCCGGCCGGTGTGCACCATGGTGACGATGCCCTGTCCGGGGCGGGAGGACGATTCCCGCACCCCGGTGATCTCCGTTTCGGTGTACAGGGTGTCGCCGTGGAAGAGCGGATGGGGAAACCGGATGTCCGTCAGCCCGAGCTGGGCCACGATGGTGCCCTGGGTCAGCTGGGTGACCGACTGGCCCACGAGCGTCGCCAGCGTGAGCATCGAGTTGACGAGCCGCTGGCCGAAGGGCTGGCCCTGGGACCAGGCGGCATCGAGGTGAAGGCCCTGTGTGTTCATGGTGAGGGTCGTGAAGAGCACATTGTCGGCCTCGGTCAGCGTACGGCCCGGACGGTGGGCGTACCTCACCCCCGTCTTCAGCTCATCGAAGTAGAGCCCGCGCTGCACGATCACCTCGCCCGGCTCCTGCGCCTCACCCATCGATGCGGACCTCAAGCGGAGCGCCGGTCCGGGCGATGACTTCGTCAACGCTCACGCCCGGTGCCGTTTCGCGCAGCACGAGCGTTCCGCCCCCGCGGGTGGCATCGACGTCGATCACCGCGAGGTCGGTGATGATGCGGTCGACACAGCCCTTGCCCGTCAGCGGGAGGGAGCAGCGTTCAACGATCTTGGGATTCCCGGTGCGGTCGACGTGCTCCATCATCACAATCAGCCGCTTGGCGCCGAACACGAGGTCCATGGCACCGCCCATCCCCTTGACCATCTTGCCCGGGATAACCCAGTTCGCCAGGTCACCGTTCGCCGCGACCTCCATCGCACCGAGCACGGCCAGGTCGACGTGGCCGCCGCGGACCATGCCGAAGGACGCGGCCGAATCGAAGAACGACGCACCGGCGTTGACAGTCACGGTCTCCTTGCCGGCGTTGATCAGGTCGGGGTCCAGCTGCTCTTCCGTCGGATACGGTCCCACCCCGAGGATGCCGTTCTCGGAGTGAAGCACAACCTCGACGGACTCCGGAATGTAGTTCGGGATCAGCGTCGGCATTCCGATGCCGAGGTTGACGTACTGGCCGTTTTCGAGCTCCCGGGCCACGCGGGCCGCGAGTTCATTCCTGGTCAATGCCACGTCTCAGGCCTCCTTGGCTGGTGATGGTTCGGTGGCCGACAGCGAGACGGTTCGCTTCTCGATCCGCTTTTCGACGTCGGGCGCGTGCACCACCCGCTGCACGAAGATCCCGGGGAGATGGACGTGTTCGGGATCGAGCTCCCCCGGCTCCACCAGTTCCTCGACCTCCGCGATGGTGATCCGCCCGGCCTGGGCGCACAACGGATTGAAGTTCGCGGCCGTCGCATGGAAGACGAGGTTGCCGTGGCGGTCGCCCTTCCAGGCGTGGACCAGCGCGAAGTCGGGGCGCACCGATTCCTCGAGCACGTAGTCGACGCCGTCGAAGGTCCGGACCTCCTTGGGTTTGGAGGAGATGAGAACGTTCCCATCGGCGTCGTACTTCTGCGGCAGCCCGCCCTCGCTCACGAGGGTGCCCACCCCGGCGGTGGTGTAAAACGCCGGGATGCCCGCGCCGCCGGCCCGGAGCTTTTCGGCGAGGGTGCCCTGCGGGGTCAGCTCGACCTCCAGTTCGCCCGAAAGGTACTGGCGGGCAAACTCCTTGTTCTCACCCACGTAGGAGCTGATGGTGCGGCGGATCCGGTGGTCCATCAGCAGGACACCGAGCCCCCATTCGTCCACCCCGCAGTTGTTGCTGATCGTTTCAAGGTTCCCGGTGCCCTGCGCGTGCAGGGCGTCGATCAGAACCGAGGGAATCCCGCACAGGCCAAACCCGCCCACGGCGAGGCTTGCCCCGTCCTGGATGTCGGCGACGGCCTCCGCGGCGCTTGCCACAACTTTGTCGATCACTGCTTCTCCTTCAACTCCATTGCTGGCAGGTTACAGGCCCAACTCGCGTGCGATCAGCATGAGCTGAACCTCGGTGGTGCCCTCGCCGATTTCGAGGATCTTCGAATCCCGATAGTGCCGGGAGACGGTGAACTCGTTGATGAAACCGTACCCGCCGAAGATCTGGGTTGCGTCCCTTGCGTTATCCATTGCCGCCTCGCCGGCGACCAGCTTGGCGATGGAGGCCTGTGTCTTGAACGGCTTGCCGGCGAGCATCCGCGACGCGGCGTCGTAGTAGGCAAGGCGTGCAGTGTGCGCCCGGGCCTGCATGCGGGCGATCTTGAACTGGATCGACTGGTAGGAGCCGATGTTGGTGCCGAACGCCTGGCGTTCCTTGGCGTACCGCAGCGACTGCTCAACGCAGCCCTGCGCCGCACCGGTGGCGAGCGCTGCGATGGCGATCCGGCCCTCATCGAGGATCTGCAGGAAGTTCGCGTAGCCGCGCCCGCGGGTGCCCAGCAGGTTTGCCTCGGGAACGCGGACGTCGCGCAGGGTCAGCGGGTGGGTGTCGGAGGCGTTCCAGCCGACCTTGTTGTAGGCCTTCTCGGCGGTGAAACCGGGGGTGTTCGAGGGAACGAGGATCGTCGAAATTTCCTTCTTCACCGACCCGTTGGGGCCCTCGGAGGTGCCAGTCACCGCGGTGACCGTGACCAGGCTCGTGATGTCGGTGCCGGAGTTGGTGATGAACTCCTTGGTGCCGTTGATGACCCATTCGCGGCCGTTCGGGCCGTCCTCGAGCCGTGCGGTGGTGCGGGTGCCGGAGGCGTCGGAGCCGGCCTCGGATTCGGTCAGGCCAAAGCCGCCGAGGGCCTTGCCGGAGGCCAGGGACGGCAGCCAGGTCTGCTTCTGTTCCTCGGTGCCGAACCGGTAAATCGGCATGGCGCCCAGGGAGACACCGGCCTCGAGGGTGATGGCCACGGACTGGTCGACCCGGGCGAGCTGTTCGAGCGCGAGGCACAGCGCGAAGTAGTCGCCACCCATTCCGCCGTATTCCTCGGGGAACGGCAGGCCGAACAGGCCCATGTCCGCCATCTGCTTCACCACGTCGTAGGGGAAGCTGTGCTCCTCGTCGTGCTTGGCGGAAACCGGCGCGACAACCTCGTCGGCGAATTCGCGCACTGTGTCGACGAGGTCCTGGTATTCCTCAGACAGTTCAAAGTTCATCGTGCTGATACTTCCTTCGCTGTTGGTTCCTGCGCTGCTGTTTGCTGCGCTGTTGGTTCCTGCGCTGCTGTTTCCTGACCTGCAGTTTCCTGATCGGCCGCGTCCTGCCCGGCGGAGTCTCCTGCCGGGACGGCCTCCTCGACATGGATGCTTGCGACCACCTGATCGGCCCGCACCAGGTCTCCAGGCTTCAGGGTGAGGTGGACGGTTCCGGCGACGGCGGCCCGGAGCTGGTGCTCCATCTTCATCGCTTCGACGGCCAGGAGCACCTGGCCCTCCTCGACGGCGTCACCGTCGCTGACGGACACCGAGACGACGGTGCCCGGCATGGGGCTTCGCACGAGCGGATCGGCGTTTCCGGCGGCGCGGGCCACCAGCGCGAGCTGGGCCTGCAGGCGGGCGCTGCGGCTGAGCCGGCGCACCGAGACCGACCAGCCGTCCTCCCCCAGCCAGGACACGCCGTCGGCGTGCACCATCGCCACACCGGTGCGCACGCCGTCCACGACGGCGCCACCTGCCGGATCGAGCCGAACGGTGTGGGTTGGCCCACCGTCGACGGCGACCGCGAACGTCCCATCCGGCCCCGCGGAGTCGGCAGGAAGGATCGATACCTCACGGACGTCGTCGGGGCCCACCTCGAGGCTCAGCCGGCGCGGCTGGGGCACGCCCAGCCGGAAGCCGTCCCGGCGCTGCCACGGCGGCAGCTCCGCCGCTGCGGCAGGAGAGCTGCCGGAGCCATCGCCCTGCGGATCGGACGTGAGCATCCCGACGGCGAGGACGGCGAGCTCGGCGTCGGTGACGGTCCGGAAGGCAAGCCCCGGCAGTTTCCGCTCGATCAGCGTGGTGTCGAGCCGGGCGGCCCGGACGTCCTCGTCGCCGATGAGCAGGCGCAGGTATTCGGTGTTGGTGTCGATGCCGAGCACCACTGAGGAGGCGAGGGCGGTATCGAGCCGGTCGAGCGCCTCGGTCCGGTCGGCACCCCACGCGATGACCTTGGAGAGCATCGGATCGTAGGCGGCCGGGATGGTGAGTCCGGGCAGGAGCGAGCTGTCCACCCGGATCCCCTCGCCCGCCGGTTCCTCGAGGCGCAACACAGTGCCAGAGGAGGGAAGGAAGCCTGCCTCGGGATTCTCCGCGTAGACCCGCGCCTCAACGGCGTGGCCGGTGAGGACGACGTCGTCCTGCCCGAAGGCGAGCGCCTCCCCACCGGCGATGCGCACCTGCCACTCGACCAAGTCGACGCCGGTGACGAGTTCGGTCACCGGGTGCTCCACCTGCAGGCGCGTATTCATCTCCATGAAGAAGAACTCGTCCGGCGAGGCATCCGAGACGAGGAATTCGACCGTTCCCGCCCCGGTGTAGTCCACGCTGCGTGCGGCGTTGCAGGCGGCCTCGCCGATGCGTGCGCGGGTCGCCTCGGTGAGCAGGGCCGACGGCGCCTCCTCGATGACCTTTTGGTGGCGGCGCTGCAGGGAGCACTCGCGCTCCCCCAGGTGGATGACGTTCCCGTGCTGGTCGGCCAGCACCTGAACCTCGATGTGGCGCGGCGTGGGGATGAGCCGTTCGAGAAACAGGGTGTCGTCGCCGAACGCGGAGGCGGCAACGCGCCGGGCGGTCAGCAGCACCGCCGGCAGTTCCGCCGGCTCGTACACGGCGTGCATGCCCTTGCCGCCGCCGCCGGCCGAGGGCTTGATGAGCAGCGGGTAGCCAATGTCTCCTGCGGCCTCGATCAGCTGCTCGTCCGTCAGGCCCGGCTCCGCGAGCCCGGGAACGACGGGCACGCCGTGGCCTGCCACGTGATTCTTCGAGCGGATCTTGTCGCCCATGACGTTCAGGGCGTGAACGTCCGGGCCGATGAAGACGATGCCCTCCTCCGCCAGCGCCCGGGCGAACCCGGCGTTCTCGCTGAGGAACCCATAGCCCGGGTGGACCGCTTCGGCTCCGGTCCGCCGGCAGGCGGCGAGGATCGCCTCGGCGCTGAGGTAGCTCTCGGCGGCGGAGGCGGGGCCAATCCGCACGGCGGTGTCGGCCTCCCGGACGTGGCGGGCCCCGGCGTCGGCGTCGCTGTAGACGGCGACGGAACGGATGCCCAGGGAGCGCAGGGTACGGATGACCCGGCAGGCGATCTCGCCGCGGTTGGCAACAAGGACCGTCGAGAACGGCGGCTGGTGGGGAGCAGTCATGGGCAGTTCTCTCACATCCGGAAGAGGCCGAAGGAGGTCTCCGGCAGCGGGGTGCTGGCGCACACGTCAAGGGCGAGGCCGAGCACGGTGCGGGTGTCGGCGGGGTCGATGATGCCGTCGTCCCACAGCCGGGCCGTCGAATAGTAGGGGCTTCCCTGGGCCTCGTACTGCTCCCGGATCGGGGCGGTGAAGGCCGCTTCCTCCTCGGCGCTCCATGCTTCCCCGCGGGCCTCAAGCTGGTCGCGCTTGACCGTGCTGAGCACCGAGGAGGCCTGATTGCCGCCCATGACGGAGATGCGGCTCGCCGGCCACATCCACAGGAAGCGCGGGGAGTAGGCCCGTCCGCACATCGAATAGTTGCCCGCCCCGAAGGAGCCCCCGATCACCACGGTGAGCTTGGGAACCCGGCAGGTGGCCACCGCGGTGACCATCTTGGCCCCGTTCTTGGCGATGCCGCCGGCCTCGGAGTCCCTGCCGACCATGAAGCCGGAGATGTTCTGCAGGAAGATCAGCGGGATGCCGCGCTGGTCGCACAGTTCGATGAAGTGGGCGCCCTTGAGCGCCGACTCGCTGAAGAGCACTCCGTTGTTGGCGACGATCCCGACCTTGTGCCCGTGCAGGGTGGCGAAGCCGGTAACCAGCGTGGTGCCGTAGTCGCGCTTGAACTCGTGGAAGAGGCTTCCGTCGACGAGGCGGGCGATGACCTCGCGGACGTCGTAGGAGGCGTTGACGTCAACCGGCACGGCGCCGTAGAGCTCGTCGGTGTCGACGGCGGGCGGCTGCACCGGAACGGTCTCCTCCGCCGGCCGGTGGACCGGGAGGGTCGAGATGATGTCGCGCACGATCTCCAGGGCGTGGTGGTCGTTCTCCGCGAGGTGGTCGGTGACTCCTGAGACCCGGGAGTGAAGCTCGCCCCCGCCGAGTTCCTCCGCCGTGACGACCTCGCCGATGGCGGCCTTCACCAGCGGCGGCCCGCCCAGGAAGATGGTGCCCTGGTTCCGGACGATCACCGTTTCATCGCTCATGGCGGGGACGTAGGCGCCGCCTGCGGTGCAGGAGCCCATCACGGCGGCGATCTGGGGGATCTTCCGCGCCGACAGGGTGGCCTGGTTGTAGAAGATGCGGCCGAAGTGGTCGCGGTCGGGGAACACCTCGTCCTGCTTCGGCAGGTAGGCCCCGCCCGAGTCGACGAGGTAGACGCACGGCAGGTTGTTCTCGAGCGCAATCTCCTGGGCCCGCAGGTGCTTCTTCACCGTGAGCGGGTAGTAGGTGCCGCCCTTGACCGTCGCGTCATTCGAGATGACCAGCACGTGCCGGCCGTGGACCAGGCCGATGCCCGCGATGACGCCGGCACCCGGGGACTCGTCGCCGTACATGCCGTTGGCCGCCAGCGGTGCGATCTCGAGGAAGGGGCTGCCGTCGTCGAGCAGGAAGTCGATGCGTTCGCGCGGCAGGAGCTTGCCGCGGGCCACGTGGCGTTCCCGGGACCGCGGGGGTCCGCCCAGGGCGGTTTCCGCGAGGCGGCCGCGGAGTTCTGCGGCCAGGCGGCGCTGCGCCTCGTCGTTCTCCAAGAATTCCAGCGAGGTGGTGTCCACCTTCGACGTGAGCGTCTCCATCGACTCTTCCCTCAAACGACTTAAGTTAGTAAGCGCTAACCGAGTTTAGGTTAGTGGCTATTAACCGGCCTGTCCACCACAATAAGAGCACACACACCAACAGGGGGATATTTTCATGGAATCACCGCCCACCGTCGACCGGGTCACGGGCCGCAGCCTGGCCAAGGCCTCGCGGCGCGCCGCCCTCCTGGGCGCGGCCGCCCAGCTTTTCGCCGAGCGCGGGTACAACGGTGTCTCCATTGAGGACCTCGGCGCTGCCGCAGGCGTCAGCGGGCCGGCTGTTTACCGGCACTTCAGCGGCAAGCCCGCAGTGCTCTCGGCGCTGCTGACCGGAGTCAGCGAGGACCTCCTCGACGGCGGCCGCGCCGTCCTGGCCAACTCCGCCGACGCCGACAGCGCTCTGCGCGGACTCATCGAGTTCCAGGTCGATTTCGCCCTCAGCAACGCCAACGTCATCCGCGTCCAGGACCGCGACCTCAGCAGCCTGTCCCGGGAGGACGCCCAAACGGTGAGGTCGCTGCAGCGCCGCTACCTCGAGGTGTGGGTCGAGGCGATGGCCGACCGCACCCCGGGTGCGGACCTCGTGCAGCTGCGCCGGAAGGCCCATGCGGTGTTCGGACTCATCAACTCGACCCCGCACACCACCCAGGGCAGCAGGAGCAGCAGGGATCTCGGCGGCCTGCGTCTCCTCCTGGAGAACATGGCCTGGGCCGCGCTGAACGCCTGAGCCCGGCATCCGCCTGACCCGCAGGTACGCTGGTTCTTTACCGATACCGACAGTGCCTCCTAACCGAAAGTTCCGCCGTGATTGAACTCCGCCCCGTTGAAGCCGCCGACCTGGATAAGTTCTTCACCCACCAGCTGGACCCGAGCGCCAACCACATGGCGGGCTTCGCCGCGAAGAATCCATCGGACCGCGGGGTGTTCGACCACCACTGGCAGGACATCCTCAACAACCCGAAGATCACGGTGCGCACCATCCTCGCGGACGGCGAGGTCGTCGGCAGCATCCTCGCCTACAAGGACGAGGAGACCCCCGAAATCAGCTACTGGGTGGACAAGGCCCGCTGGGGTCAGGGCATCACGACGGCGGCGGTGGGCCAGTTCCTCGCCGAGGTGACCGAACGCCCCCTGCGTGCCCGGGCCGTGGTCGACAACGTCAGCTCGATCCGCATCCTTGAGCGGTGGGGCTTCCAGCGCGTGGGCGAGGCCCAGGGTTTCGCCAACGCCCGCGGCGCCGTGGTCAAGGAACTGATCCTCGAACTGCGCTGAACCGGCCAGAACTGCGCTGAACCGGCCGAGGGCGCTGCGCGGCCGGGGCGGACGGTCCGGCGGGCCGCCGTCCGTCACTGCGGCGCCCACTCAGGCGCCCACGACGTCGTTCCGCGGCTCAGGCGGCTTCGATATCACGCTCCGCGGCCTCAATGGCCGGTTCGGTCACTACCCGCATTCCGAGCAGCAGCACCAGGGACAGGATGCCCATCGAAGCGAACACCGTTGTCAGGCCGAAGTACTGGGCCAGCAGCCCCCCGGCGGCCGCGCCCGCCGGCATCGTGCCCCAGGCCAGCAGGCGGTAGGCGCTGTTGACCCGTCCGAGCAGCCGGTCCGGAGTGATCCGCTGCCGCAGCGAGACCGAAACGACGTTCCAGACGGCGATGGCCACCCCGCCCAGGAAGAAGGCCAGGCCAACGAGCACCGGGTCTGCGGTCACGGCCGGCATGCCGACGAGTGGCACGCTCGCAAGGATCGCCACGGCCAGGGACCGGGAGCGTCCCAACCGCTTCTCAATCCCCTCGGCCACGAGCGAACCAAGGAGGCTTCCGACGGCGATCGAGGTCAGCAGCAGCCCGAATCCGGGCTCCGAAAGCTTCATGGCCGATCCGGGTCCGACGGCGAAGAGCACGAAGACTGTGAACGCCGCACTGGAGGCGAAGTTGAAGCCCCCGACCATTGCCGCGAGCGTGCGCAGCAGCGGCCGGCTCCACAGGAACCGCAGCCCCTCGGCGATGTCGGCACGCATCGAGGAGGATGTCGTCCGCTCCACCCGGAAACTGCCGCGCACGAACAGCAGTGCTCCCACCGCGCAGGCCCACAGGGCCGCCGGGACGGTCAGGGCCAGGGTGGCACCCACGACGACGAGCGCTCCTCCCAGCGGTGGCCCGATGAACTGGTTTGCCGTCAGTTCCACCGCGAAGAGCCGGCCGTTGGCCCGCGAGAGCACCGGCCGGGGCACCACCTGCGGCAGGATCGACTGGGCCGAGGTGTCGTAGGCGGTCTCGGAGCAGCCGATGGCGAACGCCACCAGGTAGAGGGCCCAGATCGGCTCCGCGCCGGACAGCAGGGCGGCGACGAGGGCCAGGAGAAGGGCGGCTCGAGCGGTGTTGGCCGTGAGCATGATCCGACGGCGGTCGCCACGGTCGGCCAGCGCTCCGGCCGGGAGCGCGAAGAGCAGCCACGGCAGCGACAGGGCGATGGCGAGCCCGGCGATCAGCGTCGGGGAATCGGTGAAGCGCAGGGCAATCAGCGGCAGGGCGACCTTGAGGACGCCGTCGGCGAGGTTCGAGAAGCCCGAAGCGGTCCACAGCGTCCAGAACGGGGCCCCGAGCGGCTGCCGTTCGCCATCGGGCACCGGATCCCCGGGAGGGCGCCCTCCATCCTCCACCACGGAATCCCCGTCCTGTCTCCAGCCTGCACGAACTGCCGGCAACGTTTGCCGGCACAGCCTGGGGTCGCTTCGGCCGTTCTCTTCGGCCGTTGGCTCCGACCCGTCGAGAACGGCACCCGCTCCCCAAGGTCCAAGTAAAGCGCTATTCCCTGAAGCGCCGCTTCCGGCGCGCCGCACCAGGCAGCCGGCCGAGGGTCGTGACTTCAGGCCCGGTTCAGCGGGTCCGGTAGCGCGCGTAGATCAGTCCGCTGTCGAAGGCGCGTTCCTCGACCAGGTCGAGATCCAGCCTCACGCCGTCGGGGAAGAACCGCTTGCCGCCCCCGACCACACTCGTGGTGATGAACAGGTGGTACTCGTCCACCAGGCCGGCAGCGATCGCCTGGGCCGCAAGGGTCGGACCGTCGACGCTGAGGTCGGAGTCGGACTCCTCCTTGAGCCTACGCACCTCGTCAGGGTCGAAGGTCCGCTCGATCCGGGTCTTCGCGCTTGACGCCGACTCCAGCGTCGTGGAGTACACGATCTTCTCCGCGGCCTGCCAGTCGCGGGCGTACTGCAGGATGTGCGGAGGCACGTCGGGCAGGGTATGCGCTGTCTCCCAGAACACCATCGTCTCGTACATCCGCCGGCCGTAGAGGAAGGTGCGGACAGGGCGGAAAATGTCACCGATGAAGGTATGCACCTCTTCGACCTCGGCCCCGGCGCCGAGGTCTCCCTCCGCCGCCTCTGCGTAGCCGTCGAGCGAGGTGATCATCGAGTAGATCAGCTTTGCCATGCTTCTCCTTCGGGTACGCGGGGCACTCTGCGCGGTCTGCACGCGGTCTGCGCGCTGTCCGGCCGGGGCGGCCGCTTCACGAGCCGGAACGGACCAGCTGGCCGGTTCCGTCGACCGTCAGATTTCCGACGAAGCGTACCCCGGGCTGCCCGCCCGGCTCCACCAATCCGGCACCTGCCCATCCCGCCCCTGTCAGTCCTCCCCGCCACATCCCCACAGCGCCCGCCGCGTCCGCCATGTCCCCACAGCGCCCGCCGCACGCACAACATCCGCCACGTCCCCACAGCGCCCGCCGCGCACACAACATCCGCCACGTCCCCACAGCGCCCGCCGCACGCACAACATCCGCCACGTCCCTAGAGAGCCCGCCGCACCCGCCGGAGCGAGGGTAGTCTGACTCCATGGTCGACTCCACGCGCCGCCAACAACTCATCATCGACACCCTTGTGGAAGCCCACGAGGCACTGATGGAGGCCGATCCTCACGCTTTCCGTGCCCGGTTCCGGAAGATGGCCGCCGACCCCTACGCGTTCTACCGGGGCAGCGCCGCCCTCTTCTACGCCGATATGGCGGACCTCGACGACCGCTGGGCGGACGAGCGCACCAGCCGTGTGTGGATTCACGGTGACCTGCACGCCGCAAACTTCGGCACCTACATGAGCAATGAAGGACGCCTGACCTTCGACGTCAACGACTTCGACGAGGCCTACGTGGGCCATTTCTCCTGGGACCTCCGCCGCTTCGCTGCGTCCCTTGCCCTGCTGTGCTGGCAGAAGGCCCTGCCCACCCGGGCCGTGCACGACCTCGCCAGGGTCTACCTTCAGGCCTACCTTGACCGGGTGCGCGACTATGTTCGTGCCGAAGACGCCGATTTCGCCTTCGGCCTCGCCAACACCGACGGGGCGATCCGCGCCGTCCTGCAGGAGGCCCGGGCCTCCAAACGAACGGTGCTGCTCGACGCACTGACCCGGATCGAGGATTACGAACGGCACTTCCGCGAGGACGGTTCCATCCGCACGCTTGAGGAGGCCGAGTACCGAAAGGTCGACGCCGCGTTCGAGGAATACCTGACCACCATCCCCGACAGCGAACGGTCCCGACGGCGCGTGTTCTACCGGGTGAAGGGAATCGTCGGCAAGAAGGGCTTCGGCATCGGCAGTGCGGGCCTGCCAGCCTACAACGTCCTCATCGAAGGCTTCGACGAGGCCCAGGAAAACGACATCATCCTCGCCATGAAGCAGTCGAACGTCGCCGCGCCCAGCAGGATCGTCTCCGATGAACGGGTACGCTCCTACTTCATTGACGACGGCCACCGCGCGGTCATCAGCCAGCGCTCACTCCAAACCCACACCGACCCCTTCCTGGGCTACACCACGATCGACGGGGTGTCCTTCGTCGTCGGCGAACTCTCCCCCTACAAGCGGGACCTTGACTGGGAGGACCTGACCGAGCCGTCCCAGATGGAAGCCGTCCTGGCCAGCCTCGGCCAGGCCACCGCCAAGATCCACTGTGCCAGCGACGAGGACAGTGACCACGACCTCGTGCCCTTCCGCATCGAAACTGCGATCATTGAATTGCTTGAGGGCCGTGAGGAGGAGTTCATCGAAGACATCATCGACTTCGCCACCGCCTACGCGGCCGAGGTCCGCCGGGACCATTCACTGTTCGTCGATGCCTTCCGGGAAGGAAAGATCACAGCGGTTCCGGCCACCTGAATCTTCCCCAGCAGAGGGGATATCAACCTATCGCGCGTCGTCCGGCGTCCCATGCCGCCCTTCCGCAGAACCAAGGAGAATCATTGATGACCGTCCAGACCCACACCCCCGGCCGTAAACAGTGGCGCCTCGCCCTGCTCGTGGTTCCGTTCGCCGCACTGCTGGGAGCGTGCGCCCAGGTCGAGGACACAGCCCGGGACGCCGTGTCCTCGGCCGCGACCGCCGCAGCAGGTGAGGTCAAGGAGCAGATCTGCAAAGTGACCGAGGATGGCCTGGTCAGCGCGCAGGACAAGGAACTCCTCGGCGGCCTCATCGCTCCCGCTCGAACCGCCGGCGTACCCGAGAAGATTCTCGCGCCGGCGGATCGGCTGGCCGAGGCCGGCGACGCGGTGCCCGACGACGCCCTGTCCGAACTCCGTGGAGCATGCGGACAGGAACCGGAGCCATCCGCCACCTGACCCGGGTCCCGCGCAGGTCGCATCCGGCCGCTGGGATAGTTGTTGACCGGGCAGGCGCCGTCGAGCATCCTTGAATCTACTAAGCATGCTTAGGACTTCATCGGAGGACCCTCCACCAGCGTCGTGACGGGCACCTGGTGACCGATTGCCGGACACCGGGGCGCCACGCACCCTGGCTCAGTCCGGAGTCGAATGCGGGCCGATCCGGAGTTCCTTTCGATAGGCGGACGCGAAAGGCGGCAATGACAACCACAGCGAAAGAAAACCTCGTGAAGGATCTGGCCGAACTCGAGCGGCTGGTCACGACGGTGGACGGCGTTTGCCTGCGCTACTCGAAAGGGTTCGAGGCCGACTCCGGATCACAGAGCACCGACACCGAAAGCGGGCTGGCACTCCCCGGTCTCTCGGTGAACCCCCTGACACCGGAAGCCTGGTGGACCCGCCCACTTAAAGACTGGCTGGCCCGTCAGATCTGCCAGTACAAGCACCTGAGCGAACGGCGGGACCGCCATGCCTGGATCCTCGCTGGAACCTGTGCCGGCCGCGGACCGGACTGCGAGCCCCTCCTAACCGACATCCGTCCCCTAGGGCGGCTCGATTCAGCCGTCCTGGAGGAGGCAGAGCGCATTTACGAGGAGCGGTTCAGGGCCCGGCAGGGGCCATAGCGGGGCAATTCCGCACGCCCGGGAAATTAATAAGCCCCCTGACCTTTCGCTTTCCGGACTTCCGACCTAGACTGAGGAGACCGGTCGAGCAGGAGGCCTGTGGCCCCTCGACCATGGAGTTCTCATGAACAACGCTCTGCATGTTCATTTCCCCACGTCCGACCTTGACGCCCCTGCCGCACTGTGGGGGCACGTCCCCCAGCCGGTGACTGTGTCCGGCTCGTCCGCAGGCGAAGTCCAGTTCCCCACGGACCTTTCCGCGCTGTCCACCCGGCAGCTGCGCACCATGTGCAACCAGACCTACCAACTCATGGATACCGCGTACCCACCGCTTGAGGTGCGGGAGCGTTACGAGGCCCTCGTCGAGGAGTTGGAAAACAGGGAGCAGACGGCGCAGGCTCCGGTACCGGTGGAGTCGGCGGGCCAGCGGGGGACCTTCCGCGACAACGTGCTGTACTCGCGGTTCGAGCTGTACCGGGACGGCCTGATGGCCGGGTACGTAAAATACGAGCTGCGCGGCGGCGAAGTCCTGCTGATCCAGGCAGTCATTGACCGCCGGTTCCGCTCCATGGGACTCGAGCCCGTGCTGATGCAGGCCGTCCTGATGAACGCCCACCGCCGGCGCCTCGATATTGCACCATACTGCGCCGAATCCCAGGAGTTCCTGCGGGAGAACCCCCAGTTCCTGCGCCTGCTCCTCCCCCATCAGCGCGACCGGTTCCTCGCCGCTGCCGGCGGCTGAGCGGCGTGCCGACCGCTCATTCTTGAGGTAAATCATAGGGTTTCCGCGGGGGCTCCTTGAGGTGTGGGGAACACAATGGGAGAGTACGGAAAGCAGGAGTCCCGAATGACGGGTCAGGGGGCGGCCTTAGGCAGGGGCGCCGGCCGCTTTCGCCGCCGACTCACCCAAGGGACAGACTCATGCAGCACCAGCGCACCTACGAGGCCCTCGAGTGTTCCGGCCTGTCCCTCGGTGAGGTCGTCCAGCACTACCTGAACATGGGCGGCTCGATGGACGAGCTTGAGGTCGATGCGTACCTGCATGGGCTGATTCAGCTCCCCGCTCAGGAGCGCGACTGCATCTCGCAGGCCGTCAATGAACTCATCGACGATATGTTCACGGGCGCGAGCTACCACTGCTGCCGCGCCCCCTACAGCCCTGAACACCGTTCCAACCTGCGCCGGCAGTCACCTCCGGCACCACCTGCAAGGTTGAGGTCCCGGCTGCGACCCACCCGCGTCGACAGCTGATCACCGGCCGCACCCTTCGGCTGCGCCCGCGTGCCACCCGCGTCGACAGCCGACCGTTTGGCCCTACCCTCCGGCTGCCGCCTGCGCGTGACCGTTGCCGTTGCCGTGACCATTGCCGTTCAGCCGGATATCGCCGGTGTCGGCGAGCTGTTCGGCGACCACTTGAAGCTTCGTATTCGTTGTTGAGCTCACGGCCGAGAGCAGCACGAAGGCCTGTGGTGCACTGATCTTGAAGCGTTCCATCAGGATCCCCTTGGCCTGGCCGATCACATCCCGGTTGACGAGGGCCTGATTGAGCTGGCTGATCTCCAGGGCATCGGCAAATGCGACGGCGGCATGGGCAGCGACCAGCTGCCCGATCTGCTCGCTCTCGTCATCAAAAGCGCCAACCTCGGCACCATAGAGATTGAGTGCCCCAAGAGTGTCGCCCTCAACGAACAGCTGGAACGACAACATGCTCCGGGCACCCAGGTCCCAGGCCCGCCGGGCGAATCTGGGCCAGCGGGTTTCGCTGCCCATATCGGGAACCCGGACCATCTGCTCTTCATAGGCGGCATCAAGGCACGGACCCTGACCGGTTTCACTTTGGACTGCGTCGACCCTGCGGGGCAGGTCGCCGGATGCGGCCCGGGACTCCACCGTCCGGCGAGCCCTCACCAGACTGATTGACGCGTGCGCCACCTGGGGGATCAACCGGATCGCCGCCCGCACGATGTCTTCGAGGACAGCCTCGGTGTCCTGCTCCTTCTGCAGCTCGCGCGCGAGCAGGCCCAGCTGATCGGCGAGATCCCCCATGTCGCGCGGCTGGTCCCCCGCCTGGGAATTCGACTCAATCACCGTCCGCCCTCACGTCGCTGCTCCCGTTCTGGTCATCTGCCGCCGCCGACCGGCCCCACGTCCCCGCCCATCTGCGCAGTCGATTGGAGGACGATCCGCGGCGCACCGGTTGCTGCGACGTTGGACATTGGAATTTGAGTGGATCGGGCCACCCGGCGCGCCGCCCGCTCCTGGCGGAGCGTGCACCTCCATGCAGGCGGGGCCGGTGTCCGACCGGTGCCCTTCTGTTGATTTCCCGACTCTACTCCCGCCGTCAACCCGGCCGCCTCGAAAGCCACAGTATTTCCGTGGATTTCAGGCAGCGGCAGGAGCCTACGCCCGCTGATCCCACGCTGGACGATGCGGGGCCGCGCCGGGCCCCTGCGGCAAACCGTCCTGGTGCCCGGGCATCCCGGCGGGGTGCGGCGACAGCCGTCACACCATCGTGAGGACCATCCCCGGGTCGGCCAGGATGGCGCCGATGTCGGCGAGGAACCGCGAACCCTGCTCGCCGTCGACCAGCCGGTGATCGAAGGAGAGGCTCAGGGTCATGACGGACCGCAGTGCGATCTGCCCCTCGTATTCCCAAGGCATGCGGCGGACTGCTCCCATGGCAAGGATCGCCGCTTCCCCGGGGTTGAGGATCGGCGTTCCGGCGTCGATCCCGAAAACACCGATGTTCGTAATGGAGATCGTGCCGCCCGAAAGATCCGCAGGACCCGTCTTGCCGGCGCGTGCCCGCTCGGTGAGGCCCGTCAGCGCTCCAGCCAGATCCATCAGGCTGAGCTCCTGGGCGTCCTTGATATTGGGCACTAGCAGTCCCCGCGGTGTTGCAGCGGCGATGCCGAGGTTCACGTAGTTGAACTGCACAATGTCCCCGGCTGCTTCGTCCCAGCGGGAGTTCAGCGTCGGGTTGCGCCGAAGGGCGATGCACAGCGCCTTCGCGACGATCGTCAGCGGCGTGATCCGCACACCCGCGAACGCCTTCGATTCCTTGACCCGGCCGATGAGTTCCATAGTGGGCGTGACGTCGACGGTCAGGAACTCCGTCACGTGCGGCGCGGTGAAGGCGCTGGCCACCATGGCCGCCGCCGTGTGCTTGCGCATCCCCTTGATCGGTGTGCGGGTCTCCCGGGCAGTGTCCTGTGCCCCGGCCGGTGAGGGGTTGACCGGTGAGGGGATGACCGATGCCGGTGCGACGCTGCCGCCGTTGCCCGCGCCGTCGGATGCGGAAGCCCCCTGCGCGGCTGCCAGGACGTCGTCTCGGGTGATCAGCCCACCGGGCCCGGTTCCCGGAACCCCCTCGAGGCGGATGCCCAGATCGCGAGCCAGCTTCCGCACCGGAGGAGTCGAGCGCGGACGCTCGCCGCTGATCGTTCGGACCGGGGAGGCGGGGAGCGAACCGGCGGATTCGAGGACAGGAGCCACGGGCACGGCCTCGACTGCAGGGCGGGCAGGAACGGCAGGAACGGCCGCGATCATCGGTGCGGATCCGACCCTTTCGGCCAACCCGGGAAGGGCGGACCCTCCGGCCGGATTCAAGCCACCCGAAAGCTGGGACGCGAAGCGCCGGGCACGCCGTTCGGGCCGCCCGCCCTTCTCGACAGCGGCACCGTATCCCACCAGGTTCGGCTCACGTTTGGCGGGGGCTCCGGTGTCCCCGCCGGACGCGGCGCTGCCGATGGACGGCGGCGCTCCGGCGGGCCCGGCCACCTCGAAGGACACCAGCGGCGCGCCGACCTCGACGACGGTGCCGGGCTGTTCGTGAAGCTCGGCGATGACGCCTGCGTAGGGCGAGGGCAGTTCGACGACGGCCTTCGCGGTCTCCACATCGGCAATGATCTGGTTCAGCTCGACGGTGTCCCCCACCGCCACATGCCAGCTGACGATTTCAGATTCCGTGAGGCCTTCGCCCAGGTCCGGAAGCCGGAACTCCTTGATCACGCCTGCCACTACCTTTCAAGTCCGCTCAGTGAATTGGGCCGGCCGAGCACGCGGTCGACGCCGTCGAGGATGCGGTCGAGGTCCGGCAGGTGGTGGAATTCGAGCTTGGAGTACGGATAGGGGATGTCGAACCCCGTGACCCGGACCGGTGCGTGCTCGAGGTGGTAGAAGCACCGCTCGGTGATGCTCGCGGCGATCTCCGCTCCGAGTCCGCCGGACTGCGCGGCCTCGTGGGTGATGACGAGACGCCCGGTCTTCCGCACGGAGGCTTCGACGGTCTCGAAGTCGATGGGTGCCAGCGAGCGCAGGTCGATGACTTCCACCGAGACGCCGTCGTCGCCGGCGGCCACCGCGGCGTCGCGCGCGGTGGGAACCAGCGGCCCGTAGGTCACCAGAGTGACGTCGGAGCCCTCGGTGACGACGCGCGCCTTCTCCATGCTTGAGGCCGCCGGGTCGGAGCCCTCGTCGACCTCGCCCTTGACGTGGTAGCGGCGCTTGGGCTCGAAGTACAGCACGGGGTCATCGGAGCTGATGGCCTGCTGGATCATCGTGTAGGCGTCCTGCGGGTTCGACGGGCTGATCACGCGCAGGCCGGAGGTGTGGGTGAAGTACGCCTCGGGCGATTCCGAGTGGTGCTCCGGGGACCCGATGCCGCCGCCGAAGGGAACCCGGATGGTGATCGGCATCTTCACCGCGCCCTGGGTGCGGTAGTGGATCTTCGCGACCTGGCAGACGATCTGGTCGAACGCCGGGTAGATGAAGCCGTCGAACTGGATCTCGACGACGGGCCGGTAGCCGCGGTAGGCCATGCCGACGGCGGTGCCCATAATCCCGGCCTCGGCGAGCGGAGTGTCAAGGACCCGGTGGGCGCCGAAATCCTTCTGCAGCCCGTCGGTGATGCGGAAGACACCGCCCAGCTTGCCGATGTCCTCGCCCATGAGGATCACCTTGGGATCGTTGTCCATGGCCCGGCGCAGGCCCGCGTTGATCGCGCGGCCGAAGGTAAGAGTGGACATCAGGAGCTCCCGTCGGAGGATGCGCTGTCGGCAAAGGATGAAAGGTACCGCTCGTAGTGGTCCTGCTGGCGGTCGAGCCAGGAATTCGGGGTGCTGTAGACGTGCTTGAACACGTCCGACGGCGCGGGTTCGGCCATGCCCAGGCAGCCGGCACGCAGCTCGGCGGCGACGGCGTCGGCCTTGGCCTTCACGGCGGCGGTGAAGGCCTCGTCGAACAGGCCTAGAGAGCCGAGGTGCGCCTCGAGGCGCTTCAGCGGGTCCTTCGCCGCCCAGTCCTCGAGTTCGTTGGCGTCGCGGTACCGGGTGGGGTCGTCCGCGGTGGTGTGCGGGCCCATCCGGTAGGTGACCGCCTCGATGAAGGTCGGCCCGCCGCCGGAGCGTGCCCGGGCGAGGGCCTGGCGGGTGACGGCGAGGCACGCGAGCACGTCGTTTCCGTCGACCCGCACGGAGGGGATGCCGAAGCCGGGGGCGCGGTTCGCGATCGGCACGTGGGCCTGGAGGCCCACCGGCTCGGAGATGGCCCAGTGGTTGTTCTGGCAGAAGAAGATGACCGGCGCCTGGAAGCTCGCGGCGAAGACCATCGCCTCGTTCACGTCGCCCTGGCTGGTGGCGCCGTCACCGAAGTAGGTGACCGCTACGGCGTCGTCGCCGTCGTTGAGGATGCCCATCGCGTAGCCGGTGGCATGGAGGGTCTGCGCTCCGATGATGACCTGGGGAGTGGCCATATTGATGGCGTAGGGGTCCCAGCCCGAGGAGGCATTGCCCCGCCAGACGCGCAAAATGTCGGTGAGGTCCACTCCCCTGCAGTAGGCGACGGCGTTCTCGCGGTAGCTCGAGAAGACGAAGTCGTCGCTTCGCAGCGCGCGGCCCGAGCCGATCTGCGCCGCCTCCTGGCCGAGCAGCGGCGGCCACAGGGCCAGTTCGCCCTGGCGCTGGAGCGCCGTGGCCTCGGAGTCGATCCTGCGGACGACGACCATGTCCTCATAGAGGCCCTGAAGCGCGGCGCCGTCGATATCGGCGACCAGGGCGTCGTAGGCCGGTTCCGGAACGCGGACGCCGTCGGCGGTGATCAGCTGGATGAGTCCGGAGCCTGTCTCACCCGGGCCACCGGGAACGGATTCGATGTTTTTCAGGGCCACAATTGCACTTCGCCTTCACTGTCAGGCCGGTCCGTCCGCGGCGCCGCAGCACCCCCAGGACACCCCGGGCGCCATTACCCGAAGTACCTGTGACACTACTCACACACCACAGGTGGCACAACCGAAATGTTATTCACTGAGCAATATGCTCTATTCCGGGTGGTCCCGGCGTGTTAGCGTTGCGCAGTATGCAACCCCTTGATGGCACCGATCTCCGCCTGCTCCTCGCGATGGCCAAGGACCCCCGGCGGACCGTCGTCGCCCTTGCCGAAAAACTTGGCCTTTCGCGCAATACGGTGCAGGCCCGCATGACCCGACTCGAGCAGAAATCGGTCTTCCTCTCCTTCGAACGGCGCATCAATCCCGCCGCCTTGGGGTATCCCCTGATGGCCTTCATCCACGTCCATGTCCAGCAGCAGAAGCTTTCGGAGATCACAGCCCGGATCAGCGAGATCCCGGAGGTGATCGAGGCGTACGGCCTCAGCGGGCAGGCCGACATCCTTGTGCGCGTCGTCTCGGCGGACGCCGAGGACCTGTTCCGGGTGAACGGAAAGATCCTCGCCTGCGACGGCGTCGAACGCTGCGACACGTCCCTGGCGATGGGTGAACTCATTCCCTTCCGGGTCGAGCCCCTGCTGCACCGCGGGCCGCGGCAGCCGTCCTGACGAACGCCCCGGCCCGCGGCGGCTATGCCCGGACGCTCCAGCGGGCCCCTACCGCGGCCGGCCCCGGTGGGCACGCTTCTCTTTTCCCTTTTGGTTGCTCCCGGCCGGAGCTAGGGTCGAACCACCGCCGGGTACCCCGGCGGAACAGCGCACTGCCCAGGTGCAACCACGCCTGCGAAGGAGTAGACCATGGCCCCCGAATCAGAAGACCCCTCAAGCCCGGTCCGTGACGGGCTCACTCAACCGACCACACCCCTCCCCCGCGAACGGACCGAGCAGACGGCCCCTGCCGACGACGCGGATGGCTCCGCCAACCTCGACTTCAACTTCAGCGGCGCCGATGAGCCGGACCAGCCCGAGGAGGCTCCCGGGCTCAACGTCGCGGCCGGCCCCGCCGAGGAGGAGGACCGCGAGAAAACCGACGAGCGGGAACTGACCACGGACATCAGTCCCAGCGACTAGCGCGGACACGGCACAGTAGGGCACGGTACTGCACGGTACGGCACGACCGATCCCGCCCGGACGCCGAAGGGCCGCAGCACCACGAGGGGTGCTGCGGCCCTTCGTCGATGCGGGTCGGGGAGGTCGGTTGCCGCGCCCTAGTGGTCGACCGCCTTCTCCGCGCCCACACCGGTGAGCGAGCGGACCTCCATCTCCGCCTGGACGAGGGGGTCCTCGGTCCGCTTGGACAGTGTGGTCCCCAGCCAGCCGAGGAAGAAGGCCAGAGGAATCGACACGATGCCGGGGTTGTTGAGCGGGAAGATCGAGAAGTCGGCCCCCTTGATCATCGACGTCTCGCCGCCAGAGACAACCGGTGACAGTGCGATCAGCAGGATCGCCGAGCCGAGGCCGCCGTACATGCTCCACATGGCGCCCTGGGTGTTGAACTTCCGCCAGAACAGCGAGTACAGGATGGTCGGCAGGTTCGCACTAGCAGCCACCGCGAAGGCGAGGGCCACGAGGAACGCGACGTTCTGCCCGGAGGCGCCGATGCCGCCCAGGATGGAGAGCAGGCCGATGACGACGACGGTACGCCGTGCGACCTTGACCTCGCCGTCCGGGTCGACCTTGCCGCGGCGGATGACGTTCGCGTAGATGTCATGGGCGAACGACGCCGCCGCCGTGATGGTCAGTCCCGCCACCACGGCGAGGATCGTGGCGAACGCGACCGCTGAAATCAGGCCGAGCAGCAGCGGGCCGCCGAGCTCGAACGCGAGCAGCGGGGCCGCCGAGTTGACCGCGCCCGGCGCCGCAAGAATGCGCTCGGCACCGATCAGGGCGCTGGCGCCGTAGCCCAGCACCAGGGTGAACAGGTAGAACGCGCCGATGAGCCAGATGGCCCACACCACCGAGCGGCGGGCCTCCTTGGCGGTGGGCACCGTGTAGAAGCGCATGAGCACGTGCGGCAGGGCCGCGGTGCCGAAGACCAAGGCCAGCGCCAGCGAGATGAAGTCGAGCCGGGTGGTGCCGGTCAGGCCGTACTGAAGGCCGGGGCTGGTGATCGCCGCGTTGCCCGAGGTCTCGATGGCCGCGCCGAGCAGGGTGGAGAAGTTGAACCCGTGGATCGCGAGGACCCACACGGTCATGATGAACGCACCGGTGATCAGCAGGAAGGCCTTGATGATCTGCACCCAGGTGGTGCCCTTCATGCCGCCGATCAGTACGTAGATGATCATGAGGATTCCGACGACGGCGATCACCAGGGACTGGCCAATGCGGTCGTCGATGCCCAGCAGCAGGGAGACGAGACCGCCGGCGCCGGCCATCTGGGCCAGCAGGTAGAAGAAGCACACGGCCAGTGTGGTGATGGCCGCCGCGATCCGGACCGGACGCTGCTGGAGGCGGAAGGAAAGGACATCGGCCATGGTGAACTTGCCGGTGTTCCGCAGCAGCTCCGCAACGAGCAGCAGGGCTACGAGCCATGCGACGAGGAAGCCGATGGAGTAGAGGAACCCGTCATAGCCGTTGATGGCGATGGCACCGACAATGCCCAGGAAGGAGGCTGCGGAGAGGTAGTCCCCCGCGATCGCCGTCCCGTTCTGCGGGCCCGTGAAGGAGCGGCCTGCGGCGTAGTAGTCGGCCGCTGTCTTGTTGTTGCGGCTGGCCCGCAGCACGATCACCAGCGTGATCGCGACGAACAGGCCGAAAATCGTGATGTTCAGCCAGGGCTCGCCGACGCGGGTCGACTCGGTGGTCTGCAGGGGCAGGAACGGACCTGCGGTGAGGGGACTGATCATTTCTTCCCGCCTGTCGGATCGCTGAATGCTTCGGGGGCGGCACTCTCAAGCTCGTGCCGGAGGTTGGCCGCGATGGGATCGAGCCGCCGGTTGGCGTAGCTGACGTACCACATGGTGATGGCGAACGTGCTGACGAACTGCGCCAGCCCGAGGAGGATGCCGATATTGACGTTGCCGAAGACCGGGGTAGCCATAAACTCGTGGGCGTAGTCGGCCAGCAGCACGTAGGCGAAGTACCACAGCAGGAACGCCACTGCCATGGGGAAGACGAAGCTGCGGTGCCGCTTGCGCAGTTCCTGGAACTGCTCGGCCTCCTGGACCTCCGTGAAGTCGACCGCGGGCCGGGCGGCGGCACCCGCAGTGTGCGCACCGGCCGCCGGGGCCGCCTGATGTGCCTGGACGCCGTCGGTCCGGCCGGTCTCCGGAGCTCCGCCGTCCGGGCCCGGCGATCCCCCGTCCGGTTCGATTGGATGCGAACCCATTGTTCCTCCTCTGCTTGGACACTTCCCTGCGGTGCCGGCGGCATTGCCGGGCAGGGTCGACCTGCGATGTGACTTCACTCACTCTCACTCCTCCCGGGGCGCTTTTCCAGCGCTGCGCGATAGTCCCGCGCCCAACGGGCGGCGCGCTGCGCCGAACGGTCAGGCCGGGATGCCCGGATGGGCCCGCCGAGGCATGGAGGTGAAGCCGGGGCTGCCAGGCAGGGAGGTCAGGCGGGAAGGTCAGGCAGGGAGGTCAGGCAGGGAGGTCAGGCAGGGAGGTCAGGCAGGGAGGTCAGGCAGCGGTGGAGCAGCAGCGGCAGTCCCGCGGCTGCGGGGCCCGCCCGGCGGCGGACTCGCCGCCCGTCGAGGACCGAGCCACTACTGTAGAGCCATGGTCAGCCCCGCCGTCGACACCGCCCTGGTGTTCGCCGTCGCCGCCATCACCCTGGCGGTGGTCGGTTCGGTCGGGTTCCGGTTGTCCCGATCCTTTCGGGACCTCGGATCCGACGCCGACCGCGCGACCTACACCACCCTCCACACCGCTGCGCTCGCCTCCGAACACCTGCGGGAGGGACTGACCCCGGCGGGGGCCTCCAAGGCGAGCCGCCACCTCCGGGGGCTGCTGCGGTGCGACACCCTGATGATCACCGATGAGGCCGCCGTGCTCGGCTGGGACGGTGCACGCACTCTTCCGGCCGGGGTGATGGACGCGATCGGCGGATCGCTGGCGAATGGACGTACTCAGATCGTGCGCCGGCCCCAGCTGGAGCAGGCGGGCATCACCGGCCTGGGCGAGCTGGTCGTCGCGCCGGTCCGGGTAGACCAGCGGGTGGTCGGCACCGTCGGCGCCTTCGCCGCAGAGGCGAATGCCGGCCTGGTGCGCGCAACGAACGAACTGGCGGGCTGGGTCTCGACGCAGGTCGAACTGGCGGAACTCGACTCCTCCCGCCGGCTGCTGATCGAGGCCGAGGTCCGGGCGCTGCGCGCCCAGATCAGTCCGCACTTCATCTACAACTCGCTCAACGCCATCGCCTCGTTCATCAACACGGACCCGCAGCGCGCCCGCGACCTCGTCGTCGAGTTCGCCGACTTCACCCGCTACTCCTTCCGGCGCCACGGCGACTTCACCACCGTGGCCGAGGAACTCCGGAGCATCGACCGGTACCTGCTCCTTGAGCGCGCCCGCTTCGGTGACCGGCTGAAGGTGCGGCTCGAGATCGGCCCGGAGGTGCTGGGCACCGTCATCCCGTTCCTGAGCCTTCAGCCGCTCGTCGAGAACGCCGTGCGGCACGGCCTCGAGTCGAAGGAAGGCACCGGGCACATCACCATCACCGCCCGCGACGCCGGGACCTTCGCTGAGGTCACGGTTGAGGACGACGGCGTGGGCATCGAGCCCGACCACCTCCGCTCCGTCCTCGCCGGCCACGCCGACGGGGTCCACGTGGGGCTGCGCAACGTCGATTCGCGGCTGCGCCAGGTGTATGGGGACGACCACGGCCTGATCATCGACACCGCCCCCGGCGCCGGGACCCTGATCACGCTGCGGGTCCCCAAATTCCAGCCCGGCAACCGCGCCTGAGCGTACGCTAGGGATTATGGTCAACGTGGTCATCGCCGACGATGAGCTTCCGGCAGTGGAGGAGCTCGCCTTCCTGCTCTCCCAGGACAGCAGGGTCCGGACCATCCACCGCGCCTCAAGCGGCGCCGAGGTGCCGGCCACCCTTGAACAGTCCGACGTCGACGCCCTGTTCCTCGACATCCATATGCCGGCCGTGTCCGGACTCGATATCGCACGCTCGATCGCCGCCCTCGACCGGCCGCCCGCCGTCGTGTTTGTCACCGCCGACGAGGACCGGGCGCTTGAGGCGTTCGACCTCCGGGCCGTCGACTACCTGCTGAAGCCGGTGCGCCGGGAGCGGCTGTCCGAATCGGTCCGGCGCATCTGCGAACTCGCCGAGGGAAGCGCTGCTGCGCCGGAGGTCATCACGGTCGACCAGGGCGGGATCAGCCGGCGGATCCGCCGCGATGAGGTCCGCTATGTCCAGGCGCAGGGCGACTATGCCCGGCTTCACACCGCCGGGGCGAGCTACCTGATCCGCATTCCGCTGAACGACCTCGAACGGCAGTGGGCCGATGCCGGCTTCCTGCGCATCCACAGGTCCTACCTCGTGGCCATGGACCAGGTGCGCCTGGTGCGCCTGGGCGCGGGACGCCCCAGCGTGACCGTCGGCGACGCCGAACTGCCGGTGAGCCGCAGGCACCTGCCCGGGGTCCGCGAACAGCTCGAGGCGACGCGCCTGCGGCCCGGCCACTAGACCGCCCCGCCATGACCACTCCCGAGCCGCACCGGCCGCCCCCTGCCACCGACCCCCGGCGCCCCGCCCGGGTGCGGGTCACCGCGCCGCGCACCAGCGCCAAGCCCAGTTCCGGGACCTACCCGGTGACCCGCGAGATGGCCGAACACTCGGCGGTCGGCGAGGTCGTCGTCGGCTCCCTCATCCGGTCCCAGCTGCGCCTGGCGCTCGTGGTGGCCGGCGGATTCCTCATCATCCTGATCGGCATCCCGGTCCTGCTCGGGCTGTTTCCCTCGATCCGGGAGGTCACCGTGTTCACCGTGCCCGTGCCCTGGCTGCTGCTCGGGCTCGGGGTCTATCCGCTGTCCATCGCCTGCGCGGCCCTCTACGTCCGCAGCGCCTCACGCAACGAAAAGCGGTTCCAGGACCTGATCGATGAGGGCTGACGAGGTGGGCGACGCCTTCGGGCTCAACCCCGCCGTGGGGTACGCCGCCCTGCTGCTCGTGGCGGTGACTACGCTCCTGATCGGGATCTACGGGCTGCGCATCTCGCGGACCACCGGCGACTTCTACGTGGCCTCCCGCACCGTCCGGCCCTGGTGGAACGCCTCGGCCATCGGCGGGGAGTACCTTTCGGCCGCCAGTTTCCTCGGCGTCGCCGGGCTGATCCTCATCTCGGGAACCGATGCCCTGTGGTTCCCCATCGGCTACACCGCCGGGTACCTCATGCTGCTGCTGTTCGTCGCCGCGCCGCTGCGCCGTTCGGGGGCCTACACCATCCCCGACTTCGCGCAGGCGCGACTGGAATCGCTGGCTGCCCGCCGCATCACCAGCCTGCTCGTGATCGTCGTCGGCTGGCTGTACATCGTGCCGCAGCTCCACGGGGCCGCGCTCACCGTGAGCATCACGACGGGGCTGCCGGCCTGGGTGGGCCCCCTCGCCGTCGTCGTCGTCGTGTGTGCCGGCGTGATGGGCGGCGGGATGCGCTCGATCACCTTCGTCCAGGCCTTTCAGTACTGGCTCAAGCTCACGGCGCTGGCAGTGCCGGCCGTGTTCATCCTGCTGCGCCTGGGCGTGGAGGGCCTGCCCGTGACCGACGGGGGCGCCGCCTTCACCGCGGACCTGAACACCACCGCCGGCGCCTCCCTCTACAGCACCAGTTCCCTGGTGATCGCCCTGCTCTTCGGAACCCTGGGGCTGCCGCACGTGCTGGTGCGGTTCTATACCAACCCCGACGGCGCCTCGGCGCGGCGCACCACGCTGATCGTGCTGGCCCTGCTGTCGGTGTTCTACCTCTTCCCCACGCTCTTCGGCATCCTCGGGCGGATCTACACCCCCGACCTGGCGGTGCCGGGGGCGGCCGATGCCACCGTGCTGATGCTGCCTGGAAGGATCTTCGACGGCGCCGCCGGGGACGCGCTGACAGCGTTCGTCACGGCAGGCGCGTTCGCCGCATTCCTGTCCACCTCGAGCGGCCTCGTGGTCTCGCTGGCCGGCGTCGTCAGCCAGGAGTTCTTCTCCGGCAGTGTTCGGGGGTTCCGCCGGGCCGCGGTCCTCTCGACCCTGGTGCCGCTGGTCCTGGCGCTGCTGACCGACTCGCTGGCGCTTGCCGGCAGCGTAGGCTCGGTCTTCGCCTTCACCGCCTCAACGCTGTGCCCGCTGCTGCTGCTGGGCATCTGGTGGCGCGGGCTCACCGACGCCGGGGCGGTGGCCGGTATGCTCGCCGGCGCGGTCCTGTGCGGGGGCTCGATCCTCACGGCTGCCCTGCTCGGACCGGAAGCGGCGTCCCTTGACTGGCTCCGGCAGCCCGCGCTCTGGACGGTGCCGGCCGCGTTCCTCGTGATGATCGTCGTGTCCCGGGCGACCCGGGGCAGGCGGCCTGCGGGCACCTCCCGCGTGCTTGCGAGGCTTCACACACCGGAGGCTCCCGAGCACCGGCTCGCCGGCTCGAGGACCGAGCCGTCAGTCGATTGAGGCCATGAGTTCGACGACCCGGTCAAGGAAAGCGTCGACCTGGTTCTCCTCGTAGCCGGCGGGCCCCACTGTCTCCCGGAAGACGGCCCGGCGCACCACGTCGACGCTCAGCGGCAGATCGTTCTCGAAGTACCGCAGCAGCTTCTCGCACAGGGCGTCGACGTCCTCGCTGTTGTAGCTCAGCGCCTTCTTCTTGGTCGGCCTGCGGAAACGCTCGCCGGGGGCCCGGTGGAGCCGGCCGCGCAGGACCGCGGAGGCGCGGCCGATCTGCATCAGCCAGGCGTCTTCACCCTTGGCCTCGATCAGCTGGTCGCGTTCCCGCTGGGCAAAGGCATCCTCGAGCCGGTCGAGCGCGGCGTCGACGTCCTGCGGCTCGTAGCCGCCCTTCGCCGGTTCGAACACGATGGCGCGGACCTGAGCGCTGGTGATCGGCCCGTCACCGGACTCACCGTTGTTGTAGAAGTTGCGGGCCCGGACCAGGAAGCGGTCCACCTGCCGGGTGTTGTAGCCATAGCTGCGCCGGCCGACGCGCGCAAAAGGTGAGCTGCCCTGGCGAGCATCGTCCATGGTGCCTGTGTCTTTCTGCTGAGACCAAAAAGGCTGGCGGAATCCCCGTCCGCTAGATCAGCCCTGGTACCAATGTAGCGGACAGCAGGAACGCCATCGGCGAGGCGAAGACCACCGAGTCGAGCCGATCCATGACTCCCCCGTGGCCGGGCAGCATGGTGCCCATGTCCTTGACGCCCAGTTCACGCTTGATCATCGATTCGGCCAGGTCGCCGGCGGTGGCCGCCGCAACGATGGCCACGGCAAGGACCAGGCCCACCCAGAGCGGCTGGTCGAGCAGGAAGACCGCGCACAGCGCGCCGATCACCATGGCGCCGGCGACCGAACCGCCGAAGCCCTCCCAGGACTTCTTCGGACTGATCTTCGGGGCCATGGGATGCTTCCCGAACAGCACGCCGACCAGGTAGCCGAACGTGTCGTTGGCGACGACCAGCAGCAGGAGCGTCGCGATAAGCAGGTACCCGCCGGGAAGCTGAAGCAGGAGCATCGCAAAACTGAGCATGAAGGGCACCCACAGAAGGGTGAAGGCCCCGGCCATCACGGCCCGCGGCGCCCCCGGTGCGGGGTCGAGCGACCGCCACAGCAGCAGGGCCAGGAATGAAAAGACCGAGGCGAAGGCGAGGCTCTCCGCGCCGCCGTAGTAGGCGGCGAAGGGCAGCGCCACGCTTGCGGCCACCGCCGGGACCAGTGGCATGCCGATGCGGCGCACCGCCAGGGCGCGCGACACCTCAAGGACGCCGAGGACGCCGAGGACCGTCACCAGTGCGACGAAGGCAAGCGGAAAGAAGAGGAGGCCTGCAAGGACCAGGATCATCAGGCCCACCCCGACCCCGATTGCGGCCGGCAGGTTCCGGCCGGCCCGCGAGGGCGCTCCCCGCACGCGCGGCGGCCGGCGTGACCGGCGGAAGAGGCGTGGGCCGCGCTTGCGGGCCTCACGCAGTTCGCGCCGGGTCACCGGTCCGGCCGGCACTGCGGCCGCGGGCGACGCCGTTCCGGACGTGCCGGGATGCGCGGTGGCGGGGAGAGGCTCGGGTGTTGCCGGAACGCCCGGCGTCGGATCCGCGGGGACGGAGGCAGTGACTCCGGCCGGGCGGGTCCCGGGTCCGGCGGCCATGCCTGCTGTGCCGGCCGCTCGGACCGCCGGCACCGCGCCGGTCACCCGCGGGACCGCGGTTGAGGCAACGGACGGACGGGGTGCGCTTCCACCGGGTGTATCCCGGGCGGCGCCGTCACCCGAGGGGACGTCGCCGCCCTCTGAGGGCTTGGGAACATGCATCAGACTTCGAGGAGCTCGGCTTCCTTACGCTTGAGCATGTCGTCGATGGTGTCCGTGTGGGACTTCGTCAGGGCGTCGAGTTCCTTTTCGCCGCGCGAACCCTCGTCCTCGCCGGCGTCGCCGTCCTTGACGGCCTTGTCCAGACCGTCCTTGGCCTTGCGGCGGATGTTCCGCATCGAGATCTTCGCGTCCTCGGCCTTGGTGCGCACGAGCTTGACGTATTCCTTGCGGCGCTCCTGGGTGAGCTCGGGGAGCACCACCCGGATGACGTTGCCGTCGTTGGAGGGGTTGGCGCCCAGGTCGGAGTCGCGGAGGGCGCGCTCGATGTCGTTGAGGGCGGCCCGGTCGAACGGGGTGATCAGCAGGGTGCGTGCCTCGGGGTTCTGGAAGGAGGCGAGCTGCTGCAGCGGCGTCGGCGCGCCGTAGTAGCTGACCATGACCTTGGAGAACATCGCAGGATTGGCCCGCCCGGTCCGCACTGTCGCGAAGTCGACCTTCGCCGCTTCGACGGCCTTATCCATCTTCTCGGTGGCCTCTAGCAAGATCTCTTCGATCACGATGTCTCCTTAGCTCTGCGTTCAGTTGCCCGGCAACCGGTCCAGTGTTCAATCCTAGTTCACCGACCGGACCCCGCGGCCCGGATTCGGAGCCCGCGGGCTAGTTGGTGACCCGCGTGCCCAGCTTCTCGCCGCGGATGGCACGGGTGACGTTGCCCTCGCCCTCCATGCCGAACACCACCATCTCCAGGTCGTTGTCCTTGCACATGGTCATGGCGGTCTGGTCCATCACCCGGATATCGCGGCGCAGGGCCTCCTCGTAGGAGAGGGTGATGAGCTTCTCGGCGGAGGGATCCTTGTGCGGATCGGCCGTGTAGACGCCGTCGACCCCGCTCTTGGCCATCAGCACCTCATCGGCGTGCACCTCGAGCGCTCGCTGGGCCGCCACGGTGTCTGTGGAGAAGTACGGCAGTCCCGCGCCGGCACCGAAGATGACCACGCGGCCCTTCTCGAGGTGGCGGATGGCGCGCCTCGGAATGTATGCCTCGGCGACCTGACCCATGGTGATGGCGCTCTGGACGCGGGTTTCGACGCCCGCCTGCTCCAGGAAATCCTGGAGGGCGAGGCAGTTCATCACCGTGCCAAGCATGCCCATATAGTCGGCGCGCGAGCGGTCCATCCCGCTCTGGGAGAGTTCAGCGCCGCGGAAGAAGTTTCCACCGCCGACGACGATCGCCACCTCCACCTCGCCCACGGTGGCCGCGATCTGCTTGGCCACAGCCCTCACCGTGTTCGGGTCGACGCCGAGCTTGCCGCCGCCGAACACCTCGCCGGAAAGCTTGAGGAGCACCCGTCGTCGTCCGTTCTTGCCACCCGTGATTGCCGGTTCAAGGTTGTCCATGATGCCTCCCAGGGCGTAAAGCGGTGCGTTCTGCACAATCGATAAAAGAATACGGTGCGCCGCGCGGGCGCGAAAAAGGGTGGCCACCCAGGGGTGGCCACCCTTTCCATTGTTACAACCGATCCGGCGTGCGGACCTACGCGCCGACGCGGAAGCGGGCGAAGGCGGTGGCCTTCACTCCGGCGTCGCTGAGGACCTGGGCGATCGACTTCTTGGTGTCCTTCGAGAAGGGCTGGTCGACCAGGACGGCGTCCTTGAAGAAGCCGGTCAGGCGGCCTTCGACGATCTTGGTGAGCGCTGCCTCGGGCTTGCCCTCGGCGCGGGCGGTCTCCTCGGCGATGCGGCGCTCCGACTCGACCAGGTCCGCGGGAACCTCGTCGCGGGTCAGGTAGGTCGGGGTGTAGGCGGCGATGTGGAGCGCGACGTCGTGGGCGGCCTCGACCGCAGCGGCGCCTTCACCCTCGACGGCGAACAGCACGCCGACCTGGGCGGGGAGGTCCTTCGAGGTGCGGTGCAGGTACGCGTCGACGACGGCACCCTCAACGCGGGCCACGCGGCGGATGTCGACCTTCTCGCCCAGCAGGGCGCCGGCCTCGATGACGTGCTCCGACATGGGGCGGCCGTCGACCTCGAAGGCCAGCAGGGAGTCGACGTCGGTGGCGCCCGAAGCGATGGCGGCGTCGAGGACCTTGTTGGAGAAGTCGATGAACGGTCCGGCCTTGGCGACGAAGTCGGTCTCGCAGTTGACCTCGACCATGACGCCGACGCTGCCGTCGACGCGTGCGGCGACGAGGCCCTCGGCGGTCGAGCGGCCTTCACGCTTGGTGGCGCCCTTGAGGCCCTTGATGCGGATGACCTCGAGGGCCTTGTCCGGATCGCCGTTGGCCTCGTCGAGGGCCTTCTTGACGTCCATCATGCCTGCGCCGGTGCGCTCACGGAGGGCCTTGATATCAGCGACGGTGTAATTCGCCATGGAAAACTCCTAAATTCTTGTTGATCTGCGAAGAGGATCCCTGCCGGCGCTCAGCCGGTGGAACATGCGTAAGGGGCGCGGAATCACCCACACCCCTTACGCAAGAGAACTACTTGGTGTCGGCTGCGGCGTCCTCGGCGGGAGCTGCTTCAGCGGCAGGAGCTTCGGCGGCGGGAGCTGCTTCAGCGGCGGGAGCCTCGGCGGCGGGAGCTGCTTCAGCGGCGGGAGCCTCGGCGGCGGGAGCCTCGGCGTTGGCCTCGGCGGCGCCCAGCAGTTCACGCTCCCACTCGGCGAGGGGCTCTTCGGCTGCAGCGGCATCGGTGCCGTTGGCGCGGTTGTTGCGGGCGATGAGGCCCTCGGCAACGGCGTCGGCGACAACGCGGGTCAGCAGGTTCACGGCGCGGATGGCGTCGTCGTTGCCCGGGATCGGGAAGTCGACCTCGTCCGGGTCGCAGTTGGTGTCGAGGATCGCAACGACGGGGATGTTGAGCTTCTTGGCCTCGTCAATGGCGAGGTGCTCCTTCTTGGTGTCGACAACCCAGATGACCGAGGGGGCCTTCGTCAGGTTGCGGATACCGCCGAGGTTGCTCTGAAGCTTGGTGAGCTCACGCTTCAGAAGGAGGAGTTCCTTCTTGGTGTGGCCCGAGCCGGCGACGTCCTCGAAGTCGATCTCTTCGAGTTCCTTCATGCGCTCGATGCGCTTGGAAACCGTCTGGAAGTTGGTGAGCATGCCGCCGAGCCAACGCTGGTTGACGTAGGGCTGGCCGACGCGGGTGGCCTGGTCGGCGATCGCTTCCTGGGCCTGCTTCTTGGTACCGACGAACAGGACGGTTCCGCCGTGGGCGACAGTGGCCTTGACGAACTCGTAGGCGCGGTCGATGTAGGACAGCGACTGCTGCAGGTCGATGATGTAGATGCCGTTGCGCTCGGTGAAAATGAAGCGCTTCATCTTCGGGTTCCAGCGACGGGTCTGGTGGCCGAAGTGGACGCCGCTGTCGAGCAGCTGGCGCATGGTTACTACTGGCATGGGATGCCTTTCGTTTCAGCAGGGCGTGCGCGCGACACGGCGCTTCCGCTGCTTTGTTGACGGTTATTAGCGTTCCGCCCGGGATGGGCGTTCCTCCTGGTGCCTGGTCGTTGGAAAACCCACTCCCCCAACCGGATCGCTCCGGACCGCTGGGATAGTGCCCCGCACGTCGTCGAGACGAAGGCGGGTCGCAGGCACGCGTAGTCAGCCGGCACATTTCCTGCGCGGTTTGGTGGTGTTCCAGGACGCGGGGAAAACGGCAGACTGCTCCGTCAAGTGTACTACAGCGGTGTTATGCCTCCGGACGACCCGGGAGGTGCATAGCAGTCGGCCGCACCAGGACGAACCGTCAAGCGACGAACGCGCCCGAAAACGACGATCGCGCCCGGAATACCTGCCCCTTTTGTCGCTTTCGGGTGCGCCGGTCGCTTCCGCGGACGCTGGTCGGGGCCACAGCCGCCGGAGGCGTCCTGCGCCGCGGCCGGCCGCCGGGCCTGGAAACGACGAGAGCCGACCTAGGAGCGACGAGCGGGCCCGAATGCGACGAGCGGACCCGGAATATCAGCCGCTCCGGTCGCTTTCGGGTGCGCCGGTCGCTTTCGCGGACGCTGGCCGGGACCATAGCCGCCTGAGGCGTCCCGCGCCGCGGCCGGCCACCGGGCCTGGAAACGACGCGAGCGGACCTAGGAGCGACGAGCGGACCACGAACGACACACGCGCCCGAAAACGACGAGCGGACCCGGAATATCAGCCGCTCCGGTCGCTTTCGGGCGCGCCGGTCGCTTTCGGATGCCGACGGGCCGGACGGGAGCCACGACGACATGCCTGCCTGGTCTTCGGATCCCATTTCCACATACCAGCCGCGGACGATCACACCCCCATTGAAGGAGCGCATCGTTGAAGGCATGACCCCTGCATCTGCGGTCCGCTTGCGATGGTGCCAAACTCACCGGAGGGACGCCATGCGACAGGAGGACCCCGATCCCCATGTCCGGCCGATGCATGCCGCCCCGGGTAGGTCATGGCTATCCCGGAAGGACCTCCGACGGGGCCCGTGCGGTACCGCAAAGTGGTGGCCGCATAGGCGCTTCACGAACGCCCTGATCGCAGTGGTGCTGTCGGTTTCGGCGGGGCCTGCAGGATCGACTGAACCGATGGCGCTGCCCGCACCGGGAGACGCTGCCGGGCTGGTGCAGAGCCTCAGCCCGGGAGGTTTTGCCCTCACGGACTTCCTGCAGGGCGCACCGACGGGTAACTACGTGCCGCCGTGGTCCTGGCCGCTGCCACCCGTCCCTGCCGTCACCCGCCACTTCATTCCGCCGCCCGAGCCTTGGCAGGTGGGCCACCGCGGGGTGGATCTTGCGGTCCACCCGGGGAACGACGTGCTCAGTCCGGCCGATGGAGTTGTCACCTTCGTGGGGATGGTCGCAGGGCGGCCGGTGCTCAGCATCGGTCACGGCGGAGGCCTCGTGAGCAGCTTCGAGCCGGTGAAGAGCACCCTCACCAAGGGCGCTCGAGTGGTGAGGGGCCAAACTGTGGGCACTCCGGCGGGGCCGCCGCACTGTCCCTTCGCCTGCATCCACTGGGGCGTCCGCCGTGACGGGAAGTACGTCAATCCGCTCAACTACGTCACCGATCGCCGCCCTTCGGTCCTGCTTCCCCTCCCGGAGGGGCTGCGATGACCCGGAAACGCGGAAGACCCCCGGAATCTGCCCGATTTCGGGGGTCTTCGCGCGGCCTGCCGGCTGCTACACGAACGCGGCGATGCCGGTGATGGCACGCCCCGCCACCAGCGTGTTGATCTCCTGCGTTCCTTCGTAGGAGTAGATCGCCTCGGCGTCCGAGAAGATTTTCGCCATTTCGTAGTCGGTGACGATGCCGTTGCCCCCAAGGATGTTCCGCCCTGCCGCGACGCTTTCGCGCATGCGCGCCGTCGTGAACGCCTTGGCCAGCGCGGAGTGCTCGTCCTTGGCCTGGCCGAGGTCCTCGAGCTGTGAGAGCCGGACCATCATGCCCATCGAGCTCATGGCGTTGCCCAGGATCTGCACCAGCTGCTGCTGCACCAGCTGGAAGGACGCGAGCGGGCGGCCGAACTGCTGGCGTTCCACCGCGTACCGGCGTGCCACATCGAAGGCCGCCATCTGCTGACCGACGGCTTGCCAGCCGACCGACAGCCTCGTCACCTTCAGCACCTTGTTCGTGTCGCGGAAGCTGTTGGCCCCCTTGAGGTGGAAGTCATCCGAAACCACAACGTTGTCCAGGACAATATCGGCGTTCTCCACCGACCGCAGTGCGATCTTGTTCTCGATCCTCGTGGCCGAGTAGCCGGGGAGGGTTGTGTCGACCAGAAAGCCCTTGACCTGGTTGTCCTCGACGTCGCGGGCGTAGATGACGACCCAATCGGAGAAGGTGGCGTTGCCGATCCAGCGCTTGGCACCGTTGAGGATCCAGTTTCCACCGTCGCGGCGGGCCGTGGTCCGGGTCCCGCCGGCGACGTCGGAGCCGCCCAGGGGTTCGGTCAGCCCGAACGCCCCGATCTTGCGGAAGGAGTAGATGTCCGGCAGCCACTCCTCCTGCTGCTCCTTGGAAGCCAGCGCTTCGATGGAGCCGGTGAACAGTCCGTCGTGGACGCCCATGAATGTCGCGATGGAGGTGTCGGCGCGGGTGAATTCCGAGTGCACAATGCCCGCGAAAAGGTTCGAGTAGCCCTGGCGGCGGATGGGGCTGACGACGTCGAGCTCGGCAAGCTTGGGGATGATGCTCTTGGGGAACACGCCCTCATTCCACCAGCCGACGGCGTTCGGGCGGACTTCGGCGTCCAGCCACGTACGGATCTCGGCCAGCCGCGAGCGCTCCTTATCGCTCAGCAGGGCTTCGAATGCGAGGAAATCGCCGTCGGCATAGGGCAGGTTATTTAGGTCGATCTGGAGCTTGCTCATGAGGGTTCCTTCGTCCCGATCCTCAACGATCAGGAATGTCGGCCGGCCGGTGCTGGTGGCGCGCGGGGCGCCGTCCCCCAAGGTTACCCGTCGGTAACATAGTGCGCCAGTAGGGGCCCGTGAAAGGCGCGCCGCGGGTGTCAAAGAGGTGGCAAAGAGAACGCAGGCGACCGGCGGACAGGGGGACGGCGAACAAAAAGATCCCCGGAACCTTGTGGTTCCGAGGATCTTCCATGTAGGGCTGCTGGGGCTTGAACCCAGGACAAACGGATTATGAGTCCGCTGCTCTAACCAGCTGAGCTACAGCCCCGCGTGCCGGGCGGCGACGGCCGCGCCGGCGGCACGGTTTATTGTATCCGCTCGGCCGGAGCCGCCCGCCGCCCGAAACGGCACGGGAAGCCGGTCCTGCGGAGGCCACGGGCCGGGCCCGCCCCGGTGCGCGGGGAGGAGCCGGCCGGGGCGTAAACCGGAACTACGCGAGTTCGACCTCCACGCTGAGCCCGTAGTAGAGCCGTTCGAAGGTTTCGAGGGTGGCGTCGATGCTGTGCTTCTCGACGAGGGAACGGCTCGCCTTGCCCATCCGCTCCTGGTCGGCGTCCGGCAGGGTGACGAGTTCGGTGATGCGGCGGCCCAGCTCGTCGCTGTCGTGCGGCGTGAAGAGGTAGCCGTTCTCGCCGTCGGCCACGAGGTGCGGCAGGGCCATCGCATTGGCCAGCAGCACCGGGGTCGACGCCGACATCGCCTCAAGCGTCACCAGCGACTGCAGTTCCGCGGTGCCGGGCTGGCAGAAGATGTCGGCCCGAAGGTAGGCGAGGCGCAGTTCCTCGTCACTGACCAGGCCAAGGAACTTCACGCGGTTCCCGATTCCGAGGCGTTCGGCCTGGGCCTGCAGGGCCCGCTTGACCTCACCGCCGCCGATCACCTCGAGGTGGACATCCAGCTCGGCGGGGGTTTTCGCCACGGCGTCGATCAGCACGTCGACGTGCTTCTCTTCGGCCAGGCGCCCGACGAAGAGCACCGTCGGGTGCTTTCGCGGGGGCAGCTGCTCGCCGGGGCGCGGCTCGTACGCCGCGGCGTCGATGCCATTGGAGATCGGCAGTACCCGGCGCAGGAACGCGTGATCGTGCATCGCCTTGGCCGCCAGCGGGGTGGGCGTGGTGACGGCGTCGGCCTTGCCCATCACCCTTCCCATGTCGCGCCAGGAGTTCTTGGCGACGATGCGCTTGAACCACTCGGGGAAGGGCAGGAACGGGTTGAGGTTCTCCGGCATGAAGTGGTTCGTGGCGATCACCCGGATGCCGCGCTTCACCGCTTCGTAGAGGGTGTACTCCCCCACCATGTAGTGGCACTGGACGTGCACGACGTCGGGCTGGACACGGTCGAAGAGCATGCTGATATCGCGCTTGATCTCCCATGGCAGGCAGATGCGCCAGTAATCGTGGGTGGGCACGCTGTGCGAACGGAGCCGGTGGACCGTCCATGCCCCGGCTGGCTCCTCGGTGTAGCTCCGGCCGTTGGCCGGGTTGGGCGCCAGGACGTGCACGTTGTGGCCGCGGGCGGCCATCCCCTTGGCCAGGCGGTACCCGAACTGGGCGGCGCCGTTGATATTGGGAGGGTAGGTATCTGCGGCAATCAGGACGGTCAGTGGCTTGGTACCAGCCGGATAACTCACTTTGGATCCCCTACGTAGGTGTATCGGTAGCGGCAGAGCGCCGTCGTCGTCAGCGCCGCCGCCTTACGACATCAGGATGATGGCGCGACAACGCAACCACTCCAACGATAGCAATCAATGCGGCCCCGGCCATTCCAATCGCCGTGACGGTGGGAACCTCTGGCTTCAGTTCGCCCAGAATGGTGATACCGACGGCGATTCCCACGATCGGGTCGATCACCGTGAGCCCGGCGATCACGAGGTCCGGCGGGCCCGTGGCGTAGGCGCTCTGCACGAACCACGACCCGAGCAGGGCGGCGGCGACCAGCGCGACGACGGTGTACCAAGGGACGTTGAGCAGGAACCGCCCGTTGGGGTCAAGCAGGTGCGTCGCGACGATCTTCGTCAGCACCGCCACGAACCCGAAGAGCACTCCGGCGCCGAGGATGTAGGCGAAGGCGTTGAGCCGCCGGCGCGCCGCCAGGCCCAGGGAGCCAAAGACGGCGACGGCGAGGGTGAGCAGCAGCACCGCCGACAGTTCCTGGTTCACGCCCACGCGGTGCTCCGCCCGGGTGACGTTCACCGCGAGCAGGACGAACAGGGCGCTGCCGGTGACGCAGGCGGTGATGGCGGCCACGGTGGGCCGGTTGAGCCGGATCCCCTGGTCCTTGGAGTTGATGATGGTCGTGATCACCAGGGCGATGGCGCCGATGGGTTGGACGACGGTGAGGGTTGCCATGGCCAGGGCGACGACGTTCATCCCCATCCCGGCCACCAGCAGGGCGAGCCCGAAAACCCAGCGGGGGTTGCGCAGCAGGCGCAGGACGGCGGCGGAGCCAAGTGCGAGGCCTCCCGTGTTCGCGCGCACCGCGCTACCCTGCCGCTGGGCGCCGAGGGCAAGGCAGGCAGCCCCCACCAGGGCGAGGAGGATCGCGAGAAGCGTCATGGGCGCACCGGCTGCCGCCGCTGCCCGTACCCTCCGCCTGGCCCCCGTCCCCGTGAGGTCCGCCGCGGCGGATCAGCCCTCACGTGCCGTCTCTGCCGCCGGCTGGGTCAGCGGCCGGCCCGCCGCGCGCTCGGCACGGTGGAGGCGGTGGGCCGCGGTGAAGTACCCGTAGAAGGCGATCAGGTGGCCCACGCAGCCGGCGATCAGGAGCGCGTGGGCGACCGCCAGGAGCAATGGATCGTCATACCCGGGCACCCGGTGAAGGAGCAGCAGCGGTGAACCGAGCAGCAGCAGGGCCGTGCGGATCTTCCCCACGATGCTGACGCGCAGGCGCAGCCGGCTGCCGAAGAGGATCAGGGCGTTGGTGATGAGGATGGCGTCGGGGATCACAATCGACCAGACGAGCCAGGCCGGTGCCACCCCGTCAACGACGAAGGTGATGGCGACGATGATTAGGGCCGTGCGGTCGGCGACCGGGTCGAGCCACTGACCGACGGAGGACACCTGGTTGAAGCGCCGCGCAAGGTAGCCGTCAACCCAGTCGGTCGACCCGATGAGCACCAGGGTGACCACAGCAGGGCCGTACTGGTTGGTGACGATGAACCAGACGAACAACGGCACCCCAAGGAACCGGACCAGGGTGACGGCGTTTGGCAGGGTCCACGCGGTGGCCAGCACGGGGCCTTCTCCGCCGGGACGCGTGCCGGCGCCGATAAGTCGAATCACTAAGTGCCTCCACTGCCATTATGCAGGCAGATCCGGCGCAATCCGCTATTTGGCAGCCAGACGGCGGACCATCACGGCCAGGGCCACGAGGGAAGCGCCGAGGACGCTCAGCGGCTGCCAGCGGTCCTTGAGTTCGATCGTGTGCGGAACGGGCTTCTCGACGGCGGTCGCGGCGACGGGGGTACCCTTCCGCTCGGCGCGCTCCACGCGGGTCTGCGCGGCGCGTGCTTTGACCTTCTCGCGGTTCTCGGCGAAGCGGCTCTTGACGTCGAGGCGGTTCCCCAGCGAATCGCGGGCCTCGGCGATGTGGATCCGGCGCTCCCCGGAGCGTCCGCGCAGTTCCTGGTACGAGGGCGTGGGCTCCTTGGGCTTGCGCTCCTTGGCCTTCTCGGCCTCCTCCTGCTCGTCCTTCGGCTTCTTGACATCGAGCGTCGCGGGGTCGAAGCTGCGGCCCTCACGCAGGACGCCGATGTCGTACCGTACGCCGCGGATCGCGTCCTCGGGCAGCAGCGGAAGGGCCTTCTTGAAGCGCGAGACACCGATCAGGCCGATGATTGCCGCGAGGACGAGGAACAGGGCGGCGACCAGCAGGGCGGCGAGCCAGGCCGGCATGATCGTGGCGAGGCCCATGATGCCCGCGACGAGCAGGGAGATCGCGAAGGCGACGAGGAACACCACAGCGACGGCGAGGAACGCGGCCGCGACCCCGGCCTTGATTCCCTTTTGCTTCATCTGCTCCAGGGCCAGCGAGTATTCGTCGCTGAGCTGGCGCGGGGTGAGCCGCGCGAAGAGCCGAAGTATGCCAAAGAGGGAAAGCGAGCCGGTTGACCGCTTGCCGCGTGTACTAGCCGAGCTGCTCATACGCCCTGCCTCCATTCGTGATCCTGCTGCCTGAGAGATACTGACCCTAAAATTACCACCGGTGGGAGGAGGGGCAGCCGTAAATTGTTTCCTCTGCGTACTTGCGGACGGGTCCAGCTCCGGCTGGACCCGTCCGCCGCCCGCATTCCCAACACACTACGTCAGTGGGAAGCCTGCTTAGCACCCATTTCCCCGGGAGACGTTCTAAGATATCCAAGACACTGGTTCGCCCCAGCAACTAAATGGCGGGCCTGTCGCGGCCTCGACCCTTCGGCCCACGTCATGAAACGGCGCAGCGCGGCGCCTCCCTACCGTTTCAATCCCCCGGTGGAATAGCGTTGCTGACGACCGGGGCTGCCCGAGCCACCCCGAACCACCACGTCCCGATAGGTAGCCCTTGACCACCCCGATCTCCCCCGGCGACAGCCTCTCCCGCAGGGAGAAACTTATTTACGTTGGCATTCTCGGTGCCCTGACGGCGCTGGGCCCCTTCACCATCGACCTCTACCTTCCGGCCTTCCCCGCGCTGCAGCGTGACTTCAACGTCACGGAAGCCGCGGTCCAGCTGACCCTCACCGGCACGATCATCGGCCTTGCCGTGGGCCAGCTCATCGTGGGCCCGCTCAGCGACAAGGTCGGCCGGCGGGTGCCGCTGATCCTGGCCACCTCGCTCCATGTCGGAGCCTCGATCGGCGTAGCCCTGTCCATGGACATCAGCATGCTCATGTTTTTCCGCGTCCTGCAGGGCGTGGGTGCCGCGGGCGGCGGCGTCGTCGCCCTGGCCACGGTGCGCGACCTGTTCAGCGGTTACGCACTGGTGCGGATGTTTTCCTACCTGGCGCTCGTCAACGGCATGGCCCCGATCTTTGCCCCGGTGATCGGGTCGCAGCTGCTGGTGGTGGTGGACTGGCCTGGGATCTTCTGGTTCCTGGCCGCCTACGGGATCCTGGTCATCATTGCGGTGTCGGTCTTCATCATCGAGACGCTTCCGCGGGAGCGACGGAGAAGCTCGGGCTCAACCGCGCTCCAGCGCTACCGCGCCGTGCTCACGGACCGGATCTTCCTCGGGGTGCTTCTGGTCGGCGGGATGAACTTCTCGGGCCTGTTCTCCTACCTGTCGGCATCGCCGTTCCTCTTCCAGACCCTCTACGGGCTCAGTGAGCAGCAGTACGGCCTGCTGTTCGGGATCAACTCCCTCGGCATCGTCGCCGGCGTGCAGATCAGCTCCCGGGTGCTGCGGAGGTTCGGGCCGCAGTGGGTGATTGCCGCAGCCACCGTCGTCATGCTGGTCATGTCGCTGCTGATCGTGGCGTTCGACCAGCTGGGGCTGGGGCTGTGGGGCACCGCCGTCCCCCTGTGGTTCTACATCATGGCCGCCGGCTTCGTCTTCCCCTGCGTGCAGGTGCTTGCCCTGTTCAATCACGGCGCGCAGGCCGGTACCGCCGCCTCGATCCTCGGGGCCGTGACCTTCGGCCTGGCCGGTGCCGTTTCGCCGATCGTGGGCGTGCTGGGCATCGACAGCGCCACCCCCATGGCGGTGGTGATGGCCGCCTGCATCGCCCTGGCTATCGTGGCCCTCTGGACGATCGTGCGGCCACGGAGCGTGCCCGCACTGGCCTAGCCGCCGGGCGCAGGTCCCCCGGCACCACGGCGGCCGGCGGACCGGGAGAGCCGGCGGGGTACGCTCAGCCCGCCGTCTGGGCGGCCTGGGCCTCGGCGGCCCGGGCGATATTGCGCGCCATCGGCTTGAAGATGAAGTTGTGGAAGGGCAGCACCGCGAGCCAGTAGAGGCGTCCTGAAAGGCCACGGGGGAAGAACACGGCACGCTGGCGGTAGGTGCTCCCGGTGCCATCCGGTTCGACGCTCAGTTCAAGCCAGGCCCGGCCGGGAACCTTCATCTCCGCCCGCAGGCGGAGCCGCTCCCCCCTGACCAGCTCCTCGACGCGCCAGAAGTCGAGCGCTTCACCGGTGAGGAGCTCGTCGGCGTCCCGTCGGCCGCGGCGCAGGCCGACGCCGCCGACCAGCTTGTCCATCCACCCGCGGGCGGCCCAGGCGACGGGCCAGGAGTACCAGCCGTTCTCGCCGCCAATGCCTTCGACAACGTTCCACAGCGCTGAGGCCGGGGCCGAGGAGCGGTAGGTCTGCAAATCGGTGAAGACGGTGTGGCCGGCCCACTGCGGGTCCGACGGCAGCGGGTCCGCCACGGCGTCGGAACTCGAGGCCCCCGCCCAGCTCGTTTCGACCTCGCCGCCGCGCATCTTGCCGAGCGCCAGGTCAACGGCCGTGCGGTAGCCGGTCAGCCCGCCGGCGGGGAGGGGGATGAACTCGTCGATGTCGTGTTCGGCGGTGATGGCATCGTGCTGGAGCGACTCGATGAGCGGCATGGCCATGACCCGCGGAATGGGAGTGACGAGGTTCACCCAGTGCCCGGCCAGCCGCGGGGTCAGCACGGGCAGGGCCAGGATCGTCCGGCGTGGCAGGCCCGCCGCCTCGGCATACTGGTTCATCATCTCGGCGTAAGTCAGCACCTCCCGTGAACCGATGTCGAAGGTCCGGTTCAGGCCCGCGGGCAGGCCAAGGGCACCGATGAGGTACTGGATGACGTCGCGGACGGCGATGGGTTCGATCCGGTTCAGCACCCACTTGGGTGCGGGCATCACGGGCAGGACGTCGGCGAGGTGGCGGATCATTTCGAAGGACGCGGATCCCGAACCGATGACGACGCCGGCCTGGAAGGCGATGGTCGGGGTGCCCGACTCGAGCAGGATGCGCCCGACCTCAGTGCGCGAACGCATGTGGGTCGACAGGGCGACACCGTCGGGGTGGAGCCCCCCGAGGTAGATGATGCGCCCCACCCCGGCGGCCGTCGCAGCGGAAGCCACAGTGGCGGCGATCGACGATTCACGGCGTTCGAACCCGCGGCCCGAGCCCATCGAGTGAACCAGGTAGTAGAGGGCCTCGACGCCTCCACAGGCGGCCTCCATGGTCTCAGGATCCTGGAGGTCGCCCTGGACGATCTCGACGCGCTCGGCCCAGGGGACGTCCTTGAGCTTTTCGGGCGTGCGCACCACCACCCGGACGGTGTGGCCTTCGTTCAGGAGGCGTGAGACGAGCCGTCCGCCGATGTAGCCGGTGGCGCCCGTGACCAGGATGACACTGCCGTGGGAGTTCATGGCTCAACCCTACGCCCGGAGGACCCACCATCAGCAGGGCCCCGGTGCCGCGGGAGCCGCCTTGCCGGGAGCCTCGCTGCAGTAACCCGGCACCCGCGGGGTTCGAGTCGAAGAAGTCCAGGCCCAAAAAGAAAGGGCCGTTGACGGAAAAACCGTCAACGGCCCTGATTGCTCCTCCGACTGGACTTGAACCAGTAACCCTTCGATTAACAGTCGAATGCTCTGCCAATTGAGCTACGGAGGAAAGCGGCAGATACAACTTTACATACGAAACCGGGTGAAGTGAAATTGGCGCCGGATCAGTCCGGCCGGAGCTGCCGGCGCTGCATCTCGAGGTCCATCAGCTCACGCTGCAGCTGGTTGTAGAGGACCGGATCGGCGGCCGGATCCATGCGCTGAAGCTGCCCCAGTTTCTCGGCCTTCTGCTGGGTGATCCGCAGCTCGGTCAACCGGTTCAGGATGTCCCGGCAGTACACGGCCATGGCGTCGGCGTCCTTCGCCGGCAGCGGGCGCACGGCGAGCTCGCTCACCAGCGGCCGCAGGACGTCGGGCACCTCCCGGCGCACCCGTTCGACCCACTGCGCGGCATCGGTCCCGGCGGCTCCCGCGGCGAGCACGGCGGTGCGCAGTGCGGCGTAGACGGGCACCGAGAACGGGGCGTCGCCGAACCGCTCCCACTGGGTGGCATCGAGCAGTCCCGGCTGCTGCAGCACCACCTCGAGGGCTTCACGCTCCATCCGCGCCATCGGATCGCGCGGATCCGGCCGGGTGAACTGAGGCTGGTTAAGGGCACCCTCGGCGGCAGCACCGTCCTGACCGGCCGCCGGGGACCCCATTTGTGCGTCCCCGGCCGGGGAGGCTGGCCGGTCGCCGCCGGAGGGCCCGCCGTACCCGGCACGACCGGAGTCTGAGCGCCCGGAACCGGCGCCCGTCGAAGTTCCTGCGGTCGCCGATGGGGCCGCACCCTCACGGCGCGCGGCGGCCGTGACGGCCCGCGCCACCTGGTCCTCCCCCACGAACTGCATACCCAGCCAGCGCGAAAGCTCCCGCGTGTAGGTGGAGCGCAGGGACACGTCGCGGATGCGCGCCACGATGGGGGCGGCATGGCGCAGCGCCTTGACCTGGCCCTCGCCGGTGGACAGGTCGAAGTTCGCGAACGAGGCCTTGATGGCGAATTCGAAAAGGGGCCGGCGGTCGGCGATGAGGCTCCGCACCGCCTCGTCGCCGCGGGTCTGGCGCAGGTCGCACGGATCGGCACCCGAGGGCTCCACGGCCACATACGTCTGGGCGATGAAGCGCTGGTCCTCCTCGAAGGCCCTCAGGGCGGCCTTCTGCCCGGCCGCATCACCGTCGAAGGTGAAGACGACCTCTCCCCCGGTGCCGTCGTCGGAGAGCAGCCGCCGGGCGATCTTGATGTGGTCCGCCCCGAAGGCCGTACCGCAGGTCGCGACGGCGGTGCCGACGCCGGCGAGGTGGCACGCCATCACGTCGGTGTAGCCCTCGACGACCACCAGCTGGCGGGTCTTGGCGATGTCCTTCTTGGCGAGGTCGATGCCGTACAGGACCGATGACTTCTTGTAGAGCGAGGTCTCCGGGGTGTTCAGGTACTTCGGCCCCTGATCCTCCTCGTACAGCTTCCGGGCCCCGAATCCCACCGTGTCGCCGGTGATGTCGCGGATGGGCCAGATCAGCCGGCCGCGGAAGCGGTCGTAGAGGCGCGAGGCGTTCGTCGAGGAGACGCTGAACATGCCGGTGAGCTTGAGTTCGTCGTGCGTGAAGCCCCGCCCGGTGAGGTGGTTCAGCAGCCCGTCCCAGCCCTGCGGGGCATAGCCCACCCCGAAGTGTGCGGCGGCCTCACGGTCGAAGCCGCGCTCCTGGAGGAACTGCCGTCCGGCGGCCGCCCCGGGCGTCAGCAGCTGGTCGCGGTAGAACTCGGCGGCGATCTTGTGGGCGTCCAGAAGGCGCTGGCGCCGGCCGACATCCTCCCGGCGCGGGCCGGTGCCCCCGTCCTCGTAGTGGAGCTCGAGGCCCAGGCGCGCTGCGAGTTTCTCCACCGTCTCGGTGAAGGAGGTGTGGTCGAGCTTCTGGAGGAAGGAGATGACGTCGCCGCCCTCGCCGCAGCCGAAGCAGTGGTAGGAGCCCAGCTGGGGACGCACGTGGAAGGACGGCGACCGTTCGTCGTGGAAGGGACACAGCCCCTTGTAGGAGCCCACACCCGCAGACTTGAGGGTGACGTAGCCGTCGACGATCTCCTTGATGTCGGTGCGCTGGCGTACCTCATCGATGTCTTCGCGCTTGATGAGTCCGGCCATGACAACAGTTTAGGCCCCGCCACTGACACCTTCGGTGGCGGCGCCCCGGCGGCCCCGCTGCGCCGCCGCGGAGGTCAGCGGCGGCCGGAGGCCCGGAACCGCGCTACCAAAGGGCAGGGACGGGCCCGACGATCCTCTCGTGCAGGGCCAGCGCCGAGCCGTCAGTGAGGGAGGCCACCTGGTCGATCACCACGCGCAGCCGCGCGTCGTCGTCGCCGGCGGCCTGCCAGTCGGCCGCGAAGGACTGTTCGAGGTAGCGATCCCCGTTGGCGGCCATCTGCGCCACGAGGGAGGAGAGCACCTCGCGCTGGCGTTCGTAGAGCGGCTGCCGGTGATCGGTGGTCATCACGTAGGTGGTGGCCAGGCCCTTCATCACGGCGATCTCGAGCTGCGTCTCCTCGGGGACCACCATCTGCGCCGCGTAGCGGGTGAGCGGGTCCGTGCCGTAGATGGCGCGGGTCGCCTCGAGGGCGCTCAGGCAGAAGCGGCCGATCAGCTGGCTGGTCATGTTCTTCAGGGCGGCCATGGAGCGGCGGCTCCCGTCCGCCTCGCGCACCCAGACTGCTGTCTTCTCTAGCCGCGCGAGGGCCGCATCGACGGCGGCCGGGTCGCTGCCGGGCAGGTACCACTGCTGGGTGTAGCCCACCACGCGGGCCCGCGCGTCGGGGCTGTCCATCCAGCGCAGCTGGAGGTGCCCGGCGACAATGGCGTCCTCGACGTCATGCACCGAGTAGGAGATGTCGTCGGCCAGGTCCATCACCTGGGCCTCAAGGCAGGAGCGGCCGGCGGGAGCGCCGGCGCGCAGCCACGAGAAGACCGGAAGGTCGTCGTCGTAAGCGCCGAACTTGGAGGTGCGGTGCCCGTTGATCAGCGGGGCGTCCGCGGCCGTCCAGGGGTACTTGCAGGCGGCGTCGAGGCTGGCCCGGGTGAGGTTGAGGCCCGCCGAGGTGCCGTCGGGGCGGATGACCTTCGGTTCGAGGCGGGTGAGCAGCCGCAGGGTCTGGGCGTTGCCTTCGAACCCGCCGATGCCGTGGGCGATCTCGTTCAGGGCAGTCTCGCCGTTGTGCCCGAAGGGCGGGTGGCCGAGGTCGTGGGCGAGGCAGGCGGCGTCGACGATGTCGGGGTCGCAGCCAAGGGAGCGGCCGAGTTCGCGGCCGACCTGGGCGACCTCGAGGCTGTGGGTGAGCCGGGTCCGCACGAAGTCGTCGGTGTCCGGGGCCACGACTTGGGTCTTGGCGCCAAGGCGCCGGAGCGCCGAGGAGTGGAGGACCCGGGCACGGTCCCGTTCGAAATCGGAGCGGTGGGTGCTCTTGGCGGGCTCGTCGACCCACCGGTGGAGATCCTCGACGGCGTAGCCCGCCGTCAGTGGTGCGGAGGGAAAGCTCATGAGCCCTTCCTGCCTTTCGGCCGGTGGTCGTGGTCGGCGCGGCGTGCCGCGGAACGCCGCATGTCCGGGGAGTCAGCCACCGGAGACGTCCAGTTCCGCCGCCGAGATGTCGGCCTGCTGCGCCTCGTTGAGGCGCCGCGACTGAAGCCAGTTCTCCGGCAGTGAGGTCTTCTTCGGCGAGCCGGCCCGGCCGCGGGGGCCCTCGGCGTCGGCACCCGGATAGGGCGAATCGGCGTCGAGCTCGGCGAGGAGGCCCCGCAGCACCTCGAGCGTGGGCACCGTGGCCAGCTTGGCGCGCAGTTCGCCCCCAACGACGTACCCCTTGAAGTACCACGCCATGTGCTTGCGGATGTCCCGCAGGCCCATCATCTCGCTGCCGAAGGCTTCGACGAGCAGCTCGGCGTGGCGGTACACGGTCTCGGCCACCTGGCCGAGGCCCGGCTGGTGGCGCTCGGCACTTCCCTCGAAGGCGTTTCTGAGGTCGCCGAAGAGCCAGGGGCGGCCCTGGCAGCCGCGGCCGATGACGACGCCGTCGACGCCGGTCTCGCCCACCATGCGGACCGCGTCCTCGGCGCTCCAGATGTCGCCGTTGCCCAGCACCGGGATGTCGGGCAGGGCGTTGCGCAGTTCGGCGATGGCCGACCAGTCGGCCTTGCCGGAGTAGTACTGCGAGGCGGTGCGGCCGTGGAGGGCGACGGCAGCCACTCCGCTGTCGCGGGCGATCCGGCCGGCCTCGAGGAAGGTCAGGTGGTCCTCGTCGATGCCCTTGCGCATCTTGATAGTCAGCGGGATGCCGCCCTTGGAGGCCTCGCGGACCGCGGTCTGGACGATGCCCGTGAACAGGTCGAGCTTCCAGGGCAGCGCCGCTCCGCCGCCGCGGCGCGTCACCTTGGGCACGGGGCAGCCGAAGTTGAGGTCGATGTGGTCGGCCCGGTCCTCCTCGACGAGGAGGCGCACGGCGGCGCCGACGGTGGCCGGGTCCACCCCGTACAGCTGCACGGAGCGGACCGACTCGTCCTCGTCGTGGGAAATGATCCGCAGGGATTCGGGGCTGCGTTCGACCAGCGCCCGCGAGGTGACCATCTCGGAGACGTAGAGTCCGCCGCCGTATTCGCGGCACAGCCGGCGGAAGGCCTTGTTGGTGATGCCGGCCATGGGGGCCAGGATCACGGGGGTGTCAACGGTGATCGGGCCAAGACGCAGCGGAGGAAGGTCGAGCCGGGTGGCGGCGTCGACTGACCCTGCTGATGCCGCCGCGTCAGCTGCGGCAGGCGCGTCAAGGGCTGGGGCGTCGACGGCGGGGGCGGCGGAACGGAGCGCGGGCCCGGCGGTCCGGGTGGTTACGGCAGTCACCCCTCCATTGTCGCAAGTGCGGGCAAATCGGGCACATCGGCCCCCCGGCGGCCCAGGTCCGGCAGCGCCGCCGCGGGGCCGCGCGGCGTCTCCGGGTCGGCCACGGTGCCGCCTAGTGCGATTCGGCCTCCCGGCGGGCCCGGCGGGAGCCCGCAGGCACCTCCGGCTCCGCTCCGGGCGCGTTCCCGGCCCGCGACGGTGTGCCCTGCAAAGCTTCCTGCAACGCGTCCTGCCGGGCCGGCTCCGGCGTGCCGCCCGGGCCCGCCGGAACGGTGGCGGGCACCGGCGGCGCACCCGTTCCACGCCCGCCGACGGCCTTGACCACCGCCACGGCGATGGCCGTGGTAACCGGGATGGCCAGGACAAGGCCGATGGAGCCCACGAGGGTGCGCACCACTTCCTCCGCGAGCTCGCCGCTGGTGAGGGTGTCGATCAGGGCCCGGTCGTAGAGCGAGACAAGGATCAGCACGGGCAGGGCCGCACCGGCATAGGCGAACGCGATCGTGTAGACGGTCGAGGCGATGTGGTCGCGGCCGATGCGCATGGCTCCCGCGAACAACCGCCGCGCCGGGGTTGACGGCGCAAGTTCGTAGAGCTCCCAGACCGCCGAGGACTGCGTGATGGTGACGTCGTTGAGCACGCCCAGGCCGGAGATGATCAGCCCGCACAGGATGATCGAGGAGATCGACAACTGGTCGGAGGAGTTGACCAGGGCGTACGCGTTGTCGTCGCCCACCCCCGTCAGGTGGGCCGTCCCGGTGGCCCAGGCCGCCAGCACCGCCGTGATGCCCAGGCCGAAGATGGTGCCGAGCAGCGCCGTCGAGGTGCGGGCGGAGAAACCGTGGGCGAAGTACAGCACCCCGATCATGATGGCCACCGAACCCACGAGGCCGAGCAGCAGGGGCGGCGCGCCCTCCACGAGGCCCGGCAGGATGAACTGCGCCAGGATGAACAGCGCCCCGACGAGCCCGAGCATCGCCCGGAATCCCCGCCAGCGGGCGACGGCGACCACCACGACGGCGTAGAGGATGGTCAGGGCAATGATCGGCACCGTGCGGATGAAGTCGACGAAGACATAGGGCGCCGATCCACCCTGGATGACCCCCTCGAGGTTCAGGTACCGGATCCGGTCCCCCGCCTCGACGGCGCTGGCCTTGGCCAGTTCGGGGGTCACTTCGACGGGCACCGTGGGGCCGCCCGCGTCGGGCACCGTGAAGGCGACCAGGCAGGTGAGGGCCTCGCCGCCGGCGTCGACGGTGGGCTGGGAGGACGGGCAGTCCTCGAAGGCCGCGCGCTGCACCGTTCCGGTCTCGAACGTGACCCCCTCCGCGGTCGCGTAGGGGTTGGCCACCGAAATCTCCGAGGTGTCGCCCGAGGGCCACAGCAACCACATGCCGGCGACCGTCAGCAGCCCCAGCGGAAGGAGGAGAGCCGCCAGGAGGAAATTCGCACGGCGGCGGGTGGCAATCATTGGAGCGGTCGGCTCCGAAGAACCGGCAGTCGAAGTGTGGCTGGTACCCACGGACATCCTTCGGTTGGTGGTGCAGAAGTTACAGAAGAGCAATGTTTTTCTACGGAGTCTACGCAGGGTGGACACCCGGGCGGTGCCGCCTAGGGTTGGAGGTAAAGGCACCCGGCGTGCACCGGTGAGGGCGGCGCCCAGGAGTTGGAGGGGACGCGATGAGCGGGAACGGTGCTGGACAGGGCGGGACGCCGCGGCGTCCCGGCCGCGCGGCGGTGCCGGCCGACCCGGTCCTGACGGTGCGCGCGCCGCGGGGCGAGGTCACCGCCGTCGCCCTGGTGCTTCACGGGGGCCGGGCCCACAGTTTCGACCCCGTGCGCAGTTGGCACCTCAGCCCCTCCCGGATGATTCCCTTCGCCCAGGTCCTCCACCGCCGGGGCGGTCCGCACGGCCTGGCCGTTCTGGCACTGCGCAACCGGGTGCGCGGCTGGAACGGCCCCGAGATGTCGGCGCTGCAGGACGCACGGTGGGCCCTCGAACGCATCCGGCAGCAGCATCCGGGCGTCCCGGTCTACCTGGTGGGGCACTCGATGGGAGGGCTCACCGCAATCTGCGCGGCGGACGACCCCCAGGTCCGCGCCGTCGCGGCCCTCGCCCCGTGGCTTGAAAGCAACACCCCGGTGGATCCCATTAAGGACCGGCACCTGTTGATCGTGCACGGCGACACCGACCGCTGGACCAGCCCCCGCCAGTCCCGCCGCTTCGCCGAGCGCGCCCTGCCCCTCGCCGCTTCGGTGAACTATGTCAGCGTCCGCAACGCCGGGCACTTCATGTTCCGCAAGGTCGGCAGCTGGCACGGCATTCCGGCCTCCTTCATCCTGAGCCGTTTCGCGGCGGACACCGGAGCCGGCGTCGAGACCACGCATCTGCGCCTGGCCCGGACCCTGCTGGCCGCCGACGAACCACTGGCCATTAGTGTCTGAGCCGCCGGGTGCGGCCGGGCAACAGTCACCGGGGCGGTGGACCACCGCCGCCCCTCCACCAACCGGAACAGGACAGGAACACGATGGTATGGAAACCGAAGCAGAGCGACCGGATGTACCGCGCGGTGGTCCGGGCGGGGCTGCTGACCTTCGCGGCGCTGCGGCTGCGGGTTGAGGTCACGGGCACCGACAACCTTCAGGCCCCGGACCCGCTGCAGGGCCGCTCCCGCCGGGCGGTGCCCGGAAGGGGCGCCGTCGTGGCCATCACCCACTTTGGTTACCTCGACTTCGCCTTCGCCGAACTCGTCCTCTGGAAGCACGCGCGGGTGCAGATGCGGTACATGATCACGAAGGCGGCGGCATCACATCCGGTGATCGGGCCGATCGTGTACGGCCTGGGGCACGTCGTCACCGACCGCCGTGCCGGGGCCGAGGCCTACGCCGACGCGCTGGCGAAGCTGCGCGCCGGCGAGTACGTCGCCATCCTCCCCGAGGCCGGGGTGAGCCGCAGCTACACGGTACGCGAGCTCAAGACCGGCGCCGTACGGCTTGCGGCGGAGGCCGGCGTGCCGATCATCCCCGTCTCGGTATGGGGATCGCACCGCCTGCTGACCCGGGGCCACGGCTTTTCGCTTCGACGCGCGTGGGGGTCTCCGGTCCGGATCCACGTGAGCGAGCCCATCCGGCAGACTCCCGGCGCGGATGTGGCCGCGGAGACGGAGAAGCTGCGCGCCGAGCTGCAGGACGGCATCGAGCGGTGCATCGAGACCTTCCCGCTGGTCCCGGCCCCCGGTGAGTGGTGGCAGCCGGCCCACCTCGGCGGCGGTGCCATGACGGAGGCCGAGCGGGCCGCCGCGGACGCCCACGACCTCGCCACCGGTCGGTACAGCAGGGGCTGAGCCGCAGGCGGCCCGGTACGGCCCGCACCCCGGAGGCCCGGGCGGGCAGCCACCGGGCAGGCGCGGCCAGACGGCCGGGTGCTGCCGCTCCCCCGGTGCGGGCCGTCAGCCGGCGACGACGAAGGTGGCCGGGGCGGCCTCCACGGCGGAGCCCGCGGCGAGCAGCGGCTCGACGACGTTCACCAGTGCCGTCATCGAATCGTCAACCTCGAGCTGGACCGGGTAGGTGTGGACGAGCATGGCGAGCAGGCTGGCCACCGCGGCCTCCTGCTCCGATGCGGGCAGGGACGTGTCGTATCCGAGCAGCACGTCGGCCGGAGCGTCGGTGCGGGCCGAGGTGTAGCTGACGGCGAAGGCCGCGATGGACCCGCCGTCGCTCTTGGGCTTGTCCCGCAGCACCACCGCCCCTCCGGCTCCGGTTGCGTCGGCCAGGAGCAGGTTCTGAGCCCGGCCAAGGGTCATCTCCGCCCGGTCCCAGCCGTGGACGGCCGTGTAGAAGGCGGCGACGGCCGAGGTGAGTTCCACCGAGCCGGTCGCTGCCTCCTCGAGCTGGGGTCCGGAGGCGTCCTCGAAGCGCGGGGCCGCCAGGGCGCCCGGCTTCACCACAATCACCCGGGAGCGCTGGATGGTGCTGAATCCGGTGGCCTCCGCGAAGGCCGCCCCCGAGCTGCCGGGCTGGACCTTGCTGCGCAGCGCCGTGACGCCCGACGGCGACGCCGCGGCCTCATGGCGCAGCATCGTCAGCAGGGTCGAGCCGACACCGGAGCGGCGGTGATCGGCCGCCACCTCGACGTAGCACCAGAGCCTCTCCGGGTGCAGGGCCGTCTCATAGGCGAACCCCGCCGCGACCGGAATTCCCTGGTCGAGTGCGGTGATGCACCGGTTCCAGGGTTCCTCGGAGGAGGGGCGGAAGGAGCCGCGGAACTGTTCCGACGGGGTCGACTCCGGGCCGCCCCACAGCTGGAGCAGCTCGAGGTCGTCGCCGTCCTGCCAGGCACGGTATTCGAGGGCCATCAGGCGCCCAGCATCCGCTCGGCGAGGTAGCCCTGGACCTTGTCGAGGGAGACACGCTCCTGCGCCATGGTGTCGCGTTCGCGGATGGTCACGGCCTGGTCTTCGAGGGTGTCGAAGTCGACGGTGATGCAGAAAGGCGTGCCGATCTCGTCCTGCCGGCGGTAGCGGCGTCCGATCGCCCCGGCGTCGTCGAAGTCGATGTTCCAGTTCCGCCGCAGCTGCGCCGCCAGCTCCTTGGCCTTGGGCGAGAGGTCCTCGTTGCGGCTCAGCGGCAGCACCGCGGCCTTGACGGGGGCCAGGCGCGGATCGAGCTTGAGCACAGTGCGCTTGTCCACGCCTCCCTTGGCGTTGGGCGCCTCGTCCTCGGTGTAGGCATCGACGAGGAACGCCATGAAGGAGCGGGTCAGGCCCGCGGCGGGCTCGATCACGTACGGGGTGTAGCGCTCGTTGGTGGCCTGGTTGAAGTAGCTCAGGTCCGTCCCGGAGTGCTTCGAGTGCGTCGAGAGATCGAAGTCGGTGCGGTTGGCGACGCCTTCGAGCTCGCCCCACTCCGAGCCCTGGAACCCGAAGCGGTATTCGATGTCCGTGGTGCCCTTGGAGTAGTGGCTGAGCTTGTCCAGCGGGTGCTCGAAGAGGCGCAGGTTCTCGGGGCGGATGCCGAGGTCGGTGTACCAGTCGTAGCGGGTGGAGATCCAGTACTTGTGCCACTCGTCGTCGGTGCCGGGCTCGACGAAGAACTCCATCTCCATCTGCTCGAACTCGCGGGTGCGGAAAATGAAGTTGCCCGGGGTGATCTCGTTGCGGAAGCTCTTGCCGATCTGGCCGATGCCGAACGGCGGCTTCCGCCGGGAGGTGGTGAGCACGTTGTTGAAGTTCACGAAGATGCCCTGGGCGGTCTCGGGGCGCAGGTAGTGCATCCCCTCCTCGCTGGCGACGGGGCCGAGGTAGGTCTTCATCAGCCCGGAGAAGCTCTGGGGTTCGGTCCAGCGGCCCTTGGTGCCGCAGTTGGCGCAGGTGATGTCGAGCAGCCCGTTCTCCGGGGCACGGCCCTTCTTCTCCTCGAACTCCTCCTCGAGGTGGTCCTGCCGGTAGCGCTTGTGGCAGTTGAGGCACTCGACCAGCGGGTCGCTGAAGACGTCGACGTGGCCCGAGGCCTCCCACACCTGGCGGGGAAGGATCACCGCGGAGTCGAGGCCGACGACGTCCTCGCGCCCGCGCACCATCGACTGCCACCACTGCCGCTTGATGTTCTCCTTCAGTTCAACGCCGAGGGGCCCGTAGTCCCACGCCGAACGCGATCCGCCGTAGATCTCCCCGGACTGGAAGACGAAGCCCCTCCGCTTGGAGAGGGAGATGATTGGGTCGAGTGCTGATTTGGGTGCCGCCATGGGGGTTCTCCGGTCGTCAGCAGGCCGCTGGGTGCGGTCCGCGGGATGGTGGGTGCAAAGCTGTGGATCCTTCCCAAATTTCCGACGAGAAACTACGGAAATCAGGAAGGGACAGTCCGGCTCCAAGCCTACCGGCACCGGAGCCGAACCTGCCCCTAGGTCCGCCCGGCCGTCGTCCCGATCCGGCGGCGGCGCGCGGCCGCGGCCGCGGCGCCGCGGGGCCAGGGCAGGGTGGTCAGCACGATGGCGACGAGGGTCAGGAGGGTGCCTGCGACGGTGGCGAAGGCGACGACGCTGCCGGGTGCCGGGACGAACAGGTCAAGCGCCAGCGATCCCACGAGCTGGCCGCCGATCAGGCCAAGGCCCGTGAGCAGGACGCCGAGGCTGCGCACCAGCAGCGCTCCCAGACCAATGAAGACACAGCCCATGGGCCCGCCCAGGTAGTACCACCACTCCGAGGGCAGGGCGTTGCCGGGCCCGGCAATCGCGACCTTCGCCAGCCAGGCCGCGAGCAGGACCACGGTCCCGGCGATGAAGTTCACCAGGGTGGCGGTGATGGGGGTTCCGTAGTGGAAGGCCGCCGTCCCGTTCATGGCCTGCTGGAAGCTCAGCAGAATGCCGGCGGCGACCGGCAGCAGGACCGGGATCAGCCAGGACGAGGGCTCCCCCGCCGCACCGAACCGGGGCGAGACGGCCCAGATCACCGAGACCACCGTCAGCACGACGCCGATGATGCGCATCGGCGTCGCGGAACGCTTGCCGGCCGGGCCGATGCCGAGCCGGTCGACGACGAGTCCGCTCAGGGACTGGCCCATGACCGCGGCCACGGAGAACAGCGCGACGCCGATGAGGCTGATGGTCAGGGACTGGGAGAACACGAAGAACGCACCGATCGCCCCGGCCGCCAGGTACACCGGCGGGAACCGGCGTTCCCGCACCGAGGGACCGATCGCACGGAAGCCCGCCCGGCCGCGCGGCAGCACCAGGGAGATCAGGATCATCACCACCAGCCCGGTGCCGAAGCTCACCAGGGCCGCCGCGACGCCGTCGTCAAGCCGGGCGCCCAGGGCCCCGTTGATGCGCCCCTGGACGGGGATGGCCGTCCCGGCGGCGAGCGCCACCGGGATGCCGATAAGGGGCGGGAGCGGGGCTGAGGAAGTCACCGGTCAAGTTTAGTGGACCGGCACCCGCCTTCGGTCGGGCAGAATTGGCTCATGAGCAGTGAACCGAACGGACCCGGCGCGTCGGCCGGCATCAGCGAACTTCCCATCTCCGACGGCATGATCCGGCTGGGACAGCTGCTGAAGCTCGCCTCCCTGGCCGAGGATGGAGCCGAGGCGAAGACCCTGATCGACAACGGACTGGTCCAGGTCAACGGCGACATCGAGGAGCGCCGCGGGCGCCAGCTCCACCCCGGCGACGTCGTGAGCGTTAACGGTCAGAGCGTGCGGATCGTCGCGGGCTGAACGCCGGGCCTTTCAGCCCCCGCCGGTTCTCCCGGTCGGCGCCTTGAGCACCGTCAGCGTCAAGAACTCCCGGACGTGGGCCAGCTCCTGCTGGCTGATGCTGTGCCCCATGTTCGGGTACAGCACCTTGGTCAGCCGGGTGGTCGAGGTCGCCCAGCGGTGCGTGTACTCGACCATCGAGGAGGCGATCACCTCGTCCGCCTGGTCCCGGCCCCAGAAGAAGGGCACCTGACGGCCCGCCAGCGCCTCGTCCTGGAAGAAGGAGTGGCCTTCGGGTGGAACAGCGAACCCCGACAGGCCCACGACCGTGGCGAAGTCGTCCGGGCGGTGGCGCAGCAGCGAGGTGGCAACACCCATCCCCATGGAGAACCCCAGCAGGCTGACGCTCGAGTGCGGTGCACGGATGGCATCGAGCCATTCCGCCAGGGGCTTGAGCGCTTCGACGACGGCCTCCACCGAGTACCCGGCGTCCCGGGACAGCGGGAACCACGAGTACCCCTGCTCCTCGGTGGAGGGGGCGCGGACCGAGACCACCGTGAACTCCCCGGGCAGGTAATCGGCGAGCGCCATGAGGTCGCGTTCGTCAGCCATATAGCCGTGAAAAAGCACAAGAAGCGGGGTTCCGGCCCGTTCGCTTTCCGGCCGGGACCAGAGGGTGACCGGGTCCCAGGCGGGCGTGGGCAGGGGTGCGGGGCCGGTTTTCGTCATCCCCCAATTCTGGCATGCGCGGCGCCCCGGCCCGCCCGCTCCGCCCACCCGCGGCGCCGTAACCGGGGCTACCTACGGTCGCGTAGCCGGCCCCGGACTTGGCAGGATGAAGGGGTGAGTGAAAAACAGGCAGTATCTGCAGTTGACGAACCCGTACACGTCGAGGGGGAGGCTATCCCCCACCCCTGGCGGCGGTACGTCGCCCTTGGTGATTCCTTCACCGAGGGGATCGGGGACCCCAACCCCGACAGCGTCGGAGGAAACCGCGGCTGGGCCGACCGGGTCGCCGAGGAACTCAGCCGGGGCTGCGGCAGCTTTTCCTACGCGAACCTTGCGGTGCGGGGACGGTTGCTCCAGCAGATCGTGGACCTGCAGGTGGAGCCGGCACTGGCCCTCAAGCCGGACCTCGTGAGCATCTCCGCCGGCGGCAACGACCTCCTGCGGCCCGGCGCCGACCCCGATCAGCTCGCCGCACGGCTCGATTCCGCAGTGCAGACCCTCGGCAGCGAGGGCGCGACGGTGGTGCTGTTCACCGGCCCCGACGTGCGCGACACGGTGCTGGGAAAGGTGCGCCTGAAGACCGCGGTGTTCAACGAGAACCTGCGGGTTATCGCGGCCCGGCACGACGCCGTGATCGCCGACATGTGGGCGCTGCGGCAGCTCTCCGATCCCCGGATGTGGTCCGAGGACCGTCTCCACTTCTCCCCCCTGGGGCACCACACGATCGCGATGATGGTCCTCGACACGCTCGCGGTGGACCACACCCTCGAACCGATGCAGGCCAAGCCGCTTCCGCCGAAAAGCTGGCGCCTTGCACGCACCGAGGACGTCGTCTGGGCCCGGGAATACCTGATGCCCTGGATCCTGAGGCGCCTGCGCCACCGTTCCTCCGGTGATGGAATCAGCGCCAAGCGTCCGGAGGCGTCGACGATCTTCGGTCCGGCCATGCCGCCCGGCGCAGGCCTGTAGGCACGGCGGGCCCTGTCCGATCCGGCGGCGGCGCCCCGCTCAAGGTCCACTACCTGCCCCGAAATCCCCTCCTACCCTGTCCCGCCGGGGTTCCACCTGTTCCTCCGGAATTCTCTTCCTCGGCCCTGGTAAGCGGCATAGCCTGTCGGATTACTAGGATTCGAGCGGCTGGGGAGAGTCGGAATGAGAACTAAATCAGCACACATTGGCATCCTTGCCATCGCCACCATCACCGTCCTTTCCGGATGTTCGGATGCGGACGCTGCGGACCCGGGCGGACAGGACCTGCCGGAGGAGATCCGGCTCGGGTACTTTCCCAACCTCACCCACGCTCCGGCCCTGGTGGCCGAGGCCGAGGGCCTGTACGACGAGCATCTGGACGGGGTGGACCTCCAAACCCAGACGTTCAGCGCCGGGCCGGAGGCGATTGAGGCCCTGTTCTCCGGTGCCATCGATATGACCGTCATCGGCCCCAATCCCACCATCAACGGCTTCAGCCAGAGCCAGGGCAAGGCCCTGAAGGTCCTTGCCGGTGTCGCCTCCGGCGGCGCGGGGCTGGTGGTGCGGCCGGGGATCGACAGCGCCGAGGACCTCAAGGGCGCCACCCTCGCCACCCCCCAGCTGGGCAACACGCAGGACGTGGCGCTGCGGACCTGGCTCGAGGGCGAGGGCCTCACCGCAGACACCGAGGGCGGCGGGGACGTCAGCATTCAACCGCAGGAGAACTCGGCCGCCCTCCAGTCCTTCGTGGCCGGTGACATCGACGGCGCCTGGGTGCCTGAACCGTGGCTGACCCGCCTCATCGAGGAGGGAGATGGGCAGCTGCTCGTCGACGAAGGGGAGCTGTGGCCGGGCGGCCGGTTCGTCGTGGCCAACCTGATCGTCCGCACCGAGTTCCTCGAGGAGCACCCCGAGACGGTGCAGGCGGTGCTCGAAGGCCACCTCGACGCCCTGGCGTTCATGGAGGAGGACCCCGAGGGCGCCCAGAAGGTCTTCAACGACAAGATCGAGGAGATCACCGGCCAGCGGGTGAAGGACGAGTACCTCGACGTCGCCTGGGAAAACGTCGAGTTCACCTACGACCCGCTCCCCGAAACGCTCGTCACCGGAGCGGACCACGCGGTGTCGGTGGGCCTCCTCGAAAAGGTCGAGCTCGAGGGCCTCTACACGCTCGACCCCCTCAACACCGTGCTCAAGGACCGAGGACTCACCGGGGTGAAGGAGCCGTGATGCGCCTCGGCACCGCCGGGGCACGGGGCCGGATGCCCGCTCCGGAGGCCACCACGGAACGCGCCGCCATCTCGCTGCGCGGGGTCGGCAAGGACTTCCGGGGCGCCGCCGGTGAATGCGTCGCCCTCGACGGTGTCGACCTGGACATCGACGCCGGGGACTTCGTCTGCCTCCTGGGGCAGTCCGGGTGTGGCAAGTCGACCCTGCTGAACCTCATCGCAGGCCTCGACTCCCCCAGCCGGGGCAGCATCGATGTGGGCGGCCGCCGGGTGGGCATGATGTTCCAGGACGCCAACCTCTTCCCGTGGCTCACCGTCCGGGGAAACATCGAGCTGGCGCTGCGCCTGTCCGGCGTGCCGGCCCGGGAGTTCGGGCCGCGCGTCGAGGAACTGCTCGAAACGGTGCGGCTGCCCCGGGCGGCCTCGATGCGCCCCCACGAGCTGTCCGGCGGCATGCGCCAGCGGGTCGCCCTCGCCCGGACGCTCGCCCAGGACTGCTCGATCCTCCTCATGGACGAACCCTTCGCCGCCCTGGATGCGATCACCCGCGACGCCATGCACGACGAGACCGAACGCATCTGGCTCGAACGGGAGCTGACGATCGTCTTCGTCACCCACAACGTCCGGGAATCGGCCCGACTGGGGAACCGGGTCCTGGTGATGGCGCCGGACCCCGGACGGATCGACTCCGAACTCCGGATCGGGCTGCAGCGGCCCCGGCGGATGGAAGACCCCGGCGTCGCCGACCGCGCCGCCGAACTACACCGGCGCCTTTCGGAGAGGAACGAGCCATGAGCGACATCGACGCCGGCCGCCTGGTCGGCAAGGCAGCGGCACCCGCGCGCCGGATCCGCTCCGCCGGGCCGCAGGGCCAACGCGCCGCATCCCTCGGCTCCCGCGTTATCCGCCGGAGCTGGCCGCCCCTGCTCGCGGTGATCATCACCCTGCTCCTGTGGGAAGTGGTCTACCTCAGCGGCTGGCGCCCCAGCTATGTCCTGCCGGACCCGGCGACCGTCCTGCAGCGCACCGGCGAAATGGTGGCCAGCGGCAAGTTCTGGCAGGCCCTCGGCACGACTATGTTCCGCGCGGCGGCCGGCTTCGGCCTGGCCCTCGGCATCGGCACCCTCATCGGCCTGGTCGTCTCGTTCTCCCGGACCCTCCGGGCAGCGATCGGCTCAATGATCACCGGGCTGCAGACCATGCCGTCCATCGCGTGGTTCCCCTTCGCGATCCTGCTCTTCGGCCTCTCGGAGAGCGCAATCCTCTTCGTGGTGATCCTCGGGGCGGCCCCGTCCATCGCCAACGGCATCATCTCCGGCATCGACGACGTGCCAAAGGCCCTCATCCGCACCGCGAGCGTGCTCGGCGCCCGGGGGCTGAGCCTCTACCGGTATGTCGTGGTACCCGCCGCCCTTCCGGCCTACCTCTCGGGGCTGAAGCAGGGCTGGGCCTTCGCCTGGCGCTCGCTCATGGCCGGGGAACTGCTCGTCATCATCGCGTCCAAGCCCTCACTGGGCGTCCAGCTGCAGTTCCACCGGGAGTTCGCCGACACCGCCGGCCTGATGTCCGTCATGATCATCATCCTGGTTCTCGGCATGCTCATCGACGGTGTGCTCTCCCGGGTATCCAACGGCGTGCGGGCGCGGCGCGGCATGGGCCCGGTCTCCTGATGCCTGCCGCTTCCGGTGGGGGTCGGCGTCCATGCAGGTGACAGCGCGCGCCGACTACGCCCTCCGGGCGGTCATCGAGCTTGCCTGCAGCGAGCAGGAGGTGCTCACCCGGGATGCCCTGGCCAGCCAGCAGCACATCCCGGCCAAGTTTCTCGAATCAATCCTCGGGGAACTGAGCCGGTCGGGCCTGCTCACCTCACGTCGCGGGTCCGGCGGCGGGTATTCCCTGACCCGGCCGGCGTCGGAGATCACGCTCGCCGACGTTCTCCGGTCCGTGGACGGTCCGCTGGCCGGGGTGCGGGGAGAGAGCCCCGAGCAGGTGACCTACCCGGAATCCACGAGGATGCTGCGCGACGTGTGGGTGGCCACCCGGGCCAGCATGCGCCTGGTCCTTGAGACGACCAGCGTCGCCGACGTCGCCCAGGGCGAACTTCCCGTCCCGGTCCAGGAGCTGCTGACGCTGCCCGGAGCGTGGGAACGCCGCTGAACTCCTGCTCTTCAGGGTGGCCGCGACCGGCCCGTCAGCGGGGCCGGCGACGCACCGCGGGGTCCCTAGGCGTCGAGGGAGACCTCTCCGCGGGCCACGGCGTCGGCACAGGCGCTGAGGTCCGGGCCTGGCTGGAAGTCGACGAACTGCGGCTGGAGCTTGGCGAAGAGGAATTCATACACTTCCTCCCTGCTGCGGCCGCCGAGGGTCTCCACCGCCTCCCTCACCGCCTCCTGCAGCGCGCGGTCCGCGTCAAGCAGGATCTTCCCTCGGGCTTCCTCGTTCCAACCGATGCTGTTCAGGTCCATGAACCGTCCTTCCTCGCGGGCGCCACGGCCGGCGCCGGGGCGTGCTCGGCACCACTGTAGGGGCGGCCGGTCCGGCGCGCCCAGCGTTTTTGCCGACGCTACCGGGGGTAGAAACGGGCGCGCAGGTGTGCGTCGAGCTGCCCGATCTCGGTCAGGAAGGCGTCGTGGCCGATCGGTGAGGAAATGGTGTGGACGGGCACCTCGCCCGGGAGGGCGTCCGCGAGGGCGTGCGCCTGCTCCGGGAAGTAGAGCCGGTCCGAATCCACGGCGGCGATGAGAACTTCGGCGCTCACCGCGCCGAGCGCCTGCCGCAGGGTGCCCCGGCCGCGTGCCGCGTCGTGGCTCATCAGAGCCTCGGTCAGCACGAGGTAGCTGTTGGCGTCGAAGCGCTGCACGAGCTTCGCGGCCTGGTGGTCGAGGTAGCTTTCCACGGAATACCGTCCGCGGTCCGCCGGACGCAGCCCTCCGAAGGGGGCCTCGGTGCCCTGGGGGCTTCGCCCGAACCGGAGGGCGAACTCGGTCTCGGACCGGTAGGTGATATGGGCGATCCGCCGGGCGAGCCCCAGGCCGGCCGCCGGCGGTGGAGAACCGTAGTAGTCCCCGCCGGCGTAGTGCGGATCGAGGCGGATGGCCTGCAGCTGGGCCTGTGCGAAGGCGATCTGCTCGGCCGTGCTCCCGGCGGAGCAGGCGATGACGGCGCACCGGGCCACCCGCTCGGGGTACATCAGCGCCCACTCCAGCGCCCGGGCCCCGCCCATTGAGCCGCCCAGCACCGAGTGCCAGCGGCGGATCCCGAGCTGATCGGCCAGCAGCGCTTCGGCCCGGACGGAATCACGGATGGTGATGAAGGGAAAGCGCGAGCCCCAGGGCCGGCCGTCGGGAGCCGGCGTTGAGGGGCCGGTGGATCCGTAGCAGCCGCCGAGCATATTGGCGGCCACCACGAAGTACCGGTCGGTGTCCACGGTGCGGCCGGGACCGACGAGCGCGTCCCACCACCCGTCCTCGTCCGACCCGCCCCGGGCCACGTGGGAGCTGCCGGTCAGGGCGTGTTCGATCAGGACGGCGTTGGAGGCGTCGGCGTTGAGCACACCCCAGGTCTCGTAGGCGAGCTCGACCCCGGGCAGGAATCCTCCGGTCTCGAGGGTGGCGGGGCCGAGGCGTGCGGTCCGGACGACGCCGTCGCGCCCGGGAACGCCCGGGGCCGGGGCGCGCCCGGGGTAGGCAGGAAGGTAGGCGGTCACGGCCCGCTAGCTTCCCTTGGCCGCACGGAACCCGGCGTCGAGGTCGGCCAGGATGTCCTGGAGGTTCTCGAGCCCGACGGCCAGGCGCACCAGGCCCGGGCGCACTCCCGCGGCGAGCTGCGCTTCGGCGCCGAGCTGGCTGTGGGTCGTGGAGGCGGGGTGGATGACCAAGGAGCGGACATCGCCGACATTGGCCACGTGGGAGTGGAGTTCGAGGCCGTCGACGAAGCGCCTGCCGGCTTCGATCCCGCCGGCGATGTCGAAGGACACGATGGCGCCGGTGCCGTTCGGCCCGTACTTCAGCCCGCGCTCGTACCAGGGGCTTGAGGGCAGGCCGGCGTAGGCGACCGATTCGACGTCGTCGTGGAGTTCGAGCCATTCCGCGACGGCGCGGGCGTTGGCGATGTGGCGTTCCATGCGCAGGCTGAGCGTTTCGAGCCCCTGGGCGATGAGGAAGGCGTTGAACGGTGAAATCGCGGACCCGAGGTCGCGCAGCAGCTGGACGCGCGCCTTGAGGATGAAGGCGAGATTCGCCCCCAGGGCGCTGCCGACCCCGAGGTCCCGGGCGTACACCAGCCCGGAATAGCTCTCATCGGGGGTGTTGAAGCCGGGGAACTTCTCCGGGTCGCGGCCGTAGTCGAAGCGGCCCGAGTCGACGATGACGCCGCCGATGGCGGTGCCGTGGCCGCCAAGGTACTTGGTGGCGGAGTGCACGACGATGTCGGCGCCCCATTCAATGGGGCGGATGAGGTACGGCGTGGACACCGTCGCATCGGCGATCAGGGGGATGCCGTGTTCGTGGGCGATCGCGCTGATCCCCTCAAGGTCGAGCACATCCTGGCGCGGGTTCGAGACGACCTCCCCGAAGAACGCCTTGGTGTTGGGCCGGACGGCGGCGCGCCACTGCCCAAGGTCGTCGGGGTTCTCCACGAAGGTGGTTTCGATCCCGAACTTCTTCAGGGTGTGCCGGAAGAGGTTGTAGGTGCCACCGTAGAGGCTCGGGCTTGCGACGATATGGTCGCCCGCCTCGGCAAGATTAAGGATGGCGTAGGTTTCGGCCGCCTGCCCCGAGGCGAGCAGCAGGGCGCCCACCCCTCCGTCGAGCGAGGCGATGCGGGCCTCAACGACCTCCTGGGTGGGGTTGCCGATGCGCGTGTAGATCGGGGCGAGCTCGGTCAACGCGAACCGGTCGGCCGCGCTTTGGGTGCTCGGGAAGACGAAGGACGTGCTCTGGTAGATGGGCAGCGCCCGTGCCCCCGTGGCGGCGTCGGGCGTCTGCCCCGCGTGGATCTGACGGGTTTCGAAGGACCAGTTGCTGGACATGGCGTTCCCTGTCGATGAAGGGGCCCGTCCGCCGCCGGAAACCGCCGGCGGGGACCCGCGCTTGCGCAGCGCCGTGTGGCGCTCCGCCAGGTCTTCACCCGGGGCACCCCGCCGCGGTGGAGGGTTGCCGGCCAGCAAGCCGGGGCTGTGTGCTGGCACTCATGACCTTTTCCCCATGAAAGCCGAAACCCCCGTCCGGGGGCAATTTGTGACTCCGCATTAAGTAAGGTTCCCCTAAGTCGAGACGCGGATCACAAAGTGCCACTATGTAGCCATGCGCTTGGACCATGTATCTTATGCCTGCGAACCCGACGGACTGGCCGCCACAGCGGACCGGATTTCCTCAGCTTTGGGCGTTGAAGCGGTCAAGGGTGGTGTGCACCCCCGTTTTGGGACCCGGAACATGATTGTGCCGCTGGCCAACGGCCAGTATGTCGAGGTGGTCGAGGTCCTCGACCATCCCGCGTCCAACAAGGCGCCATTCGGCCAGGCCGTGCGTGCCCGCTCCGAGGCCGGCGGCGGCTGGATGGGCTGGGTGGTGGCGGTCGACGACCTCACGCCCTTCGAAGAACGGCTCGGGCGCCAGTCGGTGCCGGGCAACCGGAAGTTCCCCGACGGTCAGGAGCTCACCTGGCAGCAGATCGGCATCAAGGGCCTGATCGCCGACCCCCAGGTTCCGTACCTGCTGCGGTGGGACGACGGGACCGAGGCGCTCCACCCCTCCAATGCCCGCCCCTCGACGGTGCGCCTCGATTCCCTGACCATCGCCGGATCGTGCGCACGGGTCACCGAATGGCTTGGCACTCCCGTCGAGGCGCCCCTGGGGGACGTCTCCGTGAAGTGGATCGCCCCAAACGGAACGCCGGGACTCATGTCGGTCACCTTCGACACCGGCAACGGCAAGATCGAAATCTAGCAGCGAAATCTAGCCGCGAAATCTAGCCGCGAAACGCCATCCGGGGGGACGCTGTGGTCGCAGGGCTCGCGGTGGTGGTCCCGGTCTTCAACGAGCCGTCCATCGGCAGGACTCTTGAGGGGCTCTACCGCCAGCAGCACCGGGACGGCGTCTCCGTCTACGTCGTCGACAACGGATCGACCGACGATACCCGCGCGCGGATCGCCTCCTTCCTTGCCGGCCGCGATGGCTTTCCGCTGACGGTCCTCGAGGAGCCCGTGAAGGGCACCGGGGCGGCCAGCGATACCGGCTTCCGCCGCGCCATCACCGACGGCTTCGACCTGGTGTGCCGGACCGACGGAGACAGCGTTCCGCGGCCGGACTGGACCGGGCGGATCCTCGCCGGCTTCGCGGCCCGCCCGGGCACCGCACTGCTGGGCGGCAGGAGCGTGCCCCTCGACGACGCCTACCGCCGCGCCGGGGACGCCCTGGTGATCCCCGCCGCCTTCCTTATCCTGCGCACGGCGCTGGCCGCCGGCCACCTCGACCGCAGCTACCTGAGGCTCGTCGCCGGACACAACCTCGCCACCCGCGCCGCCGCCTACGAGCGGGCGGGCGGCTTTCCGCGCACCTCGATCGCCGAGCGCGACGAGGACGTCGAGTACACGCTGCGGGTTGCGCGGGCTTTGGGCCGCTCGGCTGTCCGGATCGACCGCGGCCTCGTCGTGGCGACCTCGATGCGCAGGATCCGCGCCTACGGGCCGGCGCGGGCAGCGGTGCACCAGCTGCTGCCCGGCCTGCGGGGCAGGCTGGGCAGGGATGCCGACATCCGCTGACCGGCACGTCCGCGCAGCAGCCGGCTCTCCAGCGGTCCGTCGGCGGAACCGGACCGGCGGCGGGAGCGTTGCGGCGCTTCCCGTCCTGACGTTAAGCAGGCGTGTCAAGACAACCTGGGCACCGAAGTATCCGCCCAGGGGGCTGCCGGGACTGGTTTAGTGGAAGGTGACGCCGAAGTTGTCAAGCAGCGAGCAGTCTGCGGGGTCGGGAGTGGTTGCAGGGCCCTTGCCCTGCAACCGTTCTCTTTAAGACGCGCTTCCCGCCCGGTCCCGCTCAATCCGGCCCGCTAATCCCCGATGCCGATCGCCGGACCGAGCAGGGCGAAGCCGACGAAGCCGGTGATGTCGAGCGCCGCGTGGGCGATGACCAGCGGCATTACCCGGCCCGTGCGCAGGTAGGCATAGCCGAAGACCAGTCCCAGGATCACATTGCCCACGAACGGCCCGATGCCCTGGTAGAGGTGGTAGCTGCCGCGCAGCAGCGCACTGGTGATGAGGACGGCCGGGACGGACCAGCCCAGCCGGCGCAGCCGCTCAAACAGGTACCCGACCACGAGGACCTCCTCGAGCACCGCGTGGCGCAGGGCCGACAGCACGAGCACGGGCACCGTCCACCAGTAGTCATCGAGGGCCGCCGGGACAATGGCGGTGGTAATGCCAAGCGCGCGTCCGGCGGCGTAGACGCCAAGGGTTCCCACCCCCATGGCCACGGCCAGCCCCAGCCCGAGGCCGAAATCCAGGGCGGGGCGTTCGAAGGTGAAGCCGATCCGCCGGAACGCCGAGGCACCGCCGGCGCTCAGCAGGAACAGGGCCAGGGCGACCGGCACGAGGGCGAAGAAGATCCCGAGCAGCTGGTACGCCAGGTCGAAGTACTGCCGGTCGTTGAGCACCGGGTTCAGGGTGGTGGTCTGGCCGGCGAGCGGACCGGAGGTCGCCTTGTCCAGCAGCCGCACCACCGCGTACACCCCCGACTGTCCGAGGGAGAGTCCCATCACGATCAGGATTTCCGCGGTGATCCGCCGCCGCTCCCGCAGTGCAGGCGGGTGGACGGTGGGTGAGAGAGAGCGCATGGAGGTTATCTTTCCAGCGCCCGCCTCCGATTCCCAGCCGCCTTAGCTGAGCCTCACCCCGGCACGCCAGACGGCGCCGGTCAGCGGGATGCCGGGCCGGTAGGCGAGGTGGGTGGCGGAGGGGGCGTTGAGCAGCTGAAGGTCGGCCCGGTGCCCGACGGCGAGGGAGCCCACCGCGCGCCGGCCGTCGGCGTCGGTCCCGGCCTCGCGCCCGAGGGACAGGGCGCCGCCGTAGGTGGCGGCCCGGACCGCCTCCTGGACGCTCAAACCCATCTGCAGCACGGCCGTGGTGACGCAGAACGCCATCGACGTGGTGTAGGAGGTGCCGGGGTTGCAGTTGCTGGCCAGGGCGAGCTGGACCCCGGCGTCGAGCAGCCGGCGGGCCGGCGGGAAGGGCTGGCGGGTGGAAAGGTCGCACGCCGGCAGGCAGGTGGCCACGGTGCCCCGCCCCGGTGCGTCCGCCGGCCCGGCGGGCTCGGCCTCCTCGGCGCGCGCGGGACCCCAGCCGGAGGGATCCCAGCCGGACCAGGACCCGGCGAGCGCGTCGATGTCGGCGTCGCTGAGGTGATTGACGTGGTCGACGCTCGCGGCGCCGAACTCGACGGCGAGGGCGGCCCCCTCCCCCGGGCCGAGCTGGTTGCCGTGGACCCGCAGCCCCAGCCCGGCATCCCGGCAGGCGGTGAGCACGGCCCGGCTCTGGTCGGGGGTGAAGGCACCCCGCTCGCAGAAGACGTCGGCCCACTGGACATAGGGGCGGACGGCGTCGAGCATGGGCCCGCAGACCAGCTCGGTATATGCATCGGCGTCGATGCCGGCCGGCACGAGGTGCGCGCCGAGGTAGGTCACCTCGTCGACGACGCCCGCGGCGATCCGCGCGCTGCGGGCCTCGTGTTCGACGTCGAGCCCGTAGCCGGTCTTCGTTTCGAGGTAGGTGGTGCCGCCGGCGGCCGCCTCGGCGGCCCGGCCCAGCAGCAGCCGGGTCAGCTCATAGTCCCCCGCAGCCCGTGTGGCCTCGGTGGTGACCGCGATGCCACCGGCCCGGTACTCGGCCCCGGCCATCCGGGCTTCGAATTCGGCGGTGCGGTCGCCGGCGAAGACGAGGTGGGTGTGGCTGTCGACCCAGCCGGGCAGGCCCGCCCGGCCTTCGGCGTCATGCACCGTGTCCGCTGCCGGGGCGCCCGCCGCCGGGCCGATCCAGCTGATCCGCTCCCCCTCGAGGACGACGGCGGCGTCGGTGAGGACCCGCTGGTCCGGATCCGAGGTTGAGAGTTCGCCGATGTTGGTGATGAGCGTCGAGGTCACGGTGCTGCTGCTCCTAGGGTCGTGCGGCTGTCGCTGCGGTGGGTGCCGCCTGCCCGGTCCATCCTCCCGAGGACGGCCCCCAGCAGGTCCGCGGGATCGCCCAGGCCCAGGTGCCGCCCGCGGTGGGCGGTGGGGACACCGCCGATGACGACGTCGGTGACGTCCTGCGCCGTGGCCGAATACACGAGCTGCTCCGGGTCGCTGCCGACGGTGCGCACCGAGCGGGGGTCGATGGCCACGAGGTCGCACACGGCGCCCGGCTCGAGGCCGACCGGCGGGCGGCCCTGCGCCCGGAGCCCGCCCCCGGTGCCGGCGGCGAGCAGCTGGGCGGGGGTGAACTGTGGGCGGCCTCCCGTGGCGAGGCGTTCGCCGTGCTCGAGTGCCCGCATTTCGATCCACGGGTCGATGACGGCGTGCTGGTCGGTGCCCAGGGCGATCCGGACGCCGGCGCGCTGCAGCCGGCCGGCGGGGCCGATGCCGTCGGCCAGGTCGGCCTCGGTCGTGGGGCACATCACCACCGTGCTTCCTGCGCCGCCGAGCAGGTCGATGTCGGCGGCCGTGAGGTGGGTGGCGTGCACCGCCGAGAGCCGGGGAGTCAGCAGTCCGGAGGAGGAGAGCAGGCCGGTGGGGGTGAGCCCCGTAGCCGCAAGGCAGGCCTCGTTCTCGGCGGGCTGTTCGGAGAGGTGGATGTGGACCGGGACCTCCGGCGGAAGGGCCCCGGCGATCTCCGCGAGCGCCTCCGGCGGGACGGCCCGCACCGAGTGCAGGGCCGCGCCCACAGTGACGGCCGACGCCGGAAAGCGTTCGGCCACCGCTTCCCGCAGCGAGGCGAAACGGCGCAGCCATTCCTTCGCTGAGGCGTCGGTGAACCGCACCTGGTCCGGGCCGGCGGGAAGTCCGAAGCCGCCGGCGAGGTAGCAGGTATCGAGAAGGGTCAGCCGGATCCCGGCGCGGACGGCCGCCCGGGCCAGGGCCAGTTCCATGGCGTGGGGCCCGTCCGGGCCATCGGCACTTCCGGCCGTGCCGGAACCCGCCGGGGCCGGGCCCGCCGTCGTCGAACCCGCCGTCCCCGCTCCGTAGGGCGATCCGTCGGGCCGGTGGTGCACGTAGTGGAATTCGGCGACGCTGCTCCAGCCGGTAACCACCATTTCGGCGAAGACGGCGGTGGCCAGCTCCTCGTACAGCTCCGGGGTCAGCTGCCGCGCCGCGGCGTACATCGATTCGCGCCAGGTCCAGAAGCTGCCCGGGGCTCCGCCATGGGTGCGGCCGCGCAGCACCCGGTGGAAGGCGTGGGAGTGGGCGTTGGCGGCCGCTGGGAAGACCACGCCGGGAAGCACCGTGTCCCCGGCCTGCGCGGCAACCCCCTCCTCGAGGGAGACCACCGTCCCGTCGCCTGCGGGCACCACCCGGACGCCCTCGACGACGCCGCGGTCCCCGAGCCAGGCCGCGGCGCACCAGAGAGGCACCGGAGCCGGCGTTCCGGCGCCGGACCCGTCCGTCCCGCCGCCGCTCACAGCAGGTCCTCGAGCACGTCGGCGAGCGCGGCGGCGCCGGCGTCGGCGTCATCCCGTTCGACATACTCCTCCGGGGAGTGGCTGACCCCGGTGGGGTTCCGCACGTACAGCATGGCCGAGGGCACGACGCCGGCGAGCACCGCGGCGTCGTGGCCGGCACCGGTGGGCAGGGACGGCGCCCCGCCGAGGGAGTTGGAGAGCCCCCGCTGCAGGGCGGGGTCGAAGGCCACGGTGCCGCTGAAGGATTCCTCGGTAAGGGTGACTGAACAGCCCTCGAAGGCGGCGGCCTTCTGCGCCTTGCCGTGGATGGTTTCGACGAGGGCGGCGGTGACGGCGTCGTCGGGATGGCGCACGTCGAGCCAGAGGTCGACGCGGGAGGCGATCACATTGGTGCCGCCGGGTACCGGGGTCAGGCGGCCCACGGTGGCGCGGGCGCCGTCCTGGCGGCGGGCGGCCTCGCGCACCGCAAGCACGATCTGCGCCGCGGCGACCATCGGGTCCGCGCGGTCGGCCATCAGGGTGGTCCCGGCATGGTTGCCCTGGCCCCGCACCGACAGCCTCCACCGCCCGTGGCCGAGGACGAAGGAGCCGACGGCGACGGCGGAGTCCAGGTCGATCAGTCCCCGCCCCTGCTCGACGTGGAGTTCGACAAAGTCGCCGATGTTTCCCAGCGCTTCCTCGTCGCGCCCGAGCCGGGCGGGGTCGAGGCCCGCTGCGCGGGAGGCCTCGGCGAAGGTCGTGCCGTCGGCGTCGGTGAGGTTGCGGGCCCGGTCGGCGTCAATCGTGCCGGTGAGCAGGCGCGAACCGAGGCACGCCACACCGAAGCGGGAGCCCTCCTCCTCGGGGAAGACCGCGACCGCGACGGAGCGGTTCGGCTGCACGCCGCGCCCGCGCAGGATATCGACCGCGGCCAGGGCCGAGGCGACCCCGAGGGGCCCGTCGAAGGCTCCGCCGCCCGGCACGGAGTCGAGGTGGCTGCCGGTGACCAGTGATCCCTTCCGCCCGATCCCCGGGACGTCCCACCAGGCCCACAGGATGCCGTTGCGGTCGGTTTCGACGGCCAGCCCGCGCCGGCCGGCCTCGGCCGTGAACCACTCGCGCAGTTCGCTTTCCGCGCCGGAGTACACGGGCCGGGAGTACCCGCCGCGGCGGGCGTCGCGGCCGACGCCGTCGATCGAGTCGAGAAGGGTTGAGACGGAATCCATGAAGCCTCCGGGCAGAACGGCTGCGGTCGGTACGGGTGGCGGCACCGGTGGGTGCGGGCGGTGGCGGGGCGGAACGCGGCATGCCGCGGGTGAGCCCCGCCGTTACTCCTGCATGGGGATGCGCACGCCGCGCTCGGCGGCGACCTCGGCGGCCCGGGGGTAGCCGGCGTCGACGTGGCGGATGACGCCCATGCCGGGGTCGTTGGTCAGCAGCCGCTCCAGCTTCTGGGCGGCCAACTCGGTGCCGTCGGCCACCGAGACCTGCCCGGCGTGGATGGAGCGGCCGATGCCGACCCCGCCGCCGTGGTGGATGGAGACCCAGGTGGCTCCGGAGGAGGTGTTGAGCAGGGCGTTGAGCAGCGGCCAGTCGGCGACGGCATCCGAGCCGTCGGCCATGGCTTCGGTCTCCCGGTAGGGCGAGGCGACCGATCCCGAATCGAGGTGGTCCCGCCCGATGACGATCGGCGCCGACACCTTCCCCTCGGCGACGAGGCGGTTGAAGAGGAGGCCGGCCTTGGCGCGGTCGCCGTAGCCAAGCCAGCAGATGCGTGCCGGCAGGCCCTCGAACTCGACGTGCTCGGCGGCGGCGTCGAGCCAGCGGTGAAGATGCGTGTCCTCCGGGAACAGCTCCTTGAGGGCGGCGTCGGTGACGGCGATGTCGGCCGGGTCCCCGGAGAGGGCGACCCAGCGGAACGGGCCGAGGCCCTCGCAGAACAGCGGGCGGATGTAGGCCGGGACGAAGCCGGGGAAGTCGAAGGCCCGCGCATAGCCGCCGGAGCGTGCCTCGTCGCGGATGGAGTTGCCGTAGTCGAAGACCTCGGCGCCGGCGTCGAGGAACCCGACCATCGCCTCGACATGGCGGGCCATCGAGGCCTGCGCCTTCTTGGTGAAGCCCACCGGGTCCGCCGCGGCCTCCCGCGCCCAGTCCTCCAGGGCGACTCCTTCGGGGAGGTAGCTCAGCGGGTCGTGCGCCGAAGTCTGGTCGGTGACGATGTCGATGTCGACCCCGCGCCGGAGCAGCTCCGGGAAGACCTCCGCGGCGTTGCCTACGACGCCCACCGACAGTGCCTTCCCGTCCGCCTTCGCGGCGAGGACGGAGGCGAGGGCGTCGTCAAGCGAGTCGGCGACGGTGTCGAGGTAGCGCTTGGCGACGCGGCGGCGCAGGCGCGATTCGTCGACGTCGACGATCAGCACCGCTCCCCCGTTGAGGGTGACGGCCAGCGGCTGCGCCCCGCCCATGCCGCCGCAGCCGGCGGTCAGGGTCAGCGTCCCGGCGAGGGTGCCGCCGAAGCGTTTGGCGGCGATCGCGGCGAAGGTCTCGAAGGTGCCCTGCAGGATGCCCTGGGTGCCGATGTAGATCCAGGACCCGGCGGTCATCTGCCCGTACATCATCAGCCCCTCCGCCTCGAGCCGGCGGAACTCCGGCCAGGTGGCCCAGTCCCCCACGAGGTTCGAGTTGGCCAGCAGCACCCGCGGAGCCCACGGGTTGGTGCGGAAGATGCCGACGGGCTTGCCCGACTGCACCAGCAGGGTTTCGTCGTCCTCGAGGTCCTCGAGGGAGCGCACGATGGCGTCGTAGGCCTCCCAGCTGCGGGCGGCCCGCCCCGTCCCGCCGTACACCACGAGGTCCTCGGGTCGTTCGGCGACCTCGGGGTCGAGGTTGTTCATCAGCATCCGCAGCGGAGCCTCGGTCTGCCAGCTCTTGGCGGTCCGGGCCGTGCCGCGGGCCGCACGGATGCTCCGGGACGGATCGGAGGTGGTGGCGCGGGGAGTCGGGGCAGTGGCCTCGGGTGTGCTCATGCTGATTCTCCTTCAGGGGTTGCGGTGGCGGGGAGGATGGCGGCGGCCTCGCGGGCCACATGCATCCCGATCCCTGCTGATTCGTCTTCTCGAATGCGGTAGCTGGGCACGACGACGCTGAGCGCCGCAGCGATGCGCCCTCCGGCGCGGACGGGGGCCGCGATGGCGGTGATATCGGCTTCGACGCCGTCGCGCACCACGACGTACCCCGTGGAGGGTGTCGCCCCCGAAAGGACAGCGCCGACCGCCGTCCCCTCAAGGGGGATGCTGCGGCCGACCCAGCTGGCGTGGCGCACCGAGTGGGTGCCTTCGCGCACGGCGAGGTAGACCCCGTGGCCGTCGTGGGAGGGGACGCTGAGGTAGGCCGATTCCCCGGTCAGGCCGACGAGCCGGTCAAGGGCCCCCTCGGCAAGGGAGACGAGGGATTCGGAGCTGAGCGCCTGGGCGCCCAGCTGGACGACCCGCAGCCCCGCCCGGTAGCCGCCGGCGCCGTCGCGGCGGACGAAGCCCGTGGATTCGAGGGTGCGCAGGAGCCGCAGCGCCGTCGAGGCCGAGAGCCCTGCATCCCGGGCGGCCTCGGCCAGGGAGACCGTGCCCCGCTCGCACACTGCGCCCAGGAGCAGCAGCGCCCGCTCCACTGAGCGGGTTGAGGTATCTGCCACTCGTATCCCCTTGCGCCTTGGTCGGATTTGTATTTCACTTATTGAAACTCCATTTTCACTCAATGGCAATAGTCCGGTGAACCCCGGAGGCCATGCGAAGCGAGGCTCCCCATGACTGCAGAGCACACAGCCCCGGGCACCACCGGCACCCTTCCGGCCGTCCCGGCACCCGGCTCCGCCACCGCCGGCGGCGGCGGACCCATCCGGATCGGCACCGGCCCCCTCACTCCGGCCGAGGTCGTGGCGATCGCCCGCCACGGCGCGCAGGTTGAGCTCGACGGCGGTGCCCTCGAGGCAATGGCCTCCTCCCGCCGCGTTGTGGATCAGCTCGCCGGGGACACCACCCCCCACTATGGGGTCTCGACCGGCTTCGGCGCCCTGGCCACGAAACACATCCCGCCAACCCAGCGCACCCAGCTCCAGCGCAGCCTGATCCGCAGCCACGCGGCCTCCTCGGGGGCGGAGGTGGACCGTGAGGTGGTGCGCGGGCTGATGCTCGGGCGGCTCTCGACCATGGCCACGGGCCGCACGGGCGTGCGGCCGGTGGTCGCCGAGACCTATGCGGCGATGCTCAATGCCGGAATCACCCCGGTGATCGGGGAGTACGGCTCCCTCGGGTGCTCCGGGGACCTCGCCCCGCTCTCCCACGTGGCACTTGCCCTCATGGGCGAGGGCTCGGTGCGCACCCTCGACGGTTCCCCCGCCTCCGCCGCGGAGGCCCTGGCGGCCGCCGGCATCGCTCCGGTCGAGCTGCGCGAAAAGGAGGGACTGGCGCTGATCAACGGCACCGACGGCATGCTCGGCATGCTGGTGCTGGCCGCCGAGGACCTTCACCGGCTGCTGAAGACGGCCGACCTCGCCGCCGCCATGAGTGTCGAGGGGCTCCTGTGCACCGACGCCGTCTTTGCGGCCGACCTGCACGAACTGCGCCCGCACCCCGGACAGCGCGACTCCGCCGCGAACATCCGCGCCCTCCTCAAGGATTCCGCGCTTATTGCCGCGGAGCTGACCGCCGAAACCGGACGCCACCGCTTCACCCGGGTCCAGGACGCCTATTCGCTGCGGTGCGCCCCGCAGGTCCATGGGGCGGCCCGGGCCACCCTCGCCCACGGCAACTTCGTGGCCGACATCGAGCTCGGTTCGGCCATCGACAACCCGGTGATCACCCCCGACGGCAGGATCGAATCCAACGGCAACTTCCACGGCGCCCCCGTCGGCTACGTGCTCGACTTCCTCGCCATCGCCGTCGCCGACGTCGCCTCAATGAGTGAACGCCGCACCGACCGGTTCCTCGACAAGGCACGCAACCACGGCCTCAACCCCTTCCTGGCCGACGATCCGGGGGTCGATTCGGGGCACATGATCGCCCAGTACACCCAGGCCGGGATCGTCTCTGAACTCAAGCGGCTCGCCAACCCGGCCTCGGTCGACTCCATCCCGTCCTCCGCCATGCAGGAGGACCACGTCTCCATGGGCTGGGCGGCGGGGCTGAAGCTGCGCCGCTCCCTCGACGGGCTGACCCGGGTCCTCGCCATCGAGATCCTCACCGCGGCCCGCGCTCTCGATCTGCGGGACGGCGGCCTCGCCACGGCGCGCAGCTCGGAGGCTATCACCGCGGTGCGCCGGGTCCTGCGCCGGGACATCGAGGGACCGGGCACCGACCGGTACCTCGCGCCGGAGATCGAGGCCGCACGGGTGCTTGTCGACAACGGCTCGTTGATTGCCGCCGCCGAGGAGACGCTCGGGGCCGGACTGCTGTAGGTCTGGGGAACGGCCGCGCGCGGGGGGTTTGTTAGGGTTGGCTTACCAACCTCTTCCAGAAGCGAGCCGTACCCCCATGAGCGCACCCGCCATTCGAAAGCCCCGCCCCCAGGTGGTGCTCAGTGTCCTCGAGACGATCCGGCTCAGCCCGCACATGGTCCGTGTCGTCGCCGGCGGCGAGGCCTTCCCGAAGCTCCTTGAGAACGAGCACACGGACCGGTACGTCAAGCTGCTCTTCGCACGGCCGGAGCTCGGGCTCGTTCCCCCCTACGACCTCGAGGCCCTCGCTGGGCAGCTTCCGCCCGGGGACCTGCCCATCAAGCGGACCTACACGGTGCGCTGGATGGACCGGGAACGGCAGCTGCTCGCCATCGACTTCGTGGTGCACGGCGATGAGGGAATCGCCGGCCCGTGGGCTGCCGGCGCCCGGCCCGGGGACCCGCTCGTGCTGATGGGCCCGTCGGGGGCCTGGACGCCGAAGCCCGACGCCGACTGGTACCTGTTCGCCGGCGACGAGGCGGCTCTTCCCGCCATCGCCGCGGGCCTCGAGGCGCTCCCGGAGGCTGCCACCGGTATCGCCTGGCTCGAAGTGGATGACGAGGCGGATATCCTCCCGCTCCAGGCCCCGGCCGGCGTCGAACTCCGCTGGCTGTTTCGGCGCGGCCGGCCGGCCGGGACGACGACGCTGCTCGCCGACGCCGTCGCCGCCGCGCAGTGGCCCGAGGGCCGGGTCGAGGCCTTCGTCCACGGCGAGCGGGGGGCCATGAAGGCGCTGCGGGATGTCCTGTTCGGCCAGCGCGGGCTCGAACGCGCCCAGGTCTCCCTCTCGGGCTACTGGGCCTACGGCCGGGCCGAGGACCGGTTCCAGGCCGAAAAACGGGAGCCGATCGGCAAGATCCTCGACTAAGCGCGGACCCGGCTGCCGGGCCGGCGTGGCTCACCGCCCGGCCCCTCGGCCCAAGTCAGCGGCCCGCCCGGGCCCTCGCCGGCGGCACAGCGGCCCGGCCGCCTGGCCATCCAGGTCAGCGGCCCGCCGGGATCCCATCCGCACGGCCGGTCTTCGGACCCGCCCGGCGCAGCAGCAGGTCCATCACGGGCTCGGCGATCCTGGCCAGGATCGGTCCGAGGATCGCCATGATCAGCACGTACGTCGTCGCCAGCGCCGCGATCTCTGGGACCACAGAGCCCGAGGCCACGGCAAGCCCGGCAATGACGATCGAGAACTCGCCGCGGGCCACCAGCGCAGACCCGGCCCGCGCCCGGCCGCGGGGCTTGATGCCCTGGCGGGCCGCAGCCCACCAGCCGGTGGCGATCTTGGTGGCCGCCGTGACCAGCGCCAGCACCACGGCCCAGCCCAGGACCGGCGGGATGGACGCCGGATCGGTATTCAGGCCGAAGACCACGAAGAAGATCGCGGCGAAAAGGTCCCGCAGCGGCTCGAGCACCCGTGAGGCGTTTTCCGCCGTCGCGCCGGAGATCGCGATGCCCAGCAGGAAGGCGCCCACGGCGGCCGAGACCTGGAGGGTCGAGGCGAGCCCGGCCACCAGCAGCGCGGCCCCGATGAGCGTCAGCAGGAACACCTCGCGGTCCTTGCTGTCCACGATCGCCGACACCACATTGCCCCAGCGCAGGGCGACGACCAGGACGAGGGTCACCACGACGAGGGAGATGCCCACGGCCTGGAGGCCTCCGGCGAAGCTGAGCCCGGCGAGCACCGCCGTCAGCACCGGCAGGTAGATGGCCATGGCGAGATCCTCGAACACGAGGATCGCCAGCACCGTTGGGGTTTCCCTGTTGCCGAGGCGCCCGAGGTCGGAGATCACCTTCGCGGCGATGCCCGATGAGGAGATATAGGTGACCCCTGCCATCACCAGGGCGCCGACGGGCCCCCACCCCAGCAGGAGAGCGACGGCTGCGCCGGGGACGGCGTTCAGGACGATATCGAGGACGCCGGCCATCCAGGACTGCCGCATCCCGGTGACGAGTTCCTTGGCCGAATACTCAAGGCCCAGCATCAGCAGCAGGAGGACGACCCCGATCTCGCTGGCCACCTCGCTGAAGCGTTCGAGGCCCTCGAGGGCGAGGAACCCGCCCTGGCCGAAGAAGAGCCCCCCGACCAGGTACAGCGGGATCGGCGACAGTCCGAAGCGTGCGGCCAGGCGGCCGAGGGCGCCAAGACACAGCAGGACAGCGCCGAGTTCAATCAGCGTTATTGCGGTTGTGTGCACCGATCAGCCGTGCCGGAGAATCTTCGCGGCGGTGTCCAAACCTTCGGAGGTACCGACAACGACCAGGAGGTCGCCGGCGGCGAGGACGAAATCCGGAGTCGGAGAGGCCTGGACCTCACCGGAGCTGAGCACCGCCACGACCGACGCGCCCGACCGCGAGCGCATGCGCGTCTCACCCAGGGAACGCCCGTCGAAGGGAGAGCCACGCTCCACCAGGAACTGGCGGGTGGTGACCCCGGGCAGGTCGCGGTGTTCCTCGGTCAGCCGTGCCACGAGCTGGCGTGCGCCCAGCAGGTTCCCGATCGTCGCGGCCTCATCGGGGGTCAGGGGGATCGATGCGACGCAGGCGTCGGGGTCGTTGGCCGCCGAGATAATGAGGTCGAGGCTCCCCTCGCGGTGCGCGACGATACCGATCCGGCGGCCTGACGAGGTTTCAATATCCCTGCGGACCCCGATCCCGGGCAGTGGGACTTCATCAACGTTCATCGGACCATCCTATGCCTGTCCCGCGGTGCCGTTGCCGACCCTCGAACGCGGCTGCTGCCTGCGGACTGCGGCGTGACATTCCGGTCCGGTTCGAGGTAGATCATCCGTCTGAGGCGACGGCGGCGGGGGCGAGTTCGGCCGCGGACTGCGTGTCCCCCGGCTCCTGCCCGCTCAGCTGCGCCGCAGCGAGCTCGGCGATGGCCGAGGACGTCTGGAAGCCGTAGCCGCCCTGGCCCGCCAGCCAGAAGAACCCTTCGGCGTCCGGATCGAACCCGACGATTGGGATTCCGCTGGGCGGGGAGGTCCGAAGCCCGGTCCACGACCGGACGACTCCGGTGATGCCGAGGGTGGTGAGTGTGTTGAGCCGGATGATCAGCGCCTCGACGTCCCCGGGGTTGGGACGGGCGTCCTCCGCGGTGCTGGGGACGCTCTCGCACGGCGAGATCAAGACGCCCGCTTCGTCGCGGCGGAAGTAGAAGGAGTCATCGGCCGAGGCGACCATCGGCGTGCCCGGGACCGGCTGCGACCCCACCCGGACGACGGCGGCGGTGCGCCGGTAGGGCACCAGGTTCCGGGGTGCCGCCCCGCACAGCTCCGCGAGCCGGTCGGCCCAGGCGCCGGCGGCGTTGACCACCACGCCGGCACTGATCTCCTGCTCCCCTGCCCGCACGCGCCACCGGCCCCCGCTGCGCTCGGCGGCCGTGACCCTGGCGCCGGTCAGGATCGCCGCCCCGGATTCCACGGCGGCCGACCGGTGGTATTCAAGCAGGGCGTCGGTGTCGGTGCCGACGCAGGTAGTGTCGAGCCCGGCCGCCTCGAAGGTGTCCGGAAGCAGCTGCGGGCACAGCCGAACGGCCTCGGCGTGGCTCACCAGGCGCATTGGATCGGCAGCCCTGGCGGCGACGTCGGCCTCGCTGCCGATCAGCAGGTAGCTCCGCGGCGTGGTGAGCACGAGGTGGGTCCGCTCCTGCACCCCGGCGAGCAGCGCGAGGGTGCGGGCGGTGAGCCGGCGCACCACCGGCGGGCCGTAGCTGGGATTGAGCTGCCGGGCGGACCGGGATGAGGTGTGGTAGCCGAGGGTCGGTTCGGCCTCGACGAGGGCCACGGTCGGGCCCCCGCGGGAGGCGAGTTCCGAGGCCAGCGACAGGCCGGCGATGCCGCCACCGACAATGAGGACATCGCAGCTAAGGTTCATGGCGCCATCGTAGGCACATCCGCTGCGCGTCGGGCACGACGGGTCCGCCCGGCACCTCCGGCGGGAAGTGGCGCCGGGCGCCTCAGCTCCGGTGGGAACGTACCGCGCTGGCGGCCGGCCCTCCCCCGGCCGGGCCGGCCGGAAACTCTTGGATTCGGCCGGAACGCGCCGCTCCTCTGGCCCCTAGCCGGCTGCGGCCTCGGAGCGGGCTGCGACGAACGCCCGGACGCAGGCCTCGATGTCCTCGCTGCTGTGCGCGGCGGAGAGCTGGACGCGGATGCGCGCGGCGCCCTTGGGCACCACCGGGTAGCTGAACGCGGTGACGAAGACTCCGTGGGCCAGCATGGCATCGGCAGTCTTCGCCGCCAGGACCGCGTCGCCGAACATCACCGGGATGATCGCATGCTCGCCCTCGAGCAGCTCGAAGCCCTCCTCTGTCATCCGGCGGCGGAAGTGGGCCGCGTTGTCGACGAGGGTGGCGCGCAGCTCGGCGCTGTTCTGGACCAGGTCGAGGGCGGTCAGGGTCGCGGCGACGATCGAGGGGGCCAGGGAGTTCGAGAACAGGTAGGGCCGGGCGCGCTGGCGGAGCACCTCAACGATCTCGCGGCGGGCGGCGACATAGCCACCTGACGCCCCACCCAGGGCTTTGCCGAACGTTCCGGTATAGATGTCGACGCGGTCCCCGACGCCGGCGTGTTCGGGGGTGCCGGCACCGGTCGGGCCCATGAAGCCGACGGCGTGCGAGTCATCGACCATGACCATCGCGTCGTACTTATCGGCAAGGTCGCAGATGGCGTTGAGCGGGGCGAGGTAGCCGTCCATCGAGAAGATCCCGTCGGTGACGATCAGGCGGCGCCTCGCCGAGGATGCCTCCTTGAGTTTCGTCTCGAGGTCGGCCATGTCCCGGTTGGCGTAACGGAAGCGCTGGGCCTTGCTCAGGCGGATGCCGTCGATGATCGAGGCGTGGTTCAGCGCATCGGAGATGACGGCGTCCTCCGCCGAGAGCAGGGATTCGAACACTCCCCCATTAGCGTCGAAGCAGGAGGAGAAGAGGATGGCGTCGTCGGTTCCGAGGAACTGCGACACCCGCCGCTCCAGTTCCAGGTGGAGGTCCTGGGTGCCGCAGATGAAGCGCACCGAGGCCATGCCGAAGCCGCGCTCGTCCAGGGCGGTCTTCGCGGCCTCGATGATCTGCGGGTGGTCCGCAAGGCCCAGGTAGTTGTTGGCGCAGAAGTTCAGGACCTCGGCTGACCCTCCGGTGCGCAGCCCGGCCCGGATGTGGCTTGACTGGGGCGAGGAGATGGTGCGCTCGTGCTTGAACAGCCCCGCGCTGCGGATCTCCTCAAGCTCGCCGGTGAGCTGGTCGCGGATGGAGGTGTACATGTCGCTGCTCCTTGAAGGATGGGACGGCTGGAGTTGGAACGGCTGGAGCCGGCAGGGACCGCGAAGGACCCGGAGGCGCCGGAGGTCAGAGGGAGGTCCAGTCGAGGACCACCTTGCCGCTGGCTCCGCGGCGGGCGGTATCGAATCCGGCCTGCCATTCGGAGGCCGGCAGGGTGTCGGTGACGACGCTCGCGACGGCGTCCCGCAGGGCCGGGTTTGACTGCAGCATGGCGCTCATGGCGTACCAGGTCTCGAACATCTCGCGCCCGTAGATGCCCTTGAGGGTGAGCATGTGGGTGACCACCTTGCCCCAGTCGATGGAGATCGGCGCCGACGGCAGGCCGAGCATGGCGATGCGCCCTCCGTGGGTCATGTTGTCGATCATCTCGGGCAGGGCCGAGGGGTGGCCCGACATCTCCATGCCGATGTCGAAGCCCTCCTTCATGCCCAGCTCCTGCTGCGCGTCGAGGATGCGCATGCGGCTAACGTCGATGGCGATGTCGGCCCCAACGGCCCGGGCGAGTTCCAGGCGGGGCGCGGCGATGTCGGTGACCGCGATCTTCCGGGCGCCGGCGTGGCGGGCCACGGCGACCGCCATCAGCCCGATGGGTCCGGCGCCGGTGATGAGGACGTCCTCCCCGACCAGCGGGAAGCTTAGGGCGGTGTGGACGGCGTTGCCGAACGGGTCGAAGACGGCGCCGAGTTCAGGGGTGATCTCGTCGTGGTGCACCCAGACGTTGGTTTCGGGAAGGACGACGTATTCGGCGAAGGCGCCGTCGCGCTGGACGCCGACGCTCGAGGTGCGGATGCACATCTGGCGCCGCCCGGCGCGGCAGTTCCGGCAGATGCCGCAGACGACGTGGCCCTCACCGGAGACCCTGTCGCCGATTTTCACGTCGCGGACGCCGCCGCCGAGTTCGACCACCTCGCCGTAGAACTCATGGCCGGGGATCAGGGGGGCGTTGATCATGCCCTGCGCCCAGGAGTCCCAGGACTCGATGTGGAGATCGGTTCCGCAGATCCCGGTGGTCATGACCCGGATCTTCACTTCTCCGAGGCCCACCGTCGGCTCGGGACGGTCGACCAGTTCGAATCCGGGATGCGCACCGGACTTGTAAAGCGCCTTCACTCCATCTTCCTTCCGCGCCAATTCCGCACGTCCGGCTGGATCTGCCGGCGGCGGGCTGGTGCAACTCGGGTGGCTGTTGTGACAACCACCGCAAGATTATCAGTGCCCACCGGCCCCCGAGGCAGGCTGGCGGACCCTCCTCCTGCCCGGGAAAGCCGACTGCCCACCGACAGGGTGCTGTCGGTGGGCAGCCGTGGGGCTCGATACTGGAGCGTCAGCCTTCGACGCCGAGGCGCTGCAGGATCAGCTCGCGCACCCGGCCGGCGTCGGCCTGGCCGCGGGTGGCCTTCATGACACCGCCGACGATCGCTCCGACCGCCTGGACCTTGCCGCCGCGGATCTTCTCCGCGACGTCCGGCTGTGCGGCCAGCGCGCCGTCGATGGCCTCGAGGAGCGGGCCGTCGTCCGAGACAACGGCCAGGCCTCGCGCCTCAACGACCTCGGCGGGGGTGCCCTCGCCGGCCAGGACGCCGTCGAGCACCTCGCGGGAGAGCTTGTCGTTGATCTTGCCCGTTTCGATCAGCGCGTTCAGTTCGACAATCAGCTCGGGGGTGACGCCCAGTTCGGCGGGCTCGACGTCGGCGATCTTGGCGCGGCGGGAGATCTCGCCCATCCACCACTTGCGGGCAACGGCGGGGCTGACGCCGGCGGCGACGGTGTCCTCGACCGAGGACATCACGCCGGCGTTGACGACGTCGCGGAATTCGGCGTCGGAGTAGCCCCAATCGGCCTGAAGGCGCTTGCGGCGCTCGGCAGGCGGTTCGGGCAGCTCCGAGCGCAGCTTCTCGATCCAGGCGTCGTTGGTGACGACGGGCACCAGGTCCGGCTCCGGGAAGTAGCGGTAGTCGTCGGCGTCGGACTTGGGCCGGCCGGCGGTGGTGGAGCGGGTGTCCTCATGCCAGTGGCGGGTCTCCTGCACGATCGCGGCACCGGAGTCCAGGACCGCGGCGTGCCGCTGGATCTCGTACGTCACCGCGTGCTCGACCGAGCGCAGGGAGTTCACGTTCTTGGTCTCGGTGCGGGTGCCCAGGGTGGTGCTGCCCTTGGGCATCAGGGAGACGTTCGCATCGCAGCGGACGTTGCCGCGCTCCATGCGGGCGTCGGAGACCCCGAGGTTCTTCACGATCTCCCGGATGGCTGCAACGTAGGCCTTGGCCAGCTCCGGCGCGCGCCGGCCCGCGCCCAGGATGGGCTTGGTGACGATCTCCACCAGCGGCACGCCCGCCCGGTTGTAGTCGACGAGGGAGAACTCGGCGCCCTGGATGCGGCCGGTGGCCCCGCCCATGTGGGTCAGCTTCCCGGCGTCCTCCTCCATGTGGGCCCGCTCGATCTCCACCGTGAACACGGTGCCGTCGGCCAGTTCGATGTCGATGGCGCCGTCGTAGGCGATCGGCTCGTCGTACTGGGAGGTCTGGAAGTTCTTCGGGGTATCCGGGTAGAAGTAGTTCTTCCGGGCGAAGTGGCTGCGCTCGGCGATCTTGCAGCCCAGGGCCAGCCCGATCTTGATCGAGGACTCAACGGCGACCCGGTTGACCACCGGAAGCACCCCGGGCAGGCCGAGGTCCACCGGGGTGATGTTGGTGTTCGGGGTGTCCCCGAAGCCGTTCGGGGCCGAGGAGAACATCTTGGTCCGAGTGTTCAGCTCGACGTGCACCTCGAAGCCGAGCGCCGGGTCGTACTTCTCCATGGCCTCGTCGAAGGACAGGACCTCGTCGTGTACAGCAGTCATCTACTTCACTCCCGCAATCTCGGGGGCCTGCGCCAGCAGCGGTCCGCCCCACTTGTCTTCAAGCAGTGATTCGAGCACGGCGCCGACCCGGTAGAGCCGGGCGTCCTGGCGCGCAGGGGCCAGCAGCTGGATGCCGACCGGCAGGTTGTCCTCGTCGGCGAGCCCGTTGGGCAGGGACAGCCCCGGGATGCCGGCCATGTTCGCGGGGATGGTGGCGACGTCGTTGAGGTACATCGCCAGCGGGTCGTCGAGCTTCTCGCCCAGGCGGAACGCCGTGGTGGGCGCCGTCGGGGAGATCAGGACATCGGCCTGGGTGAAGGCGGCATTGAAGTCGCGCTGGATCAGGGTGCGCACCTTCTGGGCGGAGCCGTAGTAGGCGTCGTAGTAGCCGGCGCTCAGGGCGTACGTGCCCAGGATGATGCGGCGCTTGACCTCGTCGCCGAACCCGGCGGCGCGGGTGGCCCCCATAACGCGCTCGATCGTCGGGGCGCCCTCGGGCACCACACGCAGGCCGAAGCGCACGCCGTCGTACTTGGCGAGGTTGCTCGAGGCCTCCGAGGGCATGATCAGGTAGTAGGCGCCCAGGGCGTACTTGAAGTTCGGGCAGGACACCTCGACGATCTCGGCGCCGGCACCGCGGAGCAGCTCAAGGGATTCCGCGAAGCGGTTCAGGACGCCGGTCTGGTAGCCCTCGCCCGAGAGTTCCTTGATGACGCCGACGCGCAGGCCCTTCACCTCGCCGCGCCGGGCGGCCTCGACGAGGGCTCCGACGGGGTCGGTGAGGGAGGTGGAGTCATGCGGGTCGTGGCCGCCGATGACCTCGTGGAGCAGCGCGGCGTCGAGCACTGTGCGCGAGACCGGGCCGATCTGGTCCAGCGAGGACGCCATGGCGATCGCGCCGTAGCGCGAGACGCCGCCGTAGGTCGGCTTGACGCCGACGGTGCCGGTGACGGCACCGGGCTGGCGGATCGAGCCGCCGGTGTCGGTGCCCAGGGCCAGCGGCGCCTCGAAGGCGGCGACGGCGGCGGCGGAGCCACCGCCGGACCCGCCGGGGATGCGGTCGAGGTCCCAGGGGTTGCGGGTGGGCCCGTACGCGGAGTGCTCGGTCGAGGAGCCCATGGCGAACTCATCGAGGTTGGTCTTGCCCAGGATCGGCATGCGCGCTTCGCGCAGCCGGCGGATCACCGTGGCGTCGTAGGGGCTGTGCCAGCCCTCGAGGATCTTCGAGCCGGCCGTGGTGGGCTGGCCCTTGGTGACGATGAGGTCCTTCACCGCGATCGGCACGCCGGCCAGCGGGTGCAGGGTGTCGCCGTCGGCCCGGGCCTTGTCGACCTCGGCGGCCACGAGCAGCGCCTCCTCGGTGTTGACGTGGAGGAACGCGTTGATCGAGCCGTCCACGGCGGCGATCCGGTCGAGGTGGGCCTGCGTGGCGTCGACGGCGGAGACCTCGCGCGACTGCAGCTTCTGCGCGAGCGCGGCGGCGCTCAGGCGGATGATTTCACTCATTGGGTTACTCCCCGTCCAGGATTGCAGGGACCTTGAAGCGTCCGTCGGCGTTGTCGGGCGCACCGGCGAGGGCCTCCTCGTTGCTGAGCGTCTCCCCCACGACGTCGTCGCGGTAGACGTTGCTCAGCGGAATCGGGTGGCTGGTGGCGGGGACGTCGTCGCCGGCCACCTCGCTGACGCTCTTGATCGAATCCACGATGACGGCCAGCTCGCCGGCCATGCGGTCGAGTTCCTCGGAACTCATGTCGATGTGCGCCAGCCGCGCCAGATGCGCGACGTCCTCACGGTTAATCTCAGCCATGGATCTCCCCTGGAAGTGGATGGGTGTCTGCCTCTAGTCTACGGGCGGATAGGGCCCGAGCGGGCACCGCGGAACCCGCTCGGAGGACCCTCAGAACACCGGCCCTAGAGCTCCAGGCGGAAGACCCAGAGCAGGATGTCCTCGTTGGGCACGAGCCAGTCGCGCTCGGGGACTCGGTGGAAGCCCATGGACTCGTAGAGCCGGTGCGCGCGCACCATGTTGGATCCGCTGGTGAGGCTGACGGCGTTGATGCCGGGCAGGGTCCGCGCGTGGGCGATGATCGCCTCGACCATGGCGCGGCCGATGCCGCCGCGCTGCACGGCGGGGTCGACGGCAAGCATGCGGAACTCGAGCTCCCCGGCGATGGCGATGTCGGTGTACCGCTGCCCTTCGAAGGTCAGCGCCACCGAGCCCACCACATTGCCATCGCGTTCGGCGACCCAGATCTCGGCGTGCTCGGCCCGGTGGGCGACGTCCGAGAGCACCGCCATGTAGGGGTGGTCCTCATCGGCGAAGTAGCCGGCCTCGAGGTAGGCGGTGCGGGTGATGCGCGCCACCTCGTCGAAGTCGCTGGGCAGGACCGGGCGGATCGAGAGGGTGTCGGCGGGGCGGGAGGAGTCGGTGCGTGCGGTTTCCACGGTGTCCTTCATCGAGAATAAAAAGCCAATTTTACGCCCGGCACCACTGCACCACGCCGGTCCGGCGTGTGTTTTCGGGCACGATTCCCGCGCCGGCCGGCCGGTCCCCGACGGCTCCAGGTCCGGGACCCCCGCGGGGGTGGCAGCGGACCCACGCGGCGTGTCTGGAAATCAGTTACGTTGACTTAGCCCGTGATGGAGATTACTTTCACACTAGAGGCCGTGGCGCATGCCACCGCCCCAGCCGCGATGGAGGGGACAGCAAGTGAGAAAGCTCAAGCGTTCAATGGCCGTGACTGCAGTGGCAGCACTGGCGCTGACAGCATGTGGAAACGGCGGCGGTTCCGACGCCGAGGGCGAGACGCTCAGCGTCTGGATCATGGAGGGGACGAACCCCGACGCCGAAAGCTTCTTTCAGGGAGTGAAATCCGAGTTCAAGGAAGAGACCGGCGCCACCCTCGATGTGCAGTTCGTCCAGTGGGCCGAGGCCCACGACAAGTTTGTCACGTCCATCGCCGGGAACACGACGCCGGACGTCGCCGAAACCGGAAGCACGTGGACCGCCGAGTTCGCCGAAGCCGGCGCGCTGGCCCCGCTCGACGAGCAGATCGAGAAGGCCGGGCTGAAGGACGACCTCGTCGAAGGCCTGGTCGAGGCCGGCACCCTCGAGGACAGCCTCTACGGCATGCCCTGGTACGCCGGGGTCCGCTCCGTCGTGTACCGCAAGGACATCTTCGAAAAGCACGGCCTGACCCCGCCCACCTCCTGGGACGGGCTGCGCGAGGCCGGCCTCGCCCTGAAGGAGGCCGAGCCCGACATGACGCCGTTCGCCGTCCCCGGAGACTCCGCCTACCTGGCCTACCCCTTCATCTGGGGCGCGGGTGCCGAGCTCGCCGAACAGGAGGGCGACACCTGGTCCTCGGGCCTTGACTCCCCCGAAGCCCGCGAAGGCGTGAAGTTCTACACCGACCTCGCCGTCAAGGACGGCCTGTCCTCCGCCGGGGCCACCACCTGGAACGAGAAAGACGTGCTCGACAACTTCGTCAAGGGCAACCTCTCAATGGCCACCATGGGGTCCTGGGCGATGCCGGCGATCCTCGAGCAGAACCCCGACCTCGAGGGCAAGATCGGGGCCTTCCCGATCCCCGGCCCCGAGTCCGGCTACAGCCCCTCCTTCCTGGGCGGCTCCCACCTGAGCGTGTTCGAGGGATCCAAGAAGCAGGAACTGGCCTGGAAGTTCGTCGAGATGATGACCACCGGCGAGACGGCGGCCGAGTGGGCCGAACAGACCAACTACTTCCCCGGCCAGGCCTCCCTGCTCGAGGAAGCGGCCAAGTCCGACGACCCGCTGGTCAAGCCGTTCGCCACCCAGATGGTCGAAGCCGGAACCTCGGTTCCTGTCGCTCCGGGCTGGGGCGCCGTCGAGGCGAAGAAGACCGTCCCGGCGATGATCCAGTCAATTCTCTCGGGCGACAAGAGCGTCGACCAGGCGACCGAAGACGCCGCCACCGAAATCGAAGAACTGCTGAACGGAAAGTAATTCTTTGACCACCCCCACCAAGGCTGGAGCTGCACGCCCGGCACCGCGTGCGGCCACTGGCCCGACCCCACCCCAGCGCCGCGGGCCCGGCAGGCTGCGCCTGTCGACAGCCCGGCCGTGGCTGCTCCTGGCCCCGGCCCTCGCAGTGCTCGCCGTGCTGCTGCTGTGGCCGCTCGCCCGCGTCCTGCTCATCTCCTTCCAGGACTACGGGCTGCGCGAGATCGTCAGCGGACGCTCGAACTACATCGGCTTCGCCAACTACGCCGAGGTCTTCGCGGACCCGGCGCTCTGGACGGTCGTCCTTCCCAACACCGTGGGATTCGCTGTGGCCGCCGTGGGCGGAACCGTGATCCTCGGCACCCTGGTGGCCCTGCTGCTGGCCAGCCTGGACCGCGTCTGGCGCACCATCGTCAGCAGCGCCGTCATGGTGGCCTGGGCGATGCCCGCGGTGACCGGCACCTATGTGTGGATCTGGATCTTCGACGCCGACCGCGGCATCGTCAACCAGTTCCTTCAGGGCGTGGGCCTGCTCGATGAACCGCACAACTGGTTCACCGACCGCTGGTCCTTCTACGCCGTCGTCCTGGTCAACATCATCCACCACGGCTTCCCATTCGTGGCGATTACGGTGCTGGCCGGCCTGCTCGGGGTCTCCAAGGAGATGCTCGAGGCGGCAACCGTCGACGGCGCCGGCGCCGTCCGCCGCTTCTTTTCGATCACCTTCCCCACCCTTCGGCCCGTCTTCGCGGTCGTGGTGATCCTCTCCACCATCTGGGACTTCAAGGTGTTCGCGCAGATCTACCTCCAGCCCGGCGGATCGGGCTCGAACCGCTCAGTGTTCAACCTCGGCGTGTGGTCCTACGTGGAGTCGTTCGCCCAGAACCGGTACGGGTTCGGCTCGGCCATCGCCGTGCTGCTCACCGTCCTGCTGCTGGCCATCAGCGTCGTCTATGTCCGCACGCTGTTCAAGGAGGAAAAGTGAAAGCACCCCCGGCACCCTCCGCGCCGGACGCCGTGCGCATCCCGGCCTGCCGGCCCCGCAGCCGCCGGGCACGGTGGACGCTCGCCTGGAAGGCGGCCGCCGTCGCTGCGCTGCTGCTGTTCACCCTCTTCCCGACCTACTGGATGATCAGCAGCGCCTTCGACGGGCGCGCCACGGGCGGGGCCCAGTCGCTGTTCCCCGCCGAGCCGACGCTTGAGAACTTCAGCTATGTCCTCTCCGAGGCGGGCTTTGGCACCTTCCTTCGCAACTCCGCCATCGTGGCGGTGTCAACGGTGGTGCTGTCCGGGATCCTCGCCCTCTTCGCCGCCGTCGCCGTCGCACGGTTCCGGTTCCGGTTCCGCACCGGAATCCTCATGCTGATCCTGATCATCCAGATGGTGCCGCTGGAGGCCCTGGTGATCCCGCTGTTCATCCAGGTGCGGGACCTGCAGCTGCTCAACTCCTTCCTGGGCCTGATCATCGTCTATGTGGCGTTCTCCCTCCCATTCGCCATCTGGATGCTCCGCGGCTTCGTGGCGGCGGTGCCCGTCGAGCTCGAGGAGGCCGCGTACATCGACGGCGCCAGCTGGGGCCGCATGTTCTGGTCGGTGCTGCTGCCCCTGGTGGCGCCCGGCCTGGTGGCCACCAGCGTGTTCGCCTTCATCATCGCGTGGAACGAATTCATCTTTGCCCTGACTTTCATGGACAGCCCCGCCACCTACACGGTCGCCGTGGGCCTCCAGCAGTTCTTCGGCGAGAACTCCAACGAGTGGGGCTACGTGATGGCCGGCTCCACCCTGATCACCCTGCCGGTGATGATCTTCTTCATCCTCGTCCAGCGCCGGCTCAGCGGCGGCCTGGTCTCCGGGGCGGTGAAGGGGTGAACGCCGCCGACCGCCTCCGCCTGGTCAACAGCGTCATCCTTCCCGGGTTCCTGGGCACCAGCCTGCCCGCCTGGCTGGAGGAGGCGCTGCAGCACGGGCTGGGCGGCGTCGTGTACTTCAGCCAGAACATCGACCCGGGTTCGCCGGGTGCGGTCGGCCGGCTCTCGGAGGCGGTCCTGGCCGCCAACCCGCTCGCGGTCATCGGCATCGACGAGGAGGGCGGCAATGTGACCCGCCTCCAGTCCGCCGCCGGCTCGAGCATCCCCGGCGCCGCCGTCCTTGGCGTCCTGGACGACACCGGGCTCACCGAGGACGCCGGCCGCGACATCGGCGTCCTCGCCCGCGCCGCCGGGGTGAACCTGGTGCTGGCCCCGGTCGCGGATGTGAACACCAATCCGCTCAACCCCATCATCGGGGTGCGGTCCTTCGGGGCGGACACCGCCCGCGTCTCCGCGCACACGGCGGCGTTGGTCCGCGGCCTGCAGTCAGCGGGCATCGGGGCCTGCGCCAAGCACTTCCCCGGCCACGGCGACACCAGCACCGACTCCCACCTCGAACTGCCGCGGGTGGGGCTGAGCCTCGAGGAGATGCGCCGGGACCACCTGCCGCCGTTCGCGGCCGCGGTGGAGCAGGGTGTGGCTGCGGTGATGAGCGCCCACATCGTCATCCCGGAGCTCGGCGAACTGCCCGCGACCCTCAACCCCGCCGCCGTCGACCTGCTTCGGGAACTCGGCCACGACGGGCTTCTGGTCACCGACGCCCTCGACATGGCGGCGGTCCGCGCCGGGGTCGGATCCGGCCCGGGCGCGGTGCTGGCGCTGAAGGCCGGGGCCGACCTGCTGTGCGTCGGCAATCCGTCGAACCTCGGGCCCAAGGCCGGCAGCACCTTGGACGAGGACGACTACCTCGAGGTGCGCGGGGCGCTCCTGGCCGCCCTCGACGACGGCACCCTGACGGCCGCCTCCTTCGAGGCGGCCGCCCGGCGCATCCGGCGCTTCGCGGAGGCGGCGCGGCAGGCCCGCGCCGGGGCACCGGATCCGACCGGCGCTCCGGCGGCCTCCGGGCGGGACTGGGTGGAGGCCGCAGGGCGCGCTCTCACCGGCGTCCTGCCGTCCTGGTCCCGGAACGGTACGACGGCGGACCCGGTCCAGCTCCTGGACGGCCGCGGCCGTGCCAATATCGCTGCGGGCCCACTCAGCGACGTATTCTCCGCGGCCCTCGCCCGGCGCGCCGCCGTCCAGCGGTCTACCCTTCCGGGCCCGGCCGGGACGGCGGACCTGATCGGCTCGCTCGGCCTGACGCCGGGGAGCCGGGTGGTGGTGCTGACCGACGATCTCTCCCCCGGCAGCGTCCAGCTCGCGGCCGCCCGGGCGGTTTACTCCCTGCTGCCCGGGGCGGCGTGGGTCCACACCGGAACCGTGCCGGCCGGCGGACGGGATCTCCCGGCCGTGTACACCCACGGCACCTCGCGGGCCACCGCCGAGGCGCTCGCGGCCCGGCTGCTCGGCTGAGGGCGGGCGCCCCCACACATCCCCCCGCCCCCGCTCCCCCGCCGAAACTGCAGCTCACCACGCTTTCCCGCGTCGAAAGCGTGGTGTGCTGCCAACTCGACAGGAATACACGAAGCCGAAGGGTGGTGTGCTGCGCACCCGACGGTTAGTCTTCGGCCGGCTCCAGGGGCACATGCCGGGCGTCGGTGGCCGGATCAGCCGCGTCCAGACCTTCTGCTTGCTGACCATCCGCTTCAAGACCATCCGCTTCCGGGTCATCCGCACCCGGACCGCCGTCGTCGGCGCCGGCCAGGCCCGCGGGACCGTCGGCCAGCAGCCGGTCGAAGCCCTCCTCGTCCAGCACCGGAACGCCCAGCTGTTCGGCCTTGTCGAGCTTGGTGCCGGCGTTCTCCCCGGCGACCACATAGCTCGTATTCTTCGACACCGACCCCGAGGCCTTGCCGCCGCGCGTGATGATCGCTTCCTTCGCCTCGTCCCGGTTGTACCGCTCCAGGGAACCGGTGACGACGACGGTGAGGCCCTCGAGGGTGCGCGGCACCGACTCGTCCTGCTCGTCCTCCATCCGCACCCCGGCCGCGGCCCAGGAATCGACGATCTCCCGGTGCCAGTCCTCCTCGAACCACTCCTTCAGCGCGGCCGCGATGGTCGGGCCGACGCCGTCCACATGGGCCAGCTCCTCCTCGCCCGCGGCGCGGATGCGGTCCATCGACCCGAAGGCCGTGGCGAGCGCCCGCGACGCGGTGGGCCCGACGTGCCGGATGGACAGGGCCACGAGGACCCGCCACAGCGGCTGCTTCTTCGCCTTTTCGAGCTCCACGAACAGCTTGCGCGTGGTGGCGCTGGGCTCTGAGGGTTTCTTCGCCGTTCCCTTGGAGTAGAAGTAGGGAACCAGCTCGCGTCCCACCACCTCCCCCTTGACCTTCTTGTCCCGCTCGATCTTCACATCGGCGAGCATCTCCGGGGTCAGGTCGAAAATCTGTGCCTCGGTGGTGATCGGCGGCACCGCCGGCTCGGCGGGCCGGGTCAGGGCGATGGCCGCCTCCCAGCCGAGGGCCTCGATGTCGAACGCTCCCCGGCCGGCGAGGTGGAAGACACGCTCGCGCAGCTGTGAGGGGCAGGACCGGGCGTTGGGGCAGCGGATGTCGACGTCGCCCTCCTTCGCCGGCTGCAGGGGCGTTCCACAGGAGGGGCACTCGGTGGGCATGACGAAGTCGCGGACCGGGGGGTCTTGGCTGTCGCGCAGGGCGACCACGGGCCCCACGATCTCGGGGATGACGTCGCCGGCCTTGCGCAGGACGACGATGTCGCCGATCTTCACACCCTTGGCCTTGACCACCTCCTGGTTGTGGAGGGTGGCCATGCTGACCGTCGAGCCGGCCACCTTGACCGGTTCCATCAGCCCGAAGGGCGTCACCCGCCCGGTCCGGCCGACGTTGACGAGGATGTCGAGCAGCTTGGTGTTGACCTCCTCGGGCGGGTACTTGTAGGCGGTGCACCAGCGGGGCACCCGCGAGGTGTGACCGAGGGCCCGCTGCAGGGCGAAGCTGTCGACCTTCACCACGATGCCGTCGATCTCGTGGCGCAGCGAGTGCCGCTTGTCGCCGTAGCGTTCGATGAACCCGACGATGGCTTCCTCGTCGTCGAGCACTTCGGAATAGGGCGAGACCGGCAGGCCCCAGCGGCGCAGCAGCTCGTAGGTCTCGGACTGCGCCTCGGCGGTGAGGCCGGTGCGCGCACCGATGCCGTGCATGTAGGCGTCGAGCGGACGCTCGGCCGTCAGGGCCGGATCCTTCTGCCGCAGGGAACCGGCGGCGGCGTTCCGCGGGTTGGCGAAGGGCGCCTTGCCGGCGGCGACCATACGCTCGTTGAGGGCGGCGAAGTCCTTGGAGGGGATGAACACCTCGCCGCGGACCTCGACCTCTTCGGGTACGTCGTCCCCGGTGAGCTGCCGCGGGATGGAGGCGATGGTGAGGACGTTGTGGGTGATGTCCTCGCCGGTGACGCCGTCCCCGCGGGTGGCGGCGCGCACCAGTTCCCCGTTGCGGTAGAGCAGGTTGACGGCCAGGCCGTCGATCTTCAGTTCGGTGAGCCAGCGGACGCTGCTGCCCGGGCTGCGCTGTTCGATGCCGGCCAGGGCGCGCCGGAGCCAGACGGTGAGCTCTTCGAGGGAGAAGACGTCCTCGATGCTGTACATGCGCTGGAGGTGCTCCACGGGCGCGAAGGCCGAGGAGACGTCCCCGCCGACCTCCTGGGTCGGGGAGTCGTTGGAGACCAGCTCCGGATGCAGTGCCTCGATGGTTTCGAGCCGGCGGAACAGTTCGTCGAACTCGGCGTCGGAGACTGTCGGGGCGTTCTCCTGGTAGTACGCGTACCGGTGGGCGCGGATGGCGTCGGCGAGGTTCCGGTATTCCTCGCGGAGGTCTTCGCTGGGAGTGCCGTCCGCGGGGCCGGTGGTGCTGAGCGCGTCTTCTGTTCCTGAGGTCACCGTCCCATCTTGCCCTAAGGCCGCCGGGCGTTCTAGCGCGGCTCAGGGCGCCGCCGGGACTCCCGTGGCGTCGATGACGATGACCGAGACGTTGTCCCGGGCACCGGAGCGCAGGGTGGCCTCGATGAGGGTGTCGGCCGCCTCCTGGGGGTCCGCGACGGTCGCGAGGAACCCGCAGATCTCTTCGTCCGTGAGTTCACCGCTGAGCCCGTCGGAGCACACGAGGATCCGGTCCCCCTCCTCCACAGGCAGCAGCCAGAAGTCCGGTTCGGCGTCGTCGCCCGTGCCCAAGGCGCGGGTAACCACATGCCGGCGCGGGTGCGTGCGGGCCTGCTCCTCGGTGATCTGCCCGGTGTCGACAAGTTCCTGGACCTCGGAGTGGTCGACGGTGATCTGGCCGAACTGTCCCTGGCTCAGGCGGTAGGTGCGGGAGTCTCCGACATTGAAGAAGAGCCAGTGGGGGGTGCCGGCCGCCTCGACGAGCACCACGCCGCTGAGGGTGGTTCCGGCGCGTCCGCTGGTCTCCTGCCGGATACGCGCATCGGCCTCCTGCACCAGCTCGTCGAGGTCCTCCGCGGTGAGCCGGGGCAGCCGGGTGCCGGCGATCGCGCTCATGCCGAGGGTCTGCACGCAGAGGCCACTGGCCACCTCCCCCGCCTCGTGGCCGCCCATTCCGTCGGCGACGGCGAAGATGGGGTCCGCCGCGATCAGCGAGTCCTCGTTGTTGTCGCGGCGCAGCCCGGTGTGCGTGGCGTACCCGCACACCACGCGCAGGCCCTGGCCCGCGTCAGCGGGAACCTCGATCGAACCGCTCATCGAGCCGCCCCGGGCAGCAGCCGACCGGTGCGGAGAGCGGGGAGCGGGTGCCTGCCCGCGGGGATGTTCAGCTGGTCGGTCATCTGTCCATTCTGCACTGGAGTGCGGTAGGTCACCAGCGGAGGCTGTGCCGGGCGCCGTCGTGCGGTCGGGCGGGTGCTCAGTCGAGCACCAGTCCGCTGCCGGTCCCCCGCGCCAGGGTCACCGGGTGGACCTCCCCGAAACCGCGCACGGTGCGGGCCTGCTGCGGAATCAGGACAAACTTCTCATTGCCGCCGAGGGTGGAGGCGGTCATGGCGTCGATGAGCACGGTGCCCGGTTCCGCCAGCGACGTCAGCCGTGCGGCAAGGTTGACCGTGGGACCGTAGATGTCGCCGAGGCGGGAGAGGATCCTGCCCCACACCATGGAGACCCGGGCCGAGGGCAGCAGGTCGTCTTCGGTGAAGGCCTTGGCGAGGGCCAGGGAGATCTCCGCGCCGGCCTCGGGCGATTCGGCGATGTAGAGGACTTCATCGCCGATGGTCTTCACCAGCCGGCCGCCGCCGACCGAGATGATCTCGGCGCACTTGTTCTCGAACCGCTGCACCAGCTGGGCGAGGGTGCGCTCGTTCATCTGCCGGGACAGGCTGGTGTAGGACACCAGGTCCGCGAATCCGACGGCGCGCGCCAGCGGCAGGGGTGCGTCGTCCTCGTCCCCGTCCCGGCCCTCCTCGCTCGCCCGCAGGCCCGACTCGGCCCGGAGGGCCAGGCGCTGGACGGCGGCGTTCATCTGGCGCCGCCACGCGTACACCAACATCTTCTCGAGGGGCTCGATCAGGTCGGGGAGCTCCGAGACCAGCGCCTTGCGGGCGACGGCGTCGGGGATGCCGCGCTGGACGACCATCTCCTCGACGATGGCCTCGATCTGCCACACCACCATGCGGTCGGTCATCTGGCCGACCGCCCGGGTGATGGAGATGGCGGCGTCCTCGGTGAGCTGTTCCTGCCGGACCAGTTCGATGATGGTCGTCAGCGCTTCCTTGTCCTTCTCGGTGAAGGCGACATCCTCGTCCCCGATATTGGGGAAGCCCATGGCGCGCCAGAGCTTGCGGGCCGACAGCAGGGAGACCCCGGCGCGGGCGGCCACCTCGCGCCGGCGCAGGGTGCGTTCCGCCCCGAGGAGTTCAATCTCCAGCGCCCGGATCGCTTCGCGGTGAGGGTCGGCGGAGGCGGAAGCGGGCGCGGGCGCGGGTGCGGGCACAGGGGCGGGTGCGGGGTCCGGGCGTTCACCGGGGTGCCCGTTCGATCCGGGCAGTTCCTGCGGCTGCCACACGGCCTTGGGCGCCGGGGGCACGGCGGTGTCCGCGTCGGCGTCGGCGTCGGGACGGCTTGCGGTGGTCATACCGCCCCCCTCCAGGCCCCTCCGGGGCCCTCCTGCCGTGCTTCCGGATGCGCGGACTGCCCCTGGTCCGGCCACTGGTCCGGTCCGGGCTGACCCATCATGGCACGGCCGTTGAAGAGTGCCGACTGCGGGAGCTGTCCGATCGCTTCGGCGACGTGGTCCCTGAACACGTCGGCGCAGGGCACGTCGCGGTAGCTGACCGAGCGGCCGAACCCCAGGTCGAGGGTGAGCGTTCCGCTGCCGAAAGGCCGCTGCACCAGGGACTGTGTCACCCCCACCTGGTGGACGGCGGCCAGCGGCACCTCGTACAGGCTCCGCTTGGTCATCCCGCGGCGGTGGATGAGCCGGTGGCTGGTGAGGATATAGCGGCCGGCCAGCCAGCGCAGCAGCGGGCGGAGGAACATCCTCAGCAGCAGCAGGGCGCCGCCGACGGCCGCCACCGTGACGAGCAGGGGCTGCCACTGCTGCAGCTCCGGCGGCACCGCGGCGCGGCTGAGCCAGCCCAGGGCGTAGCCGCCGGCGGTGAGCACGACCAGGGCACCGATCGACGGCCACACAAGGCTCCGCGGGGTGGCCCGCGTCCGGGTGAGGACCTGCTCGCCGGGGGCGAGTTTCACCTTCATCGCGACGGCCCCGGGGCGGCGCTCACGCCGGAGGCGTGCGCGGCGGCGGGCACGTTCCCGCCCAGGCCGCGCGGCCGTCCGGAGCTGGCTGACGGCGTCATCCGGCGTCCTGATCCGCGGGCCGCAGGTGCACGATGTCGCCGACGGAGACGGTGTGCCGCCCGCCGTCGTCGTCGCGCATCACGAGCCCGCCGCGCTCATCGAGCGCCAGCGCGTGGCCGGTCAGTTCACGGCCGCCGGGAAGTTCCGCCCGGACGGCCCGCCCGAGGGTGTGCATGCGCCCGGAAACCGCTTCGGCGAGGGTGCTCCCGTCCGCGAGGGTGGCGGAGGCGTCGCCGTCGACGGCGCAGAAGGCCGCGTAGCGGGCGGCGAAGGTGCGCAGGAAGGACTTCAGGAGGATATTGCGGTCCGTGGTGCCCGCATACTCAAGCAGCAGGGAGGTGGCGGTGGGCACCGGCAGTTCCGAATCGGTGAGGCTGACATTGAGCCCGACCCCCACCACCAGGGCCGGCGGCGAGCCGTTCGCTCCGGGAACGAACCGGGCGAGCACCCCCGCCAGCTTGCGGGAATCGACGATGACATCGTTGGGCCACTTCAGCTGCGGGCTCACCTCGGTGCGGTCCTCCACGCTCTCGGCCAGGGCCAGGGCGGCAAGCAGCGAAAGCCAGGAGTAGCTTTCCGTCGGGAGGGGCCTGCCGCCGGCGTTCACGGGCCGCAGCAGCAGGCTCACGATCAGGGAGGACCGCTCCGGGGCCACCCAGCTGCGGCCGAGCCGTCCGCGCCCCGCGCGCTGCATCTCCGCCGTCAGCACCGAAAGGTCCGGCCACTGCCCGGGTTCCAGCTCGGCCAGCCCGGCCAGATCGTCGTTCGTGGAGCCGGTCTCCTGAACCAGCTCCACTCGCGCATACGGTCCGGCCGGCGCGCACAGGGCCACCGACAGCGCCGCCGCGTCCAAACCGGGTCGCTCCAGGTTTGAGTAGCGGTTGGTCATGCCTCCGATTCTACCCAGCCGGGCAGCGCCCACCGGATCAAAGGAAAATGTCCTGGACGAGCCGGTCCTCCGGCGCACCCAGGCTGTAGGGGCGAAAGTCGCTCACTCCCTCCTCCCGGAGCACCTCCTCGTCGGTGAAGAAGTTGCCGGTGCAGCTGCGTGAGCTGCGCGAGAGCACCGCGTGTGCCGCGTCGGCGACGATCTCCGGGCGGCGGGCGGCCTGGACCAGGGTGCCGCCGCCTGGCATATTGCGGATCGCCGCAGTGTCGATCAGGGTCTTCGGCCACAGGGAGTTCACGGCGATGCCCTCCCCGCGCAGCTCCTCCGCCAGGCCGAGCGTGGTCAGGCTCATCCCATACTTGGCCAGGGTGTAGGCGAGGTGCGCGCCGGCCCACTTCGGGTCAAGGTTCAGCGGCGGGGACAGGGTAAGGATGTGCGGGTTGTCGGAGCGGCGCAGCGCGTCGAGTGAGAACTTGCTGAGCAGAAAGGTGCCGCGGACGTTGACGTCGGCCATCAGGTCGTACCGCTTCATGTCGACCTCGGGAGTGCGCGAGAGGTCGATGGCGGAGGCGTTGTTGATGACGGCGTCGATCCGGCCGAAGCGCTCGAGCGCGGCGTCGACAGCGCCGCGCACGTCCTCGTCGCGGCGGACGTCGCCGACGAGGGGCAGAGCAGTTCCGCCGGCCTCCTCGATGAGGCGCGCTGCGCTTGAGACGGTTCCCTCGAGCTTCGGGTGCGGCTCGCCGGTCTTGGCCAGGAGCACGATGTTCGCCCCGTCGCGGGCGGCACGCAGCGCGATCGCCAGGCCGATGCCCCGGCTCCCTCCCGACATCAGGAGGGTGCGTCCGCGCAGGGGTGCCTCCGGCGGGTCGGCGGCCGTCGTCGGGACTGGATTCTCTGCTGCGTTGCTGGCGGTCATGCGGCAAGAATACGCAGGAGGGAGCGCGGCACCGGCTGCGACGCACCGAATGTTACCGACCGGTAACCCGAGGGGTCGGACTAAGTGTTCGCGCCGGAACCTGTAGGAGTCCTACAGTCGGAGGGGCCCCTTGGCTCACTAGACTGGGACGGTCGCTCGTTTTTTTGGAGGATTCCTCACAAGGAGCCCTCCGGAGGCGGCCGCGCCAGACGCCCGCCCTACCCCCTGCACTCGGAGATTCAATGAAGCAAGACGTGGAACCCGACCTCAAGACGACCGCCGGCAAGCTCGCCGATTTCCGGCGCCGGCAGAGCCAGTCGCTGCTGCCTTCAGGCCCCGAGGCCGTTGAACGCCAGCACGCCCGCGGCAAGAACACGGCCCGCGAGCGCATCGACCTCCTCGTCGACCCCGGGTCCTTCGTCGAGTTCGACGCCCTGGCCGTCCACCGCTCGAACGCGTTCGGCATGGACAAGAAGCGGCCCCTCGGGGACGGCGTGGTCTCCGGCTACGCCACCGTCGACGGGCGCCTCATCGGGATCTACAGCCAGGACTTCACCGTCTTCGGCGGCTCCCTCAGCCAGGTCAACGGCGAGAAGATCGTCAAGGTCCAGGAGTTCGCGCTGCGCAACGGCTGCCCGGTGGTGGGCATCAACGACGGCGGCGGGGCCCGCATCCAGGAGGGCGTCGCCTCCCTGGCCATGTTCGCCGATATCTTCCGCAACAACGTCCATGCCTCCGGCGTCGTCCCCCAGATCTCCCTCATCCTCGGACCGTGCGCGGGCGGGGCCGCCTACTCGCCGGCCCTGACCGACTACGTGGTGATGGTGGACAAGACCTCCCACATGTTCATCACGGGCCCGGATGTCATCAAGACCGTCACCGGCGAGGACGTCGACATGGAGACCCTCGGCGGCGCACGCCAGCACAACACCACCACCGGCACCTCGACCTACCTCGCGGCAGACGAACAGGACGCCGTCGGCTTCGTGCGCGAACTGCTCGACTACCTCCCCTCGAACAACCTCGCCGAGGCCCCGCTCGGGGAGTTCACCGAAATGCTCGAGACGACGCTCGAGGACGAGGCGCTCGACACGCTGATCCCGGACTCCGCGAACCAGCCCTACGACATGCACGCCGTGATCGCCGCGATCGTCGACGACGGCCACTTCCTGGAGATGCAGGCGCTCTACGCGCCGAACGTACTCATCGGGTACGCCCGGGTGGAGGGCCACACCATCGGCATTGTCGCCAACCAGCCGATGCAGTTCGCCGGGACCCTCGACATCAATGCCTCAGAGAAGGCCGCCCGCTTCGTCCGCCACTGCGACGCCTTCAACATCCCCATCCTGACCCTCGTCGACGTGCCGGGCTTCCTGCCCGGCAAGGACCAGGAGTTCAACGGCATCATCCGCCGCGGCGCGAAGCTGCTCTACGCCTACGCCGAGGCGACCGTGCCCAAGGTGACGGTGATTACCCGCAAGGCCTACGGCGGGGCATACATCGTGATGGGCTCAAAGAAGCTCGGCGCGGACCTCAACCTGGCCTGGCCGACTGCGCAGATCGGCGTCATGGGCGCCCAGGGGGCCGTGAACATTCTCTACCGCGGCCACCTAAAGGCCGTCGCCGAGGCCGGCGGCGACGTCGAGGCGGCACGCGCCGAGGTCGTCCAGCAGTACGAAGAAGAGCTGCTCAACCCGTACCAGGCCGCGCAGCTTGGCTACGTCGACGCCGTCATCGCCCCCTCCGACACGCGGGTCCAGGTGGTCCGGGCGCTGCGGGCGCTGCGTGACAAGCGGGCCACCCTGCCCGCCAAGAAGCACGGGAACATCCCGCTGTGAGCACCGGCGCCCCGGAGGAGGAACCGTTGTTGCGCGTGGTGGCGGGGAACCCCACCGACGAAGAGGTGGCCGCGCTGACCGCCGTCGTCCTGGCCATGGCGGACTCAGGGGAATCCAACGACCGGCGGCACCCGGGCCGGGCGTGGCTGCGCCGGACCCTGCTGCGCCTGCACCCTCTGCCAGGGCCCGGCTCCTGGCGGCGCAGCGGCACGTAGGACCGCCGCCGCGTGCCCGGCGCCTGCCTGTCAGCGGGGGTCGGTGACGGTTCCGAGGAACAGGGGCAGGCCGGTGGCCTCGTGGAGCACTGCGTAGAGGAACGGCCGGTCGATCTCGACCACCAGTTCCGGATCGACCGGCACCGAGGTGGCCATCAGTTCGAACTGGGTCACCGCCGCGGCGACCGCCCCCTTCTCCCCCACGGTGATCGAGGCGGCCTGGGCCGCCGCTGAGACGGCCGCGTCGGGCTGGATGGCGGAAAGGTCAGGGGCGCCGCCAAGGGTTTCCCGCAGGCCGAGCCTGCGCAGCAGCGGCAGCAGGTCGAAGGCGCTGTCGGACTCCCAGCGCGGCAGGCCAAGCCCCAGGAAGACCTCGCCGGCTTCCTCCATCGCCTCTGCGACCTCAAGCAGCGCCTCCTCCGAGCACGCAGGCAGGGCGGGGCCGGGCCCGGCGTCGCCGTCGGCGAGCACGACCCGCAGCACGAACCCCTCGGTGTAGGGGACGTCGACCGCCACCCACCGGGGCCCGGCGGCATACCGGGCCGGGGTGCGGGTGTGCATTCGATCGACCGCCACGGTGGTGCCGTCGGGCAGCCGGAAGTCCTCGGGGTAGGTGCCGGACGGGTCAAAGGGCTCCGCCCAGGCGGCCGCGAAGTACGCGGTGTTGAGCAGCGTCAGGGTCGTCTCCGGGTTGTACTCGACGGGCGCCTCCGGCATGCGCCCGCCGGTGGCCTCCGACACCCAGCCGTTCAGCACCGCCTCCGTTGCGGGATCGGCGAAGTCAACGGGATACACGCCGGCGCCGGAATGGCGGGCCAGCGTGGCGAGGAAGGCGTCCCCGGTGGGCGTCCTCCGGTCCACGAACACGCCGTTGGCCAGGTGCAGCACCGGAACGGCAGGCGGCTCCTGCGCGTTCGCCGCCCCGGGGTCGCCATCGTAGGGTGCGAGCCGGGCCAGCAGGACCTCAAGATCCGGGCCGCTGCCCTCCGCCGGCAGGCCGAGGACGCCGTCGAGTTCGGCGGCCGTGCTTGACCCGGACCCGGCCCGCAGCATCAGCAGGGCGCACAGGGCACTGACCGGGCTGGTGACGACGTTCTTCCCGGGCGCTCCGGCCAGCAGCGCCGCGCCCAGCCGGTAGGCACTCCGGCGCAGGGCCTCCGGAACCGGCCCCGGCCGGTCGTCCCGTCCAGGGCGCCGGTCCTGAGCACGATCCTGTCCCTGGTCGTGGTCGTGGTCGTGGTCGTGGTCCTGAAAATTCCTCCGCGGGTCCCCCGCCGCCGTATTCATGCCCTCACCCTAGGGGTCTGGAGGAAGGGAAGGGTGCTTTCGCGCGGCGCCGCGCTGAGGCGCCCGGACCTGCCGCGGATATTTCGGCCGAACCGTAGCCCGGGGCAACGGACGGCGCTAGGCTCGGGCTGTGACCAACGAGACTCCCCCTGCCTCCACCCCTTCCACCCCGTCCTCCGGCTCCGGCGCCGACGGTGCCGCACGGCAGCCAACGGCCATCGATACCGTCGCGGAGACCTACACCGCGACCCTGACCCGCTTGGACCCCGGATTCGCCACGGTCCTCGGCGTCCCCGGCCGGGAGACCGAATTCCGGGACTACTCTCCGGCCGGCGTCGAGGCCTTCGCCGAGGCGGCCCGCTCCGCCCTGGCCGACCTCTCCGGACTTGAGCCGGTCGACGACGTCGACGCCGTCACCCTCGACGCGATGCGCGAACGCCTCGGGCTTGAACTGGAGATCCATGAGACCGGGGCGAACCTCTCCGAGCTCAACAACCTCGAAAGCCCCGCCCAGAACGTCCGGGCCATCTTCGACCTCATGCCGACGGCCACCGAGGAGCACTGGGCGCACATCGCCGGCCGCCTGTCGAACGTTCCGGCCGCCCTCTCGGGCTACATCACCTCCCTGCGCCGCGGACGGGAGCTGGGCCTGACCGCTGCCGCCCGCCAGATCGGCATCGTCATCGAGCAGGTCACCCGGTACGCCGAGGACGGCGGCTTCTTCGACAGCTTCGCCGCGGGCGCGGTGACGGACGACGGGCCGGTGACCGGGCCGCTCGCCGCAGAGCTGCGCAGCGGAGCCGAGGCCGCCCGCCAGGCCTACCGCGGGCTCGCCGCGTTCCTGCAGGAGGAGCTGCTGCCGGGTGCCCCCCAAAAGGACGCCGTCGGCCGTGAACGCTACGCCCTGATGTCTCGCCTGTTCCTCGGGTCCGCCGTCGACCTCGAGGAGACGTACCAGTGGGGTGTCGAGGAACTCGACCGCATCATCGCCGAACAGGAGGCGGTCGCCTCCGAGATCCGGCCCGGTGCCTCCATCGAAGAGGCCATCGCGGTCCTCGACGCCGATCCGGCCCGCCAGCTCCATGGCACCGACGCGCTGCGCGAGTGGATGCAGGAGCTGTCCGACGGCGCGGTGCAGGCCCTCGCCGGCGTGCACTTCGACATCCCCGACATCATGCGCACCCTCGAGTGCCGGATCGCCCCCACCCATGAGGGCGGCATCTACTACACCGGCCCGAGCGATGATTTCTCCCGGCCCGGACGCATGTGGTGGTCCGTGCCCGAGGGTGAGGACTCGTTCACCACCTGGAAGGAGACGACGACCGTCTACCACGAGGGCGTCCCCGGCCACCACCTCCAAGTCGCCACCGCCGTCTACCAGCGGCGGCTGCTGAACTCCTGGCGGCGCAACGCCGTCTGGGTCTCCGGCCAGGGCGAGGGGTGGGCGCTGTACGCCGAGCGCCTGATGCAGGAACTCGGCTTCCTCGACGATCCCGGCGACCGGCTCGGGATGCTCGACGCCCAGCGGATGCGTGCCGCCCGCGTGGTCTTCGACATCGGCGTCCACCTCGAACTCGAGGTGCCGCAGCGGTGGGGCTCGGGAACGTGGACCCCCGAGAAGGGCTACGAATTCCTCCGCAGCAACATCGCCATCAGCGAGGGCCAGCTGAACTTCGAGTTCAACCGGTACCTCGGCTGGCCCGGACAGGCGCCCGCCTACAAGGTGGGCCAGCGGCTCTGGGAGCAGATCCGCGACGAGGTCAAGGAACGCGAGGGCGCCGCCTTCGACCTGCGGGCCTTCCACACCCGGGCCCTCAACCTCGGGTCGGTGGGGCTGGACACGCTCCGCCGGGCGCTGCTGAGCTGACGCTCCGGGGCGGGCCGCCGCCCGCCCCGGTTCCCGGCCGGCCCGCCGCCTGCATAGGGTAGGGGAATGACTCCGCGCCTGATCCTCGCCTCGGCCTCCCCCGCCCGCACCAAACTCCTTCGGGAGGCCGGCATCCGGCACACCACCCTCGTCTCGGACGTCGACGAGGCCGCCGTCGCGGCCGGGTACGGGGAGCTCGACGCCTCCGACACGTCCCTGCTGCTCGCGCGCGCCAAAGCCGAAGCGGTCGCCTCCCTGCCCGAGGCCGGGGACGCCCTCGTGGTGGGGTGCGACTCCATCTTCGAATTCGAGGGTGAGGCGCACGGCAAGCCCTACGAGCCCGACGTCGCCCGCGCCCGGATCCGGCGCATGAGCGGCTCCTCCGGGGTGCTTCACACCGGGCACTGGCTGGTCGACAACCGGGAGGACGGTTCGGGTGCCACCATCGGCGGGGTCAACTCCGCCACCGTCCACTTCGGGGTGATGTCCGAGCAGGAGGTGGACGCCTACGTCGCCAGCGGAGAGCCCCTTCACTGCGCCGGCTCCTTCACCATCGACGGGCTGGGCGGTGCCTTCATCGAACGGATCGAGGGCGATCCGCACACGGTGGTCGGGCTGAGCATCTCCACTCTGCGCGCCCTGCTGGCCTCGGCGGGCGTCCCGGTGACCGACCTGTGGGAATCTGCGGACCGCGCCTGAGCGATTTGTAGGACCCCTACAAAGGAAGGGCCCGCAACACGCAACGACGGCACCGTTTATGGGCGGAATCAACAATTTGGCGCTAGGCTCCGATCAGACCCGAAGGAGCATTCCACCCCATGAGCACACCACCGCCAGGCACTGTCCCTGCGCCCCTGCCGCCCGCCGCCACCCCCGACGCCGTGTCCACTTCGGTGACGAAGGTGCTCGTCGCGAACCGCGGCGAAATCGCCGTCCGCGTCATCCGGGCCGCCCGCGACGAGGGCATCGCCTCGGTCGCTGTGTACGCGGATTCGGACCGGGAGGCTCTCCACGTGCGCCTCGCCGATGAGGCCTTCGCCCTGGGCGGGACCACCGCCGCCGAGTCCTACCTGGTGATGGACCGCATCCTTGATGCCGCCCGGCGCAGCGGCGCCGACGCCATCCACCCCGGCTACGGCTTCCTCTCCGAGAACGCCGACTTCGCCCGGCGCGTCCAGGAGGCAGGACTGACCTGGATCGGCCCGTCCCCGGACGCCATCTCCAAGCTCGGCGACAAGGTGCAGGCGCGCCACATCGCGGACAAGGTCGGCGCCCCGCTGGTCCCCGGCACGAAGGACCCCGTCGCCTCCGTCCAGGAGGTGCTCGACTTCGCCGACGAGTTCGGCCTGCCCGTCGCCATCAAGGCAGCCTTCGGCGGCGGCGGCCGCGGCATCAAGGTGGTCCGTGAGCGCGAGGAAATCCCCGAGCTCTACGATTCGGCGGTCCGTGAGGCGACCGCCGCCTTCGGCCGCGGCGAGTGCTTCGTCGAGCGCTTCCTCGATGCCCCCCGCCACGTCGAGACCCAGTGCCTGGCCGATGCGCACGGCAATGTCGTCGTCGTCTCCACCCGCGACTGCTCGCTGCAGCGCCGCAATCAGAAGCTGGTCGAGGAGGCGCCGGCGCCGTTCCTGACGCCGGACCAGAACAAGCGCCTCTACGAGGCCTCCAAGGCGATCCTGCGCGAGGCAAGTTACCAGGGTGCCGGCACCTGCGAGTTCCTCGTCGGCAAGGACGGCACCATCTCCTTCCTCGAGGTCAACACCCGGCTGCAGGTTGAGCACCCGGTCTCCGAGGAGGTCACCGGCATCGACCTGGTGCGCGAACAGTTCCGCATCGCCCGCGGTGAAGCCCTGGGCTACGGGGATCCCGAGGTGCGCGGCCACTCCTTCGAGTTCCGCATCAACGGCGAGGACGCCGGCCGGGGCTTCCTGCCCTCCCCCGGCACCGTCGAAACGCTGAAGCTGCCCACCGGCCCCGGCGTCCGCGTCGACTCCGGCGTGGAGCAGGGCGAGGTGATCGGAGGAAACTTCGACTCGATGCTGGCCAAGCTCATCGTCACCGGCGCCACCCGGGAGCAGGCCCTGCAGCGGGCCCGGCGCGCCATCGCCGAGATGGAGGTCGGCGGGATGCCCACCGTGCTTCCCTTCCACGCCGCGGTGGTCGCCGATCCGGCCTTCGCCCCCGCCGAGGGACCCTTCGCGGTCCACACCCGGTGGATCGAGACCGAGTTCGACAACCGGATCGAGCCGTGGGTCCCCACCGGCGCCGACCCGGCTCCTGAGGAATCCCGGCAGCGGGTCACCGTCGAGGTTGGCGGACGCCGCCTCGAGGTCGTCCTCCCGGCCGGGCTCGGCGCGGGCAACGGCCGGCCGCCCGCGGCGGCGGGCAAGCCCAAGAAGTCCCAGCGCCCCCGGGCGGGTGCGGCCGTCGCCAACGGCGACGACCTGACCTCGCCCATGCAGGGCACCATCGTCAAGGTCGCCGCCTCCGACGGTGACAAGGTGGCCGAGGGCGACCTCATCGTGGTCCTCGAGGCAATGAAGATGGAACAGCCGCTCACTGCCCACAAGTCAGGCACCCTGTCCGGCCTCTCCGCCGCCCCCGGGGACACCGTGTCGGCCGGGTCGGTCATCGCCGCCATCCGCTCCTAAGCGGCGGGCGGTCAACCGTCCTTCTGTGACCCCTCCGACTTCCCCTCGCCGGGGTCGTCGTTGCCCTTCGCGGCGTCGTCGTCCTTATCGTCGTCTTTGTCGTCGTCCTTCTCATTGCCCTTGCCGGGCTCCTCGGGGCCCTTCGGTGCCTCCGACGTTGGCTCCGCTGGCTTCGGTGCCTCGGGCGTGGGCTCCTCAGACGCCGGTGTCTCCGGTTCCGGCGCGGCCGGCGAGGGTTCAACCGGTGCGGGCTCGACCGGCGCCGGAACCACCGGCGCGGGCGGAGCGGCGGAGGTCGCCGGCGCGGGGGCCAGGGGCGTCATCGACGCAGAAGGGGTCGGCGCCTCGCCGGCCTCCCGGAGGGAAGCGACGACGGCGTCGATCCTCGCCGAGATCAGCGCTGCGCGGTCCTCGGACATCGCGCCGTCGGCGGCCGACGCCTCAACCTCCTGCCGCAGTGCCTCGGCGCGGTCCAGGGCCGCCTGCGTGTTCCCCGCAGCGGTGAGGCCGGCGATTTCACGCACCGAGGCCGAAAGCTCCCGGGCGGCCTCTGCGTCCAGCGTGCCGGGCGCTCCGCAGCCGGACAGGGCCAACGCCCCGGCGACGGCGGCGACCAGGACCGGGCGGGATACGGCCTGCCGGATACTCAGCATCATGGGTTCACGCTTTCGTAGAGTTCCTCAAGCCGTTCGCCGGTGGTTCCCGGCACCGATGGCAGGGGTTCGGGGTCGACGCCCGATCCGGCGGGGCGGTTCAGCAGCACCGCGGCCAGCACCGCCAGCGCTGCCAGGATCACCGTTCCGACGATCAGCCAGCCCGGAACGCGCCTGCGCCGGATACCGCGGTCCCCGCCGGACGGAGGAAGCCGGTCCGGATCGACGACCGGCGAGGCACCCACCGGTTCGGGGACCCCTGCGGTCTCCCCGCCCCGGACGGAACCCCCGGCGGTGGGCGGGGCGGCGGGGGCGGCACCGGCGGGAATGGCCCTCGTCGGGGCCGCTGCCGTGGTCGGTGCTGCCGCCGTCGGTGCCGCCGTCGTGGTTGCTGCCGCAGGCAGGGCCACCGTGTGGGCCGCCGCTACCGGCACGGCAGCCGTGGGCGCATCCACCCGCGACACCGGCCCCGTCCGACTGTCCGCCCCCGCGCCGGAGCCAGGAGCCGGGCTGTCCACCGCGGGCTCTGCCTGCGTGGGTTCCAGGGGCGCCAGGGCGGCGTGCACGGCGGCAACCGGCGCGCCGCCGTCGAGCGCGGCCAGCGCCGTCGCGACGGCACGGGCGTCGGGGCGGGCACCGGGATCGTCGAGGGTCATGGCGGCCAGGAGTTCGCCCATTCCGGCGCCGGCGGTTGCCGGGATGGAGGGGCTGCGGTGCAACCGGGCCAGGGCGCTTTCGACCCCGGTCCCGGGGAAGGCCCGTTCACCGGTCAGGCATTCGATCAGGACCAGGCCCAGCGAGTAGATGTCGGTGGGCGTTCCCACCACCTCGCCGCGGGCCTGCTCGGGACTGAAGTAGGCGGCGCTGCCGATGACCTGCCCGGTGGCCGTCATGCCGCTGCCGTCGAAGAACCGGGCAATGCCGAAGTCGGTCAGCAGGTAGGTGAACACACCGCTTCCGGGCTCCGCGTCGCGGGTGAGGATATTCGAGGGTTTGATGTCCCGGTGGATGACGCCGCGGTGGTGGATATGGTGGAGCGCCCGCGAGAGGTCGAGGCCAGCGTGGCGGGCACCGGCGGGGGTCAGCGGGCCGGTGCGGAGCACAGCTCCCAGGTCGGGGCCCGGAATGTACTCCATCACGAGGTAGGCGCCGTCGCCGGAGGCGTGTTCGGTGTCCATGTCGAGCACCCGGACCAGCCCGGGGTGGTCGAGCCCTGCGAGGAGCCTCGCCTCGACGGATCCGCGTTCGATTCCGTCGGCGGTGCCCGGTCGGAACACCTTAATGGCGACGTCGCGCTCGAGCCGGGTATCCCGGCCCAGATACACCTCGGCCATGCCGCCGGCGCCCACGCGCCGGCCCAACGCATAGCGCCCGCCCGCAAGTGTAGAAACCGTCATCGCTCCCGCATCCAGTAATCGTAAGTAAGCTTCGTTTAGTTGATTGTACGGGCAACCCGGAGCCCACGCGGCACCTGCTGGAACGCGGATACCACCCGAAAAACGGCCCGCCGGGGGTTAAACGACGCCGGCGCGGCCCCCGAGGGAACCGCGCCGGCGTCGTTGGTTGAGATAAGGATCAGGCGGTGTGGTTCTCGTAGTCCCGGTCGCGGGTCTCGCGGGAGATCCACAGTGCGACGAAGGTCAGGACCGCCGCAATGCTGAGGTAGAGCCCCACCAGGAAGGTGCTTCCGTCGGCGACCTTCCACAGTGCAATGGCCACGAAGGACGCCGGCGCCGCGCCGATGACGCTCGAGAGGTTGTAGGCGACGGCCGAGCCGGTGTACCGGACGTTCGCGGGGAACAGCTCCGGCAGCACTGCTGCCATCGGCCCGAAGGTCAGGCCCATGAGGATGAAGCCGATGATCAGCAGCACCATGGCGCCGGTGGCACCGGCGCCGAACAGCGGAACCCAGGTGAACCCGAACACCGCGATGCCGGCCGTCACGGCGAGGAGCATTTTGCGGCGGCCGAACCGCTCGGCCAGCGGACCGGACACGAGGGTGAAGATCCCGAAGAACACGACGCCGAGGATGAGCATCCAGAGGAAGTCGCCGCGGGCGATACCGAGGCCCGGTACGAATCCTTCCGCGCTGAACGGCTTGCCCGCAGTCTCGGCAGCGGCCCGTGCCTGCTCAACCGTCGCAGGGCTGGTGCCGAACGTCAGGGTGAAGGAGGTCATCAGGTAGAACAGCACGTAGGTGGCGAACATGATGAAGGTGCCCAGCAGGAGCGGACGCCAGTGCCGGCGGACGACCTCGCCGAGGGGAAGCTTGACGACCTTGCCCTCGTCCTGGACCTTCTGGAAGGACGAGCTCTCGATGAGCTTGAGCCGCACGTAGAGGCCCACGATCACGAGCACGGCGCTGAGCAGGAACGGCACGCGCCAGCCCCAGCTCAGGAACTGCTCGTCGGTCAGGGTGGTGTTGAGCACGACGAAGAGGATGTTCGCGAGGATGAAGCCAATTGGGGCGCCAAGCTGCGGGAAGGTGCCGAAGACGGCACGCTTGCCCTTGGGGGCGTTCTCGGTGGCCAGCAGGGCCGCACCGCTCCACTCGCCGCCGAGGGCGAGGCCCTGGAAGAAGCGCAGCACGACGAGCAGCAGCGGGGCGAGAATGATCCAGCCGGCGTTTTCCGCCGTCGGGAGCAGCCCGATCAGGAAGGTGGCGATGCCCATGGTGAGCAGGGAGGCCACCAGGGTAGCCTTGCGGCCGATCTTGTCGCCGTAGTGGCCAAAGATGATCGAGCCCAGCGGGCGGGCGACGAACGCGACACCGAAGACGGCGAAGGAGCTCAGCAGCTGGTTCGCCGGGGTGGCGTTGGGGAAGAACAGGGCCGGGAACACCAGCACGGACGCCGTGGCATAGATATAGAAGTCGTAGAACTCGATGGTGGTGCCGATGAGGCTTGCAAAGATGACGCGGCCGCGCGGATTCAGCGGCTTGGTGGCCCCGCCCAGTGCAGCGGGTGACGAAGAGGACATGAGATCGGCTTTCTCTTGCGGGGCTTCAGGACCGGCCGGGGCTCCTAAACGATCCCGGCGGCCGCTCCGTTCGGTGAATCCACATATTGGACCACTTGCGTCCACGCAGTGGAGAAATGTGTCCAACCCGTGGACACGGACTCCGGTGCCGATCTCGAGGCCATCCGGCTGCGGCGTCCTCCCCCGCGGCCCCGCCCGCCGCCCTACAGGCGGACGTGAAGCCGGCGGGCCGCCTCAGAGATCGATCCGGTCAGCGAGGGATAGACGGTGAAGGTGTTGGCGACGTCGTCGACGTGGAGCTTCTTGGTCACGGCGATCGCCAGCGGGAAGATCAGCTCGGAGGCGCGCGGGCCGACGACCACCCCGCCGATCACCGTGCCGGAGCCGGCGCGGGAGATGACCTTCACGAAGCCGTCCTTGACGTTCATCATCTTCGCCCGGGCGTTGGTGTGGAGGGAAAGCTTGATGACGTCGCCCTGATACTTGCCCGAGGCGATGTCGGCCTCCGTGACACCGACGGTGGCGATCTCCGGCGTGGTGAAGATGTTGGAGGCGACCTGCTTGAGCTTGAGCGGGGTGACGGTGTCCCCCAGCAGGTGCGCGATGGCGATCCGGCCCTGCATGGCCGCGACCGAGGCGAGCGCGAACACCCCGGTGCAGTCGCCCGCCGCGTACACGTTCGGCGCCGTCGTGCGCGAGACTCCGTCGACGACGATGTGGCCAGACTCGGTGAGGGCCACCCCGGCCTCCTCAAGCCCGATGTCGGCGGTGTTCGGAACCGCGCCGACGGCCATGAGGCAGTGGCTTCCCTCGATGACCTTGCCGTCGGAGAGGTGGACCTCGACGCCGGTCGAGGTGCGCTTGACCTTGTCGGCACGGGTCTTCGAGAGGACCGTCATGCCCCGGTTGAGGAAGACGTCCTCGAGGACGGCGGCCGCGTCGGCGTCCTCGCCGGGGAGCACCTGGTCGCGGCTGGAGATAAGCGTGACCTTGGCGCCCAGGCCGTTGTAGGCGGAGGCGAACTCGGCGCCGGTGACGCCGGAGCCCACGACGATCAGGTGTTCGGGAACCTCGGTGAGGTTGTAGACCTGGGTCCAGTTGAAGATCCGCTCCCCGTCCGGCACGGCAGTGGAGAGCTCGCGGGGGTGGGATCCGACGGCGATCAGCAGGGCGTCGGCCTCGATCACCGAGGTCTCCCCCTCGGACACGACCTCGATGCGGTGGTTATCCAGGAGCTTCCCGGTGCCGATGATGATCTGCACGCCGTTGCGCTCAAGGGTGGCGCGGATGTCGGCCGACTGCTCGACCGCGAGCTTCAGGAGGCGCTGGTTGACCTTGTGCAGGTCGGCCACGACGGAGGTGTCGGTGAAGTTGACGCCGAGGCTGTGGGCGTCGGAGAAGCGGGTCATGGTGTCCGCGGTGGCGATGAGGGTCTTCGATGGCACCACATCGGTCAGCACCGCCGAGCCGCCCAGCCCCTGCCGTTCGACGATCGTGACGTTGGCGCCGAGGGAGGAAGCGACCATCGCCGCCTCGTATCCGCCCGGGCCGCCGCCGAGGATGGCAATACGCAGGGAGCTGAAATCAAGTTGATTGGTCACAGCACCTTATTGTCCCCCATCCCGGGCGGCGGCCCAAACGATTTGGCGGGCTTCAGCCGGCGCGCGTCGGACGGCAGGATCTCCCCTCGGCACTGCTGTGCAGCCCGGCGTCCACCGCACCGTCGAACGGCGAGCACACCCCAAACCGACGCCCGGACCCGAAAACGACGGGCGCACCGGATAAAACGGGCACATTCGTCGCTTTCAGGTGCGCAGGCCGCTTTCCGGTCCGGCGCTGCCTCCACCGCCCCCGCACACCGGGCCGCCCGCGGTGCGTGGCCCGCGGTGCACCGCCCGGTGGAACGGCCCCAGTCCACGCGGTAGGTTTGTGCGGTGACGAATGATCCTTTTGACCTTGCCCGCAGTGCCGCCGACTACATCGCCGAAAAGACCGGGGTGGAGCGGCACGACACCGCCCTCGTCCTGGGCTCCGGGTGGGGCGGCGCCGCCGGCCTGATCGGGGAGACGACGGCCACCGTCGACGCCGCCGACATCCCCGGCTTCTCGGCACCCACCGTCGTCGGACACGTGGGCACCATCAGTTCGGTGCTGACCCCTGCCGGCAAACGCGCACTGGTCCTTGGCGCGCGCACCCACTTTTACGAGGGCAAGGGCGTCCGCGCCGTTGTCCACGGGGTCCGCACCGCTGCGGCCACCGGCGCGAAGACCCTGGTGCTGACCAACGGGTGCGGCGGGCTGCAGGAGCGGTGGACGCCGGGCACCCCGGTGCTCATCAGCGACCACATCAACCTCACCGCCACGTCCCCCCTCGAAGGGGCGACCTTCGTCGACCTCACCGACCTGTACTCGGCCCGGATCCGGAAGATCGCCCTCGAGGTCGACCCGACCCTCGACCAGGGCGTCTACGCCCAGTTCACCGGCCCGCACTACGAAACCCCCGCCGAGGTGCAGTACGCCAAGCGGATTGGCGCCGACCTCGTCGGCATGTCCACCGCCCTCGAGGCGATCGCCGCCCGGCACGCCGGCATGGAGGTCTTCGGGCTGTCCCTGGTGACCAACCTGGCCGCCGGCATCAGCCCGGTCCCGCTGAGCCACACCGAAGTCCTTGAAGCCGGGCAGGCCGCCGGACCGCGCATCTCCCGCCTGCTTGCCGACATCGTCGCCAAGCTCTAAGCACCCACGCCCCGACCCACCCAGGCAGGTTCTCCCCATGACTTCCCCCGACCAGCAGCTCCTTTTGTCCTCGGCCGCGGCCTGGGCGCAGGCCGACCCGGATCCGCAGACCGCCGCCGAACTTGAGGCCCTCCTCGACGCCGTACGGCAGGGCGATGCCGCGGCCGAAGCCGAACTGCGCGACCGGTTCTCCGGGCCGCTGCTGTTCGGCACCGCCGGGCTGCGGGCCGCACTCGGCGCCGGGCCGAACCGCATGAACCGGGTCGTGGTCCGTCGCGCCGCCGCCGGCGTCGCGGCGCACGCCCTCGACCTGGCCTCGGCCGGGGCCGGCGGCGCCTATGTGCCGCGCGCCGTCATCGGCTACGACGCCCGCCACAACTCGCGGGTCTTCGCCGAGGAGACAGCTGCCATCTTCGCCGCGGCGGGCCTTGAAACCTTCCTGATGCCCTCGGAGCTTCCCACCCCGGTCCTCGCCTACGCCGTGCGCGCCCTCGAGTGCGAGGTGGGCATCATGGTGACCGCCAGCCACAACCCGCCACAGGACAACGGCTACAAGGTGTACCTCGGCGGCCGGGCGGTGGCCCCGGAGGCCCGCGGGGTGCAGATCGTGGCCCCTCACGACGCCGGGATCGCCGCGCACATCGCGGCGGTCGGCAGCATCGATTCCGTCCCGCTGGCCGCGGACGGGTGGACCGTCCTGCCCGAAAGCATCGAAAAGGACTACGTCACCGCCGTGGCGGCCCTCGCCGACCCCGCGTTCACGGACCGGGACCTGTTCATCGTCCTCACCCCCATGCACGGGGTGGGCGGGCGCACGGCGCGCTCCGTGCTGCAGGCGGCCGGCTTCGAGAACGTGACGATGGTGGAGCGCCAGGCCGAACCGGACCCCGACTTCCCCACCGTCGCCTTCCCCAACCCGGAGGAGCCGGGAGCCCTCGACCTCGCCCTGGAGACGGCGCAGGAGACCGACGCGGACCTGGTGATCGCCAACGACCCCGACGCCGACCGCGTCGCCCTGGCCGCCAAGGACCCCGCCACCGGCGCCTGGCGGATGCTGCGCGGCGACGAGGTGGGAACCCTCCTCGGCGCGCACCTTGCCGCCCGCGCCACGGCCGGGGGCTCGACGGGCGGCGCCGTGTTCGCCAACTCGATCGTGTCCTCCCGCCTGCTGGGCCGGGTGGCGGCTGCGGCGGGCATTTCCCACGTGCAGACCCTCACCGGCTTCAAATGGATCGCCCGGGTGCCCGGCCTCAGCTACGGCTACGAGGAGGCCCTCGGCTACTGCGTCGCACCCACGACGGTCCGCGACAAGGACGGCATCTCCGCCGGGCTCCTGCTTGCCGAGCTCGCCGCGGCCACCAAGGCCGCGGGCCGCACGCTGTTCGACCTGCTCGACGACGCCTTCCTCGCCCACGGGCTGCACGCCGCGGACCAGCTCTCCGTCCGGGTCGCCAGCCTCCCGCTGCTGGGCGAGATGATGGCCCGGCTGCGCTCGAACCCGCCGCAGGCGTTTGCCGGGTCGCCGGTGGCCACCGCCGTCGACCTGTCCCTGGGCTCGGAGAACCTGCCGCCGACCGACGGTCTGCTCTACCTCACCGCGGATTCGACCCGGGTGATCATCCGCCCCAGCGGCACCGAGCCCAAGCTCAAGTGTTACCTCGAGGTGATCGAGCCGGTCGCCTCTGCCGAGGGGCTTCCCGACGTGAAGGCCACGGCCCGCGCCCGCCTCGAGGCGGTCCGGGCCGATGTCGGCGCCGCCCTCGGGCTCTGACACCGCAGCCCCGGTTCCCGCCGTGCCGCCCGTTCCCCATCTCGTGAAAAGATAGCCCTATGCCTAGCGACGTCTCCCTTGCCTCCTATATTGACCACACCCTCCTGAAGCCCGAAGCCAGCCGTGAGCAGATCCTCGCGGTCTGCGCTGAGGCCGTCGAACACTCCTTCAAGTCGGTCTGCGTGAACCCGATCTGGGTCAGCACCGTCCATACCGCCGTCAAGGACAGCGGCGTGCTGACCTGCTCCGTCGTCGGCTTCCCCTTCGGCGCCACCCCCACCGAGGTGAAGGTCTTCGAGGCCCGGGGCGCCGTGGCCGACGGCGCCGACGAGGTCGACATGGTGATCGACCTCGCCGCGGCCCGCGCCGGGAACTACGAGGCGCTCGTGCTCGACATCCGCGCCGTCGCCGAGGCCGTCCACGAGGGCGGGGCCATCCTCAAGGTCATTATCGAGACCTCCCAGCTGAACGACGACCAGAAGGTCCTCGCCTGCAGGGCCTCGGTCGAGGCCGGCGCCGACTTCGTGAAGACCTCGACCGGGTTCAACGGCGGCGGCGCCACCGTCGAGGACATCGCCCTGATGCGCCGCACCGTCGGCCCGGACATCGGTGTGAAGGCCTCCGGCGGGGTGCGCACCCTGGCCGACGCCCGCGCCATGATCGACGCCGGCGCAACCCGGATCGGCGCCAGCTCCGGAGTCGCTATCCTTAAGGGTGAACAGGGCGCCTCAGGGTACTGACGGACTGCGCGATCAGCACGATTTTTCTCTCGAAGGAGTACTAATGTCACATCCGGTAGATCCGGGCAGCGTCCCGTCCGACCGTCAGCAGGCGCAGCGCGAGCAGGCGGACAGCGACCACGCAGGCCGCCCCACCGGCAAGCAGCCGGCCCACGCCGGCGTCGGCCACCTCGGTGAGAACATTTTAGTCTTCACGATCATGTTCGTGCTGTTCCTCGTCGGCCTGTGGGCCATCAGCTTCTCCGACGGAGAGAACGTCTGGCCCTTCGCCGTGTGCATCGGCCTGGCCTTCATTGCCTTCTTCATTCCCCAGGGGGTGATCGGCCGCTCGGACACCGGCGCCGACCTCGCCGCCGGCAACCGCACCAAGGCCAAGAAGCGCTCGGCGGCCGTCGACTCCTGACCGCGGCTCCCGCAGGCGCGGCTAAAGCGCCCGAAAACGACGAACGCACCCGATAATCCGGGTGCGTTCGTCGTTTTCCGGGTGCGTTTATGCCGACTAGGCCGCGAAGACCGCGTCGACGACGTTCTGGGCCCACTCGAGGATCTCGGCGTCGACGAGGTCCCTCCCGCCGATCCGCGCGGTCTTCGGCTTGGGCACTAGGACCGCGTTCAGCGCCGGCTTGACCGAGGCACCCGGGTACATGCGGTTCAGGCGCATCTGCTTCGACTCCGGCAGCTCGGCCGGCGCGAACTTGATGAAGTTGCCCTGCAGCGCGACGTCGGTCAGTCCGGCCGCCCGGGCTGAGACGCGGAAGCGTGCGACGGCGATGAGGTTCGCCACCGGCGGCGGCAGCTCCCCGTAGCGGTCGGTGAGCTCCTCGACGACGCCGGCGATAGCCTCGTTCGTCGCCGCTCCGGCGAGCTTGCGGTACGCCTCGAGGCGCAGCCGCTCCCCCGGCACGTAGTCGTGCGGCAGGTGCGCATTGACCGGCAGCTCGATCTTCATCTCGGCGGCCTTCTCCTCGGCCTCGCCCCTGAAGCTGGCCACCGCCTCGCCGACCAGCCGGATGTAGAGGTCGAAGCCGACGCCCTGGATGTGGCCCGACTGCTCCCCGCCGAGCATGTTGCCCGCCCCGCGGATCTCGAGGTCCTTCAGGGCCAGCTGCATGCCCGCGCCGAGCTCGTTGTGGGAGGCGACGGCCTTGAGGCGTTCAAGGGCCACCTCGCCCAGCGGCTTCTCCGTGGGGTAGAGGAAGTAGGCGTAGGCCCGCTCCCGGCCTCGGCCGACGCGCCCGCGCAGCTGGTGCAGCTGCGAGAGACCGTAGTTGTCGGCGCGGTCCACGATCAGGGTGTTGGCGTTGGAGATGTCCAGGCCGGTCTCGATGATCGTGGTGCACACCAGCACGTCGAAGCGCTTCTCCCAGAAGTCGACGATGATCTGCTCGAGGCGCGACTCGCTCATCTGCCCGTGCGCCACGGCGACCCGCGCCTCCGGCACCAGTTCGCGCAGCTGCGCGGCGGTGCGGTCGATGGAGGAGACCCGGTTGTGGACGAAGAACACCTGGCCCTCGCGCATGAGCTCCCGCCGGATCGCCGCCGAGGCCTGCTTGTCCGTGTATGGGCCGACGTAGGTGAGCACCGGGTGCCGCTCCTCCGGCGGGGTCGCCAGCGTGGAGGTCTCCCGGATGCCCGTCAGCGACATCTCGAGCGTCCGCGGGATCGGGGTGGCGCTCATGGCGAGCACGTCGACATTGGTGCGCATCTTCTTCAGCGCCTCCTTGTGCTCTACGCCGAAGCGCTGCTCCTCGTCGACGATCACCAGCCCGAGGTCCCGGAACGCGATCTCCTTGGAGAGCAGCCGGTGCGTGCCGATCACGACGTCGACAGCCCCGGAGGCGAGCCCCTCGGCCGTCTCCCGGGTCTCCTTGGCGGACTGGAAGCGGGACATCGGCCGCACCGTGACCGGGAAGCCGGAGAAGCGCTCGGAGAAGGTCTCGAAATGCTGCTGCACCAGCAACGTCGTCGGCACCAGGACGGCGACCTGCTTGCCGTCCTGGACGGCCTTGAAGGCGGCGCGGACGGCGATCTCGGTCTTGCCGTAGCCGACGTCGCCGGAGACGAGGCGGTCCATCGGGACCTCGCGCTCCATGTCGGCCTTGACCTCGTTGATCGTGGTGAGCTGGTCAGGGGTCTCCACATAGGGGAAGGCCTCCTCGAGCTCGCGCTGCCAGGGCGTGTCCGGGGCGAAGGAGTGCCCGCGCGAGGCCATGCGCGCCGAGTACAGCCGGATGAGTTCCCCGGCGATCTCCTTGACGGCCTTTCGGGCGGAGTTCTTGGTCTTCGCCCAGTCCGAGCCGCCCATCTTGCTCAGCGCCGGGGTGTCCCCGCCGACATAGCGGGTCACCTGGTCGAGCTGGTCGGTGGGCACGAAGAGCCGGTCCCCGGGGGCGCCGCGCTTGGAGGGGGCGTACTCGAGGACGAGGTACTCCCGGGTGGTCCGGGTGGGACCGGCGCCGGTGGAGCGCTGCATCAGTTCGACGAAGCGCGCCACGCCGTGCTGCTCGTGCACCACGAAGTCGCCCTCTTTGAGCTGCAGGGGGTCGACGGCGTTGCGCCGGCGTGAGGGCATCTTACGCATGTCCCGGGTGCCCTGGGCGCTGGTGCGCCCGAGCAGGTCCGCCTCGGTGAGCAGCCCCAGCTTCAGGCCGTCGAGGACGAACCCGCGCCCGGCCCGCGCCGTGGTGATCTCGATGATGCCCGGCTGCGGCTCGGACTCGAGGGAGTCGACCCGCCGGGCCGGGATGTTCGAGTCGGAGAACAGTTCGGCGAGGCGCTTGGCCGGGCCGGGGCCCTCGGTGGCGACGACGACGCGCCAGGAGTCGCGCACCCGCCCGCCGATGAAGTCCATCATCTCCGCGACGTCGCCCTGATAGCCGCGCGGTTCGCGGGCGTGAAGGGAGAAGCTGTCGACGTCGGCGAGGAGGTCCTCTCCGGCGCCGAGGGAGGTGATGCCCCACCAGGCGACGTCGTGCCCGAGGGCCGTGGCGCGTGTGTCGGTGAGGGAGCGGAAGCTCGCGGCCTGCAGGTCGGTGCCGAGCCCGCCGCTGAGGTCGAGCGGGGCGGCTCCGCCGTCGGACGCCGTCGACCAGGCCGCGGCGAGGAACTCCTCGTTGGTCGCGGCCAGGTCGTGGGCGCGGGTGCGGACCTTCTCGGGTTCGATCACGACGGCGATCGAACCGGCCGGAAGCTCACCGATGAAGGGCACCATGGCGTCAACGAGCACCGGAGCCAGCGACTCCATGCCTTCCACGGCGATCCCGCCGGCGATCTTTTCGAGCATGCCGGCCGCCGCGGGCAGCTCGGGCAGCAGCTTGGCCGCTCGGGACATCACCGAGGGGGTGATGAGGATTTCCCGGCACGGCGGCGCGTACAGCACCGTTGGGTGCTCATCGGAGTTCAGGGAGCGCTGGTCGGCCACGGCGAACCAGCGCATCGAGTCGATCTCGTCGCCGAAGAACTCGACGCGCACCGGATGGTCCTCGGTGGGCGGGAACACGTCGATGATGCCGCCGCGCACCGCGAACTCGCCGCGGTGGGTGACCATGTCCACCCGGGCGTAGGCGGCGTCGGCCAGGGACTTCACCACCTCGGTGAAGGCCACCTCGTCGCCGACCTTGACCGAGACCGGCTGCAGCTCCCCCAGGCCTGCCACGAGCGGCTGCACGACGGCGCGGATCGGCGCCGCGATGACGCGCACCGGGGAGCCTTCGGGGTGGGCGAGGCGGCGCAGGACGGAGAGCCGGCGCCCCACGGTGTCGGAGCGCGGCGAGAGACGTTCGTGCGGGAGGGTCTCCCAGCTGGGGAACTCCTCGACCTCAGCCGCCGGAAGGTAGCTGCGCAGAGCGGCCGCGAGGTCCTCGGTTTCCCTGCCGGTGGCGGTGACCGCGAGGACCACCGGCACGGCCGAGCCGGATCTGGCGTCGTCGTCCCGGCGCAGGCCGTCGACCATTTCGGCGAGCAGCGCCGCGCGCATTCCGGCCGGGGCGCCGATCTGCAGGTCGGTGCTGCGCTGGCCCACCGGGCGCGCGGCGTTTGCCCGCACCCGCGCGTAGGACGGGTCCTCGGCCAGTGCGGCCCGCAGTCCATTGAGGCTCATGGGTATCTGGTTCCTCACATCGGTGACGCGTTGGATGGTGATCGTCCGGCGCTGGACATCCTCTGGTACCGCCGCTGGGGATCCGGCGTCGGCCGCGGCCGGTTGGAGCCGCAGGACAGCACAAAAGGCCGGAATCCGCTGCGGATCCCGGTGACAGTTCCCCAGTTTACCGGCTTCCCCGGCCGGTCCCAGCGCTTCTCGGAACAGGTTCGACCAACGGCGGGCACGTAGGATGGCACAAAAGACTTCCAACCCCCGACCTACAACCCCCGGAGGAACTATGGCACTGAACGCCTCGACCACTCTGCCCTACGACGCCGCGGCCGTGACCCGTGTGTTCACCGACGAAGGATTCCTCCAGCACATGAGCCGCCATGTCGGTGGAGCGCTCGAATCGCTCACCGTCGACGGCGAGATCACCGGCCCCTTCACCCTCACCGCCGTGCGGACCATGCCCACGACGCGGCTGCCGGACATGGCACGCAAATTCGTTGGGGAAACGCTCAGGGTCACCCAGACCGAGCGCTGGGCCGCTCCGGCGGCCGATGGTTCCCGTGAGGCGCGGGTCGAGATGGCCGTGGCAGGTGTTCCGCTGAGCGTCACCGCCGTCCAGCGCCTGGTCACCGACGGAGAGAAGACACGTGTCGACCTGCAGGGCGCCGTCAGTTCGTCGATCCCCTTCCTCGGCGGAAAGATCGCCGGCGCAGCCGAACCCATGATCGGCAAGGCACTGAACATCCAGGCCGCCGAAGCCCAGCGCTGGCTGGAAACCCACTAACTCTCCGCGCCCCCACCCCGAAAGACTTCCCCGTGTCCCTGCCTGCACCACTTGCCCTCGTCCTGATCCTCGCTGGGGTCTGGACCCTCATCGTCTGGCCGCCGTTCCTGCGCCGCATCCTCAAGGATCCGCGCGCCCGGGACGAGAAGGGAGCGCCGACGCGCTTCCTGACGGTTCACTTCATGCTCATTTCGACCTCGATGATCCTCGGCCTGGCCACCGCGATCATCGGGGTCCGGGCGCTGGCCGGCTAGGCCCGCCGGTGCCGTCGCGCCGGCCCGGTCCGGGCCGGCCTCCCCCTTCCAGCCTTCGACGGCCGTAAGGACAGCGAAGAACCGCATCCCGGCAGCGTCAACGCCAGAGGAGCAGCACATGAGCAACGAACACAGCGGAAGCACTGCGGCGAACCGCGTCCTGCAGCGCTCAAGCTATCCCGAGTGGCTGCGCATTCACGAGATCCTCCGCAAGGAGACGGTCGGCGGGATCATCCTGCTCGTCGTCACCGTCGCCGCCCTCATCTGGGCGAACTCCCCCTTCGCCGGAAGTTACTTCGCGCTGCGCGACTTCGAGTTCGGCTACGAGCCGTGGCACCTGAAGCTGACCGTCGGTGAGTGGGCGGCCGACGGGCTCCTCGCCATCTTCTTCTTCCTCACCGGCCTCGAGCTGAAACGGGAGTTCGTCGCCGGCGACCTGCGCCGGCCCAGCAGGGCCATCGTCCCGGTAGCCGCCGCAGCCGGCGGCGTCATCGTCCCGGCGCTGATCTACACGGCGGTCAATCTCTCCTCGCCCGAGACGCTGCGGGGCTGGGCCATCCCGACGGCGACGGACATCGCCTTCGCCCTTGCCGTGCTCGCGGTGATCAGTTCCCACCTGCCCGGCGCCCTGCGGATCTTCCTGCTCACCCTCGCCGTGGTGGACGACCTCATCGCGATCGCCATCATCGCGTTCTTCTACTCAACCGACGTGCACGTCGAGTACCTGCTGTGGATGCTGCTGCCGCTCGGCCTCTTCGGCTTCCTGGCCCAGCGCAACCCCAAATTCTTCGGCCGCCGCCTCCCGGCGGCCTGGCTGATCCTGCTGCCCCTCGGCATCGCCGCCTGGGCCCTGATGCACGCCTCCGGCGTCCATGCCACGGTGGCCGGCGTCCTGCTGGGCTTCCTGGTGCCGGTACTGCGCCGGAAGGACGGCACCGTGCAGCCGCCCCGGCCGGGGAAGCCGGGACTGGCCGAAATCTTCGAACACCGGTTCCGGCCGCTGTCCACCGGCGTGGCGATCCCCCTGTTCGCCTTCTTCTCGGCAGGTGTCGCGGTGGGCGGGGTCGAGGGATTCGTCTCGGCGCTGGGCGACCCGGTGACCCTCGGCATCCTCGCGGCCCTGGTGCTCGGAAAGCCCGCGGGGATCCTGCTCACCACCTGGGCCGTCACGAAAACCACGAAGGCGAGCCTCGATCCCGGCCTCAGCTGGTGGGACGTCCTGGGCGTCGGGATCCTCGCCGGAGTGGGCTTCACCGTCTCCCTGCTGGTCAACGACCTCAGCTTCGACGCCGGCAGCCCGTCGAATGACCATGCCAAGGTGGCGATCCTCTCGGCATCGCTCACCTCGGCGCTGCTCGCCACTGTGGTGCTGCGGCTGCGCAATCGACGCTACCGGGCCATCGAGGAAGAGGAAAAGCTCGACCGGGATCGGGACGGAATCCCCGACGTGTTTGAGGACCGGGACCGGTAACGTCGGTGGAGAGACCTATGGGGGCAGGCATGGCAACGGACACAACTGCGGAAACGGCGGGGACGACGGCGGGCGCGGCAGGCACGCGCACGGCAGGCGGAGCGGCGGGCGGAGCGGCGGGCACCGGGCCGCGCGGACCCGAGGTCCCGCTGCTGCGCCGCGGCGACCGGCGGCGGAAGGTCGTGCTCAGCCAGGGCGCCCTGTCGATCGTCGTCGTGCTTGTCGTCGCGGTCCTGTGGCTGCTCGACCCGAATTCCCTCTTCGCCGACCCTCTCTTCCCGGCCGGTATCCTCCTCGAGGCGGGCCTGCTCCTGCTCTGCTTCGTTGTCCCGTGGCAGCGCCTGCCCGCCTCGGCGGCGCTCGCGGTTCCGCTGCTGGATTTCGCCGCACTGGGGCTGCTGCGCGCCGGCGCCGGAGACTACCTCTCCGGGGTGGGGGTGCTCGCAGCCTTCCCGGCCGCCTGGATCGCCGCCTCCCGCATCCCGACGGCCGCGGCCGCGGCCCTGACCGCCGGCGGATCCCTGTGCATCGTCTGGGGGCCCCTGCTATTTGGCGAGGGCAGACCGGGTCCGGCCGAGTTCCTCGGGCCGTTCCTGCTGCCGGTGGTGCTAACGGGACTCGCGGCGTTCATTTCGATCCTCACCACTGAGCGCCGTGCCCAGCAGGAGGCCGTCGGCCGGTCCCAGGCCGCGCTGCGCAGAGCGGCGGCAGAGGGGGTCGAACGCGAACGGCTCCTGGCCACGATCCTCGACACCGTCGGGGTCGGCCTGGTGGTGGTGGACCGGGACGGGCACGACGTGCTGATGAACGCCCGCCAGCGGATCTCACACGGGCTGGCCGCCCCGCCCGGCAATGACGACCCCAACGAAGGGCAGCTGCTGATCTTCGGCCCCGACCGGGAAACCCCGATCCCGGCCGAGGAGCGCCCGGTGCGGCGTGCGGTGCAGGGCGAGAGCTTCGACGATGTCCAGATCTGGCTGGGCAGCGGCCGCGCGCAGCAGGCGGTCTCGGTGTCGGCGCGCGCCATGACCGACGACGACGGCGCGTTCGCCGGAACGGTCGTGTCCTTCACTGACATCACCTCGCTGCTGAGGGCGCTGCACGCCAAGGATGACTTCCTCTCGAACGTCTCCCATGAATTCCGCACGCCGCTGACCTCGGTCCTGGGATTCCTCGACCTGATCCTTGACCGCAGGGATTCCCTCGAGCCCGACGTGGTGCGCTACCTCTCGGTGGCGCGGCGGAATGCGCTGCAGCTTGAGGCCCTGGTGGATGACCTCCTCGCCATCAACGCGGGCACCTTCCGGGTGAGACCGGTGCCGTGCGATGTCGGCGAGCTGATCGGTGCGTGCATCGCCTCGGCGCAGCCGGCGGCCGACGCCGCGGGGGTCCGGCTGATCAACACCGCCCCTGCCGCCCTGCCCGCCGTTGCGGACCCCGTCCGCCTGGGCCAGGCACTCGACAACCTTGTGTCGAACGCTGTGAAGTACAACCGCCGGGGCGGCACCATCACCGTGGGCGCCGAACTCACCGATGGGCTGCTCCGGCTCGGGGTCGAGGACACCGGCATCGGCATCGAGGCCGAAGAGCTCAGCCGGGTGTTCGATCGGTTCTTCCGCTCCCCTGCCGTGCGCGTCTCGACCGTGCAGGGCGTGGGCCTCGGCCTGCTGATCACCAAGAGCATCGTCACCGAACACGGCGGCACGATCAGCGCGGTCAGCGAGCCCGGCCAGGGCAGCACCTTCACGATAGCCCTGCCGCAGCCCCACTGAGCGGCGGGCCCGGGCCCGCGCGTCGGGCTGCTAGCTGTTGGCCGCCAGGAGCGATTCCTCGAGGGCGACCCAGGCGAGCATCGCGCACTTCACCCGGGCCGGATAGCGGGAGACGCCCGAGAAGGCCGCGGCATCGCCGAGTACCTCCTCGTCGGCCGGGATCGTTCCGCGCGAGCGCATCACCTCGCGGAAGGCATCGATGAGCCGGACCGCCTCATCCCGCTCGAGTCCCTCCATCAGGTCGGTGAGCACCGATGCGGAGGCCATGGAAATGGCGCAGCCGGCCCCGTCCCAGCTGAGGGACGCCACCGTGCCGCCGTCGACGACGGTGCGCAGGGTGATCTCGTCCCCGCACACGGGGTTGAGCTGGTGCGACTCCCCGACCGACCCCGGGCCGGTCTTCTCGAGCAGCCCCGAACCGTGACGCTCGCGGGCGTGGTCGAGGATGATCTGCTGGTAAAGCTGTTCGAGGTTCGTTGCCATGTCAGCGCGCTCCAAAGAAGGGACGGACGCCGGCGACGGCCTCCAGGAAGAAGTCGACCTCGTCCGTGGTGTTGTAAAGGTAGGTGCTGGCGCGGGTGGTGGCCGTCAGCCCCAGGCGCCGGTGCAGGGGCTGCGCGCAGTGGTGGCCCACGCGGACGGCGATGCCCTGCTCGTCAAGGAACTGTCCGACGTCGTGGGCGTGGACGCCGGCGACGTCGAACGCGGCCAGGCCGATCCGCGGCAGGCCGGCCCGCGGTCCGAGGACGCGGATTCCCTCGATGGCCGTCAGTCCCTCCACCAGGCGCGCCCCGAGCTCGCCTTCCCACGCCTCAATGCGGTGCATGCCGGTCTCGGAGAGGTAGTTCGCCGCGGCGCCGAGGGCGATGGCCTGCGAGATGCGCTGGGTTCCGGCCTCGAAGCGGTTCGGGGCCGGGAGGTATTCCGCCCGCTCCATCGTCACGGTGGTGATCATCGAGCCGCCGGTGAGGAAGGGCGGCATCGCGTTGAGCAGCTCGGAGCGGCCATACAGGGCTCCAATGCCGGTGGGGCCGAGCATCTTGTGCCCGGAGAGCACCAGGAAGTCCACGTCGAGTGCCTTCACGTCGACGGGAAGGTGGGGTACCGACTGGCACGCGTCGAGCAGCGTCAGCGCACCGACCTCTTTTGCCAGCCGGACGAGCTCCGCCACGGGGTTGATGGTACCGAGCACATTCGAGGCGTGGGTGAAGGCAAGGATCTTCGTCGCCGGCGTGATCACACCGGTTGCGCCCTCAAGCCGGAGGGCGCCCTCGTCGTCCACGGGGAGGAACCGGAGTTCGGCGCCGGTGCGGGCCGCCAGTTCCTGCCAGGGGATGAGGTTGGCGTGGTGTTCCATCTCGGTGACGACGATGGTGTCGCCCGGTCCCACGCGGAAGCGTTCGGCCTGCGCTCCCCCGCGGCCCGCGGCGGCGTTGGACATGGCGTAGGCGACGAGGTTGATCGCCTCGGTGGCATTCGACGTCCAGACCAGTTCGTCCGGGCGCGCGTTGATGAAACCGGCGACGGCGGCGCGTGCCGCCTCGTAGGCGTCGGTCGCCTCGACGGCGAGGGTATGCGCCCCGCGGTGCACCGCAGCGTTGCGCTGTTCGTAGAACTCCTGTTCCGCCTCAAGGACGGAGACGGGGTTCTGGGAGGTCGCCCCCGAGTCGAGGTAGACAAGGGGCCGGCCGTTGACCTCGGTGCCGAGGATCGGGAAGTCATTGCGGATGCGCAGCACTTCGGCGTTGGCGAGCGGCGCCTCGGCGGGCAGCAGGGTGACGGGCGGGGAAACCACGGCCAAAGCGGAAGCTCCTTAGGAACGGCAGGCGCCGGCCCGGCATGGGCCAGTTAGATCACACGGATCTAACCTAATTCTCGCACGGTGCAACGGCCCGCGCTGCCCAGTGCCTTACAGCCACCCATCGTCCCCGGCGGGGTTCGCCGGCCGGGTGAAGATGTGGACCGCCCAGATCATCATCAGCGTCATCGCGCCCAGCTCCCCTGCGATCTCCAGCTGGTTCATTGCGCTCAGCGCCAGGCTGGGCAGGAGGTCGCCCAGAATGAAGTGAAGCATGTCCATCCCGACGGCGAAGAGGGCGAGGAGGACGGCCAGGCCAATAAAGACGTAGGAGTCCCGGCGGGGCCGTCCGCGGCTGATCAGGTGGGCGATGAGCAGCGGGGCACCCAGCGCCGCGGCCACTCCAGCCCACACGAGGAGCTCTCCGAGGTCCTGCGAGCGCAGCCCGAACAGCGCCGGAAGCTCGAGCCGGGTGTCGATGGCGCGGCCCACCTCCTCGTGGATGCGGAAGAAGTCGTCGGCGCTCATGGCAAGCAGCACCAGGGCCCACGCCCCGTACACGGCCGCGTCCCGGAACCGTTCCGCCTTACGCGCCGGCGCCGCGGCGATCCACAGCAGCAGGACGGAGGCGACGAGGAGCTGGAGATCACCGAAAAGCTCAGCCAGGGTCCGGTCCTTGTTGCCGTCGAAGAGCTCAAGGTGGAGGAACCCGAAGGCACCGCCGGCATCGACATAGTTGCGGAGGACGCTCGCCGCGACCAGCAGCAGGTCCGCTGCGAGGACGGTGCTGCCGACGACCAGGGCGATGGGAGTCAGGTGAGGGACCGTGCGCCCTCGCGTCGGGCGTAGTCGTGAGAGCATGCACTTTCCCTTCCCCAGGCAAAGGGTTCCCGGCGGCCGGGAATCGGACTCCATTATGTAGTTGCCTTCCAGGCCTTTGTCCACAGCTTGAGCCCACCGATTTGTCCGGTGCCCGGCCGGGGTACGGCAGCCGGGCGGAGGTGCGCGCCGTTCACGGGACTCTCGGGCGCAGTGAAGCTCCCGCATCTTTTCCGCGGATGTCCCCGCTCGGCTTTAACTTCCGGCACAATGGCACTACCGGAGCACCGGCTGCCGGCATCGACAGGAAAGCCAACGCGGAGGGGACTTATGGGGAAGGGCGCCAGCGGCCGCATCATCACCGGGCGGGGGGACTCCCCGCTCGATTCCCTTGTGGAGCAGCTGTGGCGGGAGCCCGTGGCCACCGGATCCGTCCGGATTGTCCTTGATCCTGAACCAGACACCGACTGGGAGGACGCCGAGGACTACTGGGTGGTCCCCTCCGCCGCACGGCCTACGATCCTGATCCCCCGCGGACACCCCGCAGTTACCGCCGCGGCGCTCCTTTCCTACCGTGGCCTGCGGCCCGTGCGCGTACGGGCGGCCCGCACCCTCCTGGGCGTGCCGTCCCGGTTCGGGCTGCCGCCCGCACCGCACCGGCTCGTCGTCCAGCGGCGCACCGGCGCCGCCAGCGGGGCCTTCCCGCTCCCCCTCGAAGAACTTCAGGCGTGCCTGAACCGGGAGCACCTGTATGCCGCCATCGGCATCCGGCTCGGCGACAACCGCAAGCCGACGCTCCAGCTCTTCTCACCGGCAGGGGTGCCCGCGGGGTACGCCAAACTGGCCTGGGACGATGCGAGCCAGGAAGCGATTTCCACCGAGGCCGCCGCCCTTGCCGAGGTCGGCGGCGGTACAGGCCCAACGCGTGCTCCGCGCCTGCTCGGAACCGGCAGCTGGCAGGGACGTCCCTACCTCATCACCGAGCCCCTCCCCGGCAAGGTACGGGGCGTCCGGGGCCGCATTCCGATGCCGACCCCGCAGGAGATGTTTGCTCTCTGCCCGGTTGAACGCGTCGATTCCCTTTCCTCGACCCTCCAGTTCACGGCCCTCACCAAGCGCCTGGAGGTGCTCGGCGCCACGGGTGACGGGGAGGTCGCCCGCGCCGCGGGCACGCTGGCCTCCCTGCTGTCCGAGCGGAACGCGCGCGTGCCCGTCACGGCACGCTGGCACGGCGACCTGGTGCCGTGGAATACGGCCCGGGAGCCGGACGGCCAGCTCTGGTGCTGGGACTGGGAGTCCTCCGATGCCGACGCCGCGGCGGGGCTCGACGCGCTTCACTGGACGATCAGCGTACGCAGGGAGTCCGCGGGAATCCCTGCGGCCGACAGCCTTGACGCGGCCCTGGCCGAAGCCGCGCCCTTCCTGCGGGCGGCAGGTGCGCCGCCGTCGAGCTGGGCCGACATCGCCGCTGTCTACGCCCTCGTTGTGGCCGAAAGGGCCTGGGCCCTCGCACTCCGCAACGGCGGCTGGTCCGCTTCCCGGACCAGCCGCAGCCAGACTCTCGACCTGCTGGCCAAGGCGGCGGGACTGCTGTCCGGACCTGGGGCCCCGCCGCCGCCGCGGAGCTAGGAGGCCACAGGCTCCGGTGCGCGGCGCCGGACCTTCTGCTCGGCGCTGCGCGGCTTGCGCGGCATCCTCCGCCCTCCCCGCACGAGCAGCGTCCCGAGCAGCTCCGCGTGGACTCCGGCGAGTTCCGTCGCAGTCAACTCCACCTCTCCCTTCCGGGTCCGGCCTCCTTCGACCGTCAGCACGGCCGCTCCGGCAAGCCGGGCTGCCGCCATCCTGCTGGCGCTTGGCGCGTTGGCAGGCAGGGCCAGGACCACCACGGGCGATGAGTCCTTCCGGGCGAGGAAACGCCGCCGGACGGCATCGGTCACGTAATCGTCGGCATCGTGGTCGGAGGCCCCGCGCACGGCCTCAACCACCCTCAGTCCGGGGACCGAGTCGGAGACGAGGACCTCGGCGCCCCCCTCCTTCGCGCCGAAACGCAGCTGGAGGGCTTCGGTCATCAACTCCATCTCCTCCGGCGTGGTGCCCATGAGGACAAGCTCGACGTCGAACCCCGCCTGCGCCAGGACCACCGAGAGATTCGGTGCAACCGGGTAGAAGGCGCGGCCGCTCGTCGCGTCGATGACCGCAAGCGCGGTCACCGGGCCCCGTCCGGCGAAAAGCCGCTCGCGAACCGCCCGGTAGGCATCGAGCTCCGCCCCCCTCGCAGGAAGGGTCGGTTCTGGTGACACCAGCTCCGCGAGCACGGGCCCGCTTCCCGCCTGCTCGACGTCGTATCCGTCGTTGATCCTGCGCCTGAGTGCGTGGGAAAGGAACGCCAGCAGGACGCCCGCCACCAGTCCGCCGGCGAGCCCCGACCCGAGCACGCGGGCGTAGTTGGTTGACACGGGGCTTTCGGCGGCGGGGGTGATCACGGTGCCGCCCGTCGTGTCGATGGCGTTGAGCTCGTTGATCTCGAACTCGATGTTCGAAATCCGGTTGGTGAGGGTGACCCGGTCCGCACCCGGGGCGGCCAGGGAGGTGTTCAGCGCCGCCAGCTGTTCCTCGAGCTGATTGCGCATCGTGGTCCGTCGGGTATCGGCCTGGTCCTGCCGGTACGCGAGGTAGGAGGTGGCCATCGCATCGGCACCGTCGATGGCACGGGCCTCCGTGCGCGAGGAATAGGAAATCAGGGCCGTGGTCCCGTCGGTTCCGGTCTTGACATCGACGTTGTTCCGAAGGTCCGCCGTGCTGTCTCCGCCGGGGACCTCCTTGGAGGCCTCGCTTGCCACGACGTAGGAGCTGGCAATCTCCCCCTCGGTCGCAGCGTCAAGCAGACCCGAAGCGGGCCGAGACGGATTGAATGGATCCGAGACGATGACATTGACGTTCACCAATGCGCTGGCGGTCACGCGTGCGCCCCCGGTCAGCAGGTAGGCGAGGGCCAGCAGAAGCCCAATGAGCATGGCCGCTACGACGGTTTTCCAGTGCCTCCTGAGAACGGCGAGGTAATGTCCCATTCCCAGCGATGATTTCTCGTCCATTTTCGTCTCATTCTGTTGCTGTATCGGCCGGTTTACGTCCTAGATTCCATGTCCATGTCGTTGCAGGCGGTCGACAATCCGCCGGTCGGAGACGGCCCCCGCGGCCACCCCCAGCGCCAGGACCGCCCGGGGTTCCCGCCAGTTGGCCCGCAGGGACCGTCCGGCCCACCGGAAGGCTTCCCTGCGGTTCCGGAGGGCCGCATGCCCGAAGGCAAGCTGCCCGAAGACGCGGCTCTTCCCCACGGAGCTGCGAAGGATGTCAGGGTGGTGCTCAAGCATCCACAGGTGGGCGCGGTTCTTGACCTCCCACTGCTCGTAGAAGTACGACGATCCACCCCAGAACACCCGCACCAGCGGTGAATCGACGTGGAGGATCGGTTGACGCCGGGCGGCCCGCAGCAGCAGGTCCCAGTCCTCGCACATGCTGTTCGGAATCTCCTCATCGACGAGTCCGATGGTGGAGAGAAGCGCGTCGCGGCGGATGACGAAGGAGGAGGAGTGGACCATGGCCATCCGAGACCGCAGCAGATCCTCGTAGGTCACCTCCGCTTTGCCTGCGAGGCGGACCGACGCCGTGCCGGAGTAGTCGACACTCATCGCCGTCGAACAGAATTCGGCCTCCGGGTTGGCCTGGAGGGCGGCGATCTGGCGGGTCAGCTTTTCGGGGAACCAGGTGTCATCGTCGTCGCAGAAGGCGACGAAGTCCGTCGTCAGGCTCAGGATTCCCGTGTTCCGGGCTCCCGCCAGGCCCGGCGTCCTTGAGTTCGCCACGGGCAGGACCTGCCGGCGGTCCCCCTCCAGCGCAAGCGCTTCGTCGGGGTCGCACTTGTCGTGGACCACCAGGACGGTGATGGCGCCCGGATAGTCCTGTTCGAGGATTGAGGCAAGGGCCCGGCGCATGAGCTGCGGCCGGCGGTGGGTGGCGAGCACGACGCCCACGTGCGGGGCGGGCAGCACCAGGGGCGGGGCATCGAGAAACTGAGGTTCCCGCCCCAACGGTCTCCTCGTGGCTCTATCTGTCACGTTCCGCCGTCCCTCTGCAGTGCGTTTGATGGGTCACTGTACCAGCGAAGGCGCCACCCGCAAGAGGTTCTTTTAATCGGGAAAGCGGCGGTGCGATTCCGCCTCCCCAAATAGTTTCCGGCTCCCCCTACCAAAAAGAGCGAGGTCCTTTACCATCGAGGGAACGCCCACGATGGGAGGCACGGCGCTGATGAGCAACAGTGTGGAAGGCCGGAAGGCACAGCCGGGCTCTGCCCCCGGCACCGCGGCGGCCTCCCGTCCCGGGGCCGATGTCGGCCGGCTGCCCGCCTGGCCGATCGTCGCCGCCTTCGCGGGGTTCCCGCTGTGGTGGGCGCTGGGGTTCGGCGACATGGCATGGCCGATCTTCGGCGCGGCGATGGTGCTCCTCCTGGCACGGGCAGGAAAGGTCCGGGCTCCCCGGGGCTTCGGCATCCTGCTGCTCTTCCTGCTCTGGGTGCTGTGTTCGCTGATTCAGATCGACGAACCGCTGCGCATCCTCGGCTTCTTCTACCGGTTCTTCCTCTACGCCGCGGCAACCGTCGTCTTCGTCTACGTCTACAACGCACGGCAGACGCTCACGGACCGCCGCATCTTCGGGGTCCTGACGGTCTTCTGGCTGATCGTCGTCGCCGGCGGGTTCGCCGGTCTCGCGTTTCCCCTCTTCGAGCTCAAGACGCCTTTGGCCTATGTCCTCCCGCAGGCCCTGCTCGACAATTCGTACGTCGACGAGATGACCACCCGGGATCTCACCCAGTACAATCCGGACCCGAACGCCACCGTCATCTCCGCGCCGCGGCCGAGCGCGCCGTTCCTCTACGCCAATGGATGGGGAAACGGCTACTCACTCCTCACCCCCGCGGTGGTTGCCTACCTCACCATGGTGCGCGGCGAGCGGAGGTTCTGGTGGCTTGTGGCGGCGCTTCCCATCTCCTTCATCCCCGCCTTCCTCACCCTGAACCGGGGCATGTTCCTGGGCCTGGGAATCGCACTGCTCTACCTGGGGTTCCGGGCGGCGCTGCTGGGCCGCACCCGGGTCATCGGCACGATCCTCGCACTCGCCGTCGTCGCCGGCGTGGCCGTGGTGCAGCTTCCGGTCATTGAGCGGCTCGAGCAGCGCACCGCCCAAGTCTCAAGCATCCAAGACCGCGGGGAGCTCTACCAGGAGACCTTCCGGCGCACACTCGAATCGCCGGTGTTCGGCTACGGCGCGCCCCGGCCGTCCGAGCGGTCAGGGCAGCCCTCCGCCGGCACGCAGGGGCACGTGTGGCTCGTCCTCTTCTCCCATGGGTTCGTCGGGCTCGGGCTGTTCCTGGCCTGGCTGGTCCATGCCTTCCTCTCGACCCTCCGCCGCACCGACCTCGTCGGCCTGGTCTGCAATACCCTGCTGCTCGTGGGGCTCGTGGAGATCTTCTACTACGGCATCCTCGGTTCGGGACTGGTCATCCTCGTGGTGATCGCAGCCGTCGGAATGCGGGGACGTCCGCAGCTCCCCCTGCGGGAGACTGCGGCAGTCAGGTAGGCGAGGAAAAAGTAGGGTATCGGTCCGGCCTTTACAGGTACCGAAGTCGTCCCCGCTTGGGTTCTGCCCGCGCGCTCCCCACAGCTACTCTTTGTGCACTCTGCGGGATTCCGAAGGAATTGCCGCCCCGGGACACCGGGGAAAACCGTGCTTGCGCAAGTGCTAGGGGCGAACGTGAGAACACACGCGAACGTGGGAACACAGCGGCCATTACTCAAGGTCCTCGGCTCGGCGGTCGCGTCGCTGATGGTGCTGACCGGCCTGGCCGCGCTGTCGGCTCCGGCGTCGGGCGCCGTCGCCCGGACGGGAGCCGACGCGGCGACGGCCGCCGCCTCCTGCTGGGAAATCAAGCAGAACAACGCCGCGGTGCCCTCCGGCACCTACTGGCTGTTGACGCCGAAAATGGCAGCGCCCGCCCAGTTCTACTGCGACATGGTCACCGGCGGCGGCGGCTGGGTCCTCATCGGCAAGGGCAGGGAGAAGTGGATGCCCGGCTACGAGGGCACCGGGAACCCGACCGCCCTCCAGACCGCCGGCGTCAGCCCCATGTCGGGAGCCACCACCCAGTATTCGTCGACAGTGGTCGACGCCCTGCTCAACGGCGGGCGGGTCGACGGGCTCGCCGACGGGATCCGGCTCAAGCGGGCGAAGAACACCACCGGCACGGCCTGGCATGAAACCCGCATCGCCCTCGCCAAACGGGACCGGTGGGTGTGGACCTTCAGCGCCCTGCACCCCATCACGTGGTACTCCTTCGACGGCGTGCGGGCACCCAGCGGAGGAGTCACTGCCAGTTTCGGTGTCGACGACGCGTACCGGAAGGTCAAGTCGGATGCGCGGACCGACTCAGCGCAGAACTACACCATGGGCTTCGCCTACGGCAGCGGGGTCAAGGGGACGACCAGCGCAAACACCTACCTGTGGTCGGCCACCGAGGGGCTGGGCGGAGCCCGGCCCTACACCGAGGTCTTCATCCGGCCGAGGCTCGTCTCGACCACGGGCTTCACCGCGATCCCTGACGCCGGAACCGCAGCGAAAACCAACCTTCCCGTGGCCGAGTCCGTCGCCCTCGACAGCCCCTGGGGCGTCACCGGATTCACCACGCGCCGGCGCGAGGGAGACGTGGAGGTCCAGGCCTTCGCGCAGAGCGGCAACCGGATGTTCGTCGGCGGCAACTTCACCGCCGTCCAGCGCACCTCGACCGGCACCGACAAGGTCGCCCGCAGCTTCCTTGCGGCCTTCGACGTCACAACGGGCGAACTGCTCACCGACTTCGTGCCGAAGCTCAACGCCCCGGTGATGTCCCTTGCCGTGCTCCCCAACGGGAACCTAGTCGCCGGTGGCTACTTCACCACGGCCAATGGAGCCGCCGCGACGTCAATCGTGGCACTGAACCCGACCACCGGTGCGACAGTTCCGGGCTGGACGGTGAAGGTCGAAGACCGGACCACCTCGGGCATCCTGCGCGTCGGCGACCTCGCCGTCAAGGGCAACTGGCTCTACCTCGGCGGAGCCTTCACCCACGTGGCGGGTGGAAGCAATCCCACCACGTTCAAGTACACGCGCAACGCCGCGCGGGTCTCAGTCACCGACGGCACCCCCGCTACGAACTGGAACCCGGATTTCAACGGCACGGTGGTCTCCATCGACCCCAGCGACGACGGATCCCGCCTCTACGCGGCCGGCTACTTCACGGCGAAGGGCTCGACGGCGGCCAGCAAGGCGGCCGCGGTGCAGACGGTCGACGGCGCACCCCTTGCCACCCCGGCCTGGAACCCCACCTGGAGCAGCAACTCGAACTACCAGCAGACGATCGGCCAGGTCGGAAACCGGGTCTGGGTCGGCGGCTCCGAGCACAGCTTCTTCAGCTTCTCGACGAGCACCTTCGCGCGACTTTCGGGGAACATCGGCCAGAAAAACGGCGATTTCCAGGCCATTGCCGAGAGCCCGCGCGGAATTGTCTACGGCGGGTCCCACGGACACCACTTCAACTACTCGAACGCCTTCTTCTGGCCAAGCATGGGCACCGGCTGGACCCAGGCCGACGCCTACGAGTGGACGGGTGCGTGGAACGCGGCAACGGGAGATTACATCCCCAGCTTCACGCCCGCCATGAAGTTCCGCTCGGGATCGGGTATCTGGGCACAGATCGTTGACAGCAATGGAACCCTCTGGGCCGGCGGCGACATGACCACTGCCCGCACCCGCTCCTCCGGCAGCTCCTGGGCCGGCGGGTTCGCCCGGTTCCCGCAGCGGGATGCGGTGGCGCCCACCCGGCCCGGAACACCAACAATCTCCGACAACACGGCATCGACCGTCCGGCTGACCTGGGCCGGGTCCTCCGACGCCGGCAGCCGGGTGACGTATCAGATCCTGCGCGACGACCGCGTTGTGGCCACCACCACCGGAACGACTGCTGTGGTTCCCAAGGACGGCAACAACCGCTTCTTCGTCCGCGCGGCGGATGCGGCGGGAAACCTCTCGGCGAGCACATCGGTGGTGACGGCCTCCGGAGGGCTCACCTCCGCGAACTCCGCCCCGGCTGCGGCCTTCACCTCCAGGACCACAGGGCAGGCCGCCACCTTCGACGGCAGCGGCTCCACCGATTCCGACGGCACCATCGCCTCCTATGCCTGGGACTTCGGCGACGGAAGCACGGGAACCGGAGCCACCGCAACGCGCACCTACGCGGCGGCCGGAACCTACACGGTGAAACTGACGGTCACCGACGACAAGGGAGCCACCGGCGTCAAGTCCGCCCCGGTCACCGTCAGCACGGCCGCTGCGAACTCCGCCCCGGCTGCGGCCTTCACCTCCAGGACCACAGGGCAGGCCGCCACCTTCGACGGCAGCGGCTCCAC
>NZ_JAEKGC010000006.1 GCF_016405885.1 Arthrobacter sp. MSA 4-2 | reverse complement strand
TGTTGATGTCGTCATTGAAGACCCTGTGCCAACAACACAGTCAAGGGCATGTGACCAACCCCACGTCGCAGGAGCCGCGGCCGGTGTCGGGCTCCAAAAGTTCCTGCGCTATGATCTCCCCGCGCGGCGCAGATGGGCGGATCGATGAGGGGGCGAAAGGGTGCGGCAGAGGCCGCTAAGGAATGTCCGGGTCACGCTGCCACGGCGGCCATGTGCGGGAACCCGCTAGAATCCAGCGCGCCAGTCGCGGATGAGCTGCGCGACCTCGTCGAGGTGCGATTCCAGCAGGAAGTGCCCTCCGTCAAGCAGCTGCACCTGGGCGTGAGGGGCGTCCTTGAGAAACGCCTTGGCACCATCCGGGCCGAAGATCTCGTCGTTCCTGCCCCATACTGCCAGGACAGGAACCTGCGAATCACGCAGCCACTGATGAACCGCCGGGTACAGCGTACGGTTCGTGTGATAGTCACCGAACAGGGCCAGCTGCACCCGGTCCATTCCTTCCCGGTCCAGAAGGGCGAGGTCATGCTCCCATGCGTCCGGATCAATTGTGGTCACATCGGGAACCCCGTGCTTGTACTGCCATTCCACGGCCTCCCGTTCGAGCGCCGGCCGCAGAGCGAGCTCATTCGCGGGGGATGGGTCGGCGCCATACGCCCAGATGGGAGCCCAGAAGTCCGGCACGAAGCCTTCCTCATAGGCGTTGCCGTTCTGGGAAATGACACCTTCAATCGACCCCGGGTCGGCCAACGCGAGCCGCCATGCGATCGGTGCCCCGTAGTCCTGGGTGTACACGGTGTATTTTGTGATGCCAAGGCCCGCCAACAGCCCGGCCGTTATGTCCGCGAGCGAGTCGAAGGTGTAGTCAAACTCAGCCACCGACGGCGCCGAAGAGCGTCCAAAGCCGATGTGGTCGGGCGCGATGACGTGATACTCGTCCGCCAGGGCCGGGATGAGGTGCCGGAACATGTGGGAACTGGTCGGGTATCCATGCAGGAGAAGCAGCACGGGCGCACCCACCGGCCCGGCTTCCCGATAGAACATGCTGAGACCGTTGACTGTGGCGACGCGGTGATGAACTGTAACCATGACTAACTCCTAAAATGGTCTATAGTGGTTAGTGGAAATGTAGCACAAACGTTGACACCCTTCACCGGTGGGCAACGCGAAAGGGTGAGGATGGTTTTCCAGAGCGCGGTCCCGGACGAAGACCTTCTCCTGGCCTTGCTGAACAGTGCCCCCGCCGTCGGCGGCCAGATCACGGAGGAGCTCCATGCGCGAGCAGCCGGAGAATTTGCGGTGAGGTTCGGCGGCACCGGCTCCGATGCCGAGCTGCAGAACCTGCGGCTCATGAGGCAGGTCCTTCACGATGTCATCCGGGGGGCCGAAGGGGCGACCGAGCGCCTGATCGAGTTGCTCGCCGATATCTCTCTCATGCCGGAGCCATCTCCGGCAGGTATCCAGTGGCGGCTGGAAGCGGATCCACCGAAACGACTCGCAGCACGGGCGGCCATGGCGTGGTCCCACTTCGCTGAGTCGACGCCGGGTCGGCTCAAGGCGTGCGCGAACAGCGACTGCAACCTGTTCTTCATCGATCGCAGTCGACCGGGAACCGGTAAGTGGTGCTCGATGACAACGTGTGGGAACCGAATGAAAGCCCGCGCGCATGCCAGCCGCCAGCGGACCAGCCCGGCCACGGACGCCCGCTGACGCAGGGTCCGGCGTCCGGAACGGCGAAATCGTTACCGGACCGGCAGAGTGGGTGGGTCCGGGGTTGTTGGCAGCCGGTGGTTCAGGACCAATCACCCGTTATTCCGGTGCTCGTCGGGGGGGGGGGGCGATCACCAGCCTGCACGTAGCAACGGGCGCGTGCTCGACATATTGCCTCCCACAGGTGCTTGGAACGGTATCGTTCCGAGCACCTGTAGGAGGAAAGACCGAGCGGAGAAAAATCATGAGCGATGATCTGACCAACGTGCAGCGTTTGCAGCACGGCCTCGACCTCTTCCTGTCGAAGGACATGAAGGCCTGGACCGACTTGTGCGCGGAGGACGTCGTCGCCGAGTTTCCCTTCGCGCCCGAAGGCAGCCCGTCGGTCATCGAGGGCCGGGCGGCGCTTTACGAGTACCTGCGTGGCTACCCCGAGACGATTGACGTCCGCGAGCTCCCCACCACGACGATGTACACGACGGGCGACCCCGACCTCGTTGTCATGGAGTGGAGCGTGGCAGGAACGGTCGTGAGGACCGGCAACCCCTACGCCATGCGTTACGCGACCTTCGTGACTTTCCGCGACGGTGAGATCGTGACCTACCGCGAGTACTGGAACCCGCAGGTCTTCCTCGCGGCCCTGGACGGTCAGGGCTTCTGACGGGTCGCGGTTGACCGCTAGACGCCTGCACCAAAGGCCTCGCGGCCCATGCCGCGTTTGTCCAGCTTGCGAGGAGTTGTGACGGTGCTTGAGATTCAGGCCACGAACCCGCCGAAGAGCAAGGAAACTATCATGGCAACGATGACGGAGTTGAATGCAAAGGCAAAAAGCACATTGATGCGTACGAGTGTCCATGCTCTGCGCGAGTTGAAAGTGGCGGATACGGTCGCTGCCATCGTCGAAAGCAGCACGGCCAAGGTGAGATAGTCGGTGAAGCGGCGGTCCCCTTCCACGATGAGGCTGATATGTGCGTGATCGTCATCGGACCCTACCGCGAGGCGTAGATACGCCAGGGCAAAGGAGTACACCATGAGCGCCCATGAGCTAGCGACACATAGAAGCCCAAGGATGACAAACAGCACGTCGCTGCGGAAGTTGTCGTTCTGAGCAATAACAATAGTTAGGATCACCGCGGCCAGGGCGCCGGTGAGGCTCCAGCTCGAAGCGCCGCCATATCCGAGGGCTTTGGTCCACCACTTTTGCAGGATCTGCGTTTCGTGGCGAGCGGCGCTGCTCAGACTGCGAGGCCCTAGGCGGGCGTAGATGCGATGAGTCCACAGCAGGTACGTGCTTACGAAGACGGGCCAGGCGATGAGATAGAGCGTGGGCAGAAGAGTCGGCAGATCCCTCTCTGACCGATCACCTTGCGTGCTGAGAAAGACGGCGGCGCCCGTGCCTGCTACAACTGCGAAGAGGGAACTCCAGTTCGCGCGGGCCGTGTCGCTGACAAAGCGGGTGGACATGATTCATGCTCGCATACCTCGCTGCCTCAGGCGTGCTCACCGCTTCACCCTCTTACTAGAACCGGGGGAACCCGGTCGTAGTCCTGGCGCACCTGCCCGCGGCGGGCACCGCTTTTCCCGAAGGCCCGGAAGCTGAGTATGCCGGCGATCACCACGGCCACCGCGCCGAACCGGACGCCCGTACTCGTGCTCGTGCCGGGGTCTAGCCACAGGCCCAGGACGCTGCGTGCAACCTCGGGGAAGGCGGAGACATCGGTGGCGCTGTTAATCAGGCTTCGTTCCGGCGACCCTCGGATGCGATGAACCGCCGGAATAGAACGCCCGTCCTTGTGGTTGACACGTCAAGTAGTTAGCCATTGGGTCAGCACCTCAACAATCTAGTGATGGGTAGCAAAATTATGAATGAGCAGAAAATCATTGCAGTGGCCGGAGCGACCGGGTCCCAGGGAGGCGGCGTCGTCCGTGCCCTTCTGGCCGATCCGCAGAAGCGCTTCGCGGTTCGCGCCCTGACCCGTGACACCGGTTCTGCATCGGCCGAGGCCCTGCGCGAGCTTGGTGCGGATGTCGTTCGCGCGGACTTCGAGGATGAGCAGAGCGTCGTCGCAGCGCTCACGGGTGCATACGGGGCGTTCCTGGTCACAAACTTCTGGGCGCACGGTTCCGCCCGCCGGGAGCTCGACGAGACTGCCGTCCTCGCCCGTGCAGCCGCAGCGGCCGAGGTGGCGCATGTCGTCTGGTCAACCCTGGAGGACACCCGCGAACTGCTTCCCCTCGAGGACCCGCGTATGCCGGTGCTTCAGGATCATTACAATGTGCCGCACTTCGACGCGAAGGGCGAGGGCAATGCTCTTTTCGCCGACGCCGGAGTGCCGACCACGTACCTGAACACCACCTTCTACTTCCAGAACTTCATCGAGGCTCTGGCGCCCCGCCGGGGAGACGACGGCGTCCTCACGCTATCGCTGCCCTTCGAAGAAGGCCGGCTCCTTTCGGGGGTCGACGTTGCGGATATCGGCCGCGCTGCGTTTTCTATCTTCGCGGCCGGCGGGGAGTACATCGGTAAGACCCTCAGCCTCGCAGGGGATCACCTCACCGGCGCCGAGTACGCCAGCCAGCTCGCAGATGCCCTTGGCGAACCGGTGCGTTTCCAGACGGTGCCCTACGACACGTTCCGAGGATTCGGCTTCTCCGGCGCGGAGGAAATGGGCAACATGTTCCAGTACTACGGGGACTTCGACAAGGAGTTCACCGGTGCCCGGGACCTGGAGGCGCTCCGCGGGTTCATTCCTGGCCTCAAGGACTTCCGCACCTGGGCGGCCGAGAACGCGCAGGCGCTGAAGGTGGCATAGCCTCCCGGGGCAGAAAGTGATTAGTGGGGGCATCACCCAAGCCCGGTGATGCCCCCACTACGTTGCGGTGAGTGTTCCTGGATTCCAGGTCACCTCAGGGACGCAAGGTGCGCTGCGAGGCTGCGCATTGCGTCTTCGAGGAGGCTCAGCTGCTCGGCGCTAAGGGGGGTGACAAATATGTCACGTATTGCGTGTAGATGCGGGGACGATGCCTTTCTATAGAGGTGGGCACCCTCCGCAGTCAACAAAATTTCAGCCCCACGGAGATCATCAGCCGCCGCCTGCCGACTGATCAAGCCGCGCCGCTCCATACGGCCAAGATGATGAGAAAGCCGGCTTTTCTCCCAGCTGATGGTGTCCGCAAGCTGTGACGAGCGCATGCTGTGCCCGGGCCGGTCGTACAGTGCGACCATGACCGCGTAATCACCTGGAGACAGACTCGACTCCTCCTGAAGGCGCAGTGCGACCAACTGCTTCACTGCCTCCGATGTCTCAATGAACGCCCGCCAAGCACGCAGTTCATCTGCCGTCGGAGAGCGGGGCCTGCTCTCAGCGGCCAGGCCTTCGAGAGCGCGGTCTGAAGATGCTTTTGACATGTCAGCTATCATATTCCCGCTCCTAGCGGCTCCTCAACAAAGCCGAACCGGCTCCCTTTGAGGCTTTGCGCCATGCCCGCGTCTTTCAGCTGATGCCTTTCAGTGCCCTGATCGTACGGCGAGTCGGCTCCCGCGGTAGAGGAGGCGAGAGGCAGGTGCAGGTGCAGGTAGGCGGACCTGTGGACGGCCGCTGCCGCCCGTTCGGCCCAGCGCCAGGATGACGATGAGGCCGGAGCGTTCGGTCCAGTGCGCCGCCCAGTGCCCCCCGCCAGTTGCCGTGCTTTCACGTGAGGTAGGTCAGGGCGGCGTCCACGCCGACTCCGGTGAGCCAGAACCAAGTCACGTGTCGGCTCAACAGCCCGGGTCGTCGTCTCTCCGATATCGGCGGGATGGTGCATCCTATGGCCTTCGCGGATCACGCCTTCTGGCGTGGCCGATGCCCTCCGTGTCACGATGCGCCAATCAGAACGAGGGGCTGGTTATGATCTCTCCAAGCACCCTTACGCGGTCGACGCTCAAGCGGTGCGTCCTTGCAGATTCATCGACGAATGACAGGACCAACAATGCACACCGGTATGACTGGAACAGAGCTGCAGCCTGACATGGTGGGCACGGACGGGACAACAGCGGGGCGGGAGGGATGGCCCGCGCTGCAGGTCTCGGAGTGGCAGGATACCCAGGCCACGCTGCACATGTGGCTGCAGGTTGTCGGCAAGATCCGGATGGCGCATGCGCCGCTCGTCAACCACTGGTGGCAGGTGCCGCTGTACGTGACGCCGCGGGGCCTGGGCACGTCGTCGATACCGTATGGCAACGGCATGTTCGACATCGAGTTCGACGTCGTCGCGCACCGCCTGGTGGTCCGCAGCAGCTCCGGTGAAGACCGCAGCGTTCCCCTCGAGCCGCAGTCCGTCGCCCAGTTCCACGAGCGGACCATGGCGGCGCTGGCAGACCTGGGGATCGAGGCACCTATCCGCCCCGTCCCCACCGAGGTGGATCCCGCCGTCCCGTTCGCCGAGGACCACGCCAACACCTCCTACGACGCGGAGTCCGTCACCGCCTACTGGCGCCAGCTGATTCAAGCCGAGCGCGTCATCGCCCGTTTTCGAACCGAGTTCCTCGGGAAGGTCAGCCCGGTGCACTACTTCTGGGGCGCCATGGACCTGGCCTGCACGCGCTTCTCGGGCAGGCCCGCGCCAACCCACCCCGGCGGCGCCCCGAACTGCGCCGACTGGGTCATGGAGGAGGGGTACTCCCACGAACTCTCAAGCTGCGGCTTCTGGGCCGGCGGCGGGGAGGAAGGAGCGTTCTACTCCTACGCCTATCCCGAGCCGGAAGGTTACCGGGATACACCCATCGGAGTCGAGGGGGCGTTCTACAGCGAGGAATTCCGCCAGTTCCTGCTGCCCTACGAGGCCGTTCGGACCGCGGCGGACCCCGACGCCACCCTGCTCGAGTTCCTGCGCGCCACCTACCGTGCCGCGGCGACCACCGGATCATGGGATGAGGAACTCCTCTGCGACCCGCACCGACTCGACAGGCACGCCCGATAGGACAGGACCAGGCGGAGCCCGGACGCAAAGAGTGCAGGGGCTCCGCCGATGGACGCTGCCGCTGTAGGCCCCCGCGGTGCTCTCCATTGCAGCCGCGGAGAGCGCCGCGAGGACGGTGCGTAGCCGGGTCCGGCGGGTCCAACCCGCGTTGGTGCCCCGAGGCAATCAGATGGACCGCCTCAACCCGACAGTCCTTCGATACCGTCAGGCCTGGTGGTTTGACCCGCCGGTGGGGGAGTCGGATCGGTCCGGGGAACCTTTCGCACGTTCGACCAGCCAGACCATGATCACCACTGCGACGTTCATGAGCATCAGAATGATCATGGCCGGCCCGGGACCGGAATCAACGCCCCGGTCGAGTGCGGCCGTGCCATTGCCGGAGAACACGGCGTTGGCGATACCCGCGACGACGTTATTGGCGACATGGAACGCGATCGCCGCTTCGAGCCCTCCGCTGATGAGCCCCATGATGACTGTGCAGGCGGAGAAGACAAAAAGATAACTGACAAACCACGGTTCCACTGACACGTGAACCAGGGCGAACAACACCCCCGAGACGATAATGCCGAAAGCAATTGCGGGGCGCACGCCACGGAACCACGACCCGGCTGCCGGGACGACTGCTCCCCGGAACAACACCTCCTCGCCTGCGGACTGCAACGGAATTGCTACCAGAGTCACGAGGATGATGAGGAGGGTGGTGGTCCCAATTTCGACGGCACCCGTGCCGGTGGACTCAGGTGCGATCAGCCTGGTTGCAGTGCCTCCGATCGCGACCAGCACGGCTGCGCCGAGGAGGTAAACGCGCAGGCGGCGCCAATCGAAGGACCGGTTATGGCGGAACAGGCTTCGCCACGGGATATTTGCCAACCGGGCCATGAGCGCTGTTGTGATCAGCCCGGCAAGGGCGGTGCTCAGGCCGACCGCAAGGATCGCCAGCGGAGTAAGCACGGGTTTCAGGGGATCAGCGGGACCTTCGACCAGCGTCACAAACTGAAAAATTACGATCTGCATAACGAGCAAGACCACAGGCACCGCGATGAGGACAATCAGGGCCTTCCACCGCTTCATCCGGATATGCACGCCGAAGGGCCGGGCGGCGATCGGAGCCGAGGCCTTCCTGCCGCCCTGCTCCTGCAGGGAGTCTGGCCGGTCCTGAGGGAAGGCGCCGCTGCTCACAGGACCACCCACCCTGCCGCACCTGCGCGCGGCGCCGCGGGGAGGCGTCCCCCCAGGTTACTGAGCGACCTCCGGCTCAGAGCAGAGCCGGGCTCCCCGACGAAAAGATCGTCCATCCGTAGAACCATCATGTGTTCCTCTCAAAATAGTGTCGGCCAACATCACCCAACCGCATGACAAAGGTGCTTCAACCGAACACCGTGTCCTCATTGAACGAGACCCGTTACGGCAGGCTATCACACTGTACTAGTACGGTGTGTTAGCCGTGAGTAGTGCATCTATTCGTAGGTCTTCTCCGGTTCATCCTTTGGCACGTTCATCGGCAGCGCTGGCCAGCACGAAGTGTCGATAACATGGGACCGGAGGCATAGATGGAGACACACGATGGCGGGAACGTCAGTTCACGCGAGAAGGTCCTTGCTGCCGCGGCGGCGATGATGGCCGAGGACGCCGCGGCGAACCTCAGCGTGCGCGCGGTCGCTGCGCGCGCCGGGGTGAGCGTCGGATCACTGAGGTTCCACTTCCCCACCCAGGATGCCCTGCAGGATGCTCTGCTGGCGCGGATTTACGACCACTTCTTCCCCGGGGACCCAATCCGTGATCCTGCGTTGTCCGCCCGGGACCGTCTGGTGGCGTGCCTGCGGCAGATCCTCGCTCCCACCGGAGTGGGAGTCGACGCCCGCACGGCCTGGGCAGCGGTGTACAAGGCCTTCATCGAGCCCGAACAGACCCCGGACCTCCGCTCGGCCTACGCGGGAATCGAGAGGGAAGGCTTGCGGCGCGTCACCTACTGGCTTACCGTCCTCGCCGACGAGGGCGCCCTCCAAAGGGGCGATTACACCCCGCAGGCGCGGTTTCTCTCCACCGTTCTCAACGGACTCGCGTACGAGCGGGCCCTTCCGTCGAGTGAATCGCTCCTTCAAGCCGAAACCGCCACTCTCTACCTCGCCGTTGACGCGGTGCTCGGAACCGATCGCATCGATGAAGCGCCAGCAGCGGCGGGAGCTCCGACCGGGCAACACGCCGGCGAGGCCGGGAGTGCCCCCTAGGTCCGTGCTGTCTCGGTCCGCCGCACAGCAACCGGCACCTCGGGCGGTCAGCGTGCCGGGAGGGTGCCGCGGGCTCGGTGAGGGTTCCGCAGCGTTCGCTCTGCGGTTCCCTCACCGAGGAATTATGGCCCAGGCATGGGCCAGGGGCGGGGTGGTCCTTTAGACGTCGCGCTTCTTGGTGACGATGAGGGCAGCGGCGAGGAATGCCAGTGCCCAGGCGCCCATGACGAGTCCGCCCTGGAGCTGGGTCAGGGCGCCCTCGGAGGCGGTGACGGCGACCATCTTGTTGCCTGCCTCCCCGGGCAGGAAACGTGCAGCGTCGGTGACCCAGTCGGCCAGGCCTGAAAGCAGCTGCATGATGACCGGCAGGACGAAGAAGATCCCGACCGCCGTGACCACGCCGCCGGCGGTGTTGCGCAGCAGTATTCCCAGGGACATTGAGATAACCGCTACGAGGGCGAGGAACGTGCCGGTGTTGATGATGCTCGCCAGGACGCCGTCCTCGGTGAGGGCGAAATCAAGGTCCTGGCTTCCAAGGATGGGCTGGGCGATCAGGTAGGACACCAGGGCGCTGAGCAGGCCCACGAGGAATGCGACGGCCGCGACGACGACTGTCTTTGCCAGCAGCGCCGGGGTGCGTCCGGGGACCGCGACCATGGTGGAGCGGATCATTCCCGTAGCCCACTCGGAGGCGATCAGGACCACCGCCAGGGAGGCGATGAGCAGTTGCCCGAAGATCAATCCGGACGATGGTGTGGTGAGCGCATCAACGGCGGGGCTGCCGGGTCCCTGCGCCTGAAGATCGGCGGGCAAACTGCCGTCATTGATCGACTGTGCGAGTTGGGCGTATCCCCAGGCGCCCAGGAGAGCCAGACCGACCATGACCAGGACGGTCGAGGCGATCAGAATTACGGTCGAGCGGACCGTGGTGACCTTGATCCATTCGGATCGAAGCACCCGGGAGAAGGTGATGCCGGAGCTGGGCCGGGGGGCGTGCCTGGTCGGTGAGGGCGATGTGGTTGTCTGTGCGCTCATGGTCGGCGTCCTTCCACGGGGATGGTGAGCTGGGTGGTGTCCGGGGCAGTGGGGGAGAGGCTGTGGGACTGGTATTCGACCTCGGCCTGGGTGAGCTGCATGTAGGCATCCTCCAGGGACAGCTGCAGGGGGGTCAGTTCGTAGACCAGGACGCCGGTCCGCAGGGCGGTCTCGGCGATCCGGCGCGGGTCGACGCCGGTGATCTCGAGCAGTTCCGGTTCCAGGACCTGCGAGCTGACGCCGTCGCCGGCGAGGGGGCCGAGCAGATCCTGCGGCCGGTCTGCGCGGACCCGGACGCGGGCCTTGCTTTGACCGTCGATGATGTCCTGGATCGGGGCATCGGCGATGATCCGTCCACGCCCGATCACGATCAGGTGATCGGCCGTCAGGGCCATCTCGGACATCAGGTGCGAGGACAGGAACACCGTCCGGCCCTCGGCGGCCAGGTCCCTGGCGAGGTGGCGGACCCACTGCACGCCCTCGGGATCGAGACCGTTGACCGGCTCGTCAAAAATCACCGTCTGGGGATCCCCCAGCAGGGCCACCGCGATGCCCAGGCGCTGGCCCATGCCCAGGGAGAACCCGGCCACACGCTTCTTCGCAACCGCGCCGAGCCCGGTGAGCTCGATGACCTCGTTGACCCGGGAGTTCGGGATGCCGTGGGTGGCCGCCATTGCCCGGAGGTGGTTATACGCCGAGCGCTTGGTGTGGACTGCCTTGGCATCGAGCAGCGCCCCGACTTCGTGCAGCGGGGCCTTGTGCTTCGCGTAGGGCCGGCCGTTGACAATCACCTGTCCGCCGCTGGGATTATCCAGTCCCATGATCATGCGCATCGTGGTGGACTTCCCCGCACCGTTCGGGCCCAGGAATCCGGTCACCTTCCCCGGTTGGACGGTGAATGATATGGAATCCACCGCCGTCTTCGCGCCATAGCGCTTCGTAAGGGTCTGAGCTTCAATCATGAGAATCCTTCAAATCGATATACAAGTGAAATCTTTTTCTGCACGCCTGAGCACCGCGTGTCCCCACCTGCAGGTCCGTCCGTCACATCGTCGCCCTCGGATACGTGGGCACGACGGGTCGTCATGTTTTCGGCAGCGGAGAGGAATCGTGGCGTTTCGATTCCCGCCGATCATTAGAAACTGTGTTCACACAACAGGGTCAAATTGGAATGCCGGGCACCGACAGATTCCACGCCGGGAGTAGGGGAGGATGCCTGGTGCTCACTGATATTGCACTGGGCCCTGCAGGATGCCGTGGCGACGCAGCGTGACATCTCGATCCATACTATCACAGCGTACTAGTACACCGTACCGGCGAATGTTGGCATACGGGCTCGTTCCTGCAGCATTGCGGTGGGCCGCTGCGCGAGCTACGGGTCCGGTGCGGCAGATTGCCCGGTTTCAAGCACGCCCTTCCGGTGGACAAATCAGGGCGCACCAGGTTCTTTACGCTGGTCGTAGGCAATTTGGTTGCGGCGGATTGACGCGGCGTTGGTCACGGTCCAGTCGTAGAGCTGCCCGAATGGTTCCCGCAGCGATTCCCCGAGAGGGGTGATGGCATATTCGACGCCCACCGGCGATGTCGGCAGCACCCGTCGTTCGATGAGACCGTCACGCTCCAACTTGCGCAGCGTCTGCGTCAGCACACGCTGCGTGACGCCTTCGAGCCGTCGTTTGATCTCGTTGTATCTCCTGGGTTCATTGAGTACCGCCATGCACATCATCGACCACTTGTTGGCTATCTGATCGAGGATGGGGCGACTCTCACAGTCAGGGCTGAAGACCTCCGTGGTGGTGTCCACAATGTTGCTGAACCGCTGCATTCGGTGTGTTCCTGTATCCCTAGGATGCTTAAAGTGCGTTCTTGACGAGCCTCGAATCAGTTCCAAGACTAGGTATGCATTGTAAACCGACATGCCTTTTGAATACCTAGGAGATCAGCGTGGCCGAATCAAGGCTGTCCGCGGACGCCGCCCACTTCACGACCTTTCAAACAGAGCAGGACGGTCGTGTCCTGTACATCACCCTGAACAACCCGCCCGTGAACGCACTCAGCGTTGTCATGATGAGTGAACTACGGGACCTGATGCTGGCACTTCGCGAGAATGATTCGGTCGCAGTAATCGTCTTCGACAGCGCGAACCCGGAATTCTTCATCGCGCACGTCGATATGAACATCGGCGATCAGATGGACATCCTGGGACAGCTTGCCTCCAAGGCGCCGGAGGGAGTGAACGTCTTTCAGGCTGTGGGTGAGCTCCTCCGACAGCAACCACAGGTCACGGTGGTCAAGCTCAAGGGCATCGCCCGGGGAGGCGGCGCCGAATTCATCGCCGCAGCCGACATGACTTTCGCAGCCCGCGAAACGGCCCGCATCGGGCAGATCGAAGCATTGATGGGCATCATCCCCTCTGGAGGCGGCACCCAGTACCTCCTTGAACGAGTCGGCCGAAACCGCGCCCTGGAACTCGTTCTGACCGGCGATGCTGTCGAGGCGGATGTCGCTGCGTCTTATGGGTGGATCAACCGCGCTATCCCTGCCAATGATCTTGATGCGTTCGTCGACCGGCTCGCCCATAACATCGCCGACCTGCCCGAGGGGGTACTCGCCGCAGCCAAGCGGATTTTCGCTCCCCTCACACCGCTCAGGGGCTACGAGCAGGAAGAAACAGAGTGGGGTGCGTTGTTCGGCCTTCCTGCAGCCCGGCACCTCATCGGCGACAGCCTCGAGCGCGGTGCCCAGACAATCGACGGTGAACGGGACCTCGAGGGCCTCCTCCGAGGGATGAACAAAGAATCACAGCCTCATGACTCAAGTGAACAGCAACCCTGACAGTCAACAGCGGGACAATTGATTTGCCGTCGCGCCGGCCGGAACGCGTCAGGCGTCCCCGTCAAGAATCCCGCCGTCGAGAATCCGGCTGTATCGCAGACGCAGTGCGCGTTCGGTGCTCGCAGCGATCGCCGCGACGACCAGTATGCCGTTCATCCATTGGGGCATGTGGACGGGGCTGTTCAGCGTACCGAGGCTCTCCGCTATCAGCGGGATCGATGTGAGCTGCTCGATGATCTGGGGCAGGCCGAGCACGAGGGCGAGGAGGAGCACGACAACGGACGCCGCGCCCATGGTGCGGCTTAACGCCGGATGGGTTCGTTCAAGGTGTGCTCGTCGACCCTCAGCCGATGCGTGATCGGGAATGAGCTGTCGTTGTGTCCCGTCGTCCGTCACGTAATGACAACGCCTGAGTCCGTAAGCGCTGGTAGCGACCTCTATCCGACCACCGGGGACGGGAAAGACCGCCGGAACCTTTGATCGTGCGGTGTTGATGCCATCGCGATAGAGCCGGGCGTACACCTCCCCGTTCGAATCTCCCCCATGCCGTATGTCGACGGACCAGGTTTCCGGCGGGGCGTTCCCATAGCTCACGGGGAGGTGGAACACCGAGCGCGAGAATAACTGCCACCAGCGAACGCGCTGCAGCGCGTGGCCGTCTCCGGGTTTGACCTTCTTCATCGTCGCATCTTCTTCGGCATCGACCCCCTATGTTGTTTCACAACGAGCGCGACCGCGCACACCACGAAGGTGCTCCCGAAAATAGCTGTCAACACCGGCCCGTATGACCCCGGAAGGAAAAGCCACGACAAAAGAGTAAGGACACCAAGCAGCAGCACCAGGAGAAGGGAATTCGTACGTACGCTCGACGTTCTCATAGTCCTACCCTAATAACGAGCAACTTCGCATTACCAAAAGGACACCTGTGCAGGTGACAAAGGCGCCGCGCTGCAACCTTCGTGGTTACCCCTGTGTGGTACCGGTGAGCGCGCGCCAGCGGGGCCGGTCGGTGATGGGCACGAGAAGACACAGCACAGTCACCGCGGCGGCGATCCATCCGGGCCAGAGTGTCCAGGCGGCCATCGTTGCTGCCGCGAGCTGAGTCATCAGGATGAGGATGGTGACGATGCCGGGAACGGCGACAGGGCCATCCCCGCCGGGGCGGTCGCCCGGGGTGCTGAACACGGCGGGAAGTCCGATCAGCAGCACCACGGCTCCGATGGCCAGTGGAATCGAGTGCGGCCACAGCGCCCAGGCAGAGCCGACCCAGGCGATGAGCTCGGCCGTGAAGCGCAGGCCTCCGGCGAGGGGGCCGTGGCCGGGTGCCCGGGCGCCGGGTCCTGCAGGCCTGGTCTTCATGCTGCCGCCCGGCTGTCGATCACAGCTGCGGGCTCTGGGGGAGCACCTCACGCCCAACAGCGGCATCTTCCGCTGCCGCCTTCAGCCCTTGGTCAATGAAGTCGATCATCCAGGTGAAGCTGGTGTTGACGCTGGTAGACATCTGAAAACCGTCCGAGATCTCGAGTGTTGCGAAACCGTGAAGCATGCTGCGCAGCATCCGCACCGCGTGGGTTTCCTCCGCAGGATCAAGGCGGTAGCCGAGCAGCACGGCCGAAAGGGGGGTGAGCGCCCGTTCCAGCGCTGCGGCGAGAGGATCGTCCGGGCCTGTGGGCCGGACTCCGACGGTCGTGGCGTAGCGGCCGGGATGTTGCTTCACATAGCCGCGCAGCGCCCGGGCCGCCCCTTCGAGGGCATCTCTGCGTGCCCTGCCCTGCGTGGCATCACGCACTGCCTCGCCCAGTTCGGTGACAGTGAGAATGCAGATGCGGCGGGTGAGGTCAGCAAGCCCTTCGACGTGCTTATACAGCGAGGGAGTCCGCACTCCGAGACGTTCGGCGACGAGGCTCATGCTGAGCTGGGCAAAGCCAATCTCGTCAGCAAGTGCGGCGCCGGCCTCGGTGACGGCAGCGGCATCCAATCCGGCCCTAGGCATGGTCCACGCCGGTCGTGGAGGTCAGCGTCCTGCCCAGGAACGGCAGCAGCAGGGCGAGCAGCTCGTCCGGAGTCTGGGTGTGCGGGTAGTGCCCGGCGCCCTCGATGACGGCAAGTTCACCGACGCCGTCGGGAAGGTCCGTGATGATGCGTTCACCCTCGGCGCGGGGATTGGTCCAGTCGGGGTCGGCACTGCCCTCAACGACCAGGACCGGCCGCCGGACATTGGGCAGCTGGGCACCGGCATCCGCCGGGGAGGTCTTCATCATGGCGCGCAGGACCGTCATCCGCTCGGGCCGGCTCATTGTGGTCCGGATGCGGGCGGACTCGCTGTCCCAGTCGGCGGGTTTGGCCGGGATTGCCAGGTCCAGATAAGCCAGCCACGCCTTCACGCTCCCGCTGAGCAGCACCTTGGCGAGCTGGACCGTGCCGGTCCGGTAGTCCCTCCGGCTGAACAATCCGCCGAGGTCAACCGATTGACGGCGGGTGAAGGGGGCCAGTTCCACGACGCCTGCGATCGGCCCGGGGTCCGTGGCGGCGGCGATGGTGGCCGCGCCGCCGCTGATCGAGTGGCCCACAATAACCGCAGGGCCGCCGAGTGAATGCACGAGGGCGACAAGGTCGCCGGCGATGTCGGTGCGGCTGTAGCCGTTCCAACCGGTGCTGGATTCGCCGCAGCCGCGGATATCGACGTTGGCGACCCGGTAGCCGGCGGCCACCAGGGCCGGGGCGATGAAGCGGTAGGAGTGCCGGCTGTCGCCTATGCCATGGGCGAGGACCACGAGGGGCCCCTCACCGCTTAGTTCGTAGGCGATGGTTCCCTCAGGGGTGCTCAGGTACTCGGTCATGACAATCTCCAAACGGCTAATAGTAATAGCTTAAAGCTAAACATGTTAGCCAACGCTGTCAAGGTTTCTGGGGGCTCCACCATATGGTTCGGTCAGGGAGGGAATGTCCTTTCGGGTTGCACGGCGGACCAGCCGTCGACGTCGGTGGGATTGCGTCCTGCCGCAACGCCGCGCCCGGATTCAAGGCAGAGGTCCAGGCCACACCCTGATCGGGAGGGCCATCAGCAGGTGCCGTACCGCACCAGCCGTGCCCCAGTAGGGAAGTGATGAAGTGCCCCGACCGGGCGGGTCAGCTGGAGGCGGCCAGCGACTCGGACGCGTTGTTTCTGGAGGGCGCCGGCTCCGCAGTGCCCTCTCGACGGTTGATCTCCGCCCACACCGCATCGAGGGACAGGCCCAGGACCTCTGCGATCGCCGCGATCGTCGGAAAAGCGGGAGTCGCTACTCGACCCGACTCGATCTTCCGAAGGGTCTCCGGAGAGACTCCGGCAGCCAGGGCCGTGTGGAGCATGGATCGTTCGCCCCGGGCGAGGCGCATAAGCGCGCCGAGTCGCTGTCCGCGCTCGAGATCTTCCGGGGTGAGCGGCAATCTGACCATGCATACCACCCTACCGTGGGATACTCTTACCGGTATAGTTATTGGTCACACGAAAAAGGTGCACACATGATTGAGATCCTGACCCCAGCTGAATTATCACGAGCCAGGGAGACCGGTGCCCTCGTCGCCAATGTTTTGCAGGCGCTGAGGAACCGCAGCACCGTCGGCACGAACCTGTTGGACATCGACCGGTTGGCCAAAACCATGATCGCCGAGGCAGGAGCAAAGTCCTGTTACGTTGACTACGCACCTTCCTTCGGGCGTGGTCCGTTCGGGCACTACATCTGCACGTCGGTCAACGACGCCGTCCTTCATGGGCTGCCGCACGACTACGCCCTGGCCGACGGCGACCTCCTGACACTCGACCTTGCCATCACGAAAGGTGGAATTGCAGCGGACTCCGCCATCAGCTTCATCGTGGGCGCATCGAAGCCCCCTGAGAGCGTTGCCCTGATCAGCGCGACCGAACGGGCGTTGGCCGCGGGGATAGCCGCGGCAGGGCCCGGGGCGCGCATCGGGGACATCTCGTATGCCATCGGGTCGGTCCTCAGCGAAGCGGGGTACCCGATCAATACCGAGTTTGGTGGGCACGGCATCGGATCAACAATGCATCAGGACCCCCACGTTGCGAACACCGGCCGGCCGGGCCGCGGATACGCACTGCGTCCCGGGCTGCTGCTCGCACTGGAGCCGTGGGTGATGGCCGATACCGACAGACTCATCACCGACGCCGATGGGTGGACACTGCGCAGTGCGACGGGAAGTCGGACAGCACACAGCGAGCACACCATTGCGATCACCGATGAGGGCGCCGAAATCCTCACCCTGCCGAGACCGGCCGATCAAGGTGCTGAAGCAACGCCTTCACCCGTGCACACAGGGGCCTAACCCGCGCCCTGTTTTCCGGGCCGCTGTCGGCCCTGACTCACCCCAGCCGTGGACAGCGCGAAACTGCCGGCCCTCGGCAAGACCCTCATCCCGGACGACTGGATTCTCTCGCAGCCGGCAGGCCTTCAGTCATTTCGAAAAGCTGGTGACTGCGCGGCGGCGCAGTGTCGGGTCGAGCAGGGCCGGCGGAGCGTCATTTTTCTCCTGCGGTGCGAGGTCGGTGCCGGGCGGCACGATGGCATCGATAGCGTCAAGGATGTCTGAGGACAGGACGGTGTCGGCGGCGGCGATCTGGGAGTGCAGGTGATCGATGGTGCGAGGTCCGATCAGTGCGCTGGTGATCGCCGGATGCGCTGTGACGAAGCCGAGCGCGAGCTGGATCATGGTGAGGCCGGCGCCGTCGGCCACCCTGGCCAGCTGTTCAACGGCGTCAAGCTTCGCCCGGTTGACGGGGATGGAGACGTCAAAGCGGTGTTGCATGAAGCCCGAGCGGTTCGTGCTGATCTCCTGGCCCTCGCGGATGACGCCCGAGAGCCATCCTGAGGCGAGCGGGCTCCAAACCAGGACACCCATGCCGTATTCCTGGGCGGCGGGAAGTACCTGGGTTTCGATGCCGCGCTGCAGGATCGAGTAGTTGGGCTGCTCTGTGACGTAACGGCTCAGGCGGTGGGAGCTGGCGGCCCACTGGGCCTGGACAATGCGGTACGCCGGGAATGTTGAGGAGCCGAAGTGGCGGATCTTGCCGGCGCGCTGCAGATCGGTCAGAGCGGAGAGGGTTTCTTCGTCGCTGGTCCGGGGGTCCCAACGGTGGATCTGGTAAAGGTCGATGTGGTCGACATCGAGCCGGCGCAGGCTCGCCTCCAGCTCCGTTATCAGCCAGTGCCGGGAACTGCCCTGGTGGTTGCGCTCGTCCCCCATGGGTAGGCCCGCTTTGGTGGCGAGGACGACGTCGTCGCGGCGGCCGGCGATTGCCTTGCCGACCATTTCCTCGGACTGGCCGCCGCTGTACACATCGGCGGTGTCGATCAGGTTAATCCCGGCCTCGAGGGCGGCGTCGACCAGCGCGGTTGCTTCGTCCTGTGTGGTCCGGCCGATCTTCCCGAAGTTCATGGCGCCCAGCGCGAGCGAGCTGATCTGCAGGCCGGTGCGGCCGAGGGTGTTGTACTGCATGAGGGTGTCCTTTTCGATGTGGGGGGGGGGGGTGGGTTGAGTTGAGTTGTGTGGAGTTATTTGCTGTCGATGCGGCCGAGCGGAGCGGGGTTCTTGTTGAGCGCGGCGACGCTCTCGCTCCAGCTTGGATCGGTGGGATACAGCGCGCTGCGGAGGTAGGAGAAGGTGGCCTGCTGGATGAAGGCGACCCGGGTCGGGTTCTCGTCGGTGGTCTCCGCAGCTCCGTAGCCGGGAATTCCTCCCAGCGAGTGTTCTGCCCCGAAGACGGTCAGCAGGCTCTTGTTGCCCGGACTGTGATGGTAGGGGTCCGCGCACCAGTCCGCACCCCGGATGCTGAGGGGGGTGCGGTCCTTGTCTCCTGCGATGACGAGGGCGGGGGCGGTCATTTCGGTGAAGCTTTGGTTCAGGAAGGGGTAATTACCCGCGGCGAACTCCGTCAGATCAGCGCCGCCCCTCCCGGGGGCGGCCAGCAGCACGCCCGCCGTGATCCGCGGGTCGGACAGGTCCGCTCCCGGCCCGCCGTTAGGCCCAATGACCCGTGCACCGAGCAGCTGGCCTACCGTGTGGCCGCCCCAGGAGTGGCCCGCCGCGGCGATCCGGCTGTGGTTCAGGCGCCCGGCCAGGCCGGGCACGACAGCTTCGATGGAGTCGAGCTGGTCAAGGATCTGTTGGAGGTCGTTCACGCGGAAGCGCCATCTCTCAGAGAACCGTGGGTCCTGTGGGTGGAGGTTCAGCATCCTCGAGTCGAGGTGGGTTGGCTGGATGACGGTGAAGCCGTGCGCTGCCCAATGATCGACCAGCGGGCCGTAGTCCCTCATGGACGAACCATTGCCGTGGGAGAAGACGATCACGGGCAATCCGCGCCCGGTAACCGGAGCGGAGACCCGGACCTGGAGGTCGTCGCCGCGGCCGCGGGCCGGCAGCACAACCGGGCCGACGGACATGACCGGAACCGGAGCATCGGCTGCCGGGTCTGCATGCGAGGAGATGAGATCTGTCATGCCACGGGCTTTCTGTCCGGAGAGTTGACGTGTTGCAGGGCCGCCCGCTGTAGACGGGCAATCCGGTCTGACATACTTACTAAAAGGAACGTTGCTCCGTTTGACTATACGGAACGCTGTTCCGTTTGGCAACGAGGACAGAAGAGGATCAGGAGTATGAGTCTGGACGCCGGGCAGGCGGGGCAGGGGACGCCGCGGAAGCGCGCGGATTCCGTACGCAATGAACAGGTGCTCCTAGCCGCCGCCGCTGCTGTCTTTGTCGCCTCCGGCGTGGACGCGCCGGTACGCGAAATTGCAGGCAAGGCCGGAGTGGGGGTCGGGACGATCTATCGTCACTTCCCGACGCGCGCGGACCTCATCATCGCTGTGTACCGGCACCAGGTGGATGCCTGCGCCGAGGCCGGTCCGGCCCTGCTGGCCGACACCGAATCCCCGCATTCGGCCCTTGGCCAGTGGATCGACCTATTCGTCGAGTTCCTCGTCACCAAGCACGGCCTGGCCGCGGCACTGCAAAATGACAGGGATGGCTTCGACGCCCTGCACAGCTACTTCGTTGACCGGCTGGTGCCGGTGTGCGCGCATCTGCTCGAAGCCGCGGTGGCAGCAGGGGAGATCGACCCCGACATCGGCGCCTATGAACTTATGCGCGGGGTCGGCAATCTATGCGCCGGCGGCGGTATGGATGCCCGCTACGACGCGGACCGGCTGGTCAAGCTGCTCATTAGGGGGCTGGCTCGACCGGCCCTGCCGAAGGGTTGATGGGGAAGAGGCCTCGGCGTAGAGTCCTCGACGAGGCGGGAGCGAGGGAGCAGGTCATGGGGCAACTGATCGTTCAAAACTTTGTCAGCGCCGACGGTTTCGCGGCCGACGCCAACAACGAGTTCACCTTCTATGAGCTCCTTGACGGAGGCACCGCGGAGTTTGACCGCAGTCAGCTGAAGTGGTTGGAGACAATTGACACGATGGTTCTCGGGGCAGACACCTACCGTATGTTTGTCGAGTACTGGCCGACACCGGCATCCAAAGACGAGATCATCGCGCCATCATTGAACTCGCTGCACCGCGTCGTTTTCTCCCGCCAGCTGACACAAGCCCCATGGGGAGACATGGCGGAGGCGGCCATCGAATCCGGTAACCCCATCGAAGCGATCAGTCGGATTAAGGCCGAGAACGGCGGCGACATCGTTCTCTGGGGAAGCCTTACCCTGGCACAGACGTTCCTGGCCGCGGGCGTCGTGGATTCGGTGAGGCTCGTCGTGATGCCGATCGCCATAGGCGCGGGCCGGGGCGTCTTTCCGCCTGGGCAGGACCCGAACTTGCTGTCCCTTCAGAGCGCAACTGCGTACGACCAGGGTCTGGTCGAGCTGGTGTACGGAATCCGGGCAAGGAACGAATAGCGCCCGTAGTGGTCGCGGTGTCTCAATTCCCGGCCAGGGAATTACCCTTCCGGAACCGTGCCCACCTGCTTTGCCGGCACACCAATGACCACTGCCCCCGCGGGAACGTCCTTTGTGACCACGGCGCCCGCTCCCACGACGGCCCCGTCGCCGATCGTCATCCCTGGCAACACCGTCACGTTGGCCCCGAACCACACGCCCACACCGATCGTCACGCGGGCCGGGTGCATGTCGGCCCGTCGGCTCGGCAGTAGATCGTGGTTCAAGGTCGTGATCACGGCGTTGTGGCCGATGAGGGATCCATCGCCGATGTCAATGCCGCCCTGGTCCTGGAACCGGCAGCCGCTGTTGACGAAAACGTCCGCGCCGAAGCGGATGTTCCTGCCGAAGTCAGCGCTGAACGGCGGGAAGAGTTGGAAGGACTCGGGGACCTCCCGCCCGGTCAGTTCGCTCATCAGGGCCCGCACCTCTCCGGGGGAGTGGTACCGCCCGTTGAGCTCGGCGGAGATGCGCAGCGACTCCTGGCTCGCGGCGTGCATGGCCTCATGGTGCGGTGAACCTCCGGGAATCGTCTCCCCGGCGTTCAGTGCGGTCAGCAGCTCGTCGAGACCCGGAATATCGGCCATATGCGCAACGATATCGTGCCCTTGCCGCACCCGAGGATGCATCTCAATGCACTCAACAGAAGCTCCGTATTTCCCGGACCGCTGAGGCGCCGCAAAGCGTTGCAGGACCGTAATGGAAAGCAGGCAGCGTATGGCGTTGTCCGGTTGTAGAGTCCATCTCACCGTCCGGACTGTGGGGGCAGCCGGGGGTGGCCACGCACGTAGAAACAGGGGCCTGAAGCACCCCCTGTCCCGGTTTCCACTGAGTCGAAACCCCTGCGGGCCCGCTGCGGTGCTTCGAGGGCCTCAACTCAGAGGAGCCACCCTTCAAGACGAAAGCACGTCAGTGAATAAACGACCTATCCTCGCGCTATCCATTACAGCCCTTCTACTCTCCGGGTGCGCAACTCCCGAATCGACTGCGTCCGGTCAGGCGCAGGGCCCGTCGGCGAGCCCCTCGCCGGAAGCCACCAGCCAGGAGCCGACCCCGAGTCCTACCCCGACTCCCTCCCCGGCGCCGACTGCCACGCCGACTCCCACGCCGACGCCCGCCGCGGTGCCCGAGCCAACCGAAGAACCACCCGCTCCGGCTCCTGCGCCGCAGCCGGCACCAGCGTCCTATCCTGACCTGATGCCCGTTCCGGAGTTTGACGCAGTCAGGGTCGAGCGGAAAGCGGGAACAACCTGGAACATCATCGGTGACGGCTACGCCCCCGGAGCGGAAATCTTCGTAACGTTCGGCCCGATGTCGACGGATGCCAATCTTCTCGATATGCCATTGGTCTATGCGGACGCGAACGGCCACTACTCGCTGCCCATCACACTTCCTGCGGACTTGAAGCCGGGATCCTACGGAATCATGACGGTGGACCTGCCCAACCGCGAAACCAATAAGAGGTTCGCCTCGGTGGAGGTCGTCGCCCCGTAAGCGTCGTCACCCCATAAGCAGAAGGCAGCGGCCCGCTCCCACAGCGGCGGCGGGCCGCATTGGCCAGCAAGAGGGCCGATCACCGAAGAATCATCCTGTGCGGTGCCGCTTCTGCCGAATTGACTAGTGCAGCAGAAAAAGGGAAGCTTGCTGATGGCTAGGTTGCCGACAGAATATCCCCCCACGATTCCGGTCGGCACCTGCCTGAGGCGGCGATCAAACGCTGCGAAGCCCCTGGCCAAGCGAGACTGGCCGGGGGTTTTCTCATGTCCGGGAGGGGTCCGCGCTGGATAGGCGGGCATCGAGGAAGCCGTTCCCGGTGTCGCTTCAGCGCAGGAGGGCGGTTGTGGGCCCGTCCGGTACCCCTACCGGACGGGCCTTAACACCACCGCCATGAGCGTTGCGAGACCTATATGGCGGCCGCAGACCACACTAGCCTCCACATCCCGGATGGACAATGCGGGCAGGCGCCCGGATAAAACCGATATGACAATTCGGCGTAGCGCCCCCGATGATGCCGCAAGGCCGGCTTTGATTGCATCTCGGTAACAACCTATCCAGGCTGAGGGATTCGAGACCGTCTGGTTACACTCCGCCACTAGGCTTCTGGACATGTGAGGCGCGCCACCTTTAGGGCTCGCGGGTCGTCATGCAACATCAGATGGGGCTGATTCCACACCAAGAAATAGGAGGCGGAATGCGTTTCGGACGTACTTCCAAAGCTGTGGGGGTCGCGGCGGCAGCTGCGCTCGCACTTAGCGCCTGCGCCGCCAACACCGGTACTGAAACCGATGACGGCGCCGAGGGCGAAGCAACCGGCGGCGAGATCCGGGTAGTTGAAGTCAATGCTTTCAGTTCGTTCAACTCCGGCACCGCCGAGGGGAACGTGGACATCAACGGCACCGTCGCCTACCTCACCCATTCCGGCTTCAATTACATCAACAACGACCTCGAGGTGGTCCCCAACGAGGACTTCGGCACCTACGAAGTGGTCTCCGAGGACCCGCTCAGCGTCAAGTACACGGTGAACGAAGAGGTGGCCTGGTCGGACGGCGAGGCCGTCGATGCCGGCGACATGCTGCTGGCCTGGGCTGTCCAGTCGGGGCACTTCAACGATGCCACCACCGACGAGGCCGGAGAGGTTACCTCCGGGTCGAGCTACTTCGACTACGCCGGCGACACCAGCGGACTCGGGCTGACCGACGTTCCGGAGATCAGTGACGACGGACGCTCCATCACCCTCAACTACTCCGAGCCCTACGCCGACTACGAGGTCGCGTTCGGCACCATGACCGAAGGCGGCATCGGTATGCCGGCCCACGTCCTTGCGGAGAAGGCGGGCCTCGCCGACGAGGACGCGCTCATCGAGCTCATCCAGACCTCCCCCGAGGGCGATCCCGAGAAGCCCGTGGAGCGCCCTGAGCTGCAGGCCGTTGCCGACTTCTGGAACACCGGCTTCGACACCAAGTCGCTGCCCACGGACACCTCACTCTTCCTGTCGAACGGCCCCTTCATCGTCTCGGACATGACCCCGGACCAGAGCATGACCCTGGTACGCAACGAGGACTACAACTGGGGCCCCGAGCCGAAGATCGACGAAGTCACCATCCGCTACATCGGTGAGGCTCCGGCGCAGGTGCAGGCCCTGCAGAACGGCGAGGTCGACGTCATCGCGCCGCAGGCCTCCGCGGACACCGCCGAGCAGCTCGAGGGCCTCGAGGGCATCAAGGTGCTCCGCGGCAACGAGCTGTCCTATGACCACCTCGACCTCAACTTCTCCGGCGTCTTCGCCGAGGAGAATGTGCGTGAGGCCTTCATGAAGACCGTGCCGCGCCAGCAGATTGTCGACACGATCATCAAGAAGCTGAACCCCGACGCCGCTCCGCTGGATTCCCAGCTGTACCTCGCCGATCAGGAACGCTACGAGGAAGCGAAGGAGAACAACGGGTCCGAGGAGTACGCGGAAGCCGACATCGAGGGCGCACGCGAGCTTCTTGCCGGTGCGACCCCCGAGGTGCGCATCATGTACAACCGTGACAACCCCAACCGCCTCGACGCCTATACCCTGATCGCGGAGTCCGCCTCGCAGGCAGGGTTCAAGATCGTCGACGGCGGCCTGGGCGCCTCCGACTGGGGCGCCGCCCTGGGCAACGGAACCTACGACGCGACCATCTTCGGCTGGATCAACTCGGGCGTCGGCGTCGCCGGCGTGCCGCAGATCTTCAAGAGCGATGCAGGCTCGAACTTCAACGGCTTCTCCGATCCTGAGGCGGACAAGCTGATGGAGGAGCTGATCCGTGAAACGGATCCGGCCGCGCAGGAGGACCTGCAGGTCCAGATCGACAAGCTGATCTGGGACTCCAAGTACGGGCTGCCACTGTTCCAGCTGCCCGGCCTGAACGCCCACACCGATCAGGTCGCGGGCATGGACTACATGCCGAACCAGACCGGTATCTGGTGGAACTTCTGGGAGTGGGAAGTCGTCCAGTAGCACCACCAGTGCAGTTCTAACCGCACCACGGGAGGTGCCGGGACCTCGTCCATCCAGGTTCCGGCACCTTCCTGCGTTCCGCGGCGATGTCAGCCGTGTCACGTGCAGGCCGCCCCGGAAGGGGAGGATTAGAATGCGACCAGAGTCACAGCAAACCCGCAACCAGACATTGAGGCCTCGCAAGCATGGTGACCTACATCGTTCGGCGACTAGCAACAGCTGTTCTAATCCTGTTCGGCGCCTCGTTCATCGTCTATCTGCTGACGGCGGCCTCCGGTGATCCCCTCGAGGACCTGCGCGCCAGCAATGCGCCCAACCGGGAACAGCTCATCCAGGCCCGCTCCGAACTGCTGGACCTGAACACCCCGGCGCCACTTCGCTACTTCGGCTGGCTGTCCGGCGCAGTGCAGTGCGTTGTGCCCTTCGTAGGCAACTGCGACCTCGGGCGCAGCATCCAGGGTGAGGCCGTCACTGATGCGCTCACCCGGGCCGTGGGCAACACCATCATGCTCGTGACGGCGGCCACCGTGCTCGCGATCATCATTGGGATCTCCCTCGGCATCATCTCGGCCCTGCGCCAGTACAGCGGGCTCGACTACGGCGTGACCTTCATGTCCTTCCTCTTCTTCTCCCTGCCGATCTTCTGGCTGGCGGTGCTGCTCAAGGAATTCGGCGCGATCGGATTCAATAACTTCCTGACCGACCCGGACATACCCCTGTCGAACATCCTGGTCGTGGCCCTGATCAGCGGGGTGATCTTCACGATCCTCGCCGGCGGCACCCTCAAACGAAAGGCGGTCGCGTTCCTGGTCGGCGCGGTGGCCGCCGGAGGGCTCCTCTACCTCCTCAACCTCATCGACTGGTTCACCCGACCCGGCCTTGGCCCGATCGTCATCCTCGTCTTCGGCGTGGCGGCGGCCTACGGCATCACCCTGCTGACCGCCGGGTTGAAGAACCGGAAGGCGCTCTACTCGGCCCTGATCATGGTGACCCTCGGCCTGGTGGCGTACTACGTCGTCAACCCCTTCCTGGGCGGGGCGACGATCTGGCTCCTGCTGCTCCTTGCCGTGATCACGGTGGGCGTCGGCATGGGCGTGGGGTTCCTGCTCGGCGGGTACGACCGGGCCCAGAGCATGCGCACCGCCGCACTGACCGGGCTCCTCATGGCGGGGCTGATCGTCCTCGACCGGTTCATGGTGACCTGGCCGTCCTACGTCTCGAACTCCCGGGTGCGCGGCAGGCCGATCGCCACGATCGGTGCCTCGACTCCGGGCCTCGAAGGGGACTTCTGGATTCAGGGAATCGATAACTTCACCCACCTCCTCCTTCCCACCCTGGCACTGCTGCTCGCCTCCCTTGCAAGCTACAGCCGGTACTCACGGGCCTCGATGCTCGAGATCATGAACATGGACTACATCCGCACGGCCCGGGCCAAGGGCCTGTCCGAGCGGACCGTCGTCATGCGCCACGCCTTCCGGAACGCGCTGATCCCCCTGGCCACCCTTGTCGCCTTCGACATCGGCGCACTGATCGGCGGCGCCGTCATCACCGAGCAGGTGTTCGCCTTCTCCGGAATGGGCCAGCTGTTCGTGCAGGCCCTGCACCGGACGGACCCGAATCCCATCATGGGCTTCTTCCTCGTGGTCGGGATTCTGGCACTCGTCTTCAACCTCATAGCCGACCTTGTCTATTCGGTCCTTGATCCACGCGTAAGGGTGAAAGCATGACCATCCAGGATTCCTCCGAGACCCCCCGGGGAGAAGTAGGCCCTTCCCCGCGTGAAGTGGGGCCCGTTGCCAACCCCGAGACGAAGGGGATGTCGCAGGGCCAGATCGTCCGTCGGCGCTTCTTCGACAACACGGCGGCCATCATCAGCCTCGCGGTCTTCGCCCTCATCTTCCTGCTCGCCTTCACCTCGCTGGGCTTCGCCGGTATCCCCGGCTGGTGGAAGTACAACCACACGCAGTTCCTGCCGGTGATCGACGGGGGAGCGCCCACGGTCACCGGGCCCTTCAGCTGGGGCGACCACCCCTTCGGGCAGGACTCGATCGGGCGTGACTACTTCGCCCTGACCATGCGCGGGGCGCAGAACTCGATCATCATCATGTTCCTCATCGGGGCCATCTCGGGCATCGTCGGTGTCGTGGTCGGTGCCTGCTCCGGCTACTTCCGCGGTTGGACCGAGGCCGTCCTGATGCGCATCACGGACATCGTCATCATCATTCCGCTCATCGTCCTCGCCGCCGTTCTTGGCCGCACCGTCGGGCAGGCCCTCGGCCCCGGCGCGGCCGTCTTCTTCCTCGGCGTGGTCCTCGGCCTGCTCGCCTGGACTGGCATGGCCCGGCTGGTCCGCGGCGAGTTCCTGTCCCTGCGCGAGCGGGAGTTCGTCGATGCCGCCAAGATCGCCGGCGCCTCCAACGCCCGCATCATCTTCAAGCACATCCTGCCCAACGCGGTGGGCGTGATCATCGTCAACACCACGCTGCTGATGTCGGCGGCCATCCTGCTCGAGACCGGCCTGAGCTTCATCGGCTTTGGCGTGCAGGCACCGGACGTCTCCCTGGGCCTGATCATCAGCCAGAACCAGGAGGCCTTCCAGACCCGCCCGTGGCTGTTCTGGTTCCCGGGCATCTTCATCGTGCTGATCTGCCTGACGATTAACTTCATCGGCGACGGCCTCCGCGACGCCTTCGACCCGCGCCAGAAGAAGTTCAATGCGCGCAAGGCGAAGGAAGCAAATCGTCCGGTGCGCGCGTGAGGGGCGGCGGTTCAGGCCAGTGCGGCCGAAGCAATGGACGCCGCCAAGAGCGCCGCTGCCACGCCGATCGGCAGCCAGTTCACGCTCCTGGCCACCACCGCCGAGTCGGTGAGGTCGACGTCGAGGGAACCGCTGCCGATGAGTTTCTCCCACCGGCTGCGGACAAGGAACGCGGCGTAGCCGGAGTCGGTGTGCGTGAGGTCGCCCGGGCGTACGGAACGCCCCGGCCCGTAACTGTTTCCGGGAAGATTGGCCAGATGCTCGGGCTTGCCGGCGTGGGTGCCCCAGACTCCTGGGGCGGGCGCGGCCCAGGCCGTGTAGGAACCACGTGGTGTGACGAGCTTCAGCGCGAACTTGGTATCGACGTGCACCAGCGCGGCCCACGGCACCGAGACGGTGGTCAGCGGGTTCCGCAGGGTCACGGCGTCGGGATCCACCTCGACGGACGGGTACCAGAACAACCACCACGCCGCGAAGGCGAAGGCGACGAGCGGCCAGCCCGCCAGCAGTCCGGAGACCCCCTCCGACACCACCACGGACACCAGGCCCACTGCGGTCAGGGCGAAGGCCACCGCCGTGAAGACCTTGCTGGTGCGCGGTCGGAACACTGTGGTGACGGGACCGCCCGTGGCGCTGCTCATCGCTCCATGATTCCAGCATTTTCCTCCGGTGGGTCAACCGGAGGCCACACGGCGGATACACCACTCCCGGGTGCCGGGCGGAAGGACAGCACATCATGACCAGCGACGTTATTGGCGGTCCCGATCTAAACGACCCACGGGACCCCCGTGGGCCCGTGCTGGAGGTGCGCAACCTCAGCGTCGACTTCGGCGTCGAGAAGAAATGGGTGCCGGCGGCGATCAACCTGAACTACTACGTCAACGCGGGTGAGGTCCTGGCGATCGTGGGCGAGTCCGGTTCGGGCAAGAGCGCAAGCTCCATGTCCCTCCTGGGGCTGCTGCCCTCGAACAGCCGGGTCACCGGCGAGGTGCTCCTCAACGGCAAGTCGGTCCTCACCATGTCGCCGGCGCAGCTGCGCACCGTGCGCGGCAGCGAGGTTGCGGTGATCTTCCAGGAGCCGATGACGGCACTCAACCCCGTGTACACCGTGGGCTTCCAGATCGTCGAAACCCTCCGCCTCCACAACGAAATGTCCCCGGACGCGGCGAAGCAGCGGGCACTGGCCCTGCTGGACATGGTCGAACTTCCCGACCCGGACAAGGCGTTCCGGTCCTACCCGCACCAGCTCTCCGGCGGGCAGCGCCAGCGTGCCATGATCGCCCAGTCCCTCTCCTGCGATCCGAAGCTGCTGATCGCCGACGAGCCCACCACGGCGCTTGACGTGACGGTGCAGGCGGAAATCCTCGACCTGATGCGCAACCTGCGCACCAAGCTGGACAGCGCCATCGTCCTCATCACCCACGACATGGGCGTCGTGGCCGACCTCGCCGACCGCATCGCCGTCATGCGCAAGGGCGAGATCGTCGAAACGGGCACCGCCGAGCAGATCTTCGGCGCACCCCAGCACGAATACACCCGGGCACTGCTCGCGGCGGTGCCGCACCTGGGCCAGGGGGCAGGGCAGGACGACGTCGACATCACGGCCGCGCTCGCCGCCGCGACCCACTCGGAGCTGGTCGGCGTCGACCACGAGGAGCTGGAGCGCCGCGAGCGGGAGGTGCTGGCCGGCCTGCAGGAGGAGTCGGCGCCCCAGGCGGACCCGGTCCTCGAGTTGAAGAACGTCGCGATTGAATACCCCAAGCAGGGCAGGGTGCCTGCATTCCGTGCCGTCGAGGGGGCGAACCTCGTCGTCTATCCCGGCCAGGTCATCGGCCTGGTGGGGGAGTCGGGCTCGGGCAAGACCACCATCGGCCGGGCGGCGGTCGGCCTGCTTCCGGTGGCCGAGGGGACGCTGTCCGTCGTGGGGACCGACATCTCCGGCTTCCGGCCCGCCTCCAAGGAACTGGCCGCGGTGCGCCGCCACGTGGGCATGGTCTTCCAGGACCCGTCGTCCTCCCTGAACCCGCGGCTGCCGATCGGCGAGAGCATCGGCGAACCGATGTACCTGGCCGGCGAGGCCAAGGGTGCGGAACTGCAGAAACGCATCGAGGCGCTCCTCGACCAGGTCGAGCTGCCGCGGAGCTACCGGAACCGCTACCCGCACGAGCTCTCCGGCGGGCAGAAGCAGAGGGTCGGCATCGCGCGGGCGCTCTCGCTGCGCCCCAAGCTCATGGTCGCCGACGAACCGACCTCCGCGCTGGACGTCTCGGTCCAGGCCCGGGTGCTCGAACTGTTCCAGAACCTGCAGCGCGAACTCGGCTTCGCCTGCCTGTTCGTCACCCACGACCTGGCCGTCGTCGACGTCCTCGCTGACCATATCTGCGTGATGCAGCGCGGCCGCATCGTGGAGCAGGGGACCCGCGACCAGATCCTGCGCAGCCCCCAGGATCCCTACACCCAGCGGCTGCTCGCCGCCGTCCCCCTTCCGGATCCGCAGAAGCAGCGCGAGCGGCGCGAACTGCGCGCCCAGCTGCTGGCCGCGGAGTAGGCAAACCGACCGCCCGACGGTGCTCCGCCGCCTGCCAGGGGAGTGCGCCGCGGCTGTGGCGGGGGATACAGCGTTGTACCGAAAAGCCTCCACGGGGCGTTCGAGGCGTGGACGTTACCGAATCGTGACCTTCCCGGCCTCTGTCCTCCTCACCTGCGACAGCGTCTGTTCGCCGCCCGTTTCCTGAGTCTTCGCTGAAAGTTTTCGCCCGCTGCCGCCATGCCTGCGTTTCTTGGGGCAAACCCGTGGGGCATATGATTTCCCGGTGTGAGTTGGCTCATGCGTACCATTCGAGTCCAACAGCCCCGGCTGTAACAGCGCCGGGTGAAATCCAACAACTAGGAGGCGGAATGCGTTTCACGCGCAATTCCAGAATTCTCAGCGTGGCAGCTGTCGCTGTCTTCGCGCTGAGCGCATGCGGCGGCGGCGGCGGAAGCACCGACGAAGCAGCTACCGGCGGCAACACCGATGCCGTCATCGTGGTCGACGGCTCTGAACCCCAGAACCCGCTGATCCCGACCAGCACCAACGAAGTCGGCGGCGGAGCAGTCCTCGACCTCATCTTCGCCGGGCTCGTCAGCTACGACGCCGATGGCAAGGTGCAGAACGAGGTCGCCGAGTCCATCGAGACCGAGGATGCCCAGAACTACACGATCACCCTGAAGGAGGGCATGACCTTTACCAATGGCGATCCGGTCACTGCCAGCTCCTTCGTTGACGCGTGGAACTACGGCGCGGCAGCCAAGAACGCCCAGCTGAGCAGCTACTTCTTCGAGAGCATCGAAGGGTACGCGGAGGCCAGCGCCGAAGGCTCAACCGTGACGGAGATGAGCGGCCTGAAGGTTGTCGACGAAAAGACCTTCACCGTCGCCCTGTCGCAGCCCGAGTCGGACTGGCCCCAGCGCCTCGGCTACAGCGCGTTCTACCCGCTGCCCGCCGACGCACTGAAGGACCCCAAGAAGTTCGGCGAAAACCCGGTCGGCAACGGCCCGTACAAGTTCGCAGCCGAAGGTGCCTGGAAGCACAACGAGCAGATCGAGCTTGTGCCGAACGAGGAATATGAAGGTCCGCAGGAGCCCAAGAACGGCGGCATCACCTTCAAGATCTACCAGAACGACACGACGGCCTACCAGGACCTGATCTCGGACAACCTGGATGTGCTGAAGACCATCCCGACGTCCGACATCAAGAACTTCAAGAACGACCTTGGTGAGCGCTCGATTGAGTCACCCTACGCCGGCAACCAGACCATTGCCGTGCCGTACTACCTGAAGAACTGGGACGGCGAGGCAGGCAAGCTGCGCCGCCAGGCCCTGTCGATGGCCATCAACCGTGACGAGATCACCGAGGTGATCTTCAACGGCGGCCGCGAGCCCGCCAAGGAATTCACCGCCCCCGTCCTCCCCGGCTTCGAGGAAGACCTGCCCGGCAGCGAGAACCTTGAGTACAACCCCGAGAAGGCCAAGGAACTGTGGGCCGAAGCCGAGAAGCTCGAGCCTTACGACGCTTCCGAGCCGCTGACCATCGGTTACAACGCCGACAAGGGCGATCACAAGACCTGGGTTGAGGCACTGGTCAACAGCGTCAAGAACACCCTGGGCATCGAGATCACCGGCAAGCCGTACGCCACCTTCAAGGAAGCCCGCACCGAGGCGACCGAGCAGACGCTCACCGGCGCCATCCGGTCGGGCTGGCAGGCCGACTACCCCTCGCTGTACAACTTCCTCGGACCGATCTACGCCACCGGCGCCGGATCCAACGACTCCGTGTACACCAACGAGGAGTTCGACAAGGCCCTGAAGGACGGGCTTGCTGCCGAGTCCGTCGAAGAGGGCAACAAGGCAATGAACGAGGCACAGGAGACCCTCCTCGAGGACCTTCCGGCCATCCCGCTGTGGTACCAGGTCGCCCAGGGCGGCTGGAGCAACAACGTGGACAATGTTGAATTCGGCTGGAACGGCGTACCTCTGTACCACGCCATCACCGGCAAGTAATCCGACACGGAATGGGGGCCCGCCTCTGGCGGGCCCCCATTTTCCGTGATCCAACGAAAAGGTTCCAACCTAAAATGAGCAACCCCCAAGAGCGTTCCGTCCGAACGCCTGACGCGCCGGGAGGTGCGCACTAATGACCTGGTATGTTTCCCGGCGCTTCCTGCAGCTGATTCCGGTCTTCCTCGGAGCTACGCTCCTCGTCTATTTCCTGGTTTTCAGCCTTCCCGGCGATGCCACCGCAGCCATCTGTGGTGAGCGCGGGTGTACCCCCGCCGTCGTCACCGCGCTGCGCGAGCAGTACAACCTGGACGAGCCGTTCTGGATCCAGTACCTGCTCTACCTCAAGGGCGTCCTGACCTTCGATCTGGGCACCAACTTCTCGGGCCGCCCCATCGCCGTCATCATCGCCGAGGTCTTCCCGACCACCGCCAAGCTCGCCGTCATGGCCCTCATCTTCGAGGCTATCTTCGGTATCGTCTTCGGCCTCATCGCGGGCCTGCGCAAGGGCAAGCTCTTCGACTCCACCGTCCTGGTGCTCTCCCTCGTCGTCATCGCCGTGCCGATCTTCGTCCTCGGCTTCCTGATGCAGTTCCTGATCGGCGTCAAGCTCGGGTGGACGAACCCGACCGTCAGCGGCGACGCAACCGTCTCCGAGCTGATCCTGCCGGCCGTCGTGCTGGGCCTGGTGTCCTTCGCGTACGTGCTGCGCCTGACGCGCACCAGCATCCTTGAGAACGTCAAGGCCGACTACGTCCGCACCGCCACCGCCAAGGGGCTCAGCCGCAAGCGCGTCGTCGTGGTGCACATCCTGCGCAACTCGATGATCCCCGTCGTCACCTTCCTGGGCGCCGACCTCGGAACCCTCATGGGCGGGGCCATCGTCACCGAGGGAATCTTCAACGTCAACGGTGTCGGCCTCACGCTGTACCGCGCCGTTCTGAACGGGGACGGGCCGACCGTCGTTTCGATCGTCACCTTCCTGATCCTCATCTTCTGCCTCGCGAACCTGCTGGTGGACCTCCTGTACGCGTGGCTTGACCCAAGGATTCGATATGCCTGAGCTTGAGAACAACCTGAAGACGGCGGGAAGGGTGAAGACCTCCGCCTACCCAATCGAGCACTATGTCGCCGATATTGAGGAAACCCCTGTCCGGGCGACCGACAGTGCCACCGCCGAGGGGGCTCCGTCGAGCCTCTGGCGCGAGGCCTGGCGCAGCCTGCGCCGGCAGCCGCTCTTCCTCATCAGCGCGGTCCTCATCCTGGCCATCCTCGTCGTGGCACTGTTCCCTGGACTGTTCACGAACGAGCCGCCGAACTCGAACTGCCTGCTGGCCAATTCCGACGGCGGCCCCGCACCAGGGCACCCGCTGGGCTTCACCCAGCAGGGCTGCGACATCCTCTCGCGCGTCGTGCACGGCACCCAGTCCTCCCTCACCGTTGGACTGTTCGCCACCCTCGGCGTGCTGGTCATCGGCGGCCTGATCGGCGCACTCGCCGGATTCTTCGGCGGCTGGGTCGATGCGATCCTGGCCCGCATCGGGGACATCTTCTTCGCCCTGCCGCTGATCCTCGGCGCCATCGTCGTCGTGCAGCTGCCCTTCTTCCAGCAGAACCGCAACGTCTGGACGCTCGTGGTGATCCTGGTTTCCTTCGGGTGGCCGCAGATCGCGCGCATCACCCGCGCCGCCGTCATCGAGGTCCGCAACGCGGACTTCGTCATGGCAGCCCGCTCCCTGGGCGTTTCCCCGATGTCGGCGCTGATCAAGCACGTCATCCCCAACGCCCTGGCCCCGGTCATTGTCATCGCGACCATCTCCCTGGGCACGTTCATCGTGGCCGAGTCCACGCTGTCCTTCCTGGGCATCGGGCTGCCGCCGGACGTCATGTCGTGGGGTAATGACATCTTCTCCGCGAAGTCGTCACTCCGGTCCAACCCCAGTGCCATCTTCTGGCCTGGTCTGGCCCTGTCCTTGACCGTTCTGAGCTTCATCATGCTGGGCGACGCCCTGCGTGACGCTCTCGATCCGAAGGCGCGCAAGCGATGAGCTCAACTCTTGGAAACGACGGCATCACCGAGGTTCGTTCCACACCGTCGGAAGTACGGCCCCTGCTCGAACTGAAGGACCTGGCAATCACGTTCGACACGGCGAACGGGGAGGTCCCGGCGGTGCGCAACGCGCATCTGACCGTGATGCCCGGCGAAACCGTGGCCATCGTGGGGGAGTCCGGTTCCGGCAAGTCCACCACGGCCCTCGCCGCGATCGGGCTGCTGCCCGGCAACGGCAGGGTCTCGGGCGGATCGATTCTTTTCGACGGCGAAGACATCACCAACGCCAGCGAAAAGCGCATCGTCGAACTCCGCGGATCCTCGATCGGCATGGTCCCCCAGGATCCGATGTCAAACCTGAACCCGGTGTGGAAGATCGGTTTCCAGGTCAAGGAGACCCTGCGGGCCAACGGCCTGCCGTATTCCACGCAGGATGTGGCGAAGGTGCTGTCGGAAGCCGGACTTCCCGACGCGGAGTCGCGCGCCAACCAGTACCCGCACGAATTCTCCGGCGGCATGCGCCAACGCGCGCTGATCGCCATCGGGCTCTCGTGCCGACCGCGCCTGCTGATCGCCGACGAACCCACGTCCGCCCTGGACGTGACGGTGCAGCGCCAGATCCTCGATCACCTCGACCGGATGACCGATGAGCTGGGCACCGCGGTGCTGCTGATCACCCACGACCTCGGCCTCGCCGCCGAGCGCGCGCACAAGGTCATCGTCATGTACAAGGGGCAGGTCGTCGAGGCCGGTCCCGCACTTGAGCTGCTGACCAACCCGCGCCATCCGTACACCCAGAAGCTGGTCGCCTCGGCACCCTCGATCGCCTCCCGGCGCATCGAATCGGCCAAGAAGCTCGGCGTCGCAACGGACGACCTGCTCGCGCCGTCGGCCGAGAAGTCCGACTCCAAGGACAAGGTGATCGAGGTCAAGGACCTCACCAAGGTCTTCAAGATCCGCGGCAGCTGGGGCAGGTCGACCGACTTCACGGCGGTCGACAATGTGTCGTTCTCGATCGCCCGCGGCACCACCACCGCCGTGGTGGGGGAGTCCGGCTCCGGAAAGTCGACGGTCGCCCGCATGGTGCTGGGCCTGGAGACGGCGACGGCGGGGGACATCCGGTTCGACGGGGTGGACATCACCACCCTGGGCCGGAAGGAACTGTTCAACTTCCGCCGCCGGGTGCAGCCAATCTTCCAGGACCCCTACGGTTCGCTCGACCCGATGTACAACATTTACCGCACCATCGAGGAACCCCTCCGGGTGCACGGGATCGGCAACGCCAAGAGCCGCGAGAAGAAGGTGCGCGAGCTCCTCGACCAGGTGGCACTGCCGTCCTCGATGATGCAGCGCTTCCCCAACGAGCTCTCCGGCGGGCAGCGCCAGCGCGTGGCCATCGCCCGGGCCCTGGCCCTGGATCCCGAGGTCGTCATCTGCGACGAGGCCGTCTCGGCGCTCGACGTGCTGGTGCAGGCGCAGATCCTGAACCTGCTCGCCGACCTTCAGGCCGAGCTGGGCCTGAGCTACCTCTTCATCACCCACGACCTCGCGGTCGTGCGGCAGATCGCGGACCACGTGGCCGTGATGGAGAAGGGCAAGCTTGTTGAGCAGGGCTCCACCGACGAGGTCTTCGACAGCCCGAAGACCGCCTACACTCAGTCGCTGCTCGCGGCGATTCCGGGTGCTGGCCTGGTGCTTCCTCCGGAAGCCGCCTGAGGTGCTGAGCTGACGGCGCTTCGCTAAGGGCCGAAACGACGCCGGTGCTCCCCGAATGCGGGGCAGCGCCGGCGTCGTTCGTCGTTGGAGGGCCCCCGCGGGCGCCCGCGCATTAGGTCTGGTTTTGTCAAACCCGTAGACTTGACGCAGGGCGCGCATTGCTGCCGCCGACATTTCCCCGCTTTAGATACTGAATTGAGTCATTAAGCATGTCTGAAACCACAGGCAACACCGCTGTCCGCAGCGATCTCCGCAACGTAGCCATCGTGGCCCACGTTGACCACGGAAAAACCACGCTGGTCGATGCCATGCTGAAGCAGACCAACTCCTTCGCCGCCCACGGCGACGTCGCCGACCGCGTCATGGACTCCGGCGACCTCGAGCGCGAAAAGGGGATCACCATCCTCGCGAAGAACACCACGGTGTTCTACAACGGCCCGGCCGCCAAGGGCGAGACCATCACCATCAACGTCATCGACACCCCCGGCCACGCCGACTTCGGCGGTGAGGTCGAGCGCGGCCTCTCCATGGTCGACGGCGTCGTCCTCCTCGTCGATGCGTCCGAGGGCCCGCTGCCCCAGACCCGCTTCGTGCTGCGCAAGGCCCTCGCCGCGAAGCTCCCCGTGATCCTGCTGGTCAACAAGACCGACCGCCCCGACTCCCGCATCGAAGAGGTCGTCAGCGAGTCGATGGACCTGCTCCTGGGTCTTGCCTCCGACCTCGCCGACGAGGTCCCCGACCTTGACCTCGACTCGATCCTCAACGTGCCTGTCGTCTACGCCGCTGCGCGCGCCGGAGCCGCCTCGCTCGAGCAGCCCGCCGACGGCACGACCCCCTCGAACGACAACCTGGAGCCCCTGTTCCAGACCATCATCGAGCACATCCCCGCCCCCCGGTACAACCCGGACGGTGTCCTGCAGGCGCACGTCACCAACCTTGACGCCTCGCCGTTCCTGGGCCGCCTCGCCCTGCTGCGCATCTTCAACGGAACCCTTCGCAAGGGCCAGACCGTTGCCTGGGCCCGCCAGAACGGCGAGCTGAAGACCGTCAAGATCACCGAGCTCCTGGCCACCAAGGCGCTGGACCGCGTGCCGACCGAGTCCGCAGGACCCGGCGAGATCGTCGCCGTCGCCGGCATCGAGGGCATCACCATCGGTGAGACCCTCACCGACGTCGACAACCCCCAGCCGCTGCCGCTGATCACCGTTGACGACCCCGCCATCTCCGTGACCATCGGTATCAACACCTCGCCGCTCGCCGGCAAGGTCAAGGGCGCCAAGGTCACGGCCCGCCAGGTCAAGGACCGCCTGGACAAGGAGCTCATCGGCAACGTGTCGCTGCGCGTCCTGCCCACCGCGCGTCCCGACGCGTGGGAGGTCCAGGGCCGCGGCGAGCTCGCCCTGGCCATCCTGGTCGAGCAGATGCGCCGCGAAGGCTTCGAGCTCACCGTCGGCAAGCCGCAGGTTGTCACCAAGACCATCGACGGCAAGATCCACGAGCCGATGGAGCACATGACCATCGACGTGCCCGAGGAATACCTCGGCGGCGTCACCCAGCTCATGGCCGCCCGCAAGGGACGCATGACGAACATGGCCAACCACGGCACCGGCTGGGTCCGGATGGAATTCATCGTTCCGGCCCGCGGCCTCATCGGCTTCCGCACCCGCTTCCTGACCGACACCCGCGGTGCCGGCATCGCGGCGTCGATCTCGGAGGGCTACGAGCCCTGGGCCGGTGATATCGAGTACCGCACCAACGGGTCGATGATCGCCGACCGCGCCGGCGTCGTGACGCCGTTCGCCATGATCAACCTGCAGGAGCGCGGCTCGTTCTTCGTGCAGCCCACCTCCGAGGTCTATGAGGGCATGATCGTCGGCGAGAACTCCCGCGCCGACGACATGGAGGTCAACATCACGAAGGAGAAGAAGCTCACCAACATGCGTGCGGCATCCTCGGACACCTTCGAGAACCTGACCCCGCCGCGCAACCTCACCCTCGAGGAGTCCCTCGAGTTCGCCCGCGAGGACGAGTGCGTCGAGGTGACCCCCGAATCGATCCGCATCCGCAAGGTGATCCTGGACGCCAACGAGCGCATGCGTGCCTCCCGCTCGCGTGCCCGCGCCTAGGTAAGGGTCCTCCCGGATCATGCCTTACGACGTCGACGCCGGTCCTTCCGTTCCACGGAAGGGCCGGCGTCCGGCGTTTAACACCGCCGGCCCCTCCGGCCCGGCGCTGGCGCGCTGGCGGTCGGTGGCCGGCGCGCTGCTTGGGGGAATGCTGGCGGCGCTGCTCGGGACCGCGCTCCACGCGCAGGTGCTGAGGGTTGGCGAGCTGGCGCTGCCCGTGGGGGCGGCCGCCGCGCTGGTCTTGGCTGGAAGCGTCATCACCTGGTGCGGGCTGTGGGCCCGAAGCATCCTCATCTCGGCGCTCAGCGGCGGAACGGCGTATCTACTTGTCGCCCTGGTCTCACTGAGTACCGAAACCCTGATCCTTACCGGGCTCGAGGGACCGGGCCCGGAACCGGCCGCCGTCTTGGCGGGGAACATCTGGATGTTCGGACTGGCGGCGGCCACCATCGCCGGCATCGCGGTGTGCGGCGCGGCGCTGCGCGGCCACCGCTCCGGTGGAAGCGCTCCGACCGGGAGCTAGTCCGCTGCGCGGTCCAGGTGGTGGGCGAGCAGAATCGAGGTCGCCGTGCCGTCGGGATCGGCTCCGCGGGCCGCGTACTCCTCGAAGATCTCGCGCAGTCGGCCCATCATTTCCGCCCGGTTCGCCGGGTTCAGGCGGATGCCGAGCCGCCAGACGTCGATTTCCGACGGGGCAAGTCCTTCAATCTCCTGGAGGAAGGTTTCAACCAGCACCGGCGCCGCATTGGGCAGCTGGGTACCCCAGGACAGGCCCGTCGCCCGGTACGGAATCTCACGTGCGCCCCGGTTGCCCGTCCGGGGTTCTTCGGCGCGCAGGAATCCGGTGGCCAGGAGCGTCCGCACATGGTGCAGCGCGGTGGCCGGGTTCACCTTGAGGATGCCTGCGATCTCCTTGTTCGTCCGTGCCTTGTGCAGGCAGAGGCGCAGGATCCGCAGGCGGAGGGGCGAACTCAGGGCGCGGGCCCGCGCCTGAATGTCCTCGTCAGTGTGCATGAGGGACATCATACGGTAGCGGAGGCGTGCCATTGGTGAATACCAATGCGTCCGATCTTCCCTTCAGTATTCCGATCAGATTTCAGGGCATCTGGGAGGCGCTGGTGCTCTAGAAATCAGCACCTTCATCTGGTTCACTGGCCGCACCGCTGTCCTCGGTGGACTGCATTAAAGGGGGGAAACCGAAGTGAATTATGTAAGTACCATGGCCGGAGACGCCCTGGCAGCAGTGGTGCTCCTAGGTGCTTCGACGAGTGCGCTGGCCGCGCCGGAACCGGTGGACTTCGTCCCGTTCGATCAGGCGACCGTCGTCAACGAAGCCGATGTCATTCACGCTGATGGCGGCCTGCTAGGCGCTGATGGAACGAATCTCTGCGCCACGAAACCGGAAAGCATTGTCTTCCCCAACGGAACCTACCCCTGCTTTATCGGTTGGGAAGCCACCCCCGGTGCGAGATTTCCCATCAACATGCCGACGTTGATTCCGTTCGACCAGGCCACCGTGGTCGACCCGACTGCCGTGACGATCGTTCCGGGGCGTGTGATCACAGCGGAGGGAATCGATCTGTGCGCGGAGAACCCGGGAAGTATTGTTTTCCCCGATGGCCGCTACCCCTGCTTCATCAACTACGTCCAGATATTCGGCCCCCAGCAGTTCGGCATTTTCCCGGGCCCACAGATAGAGCAGGTACCGGTGGGGGGCGCCGATACCGGGGTGCCGGCCAGCGGCACGGACCCCGCAATCGGGTCCGGCCTGGGTGTGCTGGGTGCGGCCGTGCTCGCGGCCGGCGCGGTGGTTGGCCTGCTAGCCCGCCGCCGCCATGACGGACAGGCCTGACCGGCACCTGCGCCCGCAGTCTTCGCCCGGTCACGGGGTCGCCGTGGGATGGTCAGCGCGGTCGGGCCTCCCTCCGGGGAGGCGCAGGCGGAACGGGTTTCGCGGCGGTCACGTCGCTCAGGGGTACGACGGCGTCGCCGCGCCGGGTGCGGACGGTGCACGATTCGTCGTCGAGCGCGATCAGATCGCCGAGGGCATCGGTCAGCTGCCCGTCGATCCGGTACCGGACAACCACCCGGGTTCCCTGCGCGAGGGACTGGAGCAGGCGGACCGGAGCTGTCATTCCTTCAGCGTATCCGGACCGGCCGGCTCCAGGGACAGGAGCAGGGGCCGGCGCACGGGAGGCGAACTGGGTAGGAGCGGGGGAGCGCAGGTGGAGAAGCTCAGGCGGCGTGCCTTCCGGGGCGGGCCGCCTGCTGGATCCGGGCACTCCCGGTCGCCCCGGACTGGGTAAGCTGGAGGAAGCACCAAGGGTGTGCCCGCAGTAAACAGTCTCAAGGAAAGGCGTGGGAAGTGACCTACGTAATCGCGCAGCCATGCGTGGATGTCAAGGACAAGGCCTGCATTGAAGAATGCCCGGTGGACTGTATTTACGAAGGTGAACGCTCCCTCTACATCCACCCGGACGAGTGCGTCGACTGCGGCGCGTGCGAACCGGTGTGCCCGGTCGAGGCCATCTATTACGAGGACGACACCCCGGAGCAGTGGGCCGAGTACTACAAGGCCAACGTCGAATTCTTCGACGACCTCGGCTCTCCGGGCGGTGCCGCCAAGGTCGGGAACACCGGCACGGACCACCCGATCATCGCCGCCCTCCCTCCGCAGAACCAGCCCGCATGACCGCTGGGGGGCCGACGCGCGCCTTCGGGCTGAGCCTTCCCGACTACCCGTGGGAGGCGCTGGCCCCCTATATCCAGACGGCGTCGACGCATCCCGGGGGCGTGGTTAATCTCTCCATCGGCACCCCGGTCGACCCGACGCCCGAGCTTATCCGCACCGCCCTCGCCGGTGCCGCGGATGCCCCGGGGTACCCCACCACCCACGGAACGGCGGCGCTGCGGGAGGCGATCAGCGCCTGGTTCGAACGGCGGCGCGGTGTCCCCGGCCTGGATCCGGATGACATTCTGCCGACCGTCGGTTCGAAGGAGCTCGTCGCGTGGCTGCCGACCCTGCTCGGGCTGGGCCCGGGCGACGTCGTCGTGCGGCCCACGGTGGCGTACCCGACCTATGACGTCGGGGCGCTGCTCGCCGGAGCCACGCCAGTGGCCGCGGATTCGCTGGCCGCACTGCCCGCGGAGGTCCGCCGGCGGGTCCGGCTGGTCTGGGTGAACAGCCCGGGCAACCCCACCGGATCGGTGCTGCCCGTCGAGGGGCTGAAGGACATCGTCGACGACGCCCGCTCCCTGGGCGCCGTCACGGCCTCCGATGAGTGCTACGCCGAGCTTGGCTGGGGCGACTGGGACAGCGCCCGGGGCGGGCAGCCCGTGCCGAGCGTCCTGGATCCGCGGGTCTCCGGGGGCAGCAATGACCTGCTGCTCGCCGTGTATTCGCTGTCCAAGCAGTCGAACCTCGCCGGCTACCGGGCCGCCTTCGTGGCCGGTGACGGCAGGATTGTGGCCAATCTCATCAACTCGCGCAAGCACGCCGGCATGATCGTCCCGTTCCCGGTGCAGGAGGCCATGCGGGCCGCCCTGGCCGACGACGCGCACGTCCAGCAGCAGAAGGACCTTTACCGCTCCCGCCGGGCCCGGCTCCTGCCGGCGCTCGAGTCCTTCGGCTTCACGGTGTCCGGCTCCGAGGCGGGCCTGTACCTGTGGGCCACCGACGGTAAGGACACCTGGGAGGCGCTCACCCGGTTCGCGGAGCGGGGCATCGTGGTCGGACCGGGCACCTTCTACGGGGAGGCGGGCCATGGATTCGTGCGGGTGGCACTCACCGGCACGGACGAGCGGATCGACGCCGCCGTCGAAAGGCTCCGCGGCGCACTGTAAAGCCGAACCTCTGTTGCCACCGTCACACCACGCGATGGAGGATTAGTGCAGAGGGCGGTCATACCGGTACCGTTTCAGACTGAATAGGCCAACGCGGTGTGGATTTTTCCCTCCTTCGTTGTGATGGTTCCACTCCAGCTCCTGAAGGAGAGTCAATGACCGAGCAGAACGGTGCCTCGCTGCACTTCAACGGCAGTGAACTCAGCCTGCCCACGATGGCTGCGGCTGAGGGCAACCACGGCTTCGACATCTCGAAGCTGCTGAAGCAGACCGGGCACGTCACCTTCGACCCGGGCTTCATGAACACCGCCGCGACAACGTCGGCGATCACCTACATCGACGGCGATGCGGGCATCCTGCGCTACCGGGGATACCCGATCGAGCAGCTGGCAGAGAACTCGACCTTCCTCGAAGTGTCCTACCTGCTGATCTACGGCAACCTGCCCACCCCGGAGGAGCTTTCGGCGTTCGACGGCCGGATCCGCCGCCACACGCTGCTGCACGAGGAGCTCAAGGGCTTCTTCGGCGGCTTCCCCCGCGACGCCCACCCGATGCCGGTCCTCTCCTCGGCCGTGTCGGCGCTGTCAACCTTCTACCAGGACTCGCTTGACCCGTTCGACGACGAGCAGGTGGAGCTCTCGACCTTCCGCCTGATGGCGAAGCTCCCGGTGATCGCCGCCTACGCCCACAAGAAGTCAATCGGCCAGCCCATGCTGTACCCGGACAACTCGATGAACCTCGTCGAGAACTTCCTGCGCCTGTCCTTCGGGCTCCCGGCCGAGCCGTACGACGTCGACCCGATGGTGGCCAAGGCCCTCGACCTGCTCCTGATCCTGCACGCGGACCACGAGCAAAACTGCTCGACCTCCACGGTGCGCCTGGTGGGAAGCTCCAACGCCAACATGTTTGCCTCGGTTTCGGCCGGGATCAACGCCCTGTTCGGTCCGCTGCACGGCGGCGCGAACGAGGCCGTGCTGAACATGCTCCGCGACATTCAGGCCAAGGGCATGCAGCCCGAGGACTTCATGGAGAAGGTCAAGAACAAAGAAGACGGCGTCAAGCTCATGGGCTTCGGGCACCGCGTCTACAAGAACTACGACCCCCGCGCGAAGATCGTCAAGGCCACGGCCCACGACATCCTCACCAAGCTCGGCGGCAACGACGAGCTGCTCGACATCGCGATGCGTCTCGAGGAGAAGGCCCTGGCAGATGACTACTTCATCGAGCGCAAGCTGTATCCGAACGTGGACTTCTACACCGGCCTGATCTATAAGGCGATGGGCTTCCCCGAGAAGATGTTCACCGTGCTCTTCGCCATCGGGCGCCTCCCGGGCTGGATCGCCCAATGGCGCGAAATGATGCAGGACCCGCAGACGAAGATCGGCCGGCCCCGCCAGCTGTACACGGGCTCACCGGAGCGCAACTACCCCGTGCGCTAGCCGCGCGGCCGGACCGCTCAGAACGAAGGCGGCCACCCACCTGTCGGTGGGTGGCCGCCTTCGTCTGTTCTTGTTTCGGTTCAGAAATGCTGGTCAGCCGTTGTAACCCTGCGGGTTGTTCTTCTGCCAGCGCCAGTGGTCCTCGCACATGGTGTCGAGGTTCCGGTGCGCCGACCAGCCGAGGTCGGCCATTGCGGCCGAAGGGTCGGCGTAGCTCACGGCGGCGTCTCCGGGCCGGCGCGGGGCGAACTCGTAGGGGATTTCGCGCCCCGAGGCCTTCGAGAAGGCTTCGAGCACCTCGAGGACCGAGGAGCCCTTCCCGGTGCCCAGGTTCCACCGGTACACCCCGCGGTGCTCGGTCAGGTACTTGAGCGCGGCAAGGTGCCCGGCCGCGAGGTCGACGACGTGGATGTAGTCGCGCACCCCGGTGCCGTCGGGCGTGGGGTAGTCGTTGCCGAACACCCGCACCTTCTCCCGCCGGCCCACTGCCACCTGCGCCACGAACGGCAGCAGGTTGTTGGGGATCCCGGTGGGGTCCTCGCCGATCAGCCCCGACTCGTGCGCGCCGACCGGGTTGAAGTAGCGGAGCAGGGCAATGTTCCAGCGGCCGTCGGCGGCGCCGAGGTCGGAGAGGATGTCCTCGATCTGTTCCTTGGTCCGCCCGTACGGGTTCACCGCGTCCAGGGGCATCTTCTCGATCAGGGGGACCTGCTCGGATGCGCCGTAGACGGTGGCCGAGGAACTGAAGACGAGCGTCCGGACGTCGTAGGAGTCCATGACCCGCAGGAGGTTCAGGGTGCCGCCCACATTGTTGTGATAGTACGTCAGCGGCTTCTCCACCGATTCTCCGACGGCCTTCAACCCGGCGAAGTGGATCACCGCCTCGACCGCTTCCTCCGCGAAAACGGCCCGCAGGGCCGGCTCGTCGAGCAGGTCCACTTTGTGGAACCGCAGGGGCAGTCCGGCCAGCTTCTGGACGCGCTGCAGGGACGTCTCCGTCGAGTTCGAGAGGTTGTCGATCACGACAACCTCGTGGCCGGCCTCGAGCAGGGCAAGGACGGTGTGCGAGCCGATATATCCGCTTCCACCGGTAACGAGAATCTTCATGCCTCCACTCTAGTTTGCCCGCGGGCCGAAGCAGGAAAGCGGGGCGCCCGGTGCGGTTGAAGACTCTGGAGCGGCGGGGAAGTCAGGTCTACTCTTGGAGCAGCACATCGGTCGAAGGAGGCCCATGACGCACCAGCCGTCCCAGCGCGGCGGACGCTTCAGCGTCGATACCTCGGAGGTCCTGCTCGTAGCGCTGTACCTCCGCGACTGCTCAGGACTGCGCGGGATCGGCCAGCCCTGCCTCCCGCCGGTCCGCCCCGCCGTCCGTGCATCAACGTTGGGCCGGCCGGTCGAGGACGCCGGTGGAACCGAGACGCTGCGGGTCGAGTGGGAGGCCTGGTGGCACCGCCTGGTCAGCGGGGACCTTGCCGGCGCGTCGCTGCCGATCCCGCCCGAGTTTGAGGAGCTCGACGGCATGGCGGCCCTGCAGCGGGTTGCCCAGGCGCACTTCGGCTCCGCCATCGAGTGGGCGGAGGAACGCCGGGCGGAGTACGCCCTGCACGCCGGCGCCCGGGGAGAGCGGCTCGAAGCCCTGCTGGAAGTCCTCGTGCAGGAGCGCGAACTCGAGCTGGGACGCAGCGCCCGGCGCTTCGCCCTCGACGTCGTCGAGTTGCCGCTGGGCGCGCAGCGGGCCTGGTGGGTGGAGCCGGACCGGCTGCTGATGTGCCAGGACCTGGGCGCGGACGAGGGAGCCCTGCGCAGCTATGTCGAGCCGGTCATCAAGATGCTTGCGTAGACCGCAGGGTCCCGCTCAGGAGGCCGGATCGCCGGCGACGGTGATGGTGAGGTTTCCCGCCTCGGTGGGGGAGGGGCTCCACTCGCCCGACGCGCGGGTCCACACCTGCCCGGCGAAGGAGACCTCCGTGATGGACAGGGCATCGGCCGTCGCCACGGCCCAGGATGCGGTGGTCCAGCCCCCGGGCTCGGTGGCCGGCACCACCAGGGCATTGCCGTCCGCCACACCGCCGAGGGGGCCGAAGATCCGCTCTGCGGCCGCGGCTACGGCGGCCGGATCGCCCGGGGCAGAGGCCTTGCGGAGCACGCACGTCAGGGCGGCCGGGGACTGTCCGGTCAGCGCGGAGGCGAAGGCCCGTCCCTCCGGTTCGTGGTCGGCATAGGCGGTGGGGTAGGCGCTGCGCTGGACCCGCTGCGCGGCGTCGGTGATGGGCAGCGTTTCGTAGCCCGGGATGCGCACCAGCGCGTCGTAGAACGCGCCCGCCGCGTACAGGGGATCCATCACCTGCGCCTCGGTGCCCCAGCCCTGGGAGGGCCGCTGCTGGAAGAGCCCACGCGAATCGGGCCCGGCGTCGTCGCCGTAGTCGATGTTCTCAAGCCGGGACTCCTGCACGGCGGTGGCAATCGCGATCGAGGCCGCCCGCGCCGGGAGGCCGCGGACCACGGCGACCCCGGCGATCAGGGCGGCGTTCTGCGCCTGCACCGGGGTGAGGTCATAACTGTCCGAGCCCACGGTGGCGGTGCACCGTTCGGTGCGGAGGACCTCCGGGGGCTCAAGCTGCGCGGCCGCGGCCCACACGCCTCCGCCCACGACGGCGAGCAGCACGGCGGCTCCGATTCTCCGACGCCGGAGGACTGCCCGCGAGGGGCTGGTGGCAGGCATGCTCTCTTAGTTGGCGTGCAGCGCGGCGTTGAGGGCGATGCCCTCGCCGCGGCGGGGGCGGGCTTCAACGACGCCGGTGGTCGAGTTGCGGAGGTAGAGGATCCCCGGTTCCCCTGACAGGGCCGCAGCCTTCGTGGTGCTGCCGTCGGGGAGGGTGACCTTCGTGCCGGCCGTCAGGTAGAGCCCGGCCTCCACCACGCAGTCGTCGCCCAGCGAGATGCCCACACCGGCCTGGGCGCCGAGCAGGCAGCGCTCGCCGATGGTGATCCTCTGGGTGCCGCCGCCGGAGAGCGTCCCCATGATCGAGGCTCCGCCGCCGATGTCGGAGCCGTTGCCGACGACGACGCCGGCGGAGATCCGGCCCTCAACCATCGAGGTGCCGAGGGTGCCCGCATTGAAGTTCACGAAGCCCTCGTGCATGACCGTCGTGCCTTCCGCGAGGTAGGCTCCCAGCCGCACCCGGTCGGCGTCGGCGATGCGCACTCCCGTGGGCACCACGTAGTCGACCATGCGCGGGAACTTGTCGACGGACAGGACGCTCACCGGGCCGCGGACCCGCAGGGCCAGGCGCACGCCCTCGAAGTCTGCGGCGGCGCATGGCCCGTGGTTCGTCCAGACGACGTTGGCCAGGAGCCCGAAGATTCCGTCGAGGTTGATGCTGTTCGGGGTGACCAGCCGGTGTGAGAGCAGGTGCAGGCGCAGGTACGCGTCGACGGCGTCGGCGGGCGGGGCGTCAAGGTCGATCGAGGGGGAGACCAGCGCGCTCGTTGTCCGGCGCACCGGATCGGCGCCCGCCACGGCGAGGGCCTCGAGTTCGCTCCGCAGGGCCCGGTCGGATCCCTGCTCCTGGACCTCCCCGAGCCGGGGGGCCGGGAACCACGCCTCGAGCACGCTGCCGTCGGCGGCGAGGGTGGCGAGGCCAAGGCCGAAAGCGGTCCGTGCGCCGGGCGCGGGCGTGGAGGGATGATCTTCGCTCTGGGTCATGGGCAGAAGTCTACCGAGGGATAGGGTGGGAAAATGACTCAGCCCAGCCTGCGGCGCCTCGATCTCGGCGTCGATGTTGCCCAATTGACAGCAGATCTCGTTGACATCTACAGCGTCTCCGGTGAGGAACGCGCCATCGCCGACGCGCTCGAGGAGGCCCTGCGGGGCCTTGCCCACCTCGAGGTGGTGCGGGACGGCGACGCGCTGATCGCGCGCACCTCCCTGGGCCGCAGCGAGCGGGTGATCCTGGCCGGGCACCTCGACACGGTGCCCCTGCCCACCGCTGCGGGCGCGCGGGCGACGGTCCCGGGCGAGTGGGACGGCGAGGTGCTCTACGGCCGGGGGACGACTGATATGAAGGGCGGCGTCGCGGTCCAGCTTGCGCTGGCCGCCGCGCTGACGGACCCGGTCCGCGACGTCACCTATGTCTTCTACGACCACGAGGAGGTCGAGGCCTCGCTCAGCGGCCTGGGCCGGCTGGCCGAGCACTACCCTGAATGGCTGAGCGCCGATTTCGCCGTGCTCCTCGAACCCACTGCGGGCACCGTGGAGGGCGGATGCAACGGCACGGCCCGTTTCAACGTCACCACGACGGGCAAGGCCGCCCACTCGGCCCGCGCCTGGCGCGGCGAGAACGCCATCCATAAGGCCGCCGAGGTGCTCGTGCGGCTGCGGGAGCACCAGCCGGCGACGGTGCCGGTGGACGGGCTTGACTACCGCGAGAGCCTTAACGCGGTGCTGATCAGCGGTGGCACCGCCGGCAACGTCATTCCGGACCGCACCGTCATCGAGGTGAACTACCGCTTCGCCCCGGATAAGAGCCCGGACGAGGCCGAACAGTATGTCCGGCGGGTGCTTGAGGGCTTCGAGATCGAGCGGACCGACGCCGCGGCCGGTGCGCGGCCGGGGCTGCAGCACCCCGCCGCGGCGAGCTTCGTGGCGGCGGTCGGGGCTGAGCCGAAGCCCAAGTACGGGTGGACGGACGTTGCGCGCTTCAGCGAACTGGGCATCCCGGCGGTCAACTTCGGGCCCGGCGACGCCCTGCTGGCCCACAGCGACGACGAGCACCTGCATGCCGGCGAGGTGCGCGAGTGCCTGCGGGTGTTGACCACCTGGCTCTCCGACTGACAGGAAAGGGCCCCGGTCAGCTGAGCTGACCGGGGCCCTTTTGTGGAGGGTGCCGACGTCGTCCGGGCAGACGCCCGGTGCGACTCAGCGGGAGAGGGTGCCCTCGGGCTCCGCTGCGGCGATCCCATCGAGGGTTTCATCACGTGCCCTGCCCTTGCTCCGGAAGCTCAGCAGTGTGGAGAGCTTCGTGGCGAGGGAGGACAGCGCGAAGTTGATGACAATGAAGATCACGGCGGCGATAAGGAGGGACTGCAGGAGGTTGCCCTCGCCGACCCCGAGGCGCCGGGCGTTCTGCAGCAGCTCCGGGAAGCCGATGATGTAGCCAAGGGCCGAGTCCTTCAGGATGACGACGAACTGGCTCACCAGCGCCGGCAGCATGGCGATGAGCGCCTGGGGCACCTCGATGGTGCGCAGGGACTGCATCTGGGTCATGCCGATCGCAAGGCCCGCCTCGCGCTGGCCCTTGGGCAGACCCTGCACGCCCGAACGGATCAGCTCCGCGATGACCGAGCCGTTGTAGAGGGTCAGGGCGATGACGACGGCCCAGAAGGGCGCGTCCTCGACGAGGTTGGAGCGTCCGAGGGCCAGCCACAGGAAGATCATCATGAGCAGGACCGGCACGGCCCGGAAGAACTCCACAATGAGCCCGGCGAACCAGCGGATGGGCTTCACATGGGAGAGCCGGCCGAGGCCGAAGATCAGCCCGAACAGGACCGAGGTCACCACGGCGATGGCCGCCGCCCGCAGGGTGCTCAGCAGGCCCGGAAGCAGGAAGAACTCCCAGGTGCGCCCCTCGAGGAAGGGCGTCCACTTGCCGGCCGCAAGCTGTCCCTTGCCGCCCAGCAGGAACACCACATAAGCGATGAGCCCGGCGATGAGCAGGGCCCCGATGATGTTCAAGATGAGGATATTGCGCCGCGACTTGGGGCCGGGGGCGTCGAACAGGACGTTCTGGGCGCTCATCGGGCCACCGCCAATCTCCTGGAGGCCCAGGTTGTGAGGAGCCCGACCGGGATCACGAGGATCACGAAGCCGATGGCGAACGTGAAGAAGATCGGGATGACCAGGTCGCCGCGGAACTCGATCATGGTCTTCATCAGGCTTGAGGCCTCGGCGGCGACCGAACCGGCCGCGGCCACCGTCGAATTCTTGATCAGGGCGATCAGGACGTTGCCCAGCGGGGCGATGGCCCCGCGGAAGGCCTGCGGCAGGATGATCAGGCGGGCCGCCGGGAGGAAGCTGAGCCCGATCGCGCGGGCGGCTTCGGCCTGTCCGAGCGGCACCGTGTTCACGCCGCTGCGGATCGCCTCACAGACGAAGGCCGCGTGGTAGATCGTCAGGCCGAGGATGGCCAGACGGAAAAAGTTAAGGTTGAAGTCGTCCGTCAGGGACACCTGGAGCTGCCCGAAAAGCCCGAGCACCCCGAAGGCGATGATGATCGTCAGCGGGGTGTTGCGGAAGATGTTGACGTACGCAGCGCCCAGCCACTGAAGGCTGGGGATCGGGGAGATTCTCATGAGCGCCAGCAGGGTGCCGAGCACCAGGGACCACACGGCGGCCCAGAAGGTCAGCTGGATGTTCACCCAGAAGGCCGCCGGGACGTTGTAGGTCTCGAAGAGCGTCAGGAAGTTATCCACGGTTCACCTCATTCATTGGGGGGACATGCATTGGTGGGACGGCCGGGATCGGCCGCCCCACCAAGACAGGAGGTGATCAGGCGCAGGGCTCGGGCTCCGGCGGGTTCAGTTCCTCATTGAAACTGTAGTCCGCACCCTCGGTGTTCTTGGTGATCGCCTCTTCCCAGGCGCCTTCCTCGATCATCTTGGCGATCGCCGCGTTGATGTCCTCGCAGCGGTCGCTGTCCTTGGGCAGGCCGACGCCGTAGCGCTCTTCGGAGAAGGGGTTGCCGACGACCTTGAACTGGCCGGCGTTGGTCTCCTGGGCGGCGAGGCCGGCCAGGATGATGTCGTCGGTGGTGACGGCGTCGATCTGGCCGCCGCCCATCACGCTGACGCACTCGGCGTAACCGGGCTGCTCGACCAGGTTCACGCCCGGGTACTGGTCCTTGATCTTCTGCGCGGAGGTGGAACCGGTGACCGAGCACAGGTTCTTGCCCTCGAGGTCCTCGGGGCCGGCGATGTCGCTGTCCTTGGGCACCAGGAGGTCCTGGCCTGCAACGAAGTACGGGCCTGCGAAGGAGACGGTCTGCTTGCGCTCGTCGGTGATGGAGTAGGTCGCGAAGATCATGTCGACGTCATTGTTCGAGAGCAGGTTCTCGCGGTTGGCTGACGGGGCTTCCTTCCACTCGATCTGGTCTTCCGAGAAGCCGAGTTCATTCGCGACGTACTTGGCGACGTCGACGTCGAAGCCCGAGTAGGAGCCGCCCTCGTCGAAGCCCAGGCCCGGCTGGTCGAACTTGATGCCGATCGTGATGGTTTCGCCGCCGCCTTCCTCGCCGCCGCCGCCACCGCCGCCGCCTTCATTGCCGCCTCCGCCACCACAGGCGGTGAGGGTGAGTGCTGCTGCCGCTGCCATAGCGGCTGCATAACGGGTCTTTCGCATGATTTCTCCTTGCGTTGCGGCCTCGAAGGCCTTGAGGTGCGGTACGGGCAGGTCGTTGAACTCAGTGGGCGAGGATTTTGCCAAGGAAGTCCTTGGCCCGCTCGCTCTTGGGGTTGGTGAAGAACTCTTCGGGAGTCGCCTGCTCGACGATCTGACCGTCGGCCATGAAGATGACCCGGTCGGCGGCCTTGCGGGCAAAGCCCATCTCGTGGGTCACAACGATCATCGTCATTCCCTCCTTGGCGAGGGCAACCATCGCGTCGAGGACCTCGTTGATCATTTCGGGGTCCAGGGCCGAGGTCGGTTCGTCGAACAGCATCACCTTGGGCTTCATTGCCAGCGCCCGGGCGATCGCCACGCGCTGCTGCTGGCCGCCGGAGAGCTGGGCCGGCAGCTTGTCGGCCTGGTTGTCGACGCCCACGCGCTTGAGCAGCGACATGGCCAGCTCCTTCGCTTCGCCGCCCTTCATGCCCTTGACCTTGATCGGCCCAAGGGTCACATTTTCAAGGATGGACTTGTGCGCGAAGAGGTTGAAGGACTGGAAGACCATTCCGACGTCGGCGCGGAGCCGTGCCAGCGCCTTGCCCTCGGCGGGCAGCACCTTGCCGTCGACCTGGATCTCGCCGTCGTCGATGGTCTCCAGGCGGTTGATCGCCCGGCACAGCGTCGACTTTCCGGAACCGGACGGGCCGATCACGACGACGACCTCGCCGCGGGCCACCTCCAGGTCGATGTCCTTGAGGACGTGCAGGGGACCGTAGTGCTTGTTGACCTTCCTCAGGGAGACCAGAGGGTGCGCAGAAGACGCGGACGTGGACGGCTGCGGTTCGCTTGTCATGGAGAAGAATCTAGCGAACGAATGCCCTCTGGCAATACAAGCGCGCCCAAAAGGGGGAATTGTGATTCAAGAGCAACCAAAGCCCCAACGGCGGGCCGGACGGTTAGCCTAGGAGCATGCCTCACCTGAACCGCGACTCCGACGCCGACGCCAGCACCCCCTCCCGCCAGGTGCCTTCACGGGCCACCGGGGGAGAGCCACGACGACGCGGCTCGGTCGAGCTGCGCCGGGGGCAGGCGGCCGAGCCGCAGTCCGACAGCTTCCTCCTGGACGCCGATGAAGAGCCGACGTTCACCAAGACGGATCCGTGGCGGGTGCTGCGGATCCAGAGCGAATTCGTCGAAGGTTTCGGCACCCTCTCCGAACTCGGCCCCGCGATCAGCGTCTTCGGATCGGCGCGGACGCCGCGGGACTCGCGCTTCTACGCCGTGGGCGAGGAGGTGGGCCGGCGGCTCGTCGGGGCCGGGTACGCCGTGATCACCGGTGGCGGCCCGGGTGCCATGGAGGCCGCCAACAAGGGCGCCTGCGAGGCCGGCGGCATGTCGGTGGGGCTGGGGATCGAGCTTCCCTTCGAACAGGGAATGAACGAGTGGGTCGACCTCGGCATCAACTTCCGGTATTTCTTCGCCCGCAAGACCATGTTCGTGAAGTACGCGCGGGGCTTCGTGGTGCTGCCCGGCGGTTTCGGCACCCTCGATGAGCTCTTCGAAGCCATGACCCTGGTGCAGACCCGCAAGGTCACCTCGTTCCCCATCGTGCTGATCGGTATCGACTACTGGACTCCGCTGTGGGACTGGGTGAGGAACACCCTGCTTGCCGAGGGCATGATCGCCGAAGCGGATCTGGGCCTGGTGCACCTCGTCGACACCGCCGAGGAAGCCGTCAATTTCGTCATTGCCGACACCAAGACCCACACCGCGCCCTAAGGCGGGACCATAACCGCTGCCGGAGGGCTTTCTGGCACGATGGCACTGTGAGTATCTTCCTCGTTCTCGTCGCGGTGGCCCTGCTGGCCGGCACTGCAGCCGCGGCCTGGCGGCTCCCGCAGGGGCGCACCGCGCTGCGCCGGTCCGCGCGCCCCGGCTGGGTGCTTCCGGGTCTTGCCGTCCAGCTCCCGGTGCTGCCGCCGATCCTGCTCCCGGACACACCGGCCGCCGAGGATGTCACCGCGATCCGGTTCGGACGGGCCCTGCGGGGCTACCGCACCGACCAGGTGCATGAGGTCCTGAACTCCCTCGCCGGGGCGCTCGCGGAGCGGGATGCCCAGATCGAGGCCCTGCGCCGGAGCGCTCAGGGTTCCGGCGGCCACGGCGGGGCGCAGCCGTGACGCCGGCCGCCGCCGGGTCCGACGGGAAACTGCGCTGCGGGTGGTCGGTCTCCAGCGCCGAGTACGAGCGCTACCACGACGAGGAGTGGGGCCGGCCGGTCCACGGCGAGGCCGCCCTGTTCGAGCGCCTCAGCCTCGAGGCCTTCCAGTCGGGGCTGAGCTGGATCACCATCCTGCGCAAGCGCCCCGCCTTCCGTGAGGCCTTCGCCGGCTTCGAGCCGTCCCGGGTCGCGGCCTTCGACGATGAGGACATCGCCCGGCTGCTCGCCGACGCCGGGATCGTGCGCAACCGGGCCAAGATCCTGGCGACCATCGCCAACGCCCGGGCGCTGGCGGCCCTGCCGCCGGGGGTGAGCCTCGCCGGTCTGCTCGAGGCGCACCAGCCGGCCCCGCGCCCGGCGCCCGTGGAGCTGCAGGACGTTCCCGCGATCACCGCCGAGTCGACGGCGCTCGCGAAGGCCCTCCGCGGCCATGGCTTCCGGTTCGTCGGGCCCACCACGGCCTATGCCATGATGCAGGCCACCGGCTATGTGAACGACCATCTCGCCTCCTGCTGGGTGCGCGCGGAAACCGCCGCCGGTGGGCCGGACGGCGCGTCGGCGCCGGTGCCGTGACGCGCCAGGGACTGCAGGGAGGCACGCGCGGGGCACTGCTCCGGTGGCCCTGGCCGGTGCAGGTCCTTCTGGTGTTCGCCGCCGCCCGTGCCGTCTCCGCGGTCCTGCTCACCGCCGCGGCCTCCCGCCAGTCGGCCAGCCCCTGGGGGCCGGCCTTCCCTACCTACCTTTCCTTCGTCGAATTCTGGGACAGCGGCTGGTACCGGCGGATCCATGACGAGGGATATCCCGAGGTTCTGCCGCGCGCCGAGGACGGGTCCGTGCTCCAGAACCAGTGGGCGTTCTATCCCCTCTTCCCGGCACTGGTCCGGTTGCTCTCTTTCCTGACCGGAGGCGGCTGGAATGTCCTGGCCCCGGCCGTGGCCACCGCCTGCGGCTTCGCCGCCGCCCTGGTGCTCTACCGGCTCTTCCGCCTGGCCGCCGCCCACCGGGAGGCGGTGTGGGGGGTGGCGTTCGTGGCGTTCCTGCCGGTGGCGCCGATCCTCCAGGTTCCGTACGCCGAGTCGCTCCATCTGCTCCTGCTGGCGCTGGCGCTGTATCTGGTGGCGACCGGACGCTACCTCGGCGCGGTGCCGGTGGTCCTGGCGATGGGCCTGGCCCGGCCGGCGGGGGTCCCTTTCGCGGTGCTCGTCTTTGCCCTGCTGGTCCGGGCGGCGGTCCGGTATGGGCGGAGGCCGGCCGGCCCGTCCCCGGAAGAGCCCTCCGGTCCGGCGGTGGCCCGGCTCGCGGTGCTGACCCTGGCCGCGGGCGCCGCGGCGCTTCTCTGGCCCACCACCGCATGGGCGGTGACCGGGCGGATCGACGCCTATCTGGAGACCGAGACGGCCTGGCGGGGATCACACCTGGCACCCTTCCTGCCCTGGCTGCAGGCCGGGACGAACCTGCTCGGGCCGGTCGGTGGGCCGGTGGCGGTGCTGGCCGCCGCGGCCGGGTGCGTCCTGCTGCTGCGGCTGGAGCCGGTGCGGCGCCTCGGGCGGGTGCCCGTCTGGTGGTGCGCCTCCTACCTGCTGTACCTGGCGGCGTTCTGGAATCCCCAGACCAGCACCTACCGCATCCTGCTGCCGCTGTTCCCCCTCGCGCTGGCCGCCGTCTTCGCCGTGCGGTCCACGCCGGCCCGGTGTGCCGTCCTCGCGGTGTCGGTGCTGCTGCAGGCCGTCTGGATCGCCCTGCTGTGGATGTGGAACCCCTCCGGGGGCACCAGCGACTTTCCCCCCTGAGGGCGCGACACTGTGATCCGCACCGCACTGAATTAGTCCCTGCGCGCGATTGTGCTGGATAATGTTTGGTGATGACGTGTATCGGCGCGCTTCTCTCTTAGGGGGTGCGTTCCGCGCACACCGCTTACCGACGCGCGGCCCTCATCCGGCAGCGCACTGTTGAAAGGGACACTCCTTATGGCTGCCATGAAACCGCGAACCGGCGACGGACCGATGGAAGTCACCAAGGAGGGGCGCAGCCTCATCATGCGGGTCCCGATCGACGGTGGGGGACGGCTCGTTGTCGAGCTCAACGCGGAGGAAGCCGGAAAGCTTAAGGACTGCCTGCTCACCGTCACCGGCTGAGCCCGCCGCGCCGCGTCGGGCCGCCCGGCCAGCCCGGTCAGGCCCGACGGCCAGCCCGGTCAGGCCCGACGGATTGGCCGCGTCAGGCCTGGCGTTTCACGGCGAGCAGCAGGCCCGAGCCCGTCGGCAGCAGCGCCGACAGGAGCTTCTCGTGCTCCCGAACGGTCCTGCCGACCTGGCGCAGCGTATTGGTTGAGGCCTCGCGTACCGCCGGTTCGGCCACACGGTCCGCGTCGAGGGCGTCATTGACGATGAGCATTCCGCCGGGCTTCAGCAGCCGGATGGCCTGGTCCACGTACAGGGGAAGATTCGGCTTGTCGGCGTCGATGAACACGAGGTCGTAGGCGGCGTCGGTCAGCCGGGGGAGCACATCGGCTGCGCGCCCAGAGATGGTGCGCGTGCGGTTGGCGGGGATTCCCGCCTCCGCGTAGGCCTCACGGGCGGTGCGCAGATGGTCGACGTCGGAGTCGATGGTGGTCAGCACGGCGCTGCGGCCGAGCCCGCGCAGCAGGCACACGCCCGAGACCCCAGCGCCCGCGCCGACCTCCACGGCCGTCTGCGCCTTGGAGCCCGCGGCAAGCACTGTCAGCGCTGCTCCCACGCCGGGGGACACGGGGGTCACGCCGAGCTCGTGGGATCGGTCCCGGGCACGCAGGAGGACGTCGTCCTCCTCCGGAAGCCCTTCGGTGTAGGACCAGCTGCTCTGCTTATCCGCGGCCATCGGTGTCCGTTCTGTCGGTGTTTTCTGGTTCGGGTCCCCACCCCGCTTCAACCCTACTGTTAATGCCCCTCAGGGCGCGCACCGACGTCCATCCAACGCACCTGCTTTTATCAGCGTGCTCCCAGCTTGATGCGAAAGTATTTTCTTTCCGGGACATCCAACGCACGTGCGGCGTCGAACTCCTTCTGGCTGCATTTTCATCTCGCAGCAGCCCGGAGCGGGAACAGTTCGACGGCGGGAAGAGGAAACTGATGTCTACAGTACGGGCGGCAGCGGCCGCGGGGCCGGCGCTCCCTCAAATCGAGGCAGGGACCGAAGCCGGCACGGGCGACAGTGAGTGGGTTGCGCCGTCCTGGGAGGAAGTCGTCACCAACTACTCACCCAAGGTGTACCGGCTCGCCTACCGGCTCACCGGCAATAAGTACGACGCCGAGGACCTCACGCAGGAGGTCTTCGTGCGGGTCTTCCGCTCGCTGGCCAACTTCAAGCCGGGCACCCTCGATGGCTGGCTTCACCGCATCACCACGAACCTCTTCCTCGACCAGGCGCGGCGCAAGACCCGCATCCGGTTCGACGGGCTCACCGAGGAGGCCGAAAGCCGGCTCCCCAGCGGCCATCCCGGCCCTGAGCGCAGCTACGAGTTCAACAACCTCGACATCGATGTCCAGTCCGCGCTCGAGGAGCTGCCCCCGGACTTCCGGGCCGCCGTCGTGCTCTGCGACCTCGAGGGGCTGGCCTACGACGAGGTGGCCGCGGTGCTCGGGGTGAAACTTGGAACCGTGCGCTCGCGCATCCACCGGGGGCGCACCATGCTCCGGGAGAAGCTCGCCCACCGCGCGCCGCGCCGTCCGGCCCTGTCGATCCCGCGCATCGCCGGCGTCGGCTAGGCGGCTGCACCGGACCAAATGGTCCGGGTGCCGCCCAGGAAGGTAGTCTTTTCTCGTGTTGGGAATCAACGGTCTCGAGTTTGTCGTGCTGGCGCTGCTTGCCGTTGTGATCCTCGGCCCGGAGCGCCTTCCCGAGTACGCCGCCCAGCTCGCCCGGCTCGTCAAGGGGCTCCGGAGGATGGCCACCGGCGCCCGCGAGCAGCTGCGGGAGGAAGTGGGCCCCGAGTTGGACGAGGTCGACTGGCGCAAGCTCGACCCCCGCCAGTACGATCCCCGGCGGATCATCCGCGAAGCGCTCCTGGACGATTTTGAGGACGTCCTCAAGCCCGTCAGCAGCGGCGCGCCCGTACCCGTCCCCCCTGCATCAATCCCCAGCGCGCCCCCGGCGGCCCGGCTGTCCGCCGGGCAGGCGGCGCCCTATGACGCCGAGGCGACCTAGGCCCAACGACCTGGACCGGGTGACCGGACCGCGCGACCTAGACCCGGCGACCTAGACCCGGCGAGCTGGACCCGGCGAGCTGGACCCGGCGAGCTGGACCGTCAGGCCCGCCGGGGTTTGTTTAGGCCCGGGCTCAGCGCGGGGAGAGCGTCAGCTTGGTCCCCGAAAGCCCGCGTGGGCGGTGCACGAGCCCGTCTGCAACCTTCCTCAGCTCAGCGGCCGCCGGGGAGTCCCCTCCCGATAGGACGATGGGCAGGCCGGCGTCGCCGCCCTCCCTCAGGGCCACCTCGACGGGCACCGAGCCCAGCAGCCCGATGTCGGTGCCGAGGGTGTCGGTGAGCCGGGAGGCGAGGGTGGCGCCGCCGCCGGCGCCGAACAGCTCGAGCCGCCCGCCGCCGGGCAGTTCGAGCCAGGACATGTTCTCGATCACGCCGGCCACCTTCTGGCCCGTCTGTGCGGCCATCGCCCCGGCCCGTTCCGCCACATCCGCCGCCGCACTCTGCGGGGTGGTGACCACGAGCAGTTCGGAGCGCGGCAGCAGCTGGGCCACCGAGATGGCGATGTCCCCGGTGCCCGGGGGCAGGTCGAGGAAGAGCGCGTCGAGGTCGCCGAAGTAGACGTCCGTCAGGAACTGTTCGAGGGCGCGGTGAAGCATCGGTCCGCGCCAGGCCACCGGCTGGTTGCCGCTGACGAACATGCCGATCGAGATCACCTTCACCCCGTGGGCCACCGGCGGCAGGATCATTTCATCGACCTTCGTCGGCTGCTGGGTGATTCCCATCAGCGCGGGCACCGAGAACCCGTAGACGTCGGCATCGATGATGCCGACCCGCAGCCCCTGCGCGGCCATGGCGGCGGCGAGGTTGACGGTGACGGTCGACTTACCGACCCCGCCCTTGCCGCTGGCGACGGCGTAGACGCGGGTCAGGGACCCCTCCTCATTGAAGGGAATGCCCCGGGCGCCGCCCGGGCCGCGGAGTTTGGTCTTCAGCTCATCGCGCTGGTCCTGGTTCATCACGCCGAGGTCCACGCGTACGCGCTCGACGCCGGACAGGCCTGCCAGGGCCGCCTCGACGTCTGAGGTGATGGTGGTGGAGAGGGGGCACCCGGCGATGGTCAGCAGCACCCGAACGGTCACGGTGCCGTCACCGGAGGCCTCCACCCCCTCGACCATGCCGAGGTCGGTGATGGGCCGGCGGAGTTCGGGGTCGAGCACCGAAGCGAGTGCCGTGAGCACTGCTGTCTCAGAGATCACTGATTGTCGCTTCCGACCGGCGGGGCGACCCGGGGCAGGCTCATGGTGTTATCCGACGGTTTCCTCCGCGGCTTCTTCGAAAGGGTCAGCTCCTGGCCGTCCGCGGCCTCGAGCAGTTCCTCGAGCGCCGAGCGGAGCTCCGAGCGCACGTAGTCGCGGGTGGCGACCTCGCGGATGGCGATGCGCAGCTCGGCGATCTCACGGGTCAGGTATTCGGTGTCGGACAGGTTCCGTTCGGCCCGGTGCCGGTCCTCGCGCAGCGACACCCGGTCGCGGTCGTCCTGCCGGTTCTGGGCCAGCAGCAGCAGGGGAGCCGCGTAGGAGGCCTGCAGGGACAGCATCAGCGTCAGGGCGGTGAAGCCCAGCGCCGCGCTGTCCCACCGGGCGTTCGCCGGTCCCCAGGTGTTCCAGACCAGCCAGAGCACGCAGAACACCGTCATGTAGAAGAGGAACTGGGGGGTTCCCATGAAACGGGCGAAGTTCTCGGTGGCGCTGCCGAAACGGTCCGGGTTGGGGCGCAGCCGGGGGAACACCCGTTTGCGGCTCTCCCGCGGGGTGTCAAGACCGGTCGAGGTCGAGCGGATTCTCTCAGCCATTTGTTCCTCCCCGACGAAGTGCGCGTGCGTCGTCCTGGGCCCGCCAGTCGTCCGGCAGAAGGTGATCGAGCACGTCGTCCACCGTCACCGCGCCCACCAGGCGGCCCTCCTTGTTGATGATCGGCAGCGAGTTGAGGTTGTAGGTCGCGAGGATGCGGGAGACTTCGCTGACATTGGCCTGGTCGCTGACCGGTTCTAGGTCCGCATCGAGAATGTTGCCCAGCTGCTCGGGCGGAGGGAAACGCAGGAGCTGCTGGATGTGCACCACGCCGAGGTAACGCCCGGTCGGGGTTTCCAGGGGCGGGCGGCACACGAAGATCGAGGAGGCGAGCGCCGGGGTGAGTTCCTCGCGCCGGACGTGGGCCAGCGCCTCGGCCACCGTCGCTTCGGGCGGGAGGATGACCGGCACCGTGGTCATGAGCGAGCCGGCGGTGTCCTCCTCGTACTCGAGCAGGCGGCGCACGTCGTCGGCGTCGTCCGGCTCCATCAGCTGGAGCAGTTCCTCCTTCTGGGCCTCCGGGAGCTCGTTGAGCAGGTCAGCGGCGTCGTCGGGGTCCATCTCCTCGAGGATGTCGGCGGCCCGTTCGCGGTTGAGCGATGAGAGGATCTGGACCTGGTCGTCGTCGGGCAGCTCCTGGAGGATGTCGGCAAGCCGGTCATCCTGAAGCTCGCCGGCCACCTCGAGGCGGCGCTTGTTGCTCATCTCGTGGAGGGCCTCGGCGAAGTCGGCGGCCTTGAGGTCCTCGTGCTGGGCGACGAACTGGGAGGCCCCCTGGGGTTCGTTCGCGGCCCCGTGGTAGGCGTCGAGCCAGTTGATGATCAGGCGCTCGCCGCTCCTGCGCAGGCTCCGCAGGGGCGAGGTCGGCCCGCCGCGCCGGATGAACAGCTGGGAGACATGCCAGTCCCCGGCCCTGTTCTTCTCCATGGCGATGTCCTCGATGACGGCATCCCCGGAGCCGTCCTGCAGGGTGACCTTCCGGTCGAACAGCTCGCCGACCACCAGCAGTTCCGCCCCTCGCTGCTCGAAGCGGCGCAGGTTCACAAGGCCTGTGCAGATGATCTGCGAGGTGTCCATCGAGGTGACCCTGGTCATGGGCACGAAGATGCGCTTCTTGCCCGGAACCTCGATGACGATGCCGACAACCTGCGGCTCCTTCAGGGCGCCGCGGTCGAGCACCACAACATCGCGCAGCCGGCCCAGGCGGTCGCCCAAGGGGTCGAAAACGTCGAGGCCGAGGAGGCGGGCCACAAAGACGCGGGTTGGATTGGTACTCACAAGGCAAGGCTACTTCGCGGAGCGGGATCCGGTGTATTCGGTGACAGTTTCATCGGTGCGGAGGCTGTCCCGGGGGCTTTCCGGCAAGCACGCCGGTCCTGAAGGTGCGGCCCGGCGAGCGGTGCGGTGCCCCGTCGACGGGGGCCCTGCGTCAGCCGCCCACCGGCACGGGTGAGAGCACCGCGGGCGGAGCGACGGAAAACAGGGTGAAGAACTCGGCGGCCAGCCCGGCGTCCCCGGCCAGGGTGATCCGTTCGGACGCGAGCGCGTCGGGCACGGTCTCGCCGCTGAAAATCAGGTCCCAGAGGGCGAGGACATCTCCGGCCACCTCCACGTCGACGGTTCCCGCGCCGGACCGGCTGACGTCGATGGCCTGCGGGGCCACCACCACGGTGAACTGGTCCCCGTTGACCCGGATCCGGATCCTCGCGTCGAACCGGGATCCCTCGGGCCGAAAGTAGAGCGCCTTGAGCATCAGCATGAATGCGTCGGTGCTCATGCCCTTCTCCGGCCGGTGCGAGATCCTCGACCCCCACCGCGAGAGCTCAAGGAGGATCGGTTCGAGCTGGCGCCCGCTGTCGGTGAGCTCATAGGCCGAGACACTTGCCGGAGGCCCGAGTTTCACATGCCGAAGCAGGCCCGAGGCCTCAAGTTCCTTCAGCCGCTGGCTCAGGACGTTCGGGCTGGCGTTCGGCAGGCCGGCGCGCAGGTCGCTGAAGCGCTTCGGTCCGAGCAGGAGCTCACGGACCACCAGCATCGACCACCGTTCACCGACTGCATCCATCGCGAGGGCCGCTCCGCACGAGTCGTCATAAGTTCTCTGGGCCATGAAGGAATTATATCGCAGCTGCACGGGTTGGTATGGGAATAAGATTTTATGATCCTAGAACAGGATCAAAGCTGCATGGGAGGCGAATTATGGAGAAGTCAGCCGCACCGCTGGACCGGATCTTCGGGATTGAGTGGACGCCGGAGCGTCTTCAGGCCGCGGCCGCAAGCTATGAGGTGGTCCAGTCCCACACCTCATTCAACAGCACGGTGGTGCGCCTCGCCTCCCGGACGGACCGCGTCGACATGCCGTCCTTGCGGGCACTGGTCACCCGCACGATGGGGCGCGTCGAGGGGACCTACTGGATGGTCGCCGCCCTCGCGGTGGCCCACCTCGCGCTCAGCTGTCCGGAGCTGCTCACCGAGGAGCAGAGCTCACTCCTTCTGACTCCGCTCGCCGCCGGCGAAAACGCCGGCCCCTCCGACCGGGCCTTCGCGTACGCCGCCTAGGCGGAGCCGCCGTCCCGCCCCGCCGGGACCTCCCACCATCGCGTGCGGCCGTTAGGCGGTCGCGGCGCGAGTTCACTGCAAGCGATACTCCATCCCGGGCGTCCGGATGTGGTGAACAATGGGCCCATGGCGAATGTACTTGGACGCACCCCGTCCCGTGACGAAGGCCGCGCTCTGCCGCGCGGTGAAACGGTGGGCCGCTACACGGCCTACCTCGAGGCGCAGAAGGCGGTGGACTACCTCGCCGACAACAAGTTTCCGGTGGAACGCGTCTCCATCATCGGCAACGACCTGAAGACGGTGGAGCGGGTCACCGGACGCCTCAGCTACCCGCGGGTGGCCCTGGCCAGTGCGGCCACCGGCGCCTGGTTCGGCTTCTTCGTCGGGCTGATCCTCACCCTCTTCGGCGGCAGCGAACCCTTCACCAGCGTCCTCTCCTCCATGGCGCTCGGTGCGATGTTCTGGCTTCTCTTCGGAGTCATCACCTATGCGTTCCAGCGGGGGAAGCGGGACTTCACCTCCACGAACCAGGTCATCGCCACAAGCTACGACGTGATCGTCGACCCCTCGGTCGCGGGGGAGGCGCGCCGCCGGCTCCAGCAGCTTCCCATGAACGGCCAGGCGCTGCATCCCGGCGGTCCGGCGGGCGGCTGGGACCGGCCCGCGGAAGGCTATCAGCCCCCCGTCCCGCAGGGCGGCGTCCCCGGTCCCGGGGAAATCGCCGGCCAGGCCCGACCCGACGCCGGCACACCGGCCCCGGCCGGCCCCGGCGGTGCGCCCGGAGACCCGGCGGGACCCCGGCGCGGCAAGTATCCAGACCTGCCCGACGGCAGGCCCCAGTACGGCATTCGGGTCGACACCCCCGTCCAGGAGGACGTCCCGCGGGCCGAGGGTTCGGCCGGTGGCCAGCCTCCGGCCGCGGAGCCGGAGGGACCGGCTGCGGACGGGCCGGCCGGGGACGCGGGCCAGCATGGCTCGACGAGGGTCGAGCCTCCCCTCGACGGCCGGTAGATACCAGGCACGAGCAGCACCGGCATGCGAAAGAGCCCGGCACCCATGGGTGCCGGGCTCTTCCGCATTCCCGGGCGGTTCGCCGCCGGCGCGCCTACTCGCCGGTCGGGCTGTAGATGCCGGCCATCCAGGCCTCGACGTCGTCGGCATCGCGGGGGAGGGCGGCGCTGAGGTTTACGGGACCGTCCTTGGTCATCAGGATGTCGTCCTCGATCCGGACGCCGATGCCGCGGTACTCCTCGGGCACCGACAGGTCCTCGTTCTTGAAGTACAGCCCGGGCTCGATGGTGAACACCATTCCCTCGGTGAGCACACCGTCGAGGTAGAGTTCCCGGCGCGCCTGGGCGCAGTCGTGGACGTCCATCCCGAGGTGGTGGCTGGTGCCGTGGGGCATCCACCGCCGGTGCTGCTGGCCCTCGGGGGCGAGAACCTCCTCGAGCGGCACCGGGAGCAGGCCCCAGTCGTTGAGGCGCTCGGCGAGGACGGTGACGGCCGCGGTGTGGATGTCACGGAACTTTCGACCGGGCTGGGCCGCGGCGAAGGCAGCATCGGCGGCCTCGAGGACCGCCGAGTAGATCCGGCGCTGCACCTCGGAGTAGGTGCCGTTCACCGGCAGGGTCCGGGTGACGTCGGCGGTGTAGAGGCTTTCGGCCTCAACGCCGGCGTCGAGCAGGAGCAGGTCCCCGGCCGAGACGCGGCCGTTGTTCCGGATCCAGTGAAGCACCGTCGCATTGTTGCCCGAGGCGGCGATGGTGTCGTAGCCGAGGTCGTTGCCTTCCTCCCGGGCCCGGGTGAAGAACGCCCCCTCCACCACGCGCTCGCCGCGGGGGTGGGAGATGGCCCGGGGGAGCTGGCGGACCACTTCATGGAAGCCGTTGACGGTTGCATCCACGGCGGACTGGAGCTGCTCGATCTCGTAGGAGTCCTTGATCAGGCGCAGTTCCGAGAGGGCCTCGGCGAGCTTCGCGTCGAGGGCGTCGGCCTTCTCCAGGTCGACTCCGGTGTTGATGCGGGAGGTGTCAACGAGCGCGTCGGCATTGAGGTCGACCTCGCGGAGGAGCCGGATACTGATGCCGCCGATCTGCGGTACGCCGGCGTCCTTGGTCACCGCCGTCTCGAGGCCGTCGAGGTCGGCCGTCTCAAGTGCCAGCAGGGCCGACACCTGGGCGCGGGACATACGCGGGCCGATCCAGAACTCGCCGTAGCGCGCGTTGGCATAGAACTCCGAACTGTCCCGGCCGGCCAGCTCGCGGAAGTACAGGGTAGCGGTGTGGTGGCCGCCGTCGTCGCCGGTTCCTTCGCCGACCGGTTCCATCACGAGCACCGCGTCGGGCTCGTGGTCCAGGCCGAGGCCGGTCAGATGGGCGAAGCCGGAGTGAGGGCGGAAGCGGTAGTCCGTGTCATTGGAGCGGACTTTCAGCGGGCCGGCCGGAATGACGAGGCGCTCGCCGGGGAACTGCTCCGAGATTGCGCGCCGGCGCCGCGCGGCGAAATCCGCCACGGGAGCCTTCTCCGGCAGGGCGGTGTCGGTGGGTGCCCAACTGCCGGCCATGAAGGCCTTGAACGCCTCGGAGTCCGGCCGCTGGGACCGGTTCTCGTTGCGGCTCGACAGCGGCTGGTCTTCGGGGGTGACCGGGGTGGCCCCGGGCTCGGGCTGGAACGCTTGAGGATTCTCTGCTGTACTCACTGGTCCATGGTCCCACCGGTCCCGCGGGCGGCCAAACATACCGCCGCGGCGTGCGCGTGTTGAAGCGCGGGCCGCCCCTTCAAGGAAGGAGGAATCCGCGTCCGCTGGCGTAGATTGGGTTGGTGAGAATCGACCTGCACACGCACTCCAACATCTCCGACGGCACGGAAAGCCCCGCGGCGTTGATTCGCTCGGCGCAGCGTGCCGGGCTCGACGCCGTCGCGCTGACCGACCACGATTCCACGGCGGGCTGGGCAGAGGCAGCGGAGGCGGCCTCGGCGGAAGGGATCAGGTTCATCCCGGGGATGGAGGTGTCGTGCCAGAGCGACACCGGCATCAGCGTGCACGTCCTGTCCTACCTGCACGACCCCGCCCATGCCGGCCTGCTCGCGGAGATCGAGAAGTCGAGGGCGGCGCGCCTGAGCCGTGCACGGCGCATGGTGGAGCGGCTGTCCGAGGATTTCCCGATCAGCTGGGACCTGGTCGAGGACCATCTGGCCGACGGGGCCACCGTGGGGCGCCCCCACATTGCGGACGCACTCGTCGCCCTGAAGATCGTCGCCGACCGCTCCGAGGCGTTCGAGCGGATCCTCACCGTGCGCTCGAAGTACTGGGTCGGGCACTATGCTCCGCATCCGGCCCTCGCGGTCGAACTGATCCGCAGCGCCGGGGGCGTGCCGGTCTTCGCCCACCCGTCGGCCTTCGCCCGCGGCCGGGTGATCGGCAGCGCGGTCCTGAACGAGATGATCGATGCGGGGCTGCTCGGCCTGGAGATCGACCACCGCGACAACCCCGAGGACGCGCGGGCCGCGCTCCGGCGCACCGCGGCCCAACACGACCTGCTGATCACCGGCTCGAGCGATTACCACGGCGCGGGCAAGCCGAACCTGCTGGGGGAGAACGTGACGGCGCCCGAAACCCTCGACCGCATCATTGAGTGGGCGGGCGGCCACCGCGTCCGCTAGGGCCGGCGCCGCCGGTCACGCGCTGCTGCGTCCGGCCGGTTCGCAGTAGGGAGCCAGGCGCCTGCGCATGATCTCCACGGCCTGCGGGTTCTGGTCGATGCACACGAACCGGCGTCCCAGCTTCCCGGCGACGGCGCCCAGGGTCCCGGACCCGGCGAAGAAGTCGAGGACCCAGTCGCCCTCACGGCTGCTCGCGGCGACCGCCCGGCGCAGCAGGCCCTCGGGCTTCTGCGTCGGATAACCGGTCTTTTCCCGCCCGGTGGGCGAGACGATGGTGTGCCACCAGACATCGGTGGGCAGCTTGCCGAGCGCGGCCTTCTCCGCGGTGACCAGCCCCGGCGCCATGTAGGGTTCCCGGTCCACCTCGGCGCTGTCGAAGTGGTACCGGGCCGGGTCCTTGACGTAGACGAGGATGTTGTCGTGCTTCGCCGGCCACTTCCGCTTGGCGCGGGCCCCGTAGTCGTAGGCCCAGATGATTTCGTTGAGGAAGCACTCGCGGCCGAACAGTGAATCGAGCATCACCTTGGCGTAGTGCACCTCGCGGTAGTCAAGGTGGAGGTACAGCGTGCCGTCCTCGGCGAGGAGGCGCCATGCCTCGGCCAGGCGCGGCGCGAGGAAGTCCCAGTAGTCCTCGAACGCGTCGTCGTAGCTGGCGAGCATGCCCTTCACCGTGGAGTAGCTCATCCCCTTGAATCCGACCCGGTCCCCGGTGCCGTCGGCATTGCGGACCATGCTCAGCTGCTGACGCCGCTGGGCCCGCCCCGTGTTGAAGGGCGGGTCGACGTAGATCATGGTGAAGGCGCCGTCGGGCAGGGTCGGGAGATAGGCGGCGTTGTCTGCGTGGACCACGAGGTTGCTGCCGCCCGGGGTCCAGGCAGGTTCCGTCATCGGGTGCTACTCCTCCGAGCCGCTGGTGGGCTGGGCGACGACCTCGCCGTTGCGCCTGCGGGTGCGGGTGCGGCGGGGACGCTCGGGGGAAGTGGCCGACGGGGCGGCCGTGTCGACGGCGCCCTCCGCGGCAGCCGGTGAACGGCGCGGGCGGGTGGTCGAGGCCTCGCTGCCCTCGTCGGCGGAACCGGACCCCCGGCCGCCGGAGCGGGATCGCGAACGGCTCCGCCCGCCCTCGCTGCGCTGGCCGTCGCCGCGGGCGCTGTCCCGACGCGGACCGTCTCCGCGGCCGGTCGGCGCGCCGCCGGTGCGGCCCTTCTTGCCGGTCTCGCCGAGGTCCTCGAGCACCTCGGCGTCGATGCCGGCCAGTTTGCGGGCGCCGCGCGGCAGCCGCCCCTTCGTGCCCTCCGGGATGTCCAGGTCGGTGAACAGGTGGGGCGAGGAGGAGTACGTTTCGATCGGCTCGGGCGAGTCCAGCCCGAGTGCCTTGTTGATCAGGCCCCAGCGGGGGACGTCGTCCCAGTCGACGAACGTGACGGCGGTGCCCTTCTTGCCGGCGCGGCCGGTGCGGCCCACGCGGTGCAGGTAGGCCTTCTCGTCCTCGGGGCACTGGTAGTTGATCACGTGCGTGATGTCTTCGACGTCGATGCCGCGGGCCGCGACCTCGGTGGCGACCAGGACGTCGATCTTGTCACCGCGGAAGGCGCGCAGCGCCTGCTCGCGGGCGCCCTGGCCGAGGTCGCCGTGGATCGCGCCGGCGGCGAAGCCGCGGTCGATGAGTTCCTCGGAAAGCTTCGCCGCGGTGCGCTTGGTCTTGGTGAAGATGATGGTGCGGCCGCGGCCGCGGGCCTGCAGGATCCGTGCGACGACCTCGGCCTTATCGAGGTTGTGGGCGCGGTAGATGACCTGGCGGATATCTTTCTTGGTGATTCCCTCGTCCTCGGGATCCGCGGCGCGGATGTGCGTGGGCTGGGTCATGTACCGGCGGGCCATGGCGACGACGGGGCCGGGCATGGTGGCGGAGAACAGCAGCGTCTGGCGCACCGGGGGCGTGGCGGCGATCAGCGTCTCGACGTCGGGCAGGAAGCCGAGGTCGAGCATCTCGTCGGCCTCGTCGAGCACGACGATCTTGACGTTCTTGAGGACCAGGAGCTTCTGGCGGTGCAGGTCGATCAGCCGGCCCGGGGTGCCGACGACGACCTCGACGCCGCGCTGCAGCGCCTCGATCTGCGGCTCGTAGGCCCGGCCGCCGTAGATGGTGACGATGCGCGCGTTGCGCTTCTTCGCCGCGGTGGTGAGGTCGCCGGCGACCTGGACGGCAAGTTCGCGGGTCGGCACGACGACGAGGGCCTGGGGTGCTCCCGGGACCGGCAGCTTGTCATAGCCGGCGTCATCGGGGCCGACGACGCGCTGCAGGGCGGGAATGCCGAAGCCGAGGGTCTTGCCGGTTCCGGTCTTGGCCTGGCCGATGATGTCGTGGCCGCCCAGGGCGATCGACAGGGTCATCGCCTGGATGGGGAAGGGGTGGAGGATCCCGGCGTCGGCCAGCGACTCGACGATGTCGGGACGGACGTTGAAGTCGGCGAAGGTCTCGGGAACCTCCTTGTGAGGTTCCTCGGTGGTGACGAGCGTGTCCTCGACGTCGATGGCGTCGTCGCTGTTATCGGCAAGGAGGTGGTGCGAATCCGCAACCGGGCTGTTCTCAGTGTTCAATTACGTACCGTTCATTAAGGCCAAGCGGCCACCGAGGCTCGACGGGTAGCTGGGGTTGGCATCCAGCTCGGAGCGTATCGGAGGCGCAGGGCGTCCAGTGGAAGCCGATCGCGGGCTTGCAACTGCGTGCCGGCTGGCGGTTTGAGCGCCAGCGCCGGCTGGGAAAAACTCGGGACCGAGTAGGTACTGCGGGTCATCGGGGTATGTCGATAACGACCGGGCATCCATTACTACGAGGCCAGTCTACCCCGAGGGCGCGGCGGAAACGGGCAGGCCGCCCGTGGCGGCGGGTGCGGCCAGCTCGAAACGCACGACGCGGCGGGCGGTGTCCGCCTCGACGAGCCGCACCGTCACCAGGGAACCGGCGGTCAGCTCGCCGTAGCACTTGGCCTCGATCGCCGGATCGATCAACTGCACCGTGCCGGAGGGGCGGCTGCGGGGCCCGGCGTCCCCGTTGCTGGGCCTCGAACCAGCCAACACCACGGCGGTGAAGTCCTTGCCCACGTCGTCGCTCAGCAGCGCCGCCGCCAGGGCGTCCATGGCCCCGGATTCCATCCGCGCCGAGGCCTGGTTCGCCGCGGACATCAGGGAATTCAGGTCGGGCAGGGCCTCCCGGGCCCACCGGGGCACCGGCCGCCCCGCGCACAGGGCCTCGCAGATCACCAGCACGTACCGGTCGACCAGACGGCGCAGCGGTGCAGTGGTGTGCGCATAGGGGGCGGCGATCGCGGCCTGCACCACCGCGTCGGGCACCTCGCCGTCGAAGGCGGTGTACCCGGCGCCGCGGAACAGCGACGCGGCGGCGTGCATCAGGGCGAGCTGCTCGGGCCGATCGGTGTCAAGGCTCCGCAGGAAGCCGCCGTAGGCGATCCCCTCCGGCCACGCCCTTCCGCAGGCCGCTGCCTGGCTGCGGAACTTCGCCAGCGCCGCCTCGTCGGGTGCCGGCATGGTGCGCAGGATGCCGATGCGTCCCTCGATCATGATCCGGGCGGCCTCCATCCCGGTCATCAGGGAAATCTGGGCGTTCCAGTCCTCCGAGGGCAACGCTGGTGCGGTCATGAGGAAGTAACGGCCCCGCTCGAAGCCGATCTCCTGGGCGGGAAGGTTCAGGCTGGCTCCGCCGCGTTGGAGTTCGAGCTCGATGCGCTTGAGGCCGATCTCCCGCAGCAGCACCAGGTTCTCCGGCGCTCCGCCCGAGCGCAGGTGTTCCTCGACCTCGGCGTAGGTCAGCTGCGTGCGGCTGCGGACGGAGGCGCGGCGCACTGACGCTTTGGTCACCGCGGCGGATGAATCGAGGTCGAACTCCCAGACGTAGGCGCCGCGGACCACCCCGGGCAGGAGGCTGGCCGCGTCTTCGGCGATCACCTCGGGGTGGAGGGAGATCCGTCCGTCGGGGGCGTACACGGTCTGGCCGCGCAGCCGGGCTTCCGCATCGACGGCCCCGCCCGGCCGGACGAAACCGGGGACGTCGGCGATGGCGTACCAGATGCGGTAGCCGGTACCCCGGCGCTGCAGGTGCACGGCCTGGTCGAGGTCGATCGAGCCGGGGGGATCGATGGTGATGAAGTCCAGGCCGGTGAGGTCCTCGGGCGGGAACTCGTAGGCAGCGACCGCGGCCTCCGCCTCCGCAAGGACCTCCGGAGGGAAGACGGTCCGCAGCTCAAGTTCGTCCCGCAGCGCCTTCAGGGCGACGGCGAGGTGCTGCTGGGAGGCGCTGTCCCCGAGACCCGGATGCAAATACGGCACACGCTCACCGTAATACACGCACCGCGCCGCTGGGAGGGGACGGCCCGGAGGGCGCGGCGCCGCATCATCGGGCGGCGGGGGCAGGGAGGCCCGGCACGGCCGGGCCTTCTGTAGTGTTAGGAGAATGAACAACCGCACGAACGAAGGCGTTCAGCCCGGCCCCGATGGAGCCGAAACCTCCTTCGCAGCAGCCGACCCGGACCGGGTCCAAAACCCCCGTTACGCCCGCTTCATCGCGGATCTGCTGGGGGTGATCGCCTACGGGGAGCTTTCCGGATTCGAACGGCTTTCCTCGGACGCGAGGTTCTCCCCGACCCTTGCCGACCGGGCCGGCATCGGGCGACTGGCGGTGCAGGAGTTTGCGCATTTCGAGCTGGTCAGCAGCCACCTCGCAGCCCGGGGGATCGACGTGGAGCAGGCCATGGCGCCGTTCGTGGCCTCGGTGGATGCCTTCCACGAGCGGACCCGGCCCGCCGACTGGTTCGAGTCCCTGATGAAGGCGTACGTGATCGATGCGATCTCCGGCGATTTTTACCGGGCCCTGGCGGACCGGCTGGATACCGAGACCCGTGGGCTGATCGGCAGGATCGACGCCGACGACGACACCGCGCTGCTCGGGCGGCGCCTGAAGGAGGCGCTCGCCGACGATCCGCGGCTCGCCTCGCGGCTGGCCCTGTGGGGGCGCCGGCTGGTGGGGGAGGCCCTGACCCAGGCCCAGCGGATCGGCATTGAGCGCGAATTCCTCGGCGGGCTGCTGTTCGCCGACACGACCGACCCGGCCGCCCATACGACAGCGCTGTTTGCCCAGCTCACGCGCAACCATTCGCGCAGGATGAGCGCCCTGGGCCTGACGGCCTGACGGCCCGAGGGCCCGGCCCGCCGGTGGCGGGCCGGGGCGGAAGGTGGGCCCTAGAGAGCCCCGAAGCCGACGCGGCGCTGCTCTTCGGCGCCGATCTCGACGTACCCGAGGACCGTCGACGGGACGATCACCGTGCGGCCCTTGGAATCGGTGAGCCGGAGTTCGGAGCCGCCGTTCATCGCCGAGGCGACCACCTCCGCAATCGCATCGGCGCTTTCGGAGGACTCCAGAACAATCTCCCTGTTGACGTTCTGAATACCGATCTTAATTTCCACGGCGGGTGCCTCCTGTGTAGTGAACCTTTAGCCCTTGGAAACCTACTCTAGATCTCCTTGGGGAACCGACTAATTCCGCGCCAAGCTAAACGGTAGATCAGCTCACTGGCCGTTTCGATGTCGAGGGTCCCGTCGGTTTCGAGCCAGAACCGGGCGCTGATCTGCGCCATGCCGGCCAGGCCGCGTCCGAGCAGGGTGGCCTCCACCATGGACAGCTGAGTGTCCCCGGCGATGACCTCGGCGATGGCATTGGCGAAGTGGGCGTTGAACGCCTCTAGGCGGGCGCTGACCTCGGGGTCGTTGCTGACATCGGACTCGAACACCAGCCGGTGGGCCTTGCTGTCACGGGCGATGAAGGAGAAATAGGCGCGCATGGTGGCCTGCACCCGAACCTTGTTGTCCCCGGTGGAGCGGAGCGCCTCCATGAGCAGGTCTGTGAGTTCGGCGAGGTGGTTCTCCAGCAGCGCCAGGTAGAGCTCCCGCTTGCCGGGGAAGTGCTGGTACAGCACCGGCTTGCTGACCTTTGCGGCCTCGGCGATGTCGTCCATCGCAGCGCCGTGGAAACCGTGGGCCACGAAGACCTCGTGCGCGGCGTTCAGGAGCTGGCGGCGGCGCTCGTCGCGCGGCAGCCGCAGCGCTTTTCCATTCGGTGAAGCCTCTGCGCTCACAACCTGCAACCTCTGTTCTGGAGTTCCGTACGGTTCAGTTTACCTACGGTGCTCCCGGGGGCCGATTCGGCTGGCAGCGCAGGCGGTGCGGGCATACATTGAAGGCATGAGCGCACACCACCGCGCCACTGGCACGCCGCTTCCTCCGCTGCCGCCGCTGGTCGACCCGCACCCGGAACTCACTCAGGAGGAGATGGTCCGCTATTCGCGGCATCTTTTGATCCCCGAGTTCGGCCTGGAGGCGCAGCGGCGGCTCAAGAACGCCCGGGTGCTGGTGATCGGCGCCGGAGGGCTCGGCTCGCCCGTCCTGCAGTACCTGGCCGCCGCCGGCGTGGGCACCCTGGGCATCGTCGACGACGACACCGTCGAGATCTCGAACCTGCAGCGCCAGGTGATCCATGGGGTGGGCGACCTGGGCGACCTCAAGGCCGCTTCCGCGCAGCGCAGCCTGGCTCAGATCAACCCGCTCGTCGAGGTGGTCCTGCACCCCGAACGCCTGACCTCCGCCAACGCCCTTGAGCTGCTGGGCGGGTACGACCTCGCGGTGGACGGCACCGACAATTTCGCCACCCGCTACCTCGTCAACGATGCCGCCGCGCTGCTCGGCAAGCCCTACGTGTGGGGCTCCATCCTGCGCTTCGACGGGCAGGTGAGCGTGTTCTGGGAGAAGCACGGCCCCGGTTACCGGGACCTTTACCCGGAGGCCCCGCCGCCCGGATCGGTTCCCTCCTGCGCCGAGGGCGGGGTCCTCGGCGTCCTGTGCGCGTCGATCGGCTCCCTCATGGGTACCGAGGCGGTCAAGCTCATCACCGGTGTCGGCAGAACGCTGCTGGGCCGGGTGCTGATCTTCAACGCCCTCGATATGTCGTGGCAGGAAATCACGGTGCGCAGGGACCCCACGGCTACGCCGGTGACGGCCCTGATGGACTACGAGGCGTTCTGCGGACTGTCGCCGGCGGAGGAGGAGGAAGTGCCGTCGATCGGGGTGCGGGAACTTGCGGAGCTGCTGAGCGGCAGGGAACGCGGCGAGGCGGCGTTCGACCTGATCGATGTCCGGGAACCCGGGGAGTACGGCATCGTCCGGATCGAGGGTGCGCAGCTGATTCCGAAGGACCGGGTGCTGGCCGGCGGCTACACCCCGGAACCGTCACGGCCGGTCTACGTGCACTGCAAGTCCGGCAGGCGTTCGGCCGAGGTGGTGCGCCACCTGCGCAGCCAGGGGCACCGGCAGGTCTTCAACGTCGACGGCGGCATCCTGGCCTGGGTCTCGGCGATCGAACCGGGCCAGCCGGTCTACTGACCGGGGTGCGTGGCACCCACCGCGCCGCGCGGTCAGGCGGAGGCGGCAGTGGGCGGTTCGTGGCTGACCGGGCACTGCGCGGGATCCCCACTGCCGGCCGGGTGCGGAACGCCGGCTGGGTGCAGCGCGGGGCGTGAAAGCGCTGCGGGGGCCTCGGGCAGCTCAGGGGAGGCCGTCGGGCGCAGATCGATGCCGTAGAGGGCCTCGAGCGCCGCGGTGTAGTCGTCCTGGCGTCCCTCCGCTGCGAGCTCGCGGGCGCGCACGGTTGGGGTGTGAAGCAGCTGGCGCACCATCCGGCGCAGCGCGAGCTCGACCTCCTCGGCCGCGGCGGTGCACCCGTGCTGTGAGCGCACCCGCTTCATCTCCGCGTCGAGCACCTGCTGGGTGTGTTTGCGCAGGGCGACGATCGCGGCGTCCATGGCCCTGGTGTTCTGCTGCTCCTCGAAGGCATCGGCCGCCTGCTGCACCAGCTCACCGGCCTGGCGCAGGGTCTCGGCCTGCTCCTCGGGGGCGGCGAGCCGGACGGACTCCAGAGTGATTAGCTCGACATTGTCGAGGTTGGCGACGGCGGGATCGAAGTCATGGCTCAGCGCCAGGTCGATGACCACCAGGGGGTTCGACGAGCCCTCCCGGATCGACGCGAGGTCCGAGGCCTCGATACGGGCGTCGCTGCCGCTGCAGCCGATGATCACATCGGCCTCCCGGATCGCCCCGGCGAGGCTGTCCGCGTCAAGGGCGTGGCCGCCGCGGGAGGCGACGAACGCCTCGGCGCGTCCGGAGGAAGAGAATACGGCGACCTCGCCGGCCTCCTTCTCATTGAGCAGGGCCATGGTCGCGCCGGCGTAGGCGCCGGTCCCGAAGAGGACGACCGACTTCTGCGACCAGTCGGCGCTGCCGGAGATATCCCCGGCCAGTTCGAGCGCCACGGAGACGATCGAGCGCCCGTCGCTGCCGAGGACGGTACGGGCCCCGACGTCCTTGGCCGTGCGGGAGGCGGCCTGGAAGAGGCGCACGAGGCCCTTGCTTGCCGCACCCGAGGCCTGTGCCTCGATCAGGGCGCGGCGGACCTGGCCGGCGATTTCGCGCTCACCGACGACGGCGGAATCGAGGCCGGCCCCCACCGCGAAGAGATGCTTGGCGACCGAGCCGCCCTTCTTGGTGACGAAGGCGGAGGACACGGAGGGCTCGGGGATGCCGGAGTAGCTGCTGATGGTGGAGATGATGGCGGAGCGGGCGGCCTCGACGTCCTCTTCGGAGGGGGCCTCGAAGTAGATTTCGAAGCGGTTGCAGGTGGAGAGCACCACGGCGCCGGACACGGGGCGGTCGTCCGCGAGCACGGCTGAAGGGACCTGGGGCGCCCCCACGCTCAGGCGGGCAACGGTTTCCAGGTCCACATTCGAGTGAGTCGCAACGAGAGAAAGTAGAACCACAGCTCCCCAAGCATAGCGAGCCGATGGTTGCGGATGGTAATAGGAAACCCTAAGTGCGGGCTTGATTTCATTGGACTTCCGCGGAATTCCACGGGACCCGGTGTACGTGATTTTCACCACCCGGCTGCCCGCCGGAACGCCCGCCGGTTAACCATCGCCCGGGATCTTGGGCAGAATCAGGGTATGACCCTTGGAGCATCCCACCCGCTGGTGGACGGCCGCACCGCAGATTCCCCGCTGATTGCGGCCTACCGCGGGCGGAAACCGTCCCGCCGTCCCGTCTGGTTCATGCGCCAGGCGGGAAGGTCCCTGCCGGAGTACCGGGCGCTGCGCGAGGGAACCGCGATGCTCGAGGCCTGCCTCGACCCGGGGATGGCCGCCGAGATCACCCTCCAGCCGGTCCGCCGCCACGACGTGGACGCCGCGATCTTCTTCTCCGACATCGTGATCCCGCTCAAGCTCGCCGGGGTCGATGTCGACATCGTCCCGGGGGTGGGCCCGGTCCTGGGGTCACCGGTCCGGACGGCCGCCGACGTCGCCGCCCTTCCCGTCCTCACCGACGAGGCCCTCGATCCGATCCGCGCCGCGGTCGCCCTGACGGTCGCCGAACTGGGCAGCACCCCCCTGATCGGCTTCGCCGGGGCGCCCTTCACCCTGGCCGCCTACATGGTTGAGGGCAAGCCCTCCCGCGACCACCTGGGTCCGCGCACCATGATGCATTCCGACCCCGAGACCTGGCAGGCGCTGGCCGAGTGGGCGGCGGATGCCTCCGGGCGGTTCCTGCGGGCCCAGCTCGAGGCCGGCGCGAGCGCCGCCCAGCTCTTCGATTCATGGGCCGGCTCCCTCGGACTGGCCGACTATCGCACGTACGCGGCGCCCGCGTCAGCCCGGGCCCTCGATGCCGTCCGCGGGCTGGGGGCCCCGCTGATCCACTTCGGCACCGGAACCTCCGAGCTGCTCGGAGCCATGCACGACGTCGGCGTCGACGTGATCGGCGTCGACTACCGGCTGGACCTGGCGGAGGCCAGCCGGAGGCTCGGCGGCACCGTCCCGCTCCAGGGCAACATCGACCCGGCCCTGCTCGGCGCCCCCTGGCCGGTGCTCGAACAGCACGTCCGGGCCGTGCTCGAGGCCGGGGCGGCCGCGCCCGGGCACGTGGTGAACCTCGGCCACGGCGTGCCGCCGGAGACCGACCCGGACGTGCTGACCCACGTGGTGAAACTGATCCACTCGGTGGAGCCCTGACCATGGGCGAGGGCACCGCACGTCCGGCAGTCGTCGTCGTCGGCGGTGGCGTCGCCGGCCTGGTCGCGGCGCGCGTGCTGATGCTGCGCGGGGCGCAGGTTACCGTGCTCGAGCGCTCGGACGGGTTCGGGGGCAATCTCGGCGGCCGCGAACTCGGCGGATTCATCCTCGACAGCGGCGCCGAGTCCTTCTCCACCCGTTCCGACACGGTGCCCGCCCTCGCGGCCGAGCTCGACCTCGAGGACCTCATCGTCACCCCGGACGCCCCCGGGGCGTGGGTGCAGCTGCCGGCGCGGGACCTCCCGGCCGGCGCGCACCCCCTGCCCGCCTCGGGCGTCCTTGGCATCCCGGCGGACCCCACCGACCCGGGGACCGCCGCGCTGATCGGGCGGACCGGAGCGCTGCGCGCCGCCCTGGACAAGGTGCTGCCGCCGGGCGCCCTGGCCACCCGCCCGGGCGTGAGCCTCGGCGAGCTCGTGCGGGCCCGGATGGGCGAGGAGGTCCTGAACCGGCTGGTGGCCCCCGTCGCCGGGGGAGTCTTCTCCGCCGACCCCGACACGCTCGACGTCGACTCCGTCGCCCCGGGGCTGCGGCCGGCCATGGCCCGGCTCGGCTCTCTGGGCGCAGCCGCCGGCGCCCTGCGGCAGGCAGCACCCGCCGGCTCCGCGGTCGCCGGGCTGCGCGGTGGCATGGTCCAGCTGCGCGATGCCCTCGTCGCCTCCCTGCGGGACGGCGGGGCCGACCTGCGCACCTCCGAAACCGTCCGGGCCCTCCGGCGCGCACCCGAAGGCGGGTGGACCGTGTCCACCGAACATTCGACCCTCCAGCGCAGCGTCAGCGCCTCCGCCGTGGTGCTGGCCGCCGACGGCCCCGGCGCCGTCGACCTGCTCGCCGGGGTGCTGCCGCAGGCCGCTGTGGAACGCCCGGACCCCGTGCCCGGCGTCGCGCTGGTCACCCTGATCGTCGACCAGCCCGAACTTGACGCCAGCCCCCGCGGCACCGGCGTCCTGGTGGCGCGCGGCGTGGCAGGCGTCCAGGCCAAGGCCCTGACCCACTCGACCGCCAAATGGAAATGGCTGCGGGAGCAGGCGGGCCCGGGTTCGCACATCCTGCGGGTCTCCTACGGCCGGGCCGGGGACTCCCCGGCGGATTCCGGTGCCTCAACAGGGGACGAGGACCTGTTCCGCCAGGCCCTCACCGACGCCTCGGCGCTGCTCGGGGTCCGGCTCGAGGCCGCCGACGTCCTCGCCTGGGACGTCGTGCGCTGGGCCGGCGCCCTTCCACACGCCGCCGTCGGGCACCGCGACCGCGTGGCCAGGCTCCGGGCGGCGGTGGGCCCGCTCGAGGCACTCGAGGTCACGGGCGGCTGGATCGCCGGCACCGGACTGGTGTCGGTCATCGACGATGCGACCGCCCGGGCGCGGGCGCTCGCAGCTGAACTGGGCCTCCCCGAAGGGCCGCGGGGCGATCTCCTGTGATCTTCATTACTTTCTACGTCTTGTAGAACATCGAGATTTTCTTTGCTCCAGCGCAGGGGGCAGACTAGTAGCATGAGCGAGCTAACCGGCGACCGGGTCTCCCCAACCACCTCCTCCGAATCATCAGGAAGCGCCGGTGACGAGCCGCAGACGCCGCAGTTCTTCACCCTGTGGACGGTCTTCCGGCGGGCCGGCTCGGGCACCGGCGCCGCGGGCCTGCCGCTGACGGAGGTCCTGGGTACCCTCGGCAACGGGGTGACGGTGCGCGGTTTCTACGATGTCTCGGCCATGCGCGAGGACGCCGACGTGATGGTGTGGCTGCACGGTCCGCGCGCCGAGGACCTGCAGGCCGCGGTCCGGCGGATCCGCCGGTCGGAACCCTTTGCCGGCACTTCCATCGCGTGGTCGGCCATGGGCGTCCACCGGGATGCCGAGTTCTCCAAGAGCCATGTCCCGGCGTTCGCCCGGGGCGTCGAGCCGGCGGAGTGGGTCTGCGTCTACCCCTTTGTCCGCTCCTACGACTGGTACATCCTCCCCACCGAGGAACGCCGCGAAATGCTCTACGACCACGGCATGAAGGGCCGGCAGTACCCGCAGGTCATCTCCAACACCGTCTCCTCCTTCGCGCTGGGGGACTGGGAGTGGATCCTCGCCCTCGAGGCCCCCGAACTGGTTGACCTGGTCGACCTGATGCGCCACCTGCGCGAAACCGAAGCGCGCCGCCACGTGCGGGAGGAAGTCCCGTTCTACACCGGCCGGCGCATCACCCCCGAAGAGATCGCAGAGGTTCTCCAGTGACCCAGACCTTCAACCCGCTCGACGGCGTCGACGAATCCGGCCGGATGGCCCCGAAGAACTACGACGCGATCGTCCTCGCCTCCTTCGGCGGGCCCGAGGGCCAGGACGACGTGCTCCCCTTTCTGCGCAACGTCACCCGCGGGCGCGGCATCCCCGACGAGCGCCTCGAGGAGGTCTCCCACCACTACCGCGCGTTCGGCGGGATCAGCCCGATCAACGGGCAGAACCGCGCGCTGCGGGCGGCCATGGAGGCCGAACTCCGCCGGCGCGGCATCGACCTCCCCGTGTACTGGGGCAACCGCAACTGGGCCCCGTTCATCGCCGACACGCTGCGCGAGGCCTACGACGCCGGGCACCGGCGCATCCTCGCCGTCACCACCAGCGCCTACTCCTCCTACTCGAGCTGCCGTCAGTACCGCGAGGACCTCGGCATGGCCCTGGTGGAGACCGGGCTCGAAGGCCTGCTCGAGGTGGACAAGACCCGGCAGTACTTCGACCACCCCGGCTTCGTCGAGCCCTTCGTCGAAGGCGTGACCGAAGGCCTCCGGAAGGTCCGCGCCTCACTGGCCGGGCGCGGCGAAGCGGATGCGCCCGTGCACATCATGTTCGCCACCCACTCGATCCCCACCGGCGACGCCGAGGCCTCCGGCCCCCGCGCCGCCGGCGGCGGCCCGGCCTACGAGGACGGCGCGTACGTCGCCCAGCACCTCGCCACCGCCCAGGCGGTCCTCGACCGTATCCCCGAGGCCGAAGGGGTGGACTGGTCGCTGGTCTACCAGTCCCGTTCCGGTGCCCCGCACATCCCGTGGCTCGAACCCGACGTGAACGACGCGCTGCGCGAACGCGCCGAAGCCGGGGTCCGCGGGGTCGTGATCGTGCCGCTGGGCTTCGTCAGCGACCACATGGAGGTGGCCTGGGACCTCGACACGGAGGCGCTGGAGACCTGCCGTGAGCTGGACCTGGTGGCGGACCGGGTGCCGACCCCCGCCACCCACGAGAAGTTCGTCGCCGGGCTGATCGACCTCGTCTCCGAGCGCACCATCGAGAACAACATCGCCGATCGGCCCGCGGCCACCGCGCTGGGCCCCTGGTTCGATGTCTGCCGGCCGAACTGCTGCGCCAACCGGCGCGGCGAGAAGCCGACGGTCGCCGCAGTGGATTCGACCGTGGGAACGCCCCTTCCCAACCCCGGCTCCTGATGTCTTCCGGAATCCGGGTCGGGACGCGGGGCAGCGCCCTGGCCCTCACCCAGACCACCACGGTCGCCGAGCGGGTCGCCGAACTGGCGGGGCGGGACTATGAACTGGTGCGGATCCGCACCGAGGGCGACGTCCTGAAAGGGCCGCTGTCCCAGATGGGCGGTACCGGGGTCTTCGTCGTGGCGCTGCGCGAAGCGCTCCTCGACGGCCGGTGCGACCTCGCTGTGCACTCGCTCAAGGACCTCCCCACCACCCCCGCCCCGGGGCTCCGGGTCGCCGCCGTGCCCGAGCGCGCCGATACCCGCGACGCCCTGTGCGCGCGCGACGGCCTGACCCTTGCCACCCTGCCCGACGGGGCCCGGGTGGGCACCGGCTCGCCGCGCCGCGCCGCGCAGCTCCGGGCCGCCCGTCCCGGCCTCGAAGTCGTCGACATCCGCGGCAACGTCGACACCCGGCTGGGCCGCGTGGCCGGCGCCGAGAGCGGTCCCGGAGACCTGGACGCCGTGGTCCTCGCCGCCGCGGGCCTGCACCGGCTGGGCCGGGACGCCGCCATCACCGAGTACATCGACCCGGCGGTCATGCTTCCCGCTCCCGGGCAGGGCGCCCTGGCCGTGGAGTTCCGGACCGGTGACGAGGAAGACGGCCTCGGTGCAGCACTGGCCGCCTACGACCACGCCGAGACCCGGGCCGCCGTCACCGCCGAGCGCGCGGTGCTGCTGCGGCTCGAGGCTGGATGTTCAGCCCCGATCGGAGCGCTCGGCTCGGTGCAGGGTGACACGCTGACCCTTGAGGCGGTGGTGGCCAGCCTCGACGGGCGCCACCTGCTCCGGCGCAGCCGCTCCGCCCCCAACGAGGGGCCCGAGGCTGCCGCCCGGCTCGGGGTGTCCCTCGCCGAGGAGCTGCTCGAGGCGGGGGCCGCCCGGATCGCGCCCCTCAGCGCCTGAGGACCATGCAGTTGCCCGACAGCCAGAACCTCGACGGCCTCCGGGTGGTCCTGCTGCGCACCCCGGGCCGGTCGGTGGACTTCGGGGAGGAACTCGCCCGGCGCGGGGCGCTCCCGTTCTGCCTGCCGCTGATCGACTTCGAGCGGCCCGCCGATCCGGCCCCGCTCGAGCGGGCCCTGGAGCGGCTCGCCGCGGGCGGGTACGACTGGCTCGTGGTCACCAGCGCCACCACGGTCACGGCCCTCGAAGCCTGCACCCGGCGCACCGGCTCAACGCTGGCCGGCGCCGTGCCCGCCGGTACCCGGGCCGCCGCGGTCGGGGAGGCTACGGCGGCCGCACTGTCCCGCGCCGGGGTTCCGGTGTCGCTGACCGCCCGGAACAGCTCCGCCCAGGGCCTGCTCGCCGAACTTCCTCCCGGACCCGGGGCGCTGCTGCTGCCGCAGGCGTCCCTGGCCGACGACGCGCTCGACGTAGGCCTCTCCGGCAGGGCGTGGCGGGTGGACCGGATCGAGGCGTACCGCACCGTCGACTACCCGGCCGATCCCGCGCTCCGCCTCTCGGAGGCCGAAACGCCGCCGCCCTCCGCGCCGGAAGTGCTCGACGCCGCCGCCTACCGGCAACTGGCGGCCGAAGGCGTCCACGCCGTGGTGCTCACCTCGCCCAGCACGGCACGCCGGTTCTCCGCCCTGCTGGACGGCGCACCCCCGAACGGCCTGGCCGCCGTCGCCATCGGACCCAGCACGGCGGCCGAAGCCGCCCGGGTGGGGCTGCGGCTCGCCGCCACCGCCGACGCACCGACCCCCCGCGGCGTCGCCGATGCCGTCGCCGGCGCCGTCGCCCCGCCACCACCATCGCCGACGAACGGAGTCACCCCATGAGCTTCCCCCAGCACCGGCCGCGCCGGCTGCGCACCACCCCGGCGATGCGCCGGCTCACCGCCGAGCACCGGCTCAGCCCCGCCGACCTCATCCTCCCGGCCTTCATCCGCGAGGGCCTGACCGAGCCCGCGCCCATCTCCTCGATGCCCGGCGTCGTCCAGCACACCACCGACACGCTCCGGCGTGCCGCCGCCGAGGCCGTGAGCCTCGGCGTCGGCGGCATCATGCTCTTCGGCATCCCGGCCCGCCGTGACGCCACCGGCAGCGCGGGGATCGACCCCGACGGCGTCCTCAACCGCGCCATCGCCGACGTGCGCGCCGAGGTGGGCGACGACCTCGTGGTCATGAGCGACGTCTGCCTCGACGAGTTCACCGACCACGGTCACTGCGGCGTCCTCGCGCCGGACGGGTCGGTCGACAACGACGCCACCCTGGCCGTCTACGCGCAGATGGCCGTGGAGCAGGCCAACGCCGGGGCGCACGTGCTCGGCCCCTCGGGCATGATGGACGGTCAGGTCGCCGTGATCCGCCAGGTCCTCGACGCCGCCGGACACGCCGCCACCGGCGTGCTGGCGTACTCGGCGAAGTACGCCTCGGCCTTCTACGGGCCCTTCCGGGAGGCCGTCGACTCCCAGCTCAAGGGCGACCGCCGCACCTACCAGATGGACGCCGCGAACCGGCGCGAGGCGCTGCTCGAGGTCGAACTGGACCTCGAGGAAGGCGCCGACATGGTCATGGTCAAGCCCGCCATGAGCTACCTCGACATCCTGGCCGACGTCGCCGCGATGTCACCGGTTCCCGTGGCCGCCTACCAGGTCTCGGGGGAGTACGCCATGATCGAAGCGGCCGCCGCGAACGGCTGGATCGACCGGCGCCGGGCCATCGAGGAGTCCGTCCTCGGCATCCGCCGTGCGGGCGCCGACATGATCCTGACCTACTGGGCCTCGGAGCTGGCGCTCTGGCTCAACGAAACCCGCAGCTGAAGGAAGAGACAATGAGCACCTCGGAAGAACTGTACGACCGCGCCCGTGCCCTCATGCCCGGCGGCGTCAACTCGCCCGTGCGGGCCTTCGGCTCGGTCGGCGGCATCCCGCGCTTCCTCGTCGACGCCCACGGCGCCCGCGTCACTGACGCCGACGGGAAGACCTACGTCGACCTCGTCGGCTCCTGGGGTCCGGCGCTGCTCGGACACTCCCACCCGGCGGTGATCGAGGCGGTGCACCGCGCCGTCGATCACGGGCTCACCTTCGGGGCCTCCACCCCCGCGGAGGCCGACCTCGCCGAGCTGGTGAAGGAGCGCGTTCCCGCGGTCGAACTGCTGCGCATGGTCTCCACCGGCACCGAGGCCACCATGACGGCGGTGCGGCTGGCCCGCGGATTCACCGGCCGCAGCCTGATCGTCAAGTTCGCCGGCTGCTACCACGGCCATGTCGACAGCCTGCTCGCCGCCGCCGGTTCCGGGGTGGCCACCCTCGCGCTGCCGGGCTCGGCCGGGGTGACCGAGGCGACGACCGCCGAGACCCTGGTGCTTCCCTACAACGACACCGCCGCCGTCGAGGAGGCGTTCCGCGAACAAGGTGATCGGATCGCCGCCGTGATCACCGAGGCGGCGCCCGCGAATATGGGCGTCGTGACCCCGGGTGAGGGGTTCAACGCCTTCCTGTCCCGCATCACCACCGAACACGGCGCCCTGTTCATCGTCGACGAGGTGATGACCGGGTTCCGGACCCACCCCGGCGGGTACTGGAAGCTGACGGGCGGAGCGCCCGACGCCGCCGAGCCGTGGACGCCGGACCTGCTGACCTTCGGCAAGGTGATCGGCGGCGGCATCCCCGCGGCGGCCCTGGGCGGCCGCGCCGACGTCATGAACCATCTCGCCCCGATCGGGCCGGTCTACCAGGCCGGGACCCTCTCCGGGAACCCGCTGGCCATGGCCGCCGGCGTCGCCACGCTGACGGCCGCGACCGACGAGGTCTACCGTCACGTCGACGCCCGCTCCCTTGAACTCTCGACCGCGCTCTCGGAGGAGCTGAACCGTGCAGGGGTGGACCACTCGATCCAGCGCGCCGGAAACCTCTTCAGCGTCGCCTTCGGCACCTCCGAGCGGGGAGTGAGCAGCTACGCCGACGCCCAGGCCCAGGAGGCCTTCCGCTACGGGCCGTTCTTCCACTCGATGCTCGACTCGGGTGTATATCTGCCGCCGTCGGTGTTCGAGGCGTGGTTCCTCTCCGCGGCGCACGACGACGCCGCCATGGAGGAGATCTTCGCGGCGCTGCCGGCGGCGGCCAAGGCCGCGGCGGCCGCCCAGCCAGCCTAGGGAGCCTTAAATGCATCCACTGCGCAGTAATTCCCGGAAAGACCCCTCGGGGCCCGGCATTACTGCGCAGTGGATGTTTAAGCGGGGAGGTACGGCCTAGAAGGCGGGGGTGACGTCTCCGCTGGGCCACTGCTCCTCGATGAAGGCACGGACCTCGTCGGAGTGGAGCAGCTCGTCGAGCTTTTCGATCCGAGCATCACCCTCGGACGAGGTGTTCCAGGCCAGGAAGTTCGCGTACGGGTTCTCCTCCGTCGACTCCACGATCAGGGCGTCCTCGGTGTTGAGCCCGGCGTCGAGGATGTAGTTGCCGTTGATGATTGCCAGGTCCACCGACGGGTCCTTGACGTCGTTGAGCAGCAGTTCCGGCTGGTTCTCGACGAACTCGTAGCCGTTCGGGTTCTGCGCGTCGGTGAGCGCGAGGACCGAGGCGTCCTCCTCGATGCCAGTCAGCAGCCCGGCTTCCTGCAGCAGGGTCAGCGCGCGGGCCTGGTTCGAGGGGTCGTTGGTGATGGCGATCCGGGCGCCCTCGGGAAGCTCCGAGACGTCGTCGTGCTTCTCCGAGAAGGCGGCGTACGGCTCGATGTGGACGCCCTCCCCGTGGGAGAACTCGTAGCCCTGGCCCTCCACCTGCTGCTCGAAGTAGGGCAGGTGCTGGAAGTAGTTGGCGTCGAGGTCCCCGTCCTTCAGTGCGATGTTCGGGGTGGTGTAGTCGTCGAACTCGACGATGTCGAGGTCGATTCCGCTTTCCTCGGCAAGGTTCTCGTCGACGAATTCGAGGATGCGGGCGTGGGGCAGCGGGCTGGCCCCGACGGTCACGGTGACAGGGTTGGCCGGATCCAGGGATTCGACGGTTTCGCTTTCGGCCGCGGAGGCGCCGCAGGCGGAGAGCGTGAGGGTGGCTGCGAGGCCGGTGGCGGCAAGGGAGAGCAGTTTACGCACGGGTGCGTTTCCTTTCGGAGGTCCGGCGCCCAGGGGCCGGAAACGGGGCAGCTAGCGGCTACTGGCTGCCGAACCGCAGCGGCCGGATGGTGGTCCGGCATGCGGAAACCTGCATCGGTCGACCCGCGTGGGTCGAGACCTGGTGAAGTGTGGGATCTGCCTAGGCGGAGACCTCGACGGCCGGGGCGCGCCGGCGGCGCCGTCCCGCCCCCGCGGTGGCGGCGTTGCGGTGGTCCACCCGGGCCATGGCCCGGTCCCCGGCCAGCTGGATCAGCTGGACGATCGCGACGATGATCACGATGATCACCACCATCACGGTGGTGTCGAAGCGCTGGAGCCCGTAGTTGTAGGCAAGCCGGCCCAGGCCGCCGCCCCCGATGATGCCGGCCATCGCCGAGTATCCGACGAGGGCGACGAGGGTCGAGGTGAAACCGGCGATAAGTCCGGGCAGGGCCTCGGGGAGGAGCACCTTGCGGATTACCTGCATGCGGGTGGATCCCATCACCAGGGCTGCGTCGATCTTGCCGGCGGCGACGTCGCGCAGGCTCGTCTCGACGATCCGGGCGAAGAACGGGATGCTGCCGATGCTCAGCGACACCGAGGCCGCGATCGGGCCGATCGAGGTGCCGGTGATCAGGCGCGCCAGCGGAATGAGGGAGACCATCAGGATCGCGAACGGGACCGAGCGCGTGATGTTCACGACCACATCCGAGAGGATGCGGTGGGTCACCGGCATCGGGCGGAGTCCGCCCGGCGCACTAGCGATGAGGAAGACCCCGAGGGGGAGTCCGATGAGCACCGTGAAGAAACCGGAGATGCTGATCATCTGAAGCGTTGCGCCGAACTCCGTGGGCAGCGCCTCGGTCAGCCCGGGATTGTTTACGATCTCCTCAAGGAAATTCATGCCGCTACCTCCACCGTGACTCCGCGGGCCCGAAGATGGGATACCACTTCGTTCAATTCAAGGGGTTCGGCCGGAGCATTGTCCTCCGAGGCCGGAGCCAGCCCCACGCGCATCCGTGAGAACTGCTCGCCGGCGAGTGTTTCGACGCTTCCGGCAAGCAGGGTCACGTCGAGGGAGAAGCGCCGGGAGAGTTCGGAGAGCACCGGGCCCGAGCCGGAGCCGCCCGCCGTGAGCAGGTCGAGTACAGGGCCGGTGCCGGACGGGATATGGGGCGGCAGCGGCAGCAGCGCCTGGACCAGCCTTCCGTTGAGGGAACCGGCCACCTCGCGCAGAGGGCCCTGTTCGACAACGCGGCCCTTCTCCAGCAACGAGACGGAGTCGCAGATCCGTTTCACGACGTTCATTTCGTGGGTGATGATCAGGACGGTCAGGCCGAGGGTGTCCGCCAGCTCACGGATAAGGTCGAGGATCTCATCGGTCGTGGCCGGGTCGAGGGCCGAAGTCGGCTCGTCGCACAGCAGTACCGTCGGATCCGCGGCGAGCGCCCTCGCGATGCCCACCCGCTGCCGCTGGCCGCCGGAGAGCTGGGAAGGGTAGGCGTCCGCGAACTCCGCAAGGCCGACGAGGCCGAGCAGTCGGGCGACCTTCGCGTCTTTCTCGCTCTTGGAGAGCCGCACCAGTTCCAGTGGCAGGGCGACGTTGCCCGCGGCCGTGCGCGAGTCGAGGAGGTTGGCGTGCTGGAAGACCATGCCGATCCGGCGGCGCGCAGAACGCACCTCTGAGTCCTTGACGGAGGTGAGGTCCCGGCCGTCGATGGAGACCGAGCCGGACGTGGGGCGGTCGAGCAGGGTCAGGCAGCGGACCAGTGTCGACTTGCCGGCTCCGGAATGACCGATGACGCCGTGAATCGTTCCGCGCGGAACCTCAAGGCTGACCCCGTCGAGGGCGTCAATGGTCCGTCCGCCCTGGCGGTAGGACTTGCGCAGCTCAGTAACCGTAATCATGGATCCTCATGGCTTGGCTGGAAATGGATTCGGCGCGGCGCTGCGGCACTTGGGTAACCCTTCGATGGTCGCATGGACCAAAGGGCCGGCGAAATTGTGTGTGCGGGATCACACCGGCGCGCGTCATGCACCGTAAAAAAGTTGGAGCCCGTCCCTCTCTTGGCCCTGCTCCGGCCGCTCCGGGGTCCTTCCGGAACCTCTTTCGGGTGCTCCGGAACTCCGTTCCGGGCCGTTCAGTGCGCCGGGCCGGCTCAGCCGGCGACGAGGAGGGTCTCCGCCGGGTCGGGAATCACGGGCCAGGCGCGCTCCACGACCACTTCCGGATCGGCGCGCCGCAGGTACTCCTCAAGGCTCGCGGCCTGACGGTCGGCCCACACCACCTGTGCTTCGTGCAGGTCTCCGGCGGGGCGGGCGAGGGTCGGATAGCGGGCCGCGAGGGTTTCGGCGACGCGCAGGGTGGCCAGCACGTCGGCGGCTGAGGTGTGGGCGTTTTCGAACTCGATGCCGTAGTGCCCGCACAGAGCCGTCAGGGTCCGCTTGCCGCGCCGGTAGCGGTCAACCTGCTTGTCCATCACATACGGGTCGAGCACCGGTGACGGAGTGGGCGCGTCGATCCCGTACCGGGCGCTCTCGCGGGCAAGGACCGTGAAGTCGTACCGGGCGTTGAACGCCAGCACGGGCACCCCGGAGGAGAACAGCCGCCGCAGGACCGCCGCCGCCTCTGCCACCACAGTGCCTGCCGGCTGGCCGTGGGCCCGCGCGTAGGCGGTGCTGATGCCGTGGATTGCCGCCGCTTCGTCCGGGATGTCCACCGCCGGATCGGCAAGCCACTCATGCTGCTCGACGACGGATCCGCCGCCGTCCACAACCAGGATGGAGGCCGTGACGATTCGGGCGTCCAACGGATCGCGCCCGGTGGTTTCGAGGTCGAACCCTGCCCGGGGGAGGGAGTGCCAGCTGGTCATGGATTCCACGCTAACGGCAGCCACCCACGTTTCCGGCGGCGACGCTCCGGCTAGGCTTGAAACCATGAGGAGCGCTGCCGACTACCAGGAGTCGGTGCTCGACGTGGCCCGGCTCATCCCTCCGGCGTTCGTGTTGACCTACGGGGATATCGCCGAACTGCTCGAGAGCGGCGGGCCGCGGCAGGTCGGAGCGGCGATGAGCCGCAGCGGATCGGCGGTGCCCTGGTGGCGGGTGATCCGGGCGGGCGGATTCCCTCCCCGCGGGCTCGCCCGGGAGGCCCACCCCCACTACACCGCCGAGGGTACCCCGCTGCGCGCGGCCCGGGGCGGCCCGGAGCGGGACGGCGACTACGCCGTCGACCTCCGCTCCGCCCGGTGGACCCCCTCGGCGGAGGAGCTGGGGGAGCTGACGCGGATCCGGGAGCGGCTGCGTGGGCAGTCGGAGACCGACACAGCGCCGACCCTCGCCTGAATTGTCGGTACCTCGTGATGGGCTTAAGGCATGACCACCACCCTTTCCGGCCCCTGGACCGACGCCGAAACCTCCGGTGCGTTCACCGACCCGGGGGCTCCCGGCCGCCCGCGCGGCTTTGCGGACGCGGCGTCGGTGGTGACCGCTCCGCCGGCCCCCGGGGGGACGCTCGTGCTTGGCGGCCCGGGGGCGGGGAAATCCCGGCTGCTCGTCGAGCTGGCGGTCCACCGCATCAACTCGGGCCTGCTCGAGCCCTCCGGGCTCCTGCTCCTGGCCCCCACCCGCGCCGCGGCGGCACGGCTGCGCGATCAGCTCACCAGCAGCCTTGACCGCAGCCTCAGCACCGCCCCGGCCCGCACCTGGGGCTCCTACGCCTTCGACCTGATCCGCCGCGCCAAGATCGAGGGCCGGATGCCCCACCTCAGCCGGCCTCCCCGGCTGCTCTCGGGCGCCGAGCAGGACCTCATCATCAAGGAGCTCCTCGCGGGCCACGGCGGCGAGGGCGCTCCGGCTCCTGCCTGGCCGGCCAGCCTGGCCCTGGCCCTGGGCACGCGCGGCTTCCGGCAGGAGATCCGCGAGCTCTTCGACCGGGTCAGCGAGTACGGAGCCTCCGCCGAGGAACTCCACGCGTGGGGCCTGCGCTTCGACCGGCCCGACTGGAGCGCGGCCGCCGCCCTCTACCAGGAGTACCGCGACGTCCTCGACCTGAGGATGCCCGAGGCCTTCGACCCGGCCGGCATCCTCACCGGGGCACGCCAGCTGCTGGAGCAGGACCCGGAGTTCCTCGACGAGGAACGGGCGCGGCTGAAACTGATCCTCGTTGACGACTACCAGGAAGCGAACCCGGCCGTCCACGCCCTGCTTGGGCTCCTCGCCCAGGGCAGCGAGGCGGTGATCACCTCCTGCCCCGACACGGCCGTCCAGGGCTTCCGCGGAGCCCGCCCCGAGCTCACCGGGCGGCTCGAGGAGCTGCTCGACGCCGGCCAGGGCCTGCGCACCGTTGTGCTTCCCACCTCCTTCACCCTGCACGAGCACCTTTTGGGGGCGTGGCGGAATGTCGCCTCCCGTATCGCCACGGCCGGCGCCGGCAGTGCCTACCGCCAGCTGGCGGGGCGGCCGGCAACGGAGCAGGTTGGGCAGGCTGGGCAGGGCCCGGCTGCAGGGACCGGCCCCACCCCGCCGGACGCCGGATCCGTCCCGGCCGGCGGAACGCCCGGAGTCGAGGTCCACCTCGTCGACTCCGCGTTCCACGAACAGCGCTACCTCACCCAGCGGATCCTCGAGGCGCACCTTTACGACGGCCGCAGCTTCGATGACATCGCCGTGATCGTCCGCAACGGCGGACAGGTCCAGGCGGTCCAGCGGTTCCTGACCGCCCAGGGGCTCGCGGTCAATGTGCCGGCCGCCGAGACGGCGATCCGCGACGAACCGGCCGTCCGGCCCCTCCTTGACATCTTTTCAGTGGTTGTGGGTGCCACCGAGATCACCCCCGAACTGTGCGTTTCGTTGCTCACCTCACGCATCGGCGGCGCCAGCCCGCTTGAGCTGAGGCGCCTGCGGCAGGTGCTGCGCCGTGAGGAGCTCACCGAGGGTGGCGGGCGCACCAGCGACGAACTCCTCGTTGAACTGCTGTCCGCACCCGTGCCGGCGGGTACCCTGCCGCGGGAAGCACGCCCGGTGCAGCGCATCGCCCGGATGATCGAGGCGGGCCGGAACGCGCTCGCCGCGGCCGGCGATCCGGAGTCGGTGGTGTGGGCGCTGTGGTCGGCCTCGGGCCTCTCCGCCACCTGGTCCGCTGCGGCGGTTGCCGAAGGCCCGTCCTCCGCCCGCGCCGACCGCGACCTTGACGCGGTCCTTGCCCTGTTCCAGGCCGCCGAGCGGTTCGTCGACCAGATGCCCGGTGCCCCGGCGGGGCTGTTCCTCGAATACCTCCTGAGCCAGGAACTCCCGATGGACACCCTCGCCCCCCGGGCCCACCGGCGGGCGTCGGTGTCGGTACTGACCCCGGCCAGCGCCGCCGGACGGCACTGGCCCCTGGTGATCGTCGCCGGGCTGCAGGAAGGGGTATGGCCCAACCTGAGGCTGCGCGGGGAGCTGCTCGGATCGGGCGAACTGCGCGCCCTGCTCGACCACGGCGCCTCCTTCCGCCAGCACCGGGACCCGCTGAGCCTGCTTCAGGACATTCGGTTCGATGAGCTGAGGACCTTCTCCACCGCCGTCTCGCGCGCAACGGAGCAGCTGCTGTGCATCGGGGTGTCCTCCCCGGACGAGCAGCCCTCGCAGTTCCTCGACCTCGTTGACCCGCTGCCACCGGGAGTGGACGAGCGGGCCCGCACCGAGGTGCAGCGTCCCCTCACGCTGCGCGCCCTGGTGGCCGAACTGCGCAAGTTCGTGCAGGAACCGGTGCGGAGCCCGGCGCTGGCCGCGGAAGCCGTCCTGCACCTGGGCCGCATGGCCGGGGTCTCACCGCCGGTGCCCGGTGCCCACCCCTCCCAGTGGTGGGGCCTGCTGCCGCTGAGTTCCGACGGCCCGGTGGTCCCGCCCGACGCGGCCATCCCGGTCTCGCCCTCCAAGGTCGAATCGGTCCTCCGCTCCCCGCTGAACTGGTTCGTCTCGGCTGCCGGCGGGGAACCGGCCACCGACTTCGCCCGCTCGCTGGGGACCCTGGTGCACCAGATCGCCCAGGACCTCCCGCACGCCAGCGGCGGGGAGTACGTCGCCGAACTGCAGCGCCGCTGGCCCACCTTGGGCATGAAGGAAAACTGGGAGGGCAAGCTCGACTACCGGCGGGCCGAAACCATGGTGCGCAAGCTCGCCGCCTACATTGTCGACGCCCGCCAGGCCGGCAGGTCCCTCGTCGCCACCGAGGTCGACTTCACCGTCGACATTCCCGTGCCGGCCGGTGACAACGAGCGCACGGCGCGGCTCAAGGGCCAGATCGACAGGCTCGAAATCGACGCGGCGGGCCGCCTCGTGGTGGTGGACCTGAAGACGGGTAAGTCCGCGCCGGCCAAGGCCGAGCTCGGACAGCACCCGCAGTTGGCCGCCTACCAGGCGGCGGTGGGCGAAGGCGGCCTGCTTGAGGCCGCAGGATCGGACACCCCGGGCGGCGCCGCGCTGGTGCAGCTCGGGACGACGGCGAAGGGCGCCTCGGTGCAGGAACAGGCTCCCCTCGAACCCGGGGACACCTGGGCGAAGGACATGATCGGCCAGGCGGCGCTGCTGATGGCCGCCGCCGAGTTCGATTCGGTGCACGACCCGGGCCGGTCCGGGTTCGGCGGAAGCGGGTGCCGGCTTCCGGAGATCTGCCCGCTGTGCGCCGAGGGAAAGCAGGTCACCGAGTGAGCCGGGACGTTGCGAACCGGCCCGCCGGCGACCCCATCGGGGCGGCAGGCATGCGCTTCTCGGCCCGGGCGCTGGCAGAGCTGCTCCACACCGACCCGGCCTCGCCGGTTCAGTACCCCACCGCCGACCAGGCGCGTGTCATCGAGGCCCCCCTGGAGCCGCTGCTGGTGGTCGCCGGAGCCGGCTCGGGCAAGACCAAGACCATGGCGGACCGGGTGGTGTGGCTCGTCGCCAACGAACTGGTCCGCCCCGAGCAGATCCTCGGGGTGACCTTCACCCGCAAGGCCGCCGGCGAGCTCGGGACCCGGATCCGGCAGCGCCTGGCGGCCCTGTACCGCGCCCTCGACGGCGAGGACGCCCCGGGGCAGGACCGGCTGGACCCGACAGTGTCGACCTACCATTCCTTCGCCAATGGAATCGTCCAGGACTACGGGCTCCGCATCGGGGTGGAACGCGATTCGGTGATGCTCGGGACCGCTCAGGCATGGCAGCTCGCCGTGTCCGTCGTCGAGGCGTACAGCGGGGAGTGGAGCCACTTCACCGCCGCCAAGTCGACCCTCGTGAACGCCGTACTGGGCATGGCCGGGGAATGCGCCGAGCACCTGACGCCGCCCTCGGTGGTCCGGGCCGCGCTGCGGGAGCACATCGAGGCTGTTGAAGGCCTTCAGTATTCGCAGACCTCGGCGCGCAAACCGACCCAGGCGGTCGCGAACCTCTTGGACAAGCTGAGGACACGGGTGAGCGTCACCGAGCTGGTCGACCAGTATGCTGCGGCCAAGCTGGCCCGGCGCCAGCTCGACTTCGGCGACCTGGTGGCCCTCGCGGCCCGGATCGCCCAGGAGATTCCCGAGGCGACCGCGATGGAACGGCAGAAGTACGAGGTTGTCCTGCTCGACGAGTTCCAGGACACCTCCCACGCCCAGATGGTCCTGTTCTCCCGGCTGTTCGCCGACGGCAGGGCCGTCACAGCCGTGGGTGATCCGCACCAGTCGATCTACGGTTTCCGCGGAGCCTCCGCAGGCCAGCTCGGCACCTTCCGCACTGCCTTCCCGGTCGAGGCGCCGGGCGGGGCCCTCGCGCCGTCGCCGGTTTCGAACCTCTCGGTCGCCTGGCGGAACTCGACGGCGATCCTGGCCGCAGCCAACACCGTCTCCGCCGCCCTCAACGTGCCCGCCCCCTGGCTCCGCTCCGCGCCCTCGCTGACGGTTCCCGGCCTGAGCCCCCGGCCCGGCGCACCGCTGGGGGAGGTCCGGATCGGAAGGTTCCTCGCGGATGCCCCGGCCGGCGACCGGCCGGCGGAGGCCTCCGGGCCGGCCGGTCCCGGAGCTCCCCGGCCGGCCACCGAGGCCGAGGCCGTGGCGGCCGAAGTGATGTTCCACTCCCGGCGCACCTTCGAGCGCGACGACTCGGGCGACCGGCTGCGCCCGACCATCGCCGTGCTGTGCCGCGGCCGGAAACAGTTCGAGCCGATCCGCCGTGAGCTCGAGCGCAACGGCATCCCGGTGCAGATCGTCGGCCTCGGCGGGCTGCTGCGGACCCCCGAGATCGTGGAGATGCTCGCCGTCCTGCGGGTCCTCGGCGACCCGGACCGCTCCGACTCGATGCTCCGGCTCCTGGTTGGCGCCCGCTGGCGCATCGGGCCCGCTGACCTGATGGCGCTCGGCGACTGGTCCCGCCAGCTGGCCCGGGCGCGGGAAGCGGCGGCCGGGCGTTCAGCGCGTGCCGGGGAAGGGCAGGGGGACGACGACGCCGTCATCGCCCCGGACGCGGCCGAGAGCGGCAGCCTGGTCGAGGCCGTTGACCACCTCCCGCCCGACGGCTGGGAGTCCGGGGCAGGCCGCAGCCTTACCAGTGAGGGGAGAGAACGGCTCGGACGCCTGCGTGACGAGCTGAGGCGGCTGCGCGACTACGTGGGGGACGACCTCGGCACGATCATCGGCGAGGTGGAGCGGAGCATCCTCCTCGACATCGAGGTCGCGGCCAAACCCGGCGTCGGCATCCACGACGCCCGCCGGAACCTCGATGCCTTCTCCGAGGCGGTGGCCGGATTCACCTCGACGGCCGAAAGGGTCGACCTTCCCGCCTTCCTCGCGTGGCTTGAGGCGGCCGACGCCGAGGAGGACGGGCTCCCCGTCACCCAGCTCGAGGCAAGCCGCGAGGCGGTCCAACTGCTCACCGTTCACGCCTCCAAGGGCCTCGAATGGGATGTGGTGCTCGTTCCAGGGCTGAACGAGGGATCCTTCCCCAGCGGGACGGCCTCCCGGTGGAGCAGCGGCGATTCGGCCATTCCCTGGACCCTGCGCGGCGACGCTCCCGAGCTGCCCCAGTGGGACTGGGAGCAACCCGATGCGAAGGAGTGGGTGGAGAGCGAGAAACGGTATGCCGACGAGGCGCGGGCCCATGCCGAACGGGAGGAACGCCGGCTCGCCTATGTGGCCTTCACCCGGGCCAAGCACGTCCTCGTCTGCACCTCCTCGGCCTGGGGCGGCGGACGCACGCGTCCCACGCCCGCCTCGGGCTACCTGCTCGACCTGCTCACCCTGGCCGAACAGGGGGAGGACGGTTTCGCCGTCCTGCACTGGCTGGCCGCGGAGGACGAGGGCGACGAGAACCCTGCCGCTGCCGTACCGCAGCGCGCAACGTGGCCCATCGATCCACTCGGTCCCCGGCGTCCGGCCCTGAGCGAGGCTGCCGGTGCCGTCGCAGGAGCGGCGCAGGCCTTCGCCGCCGCGGGGCCGGCAGCGCGCGAGGCGTGGGCGCCCCCGGCCGGCCGGTGGAGCCGGGAGGTCGAACTCGCCCTCGCCCGGCGCGCCCAGGACGAGGAGAAACTCCCGGTGACCCTGCCGGCCCACATCTCGGCGTCGACGCTCGTCGAACTGGGCGAAGACCCTGCCGCCGTGCTGGCGCAGCTGCGCCGGCCGGTGCCGCGCCAGCCCGGTTCCGCCGCCCGCAAGGGAACGGCCTTCCACGCCTGGATCGAGGAGTTCTACGGCACCAGCGGCATGCTGGACCTGGGGGAGTACCCGGGAGCCGCCGACGCCCATGTCGACGAGGCGCTCGGCCTTGACGACATGGCCGAGATCTTTCGAAACTCGTCCTGGGCCGCCCGGACCCCGGCCGGAATCGAGGTCCCCATCGAGACGAAGGTCGGCGGAGTCATCGTGCGCGGGCGCATTGATGCGGTGTTCCAGGACGCCGACGGTGGGTGGGACCTCATCGACTGGAAGACCGGCCGGCCGCCCAGCGAGGCGAAACGGGCCGCCAAATCGGTCCAGCTCGCCCTCTACCGGCTCGCCTGGGCCCGCCTCAAGGAGGTGCCGCTGGAATCGGTCCGGGCCGCCTTCTTCTATGTCGCGGACAACGCCCTGATCCGCCCGCACGACCTCGCCGGGGAAGCCGAACTCGAAGGGATCATCGCCGCCGCTGTTGAGCTCGGCGGGTAGGGCCGCCCGCGGGGCGCCGCTGCCGGAGCGCTATCCTGAGCACTCACCGGGCCGATCACCTCGAGCGAATCACCTCGAGCGAATCACCCCGGGCTCATTACTTCAGGCTAATTACTCCGGGCCAGTTACTCCGGGCCAATCACTCCGGGCCAATCACTCCGAGGGCGGGCAGTCACGCGGGGTGCCTCCTGGGGCGTGACTCCTAGCGGTGGGAGGAGATGATCGGCATTGCCGTGGTGGCGAGGTGGTCGGTCGAGCCGGCGGCCGGTGTTGAGGGTGTACCCGCGGGGCGGAGCAGGGTCACCGCCGGGAGGACTTCCTTCGTGCCATCGGCCTGCACGCCGTGGGTGGCAGCGGCATGGCCCCCGGCCCGCTGGACCGCAGGAAGGGTCGAGGGGGCCGGGATGGACGGTGCCGCAGGACCGGCGGCAGGCTCGGCCGGCTCGTCCGGCGAGGGCTGTGCGGCATCCTGGGCGGGCATCTTTGCCTGCTGGCCGAGCTCCGGAGCCGGGAGGTCCGGTGACGGCGTCGGGTCCGCCAGCGGAACCGCCAGGGGTGCGACGACCGCGGGGGCGATCATCGTCGGAGCGATCACCGGTGGGGTCACCACGGTCGGGGTCACCACCGCCGGCCTCGGTCCTCCGGCGGTGCCGGCCAAGGCCTCCGGACGTTCGCCGGTAACCGACGTGCTGCCCGCCGTCGTGCCGGTAACCGATGTGCTGCCCGCCGTCGTGCCGGTAACCGATGTGCTGCCCGCCGTCGTGGATCCGGCTGGTGCGGTGACCACCGTCACTGCTCCCATGGTTCCGGTGCCTGCGGTTCCGGTGCCTGCGGTGTCGGGGGCCGCTGCCCCCGGGGTTCCGGAGGGGCTGCCGCCGCGTCCTGAACCGTGGCCGTCGCCGGGAGAGGCGAGGTCGAAGGCCACAACATCGGCCTCGAGGGAGGCCATCATGTCGTGCGCCTCGGCGATCATCTGGGGGTCCTCCATGGCCAGGCCGCGCACCATCCACTGGGCCAGGGCGAACTCGGCGGCCAGCGCCGCGCGCCGGGCAAGGTGCTGGTCGGCTGCGCCGCGCGCCTTGGCGTAGGCGGCGTAGACCGAATCCACGAATGCCGGATCGGCGACGGCCGCGAGCCAGGCGAAATCGTCGGCGGGGTCACCGATCCGCAGGTCGGTCCACCCGGTCACGGCCGAGATCCGGCTGCCCGAAATCAGGAGGTGGTCCTCGTGCAAATCCCCGTGGACCACTGTGGGGCTGAAGCGCCACAGGGTCACGTCTTCGAGGGCGTGCTCCCACCGGCGCAACAGGACCGGAGGGATCCGGCCCGTCGTCGCCGCCTGGTCAAGCTCGTTGAGCTTGCGGGTCCGGAACTCGTTCGCCTCATAGCTTGGAAGGTTGGCCTGCTGCACGAGCGCCTTGGGCAGTTCGTGGATGGCCGCCAGCGCCCTCCCGATCTCGGCTGCCATGCCGCGGCCGCCGGCCGCGAGGGTCTCGAGGTCCCTGGTGCTGCCCTCAAGGTGCGAATAGACGAAGGTGCTCAGGTTGCCCTGGCGGACGCTCCCGGCGATGTGCGGGATGAGGAAGGGAAGCTCGGCCCGGACCGCCGGGGTGAAGGCCCTCAGGGCCTGCAGCTCGGTTTCGAGGCGCATGCTGGCCTCCGGGTGACGGGGGGAACGGACCCTCCACTGCTTGCCGGCGGCGTCCACAAGCAGGGCGGCGTCGAAATCCGCGCTGTCGTCCGGTGCACCGGTAACACCGGTGGGTGCGAGCCCAGGCACAGCGGCGCTGGCAATGGCAGCAAGTTCCATGGGAGTCCGTTTCACACTGTCAACGGTAGGTGCATCGGTGCACCTCGGGACAATTCAGCGGCGGCGAGTCGTCGAATGCCTTGAAATTCCGCGACTTCTCCTCCACCGTCCCGGCCCTCAAATGTCTTTTGGGGGACCAAGTTAGTACCGTAGAAGGATGAGCGAACCCCTGCGCACCCTCCTCCAGCCGCCGCTCGTTTCCCTTCCGCTTTCCCGCTCCCACGCCGACCGCGGAGCCGATTTCCGGCTCACCCCCGACCTGTTCGCCAGGCTGTGGGCGTCCACCGACACCCAGGTGCTGGTCCTGGCCCAGGGGCGCGCCCCACTGGCCGGCGGTGCGCTGCGGCTGTTCGGGACGGACGCGGTGCCGCGCCCGGAGAACCCTGTCTATCTCGGCCGGGTCCTGCCCGGGGCGCGGGCCGCCGGCGCCCACGTCGTGCTGGTGACGCTCGATGACGTCGACGAAGCGCTCGCCCCCAGCGCGGAATGGCACGGGCTGCGCGAGGTCGCCGCCTCCCTCGACGCCCGCGACGTCGGCCTGTTCGTTGAGGCCGCGGCACTGGCGCACTGGCATGCCACCCACACCCACTGTCCGCGCTGCGGCAGCCCCACCGTGCCCGAGGACGGCGGGTGGGTGCGCCGCTGCCCGGTCGACCATTCGCTTCACTATCCGCGCACCGACCCCGCCATCATCGTTTCGGTGATCGACGCCGAGGACCGGATCCTGCTCGGCTCGGCGGTGTCCTGGCCCGCCAACCGGTTCTCCACCCTCGCCGGCTTCGTGGAGCCCGGCGAGTCACTGGAGTCGGCCGTTCTCCGCGAGGTGGCCGAGGAGTCCGGGATCGAAGTGCACTCCCCGCAGTACCTCGGGTCCCAGCCGTGGCCGTTCCCCGCCTCCCTCATGCTTGGCTACACGGCGGTGGCGGAAGGTACGGACCTGACACCGGACGGCGTCGAAATCGAGACGCTCAGGTGGTTCACCCGCCGGGAACTGCACGAGGAGCTCCGTGACGGCCGCATCACCGTGGCCGGGGAGATGTCCATCGCCCGCGCCCTGATCGAGCGCTGGTACGGCGGACCGCTTGAGGGCGAACCGGACGGAGCCCGCCTCCAGTGAGCGATCAGCCGTTTGAAGAACGCATCCTCGATGGCCTCGACGACGAACAGCGCGCCGTGGCCACGACGCTGGCCGGACCCCTGTGCGTCCTGGCCGGCGCCGGTACGGGCAAGACCCGCGCCATCACGCACCGCATCGCGTACGGCGTCCACACCGGGGTGTACAAGCCCCAGCAGGTCCTCGCCGTCACCTTCACCGCCCGGGCCGCCGCCGAGATGCGCACCCGGCTGCGCGACCTCGGAGCAGGCGGCGTCCAGGCGCGCACCTTCCACGCCGCCGCGCTGAGGCAGCTTCAGTACTTCTGGCCCTCGGCGGTCGGCGGGCCCCTGCCGGCGCTCGTCGACCACAAGGCCCAGCTCATCGCTGAGGCCGCCCGCCGCCTGCGTCTGTCCACCGACCGTGCGGCCATCCGGGACGTCGCCGCCGAGATCGAGTGGGCGAAGGTGTCGATGCTGATGCCCGACAGCTACGTCGCCGCCGCCGCCGGCCGGGCGGAACCCGCGGGCATGGACCTCACGACCGTGGCCCGGATCTTTTCGGCCTACGAGGACCTCAAGATCGACCGGAACCTGATCGACTTCGAGGACGTCCTGCTGACCACGGTGGGGATCCTGCAGGAGGACGAGAAGGTCGCGGCGACCGTCCGCAGCCAGTACCGGCACTTCGTCGTCGACGAGTACCAGGACGTCTCGCCCCTGCAGCAGCGCCTCCTCGACCTATGGCTCGGCGACCGGCAGGAGCTGTGCGTGGTCGGCGATGCCAGCCAGACCATCTACTCCTTCACCGGGGCCACTTCGCGGCACCTGCTGGACTTCACCAGCCGCTACGAGGGCGCCCAGGTGGTGCGGCTCGTCCGGGACTACAGGTCCACCCCCCAGGTCGTCCGGCTGGCCAACACGCTCCTCGCCGCACGCAGCAGCGAGGTGGACCGGCGGGCCGGGGCCACCTCCTGGTCGGCTCCGCTCGAACTGGTCGCGCAGCGACCGGCGGGGCCCGAACCGGTCTTCACCGCGTGCACCGACGACGAGGCCGAGGCCGCCGAGGTGGCACGGCGCATCGGTGAGCTGCTGGCCTCGGGTGTACCGGCGAGCGAGATCGCCATTCTCTTCCGGACCAACGGGCAGTCCGAGGCGTACGAGCAGGCGCTCGCCAGCGCCGGCATCGGCTACCAGCTGCGCGGTGGGGAACGCTTCTTCGCCCGCCGCGAGGTCCGGGACGCGCTGCTTCAGCTCCGGGCGGCGGCCCGCGCCGAGGGCGAGGACGACGTCCCGCAGCAGGTGCGCGATGTCCTTTCCTCCCTCGGGTATACCTCCACGGCGCCGCAGACCTCCGGGGCCGTGCGGGAGAAGTGGGAATCCCTGGCCGCGCTCGTGGGCCTGGCCGACGAGCTGTCCCGGACACGCGAGTCGTTCTCCCTTCGGATGTTCGTTGCCGAGCTTGAGGAACGTTCGGCCGCCCAGCACGCCCCGACCGTGCAGGGCGTCACCCTCGCGTCCCTCCACTCCGCCAAGGGCCTGGAGTGGGATGCGGTGTTCCTCGTGGGCCTGAGCGAGGGGCTGATGCCGATCTCGTTCGCCGACACCCAGGAGGCGATCGACGAGGAACGCCGGCTGCTCTACGTGGGCATCACCCGCGCGCGGGCCCACCTCGCGCTGTCCTGGTCGACCTCCCGCTCGCCGGGGGGCCGGGCCACCCGCAAGCCGTCCAGGTTCCTCGACGCCCTGCGCCCGGCCGGAACCGGCGGGCGTCAGTTCCGGCAGCCGGCGGCGCGCAAGGTGCGCAAGTCCGCCGCGCCGGCGGTGTGCCGCGTCTGCGGGAAGGCGCTCGGGACGGGCTCCGAGCGCAAGATGGGCCGCTGCGGCGACTGCCCGGCGACCTACCGTGAAGAGACGTTCGAGGCGCTGCGGGGGTGGCGGCTGGAGGAGGCACGCGACAAGGACGTCCCGGCGTTCGTCGTGTTCACCGACGCCACCCTCATCGCGATCGCCGAGGCGAAGCCGCAGACCCTTGAGGAGCTCGGCGAACTGGCCGGGGTCGGCTCCGCCAAGCTCGAGCGCTACGGCGAAGCGGTCATCGACATCATCAGCCGGAATGACTGAGCCCTCCCCGCACACCGGCGCCCCTGGCACGGCAGAGCCGATGCCGGTCGAGGTGCGCCGGTCCGCGCGGCGGCGGCGCACCGTGAGCGCGGATGTGCGCAACGGGACGATGATCATCTCAATTCCTGCCACCTTCACCCGGGCGCAGGAAAAGGAATGGGTGGCCCGGATGGTTCGAAAGCTCCAGGGCCGGAGTGCCGGACAGGCCTCCGACCCCGCGGCCGCCGACCGCGCCCTCGCACAGCGCGCAGCCGACCTTGCCGGGCGCTACCTCGGGGGCCGGGGTATCCCGGGGACCATCGGATGGGTCACCAACCAGAACTCCCGCTGGGGCTCGGCCACCCCGGCGCACCGGTCCATCCGGCTCTCGCACAAGCTCCGGGGCATGCCCGACTGGGTGGTCGACTACGTCATCCTCCACGAGATGGCGCACCTGATCGAGCCGTCCCACAACCGCGTCTTCTGGCGCCTGCTCGAGTCCTACCCGGACACCGAGAAGGCCAAGGCCTTCCTCGCCGGCGCGGCCTTCGCTGCCGACCACGGGCTGGCCGGCCGCTAGCAGGCGCTCCGCAGCAGCCCTGCACACCACCTCGCGACAAGCGCACCACTTAACGACAAACGCACCGGTTTTTACCGGTGCGTTTGTCGTTATCGGGTGCTTCCGTCGTTATCGGGTGCGCGGGTCGTTATGGGGTGCGTCCGTCCGGGCCGCGGTCCTCAATCCCAGGCTCGCCCCCGCCGTCGGGACCGTCCTGCGGGCCGTCCCCGCCGTCGGCCCCGTCTTCCGGGGCGTCCGGCTTTTCGAAGTCGCCCGCAAGCAGGCGCTCCAGGGCGGCGTCGACGTCGGACCCGGCCGACTCGATGAGCTGGCGGCGGGCGGTGAAACCCGTCGGGTCATCGAGGTCCTCGGCGGTGGGCAGCAGGTCGGGGTGCTCCCAGATGGCGTCGCGGCCCTCGAGCCCGCGCTCCTCGGTGAGGTGGGCCCACAGCGCGGCGGCGTCGCGCAGCCGGCGCGGGCGCAGTTCGAGTCCGACCAGGGAGGCGAAGGCGTGCTCGGCGGGGCCGCCGCTGGCCCGGCGCCGCCGCACGGTCTCGCGCAGCGCGGCCGCCGAGGGCAGGTTGACCGCGGCCGCGGCGGTGATTTCGTCGACCCACCCCTCGACCAGGGCCAGCACCGTCTCGAGCCGGGACAGCGCCGCTTCCTGCTCGGCCGTGCGCTCGGGCATGAATACGCCCTGGGACAGGGCCGCCTGCATCGATTCCGGATTCGTGGGGTCGATCTCGCGGGCGGCGTCCTCGATCTTGGTCATATCGATGTGGATTCCGCGGGCATACCGCTCAATGGTGCCCATCAGGTGGCCCGCCAGCCACGGAACCTGCGTGAAGAGGCGCACATGGGCGGCCTCCCGGACCGCCAGGAATAGCGTCACCTCCTGTTCGGGGATGTCCAGGCCCTCACCGAAGGAGCGCACATTGGCGGGAAGCAGGGCCATTTGGCCGTCGGCGAGGGGGATGCCGATGTCGGTCGAGCCCAGCACCTCCTTGGAGAGCGCGCCCACGGCCTGGCCGAGCTGCATCCCGAACATCGCCCCGCCCATGTTCTGGAACATCGAGGCGCCGCCGCCTGCCATTCCGAGGATCGACTTCATCTCATCGGGCAGCTGCTCCGAGAGCGTGTCTGAAAGCGCCTTGGAAATGCTCACCGCCACCGGCTCGGTCAGCCGGCGCCAGGTGCCCATCGTCGCTTCGATCCACTCGGCCTTCGACCACGCCCGGCCGAGCTGCCCGGTGGGCGGGAACGCGGTGAAGGGGTCGATCCACATTTCGGCCACGCGCAGAGCCTCATCGACGGCACGGCGCTGCAGGGAGGTGACCGAGGGGTCGTTGTCCGCAGCGGCCACCCGCCGGGCATGCTCGTGCGCGAGCTGCCAGTTCACCGGACCGCTGCTGGGGGCCGAGAACATGGCCTGGACCTGCTGCATCATCATCGCCATCGCCTGGGGATCCGACGGCAGGCCGGCCGCCTTGGCGATCTCCCGGGGATCGAACCCCTCGGCGTCGCCGCCGAGCAGCCTCGCGATCATTTCCGACAGCGGATCCTTGGGGGAGTCGTCGCCGTTGGAGGGGTTGGATGGGTTGGTCACTAATACCACCAGTCCTGGAAGTCGCTGAAAAGGCCTGCCGTTCCTGCGTGCCGTGGCACCGGTCCGCGCAGCTGTTGAGGCAACGTTACCGGCAGGGGAGCGGGCTTGTCCTAGAACCCCTGGGGGAGTTCGCTGAGGGCAAAGACCCGGACCGGGACGGTGCCGGGACACGAACCGTTTAGGGTTGTAGAGCAGATCCCTTCGTCCTCCCGTGCCCCGCTGGCCGGGCCGAACGGCCCGCGCCAGGGAAAAGGAAACCCCATCGTGTCACAGCCCGTCCGCTCCGGAACCTACGAACCCGTGGAGCCGGAACGCCCCCGTGACCCCCGCGTCCGGGCCATGGTGACCTCCGGTGCGCTCGCCCTGGGGCTCGGCGCCGCGGCGGTGCTGCTGCCGGCGCCCTACGTCCTCGAGGCGCCCGGGCCGACGTTCAACACCATCGGGGAAGCCCGCTCGAAGCCGCTGATTGAAATCTCCGGTCGGGAGACCTTCGACCCGGAGGGTGAGCTCGACCTCACGACGGTGTACGTCAGCGGCGGACCCAACGGCGACGTCAGCATCTTCGATGCCTTCCGGGCGTGGATCGACCCGGACCAGACCGTGCGCCCCGAGGAGCTCGTCTATGCTCCGGGCACCACCCGGTCGGACATCGAGGAACGCAACACCGTCTCCATGACCTCCTCGCAGGAGTCCGCGATCGCGGCGGCGCTGGGACACCTGGACATCCCCTACGAGGAGTCGCTGACCGTGGTGGAACTGGCCGACGGGTCGGCGTCCGCGGGAGTCCTCGAGCCCGGGGACACCATCACCTCTATCGACGGCGCCCCGGTGCGGAACATCGACACCCTCCGCAGCGCGCTGACGGACGCCGCGGGTGCAGGCGTCGACCTTGAAGTGCTCCGCGCCGGATCGGCGGAGGAGGTATCGGTCACCCCGAAACAGTCCCCCGAAGGGAATTACCAGCTGGGGGTCCTGCTGACTTCGGAGTTCGACTTCCCCTTCGACGTCACCATCGCCCTCGACAATGTCGGCGGCCCCTCCGCCGGCTCCATGTTCGCCCTCGGCATCATCGACATGCTCACCGAGGGTGACCTCACCGGCGGGCGCCACTTCGCGGGCACCGGGACCATCGACTCCACCGGGGCGATCGGGAAGATCGGCGGCATCCAGCAGAAACTGGTCGGCGCGCACGAGAGCGGCGCGGAGTTCTTCCTCGCCCCGGCCGAGAACTGCGCGGAGGTCGTCGGCCACGTGCCCGACGGGCTGAAGGTGGTCAAGGTCAGCACCCTGGAGGAGGCAGTCAACGCCGTCGAGGTGCTGGGTTCGGGCGGGGACGGCGCCGGCCTGCCCACCTGCAGCTGACCGGATTCCCGGGAGCCCGGGGGCCCCAGCCAGGACACGATTGCGGAACGATTCGCGGCGAAGCGGTGTAATCGGCCGCTGAGTTGTACCGCCCGCGCGCTAACAGGGCAGAATGGAACCACGAAGGCAGAGACTGCGCCATGTTTCCGGCCCGCGGGGCCTGCAGCAGACCGTTTTGTGCTCGTCGTCGTGACCCACAGCCGCCAACGATGAGGTAAATGTGACATCCGGACCAGACCGGCCCTTCGGCAGCAGACCGAGCCCTTCGAGTTCCACCGCGACAGCACCCGCCCGACGACGCAGCCCCCTGATTCCCACGGTCATCGTGCTCGCGGTCATCGTCATCGCCTTCGTGTACCTCTCGCAGGTCTACGCCGACATCCTCTGGTACAACCAGCTGGGCTACCTCGGCGTGTTCCTCACCGAAAACCTTTCCCGGATCGCCCTGTTCGTCGCCGCCTTCGTCATCATGGCCGGCGCCGTCTACGCGAGCCTGCGCATCGCCTACGGCAGCCGGCCCATCTACGCGCCGGACAGTGTGATGCAGGACAACCTCAACCGGTACCAGGCGCAGCTTGAGCCGATCCGCAAGCTCCTCATGCTCGGCATCCCGATCGTCCTGGGCGCCTTCGCCGGAACGGCCGCCGCCTCCCAGTGGCAGCAGGTCCTGCTGTTCATCAACCAAGAGCCCTTCGGCGACACCGACCCGGAGTTCGGCCTGGACTTCTCCTTCTATATGTTCTCCCTGCCGTTCTTCGGCTTCCTCATCGGCTTCCTCACCAGCGTCGCCATCATCAGCGCGATCGCCGCGGTGCTCACCCACTACCTTTACGGCGGCATCCGGCTCGAGGAGAAGGGCCTGTTCACCACGAAGGCGGCCCGGGTCCAGATCGCCGTCATCGCGGCCCTGTTCCTCCTGCTGCAGGGAGTGAACTACTGGCTCGACCGGTACGCCACCCTGCAGAACACCGGCGGACGCTGGACCGGCGCGCTGTACACCGACGTCAACGCGGTGATCCCCACCAAGGCCATCCTCGCTGTCGCCGCCGTCCTGGTGGCGGTCCTGTTCATTGTCGCCGCGATCATCGGCCGCTGGCGGCTGCCCATCATCGGGACGGCGATGCTCATCATCACCGCGATCCTCGCCGGCGGCGTCTACCCCTGGGTGGTCCAGCGGTTCCAGGTCACCCCGTCGGAGCTGACCCTCGAGCGCGAGTACATCCAGCGCAACATCGACCTGACTCGAGTTGCCTACGGGCTCGACAAGGTTGAGGCCATTCCCTACAACGCCACCACGACCGCCGAGCCCGGCGCGCTGCGCGAGGACGCGGAGACGACGGCGAACATCCGCCTGCTCGATCCGAACCTCGTGTCGGATGCCTTCAGCCAGCTTGAGCAGTTCCGGCAGTACTACCAGTTCCCGCCCACCCTGAACGTTGACCGCTACACGGTCGACGGCGAGGTCCAGGACACCGTGATCGCCGCACGTGAGCTCAACCCCGAGGGCGTTCCAGCCGGCTGGGTCAACGAGCACGTGCTCTACACCCACGGCTACGGCATCGTCGCCGCCCGCGGTTCGGTCGTCGAAGCCGACGGCAAGCCCTCCTTCACGCTCTCCGGCATCCCCTCCGCCGGAGTGCTCGGCAGCGACGAAACGTACGAGCCGCGGATCTACTTCGGCGAAGCGTCCCCCGAATACTCGATTGTCGGTGCGCCCGAAGGCGCCGAGCCGCGCGAGATCGACCGCCCGCAGAGCGATGATTCCGACGAGGAGTCCAAAAACACGTTCGCGGGCGAGGGCGGCCCGAGCGTGGGCAACTTCTTCAACAAGCTCGTGTACGCGATCAAGTTCCAGTCGACCGACCTGATGCTCTCGGATGCGGTCAACAGCGAATCGCAGATCCTCTACGACCGCACCCCGCGGGAGCGGGTCGAGAAGCTCGCGCCGTACCTCACCGTCGACGGCAACTCCTACCCGGCCATCGTCGATGGGCGGGTCAAGTGGATCGTCGACGGGTACACGACGAACGAGTTCTTCCCGTACTCCACGCAGCAGGAACTCGAATCGGCGACGATCGACTCCCAGACGGCGGACAACCTGTCCACCCCGCTGCCGGCCGACCAGGTCAACTACATCCGCAACGCCGTGAAGGCGACCGTCGATGCCTACGACGGTTCGGTCGAGCTGTACGCCTGGGACGACCAGGACCCGGTCCTGAAGGCCTGGAGCAAGATTTTCCCCACCACCATCAAGCCCTACAGCGAGATGTCGGCCGAGCTGATGTCCCACGTCCGCTACCCCGAGGACCAGTTCAAGGTGCAGCGCGAACTGCTGGCCCGCTACCACGTCACCAATGTCGACGTGTTCTTCGCCAACAGCGACGCGTGGAGCGTTCCCGACGACCCCACCGAGGGTGAGAGCGCCGACGTGAAGCAGCCTCCGTTCTACCTCTCGCTGAAGGTGCCGGGCCAGGACGAGGCGGCCTTCTCCCTGACCACCCCGTTCATTCCCTTCGTCGAGCCGGGCGGGGAAGCACGCAACGTGCTGTACGGGTTCCTGTCGGCCGTCGGCGACGCCGGCAGTGAGGCCGGGGTGAAGTCGGAGGACTACGGCAAGCTGCGGCTGCTCGAGCTGCCGCGTTCGACCTCGGTGCCCGGCCCCGGGCAGGCGCAGAACCGCTTCAACTCCGACCCGACGGTCTCCAACGCGTTGAACCTGCTGCGGCAGGGCGCCTCCGAGGTGATCAACGGAAACCTGCTGAGCCTGCCCGTGGGTGGTGGCCTGCTGTACGTGCAGCCGGTCTACGTCCAGTCCTCCGGGGCGTCGTCCTATCCGACGCTCCAGCGGGTCCTGGCCAGCTTCGGTGAGAAGGTCGGCTTCGCCCCGACCCTCGATGAGGCCCTCGACCAGGTGTTCGGCGGTGACTCCGGCGCGAGCGCCGGGGACTCCGAGAACGCAGGGGAGACGCCCACGACCCCCGGGACACCGCCGGCTCCCACCGAGGACCCGACTGCCCAGCAGGCGCTCCGCGATGCGCTTGCGGAGGCAAACGAGGCCATCGAGGAAGGCCGGACGGCGCTGGCCGAGGGCGACTTCGCCGCCTACGGCGCAGCCCAGGACAAGCTGAACGCGGCGCTGCAGCGCGCGCTGGACGCCGAAGGCGAGATCACCGGCACGGTCGTTCCGCCGGCCGACGGCGAAGCGCCGGCCGAGGGCGAGGCGACCGAGGCGCCAGCCGAAGGAGACAACGGCTAGGCGGCCGGGCGGCAGCCCCGATTTGCCTCCCCATCCCGCGGCCGGTAGAGTTGAAACCGCGCCGCGGGGTGGAGCAGTTCGGTAGCTCGCTGGGCTCATAACCCAGAGGTCACAGGTTCAAATCCTGTCCCCGCAACGAAGAGAAGGTCCCTGTCAGTTTTCTGACAGGGACCTTCTGCGTTATTGGGTCTGGCGGAACCGGACCGGCGGCATCGGGTCGAAGTACTGAATTCGGGCCTGCCCGCGTCCGGGGACCCGGCATAGCATGGGGGTTCGGCCCTGCTGAGCCTGCCCGGTCGGCAGGAGGACGGGGGAGCCCCGGGTGCGAGGAGCGGACCATGCCAGTTCACCGACGGAGACCGACGGTGTTTCCCTGGGAGCGCCGGAGGTTCCTGGCCCTCCTCGCCGCCGCGGTGCCGTCCGCTGCCGCCGCCGGGTTCCCGGGTCCGGTCCAGGCCCCGGTCGGCACTCCTGCCCGTGACCTCGCCGCCCGGGTGGCCGAGCTCGAACGGGCCGTCCGGCCCGCGGGACGGTTCGCGGCAAGTCTCCTTGTGGCGGCCAACGACGCGCCGCCGGCGGTGAAGGACGCCGCGGACTACGTCTGCGACGGCGTCGACGACCAGGAGCAGATCAACGCAGCCCTCGAGTCGCTCTCCAACGACCGGTCGCCCGCCTTCGGCAGCCAGGGCGGCTCCGTTGGCCTGTGGGGGCGTTCATTCAGCATCAGCGCGCCGATCCGCCTCCGCGCCCACTGCGAGGTCCAGGGCCAGGGCCGCATGGTCACCACCCTGCAGGCGACGGCGGACCTAGATGGCGGCGAGAAGCAGGGCGTCTTCGAACTGAACTCGCCGGACACCCAGTACACGGGCGTGCGCGGGCTGGGCATCCACGGCGGGCCGGACAGCTCCTGCTCGGGCATCTTCTACGAGCAGGGCAGGGGGACGGAATGGGACGCCTCCCACCTGCTGTCGAACCTTTACATCTACCGGACCGGACACCACGGGGTGTACCTGCTCAACGGGCCCGGCGACAGCCGGCTGCGTGCCGGGGTGCTCGATACGATCCGGGTGCTTGAGGCGGGCCGCCGGGTGACCAAGGGTGCCTCCGGGTACTTCATCGACAGCCCGGACACCTGCATTGCGAACTGCGAGAGCGGCCTGTCCGCAGGACACGGGTTCCGGCTGCCCAACGCAAACATCCAGCTGGCCAACTGCAAGAGCTGGTTCAGCGGGCGGAGCGCCGACGGGTTCGGCCAGGGCAACGGTTTCCACCTCGACGGCCACCGCATCTCCCTGGTCGGCTGCACGGCGCAGGACAACTACGGGCATGGGTACTTCATCGCCGGAGGCGATCACAGCATCAGCGGGGCGGTGGCGGACAGCAACGGCTACAACGGCGGCGGCGGAAGCGGCCGGGGAGCAGGCTACACCGGCTCGGGTTTCTACCTGCGGGGCCGGAAGGGCCACCCCTCCACCGTGCAGGGGACCTCGTTCGACCAGAAGTACGACGGCGCCAACCTCTACCAGCAGTACGGCGTCCAGTTCGCCGACGCCGCCGCCCGGGTGAACCTGACCCTCAGCGTGGGACGCGTCGCGGTCCAGGCGGTGGGAGGCGAGGTTCCACGGGGCTCGCGGGTGTCCCTCGTCTCCTGAGGCGGTTCAGCCCGCGCCGAGGGCTTTGAAGGCTGCCAGGGCGCGCTGCCGGGATTCGGCCAGGTCGACCACGGGCGCCGGGTACCCCGGCGCGGAGCCCTTCCAGGGTTCATGGAGGTTCTCCGCGTCGGCCAGCTCGGGTACGTAGCGCAGCACGTAGTCGCCGTCGGGGTCGAACTTCTTCGCCTGGGTGACGGGGTTGAAGATCCGGAAGTAGGGGCTTGCGTCGGCCCCGGACCCGGCCACCCACTGCCAGTTCGCGGCGTTGCTTGCAGCGTCGGCGTCGACGAGCGCATCCCAGAAGAACTGTTCGCCGACCCGCCAGTCGATCAGGAGGTTCTTGATCAGGAAGGACCCCGTCGCCATCCGCACCCGGTTGTGCATCCAGCCGATCTGCCACATCTGCCGCATTCCGGCGTCGATCATGGGGTAGCCGGTGCGGCCGCGCTGCCAGGCTTTCAGCTCGGCGCCGGTATCGCTCTCCCAGGCGAAGGCGTTGAACTCCGGCCGGTAGTTCACCGTGGCGAGCTCCGGGTTGAAGTAGAGGAGCTGCCAGCAGAACTCGCGCCAGCCGATCTCCGAGAGGTAGGACCGGATGTCTTCGGCGAGCGGGCCGGAACGGCGTGCCTGGGCCGCATGCCAGACGGTGAAGGGGCTGATTTCGCCATGACGCAGGTACGGCGAGAGCCGGCTGGTGCCGTCGACGGCCGGCAGGTCACGGTTGGTGGCGTAACCCTCCACGAGGGAGTCGAAGAAGTCCGCAAGCCGGGCGGCGGCCCCGGCCTCCCCGGGAACCCAGGTCTCGCGCAGGCCCTGCGCCCAGTCCGGGGTGGGAAGAAGACCCCAGTCCCCGAGGGCGTCAGAGCGCACCGCCGGGCCGGTGAGGCGCTCCGGCGGGGGCAGGGGCTGCCGCGGCTCGGGCTCCCGCAGGCAGGCGCGCCAGAAGGGGGTGAACACCCTGAAGGGCTCGCCCGCGCCGGTGCGCACCTGCCAGGGCTCGAAGAGCAGGTTGGCCTGGAAGCTCGAGGCCTCGACGCCGGACTCCGCGCACTCCGCCTTGAGGGAGGCGTCCAGCTCACGTTCGGCGAGCCCGTAGCGCCGGTTCCACAGTACGGCCTCGGCGCCGGTTTCCCCGATTAGGGCGGGCAGGACGGTTCCGGCGGGACCGCGGCGGAGCACGAGGGGGACCCCGATGGATTCGAGGGATTCGGCGAGCGCGGCCAGCGAGTGGTGCAGCCACCACCGGGAGGCACCGCCCGGGGGGCGGATGCCTGGGGTCTCCTCATCGAAGATGTAGACGACGACGACCTCCCCGCCGCGGGACGCCGCCTCGTGGAGCGCGGGATTGTCGGCGAGTCGGAGGTCATCGCGGAGCCACACCAGGGTAAGGGCCATGGTCCCCAATGTACCTGCCTGCCGGGTCCCGCAGGCAGCAGATCCAGGCGGGAGATCCAGGGGGCGGGGCGGGGCACGCCGATGCCGCGGCAGCGGGCCCGCCAAACCGGGCCCGCTGCGCTGCACGGCTCCGGGTGCCGTCACGCAAGGCGCCTCGACGCAGGGAGAGCCGCAGCGCGGGCGCTGCGGCTCTCCTCGGGAAATCGCGTGTCAGTGGGCGGCTACGGGGCGGTCGTCTCGGTGCCCTGGCTGATGGCCGACTGCGGCTGGGCCGGGGCTCCCGACTTCAGCGCCGCGAGCCGTGCCTCGATCTCCGACTGCTCCCCGAGGTCCTCGAGGCTCTCGAACTGCGAATCGAGGCTTGAGCTGGCGAGCTCCTGCTGCCCGCGCACCTTGGCTTCTTCCCGCCGGATCTTCTCCTCGAAACGCCCCACCTCGCTCGTGGGGTCGAGGAAGTCGATGCTCTTGACGGCGTCGTGGACCTGCTGCTGGGCCTGGGCGGTCCGGGCGCGGGCGATGAGCTGGTCCCGCTTGGACGTGAGTTCGCCCAGCTTGCCCTTCATCTGGTTCAGGCCGGTCTTCAGCTTGTCGACGATTTCCGTCTGCGAAGCGATGGTCGGCTCTGCACCCTTGGCCTCGTTCTCCGCGGCGATCTGCCGCTGGATGGCGACCTTGGCGAGGTTGTCGAACTTCTCGGCGTCGACGGCGTCGCCGGAACTGCGGTACTCGTCCGCCCGCTTCGACGCGGCAAGCGCCTTATTGCCCCAACTGCGGGCGTTCTCCATGTCCTCGTTGTAGTCGTCCTGGATCATCCGGAGGTTCCCGATGGTCTGGGCGACGGCGCTCTCGGCTTCGGCGATGCTGTTGGTGTAGTCGCGGACCATCTGGTCCAGCATCTTCTGCGGATCCTCCGCCTGGTCGAGCACGGAGTTGATGTTTGCCTTTGCCAGCTGAGCGATCCGGCCGAAAATTGACTGCTTTACCATGAGGTTTCCTCTCGATCTGTGGATGTTTCTCGTGAGTACTGGTGCGGCGGAGCCGGAGCTGCCGCCGCGGGATTAGAAGTCGCCTCCACCTCCGTCGAAGCCGCCGAAGCCTCCGCCTCCGCCCTCGAAGCCGCCGAAGCCGCCGCCGCCGAAGACGTCCCCGCCGCCGTCGCCTCCGCCGCCGAAGAATCCGCCGCCGCCGTTGAGGAGCCCGCCGAGCAGGATGCCGCCGAGCAGGGCTCCACCCATCCCATCACCGCCGCCGCGGCGGCCGCCGTAGCCACCGTAACCGCCGTAGCCGCCTCCTCCGAAGCCCGAGACGTCCTGCTCGGCGAGCTGCGCCGCCTGCTCGGCGAGCATCACGGCCTGCTCGGCATGGGACAGGGCGGTGACGGGGTCGGAGTCCTGGATGCTAACGGCGTAGTCGAGGTTGCGGCCGGCTTCGGCGAGCCGGGTGCGGGCCTCGCTGCCGACGCCGCCGCGGCGTGCCCGGATGTAGTCCTCGGTCCCCGAGATGCGCGAGTGAGCGGCCAGGAGGGTGTGCTGCAGGGATTCGCGGGCCCGCCGCGCCTGCTCGCTCTGGTCGCGCACTCCACCGATCGCCGCGTCGAGCTGGCGGTGCGCGCCCTCGACGCGTTCGAGCAGTGCAATGGGGTCGATGGGACCGGCCTGGCGCTGTGAGCGCACCGTCTGGAGCGCCGATTCCGCCGCCGCGACCGGCCCGACGAGGTCGTCGTGGCGTCCGGTGCGGACCATGGCGGTCGCCTGCGCGAGGTCCTGCACGGTGTCGGCGACGGCCCGGTCGAGCTCCTCCTGAGCCGCCTCCAGTTCGGCGGCCCGCTTGTCGATGGCGTCGAGCAGCAGGTTGGCCTGGCTGACTGACTCTTCAGCGGCGCGCACGGCGACGACGGCGGGTCCGGTTTCACCGGCGTCCATCCGGGTCCGGGCCTCGGTGGCGGCACTTTCAACGAATGCGAGGCGCTCGCGGGCCTGATCGACGTTGTCCTGCACCTGGGAGGTGGCCGTGCCGGCGTACCGGCGCCGCAGGGCGGTCAGGCGCTCCTCAGCGGCGACGAACCGGGTGCCGGCCGCATTGGCGGCGTTCCGTGCGGCGTCGAGGGCCTGCGGGGCGTTCCGCTCGAGCTCGCGCAGCGAGTCGAAGTCGGCCTTGTGCGCCTGCAGGGACTCATTGACCGCCTCGCAGCGGCGGATGATGTCTCCCAGCCAGGCGCGCTGCTGCCCCTCAGTGTCGGGGATGTGGTCATCGAGCTGCTGCTGCAGCTTGAACGACTCGCTCATGTGCACCCTGGCGGCGGCGATGTCGGCGGCGAAGGGCTTGACCGCGGCCTCGCCGTAGGACGCCTCGGCGAAACCGAGCTCCTGCTCGCTCGACTTGATCGCGTCGTCGGCGGCGACGAGCAGGCTTCCCGCCCGCTTGCGCAGGTCCTCGACGCTGAGGGAGGCCAGCGGGTCGACGACGGCGCCGTCGGGTGCCTGCCCCGGCCCGTAGGTGATCTCCTTGGGCGCGGCCTGCCGGCGCCGGCGCGAACGCATGAAGAAATAGCTGCCGGCGCCCGCGAGTGCTACGAGCCCGATGAGGAATCCCGCACCGCCCCCGCCGCCGTCGCCCGCCGCTCCGCCGGCGCCCGGGTCGGCAAGAACCGCCTCCGTGCCGTCGACGGCCGCAAGGGCCGCCTGGGCGTAGTTTCCGCCGTCAAGCTGCGGGTCGATCTGCCGGGCAAAGATGTCATTGGTGTTCTGTGTGACCTCAGTGCCGTTGCCCGCGACGAATCGGGCCTGCCCGGAGTCGACCGCGACCGCCAGCAGGGCGTCGTCCGCGTTAAGATTGCTGGCTATGGCAGTTTCCCTCGCCCAGGTAAGCGGGTCCGAGGGACTCGTAAAGGTGTCCACATAGACGATCTGGACGGTGTACCCGTATTCGTTCTGGAGGTCGGTGATGGCGGCCTCGACGTCGCTGACGTCGGCCGGGGTGAGGACTCCGGTCTGGTCGACCACCGTCTCCCCGTCCGGGATATCGATAGGGTCGGCCGCGTAGGCCGCACCCGGCGCCAGTGTCAGCGCGATCAGGGCGCTGAGTCCCGCGGCGGCGCCGGTCCGCCTGGTCATCCGTTGCATTCAGTACCCTTCAGCATGTTCCCCGGCCACGCCCGTCGGGAAGAAAGGCGACGGACGCCGGGGCTCCCTGAATTTTGATTCTATGGCCGGCGGTTGGGGCCGTCCACCGGCACGGCGGGCCCGGACCTAAGCCCCAAGCGAAACTTCACGAAGCCATCCCGCTTCCGGGGTGAAGGCCCGGGCCTCCGCCCGGCCGCGGAGATGAAGCACCAGCCCGCAGGGGGAATAATGGGCAGTGGGACCCTACGCTTTCCGGCTGCTTCCCAGCAGACCTCCAGCAAATGCTCCCTCAAGGTTCAGTCTTCGTTGCCATAGTGGAGACAACCGCGATGAAAGGAATTCGAATGGCTGACCAGTTTGGGGGACCTGCCGGTCCTGACCGCCCGATCCCGCCCCGACCGGCAAACCCTCCAACGGCAGAGCAGGCGCAGGTCGCCGACTCCGGTCGTGCCCCCGAGGACCGCACCGGCGGCGATACGGCGGCCCTCCCCACCGGCGGGCAGGCACCCTACCGCCAGGGTACCTCCGAGGCTTCCCCCCAGGGGTCTCAGGGACAGAGCTCCCATGGACAGAGCTCCTACGGACAGAACTCCTACGGGCAGAACTCCTACGGGCAGAACTCTTTCCGGCAGGGAACGTTCGGCCAGCCGGTGCCTCCCGCCCAGCCCCCGTCCCAGCCGTGGCTCCAGTCCTCCGGACAGCACGCGTCCGTACGGGTCCGGGAGAAGAAGCGCATCGGCGTTCCCGCCTTCCTCGCCGGTGTCCTCGCGGCCGGCCTGCTCGGCGGCGCCATCGCGGCAGGGGCCGACGGGCTGTTCGACGGCGGGGGCACCGCCGGCTCAGGCTCGGGCGGCGGACGCAGCGAGTCCGTGATCGTCAATAACTCCGACAGCGTTAACGAGATCACCGCCGCCGCCGTGAAGGCATCGCCCAGCGTCGTCACCATCGCCGTCAGCGGAAACGGTTCGGGCGGATCGGGTTCGGGGATCATCCTCGACGAGGAAGGGCACATCCTCACGAACACCCACGTTGTCACCCTCGGAGGGCAGGTCGCCGACGCCGCCGTCGAGGTCAAGACCAACGACGGCCGGGTCTTCCGGGCCGACATCGTCGGAACCGACCCGCTATCCGACCTCGCCGTCATCAAGATTGATGCACCCGACCTGACGCCCGCCGCGCTCGGAAACTCGGAGGAGCTGAACGTTGGCGACACCGCCATCGCCATCGGTGCCCCCCTGGGCCTGAGCGGCACGGTCACCGACGGCATCATCTCGACGCTCAACCGCACCATCAGCGTGGCGTCCTCGGCGGTACCGGAGGAGCAGTCGGATGCCCCCGAGCAGCAGGAGGGCGACGGCTTCAACTTCCTGCCGCCCGACGGGTCGCAGGAGCCGCAGCCGCAGTCCCAGGGCTCCATCTACCTGAACGTCATCCAGACCGACGCCGCCATCAACCAGGGCAACTCCGGCGGCGCCCTCGTCGATGCGCAGGGGCGGGTGATCGGCGTCAACGTCGCCATCGCCTCAAGCGGAAGCGATGAAAGCGCCGGGAACATCGGCGTCGGCTTCTCCATCCCGATCTCCTACGCCGAGCGGGTGGCCAACGACATCATCGAGAACGGCAAGGCCACCCACGGGTTCCTCGGCGTGACCGTTGAGCCTGCGGCCGGGGAGAACGCCTCCTCCGGCTCCACCTTCTCCGTCGGCGCCCAGGTGGCCGGGGTGGAAGCCGGGTCACCGGCCGACGACGCCGAGATCCGCGAGGGCGACATCATCACCAAGGTGGGGGATTCACCCATCGGGGACCCCCAGTCGCTCACCGCAGCGGTACGAATGCAGCCGGTCGGGGAGACCGTCCCCGTCGAGGTGCGGCGCGGCGGAGACACGGTCACCATCGACGTGACCCTCGCCGAGGCGCCCGCCGCCTGATTCCCGGGGCGCCCCGCGGGGGCGCCCCGGCGGAGAAGGCCCGGACAACTTTATGGTTAGCTAGAGCGCGGGACAGACTGCCACCTTAGGAAGGTTTCTCATGGACGAGGCCCCGACTCCGGGACTGAATATCGCCGTACTGGTCAAGCACGTGCCCGACGCCCAGTTCGACCGCCACCTCAACGGCCCCCGCAACACCACCGAACGCTCCGAGAGCATCCTCTCCGAACTCGACGAGTACGCCCTCGAAGCGGCCCTACAGCTCGTGGAGCAGCACGGCGGGGACGCGGCCGGGCACCGGGTCACGGCGGTCACGATGGGCCCGGGTCCGGCCGTCAGCGCCGTGAAGAAGGCCCTGCAGATGGGCGCGGCTGAGGGGGTCCACCTCACCGACGACGCTCTGGCCGGATCGGACGCCTCCGCGACGTCCCGCGCGCTCGCCGCCTTGCTCTCCCACCTCGGCCCCTTCGACCTGGTCCTCACCGGGATGGCTTCGACGGACGGGGAGACCTCCCTGGTTCCGGCCCAGCTGGCCGAACGTCTCGACCTGCCCCAGGTGACGTTCGCCGCGGCCCTCGAGCTTGAGGCCGCGGAAGCGGGGTGGACGCTCACGGCCCGCCGCGACGGTGATGCCTACTCAGAGACCATCGCCTGTGCGCTGCCCGCTCTGGTGTCGGTCACCGACCAGATCAATGAGCCGCGCTACCCCAACTTCAAGGGCATCATGGCGGCGAAGAAGAAGCCGCTGCGCACGCTGTCCCTCTCCGACATCGGGCTGGCCGCCGACGAGGTCGGGTTCGCCGGCTCCTGGACGGCCGTCGAGGCCGCCGAACCGCGGCCTCCGCGCAGCCAGGGCATTGTGATCACGGACGAAGGCGACGCGGGCCTGCGGCTCGTCGACTTCCTCGCGGGACAAAAGCTCCTCTAGCCCGCCGCCCACCACTTCCTTCGAAAAGGAGACCGCAGCATGCCTACGGTACTTGTCTTCCTCCACGACCCCGGCGCGGTGCTCGCCAAGAATGACCGGGAACTGCTCACCCTGGCAGGGACCCTCGGCGATCCCGTCGCGGCGGTGGCCGGCGACGCCGGCGACCCCCTGCTTGACGGACTGGGCTCCTACGGGGTGTCCACCTGCTACCTTCCCGCCGATCCGTCGGTGGGGAAGTCCCTCGTCGCGGGCAAGGCCGCCTTCCTCGCCGAGGCGGTGCGGGCCTCCGGTGCGTCGGTGGTGCTGCTCGGCAATGCCTACGAGGCGAAGGAAATCGCCGCCCGCGCAGGAGTCCGGCTGGAATCGGGCGTCATCACCGATGTTGTCGCGGTGGCCGATGACCTGACCGCGACGAAATCCGTCTTCGCCGGGTCCTACACCTCACAGTGCCGGGTCACCACCGGCATCCCGATCCTCGCGGTGAAGCCCAACAGCATCGAAGCCGCCGACGCCGGGCAGCCGGCCACGCCGGAAACCGTCCGGGTCGAGGTGCCGGCCCCGGCCGCCGCCGCGGTCATCACCGGCCGGGTCGACAAGCCCGCCACCGGCCGTCCGGACCTCGCGGAGGCCCGCGTCATCGTCGCCGGAGGACGCGGCGTGGACGGCAACTTCGCCCCGCTCGAGGAACTCGCCGACCTCCTCGGCGGTGCCGTCGGGGCCTCCCGCGCGGCGACCGACGCCGGGTGGATCGAGCACTCGGCGCAGATCGGCCAGACCGGCAAGACGGTGTCCCCCCAGCTATACATCTCGGCCGGCATCTCCGGGGCCGTGCAGCAGAAGGCCGGGATGCAGACCTCCCAGGTAATCGTGGCGATCAATAAGGATCCCGATTCACCCGTCTTCGAGATCGCCGACTTCGGCGTGGTGGGCGACCTGTTCACCGTCCTGCCGCAGGCGGCCGAGGAGATCCGGAAGCGCAGGGCCTGAGGTGGAACCCGCGCGCAACACCATCCGCCGCGTCCTGTGCTTCGCTGCCCACCCCGACGACCTCGACTTCGGTGCTGCCGGAACCGTGGCCGCCTGGACCGCAGCCGGGATCCAGGTGAGCTACTGCATCCTGACCGACGGCGACGCCGGAGGCTTCTCCGAGGAGCACCGGAACACCATTGTCGAAACCCGCCATGAGGAACAGCGCCGGGCGGCGCGCATCGTCGGCGTCGAGGACGTCAGCTTCCTCGGTGAACGGGACGGCTACCTGAGCCCCACCGAGTCGGTGATCCGCGGCATCGTGGCCCGCATCCGGGAGGTGCGCCCCGATATCGTTGTCTCCTCCCACCCGGAACGGAACTGGGACCGGCTGCAGAAGAGCCACCCCGACCACCTCGCCTGCGGAGAGGCCGTCACGCGGGCGGTGTACCCTGCGGTGGAGAACCCGTTCGCCTTCCCCGAGCTGGCGGCAGCAGGCCTTGAGGCCTACCGGGTGCCCTGGCTGTGGTTCTACGGCGGGCCCGAGGAGAGGGAGAACCACTTCGTTGACATCACCGGCTTCGAGGATGTGAAACTCGAGGCCATCCGCACCCACACCAGCCAGCACCCCGATGTCGAGAAGATGGACGCCGCGGTGCGCAGCATGCTCCTCGGCAACGCCGTCCGTGGGGGACTGCCCGGCGGGCGCAGCGCCGAGGGGTTCCACGTCGTGGGCGTGAACACCGAGCAGACCATCGCCGGCTTCTAGCCCGACACAGGGGCAAAACGGCACAGACAGAACGGCAGAAGCAAAACAGCGCAGGCAAGACAGCGCAGGCAAACAGGACAAGCCAACAGCACAAGCGGAGGGACCCGGTGTCCACCGGGCCCCTCTGTCTGCTCTGTCAGGTGCGTGGTCTGTCGGGTACGTGGTCTGTCAGGTGCGTGCTCCGTCAAGGGCCGCCGCCCCGGCCCGCCGCTCAGGTGCGGAAGGGGATCTCCGCGATGACGGGCGTGGTGGGAACCGGCGACCCGCCGTCGGGCTCGACGGTGATGGCGATGCCCCTGAAGGAACTGATCCCCTCCACCTCGGTCACCTTTGTGCCGGCGACGTCCTCGGCGTCCATCGTGCTGACCGAGACGGGCGCCGACCCGTCCGCGGGCAGCCGCCACATCTGGTACACGGAGCCTTCGGGCGGGGCCGGGACGCCCTTCAGCGTCACCACCGCGGCGTCCTCCTCCTCGGACAGGGCCAGGCCCGCCGTGCCGCCGGCGGGAATCACGTAGGAGCCGGTGACGACGTCGGAGGCCTGGAGGACCTCCTGCTCAATGGAGGTCTGCCCGAGGTTCTGCGCTACGGTGACACCGCCCGCAGCGACCAGCACCGCCGCAGCCGCGGCGGTCAGCCAGCGGGTGGCGGGGGAGGCCCACATCCCCTTGGTCCGACGCCTGCGGGCGAGTTCGTCGCCGGCCGCGGACGCGCCGCCCGCAGCGGTGGCGGCCGGTCCGGCAGCAGCGGCGCCGGCCGGATCCCCTGCCGGTGCTTCAGTGCCGCCGCCTGCGCCGTCGGTGCCGGCAGGTGCGGAGGCTGGAATCTGGCTCAGGATCTTCTCGAGCAGTCCGGCCGGAGGCTCCTCCTCCTGGATGGCATAGGCCGTGGTGATCGTCTCGCGGTTCGAGCGGACCCTATCGTTGAAGGCCTGCCGGAGGCCGTCATCGTGGGTCAGGAACTCCTCGATCGCGGCGCGCTCGTCGTCGGTCACGGCGTCCAGGGCATACATCTCGGCCCACTCAAGCACGTGACCGCGCTGGAGGTCCTGCTGAAGGTCTTCTGCGAATTGTCTGTTCATGTCCTTGTCCTGCAATCAACTCACCCCCAGGCATGCCTTGAGGCGCAGCAAGCCGTCCCGGATTCTCGACTTGATGGTGGGTACCGCAACCCCGAGCTTCTCTGCGACTTCGCGGTAGGTCAGTCCACCGTAGTAGGCGAGCCTGACAGATTCCTGTTGGGTGTCTGTGAGGGTGTCGAGGCACTTCACCACGGTCTCGGCCTCGAGCCGCTGGGTCACGGTGTCAACGACGTCGTCGTGGTCGATGGTCTGGGTGGCAGCGCCATACCGTGCTTCCCGGTCGGTCGAGCTCTGCTCGGACCGGACTTTATCGACGGCCCGCCGGTGGGCCAGAGTCATCAACCAGGCCATCGGACTGCCGGCGGCCGGATCGAATCGGCCGGCGCTGTTCCAGACCTGGAGGTAGACCTCCTGAGTTGCGTCTTCGCTCAGTTCCGGGTCGATCAGGACCCGCCGGGCCAGCCCGTAGACACGCCTGGAGGTCTGGGCGTAGAACGCGGCAAACGCCTCCTGGTCCTGCCGGGCGATCCGCAGCAGGAGGTCGGTCAGCGTGGGCTCGCCGGCGGTGCCGGCGGCAGCATCATTGGCCAGCCCACCCGCTGGGCTTCTCCCGGCTGTGGCCCGGCTTACTCGTGGCGTGTCCATAGGGTCCAAGCATAGAGTGCCAACCGGCCGGTGCCGAACATCCCCTGAAGAGGGGAGGAGAGCCGCGTGCAACCGTTCCGAGACCCGATTCACCCACTTCACCGCCCTTAATGTGCTCCGGAAACCCTGTCAGCTGCCCGCGCCGTCGGCGCGGGTGGCGCTCCGGGCCGCCGTCCACTGCGGCCCGGAGCGTACATGCAAGGGATTCGGAGCCGAGCCGGTTCCGGATGGGCCGAGCCGGGGTTCCGGCCCGGCGCGATCGGCGGGTCGGGTGGGCGCGTCAGGCCGAGGGCTGCTGGGGTTCCCCGACGCGGGCGGTGGCAACGAGGGAATCGGCGTTCAGCACGAAGTCCTCGCCAAGCAGAGTGGCGAACCGGTCGCGGATCCGCCCGCGCAGGTCCGGTGCTTCGGGGAGCACCGTGCGGTAGCCGCTGCCGAGCACCAGTGACCAAGCCATACCGGGTTCGAGGGGAACCGACAGCGACACCGCCTGGACCTCCGCCTCCCCGAATCCGTGGGCGGCCAGCCAGTCCACCAGCTTCTCCTCGGACGCCAGCTTCTCCCAGTTGGCGGTGAAGTCCGGGCGGGCCTGGGGAAGCGCGGGGGCACGCTCTGCGGCACAGGCCTCGAGGAGGATCGCCTCGAACCCCTCGAGGGCACCCTCGTTCCATGTGCTCAGGGCAAGGCGCCCGCCGGGACGCAGGAGGGAAGCCATCCGGGTGGTCGTCGCGGCCATATCCGGGACGAGGAAGAGCCCATAGCAGCAGAGGACGGCGTCGTAGGGACCGGCGGTCCAGTGTGCGGGGTCACCGACGCTGAAACGGATGTTCTCGAGGTTCAGCGCCTCGGCCTTGGCCCGTGCCAGATCGAGCATTGCCGCCGACGGGTCGACGGCGTCGACGGTCCCGTCCGGGCCGCAGAGCTGGGCCGCGGGGATCGTGCCGGCGCCGGTGCCGGCCCAGGCGTCGAGCACCTGCTCACCGAGATGCACGTCGGCGGCGGAGACCACCGCGTTGGCGATCGGGTTCCACAGGGCGGGAGCCAGCAGTTCGAAGTCCTCGGCCCCCTGGTCCGGGAGGGCTGAGGCGTGGCGTGGGGTCATCTGCGGGCTCCTAGGGTGGGTCAGCGGTCGGCGCCGGCGAAGCCATGCTGGCGCCAGGCCTCGTAGAGGGCGATCGAGGCGGTATTGGCCAGGTTGAGCGAGCGCCGCGAGGGGAGCATCGGCAGGCGGACCCTCGCGGTGACGTGGGGGTCCTGCTTGACCTCCTCGGGCAGGCCCACCGATTCCGGGCCGAACAGGAGCACATCCGAGGGCCGGTAGCTGATGTCGGTGTACGAAACGTCCCCCTCGGCGGTGAACGCGTAGACCCTTTCGGGGGCGAGCGCCCGCCAGGCGGATTCGAGGTCTGCATGGACGCGCAGGACCGCCAGGTCGTGGTAGTCCAGGCCTGCCCGGCGCAGCTTCGAATCCTCGAGGCTGAATCCGAGGGGCTCCACCAGATGGAGTTCGGCTCCGGCTACCGCCGCAAGGCGGATCGCGTTGCCGGTGTTGCCCGGAATTTCGGGGGAGTGGAAGAGGATACGGAACACCGCTCCATCCTAGCTCCCGGCCGCCGAAAGCAGCCGCCCCAGCACCGGAAGCTGAACCGTATTGGGCTGGGGTCCGGCGGCCAGGAACGCCTTGAGCGTGCGGGCCGCGGTCCCGGCGTTGACCACCTGCACCAGTGCGGGCGCCGAGCGGTCGAACCCCGGCGGGGTGTCGATGACGGGGTCGAACGGGTTGTTGCGGGCCCCGTGGATCAGCACCCACCCGGTGACGTTGCATTCGGGGAAGAGCTCCTGGACCTCCCGCACCGTCGCCGGCATGCGCAGCGGCACCGGGCGCCCCTGGTGGCGCAGGGAACGCCCGTCCCAGCTGAAGTTCCCGGGCGATGCGGTGAACGAATCGATCACGGCGATCCGGTACCCGGCGAGCACGACGTGGCCGGCGGCCGTCCGGGCCCGGTTGGGGAACACGAGGCCGTTGACGAGCCGTGCCGCCGGGTATCCCTCAAGCACGGTTGCCTCCACCAGGGCCGCGGTGCGCAGCTCCCCGTCAAGCCGGGACCGCGCCTCCGCCCCGAGCCGTGCGATCAGCCCGGGCTGGCGCGCGGCGCCGTGCGACTGCCGGCCGGCGAGCACCAGGGGCAGCACGGGGGGCTGATCCGGGGAGAACGGGGGGAGGTACACCGGCGGGTGGGAGAAGACGCCGTCGTCCCTGGCTCCGGAACTGCCGGCCGGGCGCGTGCCTGCGCCGAAGGTGCGGGACCTGGAGGCCTCGTCGCGCCGTCCGCCGAACCGCCCGCGCTTGTCGTACTGTTCGCGCCGCGCCGGATCGGAGAGGGTCTCGTAGGCGACGGCCACCGAATGGAACAGTTCTTCGCTGCCCCCAAGGTCGGGGTGGGCCTTCCGCGCGGCACGGCGGTAGGCGTCCTTGACCTGCTTGGGCGTGGCACCCGGAGCTATGCCCAGGATGTCGTAGTAGGACGGGTCCGACCGCTCGGGCATCGCACGCCTTTCATTGGGGAAACTTCGGAACTTCGTACACCCGGGCCGGGCGGGGCCCCGGCCGGTGCTGCCCGCGGTGCCGCGCGGGCACCGGAGGGAACCTCAGCGTCGAACGTACCGCGCATAGAGCGCCGATTCCTCATGCAGCAGCGACACGAGCCGCAGCGGCGCCGGCTGCTGCGGGCCCGTGCCGTTGGAGATGCGCGGCCCCTCCCCGCCGACGAGGAGCGGGCTCAGCGAAAGGCACAGCTCGTCGACAAGGCCGGCCGCCGTGAAGGAGGCCAGGACGGCGGGTCCGCCCTCGCACAGCACGCGCCCCAACCCGCGCCCGGCCAGGTGCCGCACCACCTGCGCAGGGTCCACCGCCGCGTCACCGCAGTCGACGACGTCGGCAACCCGCTCAAGGGCACGGCGCCGGCCGGGGTCGGCAGCGGTGGTGGTGAAGATCAGGGGACGCACCGGCGGCGCGGCGAGGAAGCCCGAGGCAGGGTCGAGATCGAGCGAGCCGGAGATGAGGGCGACGGCGGGATGGCCCGCCCGGCCCGACGCGCGGCGCGCGGCCTGGGCGTGCGGATCGATGAGCTCGCCTTCGTAGCCCTCGGCGCGGACGGTGCCGGCGCCCACGAGAATCACGTCGGCGAGCCGCCGCAGCAGGGCGAAGATCAGCCGGTCCCCGTCGTTGCCCAGCCCGCCGGAGCGGCCGGCGACGGACGCGGCACCGTCGGCCGACGCGATGAAGTTGAACCGAACGAAGGGGCCCGGAGAGGGCGGATACGCGTATTCGGCCAGCAGGTCCGCCTCGGTGAGCGGACCGGGCGCGCCGGGGAGCAGGGAGGTGATCATCGCCCGTCGGAGCCGTTCCGTTCGCCCATGTTGTGCCGGAGGTAGGCGGGAGGCCGGAAGCCCAGGACGGCCTCGGTCAGGCGCAGGACCGAATGGGCCGCGGCGACATTGTGCATCCTCACGATCCTCGCCCCGCCGAGGATGCAGATCACCGCCGCCGCCAGGGAGCCCTCGGTCCGTGACTCCTTGGGGAGGTCGAGGGTCTCGCCGATGAAGTCCTTGTTCGAGACGGCGGCCAAGGTCGGAAAGCCGAGCCCGGCGATCTCGGCGAAGCGCCGGGTGATTTCCAGCGAGTGCAGGGTGTTCTTGTTGAGGTCATGCCCGGGGTCGAGCAGGATGCGCTCCTCGGGGACGCCCAGGGAGACCGCGAGGTCGACCCGGCGCAGCAGGAAGTCGGCGACCTCCCGGGCCACGTCGTCGTAGCGGGGCCGGGGGTACGCGGTGCGCGGCTCGGCGAGGCTGTGCGTGATGATCAGGTGGGCGCCCGCGTCCGCCACCACCGCGGCGAGGTCCGGGTTCCGCAGTCCCGTCGTGTCGTTGACGACGTTGGCGCCCGCCGCCAGGGCCGCGGCCGCCACCGAGGGGTGGAAGGTGTCGGCGGAGATGATGACGTCGCCCGCCGCGCGCACTGCAGCGATCACGGGAACGATGCGTTCGGCCTCCTCGGCCTCCGGGATCGGTTCTCCGGGCGCAAAGGGCGCACCGCCGATGTCGATCCAGTCGGCTCCTTCGGCCACGGCGGCCAGGGAGGCCTTCGTTGCGGCCTCCAGGGCGAAGGTCCGGCCCGAGTCGTAGAACGAATCGGGGGTCCGGTTGACGATGGCCATCAGGGCCACCTGCCGGTCGAAATCCAGGATCCGGGACCCGAAGGCGTGGACGGGGTGCCGGAAGGCCGGCACGAAGATGCCCGGTGGCTCCGGGGCCACAGCTGTTTCGTCCACGAGCTATTTCTACCAGACCCGCCTGCCGCCCGGGCGGGGCCGTGCCCGCCGTCCGCCGCACCGGAGCAAGGCCGGACCGGTGCCCGGCGCCCCGCCGTCGAATCGGCGGATACCGGCTCCGCCGCTAGAATCGATGTATGCCCGTGTACCTCGATCACGCGGCGACTACGCCTCTATCGGCGCCAGCGCTCGCCGCATTGACCTTCGAACTCAGCCGCAGCGGCAACCCCTCGTCGCTGCACGGCTCCGGCCGGCGCGCCCGCCGGGGCGTGGAGGACGCCCGCGAAAGCCTCGCCCGCGCTGCCGGCGCCCACCCCTCCGAAGTGATCTTCACCTCGGGCGGAACCGAAGCGGACAACCTGGCCGTCAAGGGCCTCTACTGGGCCCGCACGGCCGAGGACCCCCGCCGCACCCGCATCATCGCCTCGCCCGTCGAGCACCACGCGGTGCAGGACACCATCGAATGGCTTGAGCGGCATGAGGGGGCGCAGGTGACGTGGCTGCCCGTCGACGGCGCCGGCGTCGTCTCGGTCGAGGCGCTGCGCACCGAACTCGAGGCCCACGCCGACGCCACGGCCTTGGTCGCGGTGATGTGGGCCAACAACGAGGTGGGCACCGTCCAGCCCATCGCCGAGATCACCGCCCTGGCCGCGGCCCATGCGGTGCCGGTGCACTCCGACGCCGTCCAGGCGTTCGGCTCCCTTCCGGTCTCCTTCGCCGGCTCCGGGCTGGCCACCATGGCCGTCAGCGCCCACAAGATCGGCGGGCCGGTGGGGGTGGGCGCGCTGTTCGTGGGCCGGTCGGTGAAACTCACCCCGGTCCAGCACGGAGGAGGCCAGGAGCGCGATATCCGCTCGGGCACCCTCGACGCGCCGGGGATCGCGGCGTTCGCCGCCGCCGCCGACGCGGCGGTGGGACATCTGGCCGAGGAAACGGCGCGGCTCTCCGCCCTGCGGGACCGCCTGATCGAGGGCGTCCGGCGGGCGGTGCCCGAGTCCGTCCTGCGCGGCGTCGCGCACCCGGCGCCCGCCGGAGCGCGGCTGCCCGGAAACGCCCACTTCACCTTCCCCGGCTGCGAGGGGGACTCGCTGCTGTTCCTGCTCGACCTGGCCGGGATCGAATCCTCAACCGGTGCGGCCTGCACCGCGGGGGTGCCCCGGCCCTCCCATGTCCTTCTGGCGATGGGGCTGAGCGAGGACGAAGCCCGTGGCGCCCAACGCTTCACCCTGGGCCACACCTCCACCGCGGAGGATGTCGACGCCCTTCTCGCGGCCCTCCCCGACGCCTACGCCCGTGCGCGCAAGGCGGGAATGGCCGGGCATGCATCATCAATCCAAACGGCAGGAACAGGTTTTTCCCTATGAAGGTACTTGCAGCTATGAGCGGCGGGGTCGATTCGGCCGTCGCCGCGGCCCGCGCCGTGGAGGCGGGGCACGACGTCGTCGGGGTGCACCTTGCGCTGTCCCGGATGCCCGGGACCCTGCGCACCGGCAGCCGGGGCTGCTGCACCATCGAGGACTCCCGGGACGCCTGGCGCGCCTGTGACATCCTCGGCATCCCCTACTACGTCTGGGACTTCTCGGAGCGCTTCAAGGAGGACGTGGTCGACGACTTCATCGCCGAGTACGCCGCCGGGCGCACCCCCAACCCCTGCATGCGCTGCAACGAGCGGATCAAGTTCGCCGCCCTGCTCGAAAAGGCCTTGGCGCTGGGCTTCGACGCCGTCTGCACCGGGCACTACGCCAAGGTCATTGAAGACGCCGACGGCAACCGGGAACTCCACCGCGCCGCGGACTGGGCGAAGGACCAGTCCTACGTGCTGGGCGTGCTGACCCACGAGCAGCTCAAGCACTCGATGTTTCCCCTCGCGGAGACCCCGTCGAAGGCCGAGGTGCGCGCCGAAGCCGAGCGCCGCGGACTGTCGGTGGCCAACAAGCCGGACAGCCACGACATCTGCTTCATCCCCGACGGCGACACCCGCGGCTGGCTCGAGGAACGCATCGACCTCACCGAGGGCGACATCCTCGACGTCGACGGAACGAAGCTCGGCACCCACCCCGGCGCCAACGCGTTCACCGTGGGCCAGCGCAAGGGCCTGAAGCTGGGCCGGCCCGCGCCCGACGGCAAGCCGCGCTTCGTCCTGGAGATCCGGCCCAAGGAAAACACCGTGGTGGTCGGTCCGGAGCAGATGCTCGCCATCGACCAGATGCGCGGCATCAAGGTCTCCTGGGCCGGCAGGCCCATCGCCGAGGTCGACACCGGTGAGGAGTTCGACTGCATGGCCCAGGTGCGCGCGCACGGCGACCCCGTCGACGCCCGCGCCCGCGTCGAAGCCGGTGCCGACGGACGCCCCGAACTGGTCGTGCGCCTGGTCGAACCGATGCGCGGGGTGGCCCCCGGGCAGACCGTCGTGCTGTACCAGGGCAGCCGCGTGCTGGGCCAGGCGACCATCGATTCGGCCCGGTCCGCCCTCCGCCCCGAGCCGGCCGGCGCCGCCGGTTGAGCCTCCCGCCGCAGGGCAGACACAGTTAAGGGTGCCCCCGGAAGTCTGATTGACTGGATCCATGAGCGAAGAGACACGTGGTTTCGACCCCGAGGCGAGTTCCCTCGCGGGATCCGTGAAGCCCGAGGTGATGGCCGAACTCCTGTCGGTGCGCAGCAGCATCGACAATATCGACGCGACGCTCGTGTACCTGCTGGCTGAACGCTTCAAGGCCACCCAGCGGGTGGGCCACCTCAAGGCCGAGCACCGGCTCCCCGCAGGCGACCCGGCCCGCGAGGCGGCCCAGATCGCGCGCCTGCGCGCCCTGGCTGCCGAGGCGCACCTCGACCCGGCCTTCGCCGAGAAGTTCCTCAACTTCATCATCTCCGAGGTGATCCGCCACCACCAGGCAATTTCGGAGACCCGCAACGGGGAAGCGTCCGGACGCGCACCGGAGGGCACCGGTGGCGCCTGACCCCTCCGCCGCGCCCGCGACCGGAACCCCCGCCGGCCCGGCCGGCACCGGGGCGGTGCAGGCCGCCGCGACGGCCCCCGGCGACTGGCCCGGCACCGACCCGCTGGAGGCGCACCGTGCGGTGCGCGGCGAACTCGGCGGCCCGCACCTGCCGTTCCTTGCCGCCCTGCCGCAGCGCGGGCCCGGCAGCGACGCCGTCGGCCGCACCCTCGGGATGCTCGTTGAGCTCCCTTTCGACCTTCAGCCCCACGGCTGGCGCCTCGTGGCCCGCCCGGGAAAGGACCAGCGCAGGGCGGAGTCCGCGCTGTCGTCGGACCTCAATGCGCTTGGCGATATCGCCGGAGCCGAGGAGGCACCCGCCGCACAGGTGAAGGTGCACCTGCGCGGCCCCCTCTCGGTGGCGTCCAACGTCCACCTCCACTCCGGGGAACGGGCCCTGCTCGACCCCGGCGCCCGCCGGGAGATCTACGCTTCACTGGCGGCGGGGGCCGCCGACCTGGTCCGGCGGACCGCGGCGGTGGCCCGCGGCGCCGTCGTCGAGGTGCAGCTCGATGAGCCCGAGGCCGACGCCGTGCTCGCCGGCCGGATCCCGACCGCCAGCGGCTACCGGACGCTGCGCGCTGTGCCGCGCCAGGAGGCCACCGACGCCTGGGCGGGCCTGCACCGGGCCGTCCGCGCCGCCGGCGCGGACCGGCTGGTGCTCCGCGTGCCCGGCGGCGACGACGTGCTCGACGCCGCCCTCTCAAGCCCCGCCGACACGCTCGGGCTGCCCTTTGCTGCAGTAACTGACGCCCAGTGGGAGCGGCTGGCCGAGGCCGTGGAATCGGGGCGCCGCCTGTGGGCCGGAGTCCTGGTCCCGGGCGCCACGGTGCCGCAGGTCTCGGCCCTCGTGGCCGCCGTCGTTGATCCGTGGCGCCGGGTCGGCCTCCCGGACGTGGCGCTGGGCGCCCTGACAGTGACGTCCCTGGAGGGGCTGGCCGGGCTCACCCCCGCCGCCGCCCGGCAGAGCCTGACGCGGCTGGGCGGCGCCGCTGAGGCCCTGACCCAGCTCGCCGCGGAGGCCTAGGTCCGCTCCTCCCACCGCCGCGGCTGGGCCGGCCCGGGGAGCACGCCGTCGAACGCCTGCAGCTCATAGTCGAAACCGCCGGCGTACACGAGCAGCGTGCCGAGCTGGCGGTGCACCACCCGGGTCGTGATGCGGAAGCGCTGGCCGTCCCACCACTGCTCCATGGTGGCGCTGGCGCCGACGGCGTCGGGCAGGGCGATCCGGATCCCCGCGAAGACGCGCGTTGCGGTTGACACCATGCGCATGTGCCCGGCGTCCGTGACCGAGCAGGTCAGCGCAGTCGCCATGCGCCGCCGCGAGCCCAGGTAGTCGGTCAGCCGCCCGTCCTGAAGCGAGGTGGTGTCCTCGAACACCCGGACCGCCGTGCTGAACCGGATCTCGCGCCGTGCGGTGAGCGCCGGCCGGCCGAACGGGTCGATATGGGGATAGTTGGCGATCGTGAACGGCACCGACGTCTCGTATTCGGGGAAGAAGGCGTTGTCGAGGGCCGTGAGCCGGAACGCCGGCCGGGCGAACCGGGCCGGGCAGCCGGCGACGTCGAACCGGCCGGTTCCCACCCCGGACTTTCCGCTGCCGGCGTGAAGCCCGAAGTACTCGCGCAGTTCCGGCTGGAGCCGGTCAAAGTCCCGGCCCAGAACCTCCTGATAGATCGATTTCACCGCGATGTTCCTCCCTGCTTGCTCTCTGGTCCGCGGGCGGTGCCCCGCCTGCGGGAACTGCCGGCAGCGGCCGCGGCATTCACAGCCGGCCCGCCGCCTTGAGCCGGATGTAGGTGTCGGCGAGCCGGGGCGGAAGCTCCAGCGGATGCTCATCGACCACCTCGGCCCCCAGCTGCTTCAGCTGGGCCGTGACCGCCTCCCGGTCCAGCAGCGCCCGCTCCGCCGCGGCGGCCCGGTACGCGTCGGCGGCCGTGCCCCGCACGGCCCGCAGCTCCTCGAGCCGCGGATCGCGCACCGAGGCAATTACCACCAGGTGCTGCGCGGTGAGCCCGGGAAGCACCGGCAGTAGGCCTTCCTCGACGGCGCCGGAGTCGAGGGAGGTCAGCAGCACCACCAGCGACCGGTGGGGGGAGACCGAGCGGATCTGCGCCGGGATCCGGGAGAAGTCCGCCTCGATCAGTTCGGGTTCCAGGGGCGCCATCGCCCGCACCAAGGCGTTGAGGAGGTTCGCCTTTGCCCCGGAGTCGACCCGCGCCCGGAGGCGGCGGTCGAAGGCGAGGAAGTCCACCTTGTCGCCGCCGTGCTGGGCGAGCACGGCCAGCAGCAGGGCGGCTTCGATGCCGGTGTCGAGGCGCGGTTCGTCGGCGATCCGCGCGGCGGAGGTCCGCGAGGTGTCAAGGACGATCACCACGCGGCGGTCCCGCTCCGGCCGCCAGGTGCGCACCACGGTGTCCCGCCGCCGCGCGCTCGCCCGCCAGTCGATGGAGCGCACGTCGTCGCCGCGCACGTAGTCGCGCAGCGAATCGAACTCCGTCCCGGCGCCCCGGATCTGTACCGCGGCCCGCCCGTCGAGCTCCCTGAGCCGGCGCAGCTTCGAGGGAAGGTGGCGCTTGGAAAGGAAGGGCGGGAGCACGCGCAGTTCCGCCGGCGCCGGGAGGGTCAGCTGGCGCGCGGCGAGGCCAAGCGGTCCGTGGCTGCGGAGAGTGACCGAGCCCGTGGTGAGGATCCCCCGGCGGGCCGGCAGCAGCGACACCTCCATGCGGTGCACCCGGCCGGCGGCCACGCGCAGGCGCTGTTCGGGGTTGGCGGCCCGGGCCGAGGGCTGCCAGGGGTCGCGGACAGTCGCCCGGAGCGTGCGGCCGGTGTCGTTGGACAGCAGGAGCGTGCCGACGCAGCCCTCGCCCAGGCGCACGGTGGCGGGCAGGGCCCTGCGCACTCCGACCCGGCGGGGAGAAGCGGCAAGCAGCAGGTCGACGGCGACACCTGCGGCCAGCAGCCCCGCCCAGATCAGCGCGGGCAGCGCGCCGGGGAACAGCACGATGGGCAGCGCGCCGAGCAGGGCCAGCAGCACCAGGCGTCCGCTAACCGCCACCGCGGGCCTCCCCTCCGGTGCCTCCGCCGGCCGCCCGGAGCGGTGCGGTGCGGCGGCGGTTCACCGGGGAACCGGAACGACGGCGAGGATCCCGCCGAGGACCTCATCGACGCCGACGCCGTCCATCTGGGCCTCCGGCCGCATGGCGACGCGGTGCCGCAGGGCGGGCATGGCGAGGGTCTTCACGTCGTCCGGGGTGACGAAGTTGCGTCCGGACAGCCACGCCCAGGCCCGCGCCGTCGTCAGCAGCGCGGTCGCCCCGCGCGGGGAGACGCCCAGCTGGAACGACGGCGCCGCGCGGGTGGCGCGGACCAGGTCGACGATGTAGGCAATCACTTCCGGGGAGATCGACACCCTGCCGACCGCGCGGCGCGCCGCGGCGAGGTCGGAGGCCCCCGCAACGGCGCGGACGCCGGCGCCGCCGAGGTTCCGCGGGTCGAAGCCCTCGCTGTGCCGGCGGATCACTTCGATCTCGTCGTCCCGTCCGGGCAGCGGCAGGACGAGCTTGAGCAGGAAGCGGTCGAGCTGGGCCTCCGGCAGCGGGTAGGTGCCCTCGTACTCGACCGGGTTCTGGGTGGCCGCCACGATGAACGGGTCGGGAAGGGCACGGGAGACCCCGTCCACCGAGACCTGGCGCTCCTCCATCGCCTCCAGCAGCGAGGCCTGGGTCTTCGGCGGGGTCCGGTTGATCTCGTCGGCGAGCAGGATGTTGGTGAAGACCGGGCCCTCCCTGAAGGTGAACTCGGAGGTGCGCGCTTCGTAGATGAGCGAACCGGTGATGTCGCCGGGCATCAGGTCCGGGGTGAACTGGACCCGCTTGGTGTCGAGGCTGAGCGCCGCCGACAGGGTGCGGATCAGCAGCGTCTTGGCGACCCCGGGCACACCCTCGAGGAGCACGTGCCCGTTGGCGAGCAGGGCGATGAGCAGCCCGGTCACCGCCGCGTCCTGCCCCACGACCGCCTTGCCGACCTCGGCACGCACGTCGAGGAGCGCGCGGCGGGGGGAGTCGTCGACCTGCCGCTCAGCGGGAGCCTGCTCCGTCACGGTGTCGACCCCCTGATGCGCCGCGTGCGCCCCGGTGCCGTCCTGCTGCCATCCACTCTGTGGGTTCATGAGTTGTTGATCTCCTTTTCGAGGTCGAGAAGTTGTTGCGCCCAGCGCGCGAGGTCCTTCTCCGTGGACGGAGGCGGGCCGTCAAGGAGCGAATGGACGTCCTCGGGGCGGCGGCCGGTCTTGTGGGCCACTGCCTGCACGACGGCGGCCCGGGCGCTGAACGGCGGCAGGCGCAGCCGGACCGCGGCCCGGCTGAGGGCGGCCGCCCGCAGGTTCGCCGCCGCGTGCCGCACGGCCCGGGAGCCCTGGTAGAGGCGGGCCCGGCCCTCCGCGGTCTCGGCGGCGCTGACGACGACCGGGAGGGGTTCGACGGCGAGCGGGCCCAACCGCCGGCCCCGCCACAGCATGGCCAGGAGGGCGCATCCGAGCAGCCAGAGCATCAGGGTGTTGACCCAGTCCGGAAGCAGCTCGAGCGGGTTGGCGGGCGGGCCGGTGGCGCCGGCGAGGTCCGCGGTGGTCGGCTGGTACCAGATGAGGGATTCTCCCGCGCCGAGGGTGGACAGCGCGAGTGAGGCGTTGCCGGCCTCCTCGATGGTGCCGTTCATGAGGATCCCCGGGTTGCCCAGGACGACCGTCCCACCGACGGCGGCATACGTGGCACCCCTCCCGCCGTCGGCGGAGGGGGAGCTGAAGCATTCGACGGGCGCCGAGTAGAGCTGGCCGCCGCCGGTGATCTCCCCGGCGGTCCGGGCCTCCTCCTCGTCGCAGCCGGCGCGCACCGTTCCGCGCCCGTCCTCGGCGGGTCCTGCGGGCAGGATCTCCGGGGCCAGCACCAGCAGTTGGGGCTCGGAGGGTGCGGCGAGGACCCTGCTCGGGAACGAGCGGTTCAGTGACGAAAGCTGTTCCTCATTGAGCCACCCGTTGGGGTCGGAGAAGAAAAGGGTGGCCCCGGGGAAGCGGGCCCGGGCGGCTTCCGCCTCCACCAGGGTGCGGGCGTGAACCACTTCGACCCCCTGGTCGCCGAGAACCTCGGCCACGGCGCGGGCACCCGTCGGCGTGGCATTGCCAGGCGAGAGCGGAGTGGTATCGGCGTCGGTGCGGGTGAGCAGCCCGAGCACCACGACGGCGGCAATGACGAAGGCCAGCAGCAGCCCCGGCAGCGCCCGCCGCAGCCGCCGGCGGCCGGTCGCGGCGGCGCTGCCGCCGTCACCGGTGATCCCACGGCCCGCCGCGGCCGGAGCGGCAGACGGGTCCGCTGGTGTTGGGCCGGCCGCCGTCAGGGCGACGGGCAGGTCGGCGGGCAGTGCGGACGGCGGTTGCGCCGAGGCCCGCCGGGGAGCGGCGTGCCGGCTCACCGAGCGGCCCCGGGGACGCCCTCGCCCGCCGGGACGCCCCCGGCCAGGGCGGCGTCGAGCGCTTGGGCCCGCGCCGCGTCGGCTTCATCGGCTTCCGAGGCCGCGCCCCGGCCGTACTGGACTTCGTTGAACCTCTCGGCCAGCCAGCGGATCTCCCCGGAGGAGCCCGGGAAGGCCGGTGCGAGGTCGGCGGCGGCCTCGGTGGCGGTGCGGCTGAGCCGCTCCTCGAGGATTCCGCGTTCCTCGGCGTCCCGGACGACCGCGCGCAGGCGTTCGGCCAGGGCCTCGTTCCACCGGCCCGCTCCGGCGGCGGCCGCCGCCCGGCGGCGGTGCTCGGCGGCCGGAAGGGCGGCTCCGGTGGAGAACACCGCCCGCTGGGCGCGGTACGCCCGGGCGTTGAGGCGGGGCCGGATCAGCACGACGGCCACGACGATGATGAGCACGGCTCCGGCGGCCAGCAGGAGCGTACCCGGCCCAGCCCCCACCGACCGGATGCCCGACAGCGCTTCCAGAATCCAGTCATAGGCGGCCTGGACTGCCCGTTCAAGCAGGGAGGGCTGGGCCTCCTGGTAGGCCGGTTTGGCCAGCTCCTCCCGAAGCAGCTCCCGGGCCTCGTCGCGGTCGACCGGCGTTTCCCGCATCACCGGGGGAACGTCCGGGGGCAGGGCGCCGGGCCCGACAACATCACCGCAGGCCCTCCAGTGGTCCCGGCCGGTACCCCGGGCCGCCCTGGCCCGCGGCCCGTTCGGTCTCGGCGAGGAGGACCACGTCAAAGCCTTCCCGGCGGATGCGCAGGTCGATGTACAGCAGGGAGGTGACGCCGGACTGGAAGGCGTAGCCGATGGCGGCGAAGAAGGCCGAGATGACCTGGGTCAGGAACAGCAGGGGGAGGGAATCGAGCGCATCCGCCGTGCCGGCCGCCGGGGCGTCGGAGAAGCTGAACAGCGCCGACACGAGAAAGGTGATAGGGGTGGCCACCACCGAGGTGATGATCGAAACCATGACGCTCGTCAGCAGGATGATGCCGAAGGTCCGCCACCAGTTGCGCCCGGTCAGCACCCAAGACCGGCGGGCCGATGCTATTGGTCCCGTCCCTTCAAGCATGAGGGCCGCCGGTGCGAGGGCCAGTTTGATGCTGATCCAGATGAGGACCGCGAAGACGGCGAAGATCAGCGGGATGATGATGAACAGTGAGGCGTCCTCAAGCGCCGCGGCCAGCCCGATGGCGATCAGCACGAACAGGCCAAGACCCACGACCACCGCGAGGGTGAGCATCACCCCCAGCCCCAGCAGGGGGAGGATACGGCGCGCCGAGAGCTTCCACAGCTGGGCGAAGCCGGTCTTCTGGTTCAGCACCGCACGCGCCACCGGAATCACAAGCACACCCTGGAGGATGAGCAGCGCCCCGCCCGAAATGATCGTCACCACCGAGGCGAAGGAGACCACCGAGGCCACGGTGCCGCCCAGCTGGTCGGGGGAGACGGTGCCCATCGCCAGCTGCTCGAGGCTGCTGAGCACCCCGGCCGACATCAAAACGGTCACCAGGGCCACTATGGTCTGGAAGAGAATGGCCGTGCCGAAGGTGGCCAGCGGGTTCCGGCGGCAGGCCTGGAAGGCGCCGTCGAGGATTTCGCCAAGGCCCAGCGGGCGCAGCGGAATCACCCCCGGCTTGGGGGGAGCGGCGTAGGCCTGCGGCGGCAGCGAACCCCAGCCCTGGGGAGCCTGCGGGTTGGGGGCGGCCGCGCCCGGCCCGTGCCCGCCGCCCCAGCTGTTCTGACCCCAGCTGTTCTGGCCGGAGCCGTCGGGGGCGGGCCCGGCAAAGCCCGGGTCCTGCTGGCCCGGCGGGCGGAACGGCTGGTCCGGCGCCGCGCCGGAGGGCGGGGGGAAGCCGGGGTACTGCTCTGGCGCCGGCCCCGCGGGAGGGTGCCAGGCGGGGTCGCGGCGGGACCCGTCGGATGGATCGTTGCTCATGCTGTCCTTCTCGAAGCGGGCGCCGGTGCGGTCTGTTCACGTTGAACTATAATCACCGGTGCCTCCCGAGGGCAGTAGGGCGGACACGCTGGTGTTTCCCCCGGGCCCGGCGGAGCACAAAACGTCCCGCCGCACGTCCACCAAACGTCCCGCCGATGCCGCCCGATCCGCTGCGGCACGCGGAGGAAGTGCCCAATGGGACATTGGAGACCGGATGGGAGACTATTGAGGCATGAAGGCACGCATCCTGGTGATTGACGACGACGAAGCCCTTTCCGAGATGATCGGCATTGTGCTGCGCAACGACGGGTTCGACCCGGTGTTCTGCGCGGACGGCGCCGCGGCGCTCGGGGTGTTCCGGTCGGCCCAGCCGGACCTCGTGCTGCTCGACCTCATGCTGCCGGGCCTCGACGGCATCGAGGTGTGCCGGCAGATCCGGGCCGAATCCGACGTCCCCATCGTGATGCTGACAGCCAAGTCCGACACCTCCGACGTCGTACGCGGCCTCGAATCCGGTGCAGACGACTACGTGCCCAAGCCCTTCAAGCCGGCCGAACTCGTAGCGCGCGTGCGGGCGCGGCTGCGGCCCGGTGACACGCGGGCGCCGGAGACGCTGAGGATCGGCGAGGTCTCCATCGACGTCGCCGGACACTCGGTGACCCGCGGCAATGACAAGGTCTCGCTGACTCCGCTCGAATTCGATCTGCTCGTGGCCCTGGCCCGCAAGCCGTGGCAGGTCTTCACCCGGGAACTGCTCCTTGAGCAGGTCTGGGGCTACCGCCACGCCGCGGACACCCGGCTGGTCAACGTCCATGTGCAGCGGCTGCGCTCGAAGATCGAACGCGACCCCGAGGCACCCGAGATTATCCTGACGGTCCGCGGCGTCGGATATAAGGCAGGTCAAGGCTGAGGTGAACACCCGGGCAGCCCGCGCCGTCGAAGCGGCGATCCAGGGCGCCGGACGGGGGCTGCGGCAGGCCCGCCGGGCGGCGTCCTTCATCGCCGGCCGCTGGCGCCGTTCCCTGCAGTTCCGCACGGTCGTTGCGACGCTGCTGCTGACCTCCCTCGCCCTCGTGGCGGTGGGGGGCTTCCTGTCCAACCAGATCGCCAACGGCCTGTACAAGGAGCGGTTCGGGCAGTTCCAGAGCGAGGCGAGCAACGGCCTGCGCGAAATCAAGGAAATCTTTAGGGATACCACGGCCGCCGACCGGGACTCGACGGACCGGCTGGCCCGTGACACCCTCGACCGGCTCGGGGCCCCCGGCGCCGACGCCCCACGGCAGTGGCTGCTCAGCCCGCTGCCCGGCCAGCAGGGCTACTGGGTTCCGGCCCTGGCCAGCCATAAGGCGATGACGGAGTCGGCCCTCATCCCGCCCGAGCTTAGCGCCGCCGTCGCGGAGGGCGAGGACCAGTACTGGGCCCCGATCACGATTCCCCGCTCAGAAGCGACCGGCGGACTGCAGGCGCCGGGTGTCGCCTTTGCCACCAAGGTCACCCTGCCCCCGGACAGCACCACCTACGCCGTCTACATCATCTACGACCTCTCCTCCATGCAGCTGACCCTCGACTACATCCACCGCGTGTTGTGGCTCGCCGGGACGGTGCTGCTGGGGATCATCGGGGCGATCGCCTGGTTCGTGACGCGCAGCGTCGTCCGGCCGGTCAGCCATGCCGCCCTCGTGTCGGAGAAGCTGGCCGCCGGCGAGCTGCAGGAGCGGATGGAGGTCCGCGGCGAGGATGAGGTGGCCCGGCTCGGGGCGTCCTTCAACCACATGGCCACCAGCCTCCAGGACCAGATCACCCAGCTGGCGCAGCTGTCGCAGATGCAGCAGCGCTTCGTCTCGGACGTCTCCCACGAACTGCGGACCCCGCTGACGACGGTCCGCATGGCTGCCGAGGTACTCCACGAGGCGAGGACCGACTTCGACCCCGTGAACAAGCGTTCCGCGGAGATCCTCTACGACCAGGTGGAACGGTTCCAGTCGCTGCTGGCGGACCTCCTCGAAATCTCCCGCTTCGACGCCGGTGCGGCGGTGCTCGAGTCCGAGCCCACCGACCTCTTCCTGGTGGTGAAGCACGTTGTCGACGGGGCCCAGCCGCTGGCCGACAACTTCGGCTCGGACCTGCGCATCGTCTCGTCCGAGAGCAGCTGCATCGTCGACGCCGACCCCCGCCGGATCGGGCGGATCCTGCGCAACCTGGTGGTCAATGCGCTCGAGCACGGCAAGGGGAAACCCGTCCACATCTATATCGCCTCAAACCCCGACGCCGTCGCGGTCGCCGTGCGCGACTACGGCATCGGCATGACCGAGGATGAGGCCTCGAGGGTCTTCGACCGCTTTTGGCGGGCGGACCCCGCCCGGGCCCGCACCACGGGCGGAAGCGGGCTGGGGCTGTCCATCGCCGTCGAGGACGCACGCCTGCACTCGGCCTGGCTCCAGGCCTGGGGCGAGCCGGGGAACGGATCCTGCTTCCGGCTCACCCTGCCCAAGCAGCGCGGTGGGGATCTGTTGGTCTCCCCGCTGCCCCTGCCGCCGCGCGACCGGCTGCCGCTGCCGCTCGCCGCAGGGCCTTCGGGCGCCGCACCCGCCGACCTCCCGCCCGCCGGTGTGCCGTCCGCCGGCCCTTCGGGCACTGTGCCCGCCGACGTCCCGCCCGCGGCCGGAAGCGGCACCCCCGACCCGCAGCTGAAGGAGAAAAGTGAAATCCAGTAGGCCCGCCGGAACGCGGGGCTCCTTCATCGCCGCGGTCATTGCCCTGCTCCTGATCCTCTCCGGCTGTTCCTCCATTCCCCGGAGCGGACCGGTGGCCACCATTCCCGCGCCCGCGGTCGAGGAGGACACCGTGTCCCAGGTCTTCTCGCCCGAAGGCCCGCAGCCGGGTGCGCCGCCCGAGGTGCTGCTCCAGGAGTTCATCACGGCAGGCACCGGCGCGGCGGACGGGTACAAGGTGGCCCGGGAATTCCTGACCCCGGAGCTGGCGCGGACGTGGCAGCCCGAGGAACGGATCGTGATTTTCAGGGCCGACCCGAGGATCATCCAGCGGGAAGCCGAGGGCGCGCTGCAGGTGCAGCTCGAGATCACCGGAATCATTGACGCCCGGGGCATCCGCACCGACCCGCCGACCCCGACCACCGAAAGCGTCCGCGCCGAAATGGTGAAGATCAACGGGCAGTGGCGCATCAGTGAAATCCCCAACGGGATCATGGTCACCGAAAGCAATGCCTCCCTGCTGGCCACCGCGCACCATCTCTACTTCTACAGCAGCGGCTACCGGTACTGGGTGCCCGACGTCCGCTGGTTCGTCCGCCGCCCCGGCATCGCCGCCCGGGTGGTGCAGGCCCTGCTCGCCGGCCCCGCCCCCTACCTGCAGGGTGCTGTCACGAGCGCCTTCCCCGAGGGAGTCACCCTCGCACAGGAATCGGTGCCGATCGCCTCCGGGGTGGCCTCCGTCGAACTGTCGGCCGATGTCCTCCAGGACGCGACGGACCTCCGCCTCCAGCAGATGGAGCAGCAGCTGCGGGTGAACCTCACCACGCTCAACGACGTCACCTCCGTGGAGATGAGTGCCGGCCAGCCGATCGACCTCGGCAGCCCCGACTCGGCCCTCGTGATTCCCGACTTCAACCCTCCGGTGGGCAATGAGCAGGTGGTCATCGCGGACAACGAGGTGCGCACCGTAAGGAACCTCGATGTGCTCCCGGTCGACGGGCTGCCCTCGGTTGCCGCCTACAACCCCAAGGACCCGGCGCGGTCCCTCGAGGGGAGCAACTTCGCGTTCCTCAACGGCCGCTCCACGGCGCTGCTGGCCACCGCCCCGGGCAGCGAGGTCCGCACCGCCGTCGAAGGCACCGGCCTCACCGCCCCCAGCTTCGACACCAGCAACTGGGTGTGGACCGCACGCAGCGTCGAAGGCGGCCCGAGCGGCCGCGGCACCGAGGTGGTTGCGGTGCCTCCGGGCGGGCTGACGCGCAACGCGGTCGTCGTCTCCGCGTCGTGGCTCGCCGACCGGACGGTCAGGGAGCTCCAGATCTCCAGGGACGGCGCCCGCGCCCTGCTCGTCGTCGATGAGGCCGGGACCTCCGAGGTGCTGCTTGCCGGGATCACGCGCAGCGCCCAGGGCATTCCGCAAAGCCTGGGGATCCCGATCGCCCTCAACGCGGGTGCGAACATCGGCACCGCCAAGTGGGCGGGCGAGAGCACCATCGTCGCCTCCCCGGTCTCGGAGTCGGCCGAGGTGACGCCCCTGATCGTCCAGCTCAGCGGGGAGACCGAGGCCCTCAAGCCGCACAAGGGCGTGCTGAACATCAGCGCCGGAAGTGATCCGCAGGAGGACTTCTACATCCAGACCGCCGAGGCCCTCTTCGCTCGAGTGGGACTGAGCTGGATCCGAAGCGTCGAAGGGGTGCGGGACCCGGCCTTCCCCGGCTGATGCCCGGAGGGCCATTCCCGCCGTTGCACGCCACACCGCGTGCCGCAGGGCGGGATGCTCCGTGCCCGCCCGGGTCTTATCCGCACAGCACCCTTATCCACACAGCACCCTTATCCACACAGCACGCCGGCGCCCCGGAATCCCCAGCCTCCGCGGCACCCTGAAGGCATGGCTCACCCGATCCGCACACTCCCGGACGACGGCGGGGCGCCCGGCGGCAGCATCGACGGCAGCAGGTACGGAGGCATCCCGGCCGCGGCCGGCCGCGCCCTTCGGGGTTTCTGCGCACTGATCCTGCCGACTTCGTGCGTGGGATGCGGCCGCCATGACACCTCCCTGTGCCGGCCGTGCCGGCGGGCCTTCCGACGTGCCACGGTGCGTCCCTTCCGGGCCGAGGCCGGCGCCGGTTCCCTCCCGCTGCGCGATTCTGACGGACCGGAAAGCGTTACCGGCGCTCCACCGGCCGCGGACGATGCCGGAGGCGGGTTTGAGCCCCTGCCGGTGGTCGCCGCGGGAACCTACGGGGGAGTGGTGGCCCGGGTCCTGCTGGCGTTCAAGAACGCCGGCCACACCGACCTGGCCCGCCCCCTCGCGGCGGCCCTCGGCGGTGCCCTGCTCGCCGCCCGCGCGGACCTGCCGGCGGGTCCCTGCCTGCTCGTGCCCGTCCCCACCCGCGGGCGGTCCCTGCGCCGCCGCGGCTACGACCCGTTGGGCCTGTTGCTGGACGGGCTCCGCCGCCGCGGTGAGCTCCCCGCAGGGTCCCTGCTTGCACGGCCCGTCAGGCACCGCCATCCGGGAGTGCGTCTGGACGGACGGCCCGCCGGCATCCCGTGGATTGCCCCGGCGCGGCAGGGCGGGCAGAAGGGGCTGGGACGACGCGGCCGGCAGGAGAACGTCGCCGGGTCGATGCGGGTTCGGCGTCGGTACCGCGGCCGTTTGGAGGGGGTGCAGTGCTTTGTCGTGGACGACGTCCTGACCACCGGAGCGACCCTCGCGGAGGTCGTCCGGGTGCTGCGGGCCGAGGGCGCGGCGGTGGCCGGCGCCGTCGTCCTGGCGGCCACGCCACCGCCGTCCGGAGCCGAGTTGGCTTACAGCGAATTCCGGAGAAATCGGCGCGGGGAGGGATGAATTACGGGGTGCCTTGATCTACCGTGAGGTATGGGTGTTGAAAAGCAGACAAGCACCCATCGGCAGCGGACCGGGGCAGCCTGACCGGCCGCTGTTGTGTCACCTTAGCGATTTGGAGGGCACCATGGAATTTGTGATTAACGGCCGGAACCTTGCAGTATCGGACCGGTTCCGCGAGTACGCCGCAGAGAAGATCGACAAGATCGAACAGCTCGGCGATAAGGTCCAGCGGGTGGATGCCAAGATCACCAAGGAAACAAGTGCCAGGGACGCCGACACCGCCCTCACCGTCGAACTGACGGTGGTGGCCCGGGGGCCGGTTATCCGGGCCGAAGCCTCGGCAGCGGACAAGTTCGCCGCCTTCGACCTCGCCTACAACAAGCTCCTGGAACGCCTCCGCCGGGCGCGGGACCGCCGCAAGGTCCACCACGGACGGCACACCCCCGTCGCCGTCGGCGCTGCCACCGCCGGGCTCGAACCGGTCAGCACTTCCCAGCCGATCTACGCTGCCCTCGCGGACGATTCCTCCAACGGAACGACGGCACCCGCCGCCTCGACTGACCCCTACGAGTCACCGGACGATGTCCCGGCAGGGGACTCACCGGTCCTCATCCGGCGGAAGGTCTTCTCCGGAGAGCCGATCACCCTCGACGACGCCGTCGACAACATGGAACTGGTCGGCCACGACTTCTACCTCTTTGTCGACTCTGCCACCGGCGCCCCCTCGGTCGTCTACCGGCGCCAGGGCTGGACCTACGGAGTCATCACCCTCGATTCGAAGTGCGCCGAAGGGACGCAGGACCCCCAGGAGGAGCTCCTGGCGTACCGGGCGAAGGAAGCCGCTGCAACCCAGTGACACCCCGTCCCACTTCCGGGCCCCGGACCCGCGCCATTGGCGGCGCGTCCGGGGCCCCGTCGTCGGCTCACCCCCTGCCCCCGGCAGGGCCATGACCGTTCGCCTCACCCTGTCCCAGGCCCGCAGGGCAGCCCTGCTGGCCCAGGGACTAGCCAAGACCCGGCCCACGGCCCCGCCCACCACGCGGTCCGTGGGCCGGATCCTCGATAAGCTCCAGCTGCTCCAGATCGATTCGGTCAACGTCCTGGTGCGCTCCCACTACCTTCCGGTCTTCTCGCGGCTGGGCGCCTACGACCCGGCAGTCCTCGACCGGTTCGCCGGAAGGCATCCGCGCCGGCTGACCGAGTACTGGGCCCACGAGGCCAGCTTCATCGACCCTGCCCTGTTTCCGCACCTGCGCCCCTGGCAGCGGCGCACCTGGAGCGGAGCGTCGGGGATGGACCCGGTGCTCCGCTCATCCCTCGAGGAACGGATCCTCACGCTCCTTGCCTCAAGCCGGGCGCTGACCGCCGGACAGGTGCAGGAACGCCTCGGCCACTCGGAGCAGCGCAGCACCGATAACTGGGGATGGAACTGGAGCGCCGTCAAACGGGTCCTCGAGGATCTCTTCGCCCGCGGGGAAATCAGCTCGGCCGGGCGGACCTCCTCCTTCGAACGCCGGTACGCCCCCTCGGCCCGGGTGCTGCCCACCTCCGACCTCGCAGCCGAGGAGGCCGACCCGCGCGAGGCGATCCTCGTCCTGACCGAACGCGCCGCCGCCGCGCTGGGCATCGGGACCGTGCGCAGTTTCGCCGACTACTTCCGCACCCCCGTCCGCGACACCGCGGAGGCGGTGCGGATCCTCGAGGGGAGGGGAGTCCTCACCCGTGCCCAGGTGGGCTCCTGGAACCGGCCGGCCTACCTCCACCGCGACGCCGCAATACCGCGCCGCGCCGCCGGGAGGGCGCTGCTGAGCCCCTTCGACTCCCTCGTCTTTGACCGCCCGCGGCTCGAGGAACTCTTCGGCTTCCACTACCGGCTCGAGATCTACACTCCGGCGGCGGCACGCCGCTACGGGTATTACGTCCTGCCCTTCCTGCTCGGTGAGACGATGGCGGCGCGGGTGGACCTCAAGGCCGACCGGGCCACCGGGCGTCTGCTGGTGCGCGGAAGCTATGCCGAACCGGGCGCGCCCGCGGGCACCGCCGACGAACTCGCAGCTGAAGTGGGTACCATGGCCGAATGGCTCGGCCTGCAGCAGGTCGTCGTCGAACCCGTGGGAGACCTCGCGGCGCCGCTTTCCGCGGCGCTGGGGCGGCGTTGAGCCGTCCGGGAACTAAAGCGGGAGACCAAGCGTCTTCCCGTAGACTGATCACGCCATCTTTCGGCAGCCTTAGATTGGGAGCAGATACCAGTGCCATCACTTCTTGAACGAGTTCTCCGCACCGGCGATAAGAAGACACTGAAGAAACTCCGGAACTACGCCGACGCGATCAACATCATCGAGGACGACTTCCGTGCGATGTCCGACGCTGAGCTGCGCGGGGAGACCGACAAGCTGAAAAAGCGCCACGCGGACGGCGAGAGCCTGGACGACCTCCTGCCCGAGGCCTTCGCCGCAGTGAGGGAGGCCTCCCGCCGCACCCTGGGCCTGCGCCACTTCGACGTCCAGCTCATGGGCGGGGCCGCGCTGCACCTTGGCAATATCGCCGAGATGAAGACCGGCGAGGGCAAGACCCTCGTTGCCACGGCCCCGGCCTACCTCAATGCCCTCAGCGGCAAGGGCGTCCACATCGTTACGGTCAACGACTACCTCGCCGAATACCAGTCGGACCTGATGGGCCGCGTGTTCCGGTTCCTGGGCATGACCAGCGGGTGCATCCTGTCCAAGCAGGACCCCGCGACGCGCCGCGAACAATACGCCGCGGACATCACCTACGGTACGAACAACGAATTCGGCTTCGACTACCTGCGCGACAATATGGCCTGGAGCGCCTCCGAGCTCGTCCAGCGCGGGCATAACTTCGCCATTGTCGACGAGGTCGACTCCATCCTCATCGACGAGGCCCGGACGCCGCTGATCATCTCCGGGCAGGCCTCCGGCGACGTCAACCGCTGGTACAACGAGTTCGCGAAGGTCGTGAAGAAGCTCTCCGTCGATACCGACTACGAGGTCGACGAGAAGAAGCGCACCGTCGGCGTGCTCGAGTCCGGCATCGAGAAGGTCGAGGACTACCTCGGCATCTCCAACCTCTACGAGTCCGCGAACACCCCGCTGATCGGCTTCCTCAACAACGCCATCAAGGCCAAGGAACTGTTCAAGCGCGACAAGGACTACGTCGTGCTCAACGGCGAGGTCATGATCGTCGACGAGCACACCGGCCGCATCCTCGCCGGCCGCCGGTACAACGAAGGCATGCACCAGGCGATCGAGGCCAAGGAAGGCGTCGAGATCAAGGCGGAGAACCAGACGCTGGCCACGGTCACGCTGCAGAACTACTTCCGGCTCTACGAGAAGCTCTCCGGCATGACCGGCACAGCCGAGACCGAGGCCGCGGAGTTCATGTCGACCTACAAGCTCGGCGTCGTGCCCATCCCCACCAACAAGGAGATGGCCCGCAAGGACCTGGCCGACCTGATCTACAAGAACGAGGTGGCGAAGTTCGACGCCGTCGTGAAGGACATCGTCGAACGCCACGAGACCGGCCAGCCGGTCCTGGTCGGCACCACCAGCGTCGAGAAGAGCGAATACCTCTCCAAGCAGCTGGCCAAGGCCGGGGTCCGCCACGAGGTCCTCAACGCTAAGAACCACGCCCGCGAGGCCGCCATCGTCGCCCAGGCCGGACGCAAGGGCGCCGTCACGGTGGCCACCAACATGGCAGGCCGCGGCACCGACATCATGCTCGGCGGCAACGCCGAGTTCAACGCCGTCGCCGCACTCGAGAAGCGCGGGCTCGACCCGGCGAAGAACCCCGAGGAGTACGAGGCCCAGTGGCCCGCGGCCCTCGAGGCCGCCAAGAAGGCCGTGGAGGCCGAGCAGGATGAGGTCCGCGAACTCGGCGGGCTCTACGTGCTGGGCACCGAGCGCCACGAATCCCGCCGGATCGACAACCAGCTGCGCGGCCGCTCCGGCCGCCAGGGCGACCCGGGCCGCTCGCGGTTCTACCTCTCGCTGACCGACGACCTGATGCGGCTGTTCAACTCCGGCGGCGCCGAGCGCATCATGAACAGCTCGAGCATGCCCGACGACGTCGCTCTCGAGTCGCGGCTCGTCTCCAAGGCCATCGAGAACGCCCAGGGCCAGGTCGAGGGGCGCAACGCCGAACAGCGCAAGAACGTCCTGAAGTACGACGACGTCCTGAACCGCCAGCGCGAGGCCATCTACGGCGACCGCCGGCGCATCCTCGAAGGCGGCGACCTGAAGGAGAAGGTCGGCTACTTCCTCGAGGACGTGGTGACGGCCATGGTCGACGAGGCCACCGCCCAGGGCCACGGCGACGACTGGGACTACGAGCTGCTGTGGACCAACCTCAAGACGCTCTACCCGATCACCCTCACCATCGATGAGGTCATCGAGGAAGCCGGTGGGAAGTCGAAGATCACCCGGGACTTCCTCCACTCGGAAATCCTTTCCGACGCCAAGCTCGCCTACCAGGCGCGGGAGGAGGCGCTCGGCGAGCAGACGATGCGCGAACTCGAGCGGCGCGTGGTCCTGTCGGTGATCGGCCGGAAGTGGCAGGAGCACCTCTACGAGATGGACTACCTCAAGGAGGGCATCGGGCTGCGGGCCATGGCCCAGCGCGACCCCCTCGTGGAGTACCAGCGTGAGGGCTTCATCCTTTTCCAGGCCATGATGGAGGCAATCCGCGAGGAGACCATCGGCTACCTGTTCAACCTCGAGGTCGAGGTCGCCGCCCCCGCGGTGCCGGCGTCGAACGGGCTGGGCGTCCAGGACGGCCGCGGACTGGTCCAGGTTCCCTCGATCCGGGCGGCGGGCCTTGAGGCGCCGCAGCGCCCCGCCAGCCTGAACTTCTCCGCACCGAACGCGCAGGGCGAGGTCGAGACGCACGTGGAGCGGTTGAAGACGGCCGTCGCCGAGACGAAGGCACGGGCCGAGCGGAACGGCTCCAAGCGGCCGAAGAAGTAGCCAAGAGGTAGCTCAGCCGATCTCCAGGGCGGTGACCTTCCAGTCGCCGCGGCGGTGTTCGACCCGCAGGGCGACGGCGCGGGCCCGCCTGCGGTCCAGGACGACCAGTGCGGCCTCGAAGGCGGTCGCGGAGACGCGGCAGAGCCGCGCGCTGCGGACCGTCACGCAGCGGTAGGCCCGCCGGTCCGCCAGAGCGCCGCCCGGGCAGGAGCCGGTGGCTTCTGAGGCCGCGACCTTCTGCAGAAGGCAGGCGCGCAGGTGCAGCTTCTCGTAGCTGGCCGGATCGAGCCACCGGGACATCTGGGAGGCGGGGCGGCTGCCCCCGAGGACCTCGACGGCTCCCTGCGCCACGGCGCGCGCGATGCCGCCGACGCGCTCCTCCGCTTCCGGCAGCAGTGCCTCCGGCGGCGGCTGCTCCGGCGGGTCCGCGCAGGACGGGAGGGCCCACGGTGCGGCGGCACGGGCCGGGCGTGCCTGGATTCGTTGCTGGGTCAGAGTGGCCATGACGGTCCTTTCACTGCGTGGGATGGGCGGTCCTGCTGCCGGCTGGGACGCTCAGGGCGGGTCCGGTGCAGCCAGTGTCTGGCCCGGTGTCAGCAGGTTCGGGTCCGGGCCGATCATTGAGGCGTTCCTCGCGTACCAGCGCGGCCAGCTTGCCGCGATCTCGGCGTCCGAGGCGAGGGGACCGAGCCGCGCCGCGGCTATCGACCACAGCGAGTCACCACCGCGGACAACCACCCCGGCGCTATCCGCCTCCGGTGCGGAGCCCTGCTGGCCTGGCGGCCGGGCCAGCAGGCCCGGATCGTAGGGGAGCGGCAGCGGTTTCCAGTCCGGGCTGACCCGCGGTTCCCGGCCGGACGGGTGGGACTGCCCCAGCTGAGGGTCCTCGCCGCGGTCGGCTGGAACTGTCAGCGCCGTGACAGCCGGCGCCGCGACCGCGGGCAGCGATACCGGAGGCACCGCGACCGAGGGCTCCGCGACGGCGGGTGCCGGGACCGCGGGTGTTATTTGCGCCGCCGCGGGCGCCGAGGCCGCGCACGGAGCGGCCAGTAGATTCGCCCCGAGCAGCACGGCGGACAGCCGGCGCATGAAGCCCGGAGTGAGGGCCGCCATCCTTGAGGCGGCGGCGGCGCGGCCCCTGCCTTCGAGGAACTCCGCGCCGAGTGCGAGCGCCAGGGCCCCGGACCACCAGAGCAGGACGACTAGGCCGACAGAGGCTACCGCGGCGCCGATACCGGTCTCCGGCGCCCGCGAGCCACCGGAGGCAAGCCCCACCCCCGAGAGGACGAGGATCGCCCCGAGGCCGAGGAGGACCGCCGGGTAGAGGACCGCCGAATGCCTTTCCATACTCAGCTCCCTTGCGTTTGCATCAATTTGAGCGCGTTTGATGTCGCTTGTATACGTTTGCGACTACTCGAATTCGTTGACCCCCTCTACCCGCCTGCCTACCGTTGAACCATGCGGTGGGAAGCCCTGTTCGCTGATCTCGAGGCCCAGCTGGCGGCTGCGCGGGCGGCCTCGGACGAAGCGGCGGCGGCAGACCTCCTCAGGATGGAGCAGGCACGGGTGGCTCTCGCGGACCGGCTGGCCGGCTCCATCGCCCAGGGGCTGAAGGTCCGGACCGGGAATGGGCAGGGCTTTTCCGGCAGGCTGGCCTATGTCGGCGCCGAATGGCTCGTGCTCGCGGAGGGGCAGCGGTCCGTCCTGGTGCCCTTCGCCGCGATCCTGAGGATCGAAGGGCTTGGACGTGCCGTCGCCCCGCGCCCGGCAGGGATCCACGCCCGCCTGGGCCTTGCCTCGGCCTACCGGGCGCTGGCCCGCGACCGGGCGCAGGTCAGCGTCTATGCAGGGTCACCGGCAACGGTTTCCGAGGGCACGCTGGATCGGGTCGGAGCCGATTTCCTCGAGGTGGCACTCGTTCCGCCGGGCGAGCACCGCAGGGCGGCCAATGTCCTGGCAGTGGTGGCGCTGCCCTTCGCCGCGGTGGCCGCGGTGGCCTCCCGACCCTGACACCATCGACGCTCAGGCGTTGTTGACCGGGTCGGCGCTTCCGCGCAGGGAGGCTGCGGATCTCCGATAGGCATCGGCGATGTAGTCCTCGAGGACCCTTGCCTCGACGCGCCACTGACCGCGCCCGCCCACCTGGATCGCAGGAAGCTCCCCCGACCGAACCAGGGCGTAGGTCTGGGAGGAGCTGATATTGAGCACCTCCGCAACGTCGGCGAGGGTCAGGAACCGCTTCTCAGCCACACGAACACCTCTTCCTCAGCCGTGGCCTTGCCTCCACGAACGCTTTCGTTCCAACCGCGGGCACCCGGCTGGACGTGCCTCAATTCTGTCACTCCGCGGCCCCGGAGGTGCCGGTTGTCCACAGATTCGGGCGAGCCGTAAACCTTCTGTTTATTTTGTGTGCCGCCTGCACAACAATGGCAGGAGCGCCGGTGCCCATCCGCCGGCGCCGAAGAGTGCTCCGAAGCGTGCGGAGGAAGCTCCATGAGCGGTAACGCCAGCCGGACGGACCGGAACCCCACCGCGCCCCGGATCGGCAGGCCGTCCTGGCGGGATCCACGGCTCATCATCGGTCTCCTGCTCGTGCTGGCCTCCACGGCAGGGGTCACGGCCCTGGTGGGCAGCCTCGACCGGACCACGGATGTCCTCGCCGCCCGTACCGAACTGCCTGTCGGCACCCGCCTGGAGTCCGGTGACCTCACCACGGTCGCCGTCCGGCTGGGCGGCTCGGAGGAGAAGTACCTTCGGGCCTCCTCCGGCCTTCCAAAGAACGCGGTGGTGACCCGGTTCGTCCGCCCGGGCGAACTGGTTCCTGCCGCCGCCGTCGGCCGCCCGGACGAGCTGAACCGGAAACCGGTCGGCCTTCCCATCGAGGACCCCCTCCCCACCGGCACGGAACCCGGGGTGCGGGTTGATGTCTGGGTCGCCCTGCCGGACGCGGCCACCGGGCAGGGCGCCCGGTTCGAGCAGCCCCGGCTCCTGCTAGAGGGCGCCGAGGTCTCCGAGATCGCGGTCAACGAATCGGCCCTGGGAACGGATTCCCCATCCCGGGTCTACGTGCTGGTGGCCGACGAGGCAATGCCGGCCCTGCTGAACGCCCTGTCGAACGGTGCGAAGATCGCAGTGGTGCTGAACCCGCGGGGTGGTCCGTGACCGGCCCGGTCATCCCCGTGGTCACAGTGGGACCGGCCGCGGGGGAGTACGTTCCGGGGCTGGAGAAACTCCACGGCCCGGTGACCGTCGTGCGCCGCTGCGAGGGGGTGCCCGAACTACTGGCAGCCGGCCAGGCAGGACTGGCCCGCGCAGCCATCCTCTCGCCGGGAACCGGAGAGCTGACGGTGTCACTCCTGGAGCGGCTGCGCGACACCGGGATCGCCGTCGTGGTGCTCGCGGGAGAGGACGAACCGGCCGCGGGGGTCGGGGCGCCCGGGGTGCGCCGGGCGCCTCCCGGCATCGCGCCGGGCCCGCTGGCCGAACTCGTGGCGGCGGCCGTCGAAAGTCTGTCCGGCGCCGAACGGAGTCCGGGCGGGCGCGCGGTCACCAGCGCCTACGCCGACCCGGCCGCTGCCCTGCCGCCACCAGAGCAAGCGGCCGAGCCGCCCTCCGACGAACCCGGCGGCGGCACCGTCACCGCCGTGTGGGGGCCGACAGGGGCCCCGGGCCGCACCACGGTGGCCGTGAATATGGCGGCGGAACTTGCCGCGGCGGGGTCCACGGTCCTGCTCGTGGATGCCGACACCTATGGGGCCAGCACTGCGGCGTTCCTGGGTCTGCTCGATGAGGCCGCCGGACTGGCCCAGGCCTGCCGGCTCGCCGACCAGGGGACGCTCGACCCGGACGGACTCCGCCGGGTGGCCTCAACCGTCGCCGTGGGCGGCGGCAGGCTTGGCGTCCTCACCGGCCTGACCCGCCCGGACCGGTGGCCCGAGGTGCGTCCCGCGGCCCTGGCCCGGGTCCTCGAGTGCGCCCGCGCGAGCGCCGCCGTGACCATCGTCGACTGCGGATTCTGCCTCGAAGCGGACGAGGAGCTCAGCTTCGACACCGCCGCTCCCCGCCGCAACGGGGCGGCACTGCGCTGCCTTGAGCTGGCCGACTCCGTTCTCGCGGTCGGTGCCGCCGATGCCGTCGGCGTCCCGCGCCTCGTGCGCTCGCTGGCCGTCCTCGCCGAGGCGGTGCCCTCGGCCGAGCCGAGGGTGGTGCTCAACAAGGTCCGCCCCGGGTCCGTCGGGCGCTCGCCGGAGGACCAGCTGAGGGAGGCCTGGGAGCGGTTCGGGCCCGGCACGGCCATCTCGGCCTTCCTCCCCGCCGATTTTCCGGCGGCGGACGAGGCGCTGCTGGCGGGCTCGGCGCTCGTCGAAACCGCCCCGTCCTCGGCCCTGCGGAGGGCGATTGCGGGACTCGTCGATGTGACGGTTGAACAACGCCAACGCCGCCGCATTGGATGGAGCTCCAACGAAGTGAAGTTTTCATGGATGCCCGTTAGGCTTCCAAGGTAAGGGGCCGCAAGGGAGCGGTCTTTCATCTCGTTACGGAGGCGTTTTTCATGTCGTCTGGATCCAGCGTCACGGATCAGTCCAGTTCAGACACGTCGCTTGAGGATTTCATTGAGCACTACTATGAACACCTCGCAGGGGAGGACGCCGAAGCCTACAGCGGTTCAGTGCTGCGTGACCGCGCGCTGACCCACCGACGGCTCGCCGAGGTGCGGGCCGCCGGAGAGCCGGTGGTCGATGTCTTCGACCAGGGCGAGGCGAGCGTCGTCGCCATTGTCACCGATGACATGCCTTTCCTTGTCGATTCGGTCACCGCGGAACTGGTCCGCCAGGGCTGCGCCATCCGCCTGGTGGTCCATCCCACCTTCGTGGCGGCACGCGACGAAGCGTCCCACGCCCTGCACGCTCTCCAGCGCGTCCCCTCCAGCGCCGGCTCCTCAAGCGGAGACACGGCCGCGCTTCCCGACATCTCCTACCTGATCCCCGGGGCCTCCTCGATCGAATCGTGGATGTCCATCGAGATCAACCGGATTCCCGACGAGGAGGCCCGCGGCAAGCTCATCGACGGCCTTCACAAGGTCCTGGCCGACGTGCGGGCCGCGGTGCACGACTGGCCCGCCATGCGCGCCCAGGTCCAGAACATCGCGGATTCCCTGGACGGGGTTGCCGGCGGCTCCTCCATCCCGGACCTCCGCCAGGCACAGGAACTGCTGAGGTGGCTCGACGACGGGAACTTCACGTTCCTCGGCTATAAGGAATACGACCTCGTCGTTGAGGACGGCCTCGACGCACTCTGCGTCCGCCACGGCAGCGGCCTCGGCCTGCTCCGCGACACCGACGCCGACCGGCGGATCCAGCACCTCACCTCGGCGGGCCGCGCCAAGGCCCGTGAGAAGCGCGCCCTGGTGATCACCAAGGCGAACTCACGCTCCACCGTCCACCGCGCCGCCTACCTCGACTACATCGGGGTCAAGAGCTTCGACGCGCAGGGCAACGTCAACGGGGAGCGGCGCTTTATCGGGCTCTTCGCGACCAGCGCCTACACGGGGTCGGTGCGGAACGTGCCGATCGTCCGGGACAAGGTCACCGAGATGCTCCGGCTCTGCGGATTCCCCTCCGACTCGCACTCTGGCAAGGATCTGCTCTCGATCGCCGAAACCTATCCGCGGGACGAGCTGTTCCAGATCGAGGTCGAGGACCTCGTCAGCACGGCCATGGGTATCCTGCGCCTCCAGGAACGCCGCCGCACCCGCCTGTTCCTCCGCCCCGACATCTACGGGCGGTTCATGTCAGCCCTGGTCTACCTCCCCCGCGACCGGTACACGACCAGCGTCCGGCTCCGGATCGAGGAGGAGCTGCGCGCCACCTTCCACGCCGACTCGATCGATTTCGAGGCCCGCGTCAGCGAATCGGCCCTGGCGAGGCTGTTCTTCCGTATCCGGCTCGCCCGCGGCGGGGAGGTCCAGCAGGTCGACAGCGCCGAGCTCGAGGAGCGGCTCGTCCGGGCCGCCCGGTCCTGGGCCGAAGGCATCGCCGAGGTCGCCCGGGACCGCTTCGACCGGGAGGAAGCCGAGCGCCTGTCCGAGCTCTGGGGGGAGGCCTTCCCGGCAGGGTACCGGGTGGACTACGAGGTTGAGGATGCCCTTGAGGACGTCAGCCGCTTCGAAGCCCTCGACGGCTCCACCGGTGCCCCCGGCATGCACGTCTACGTCCCGCAGCGCCCCGGCGCCGAGGAGGACGCGAGGCTCAAGCTCTACCTCATGGAGCCGAAAAGCCTCACCCAGATCCTGCCGTTCCTCCACAACCTCGGCCTCGAGGTCCTCGACGAAAGGCCGTTCGAAATCGAACGCGCCGACGGCCAGCAGTACTTCCTGTACGACCTTGGCCTGAGGTATCCGGCCGGCATCAGCCCGCTCGAAACGGCCGACCTGCTCAAGGAGGCGTTCGCTGCCGCCGTCGTCGGTGCCAGCGAATCGGACACCTTCGACCGCCTGGTGGTGCGCGAGCACTTCAGCTGGCGCCAGGTGCTGATCCTGCGCAGCTACGCCAAGTACATGCGCCAGATCGGCAACGCGAACTCCTACGGTTTCGTCGCCGATACGCTGCTGCGCAACGCCGGCGTGGCCCGGGCGCTCGTCGCGCTGTTCGAAGCACGGTTCGATCCCGACCTGACCTCCGACCGGGAGGCCGCGGCCGAAGCCGCCCGGGTCGACCTCGCCGCGGGACTCGAACGCGTCGTGACCCTCGACGCCGACCGCGTCCTGCGCTCCTATGCCAACCTCATCGACGCGACCCTGCGCACGAACTACTTCCAGAACAAGCGGCACGTCAGCTTCAAGCTCGACACCCCGTCGATCGAGGGGGCGCCCTTCCCGCGGCCCAAGTTCGAGATCTGGGTGTACTCGCCCCAGGTCGAGGGTGTCCACCTGCGCTTCGGGGAAATCGCCCGCGGCGGGCTGCGCTGGTCGGACCGCCGCGAGGACTTCCGCACCGAGGTGCTGGGCCTGGTGAAGGCCCAGACCGTCAAGAACGCCGTCATCGTGCCCACCGGGGCCAAGGGTGGATTCTTCCCCAAGCAGCTTCCCGACCCCACGGTGGACAGGGCGGCCTGGCTGAACGAGGGAACGGAGAGCTACCGCACCTTCATCCGCGCGCTGCTGGACATCACCGACAACCTGGTCACCGTCGACGGACGGGAAACAGTGGTCACGCCCGAGCGGGTGGTGCGCCACGACGGCGACGACTCCTACCTGGTCGTCGCGGCGGACAAAGGCACCGCGTCCTTCTCCGACATCGCCAACGGACTGTCGGCGGAATACGGCTTCTGGCTCGGCGACGCGTTCGCCTCGGGCGGATCGGTGGGCTACGACCACAAGGCGATGGGCATCACCGCCCGCGGCGCGTGGGAGTCCGTCAAGCGGCACTTCAGCGAATTCGACCTCGACACGCAGACCCAGGACTTCACCGTGGTGGGCGTCGGCGACATGAGCGGGGACGTGTTCGGCAACGGCATGCTCCTGTCCGAACACATCAAGCTCGTGGCCGCCTTCGACCACCGGCACATCTTCCTCGATCCCAACCCGGACCCCGCGGCCTCCCACGCCGAGCGCCGGCGGCTGTTCGAGCTGCCGCGCTCCAGCTGGGAGGACTACGACGCCTCCCTGCTCAGCGAAGGCGGAGGTATCTACCCCCGGCAGTCCAAGTCGGTTCCGGTCTCGGACCAGGTCCGGGCCGTCCTCGGCCTGGAGGACTCCGTGACCACCCTCAGCCCGCCGGAACTCCTGAAGGCCATCCTGAGCGCGCCGGTCGACCTGCTCTACAACGGCGGCATCGGCACGTACGTGAAGTCCTCAGCCGAAACCAACGCCGAGGTCGGGGACCGCGCCAACGACGCGATCCGGATCAACGGCAGCGACCTGCGGGTCAAGGTCGTCGGCGAGGGCGGAAACCTGGGCATGACCCAGCGCGGACGGATCGAGGCGGCGCTGAACGGCGTGGTGCTCAACACCGACGCGATCGACAACTCCGCCGGCGTCGACTGCTCCGACCACGAGGTCAATATCAAGATCTTCGTCGACCGGATGGTGAAGCTGGGCCGGATGACGCCTGAGGAACGCCCCGAGTTCCTCCACTCCATGACCGATGAGGTCAGCGAGCTCGTGCTGCGCGACAACATCGACCAGAACGTGCTGCTGCTCAATGACCGCCAGCGGATCATCGAGTGGAGCCCGAGCTTCGAGCGGCTGATGGACTGGCTTGAGGCGCACGCGGATCTGGACCGGGGCCTCGAGGCCCTGCCCACCACGAAGGCGCTGCGGGCCCGGCTTGAGACCGGGAAGGGCCTGACCTCCCCGGAGCTGTCGGTCCTGGCGGCCTACGCGAAGATCGAGCTGGCCAAGGCCCTGACCAACAGCGACCTGCCTGATGACCCCTGGTTCTCCGGCACCCTGCGCCGGTACTTCCCGCACCAGCTGGTGGAGCGCTTCGGGGACCTGCTCGACACCCACCCGCTGCGCCGGGAGATCATCGCGACCACCGTCGCCAACGACATGGTCAACATGGGCGGCATCACCTTCGCCTTCCGCGTCATGGAGGAGACCTCGGTCTCCGAATCCGCTGTCGCCCGGGCCTTCGTTGCGCTGCGCGAGATCTACGAGCTCGACTCGATCGTCACCGCGCTCGAGGCACTGCCCGCGGACTTCCCGACCGAGCACTGGTGCGAGGTCCACCTGGACCTGCGGCGCCTGCTCGACCGGGCCGTCCGCTGGTTCGTGAACCACGTCGAGGCCACCACCCCGGTCGAAGAAAGCATCGCTGCGTTCAAGCCCCTCATGGACCCGCTGCGGTCCCGCCTCTCATCCTTCGTGCGCGGCGGAGACCTCGAGCGCGTTCGGAAGTGGACGGCCGTGGCGCAGGAGCGGGGGCTGCCCGAGTCCATAGTGACCACCTGGGCCGAACAGTTCGAGTCCTTCGCCCTCCTCGACATCGCCTTCAGCACCCGGCGGGTCGACGAACCGGTTGAGGACATCGCCCGCGTGTACTACGCCGTCTACGACTACTTTGACGTGGACAACCTCCTCGAGCGCATCACCCACCTTCCCCGCAAGGACAGGTGGCAGGCGCTGGCCCGGGCGGCGCTGCGCGATGATCTCTACTCGACCGTCGCCGACATCACCGTCGCGGTGCTCAAGGCCTCGGACCGGCTCCGCGGAGGCGAGCCGATGGCCCGCCTGCATGAGTGGGAGGCGCAGCACGCCGACCAGCTGGCGCGCGCCCGGAACATGTTCGACGAGGTCAACAGCCTCGAACAGGACGATATCTCTTCGCTCTCGGTGGCGCTGCGACTGCTGCGCTCCATCGTCCGCTGATTGACAGGAATTCATGGCTATCTTCACCGACCCGATCCGCGACTATCAGGGCTTCGCGCCGGGGGACGCGGAGTGGCTGCACCTTCTGGTGGGGGACTGGCAAATGGTGGCGGACCTCGCGTTCGCCGACCTCGCCCTGTGGTTTCCACTCGACGACGGGGGGTACGTCGCGCTGGCGCATGCCCGGCCCTCGACCTCGCATACCGTCTTCCACAGCGACTTCGTGGGGGAGCGGATCCGGGCGGACCTGCTTCCGCTGGTGAACCGGGCCTGGGAGAGCCAGCGCATCGAATGCACGCCGGACGAACAGTGCGTGGAGACCGCCATGCGGGTCGAGGCGGTCCCCATGGTGCGCAACGGCCGGACCCTGGCCATCGTGACGACGCATATGGACATGTCCACGCCGCGGATGCCCTCCCGGCTGGAGCTCACCTACCGGCAGTGCGCGCAGGATCTGCTCCGGATGGGAACCCTGGGCCTCTGGCCGGACTTCGCGACGCCGACGGGCTCGCGGCGGGGTGCCCCCCGCGTCGGTGACGGACTGATCCGGCTCGACGTCGACGGAATCGTCGAATATGCCAGCCCCAACGGCGTCTCGGCGTTCCGGCGGCTCGGGGACGTGGAAACCCTCGAGGGACGGTCGCTGGCCGAGATCACGACCCCGCTGCTGAAGGACCGGCGGATGGTCGATGAGACCCTGCCGCTCGTGGTGACCGGGCGCATGCCCTGGCGGTCCGAAATCAGTTCCCGCGGCGTCAGCCTGTCCCTGCGGGCGATCCCACTGCGGGACGAGGCGGACCGCTTCGGGGCGCTGGTGCTCGTACGGGATGTCTCGGAACTGCGCCGCCGGGAGATGGAACTCGTCTCCAAGGACGCCACCATCCGGGAGATTCACCACCGGGTGAAGAACAACCTGCAGACCGTTGCCGCCCTGCTGCGGATGCAGTCACGGCGGATGGTCAGCGAGGAGGGCAAGCAGGGCCTCGAGCAGGCCATGCGGCGGGTTGCGACCATCGCCCTGGTGCACGAGACCCTGTCCCAGGGCCTTGCACAGAGCGTTGACTTCGATGAGCTCATCGAGCGGCAGTTCCGGCTCTCGGCGGAGGTCGCCTCGCCGTCCCACGCGGTGCGCACCGAACGCAGCGGCTGTTTCGGCGAGCTGCCCAGCGACTTCGCGACGCCGCTGGCCCTTGTCATCAATGAGCTGGTGACCAACGCCGTCGAGCACGGACTCGCCGACCGCAGCGGCACCGTGTGGCTCGCAGCCAACCGGCGCACCGACCGCGACGGCGAGGAACTCCTTGACGTGACGATCGCCGACGACGGCGTGGGCCTGCCCGCCGGAGACTTTCCCCAGGGCCTCGGCCTGCAGATCGTCCGGACGCTGGTGAACAGCGAGCTCGGAGGGACCATCGAGTGGAGTGCCCGGGAGGGCGGCGGCACGACGGTGCACCTCGAGATGGGCCTGCACAACGACCGATGCGCCTGAGTGGCCGGATACGTCGATCGGATCGGGCGGCCGGTTCCGACTTAAATGCAGGAGGGCCGCCCGCGGGCGGCCCTCCTGCATGTGCTGGCTACGGCTTGTCGGCCGCCCTGCAGCTGGTTACGAGGCGCGGCGGGCACGCGCGGCCCGGCGCTTGAGCGCACGGCGCTCGTCTTCACTCATTCCGCCCCAGACGCCTGCGTCCTGTCCGGATTCGATCGCCCACTGAAGGCAGGTGTCGATGACGGGGCAGCGACGGCAGACGCTCTTGGCCTCTTCGATCTGAAGAAGCGCCGGCCCGGTATTTCCGACCGGGAAAAACAACTCCGGGTCCTTGTCCAGACACGCAGCGCGGCTACGCCAATCCATGCTGACCACTTTCTCCTTTAGCCCCCATCCTTGTGAAAACATTCACGAGGGCCCTCATAGTAAAGGGGCCGTATGCGGCCCCCGCTTCATCTCAGATCAAGGCTGTCACGTTACGTCACGGTAAACAAGAGCTAATACACCGGGAGTTGCGCAGACCGATGAGGGTTAGGTCACAAGAGGGGTGCGGGAGGGGTCCGGTCTTGGCCGTACTGGAACTATCTCCGGTAGGGTGCCAGTGTGTCAAGACCCACCGAGCCAGCTCCCCACCTCCGCCCGGCAGGCGTCGCCGTGATCGCGGGAATCCTCCTGCTTGAGGCCCTGGGCTTCCTTGGCGTCGGAGCCCTCTTCCTGAGCACCCTGGCCATGGGCGACCTGGTCTCCGTCGGGGGAACGGTCTTCCTGGCGGTGTTCCTGATCCTCCTTGCCATCTGGCTCGTAGTGCTGGCCCGTGCACTGTGGCGGGGTTTCCGGTGGCCGCGTTCGGCCGCCCTGGTGATCCAGCTCTTCCTCGTCATCCTTTCGGTGTCGTTCTTCTCCAGCGGGTCGGTGGTGATCGGCCTCGCGATGCTGGTGCCGGGTGCGGTTGTCCTGATCGCCCTCTTCACCCGCCCCGTCCTTAACTACACGGCACGGGCCACCGGGGAAACCCGGACCCTGTAGGGCATCAGGGGCCGCCTTCGGGAAACTGCGCGAGCTGCACCGGCAACTGCCGGCCCGAGTCCAGAACCACCGCGCGTCCGGGCGGGCCGATGCCCTCCGGGGGCTCCAGCCGGACCCCAAAGACCTCGCCGTCGGATTCGGACCGCGGCGCCAGGATGACGCCGCGTCCCGCGGCCCGGGCCAGCCGGGCGAACGGCCGCTGGCTGTGCAGGAACTGGAGATTCGCCGCGAGCACCGCCCGGGCCCCGGACGCGAGGCATGCCTCAAGGACCGGGTGGAGGGCGTCGGGCAGGGTCTCCGCGTCGTCGATCAGCAACAGGCACCGCGCCGGGTCCGTCGCCAGGGGAGGGCGGCTCCCTGCGGCCCGCCAGTAGGTCACCGGATCGTCCCGGGGCCGCAGGCGGTGCAGCCAGGGCGGGGCCTGGTTTTCGAGCAGGGCCAGGAGGGTCGACCTGCCCGAGGCCGGCGGTCCAACCGCGGCCCAGAGGCCCCCGGCTTCAAGCTCAAGAAAGACGGTCTCCGGCTCGTCGCCGCCGATCCCGATTGGAATCCGGCAGGCCGTGCCGGTCCCGGTGGGCGCCGAGAGGTCCGTTGACCGCACCTCGACCGGCAGCGGGTCAACCCGGAAGGGGCGCCGCTGCGGCGGCCGCGGTGCCGCTGCCCCCGCCCGGGCCCGAACAATCAGCTGGGCGGGGGCGCCGTCGTCGATCAGGACCGGGCCGATCCGGGCCGGGCCAAACCTACCGAAGGCAACGCCCCGTCCCGGCACCGGGTCGACCGGCGGCAGCCGGGGCCAGCCGGCGGTCACCTCCGGCGGCGTTCCCAGAGGCAGGTAGACCCGGTTCGGTACCTGCCCGACGAAGCGGGCAGCGGTCAGCTCCCTTTCACCGGTGATCACCAGCGACACCCCGGCGGCGGGACCGTCGCGGACGACGTCGTGAAGCAGGTCCTCGGCCGCGGAAAACCGGCGGGACCGGAAGGTGCCCGCCCACCGGCCCCAGCCCGAGACCGCGAGGAGAATCGGGGGAGTGCCGGGTGCGGCGGGGGCCGTGAGCCGTTCGAGGATCACGGCCGCGAGGCGGGAGAGGATCCGTTCTGCCCGGACCGGTTCGTGGGCGGCGGCGTAGGCTCCGGTCTGGGGTGCGTCGGAGGCGGAGGCGAGCGTGAAGTCGCCGTCGAGGATATAGAGGTGCGTGTCCGGCAGGACCAGCAGGCACTCCGTAAGGGTGTGCCTCAGCGCTCCGGCGGCTCCGGAGGAGGCCGAACCGATGAAGGCGAGGTGCGAGCCGCCGGGTGCCCAGCACAGGAGAGGCTGGGACTGCCGGTCGGGAAGGTCGAGCAGTCCCAGGGTGAGCGCCTCCGGCACCGACGCCCCGGGGCCCGCGGGGAGGAGCTCCGCCGGCAGCGGCGGGAGGGCCGGGCGGTACTGATCGGGAGTGCCGATCATCCGGGCTGCTTCCGCAATCCTTTGAACGAGGAACCGAACCGCATCCGGCTCCCCCTCCGGCGCCGGATCCGGCATGTCGGTGCGCGTCCCCTGAAGCCACTCGGCCAGCTCCAGAATGGGGCCTGGTCCCGGGGGCGGCCCGGCCGCCGGCGCCACCTGGAACTCCCGGGGCTCCCCGGGCCCGACCTTCAGGAAACCCCGACCGGGCAGGCCCACCGGGATGGCCGCAGCCCGGATCGAACCGATGAGATCAATGGATTCGATGTCGTTCTGGACCCGCAGTGCAATCGACGCGGTGATATTCGTCCGGAGATCACCCGTGACGGCGCCGGTGGGCCGCTGGGTCGCCAGGACCAGGTGGACCCCGAGCGACCGGCCCAGCGCCGCACACTTCATCAGGTCCCCGGCAGCCCCGGGCACGTCATCGCTCAACCTGCGGAATTCGTCGACCACCACCACGAGCCGCGGGAGGGAAACCGTCGTCGACGCCGACAGTCCGGCGATGTCCTGGACGGAGTGGGCGGCGAACAGTTCCTCCCGTCGGCGCAGCTCGGCCCGGAGCGACCGAAGCGCCCGTTCCACCGACTCCGCCGACAGGTCCGTCAGGAACCCGACGCAGTGGGGCAGCCCGCTCAGCGGGCCAAGGCCCGAGCCTCCCTTGAAGTCAAGGAGGAGGAAGTTGACCCGCGGCGGTGGATAGCGGGCCGCGATGCCGAGGACCAGGGAACGCAGCAGCTGTGATTTTCCGGAACCCGTTGTGCCGGCAACCAGGAGGTGGGGCCCCTGCCTCACCAGATCGAAGACCTGGGGACCGCCCGGCGCACCACCAATCGGCGCTTCCAGGCTGTCCTGTCCCGCGCTGTCGGCCCACCGCTCGCCCAGTTCCCTGGCGGAGGGCGGGGCCGGAAGGTGCAGGCCGTCCTCGAATGAAGGCGAAGGTCGCACCCGGCGCCCGCCCGGTGGAGTCCGGGACGAGGCTGTGCCCAGGGCGCGGGCACAGGCTTCGAAGGCCGGGGCACCCACACGATCCGGAACGAACCCGAGGCGGCCGGAGCCGTGGACCACGGTGGCCCGGCCCGGCCGCACCGAGATGTTAACGGCCCCGGCCCACTCACCTGGCGGAACGGGCCCGGGTGCCGCCGAAAACTCAATCAGCACCGGGCCGGGCCCCTCGCCGATCACCGCCTCCAGTGCGGCGGGCGTGGACACCAGGCGGACCCCCGGCAGGAACCGCGCCGCGGTGGGCAGTTCGGACGGGAGGCCGCGGCAGACCACCCCCGCGTCGGATCCGAGTACCGCTGAGAACTGGAGCAGGATGAGCCGTCCCATGCCCAGCACGTCCTCCCGGGGGCCATGCAGGTGGATCCGGGTGGGAAGGGCGCGTTCGGATGCCGGCCGGAACGGGAGAACCACGGGCATCCGCTGGAGAATGGGCGGCGTCCATTCCGGTCCCGGACGGGTGAGTCGAAGGTTCGCCTGCTGGTCGGCCTCACCCAAACGGATATTCGCGGTCCGGGAAGCCTCATCGGCCGCGGACGGGGAGGCCGTGCCCCGGTCCGTCCGCTGCTCTTCCGGGCCGCGCCCGTACGCCTGGAGGGCGACCGCCCCGGCATCCATCACCGCCGAACAGCGCCGCTTCGCATCGGCCTCGGCGGCGCTCCGGACGGCGGCCTCGAACCGCCGGCGGCGTCGTCGCACGGCCCAGATCGACAGCAACCCGGTCAGCGAGGCGACCGCGGCGAAGGCGAGCAGGAGCCACATCTGCAGGGCCAGGGCCAAAACCGCCCCGCCCACCACCGGCAGCAAAACCGTCGGCGCGAGGAAGCGCTCGCGCTCCGACACGGGCTCGGCGGTGATGTCCAGGGGTTCCCCGAGGTCCCCCGGGCGGAATTCCGGGCGGCGGGCTCCTGTGAGGGCGAGGCCGCACCGCGAGCCGCCCACAACGAGCGAGGAGGAGGAGGTGACCGGCGCCTCCGTGATCCGGTGTCCATCCACCCACGTGCCGTTCGCCGAGCCCGCATCGCGCAGCAGGACGCGGTCCTTTCCGACAGCCAGCATCGCGTGGCGCCGGGACAGCGCCGGATCGCGCAGCGAAATATCGCAGCCCGACCTGCCGATCGAGTACGAACCCCGCACTAAGGGGAAGATGCGCCCGGCGTCCGGTCCGGAATGCACGAGAAGCACGAGGGCGGAACGTGCCGGCGATGGCCCCGGACCGGCACGGCCGCTTCCGGCAACGAGGACGGCCCCGTTGACCAGGGGAGGGACGCCCGGCTCGAGTGCGGCGAGGGGGATACCCGCGACCGAGAGGCTTGTGTCCCCGAAGCGTGACGTGAGGTGCCCCGCCAGGTCCTGTCCGGACATCGGCCGCCGCAGATCGACAACGAGCTCGCACGGGAGGCGTGACGCGGTGGCGGCAGGGGCGCCGGGGCCCGCCACCACGGAAAGGTGAAGCTGCATACCCGCTCCAAAGATGAATGCTCCTCCGGCGAGGATAGGCACCGTCCCGGCGGCAGGAATGCGGGCGGCAGGCGTTGTGGACAACGCGGCCGGACGGTCCCGGGCGCCCGGGGCCAACCGGAGTTAAGGGGACGCCGGACGGAGCTGGTGCAGTGGCGCGCCCGATACCGCCAAGGCGGTTAATTGCGGGCACAACCTATAGGCTTGCCTCGATGCCCTCGAAGGGTGAGCCCTCAAAATCCTAGAAAAAGGTCATGCTGCTGTGAAGATTGCTGTTATCGCGCTCGGAAAGATCGGATTGCCCCTGGCGGTCCAGTTCGCGTCCAAAGGCCACGAAGTTGTTGGCGTCGACGTCAATGCCGCAGTTGTCGATCTGATCAACAGCGGCCGGGAGCCGTTCCCCGGAGAAGCCCACCTTCAGGAAAAACTGGCCGAGCTCGTACCCGCAGGCCGCCTGAGGGCGACCACCGGCTACGCCGATGCCGTCCCGGGGGCGGATGCCGTCGTCCTGGTCGTGCCGCTCTTCGTTGACGCGGATGCCAACCCCGACTTCGGCTGGATGGACGGGGCGACCGCCGAGCTCGCTCGACACCTCACACCGGGAACCCTCGTCTCCTACGAGACGACGCTGCCGGTGGGAACCACCCGCAGCCGCTGGAAGCCTGCGCTCGAGTCGGGTTCCGGCCTAGTTGAAGGGAAGGACTTCCACCTCGTCTTCTCCCCAGAGCGCGTGCTGACCGGCCGGGTCTTCGAAGACCTCCGGAAGTACCCCAAGCTCGTTGGCGGGCTCTCTCCCGAAGGCGCAAAGGCCGCAGTGGAGTTCTACGAGGCCGTCCTGGACTTCGATGAGCGCCCCGACCTGCAGCGCGGCAACGGCGTCTGGGACCTTGGCTCCGCCGAGGCATCCGAGCTGGCCAAGCTCGCCGAGACGACCTACCGCGACGTCAACATCGGGCTGGCCAACCAGTTCGCGCGCTACGCCTCAACGGTGGGCATCGACATCTACCAGGTCATCGAAGCCTCAAACTCCCAGCCCTACAGCCACATCCACCAGCCCGGCATCGCCGTGGGTGGCCACTGCATTCCCGTGTACCCCCGGCTGTACCTGTGGAACGACCCAGCCGCCACCGTCGTGCGTGCTGCGCGGGAAGCCAACGCCGGAATGCCCGACTACACCATCGGCCTGCTCGAAGGTGCCTACGGCTCCCTCGAGGGAGCACGGGTGGTTGTCCTCGGCGCCGCCTACCGCGGCGGAGTCAAGGAAACGGCCTTCTCCGGGGTCTTCGCCGCCGTTGACGCCCTGCAGGCCCGCGGGGCCACGGCCCTCGTCAACGACCCTCTGTACACGGACGAGGAACTCGAGAAGCTGGGATTCACGCCCTACCACTTCGGAGAGCCCATCGACGCCGCCGTCGTCCAGGCCAACCACGCCGAATACGCCTCGCTGAGCTCCTCCGACCTTCCCGGCGTGAAGGCGTTCATTGACGGCCGCCGGGTCAGCAGCGCCGAAAAGTGGGACGGTGTGGTTTACCGCGTTATCGGCAAGGCCTAACCGCCGTGTCGAACGTGAAAATTGCGGCCATCGTTCCCTGCCACAATGAAGCGGGAGCGATCGGCAAGGTTGTCACCGACCTCCAGGCATCGCTTCCGACGGCGACAATCTACGTCTACGACAACTGCAGCGACGACAACACCGCAGAGGTGGCGCGGGCCGCGGGAGCCGTGGTGCGGTTCGAGGACCGGAAGGGCAAGGGCAATGTCATCCGGCGGGCTTTCGCCGACATCGACGCCGATGTGTATGTGCTCATCGATGGCGACGACACCTATGACGCCGCGGCCGCCCCGGAGCTGATCAACAAACTGCTCGACGGTCCCTACGACCAGGTGACCGGCGTGCGCCGGCAGGAGAGCGACTCTGCGTACCGGTCCGGACACGAGCTCGGGAACCGCTTTTTCAACGGCATTGTCGGATTGATCTTCGGGTACAAGGTCGAGGATATGCTCAGCGGCTACCGGGTCTTCTCGAAGCGCTTCGTCCGGTCCTTTCCCGCACTGTCCCGAGGCTTCGAGATCGAGACCGAACTGACGGTCCACAGCATCAGCGCGCGCATTCCGCAGGCGGAACTGCCCATCGCCTTTCGGGACAGGGCGGAGGGCACCGAAAGCAAACTCCGGACCTACCATGACGGTCAGCGCATCCTTCGAACAGTGCTGAAACTTGCCCTGCACGAGCGGCCGGTTCCCACCTACGGCCTGATTTCCGGTGTGCTTGCCGTGGTCGCGCTCATCCTGGGCCTCCCGATCATCGTCGAATTCGTCGACACCGGACTGGTGCCGCGCCTCCCGACGGCCCTGCTCGCCTCCTCGCTTGTGATCCTCGCCGTACTCGCCATGATCAGCGGCACGTTGATGGATGTGCTGAAGAAGATGCGCGACGAGAGCTCCCGCCTCGCATACCTCTCCTGGGAGGTGGTAGGGCATGGGTAACGGCAGTACCTCCCGGGCGGAGTTGTCGTTGAGGCTGCGCCGCCGGCCCTCGCTCCTGCGGGTGTCCGGTTACTTCGTCGGTGGATTCGTCGCCCTTCAGATTGTGTTTTTCCTGTTCCTGGTCGTTGGGCAGGCGGTTCCCGACCGGCCGATCCTCACGCACCTGATCCATTCGATCAATGCGGGAACCTACGGACCCGCTTCGACTCCCGACCGGATGGGTGGAACCTCAGACGCATTCACCGAGTGCGTCGTGGTCGGCACAGGCCTCGGGTCAAACCCCGGGGAAAGCGCCTTCGACCGCGCGGTGTACATGCCGCGGATATCCAACTGCGCGCGGGGCGTGGAAGACATCCGCCTGCTTGCCGCTGGAGGTGATCCGGTGAATGGGGACTACTACAAGTACTGGGCCGGATACACCATCATCACGCGTCCTGTTCTCGCCTTGGCCGGCATGGACGGAGTGAGGATCGTGGCGGGCGCGATGCTGCTGGGATCGCTGGTACTGGCGTTCTCTCAGGTCGCGCGCAGGACGAGCAAATATGCAGCCATCGCGTTGATGGCCCCGGTCCTGCTGGCCACCAACATCATGTCCACGCCCTCGACGTCCTTCAGCCAGGCAATTTCCCTGTCCTTCATCTTCCTCAGCACTGCCCTGGTGGCATGGGGTGCGGGAGGTGGCCGCGCGCGCCTCGCAGGATCGACGATCCTCGGGGCAGCCCTGTTCTGTTTTGTCGACCTGCTCACGACTCCGGCAATCCCCTGGGCCCTGGCGTCCGCTGTGGCGGCGGCAGTCACCTACCATCGGTTCGGGAAGCTCACCGGGACCGTCGCTGCAGGAGTAGGAGTGGCCGTGCTCTGGCCGCTCAGCTTCTTCCTGACGTGGGCGTCCCGATGGGTCATTGCCGCCCTGTTCCTTGGTTGGAACGAGGTGACGACGTTTGTCCGGGGCAACGTTGAGTACCGGACGGCGGGTAAGGAGACCTGGCTCGACACCGCTTTCGGTGCCCCGACCAAGGCGAATGCGCTCTACTGGTTGAATCACGTGCCGACTTCCCGGCTGGTTCTTCTGGCGGTGCTCCTGCTGGGGGCCGTCACGCTGCTGGTAGCGGTGCGTCGCGGGGGAGTCCGCCGGATTGGTGTCGCGATGGTCCTGGCCCTGCCGGTCCTGGTGGTCCCGGTCTGGTACGAGGCCCTGAGCAACCATTCGCAGATCCACGCGTTCTTCACCTACCGGGCAGTACCTGTCGCCCTTGGGATCTGCCTGTTCGCGTGTGCCATCGCCATGGTGGAGCGGCGCAGAGATGCTGGGACGGGAAGGCACGAAGCAGTGGCGCCCGCCGAACCTCAAAAAGAAAGTGTGTCATGAGCTATATCGCTGAAACTGCGGACGTCTCGCCCGACGCCGTAATCGGGCAGGGGTCAAAGATCTGGCACCTGGCGCAGGTGCGCGAAAACGCCCGGCTGGGCGAGAACTGCATCGTGGGACGGGGAGCGTACGTCGGAACCGGCGTCGAAATCGGCGCCAACACCAAGATCCAGAACTACGCCCTGGTGTACGAACCCGCCGTGCTCGGCGAGGGCGTGTTCATCGGCCCGGCCGTCGTGCTCACCAATGACACCTACCCCCGGTCCATTTCTCCGGATGGAAGCCTCAAGAGCGCCCACGACTGGGTGCCCGTCGGGGTGACCATCGAGAAGGGTGCGGCCATCGGCGCACGCGCAGTCTGCGTGGCTCCGGTGACCATCGGGGCCTGGGCAACGGTTGCCGCGGGCGCCGTGGTCACGAAGGACGTCCCGCCCTACGCCCTGGTCGCCGGAGTTCCGGCCAAGCGCCTCGGCTGGGTGGGCAGGGCAGGGCACCCGCTGAAGGCCGAAGGTTCCCTCTGGGTCTGCCCTGAGACGGGGGAACGGTACGAGGAAACGAACGACACACTGAAACCAGTAGAGGTAGAGGCATGAGCAAGGACTTCATTCCAGCAGCGAAACCGATCGTCGGAGACGAAGAGCGCGCGGCCGTCGACGCCGTCCTCCTTTCCGGGATGCTGGCACAGGGTGCCGAGGTTGCCGCGTTCGAGAAGGAATTCTCCGAGGTCCTCCTCGATGGCCGCGCGGCCGTCGCCGTGAACTCCGGAACGGCAGGACTCCACCTGGGGCTTCTGGCCGCGGGTATCGGCCCCGGCGATGAGGTGATCGTTCCGTCCTTCACCTTCGCTGCCACGGCGAACTCCGTCGCGCTCACCGGCGCCACGCCCGTCTTCGCCGACATCGAACTCGATCACTACTGCCTCGATATCGCCCATGTGGAGTCCTTGATCACGGAGAAGACCAAGGGGATCATGCCGGTCCACCTCTACGGACACCCGGCCGCCATTGAGGCCTACCGGACGCTCGCGGACCGCCACGGGATCGCCCTCTTCGAGGACGCCGCCCAGGCCCACGGCGCCTCACTGGGCGGACGCCAGGTCGGCACCTTCGGCGACTTCGCGATGTTCTCCCTCTACCCGACGAAAAACATGACCTCCGGCGAGGGCGGGATGGTCTCTACGGGCAACCCCGAGATCGAACGCAGGCTCCGCCTGCTGCGCAACCAGGGCATGGAGCGCCAGTACGAGAACGAGCTGGTCGGCTTCAACGCCCGGATGACGAACCTCCACGCCGCGATCGGGCGCGTTCAGCTGACGAAGGTCGGCGGATGGACCGCTCAGCGCCAGGCCAATGCCGCCTTCCTTTCCGCGAATATCGAAGGCGTGGCGACGCCCACGGTGGCCGAAGGCGCAGTGCACGTCTACCACCAGTACACAGTGCGCGTCGGCGGCGACCGGGACGCCTTCGCCGCGGCCCTCAAGGACGAATACAACATCGGCTCGGGCGTCTACTATCCGATTCCGAACCACCGCCTGCCCTCGTTCCAGCGCACCGAGGACCTGCCCAACACGGAGACCGCCGCCCGCGAGGTCCTGTCGCTGCCGGTCCATCCGTCGCTGGACTCCGAGGATCTCGACCGGATCGTGACCGCCGTCAACGCCCTGGCGAAGGCGGGTGCCTAGCATGGCGGATCTCCGGGTCGGCCTGATCGGACTGGGAATGATGGGGCGCCACCACGCCCGCGTCATCCGGGAGGTCGAGGGCCTCGAGCTGGTCGCCGTCGCCGACGCGTACGGCGATCCGCACGGGGTCGCAGGAAAGCTCCCGGTCTGCGCCTCGGTCGACGAACTCATCGCCGAAGGCATCGACATGGCGGTGTGCGCCGTGCCGACCGGCCTGCACGAGAAGGTCGGGCTGGCCCTGGCCGGCGCCGGCGTCCACACCCTCGTGGAGAAACCGATTGCCGACACTGTTGAAGCCGGCCAGCGTCTCGTGGAAGCATTCGAGAACGCCGGCCTGATCGGAGCCGTCGGGCACATCGAGAGGTTCAACCCTGCGCTGCAGTCGCTGCGCGCGCGCATTGAAGCGGGCGACCTGGGGGAGGTCTACCAGATCGCCACCCGGAGGCAGGGTCCCTTCCCTGCCCGCATCGCCGACGTCGGCGTCGTGAAAGACCTCGGGACCCACGACATCGACCTCACCTCGTGGCTCGCCCAGTCTCCCTTCACCTCCGTGTCGGCCCGCACGAGCACCCGCTCCGGACGACCGCACGAGGACATGGTCACCGCCTCGGGCCAGCTGGCCAACGGTGTGATCACCAGCCACCTCGTGAACTGGCTCTCCCCGATGAAGGAACGGCTCACCGTCGTCACGGGGGAGAAGGGCGCCTTCGTCGCCGACACGCTCACCGCAGATCTCACGTTCTACGAGAACGGTACCTTTACCACCGAGTGGGAGGCGGTTTCGAACTTCCGCGGCGTCTCGGAAGGCAACATCACCCGCCTCGCGCTGACGAAGCGCGAACCGCTGCGCGTGGAGCACGAGGCGTTCCGCGACGCCGTGCTGGGAATCTCGAACAACACCGTGACCATGCGGGAGGGGCTCAACACACTCCGCGTGGCGGAGGCGATGATCCAGGCGGCCAACACCAATTCGACGATCGGCATCGGCCTGTGAGGTCGAAGGTACTGCTGGCCACCCGGCTGTATCCGCCCGAGGTGGGAGCGGCCGCGTTCCGGCTTCAGGCGCTCACGAGGGGCCTCAACGACGCCGGCGCCGACGTCTCGGTGCTCACCACGCGTCCGCCGCGCGGCACCGATGACCCCCGCCCCGCCAAGGGAGTCAAGCGCTGGCCGGTGCTCCGCGACAGCGGGGGAAACGTCCGTGGTTACGTCCAGTACATGAGCTTCGACCTTCCGCTCTTCTTCCGGCTCCTTGCCGCGCGGGCGGATATTGTCGTCTCCGAACCGCCTCCGACCACCGGTCTGATGGTCGCGCTGTCGTCATGGCTCCGCCGCCGCCGCTACGTCTACTACGCCGCGGATATCTGGACCGATGCCCTGGCCGCAACGAGTGCTCCGGCGCCGGTGGTGAGCATCATGCGGTCCATCGAGGGCGTGGCGCTGCGGAAGGCGCTGAAGGTCATTGCCATCTCACAGGGCGTCGCCGACCAGACGCGGCAGTTTTCGGTCGACCCGAGCCGGGTCGTCGTCGTCGGCAACGGTGTGGATACCGAAACCTTCTCCCCGGACGGGCCCGCAGCCGAGCCGGGCTACAGGTACTTCGTCTATACGGGGACGATGTCGGAGTGGCAGGGCGCGGAGATCTTCATCGATGCTATGGAGGAAGTGCTGCTGCGCTTCCCCGATGTGCGGCTTCACTTCTTCGGCCAGGGATCGGCCGAGGCGGCACTCAAGGAAAGGGCCGCCCGCATCGGCGACGACCGGATCCGCTTCGGCGGGGTCGTGCCGCCGGCCGAAGCGGCCAAATGGATTCGGGGAGCGGCGGGCTCACTCGTCAGCATCGTTCCCGACCAGGGCTACGACTTCGCCAAACCGACAAAAATCTATGCGGCGGCGGCCTGCGGGACTCCGGTGATCTACGCCGGCAAGGGGGCATCGGCGCGAATGGTGGCCGAAGGCGACCTCGGGTACGCCAGCGGCTTCTCGTCGACCGAGGTCGCCAAGGCCATGATCCGGCTTCTCGAGGAGCCGGACCATGGCCGGGCGGCGCGGGCTGCGTGGGTCGAGGACAACGCTTCGCTGCGGACCTCGGGGCGTCACGCCGCCGCCGAGGTGCTGCGCGCTATCGAAGAAGGGCGCTGACCACCTGCTCGGCCGCCGCCCCTTCACCGTAGGGGGTGGCGTCGGTTGGCTGGGGCGCAGGGCGCTGCACCACCGAGGTGAGCGAACCTAGGTCCTCCGACACGAGGACGTTCCAGCCCAGGTCCACCGTCTCCACCCATTCGGTCTCCGGGCGGATGGTGGTGCACGGCACCCGCAGCAGGAAGGCCTCCTTCTGCAGCCCGCCGGAGTCGGTGACGACGCCGGCGCTGTGGGAGACGGCATTCACCAGCTGCGGGTATGCCAGCGGCGACGCGACCCGGATGGACCCGGTCTCCAGTTCGAGGCCATGGCGCTCGGCGAGGCCGACGAGCCGCGGGTGGGCCAGGAGGAGAACCGGCTTATCCAGGGCGGCCAGGGATTCAATGATCAGCTTCAGCCGGTCGGGGTCGTCGGTATTGTCAGGACGGTGGATGGTGCTGACGTAGTAGTTTCCGGGGCTCATCCCAAAGGGCACCGCTTCGCCGCGTGCTTCAACAGCGGCACGTGTCCGGAACAGGACATCGGTCATGACGTCTCCCACGAGCACCGTGCGTTCGGCGAGACCCTCACGGCTGAGATGGTCGACGGCGACCTTGGTCGGCGCGAGCAGCAGGTCTGAGGCATGGTCGGTCAGCACCCGGTTGTGCTCCTCCGGCATGCGGCGGTTGAACGAGCGCAGCCCTGCTTCAAGGTGGGCCAGCGGAATGTGCATCTTCACGGCCGCGACCGCCGCAGCGAGGGTTGAGTTCGTGTCGCCGTAAACGAGAACCCAGTCGGGGCGGACCTGCTCGAAAATCTCTTCAAGCCCGGTCAGCATGGCGCCCGTCTGCTGACCGTGTTTTCCGGAGCCGACCCCCAGATTGAAGTCCGGCTCGGGGATTCCCAGATCACTGAAGAAGACGTCCGACATCAACGCATCATAGTGCTGGCCGGTATGGACGATGAGGTGCTCCGCACGGCCTTTCATCGCTGCGGCAATCGGCGCAAGCTTCACAAACTGGGGGCGCGCGCCAACGACGCTAAGAATACGCATGGGAAAATCCTATCGTTCGGGGATTGAGCCGGAGGCCGTCGAGGGGTTCAGGCTGAGCAGCCTGCGCAGGATCGAGCGTTCCGTGGATTCGTCCGATTCGGAACTGAGCTGCCGGGCGGCCCGGTGCGCATTGTCCTTGTACCGCGCGATGTTATCCCGGGTCATCCCTTGAATACTGCGGATCAGAGCGGCCGGTGAATGATCTTCTGTGATGGCACCAAGGTCGCTCTCCCGAATCAGGCGTGAGGTTTCGGGCGACGGACTGAAGACGATCGCCAGCCGGGCCTGGACAAAGTCGAAGAACTTATTGGGGAGCATGAGTTCATGGTTCTTCGTCTGGGGAGGCAGGGAGAAGATTCCCACGTCGTACCGGTTCAGTACGGCCGGTAGCTCCTCCGGCTTGACCGGGTCGTGGAAAGTGACCTGGGCCGCGCCGGCCGCGAGCTCCTCAAGGTAACGGCGGTACTTCCCGCCGTCCCTGGCCGGAACAAGGTAGAAGTCGAGACTGTACTGCGGACCAAGTCCCGCAGCGGCTTCAATCATTCCCTCGAGGTTCCTGCCGGGAACAGCCGCCCCACTGTGCACCAACCGGATGGTGGCTGCATCGACCGGCACCGGTTCGAGATCCACGAAGGGCCTGGCGTTCCTCACTGTCTCCGTGGCGCAGCCGAAGGCCCTCTCATAGAGGGCTGCAATCGAGTCATTAACCACGGTCACCGCCTGCGTTTTGGGAAGATAGCGGGCGCAGACATCGGTCATGAACGGTTTGACGAGCAATTTCCACGACCGGACGTGGGCGCGTTCTTCGGGCGCCCACTCATGCATGTCCCCCCACACCGGCGCACCGTTGGCGATGCGGTGTGCAAGGGGGAGTGCGCGGGCTTCGTTCGCGACGACCAGGTCGTAGGTGCGGCCGGCATTGAGCTGGAAGGCACGCTGCACCGCCGGCGCGATGAGTTCCGCCCGGCGGTGGAGGCGCAGCGCCAGAAGAGCAACTCCGACAGGGGTCTGTGGGAGTGAGGGAAGGCTCGCATCGATCTCCAGATGATCCGAGGCGGCATCGGGCTTCACGCCATAACTCAGTGTTGTGACGTCCCCAAACTCGGCGAGAACCTCCAGCTGACGGAGCACGCGCGCATCAGCGCGGATGTCGGAAAAGGAAATGCAAAGTATTTTCGGTCGCATACTGCAACTCTAGGTGTAGTCGGACGGGCCGATGGCGCGTGACGCCGCCTGCGCATCCTCGCCCGTGCCGCGCTGCGTGGCTGCTCTCAGACCGAGGTCGGGTAACCTTGACCCCGCAGGTAGGGACGTTCTCTGTCTGGCCAACCGAAGCAGGAGTTTTTGTGAGCGTTGATCTCGTCATCGTGGGATCTGGTTTTTTCGGCCTAACCATTGCGGAGCGAGCGGCCACAGAGCTGGGGCTCAAAGTAGCTGTAATCGATCGCCGTCATCATGTGGGCGGCAATGCCTACAGTGAGAATGAGGCGTCCACGGGTATCGAAGTGCACCGCTATGGGGCGCACCTCTTCCACACCTCCAACGAGCGGGTTTGGGAGTATGTCAACCGATTCACCTCGTTCACGAGCTACCAGCACAAGGTGTACTCAAGCCACAAGGGCGAGGTCTACCCGATGCCCATCAACCTGGGCACCATCAACCAGTTCTTCCGCTCTTCGCTTGGACCCACGGCGGCGCGCGCGCTCATCCAGGAGCACGCGGGGGAGCTGGCCGGAACCGATCCGCAGAACCTCAACGACAAGGGCGTCCAGCTGATCGGACGGCCGCTGTACGAGGCGTTCATCAAGCACTACACCGGGAAGCAGTGGCAGACCGATCCCAAGGATCTCCCGGCCGACATCATTTCGCGGCTTCCCGTCCGGTACACCTACGACAACCGGTACTTCAATGACAAGTACGAGGGCCTGCCGACCGACGGCTACACGGCGTGGATCGAACGCATGGCGGCCCACCCCAACATCGAGGTGCACCTCAACACCGACTTTTTCGACGACGGTCACGCCTTTTCGCGCACGTCCACGCTCGGCCAGGTCCCGGTCGTTTACACCGGCCCCGTGGACCGCTACTTCGACTACGCCGAGGGGAACCTGTCCTGGCGGACCATCGACCTTGAGGAGGAAGTCCTGCCGATGGAGGACTTCCAGGGCTGCGCCGTCATGAACTACCCCGACGAAGACGCGCCCTACACGCGCATCCACGAGTTCCGGCACTTCCACCCCGAGCGGGATTACACGAAGGACGCGACCGTCATCATGCGCGAATTCTCCCGTTTCGCGGAGAAAGGCGACGAACCGTACTACCCGGTGAACACCGCCGACGACCGCGCCAAGCTCCTCGCCTACCGAGACCTGGCCCGCGGCGAAGAGTCCGTGCTGTTCGGTGGACGCCTCGGCACCTATAAGTACCTTGATATGCACATGGCCATCGGCTCCGCCCTCGCGATGTACGACAACAAGATCAAGCCGCACTTCAGTGGCGGCGCCCGGCTTGAAAGTGGAGGAGTGGACGCGTGAGCACGACGGTAAAGGCTGACACCAAGAAGACCCGCAGCGCGCAGGACATGAAGTGGAAAACGGTCCACCGGGTGGTGTTCCCCGAAGCCGCCGACATCGACACCATGCCGCTCTATGTCGACTTCAACAACTCCCAGCGGGTCGTGGAAGCGGATTCCCCGTCCGGTGCCGCCTCGGGGACCGGGGCCATTGCCACCGGGGCCGAGGTCCACCCCGACTACGTGCTCGACCGGCGCAGTCTGTCCCTCCCGGCCCATGAGAGGGTCTCGCTCGGCACCTACTTCAACGCCTTCCCGGCGAGCTACTGGCAGGCACACACGGCGGTCCGGACGGTCCGCCTGACCATCGAGCTGACCGGCGAGGCAACGGTCGTGGTCTACCGGTCGAGTTCCCGCGGCGCTGCGAACCGGGTGAGCAGCATGCGCGCCGACGGCACCGGATCCACCCCGGTGGTCGTCGATCTTCCCATCACCAACTTCGGTGACGGTGGCTGGTACTGGTTCGACCTCGCGGCCCACGGCAGCGCCGTCCGTCTGACCAAGGCGGAGTGGAGCGTTCCCGAGCCGGACGGGTTCGAAGCGGGGACGCTCTCGATCGCCGTGACCACCTTCAACCGGCCCGACTACTGCGTCCGCAACCTTGGAATCCTCGGGGCCTCAACCGAACTGCTCGACGTCCTGGACCGGGTCATCGTCACCGATCAGGGCACCCAGAAGGTCCGGGATGAGCCCGGGATCGACGAGGCGACGTCCGCGCTGGGTGACCGGCTGGCGATCGTGGAGCAGGCAAACCTCGGTGGATCCGGCGGATTCGCGCGGGGCATGCTGGAGACCGTCGAGGACGGCCGCAGCCGCTACGTCATGCTGCTCGACGACGACGTCGAGATGGAGACCGAGGGTATTCTCCGCGCAGTCCAGTTTGCCGACTTCACCCGCAACCCCACCATCGTGGGCGGGCACATGTTCAACCTGTTCGAGCGCTCGGTGATGCACAACTTCGGCGAGGCCGTGCAACAGTACCGCTTCACCTACGGCGGCACTGCAAACACCCGGGAGGCCCATGACTTCGCCTCAAGCAACCTCCGGACCACGCCGTGGATGCACCGGCGGATCGACGTCGATTACAACGGCTGGTGGATGTGCCTCATCCCCACCCGGATCATTAAGGAAATCGGCCTGGCGCTGCCCGTCTTCATCAAGTGGGACGACGTGGAATACGGCATCCGGGCCAAGTCCCACGGGTTCACGACGGTGACGCTTCCGGGCGCGGCCGTGTGGCACATGCCGTGGACCGAGAAGGACGACACGATCGACTGGCAGGCCTACTACCACCAGCGCAACCGGTGGGTGGCCACCATGATCTATTCGCCGTACAAGCGGGGCGGGCGCATGCCGAAGGAAAGCTTCGCCGTGGACGTGCGCCACCTGCTGTCCATGCAGTACTCGGCGGTGGAGCTGCGGCTCCAGGCCCTGGCCGACGTCCTCGAGGGGCCGGACCACCTCCACCGCACCATCGGGACGAAATTGGGTGAGGTCCGCGCCACCCGTGCGCAGTTCGACGATGCCCGCGTGTCGAAGGACCTGGTCGACTTCCCGCCCGTGAAGCGCAGCAAGCCACCTCGGAAGGGCAAGGGCGCGACGCCGGCCCGCACCCGGCCCGCGGCCGTGGTGAAGCTGCTTGCGAGCGCCGTGCACCAGCTGAAGCCCGTCGCGGAGAGCGCGGTGCGCAACCCCGAGGAGCATGTCGCGGCCATGGATGCGCGGTGGTGGCGGCTCGCCCAGCTGGACTCTGCGCTGGTCACGTCCTCCGACGGCACCGGGGCGTCCTGGCACAAGCGCGACGCCGAGAAGGTACGGGAGCTGGCACTGAGGAGTGCCGACCTGCACCGTCGTCTGCTCCTCAACTGGAGCGAGCTGGCCGAGCAGTACCAGAAGGCGCTGCCCCAGTTCACCTCGCAGGAGGCCTGGAAGCAGACCTTCGCCGTCAACGGACCGGACAACCCCGCCGGAGGGACCAAAGAGTGAAGACGAAAGTCTCTACGCCGGATGACGGCACCGTCGGCCTGGTCTCGCCCGGGCACGGTGCCGGACTCCGGGACGTCATCAGCAGCAGGTTCCTCCTGAAGCTGCTCGTCGATAAGGAGATCAAGGTCCGCTACCGCGGCTCCGTCATCGGTCTGCTGTGGTCCTACGTCAAACCGGGCGTGCAGTTCATCGTCTTCTACATCGCGCTGGGCATCTTCCTCGGCCTCGAGCAGAGCGCACGCAACCCCGGAGGGCTGCCGAACTACGCCATCTACCTCTTTTCCGGGATCGTGCTCGTCAACTTCTTCTCGGAAGCACTTGGCAATGCGTCGAGGTCGATCGTTCTCAACGGCGGACTGATCAAGAAGATCTACCTGCCGCGCGAGCTGTTCCCGGTGTCCGCCATCTGGGTGTCCGCCATCCATTTCCTCCCGCAGATCATCATCCTGATCGTGGCGTGCCTGTTCGCCGGGTGGACGCCGTCCGTCCTGCAGCTTGCAGCCGCCGTGGTCGGGTTTATCATTGTGGCGCTGATGGCCACGGGTCTCGGCCTGATCTTCGGTGCCGTCAACGTCTATTTTCGGGACGCCGAGAACCTCGTGGACCTGCTGCTGATGGTGGCGACCTGGGCATCGCCGGTGCTCTACGCCTGGACCACGGTGCGGGACCAGCTGGGTCAGACCGCCCTGAACATCTATCTGCTCAATCCGCTGACCGTCGGAGTAGAGACCTTCCACTACGCGTTCTGGATGCCGACCGCCGACCAGACGCAGGCGCTGCCGCCCTCCTTCCTGTCGCTCTGGGTCCCGATCGCCCTGGCGCTCTCCATCGTCACGCTCGTCCTCGGGCAGCTTCTTTTCCGCCGGCTCGAGGGCCGCTTCGCCCAGGAGTTGTAGACAATGCCCATATCGATCGACATCAAGAGCATCGAGAAACGGTTCGTGCTGCGCCATACGCGCTCCATGAAGGAGACCTTCCTGTGGCTGCTCAAGGGCAGGCGGGGCGATCTCTATAAGAAGTTCTCCGCCCTCGAAGGGGTTTCCTTCACTGTGGAGGAGGGCGAGACCGTCGCCCTCCTCGGCTTCAACGGCTCGGGCAAATCAACCCTGCTCAAGCACATCTCGGGCGTCATGCTGCCCGATTCCGGCAGCGTTCGAACCCGGGGCAGGGTGGCCGGCCTCATTGAGGTGGGCGCCGGGTTCCACCCGGATCTGAGCGGGAGGGACAACGTCTTTCTCAACGGCTCGATCCTCGGGATGAGCGAAAAAGAGATCCGGGAACAGTTCGATTCGATTGTCGAGTTCTCGGAGATCGGCGAGTTCATCGACACCGAGGTCCGCTTCTACTCCTCGGGCATGTACCTGCGCCTGGCATTCGCCGTGGCCGTGCACACCAACCCGGACATCTTCCTCATCGACGAGATCCTCGCGGTGGGCGATGAGCCGTTCCAGAAGAAGTGCCTGGCGAAGATCAAGGAGCTGAACGAGGCCGGGAAGACGCTCGTCGTGGTCAGCCACGATCTCGACATGGTGAGCAAGGTCTGCGACCGCGGGATCGTCCTCGAGCGCGGCCGGGTTGTCATGGACGGCGAAGTGGGAGACGCGATCGCCCACATCCGCGCCAGCTGAAATTCACGCCGGCGTTCCACCCCGGAAACAAAGAATGCGGAGGCCGCTGCGGCCTCCGCATTCTTTGTTTCCACGCCCGATGCGATCGGGGACCGGGCGGCGGCACCGCACGGGCTAGGAGCAGTTCGCCACCCGGTATAGCCGGGCGTCGCCCTCGCTGTCGACGAGTTCGAGGTTGGCGGCGCCGGCCGCGTCGTCGAAGGCGGGGTAGAGATAGGCCTCTTCTCGGTCGAGGAGGTAGAAGTCGCCGAAGTCCAGCACGTACTCCACGCGTTCCTCACGGGCAATGGTGCAGGCCTCCGTGCCGGCTGCCGCGTCGTCGAGTTCCTCCGCCAGGACGGCGAGGTCCGGGCGCAGCGCGCCGGGGCTCATATGGTACTGGGTCACACTGCGGCCGCTGATCGCGTAGGCAAGGGATCCGCCGTTCCACGGATTGACGGCGATGACGGCGTCCTCAGGGACCGTTTCGTCAACCCGTTCGAGCAGCGCCAGTTCATCGAGTGACAGGATGGTGGGGTTTCCCTCGAAGGTGTGGTGGCTTCGGGCTTCAAGCACGAACTCGTCGATCGCGCCGCGCTGGCTCTGCAGTCCTCCCAGGACCGCCACCACCGCAACCACAGCGCCCACCACCACCTTCTGGGCGGCGGACGGCGTCCGCGGGAACCACAGGAGGCTCCTCCACAGCCAGGCGAGGATCCAGCTTGCGCCGAATGCCGCCACCAGCACGGTGGGAAGCGGAAGAAGCGCGGCGAGGCGCTGCGGGTCCTGGTACCAGCTGCCGGTGGCCAGGATCCGCAGGGGGCCCCGGGGCTCCGCGGCGGAGACGACGTAGAGCGCCACAGCCACCGCATAGACCGCCAGCAGCCAGAACAGGGACCGTCTTCTGCTGAGGCGCGCCAACCCGGCTACGGTGCAGACCGCGATGACGATCGGAATGCTCCGGTTGTGGGGAGCGCTCGTGACGGCCTGTCCGATGGCACTCGCATACCGGGTGAAAGGAAGCCAGGTGTTGTAGCCGATGAGCAGCGCCTGCCAGACGTACACGAACGCGGCTATGAAGCCGGCGGCGATGAAGAGGGGCAGAAGGGCCCCGCGGACGCTGCGCCGCGTGATCCGGGCTGCCGTCCACCTCCACCAGGCGAAGACGGCGATCGGCAGGGTCAGCGCCAACAACGCAGTGAAGCCATTCGGCTGGGCGAGCGCCAGCGCCGCTAGGGAGGCAAGGAAGGCCAGTACAACCACGCCATACTGCGTGCCCGAGCGGGGGCGGATCCTCAGCACCATCATCGCCAGGGCAAGCGCGGCCGGCAGCACCGAGTAGGAGAGGAGGTTGGGATAGAGCGGACCAAAGTCGATGAGTCCCAGCGGGAAGGCGGGGAATCCCGCCGAGAACAGGCCTGCGATCGCAATCAGCGCCATCCGAGGACCGAAAACCACCCGGGCCAACAGCATGACGCCGATGGGCCACAGCACCGAAGCCACGACCAGGTTGAGACCATTGGCAGCGACAGGCACGGGCTGCCCCGCAACGTCGGCGACGAGGGCGGCAAAGCCATGCCACGCGGCCGGATAGATGGCGATTTCCGCTGTCGGGTTGAGCATCCGGCCGAGCGTCAGCGTCGACGCGTCCCCCTGCTCGAGCACCCATCGCACGGCGTTCAGGTGGTACACATTGTCATAGCGCTGGGCAATATTGTCTGGGTGGTCGAAGACCCGGACCAGGTTGTACGAGGCGGCGATGCCGCCCAGGACCAACCCGACCGCCCCCCCGAGCGCCGTGGCCCGGTCGATCCGGAAGGAGAATTCAGCCCACCCGGACTGGAACACAAAGCGCTTCACGAGAACTGCCGCGGCCAGGAAAACCAGGCAGGCCACAAGGAAGCTGCCCAGCGACCAGCCGATGCCAAGCAACGACAGCACCACGGCGGACACTCCGGACAGGGCCACCGAGAAGGCCGGTGCAAGACCGATCGACAGCGGACCGCGCACGTTGAGCGCCGCTGACAGCGCCAGGCCCGGCAAGGTAAGCAGAGCGATCGCTGCGGCGATGGTCGGGAGGGAGTCCCACCAGGACATTTACACTCCTGCGGCTAAGGTGCGGCCGCGCTGATCTGCGCGGGCAGAGAAAGATGGTTCGCCGGGCTCCGGCGAACCTGTCGACGGTATCACGGGCAGGTACCGCGGACCCGCTAGGAGCCTCCGATCTTTCCCCGAGCCCTGGCCGGTGGGTGGTGGTGGAGGGCGCCCGCCGCGCGGCCCGGACGGTTCAGTTCCGGATGCCGTCGGGGTTATTTCCCCGGCCCTTGTGAGCCACCCATGCTGTGCGCCGATCCGGAGCCGGCGGGCCCAAAAATGGAAATGCACAATTCCCGGGCGGCCACCGTCCAATGGTCAACGAGGACGAATTCGACAATGAATTCCGCCTTCTTGGCCGCACTTCGCGGCCGACCCTCCGGCCGGCTGTCGATGTGTCTCCGCGGAGCCCTTATGCGATACTGGGCTTGTGAGTCGTACCTGGATTGTGATCCCGCTGTTCAACGAGGCCTCCATCATCGGCTCAGTAATCGAAGATCTGCTTCCGGTGTTCCCGCACGTCGTCTGCGTGAACGACGGCAGCACCGATGCCTCGGCCGACGCCGCCCGGGCCGCCGGAGCCGTCGTGGTGAACCACCCGGTAAACCTGGGACAGGGGGCCGCCCTGCAGACCGGCCTGGAGTATGCCCTCCAGGATCCGGATATGACGAGCGTCGTGACCTTCGACGCCGACGGCCAGCATCGGGTCTCCGACGCCGCCGACATGGTGCAGCGCATCGAAAGCGGAGAAGCCGACGTCGTTCTGGGATCCCGGTTCCTTGATGGCCGCACCCAGATCGGGGCGCTGAAGAGGCTGGTGCTTCGGACAGCGGCGCTTCAAACGCGGTGGAGCACGGGTATGCCCCTCACGGATGCGCACAACGGTCTGCGGGCCTTCAACCGCGGCGTGGCCCAGAACATCCACATCACCCAGAACCGCATGGCGCACGCCTCCGAATTGGTTCAAATGATTTCCGCGATGCGCCCACGGTGGACCGAGCACCCTGTCGAAATTATTTACACGGACTATTCAAAATCCAAGGGGCAATCCCTCCTCAACTCCGTCAATATTGTGGCGGACCTGCTCTTTAGGTAATTCAAATGCTAATTGTGGTTCAGCTTGTCCTGGTTCTCGTCGTCGTGGGCTTCTCCCTCGTGCTCATCCGCGGGGGTTCAAACGCCAAGCACATGGCCATCCGCCGGATCATGATCCTCCTCTTCGCGGTCGCCGCAGTGCTGTCCATCTTCTTCCCCACGATCCTCACGCAGTTCGCACGGATCGTCGGGGTAGGCCGCGGCACGGACCTGGTGCTCTACGCACTGATCGTCTCCTTCCTGGTGTACATGTCGACGACGCACCAGCGCTTCCGTTCCATGGAGACCACCCTGACGAAGCTCTCGCGGCGCATCGCGCTGGACGAGGCCGAGCGGCCTTGGGAGAAGAATGACGAAAAGGATGCCCCGAGTGGACGGTACTAAGCCGGTGGAGCCGGCGGCGGGGCAGGATCTGTCCGCGGTGAAGGTCGTCCACGTCAACGACTGCGCCTTCTACGCCGAGCGCATCCTCGCGAAGGCCTCCGAACAGGAACTGCCCTGGAGCTTCTACCCGCGGGCCGTCGCCGACTACCCGCTGACGGGGGTCAAGGGCCGAGCCCGGTATGCAGCCCAGGGCGGGGCGTGGCTCCTCGGCCTCGCGCGCCGGGCCGTTTCCTCCGACCTGCTTCACATCCACTCCGGCGGCGTCACCCAACACTCCAGGTTCGTCCCGAAGAAGTACGTGCTCACGCTGCACGGCACCGACATCCGCACCCTCCAGTACGACGAGCGGTGGAGGGAGACAATTCTCCGGGGCGTACGCAACGCGGCCGCGGTGATGTACACAACCCCAGACCTGCGCGAGCACATCCTGCCGCACCGGCCCGATGCCGAGTACCTGCCGGTCTCGATCGACCTTTCCAAGCTGCCTTCGCCGGTTCCCCGCCCGCAGGGCAGGCCGCGGGTGTTTTTTGTCTCCCGCTGGGACGACTCGAAGAACGCGGCGGGCCAGCTGGAGACTGCGCGTCAGCTCGTGCAGGTAAGCGGCGGCGCGTTCGATGTCTACGGACTCGACTGGGGTCCGATGGCCGCCGACGCGGAAAAGGCCGGGGTCCACCTTGTTCCCAGGATGAGCCACCGCGACTACCTCGACTTCGTGAACGCATCCACTGCCGCGGTCGGGCAGGCCGCCGGCATCCTTGCAGCGAGCGAGCTGGAGGCGATGGCCCTGGGAGTGCCGCTCTACATTTCGTTGACGCCGGGCTTCTATCCGGAGGACATCCCGGTGGGCCACGAGGACGTGGATTCGCCGGCGGCCATGGCAAAGCTCATCGCCGCGGATCTGGCGGATGAGGAAACCCTGCGCCGGCGCGGAGCCGGGGGCCGGAAGTGGATAGCCGAGCACCACGACCCGGCAGCGGCCGTGAAGCGTCTTCGCGAGATCTACGCTGCCGCCTCCCTGTAGCGGCTCCAACCGCGTCCGGGGACGCCGCGTTTAGGCCCTGTCGAGCACGCCCGCGCCCCGGACGGTCCCCCCGGCGGATTCCGCAGGCGGAAGCGCAGGCGGGCAGGCCCGCAGGGGAGCGGGCGCGGTCCCGGCCCCTAGCTCAAACCCGCGAGCTGCGCCTGACGTGCGAAGTCCGGAACCGCGGCCACGACCTCGTCAAAGGTGCCCTGCGCGACGATCCGCCCATCCTGCATGAAGAAGACGATGTCCGCCGAGCGGATCGTCGAAAGCCGGTGGGCGACCGTGATGACGGTGACTTCGCCGTGGAGCTCCCGGATCGCGGTGGTCACCGCGGACTCCGTTGCCGTATCGAGGGCGCTGGTTGCCTCATCCATCACGAGCACGTCGGGTTCGTTGTAGAGCGCCCTGGCGATGCCCAGCCGTTGGCGCTGTCCGCCGGAGAGGGCGAGCCCGCGCTCGGCGATCAGGGCGTCCCGTCCGCCCTCCCGGTTCATCACCACGTCGTACATCTGGGCCCGCCGCAGGGCCGCCTCAACCTTGGCGTGATCGACGTTCGCCGGGTCCCAGGACAGGGCGACGTTCTGGCCGACCGATGCGTCGAACAGGGAGACGTCCTGGGGAACATATCCGATCCGTTTCCGCCACGAGGTCAGGACCCGGTCCATGCGCTCCGAGTCCACTTCCACGTGACCGGAGGTGGGACGGAGGAGGCCGAGGAGGATATCGATGATGGTCGACTTGCCCGCACCGGACGAGCCGACAAAGGCGACGTGGCTGCCTGCGGGGATGGTCGCGTTGACGCCGCGCAGGGCGGGCTGGGCCGCGCCGGGGTAGGTGAAACTGACATCGCGCAGCACGATGTCGACGCGTTCCCCATTGAGGTCCTGCTGCGGATTCTCCTGTGCGCTTTCCGCGAGCAGCTGCTCGCTTTCACGGATGTCTGTGGCGACCTGCTGCGCAAAGGCCGAATTTGAGTTCACCTGTGACTGGACCGCCTGCAGCCGGGTCAGCGACGGGACAAGCCTGAAACCGGCGACGGCGAACAGGCCGATAGCGCTGACGGCACCCTCGGCGCCGCCCGTGGCAAAACCGACCCCTCCAACCAGGAGGAAACCGACAATCAGTGCGGATTCAAGCACGTAGCGGGGAACCTGGGCCAGGAAGACCGAGTTCGCCCGGGCCACCGAGCTGTGGCTACGGGTTTCGTGGACCTGGGCGCGCACTTCGGAGGCCCGGTCGGCGAGGGTGATCTCCTTCAGCGCCGCGAGTGCTTCGGTGAGGATCTTCACCGTCTTGGCCGACCACTTGAGGTTCTCCTGGCCCATCCGGACCGAAAGCGGGGAGATGACCCGGGCGAGCAGCAGGGCGACGAGCCCGAGGTAGAGGATGCTGACGACGGCGATGAGCGGTTGTGCCACCACCAGCACCACTCCGACGGCGAGGAGGGTCCCGAGCTCGCCGAACAGTGTCATGGAGGGAATCAGCACCCCCGAGACCGACAGGCCGACGCCGACGTCGACGGACCGGACCAGCTCGCTCGAGTTCTTCTGAAGGCGCTGCTCCCACGGCGACGAGAGGTAGGAGGCCAGGAGCCGGTCACCAATGGCGACTTCATGCTTGGCGAACCGCGCCGTCGCCGACCGAAGGATCATCACTGCGAAGACACCCTTGGCAACGACCAGCGCGCAGGCGATTCCCAGGAGCGTGAGCAGCTGGCTCTGCTCACTCACGTTCCCGAGGAACGGCAGCTGTACGTCCGCCCCGCTCACGAGGGACGGGAGCAGGACGGCGATGAGTCCCAGGGAGATGATGTCCAGCAGTGAGAGGCAGGCCGTAGCTATGCCGTAGCCAATGAGGAACCGGCGGCTCCCCGGGGGCAGCGTAGCGAGGAGTGGCCGGAGGGTTTTGAGGAGATTATTCATTCTGCATCTCACAATACTCGAAGCAGCGATCGTCCTTTCGGGGGAGCAGGGGACCGGTGGGGGGTGGGTTTAGAGTTTTCCGGCGGGTTTTGCGGGGTTGTAGCCGGCGTTGGTTCCGTGGGTGCCGGCGTAGAACCAGAGGGAGCCGTCGGCGCGGGTGGTCAGGAGGTCGGCCTTGGTGTCGCCGTTGAAGTCGCCGGGACCGGTGATGGTGGTGGCGTTGTTCCAGCCGGTGCCGATCGGGACGGCGGGTTTGTAGCCTTCCTGGGTGGGTGAGGCGGCTCCGGTGCCGGCGTAGAGCCAGAGGGTGCCGTCGGGTTTGCGGGCGAGCAGGTCGTTGCGTTTGTCGCCGGTGAAGTCTCCGGGGGTGATGACGTGGTTGAAGCCCTGCCAGCCGCCGCGTCCGATCTGGACCGCGCTGCCGTAGCCTTCGCTGGTGGCGCTGATGGTGCCGGTGCCGGCCCAGAACCAGAGGGTCCCGTCGGTTTTGCGTCCGAGCAGGTCGGGCCTGCCGTCGCTGTTGTAGTCCCCGGGGGCCATCAGCTGGGAGAAGGCCTGCCATCCGCCCTGGCCGATTTTCTGGCCCGGTTTGTAGCCTTCGCTGGTGGTGTTGACGGTTCCGGTGCCGGCGTAGAACCAGAGCGAGCCGTCCTGGTGGCGGGCCAGCAGGTCGGGGCGGCGGTCGCCGTTGAGGTCTCCGGGGGCCAGGATGTCGGTGAAGGTGTTCCAGCCGGCGCTGCCGATCCGGATGGGCGTGCCGTAGGCGCCCCTGCCGGTGCCGTTGTAGAACCACAGGGTTCCGTCCTTGCGGCGGGCGATGAGGTCCTTGGTGCCGTTGGCGTTGAAGTCTCCGGGACCCACGATGGTGTTGTAGTTCTGCCAGCCGGTGGAGCCGATCCGGGTGCCGGGGCGGTAGCCGTTGTCCTTCATGGCGGTGCCGGCGAAGAACCACAGGCTCATGTCGGCCCTGAAGCCCACGAGGTCGGTCTTGCCGTCGCGGTTGAAGTCGCTGGCTCCGACGATGTCGGAGTAGCCGGCCCAGCCGGTGGCGATGGCCCGTCCGGGCAGGTATCCGGTGCTGGTGGCGCTGACGTTTCCGGTGCCCTGGTAGAGCCAGAGGGCGCCGTCGGGTTTGCGGGCGAGCAGGTCCGCGCGTCCGTCGCCGGTGTAGTCCCCGGCGCCGGAGAGCAGGTTGAAGCCCGTCCAGCCGCCGGTGCCGATGCGCACCGCCCCGTTCACGATGTCCGGGCTGATGCCGGTGCCCCGGTAGAGCCAGAGGGTGCCGTCGGGTTTGCGGGCGATCAGGTCGGGGCGGCGGTCCCCGGTGAAGTCCCCGGGGGAGACCATGATGTCAAAGGCGTTCCACCCCACACCGCTCTTGACCGGGCCCCGATAGCCCTCGGCGGTGGCCGTGACCACCCCGGTGCCGGCGTAGAACCACAGCGTGCCGTCGGTCTTGCGTCCGACCAGGTCAGGGCGTCCGTCCGCGTTGAAGTCCTGGCCGCCGATGAGCTGGCTGTAGATGCCCCACCCCGAGCCGATCTTCACCGGGGCCCGGAACGAACCGGTGCCGGTGCCGTCATGGAACCACAGGGTCCCATCCGGGCGCCGGGAGACCAGGTCATGGGTGCCGTTACGGTTGAAATCCCCGGCATTGACCGCCGCCAGGGTTTTATCCAGCACCACCGGCGCAGGAGCAGGAGCAGGGGCGGTATAGCCGCCCCGGACGAACCGGTCGAAGGCTGCCGCCGTCCCGTTCCACCGGTTCCAGTCGCCGACAACTGGTCCGTCGCTGGTGTACTGCCACAGGCTCTCCACCCGCCACCCGGCCGGAAGGGGACCGGTGCAGCAGTTGTTGTAGGAGGCGACATGGAGGGGGTGGTTGGCAAAGGCGGTGCTGTATCCGGTGCAGCGGTTCCACCAGTCGGCGGTGGTGTAGATCATCGGCAGGCGCCCGGTACGGCTCAACATCGTGTTCGAGAAGTCACGGATCCAGTTGACCATCTGGGCCGGACTCATGTTGTAGCAGGTGTTGCCGAGCTCCGGGTACGGGTTGTACTCGACATCCAGGAGCGGAGGCAGGGTTTTTCCGTCCGCGGACCATCCTCCACCGTTGCGGATGAAGTAATCAGCCTGCGCGGCACCGCTCGAGACGTTCGGAATGGCGAAGTGGTAGGCACCCCGGTCCATCCCCGACACTTCCGCCCCTTTGTACTGGGAGGCGAAATAGGGGTTCTTGTAGACGAGTGCCTCGGTCGCCTTCGTGTAGGCGAACCGGGAGCCCTGACGCCAGGCGGCCGCCCAGTCGACGTTGCCCTGGTGGCTGCTCACATCCACCCCGAGGATTCCTGCGGGTTTCCAGTAGTTCACCAGGGGCTGGAAGGCGGTCCTTGCCATCGGGAAGTCGGTGTCCGTGGACCGGTTCATGGCCCCCGCCTGGTCGGCTTCGGGAACGGCCTGGACCGCGCCCGGCGTGGCCTCATTACCGGAGGTCGACCGCTCCTCCTGTGCAATCTGGGTGAGCTCCTCGTCGGTGGGTACCTGGGGGTCTCCGGTCTCTGCGATGCGTTCGACTCCCTGGCCCAGACTTGCTCCAAGGGGGCCGATGAGGTCCGCAAGGGCGGACGCGTTCCGGGCCAGTTCCTCGGGGGACATTTCCGCGGCGTCGGTGGGCGCTCCGTCAGTCCCGCCGGAGGTTTCGTCGGGGCCCGGCGTCTGAGGCGCAGGCTGGGTGGGAGCGGTTGGGCCTTCGGACGGGGAAGAGGGAGCGGGTGTGGTGGAGCTTTCCTGCGGGACCGCGGGCGCCGCCGGCGCTGTGCCGTCGGCCGGTGCCGGTTCGGGAGATGTCGTCGCCTGTGGTTCCGCCTCGGGAAGGACGAGGCCCAGTGCGGGGGTCGTCCCTCCCACCAGTGCTGCGGTGAGGAGGGAGGCGGCCAGCACGCTGGCCGGACGGTTCAGTTTCACAGGGCATTCTCCAGGTTGCGCAGGTCCTCGACCGGGACCCGTGGTCTGCGCCAGGTGGAGGAGGACCCAGGGCCGGTCGAGGGTATGTGGGGGGTGGGGTTAGAGTTTTCCGGCGGGTTTTGCGGGGTTGTAGCCGGCGTTGGTTCCGTGGGTGCCGGCGTAGAACCAGAGGGAGCCGTCGGCGCGGGTGGTCAGGAGGTCGGCCTTGGTGTCGCCGTTGAAGTCGCCGGGACCGGTGATGGTGGTGGCGTTGTTCCAGCCGGTGCCGATCGGGACGGCGGGTTTGTAGCCTTCCTGGGTGGGTGAGGCGGCTCCGGTGCCGGCGTAGAGCCAGAGGGTGCCGTCGGGTTTGCGGGCGAGCAGGTCGTTGCGTTTGTCGCCGGTGAAGTCTCCGGGGGTGATGACGTGGTTGAAGCCCTGCCAGCCGCCGCGTCCGATCTGGACCGCGCTGCCGTAGCCTTCGCTGGTGGCGCTGATGGTGCCGGTGCCGGCCCAGAACCAGAGGGTCCCGTCGGTTTTGCGTCCGAGCAGGTCGGGCCTGCCGTCGCTGTTGTAGTCCCCGGGGGCCATCAGCTGGGAGAAGGCCTGCCATCCGCCCTGGCCGATTTTCTGGCCCGGTTTGTAGCCTTCGCTGGTGGTGTTGACGGTTCCGGTGCCGGCGTAGAACCAGAGCGAGCCGTCCTGGTGGCGGGCCAGCAGGTCGGGGCGGCGGTCGCCGTTGAGGTCTCCGGGGGCCAGGATGTCGGTGAAGGTGTTCCAGCCGGCGCTGCCGATCCGGATGGGCGTGCCGTAGGCGCCCCTGCCGGTGCCGTTGTAGAACCACAGGGTTCCGTCCTTGCGGCGGGCGATGAGGTCCTTGGTGCCGTTGGCGTTGAAGTCTCCGGGACCCACGATGGTGTTGTAGTTCTGCCAGCCGGTGGAGCCGATCCGGGTGCCGGGGCGGTAGCCGTTGTCCTTCATGGCGGTGCCGGCGAAGAACCACAGGCTCATGTCGGCCCTGAAGCCCACGAGGTCGGTCTTGCCGTCGCGGTTGAAGTCGCTGGCTCCGACGATGTCGGAGTAGCCGGCCCAGCCGGTGGCGATGGCCCGTCCGGGCAGGTATCCGGTGCTGGTGGCGCTGACGTTTCCGGTGCCCTGGTAGAGCCAGAGGGCGCCGTCGGGTTTGCGGGCGAGCAGGTCCGCGCGTCCGTCGCCGGTGTAGTCCCCGGCGCCGGAGAGCAGGTTGAAGCCCGTCCAGCCGCCGGTGCCGATGCGCACCGCCCCGTTCACGATGTCCGGGCTGATGCCGGTGCCCCGGTAGAGCCAGAGGGTGCCGTCGGGTTTGCGGGCGATCAGGTCGGGGCGGCGGTCCCCGGTGAAGTCCCCGGGGGAGACCATGATGTCAAAGGCGTTCCACCCCACACCGCTCTTGACCGGGCCCCGATAGCCCTCGGCGGTGGCCGTGACCACCCCGGTGCCGGCGTAGAACCACAGCGTGCCGTCGGTCTTGCGTCCGACCAGGTCAGGGCGTCCGTCCGCGTTGAAGTCCTGGCCGCCGATGAGCTGGCTGTAGATGCCCCACCCCGAGCCGATCTTCACCGGGGCCCGGAACGAACCGGTGCCGGTGCCGTCATGGAACCACAGGGTCCCATCCGGGCGCCGGGAGACCAGGTCATGGGTGCCGTTACGGTTGAAATCCCCGGCATTGACCGCCGCCAGGGTTTTATCCAGCACCACCGGCGCAGGAGCAGGAGCCACCGTGGAAGTCAGCGCGGTGATGGTGATGGAGGCGCTGGTCGCTCCGATCGAATTGATGTGCACGCGGGTGCCCCGGTGCGTCGTGAAGACGGACCCGGCCTGCCACGCGTGGTTTTCGTTGTAGTAGCCGACCCACCTGCTGTTGGGGGTCAGCACCACCGAGGCATTGCCGTTCCACCCAAGGTGGTCCTTCTTAATGATCTTGACTCCGCGGTTGCCGCCGATGGCGCTGTTGGCGTCCCGGCCGACGGGCAGGCGCAGTTCGATGTAGTAGACCTCGCCGCTGCCTGGATCGGTGAATTTGACCGCCCGTTGCGCTTCGCCCCCGGCCCACGGCTTCAGGGTGTACTGTTTCGACCCGCTCGCGATGCCGGCATTCCTTATTTCATCTCCGCGGCCAAAGCCGCCGAATTCGTACATGAACGAGTTGATCATTGGGGTATGCAGCTGGGCGAAGCCCATGATGTCGAGGGTGTCGCCGTATTCCCAGGACCTGCACGCAGTATCGCCCCACGTCGCTCCCGCAATTCGAGCGACGTCGACCCGCCCGTTGGTGCAGTTCAGGGAATTCGAGTGATGTAGGCCGAGCACGTGGCCGAATTCGTGGGAAACCACGTTCTTCGTCGTTGCCGAGGGGTAGGGCATGATGACGCGGCCGCTTGTCGCGCTGTCGGTGAATCCGCCGCCCAGGATTCCCCAGTTTCCATATGAATTCAGGTCCCGGTGCGGAATGAAGAGGACCAGCGCTTCATAGGGGTTGTACTGCCAGTTGAGCTCCCTCGTTACGGTGGCCATGATCTGGTCGTAGGAATCGGTGTGCCTGGCCTTCGAAGCGAATCCCCTCACTTCGGAAACGGTGGTGATGGACAACCGGCCCATGGACGCCGACCGCCAGTATGAATCCGCAGCGGCGATTGAAGCCCGCGCGGCGTCGAGGTTGATTGCGTTTACATCCGCCAGGGTCTTGTCCGCTAGCTTCACCGTTACGAGCTTCACTTTGAAGTTTCCGTAGCGGGGTCCGAAGGCGGCGGCCCCGAGCTTTCCTTCCTCCTGCCCGTGCTCCTGGGCAGCCTCGTGCGGCTCGGGATGGTTTTCTCCAAGCCGGGGATTCGCCCCGGGCTCGAGCAGGGGGTTCCAGTCGAGGTCGGGGACGAATGACGTGACTTCATCCTCTGAAGGTGCGGTGGTTTCCGCGGTCGGCTGCGGGTCTGCGGGAGCCGGGGTCTCGGATGCCGGTGCCAAGGGAACCGCGGGATCCTGCGTGGCCGCGGGCGACGGAGGTCCGGTCGGAGCCTCACCTGCAGGGTCCGGAGCAACGCCCGGTGCGATCTGCTCCTCCGTGGCAGGAGTCGCCACGGGAGCGGGTTGAGTCTGTGCTGTGGCCGTCAGCGGAGCTGCGCCAATGCAGATTGCCATCGAAAGGGCCGTGGAGCACAAGATTCTATTGAGGGAGGCAAAAGTCACGGGTTCTCCAGAGTCCAGACCAAAAGGCCAGGGCGAGCGGTCCCATGAAGACTACAACGACGTTACACCTGTGACTATTGTTTCTTGTGTGAAAGCCAATCTTATTTGCTAATTACGGCATTTTGGTGTGATGAATGGGGCGTGTCGGGCATTGTCAACCCCTTTAGAGAAAAAGTTTAGCTTTTCTTGACCTCCCGGAGCCCGCCCGTCAGGTGACCCGAAAACATATGGTCTTGGTGACGGGAGTCTTCGATGCGGTGTACTCCTTACTCACGGTCAAGGAATAGCAGGAGTTTCGGGTGACAGTGGCAGTGAATGCGATGTTCCCCTGGTGGCCCGTCGTCTTTCTGCTGCTGTACGAGCCGTCGATCGACAGTTTCACCGTCTGATTCACGATTGGAACAGCGGTCCCGGAAAGGACAGTCGAGCGCAGGTAGACCGTCGATCCTTTGCGCACGGTGGTTGTGAGGCGGGTCCCTTTGCTGTTGAAGACGCCGATGCTGCCGATTGAGGCGGTCGGGCGCCATTGCATCGAATGCAGTGTTGCACTCTTCGCCAACCGCATCGACCACATGCCCAACTGCGCGTACTGCGTCCTCAGGGTGACATTCCCGCTGACGAACGCGGCGTCCTTGAGCGCGTTCTGCGCATGGACCGACGGTGTCAGGGACTGCTGCCTCACCCGGCCGGTGAGGTCGAAGAATGCGGGAAACGGGGGCGGCTTTGCGAGCCAGCGTGCCATTCCGTCATTGAGCCATTGCCTGCCGTACAGGGTGATGGCCGACTCGAAGGTGTACGCATTGTGGTTCGCGTCCTGGACCGGGAGCCGGCCGAAGGGTGGCTTGCCGGAGGGAAGGTAAAGGTAGGCCCAGCCTCCGAGGGTTTCGTTGTAGGTGTTGATGCCCAGCCACTTCAACTGGGATACCACCCGGTAGGTGTGCGCCAGCCTGGGCGGGTCGTCGTCCAGGACGCCCGAATCCGCGACCTTGTTGAGGAACGCCGCGGCCCCGAGGGAGACGTTCACGACGCATCCGGCTGTTGAGGGACGGTCCGAGGGGCTCTTGGAATAGGCCATGCATCGTCCGTTGGGCGTGTCGTCGATCGGCGTACTGAGGAGGGAATCCACCACCGCGACCAGCTCTTCCTTGGGTACGGCGCCGGCGAGGTGCCCCGCGAGCAGGACCTCCCCGACATGATCCGCCGTCGAGACGGTGTACGTCGTGGAGGCGGGGTTGACCGACCCGTCCCCGAAGGCGTCCCAGGACTTCCCCATGCCGTATCCTCCGTCGGCCTTGTTCAGGCTGTAGACCTTTGCGAGGTACTGCTGGGTCGTCGGGTGCTGCCACCCGCGGTATTCCGCTGCCATCCGGGCCTGATACGCGTAGGTCCAGGAGGCATAATCCTCCTGCCCGTCCGGGTCGCTCTCCATCCGGTGGAACATGTCCCTCGCGATGGAGTTCCAGCCGCTGCGTGATCCCGCTTCGGTGGGCGTCGGCGGGATGTCTTCGACCGGAGCCACGGGCACAGTGGACGCCGATACTTTGACCGCGCGGGCGTATCCGGTCTTGGACCCGGTCACGTGAACCGCAATTCGCTTACCCACCACGCCGGAGGTGGGGGTGTAGGACGCCGAGGTCGCGCCGGTGAGCCGGACGCCGTTGGCGTACCAGGCGTAGGTGAGGGCCACCGGCGCCGGTCCCCATGTGCCGGGGGAGGCGGTCAGCTTCGACCCGACAGTCACCGCGCCGGTGATTTTTGGCACCGGGGAAACCAGAGCCGGCAGGACGGCGGCGGTTTCCTCGGAGGTGCGGGTGCGAGTCACATAGCCGGGCTTCTGGCCAGTCACCCGGACCGTGAGGCGCTTGCCGGCGTCGTCGGGGGAGGGCATGTAAGTGCTTGAGGAGGCGCCCGGGATCGGGGCGTCGTGCGCGTACCAGGCGTAGGTCAGGGTTACCGGCCCCGGCGCCCAGGTGCCGGGGGAGGCAACCAGTTTCGACCCGACGACGGCGGCGCCCGTGATGACGGGCACCGGGGCGGTGAGCAGTCCGCTCACCGGCTCGGTGGGCTCGGATGTCGCCGTGGCCGGGGTGTAGCCGGGCGCCGAGGCAGTGACGGTGACGCTGATCTGGTGGCCGACGTCCTCCGCCGTGGGAGCATACGAGGCGCCATCGGCGCCGGGGATCACAGTGCTGCCGCGCCGCCATTCATAGGCGATGGTGGCGGGCACCGGCCCCGAGTCGCCAAGGACGGCCATGAGTCTAGCCCCCACTTGAGGCATGCCGGAGATGGTGACGGTCGGTGCCACAAGGCCTCCCGGCTCCACCACTTCGGCCAGCGGGTGGACCGAGACGCCGTCGATCCAGCCCTCCCTGGACAGCGTCGCCCGCACCGAGATCTCGCGGCCGAGATCTTCGAGCTGCAGCGTGTAGTCCGGGTTCGTGGCGCCGTCGATCGGGTCCGAGTCGCGGAACCACTGCAGCGACAAGGCCGCTCCGGCCGTGTAGCCGGAAGGCTCGAAGGTGACCGTGCGGCCGACCTGACTCAACCCGCTGAGCTGCGGTGCTTCGGAGAAGGTCGGTGTCGGCTTGCCGAAAAGGCTGAACCCGCTGCTCTGCGTGGTGGGGCCATCCGTGTCGACATCTTCTTTCGAGAACCAGCCCACGGCTGTCGCGTCCTCCATGGCGTCTTCCCAGCCGGAGTCATCGGAAAGGGGTGGCTCAAGGAGGGACGCGAAGTAGCTGTCCAGGAGTTCCGGCGCCGGAGCCGGAGCAGACCCTTCCTGCTCGAGGTAGGACAACGGCACGGGAGTCAGCGTGTGGTCGAGTGCGAAGGCCGCTATTTCCGGGGCCCTTTCCTCGTCGGTCAAGCCGTGGACGGCTTCGAGGAAAACTCCCGCTTCGTCGCTCAGCTCGACCGGTGCGAACCCCAGCTCACTCCTGGCCGAGTTGAACCGGTCAATTGCCTCGTCGATGGTGGTCGACGGTGACGGCTCCTCCGATGGTTCCTCCGACGGCGACGGCTCCGGGCTGGGCTCGGCCGATGGCGAGGGATCCGGCTCCGGGGGCTCGGATGACGGGGAGGGATCCGGGGTGGGCATCTCGCTTCCGGTTTCCGGGGCCGGGGGCACTTCCTGGGCATTGGCCGGCGTCAAGGATCCGCCGAGGAGGGCCGCAGCGGTGAGCAGTACGACCAGCGCTCTGCCGTGGGCTACGAGCTGGTTAGGATTCCCCCAGGCTGGCTGGCGCGATGCGGGCGTGCGGGATCCGGGCACAGGTGCCCACGGTGCTGAATTCATTAGTTCCCCAACTAGATGCTCCGAGACCGTTTCCTGCCCGACCACAGCACGGGAGGTGCTGTTGGACGCACTTTTGCAGTCGCTTGGACAGGCATCGATGGAGCAATCGGTTGCTTGCCGCAGGCACTTAACGCGTCGGGTCCTCAGAGAGTAACCCATATTGACGACCGCGGGAGAGCGTTTTTCCTTGCTCCTCTTGGGAGGGCCGCCGTGGAGCGTCGGAAGAAATTTGTCCACATTGCCGAATCGGCACTGGTCCTGCCGCGTGCCACTCCTTAGGCTGATGGTGCGCCGGCTGGGGGTGCTTCTTATGGAAGTCCTAGGTCGGGGGTTCGAATGGACGCTGTGCGCATGGTCGAGGAGGAAGTGCGCGAGCTGATTCGCCGCCGGGGCCTTGACCCCGCGGAGCAGGCCCCGGAGATCCTGCGTCTGGTCGAGGACGCGGTCAATGACTACGACGAGCGGGCCATTTTGGGCTCCCTGCCCCCGCTGGGCCACCTCGAGAACGCGCGCCGACAGGTGTATGACGCCGTCGCCGGGTTCGGGGTGCTGCAGCCCTTCCTTGATGATCCAACGGTCGAGGAGCTGTGGATCAACGCTCCCTCGGAGATCTATGTCGCCCGCGGCGGGGAGTCCGAGCTCACCTCATTGACCCTGACCGCCCAGCAGGTCCGGGACCTCGTGGAGCGGATGCTGAAGTCCTCGGGGCGGCGCCTTGATCTTTCCTCGCCCTTCGTCGATGCCTCCCTGCCCGACGGCTCGAGGCTGCATGTGGTGATCCCGGATGTCACCCGCAGCCATTGGGCGGTCAATATCCGCCGGTTCATCGCCCGGGCCACCCGACTGGAGCACCTCATTGGGCTGGGTACGCTGACGCCGCAGGCGGCCCGGTTCCTCGGGGCCGCCGTCGGGGCCGGGCTGAACATCCTCGTCTCCGGCGCCACCCAGGCGGGGAAGACCACGCTGCTCAATTGCCTGGGCGCCTCGATTCCGCCGCGTGAGCGCGTGATTACGGTGGAAGAGATCTTCGAGCTGAAGCTGCCGCTGCGGGACGTCGTCGGGCTTCAGTGCCGGCAGCCGAACCTCGAAGGCACCGGGGAGATCCCGCTCCGGCACCTGGTGAAGGAAGCCCTGCGGATGCGCCCGGACCGGCTCATCGTCGGGGAGGTCCGGGAGGCGGAGAGCCTGGACATGCTCATCGCATTGAACAGCGGCCTACCCGGGATGTGCAGCGTGCATGCGAACAGCGCCCGTGACGCGTTGACCAAGATCTGCACCCTGCCGCTGCTGGCGGGCAAAAACATAACGAGTGAGTTCGTGGTGCCCACCGTCGCATCCTGCCTCGACCTCGTGGTGCACTGCGCACGAGCCGGCGACGGCCAGCGGCGGGTCACGGAGATCATGGCCGTGGGCGCCCGGGTGGAGAACGGCGTCATCGAGTCCTCGCCCGTCTTTCGGTGGGTGGAGGGTGCCCTGCGGGTCTGCGCCACCGCCATGCCCGCGGAGGAGAAGTTTGCCGCGGCCGGCGTCGATATCGCGGCGCTCCTTGAGGAGGGCCGGTGAGCGCGCTCCTGGGCGTGATGCTCGGGACCGGGCTCTTCCTGATCTGGTGGGCGTGCTGGGGCCCGCCTCCCCGGAGTTCCGCCCACCCGCGGCGGACCCCACGGTTGCGGGAGCTGCTCGTGCGGGCCGGGGTCGGCTCGGTGTCGGTGCGGGGGCTGCTGGGCGCCTGCGCCGTCACTGGGTTCCTCGTCCTTCTGACTGCCGTTGTCCTGGTCCGCTCGATGCCCATCGCTGTCTGTTTCGCCTTATTCGGTGCCTCGGCCCCCTATGCCCTGGTGCGGTGGCGGGCGGCGAAGCGGACGGCGTCACTGCGGGAGCTCTGGCCCGACGTCGTCGATCACCTGCGCTCCGCAATCCGTGCCGGTCTCTCGCTGCCCGAGGCGCTGATGCAGCTCGCCGACAAAGGGCCGGCCGAACTGCGCGGCGCGTTTCGGGAGTTCGCGGCGGATTACCGGGCGGGTGGGCAGTTCGATGACTCGTTGAGCAGGCTCAAGGATCGGCTCGCCGACCCGGTGGCCGACCGCATCGTCGAGGCCCTGCGGATGACCCGCGAGGTGGGAGGGTCGGACCTCGGCCGGCTGCTGGGCACCCTCTCGGAGTTCCTCCGCGACAGCGCCCGCACCCGCAATGAACTCGAGGCGCGCCAGTCCTGGACGGTCAACGCGGCCCGGCTCGCCGTGGCTGCACCGTGGTTCGTGCTGCTCCTGTTGGCGACCCGGCCTGAAGCCGTCCGCGCCTACAACTCCGGTGCCGGCGCTCTGGTCCTGGCCGGAGGCCTAGTGGTGTCGATCGTCTGCTACCGCATGATGCTGCGTATCGGCGCACTGCCCGAGGACGAGAGGGTGCTCCGGTGACCGGGCAGGTGGTGGCAATGTCCCTCCTGGCGGGCGGTACGCTCGGACTTGGCCTGTGGATGGTGCTCGCGGGGCTGCCGTCGGCGCGGAGTGTCCGATTCGTGGACCGGATCAGCCCGCAGCTGAAGGTCGTGGACGTCCGGTCCCGCCTGCTCGGCGCGGACGCGGGCCGCCCGGCACCCTTCGGCCCCCTGGGCCGCATCCTGCAGCCGGTTCTCCGTGATGCGGTGCGCCGGCTGAACCGGTTCAATCCCGCATCGACCCTGCTGGACCGCCGACTGGTGCAGGCCGGTGGAGGACTGAGCGTTACCGACTTCCGGGCCCAGCAGATCCTCTGGGCGGCGCTCGGACTCGGTGCGTCCACCGCCCTGACGGTCCTGGCAGCCGGCTCCGGACGATCGAACGCGTTCTTCGCTGCGGTCCTGGTTCTCGCCTGCACCGTCGGAGGGTACCTGTTCCGCGACTATCTCCTGACCCGGCAGATCCCGCGCCGGGAGACGCGGATGCTCGCGGAATTTCCCAGCCTTGCCGAACTGATGGCGCTGGCCGTCAGCGCCGGAGAGAGCGCGACCGGCGCCCTGGAACGGGTGTGCAGGACCGCCCGCGGCGAGCTGGCCGGGGAGTTCGGGCGGGTGCTTGCCGAAACCCGGGCTGGGACCCCGGTGGTCGAAGCGTTCCAGGAGTTCTCCCGCCGCACCCAGCTGGCCCCGCTTGCCCGGTTCGTCGACGGGCTGACCGTCGCGGTCCAGCGCGGCACCCCGCTGGCCGAGGTGCTGAGGGCCCAGGCGCAGGACGTGCGCGACATGTCCAAACGGGAGCTCATGGAATCGGCCGGTAAGAAGGAGATCGCCATGATGGTTCCGCTGGTCTTCGGTGTGCTTCCCCTGACTGTCCTCTTCGCCGTGTACCCCGGCATTGCGCTGATCAACCTTGGATTCTGAACCGCACGACCGGAAAGCCGGCCGCTCAGAGAATGGAGACGACAATGGCAAGAGATCGAAGTGGTGCCCGCGCCTGGCTGGCCCTCGCCGCCATCTACCGGCGGGTCGTCTCCGACCCCGACGCTGAGCGCGGGGATGTGCCCGGGTGGGTGATGATCACGCTGATGTCGGCGGTCCTTGTGGCGGGGCTGCTGGCCCTGGCGGGGCCTGCGCTGCAGGGCCTGTTCGAGGCGGCGATGAATCAGGTGTCCCCGTAGGTGGTGCGGTCGCGAGTTCGCCGGGGCCTGCGGGGTGAGGCGGGATCGGCGGTTGTCGATTTCGCGCTGATCGGCGGGCTGCTCACGGTGATTTTCCTGGCGGTGGTCCAGCTGATGCTGGTGCTGCACGTGCGCAACACCCTGATCGACGCGGCCGCCTCGGGTGCCCGGTACGGGACCCTTGCCGACCGAAGTCCCGGGGATGCCGGGCAGCGTACCGCCGAGCTGATCACCGCGGGGGTGGGGGAGGACTTCGCTTCGGATGTGACGGTCCAACGCTCGGGGGCCCCGGGGGCGCAGTTCGTGGAGGTGGTGGTGCGGGCTCCGCTTCCGGTGGTGGGTCTGCTCGGTCCGGCCGGGGTGCTGGAGGTGCAGGGCCGTGCGGTCCTTCCGTCGTAGGCCCGCCCGGTCCGGGCTGGTCCGCACTGCACGCTTCCGGGCTCGGGAGGAGGCTGGCAGCGCGGTGCTCGAGTTCACGTTCCTCGGTCTGATCTTGCTGGTCCCAGTGGTCTACCTGATCCTGTCGGCGGGGCAGCTGCAGGGCGGTTCGTTCGCTGTGGTGGGTGCGGCCGACCACGCGGCCAAGGTGTTCGTAGAGGCCGACACTCCGGAGCAGGGTCAGGCCCAGGCGCGGCAGGCGGCCCTGGTGGCGGTGGAGAACTTCGGTTTCTCCCCGGAGCAGGCCCAGGTTGAGTTGTCCTGTGACGGTGTCTGTCTTTCCCCGGGTTCCACCGTCACGGTCGTGGTCCGCCTGGCGGTGCCGCTGCCGCTGATTCCCGCCATGCCCGGGGTGAATGACTCGGCGGTCACGGTGGATTCGAGTGCCACCCAGTCGGTGGAGCGGTTCGGATGAGCCCGGCATGAAGGCAGGGGGAGAGGCCGGACGGGGAATCGGCTGGGCGGACGAGGACGGTCAGGTGGGGGTGCTGATCATCGGTTATCTGCTGTTGCTGTTGCTGGTCCTGGCGGTGGTGCTTGCCGCATCGGCGGTCTACCTCGGGCATTCGCGCCTGTTGTCGGCGGCCGACGGCGCCGCCCTGACCGCCGCGGACACCTTCACCATCGACCCCACAGCGGGCACCGGCCCGCAACCGGTGCTTGACCCCGGCACCGTGCGGTCCACGGCCGAGGGGTATCTGCAGCGCACCGGCGCAGGACAGCGGCTTCCCTCCCTGGCCGTGGATCGGGCGACTGGCACACCTGACGGCAGGACCGCGCAGGTGGTCCTCACCGCCGTCGTCCACCCGCCCCTGGTCACCGTCCTGGTGCCCGACGGAATCCCGATCACCGCCACCGCCGACGCCCGCTCCGAACTCACCCGCTGACGGCACAGCGAGGACACAGAAAGCAACGGGCGAGGAGCAGTGAGCCAGCGTCCCCCCGAAGTTGAACGTCGCCCGCGGCATAGACTCCCAACTGACCTCGTTGACCTGCCCCCAGCAAGTCCGGGACCTCGTGGAGTGGATGCTCAAGTCTTCGGGGCGGCGCGTCGATCCCTCCTCGTCCTTTGTCGATGCCTCCCTGCCCGATGGCTCGAGGCTGCACGTGGTGATCTTGGATGTCACCCGCAGGCACTGGGCTGTAAATATCCGCCGGTTCGTCACCCGGCTACCCGCCTGGAGCACCTCATCGGGCTGGGGACGCTGACGCCGCAGGCGGCCCGGTTCCTGGGCGCCGCGATCGGGGCTGGGTGAACATCCTCGTCTCGGGCGCGGTACAAAACGACCACCGACACATCCCTACCCATCGACGGTAGTAGATACACCCAGGCATTCGCAGGATGAGACGCGGGTCCTCCCCGCGTTCTAGGTGAGACCGTAGGTGGGGCGCCTTTCAGGCGTAGCGGCAACCCGCTATTCGCTCCCAATTTTTCCCCATTCGCACGAAAATTTTCAGCGTTCTCCTAGACACTGCGTCACTTTCCCACGCGGGTTGTGACAGATCGGTTTGGTGCGTTAAAACTGCATAAAACCTCTGTAATTCCTTGGTTTCGGCTGGCGGGCTACGGCCTATCATGTTTTCGGAGGAAATATGGGTTCAGCGAATTCGCGGTGGCAGATGTTCACGCGCTGAGGCCGAACCCGAAGATGATCACCTGGACAAGAAGGTGCGCATCTCCCCGACTACGGTACGGATTTAAGACACCATCCCGGAGGCAGTGGCAGTGGATCAGTGCCCGGTATAGGGAAACAGCTGGACCTCGTGGTGACACCGTATTGCGTGGGCCTGACCACTGTATTTCTGTCATTGGAGGATCTCTAGGCGGGGTTGGCCGCAAATTTGTGTATATGGCGCTTGCTGGAGGCGCCCGAAAGCTGGGAAATCATGAAAATCAAAGCTGGTCTCATCGCCGCGTTCACCGCGGGGCTCCTCTTCACCGGAATTACCGTTCCTGCAGACGCAGGGACCACCTACACCACAAATCTGCGGGCTGCGGCCCGCGCCCTGCCCCTCGCCGCAGAGAACAATCTTGGCTATGACCGGGCCCGGTACTTTGGCAGCGGCTGGATCGACACGAACAGGGACTGCCAGTACACCCGCGCCGAGGTCCTCATCTCCGAAACCAGGGTGGCGCCGACCTACAGTTCGGGCGGGTGCACTGTCACTGCCGGCCGGTGGGTCACGAGCTGGGACAACAAGGTCCACACCTCGCCCACCACGGTGCAGATCGACCACTTGGTCCCGGTGGCCGAGGCCTGGGGCTCCGGTGCCCGGAACTGGACCCAGGCCCGCAGGGTCACGTTCTACAACGACCTTTACGCCCATTCGCTGAACGCGCAGACGAACCTGCTGAACCAGCAGAAGCAGGCCAAGGGCCCCGAGGACTGGATGCCGCCGGCCAACCAGTGCTCCTACATCGCCCAGTGGGTCATGGTGAAGACGCGGTGGGGCATGACCGTCGACTCACGAGAGAAGGCCGTCCTGGTTCAGAAAGCCGACCAGTGCCCGGCCGCCTCACTCACGGTCGTTAAGTACTAGGCTCGATCTGGGTCTAAGCCAGACAGAACGAGAGCATTCAACCTCAGGCGAAAAACGGGGCCGGTTCTTTCATTATCAGGTGTTACCCAGGGGCGGTTGTCCATCAGCATTGGAGAACGCTGCCGCAAATGGAACCGGGTTTACCAGCCCGCCAGCGGTGACGACGCCCGACGTCGTCAGGGAAGCCAGGCCCTTGGGTGCAGGGGCGGCGAGGTTGCCCAGCCATGCTGCGTTCACCTGCCGCACGATGGACCGTGCCAACCCGTCGGCCACAATCTGCTGAGCGTCGGGGTTGGAATCCCCAGCGAGTTCCCGAGAGATGATCGAGAGGCTGGAGCGGCTTCCGACCCCAATTGGACCCTCAATTGTGATAAGCCTCCAACCGACCAAGACCCGCGATCGGCGATAAAATACTCACCTTGGATGAGGTGGTTGGCATGGTGGTTGGCTCGCTCCGCCGGATGGTTCTAGCTCTCGGAACATCGCTTGCCCTCTTGTCTGGGTCCGTGACCGTCGCACCGCCGGTTCACGCCGCGCCCCTCTATGGCCACGACGTGTCCTGGCCTCAGTGTCCGTCCTCCGTCGGCGGGTTTGGTTTGCCTCTGCCACCGGTCTCCACCCAATTCGTCATCATTGGGCTGACGAAGGGTTTGCCCTTCACCGAGAATCCTTGTCTGGCAAGCCAAGTCAACTGGGCCAGAAACAACAACAAGAAGACCCACGGTTACGCAATGGCTGCGTTCCCCACTGCAGCGCAGTTGAGTGCGTACGGTGCCCGGGGACCGTGGACTGCCACCACCCGGGCCGCACAATTGTCCAACGTGGGTTACGCCGAGGCGAAGTTCGCCGTCGCCAGCATGAGCCGGGTCGGTTTCCGTCCGCCGGTTGTATGGATCGACGTCGAGCCGCGTCCGGCTCAACCCTGGCCGACGGGCACCGCCGCTCAGCGGCGGGATAACCGGCTCATCATCGAAGGGCTGATGCGCGGCCTCCGTGACTCGGGGTTTTCCTACGGGCTGTACTCCTATGCGGCGGGTTGGGCTGACATCACCGGGTCGTGGCGGTTGCCCGGGGTGCCGGTGTGGGCCACCGCTGGCAGGCTCGACTATCCGAGCGAAGCGCTGGATCGATGCCGGCAGTCCAGCTTCTCCGGCGGCCGGGTGTACCTCTCTCAGTGGTACGACGACACACGGGACTACGATCTGACCTGCGAACCCTACGCCTTCACGCCCTTAGCCGTCCCGGCATCGACCCTCTCGCGGTCCACCGCCGACTTCGACGGCGACTGGAACAACGACCTGATGGCCCGGGTGACGGCGACCGGAGACCTCCGGCTGTATCGGGGGAAGGGGAACGGCGCGGTATGGGCTGGTACACGCATCGGAGCGGGCTGGGGTCCGCTGAACGCGCTCGAGACACCAGGTGACTTCAACGGTGACGGAAAAGCCGACGTGCTGGCCCGGGAAGCGGCCACCGGATATCTGTGGCTCTACCGGGGAAACGGAACCGGCGGATGGTTGCCACGGGTACGGGTGGGAACCGGCTGGAACGTGTTCAATTCCATCGTGGGGCCAGGCGATTTCAACGGAGATCAGTTCGTCGATGTTCTCGCGCGGGAGCGGTCGACCGGGTACCTGTGGCTGTACCGGGGAAACGGTACCGGTGGATGGTTGCCGCGGGTCCGGGCGGGAACTGGCTGGAACTCATTCAACTCCATCGTCGGACCGGGGGACTTCAACGGCGACGGACGTGTGGACCTCTTGGCACGCGAAACGGCGACGGGATACCTATGGCTGTATCCGGGAAACGGCGCAGGCGGGTGGCTGCCGCGCGTCCGGGTGGGATCAGGCTGGAATTCACTGACGGCGGTGATGAGCCCCGGAGATCTCAATGGCGACCGTACCGCCGACGTCGTGGGACGGGACCGTCAGGGCAACCTGTGGCTGTACCGGGGCAATGGGTCAGGCGGGTGGTTGCCCCGAGTGCAGATCGGCAGCGGGTGGAACGGACTCAACGCGATCTTCTGACCTCCAGCACAGTTCCAACGCACTAACCGGCGGCCACCCCGGCGGCCTTGCCTGCGTTCCGGAGATTCTTTGCGGCCGCGGCTGCTGCGGCCGGTCGGTGAGAAGCCCGGGCCTGAGCCGGCGCGGACTTCTCATCTCCGGCGGGCTGCGCCCGTGACTTCAGGGTTTGGCGTAGTCCGCGAAACCCTGCCAGTCAATGATCACGCAGGGTTCGTCTCCCAGTACCCAGGCGTCGTGCCCGGGCGCCATGGTGGCGAAGTCGCCGGGCCCATACTCCATCTCTTCGCCGTCGTTCATTACGACCTTCATCCGGCCGGAAATGAAATAGCCCATGTGGGCGGCCTGACAGCTGTCGGTTTTGGCGATCGGCTTGACGTGCTCGGACCAGCGCCATCCCGGATTGAACGTGGCGCGGCCCACGGCGCCCTGCTCCAGGTTGACGAGTTGAAGCTGGCCCGTACCGCCCTCGAAGGGACGCGTCTCCTCGGGCGAATCGAGGCTTTTTCGAACTAGCCCTGGCATATTGACCTCCTGTGGATGAAATTGCTCGTTGTTTAGGTTCCGGTGACTGCTCTCTGGGGATTTTCACCTCCTCGGATGGGTATGGAATGCAGCTGATGGTGCCCGCTGCGGAAGGGCCGCCCATGCACTGGGCTACTGCCACAAGGTATAAACCCGGTCGCCCCTTGCTGCCTAGGGCATATGGTCCCCGGATGAGCTGCACCCGGTGTGGCCCCGTGGCTGACCGGAGACCGGTGTTCCCGACAATCTCTCGGCATGGACCTGCCTATCTTGAAGAAAGTCAGCTAGAGTGCCGGTATGGCACTCCGATCAGACTGGTCCGAACGCGACTGCAGCATGGCCCGCGGCGTTGACGTCCTTGGTGATCCCTGGATCCTCCTGGTGCTCCGGGAGGTGTTCTTCGGGAACGGGCGCTTCGATGCCATGAAGCTCCGGCTGGAAGTGTCCGATTCCGTTCTCACCAGGCGTCTTGCAGATCTCGTGGAGTCCGGGCTGCTCACGAAGAGGGCGTACAACGACGGCGGTCGCACCAGAAGTGAGTACGTTCTCACCCCGATGGGGGAGGACGCCCTCCCGGTCCTGAACGCGGTCACGATCTGGTCCGAGAAACACCTCCCTGCACCTTCCGAGCAGGCACATATGTACGTCATCCACTCCGTCTGCGGTCAGCGCACCGGCTCCGCCGACACCTGCACCGGGTGCGGTGAACGGCTGACTGCCGCCACCACGAAGTGGCACAGCCAGACAAGGACCGATGCGCCGGTGGAACTGGCCACCGCCGTGGTGCCGTCCGCTGAAGCGACGAAGGCGGCAGCAGTATGAGCGCGGACCGCACCGTCGACGTCGACGGAACGGCCGCGGAAGCCGGCCGGGGAGTGGCCGGCGGAACCCACAACCCCGCCACCGGCGGCGCCCCCGCACCCGCGCGTTCCCGCCGCTTCCACCCCGCCTGGACCGTTGCCGCCGTGGCCTTCCTCGCGCTGGTGGGTGCCGCAGGGTTCCGAGCGGCACCGGGGGCCCTGATGGTGCCGCTGCAGGCGGAGTTCGGCTGGTCCACCACCGTCTTATCGGCAGCCGTCAGCATCAACCTCGTCCTCTTTGGACTCACGGCACCGTTCGCAGCTGCCCTGATGGAGCGGTTCGGTATTCGGGCGGTGACGGCGACCGCGCTGGTGCTGATCGGTGCAGGAAGCGCCCTCACCGTGCTGGTGAACCAGGCATGGCAGATCCTGCTGACCTGGGGCCTGCTGATCGGGCTAGGCACCGGGTCCATGGCCCTGGTCTTCGCCGCCACCATCGCCAACACCTGGTTCGTCAAGAGCCGGGGGCTGGTGATCGGCATCCTCACGGCGGGCAGTGCTGCCGGCCAACTGGTCTTCCTGCCGTTCATCGCCCTGCTCGCCCAGGATCCGGGCTGGCGGCAGGCGTCCCTGCTGATCGCCGCGGGCGCCTTGGCTGTGGTGCCGCTGGTGTTGAAGTTTCTCAAGAACTCCCCGGCCGACGCAGGCGTGCTGCCATACGGCGAAACCCCACCTGCCGACGGAACGCTGCCGGTAACCCCAACGCCGGAGACCGGTCCCCGGAGGAACGCCGCGGTCCGCGCTCTGCAGGTCCTTAGGAGGGCCAGCCGCGTCCGGACGTTTTGGGCTCTGGTTGCCGGTTTCGCGATCTGCGGCGCCACAACCAACGGCCTGATCGGCACCCACTTCATTCCCTCGGCGCACGACCATGGCATGCCGGAAACCACTGCCGCCGGCCTGCTCGCCGTCGTCGGCATCTTCGACATCGTGGGCACCATCGCCTCCGGCTGGCTGACGGACCGGTTCAACCCGAGGATCCTGCTCGTCGTCTACTACCAGTTCCGCGGGATCGGCCTGTTGGCGCTCCCGCTGCTCCTGGGCGCCGAAGTCCAGCCCAGCATGATCGTCTTCGTCGTGATTTACGGTCTCGACTGGGTGGCCACCGTGCCGCCGACGGCGGCCATCTGCCGGGAAACCTTCGGCGCGGACGGCAGCGTGGTGTTCGGCTGGGTGTTCGCAGCCCACCAGCTCGGAGCAGCCGCGGCAGCACTGGGCGCCGGTGCCATCAGGGATGCCACGGGCCAGTACACCTACGCCTGGTTCGGGGCGGCAGCTATGTGCACCATCGCAGCCGTCATCAGCGCCACCATCCGTAAGCAGCGCAGCCCCGGGCAGCAAGCGACAGAGCGGACGGCCGCCTAGCGCTGGGCCGCTGAGCGGGCGAGAAGGCCATCACCGCCACCTCATCGCATCGAACAGCGGTCTGCCAGGCTGGTACGTCGTCCACGTCCGGGCTCGTCGATGCCGCTACTAATACGCATCGCCCGCAACAGATGTGCGGCGGACACGCAGGAGGACGGCAGGGGGCGGTAATGTCTCGTCTCGTGGCGGCCGGGGAGCTGGCCACGGCCAGTAGCCTCGACGCAGCGGAACCGGTGACGGAGCTCGTTGAATGAGGCGCAAGCAGGGGGAGCCGCATCATGACCGCAGGCGTTGACACGTCCTTTAACTACCGCTCCGATACGCCTCAGGGGAAGGATCCCGACAAGTACAGCCCGACCCTGCGCAACCATCACCAGTTGCTGTGGAGCAAGGATCTGCCCTACGGCGGAGGACGCTTCGATTTGGTGCAAGAGCCCGGCAGGTACCTCGTGCATCGGTCCGAACTGGGTGTCTTCCTCCTTGCCAGCGACGCCATCACCACGAGGCTGACGGACAAGGCGTCTGCAGCCATCGCGCAGATCCCAGCCGATGAATTGCCTCAATACGGCGGCTACACCGCCGGCAGCGCCCTCGTGTTTCCCGGCAACCGCATCGGCGGAAAAGTGGAGATCAATAGTGCGCGGGGATTGAACCCCAGCATCGCCGACCGCTTCGACATAACCTTGGAATGCATCCGCCGCCACTATTCAGGCGAATCGTCAAACAAGTTTGGAGAAGTCTTAGACAGGTATTCAGACTTTTTTGCCCTGTTCAAGGACTTCAACGGGTACGTTGAATTTTTCCTTCTGCAGGACCTCATTAATGAGGATGGCACCATCCGCTTCTTCCACCCGTTCGACAACTTCAGGACGCCGGCAGTTCCGAGGACCCCCGACGAATACCTCGAGTATTTACAACACAGCAGGGCTTTCATTCGTGCGCGCAACGAGAGGATCGACGCCCAGCCCTGACCTTCTGATCGGCTGGTTCGGAAGATAGGGTGAATACCCATTGGAGTCCTTATGACGCCAATGGGATCGCTCCTCGCCCGTGGTCGACAAGCAGCCGTGAAGGCGACATTTTGTTTATGCACTCGCATAGGTTGACTAACCTGATTTCTGCCTGCATGCTCAACAGGTGATTCCAGTCGAAAAGCGGATTGCCCTGCTTATTGATGCCGACAATGCGCCAGCATCCAAGGTCGACGTCGTCCTTACCGAGGTGGCCCGGCACGGCGTCGCTAATGTGCGAAGGGCCTACGGGAATTGGAAAAGCCCACATCTGCAGCAGTGGGAGGCCACTCTCCATCCCTACGCGATACGACCCATCCAGCAATTTGCGTACAGCACTGGCAAGAATGCGGCTGATATGGCGATGGTGATTGATGCCATGGATCTGCTGAGTGCGGGTTCAATCGATGCGTTCGCCCTCGTTTCGAGCGACGCAGACTTCACTCCTCTGGTCATGCGCATACTGGCGGACGGCTTGAAGGTGTACGGCTTTGGCCAGAGGCAAACCCCGGAGCCGTTTGTCAATGCATGTTCGTTATTTACCTATGTCGAAGGGCTGGGGCAACCTCCAACGAGCCCTGACACCATGCCCGCCGGAGGCGTCGACCCGAGAAAGCTGCGTGGTGATACCCGTCTGGTGCTCCTGATGCGCAATGCGGTGGAAGCTGCCAGTGGGGATGACGGCTGGGCCAATCTCGCTTCGATCGGAAGCCAAATAGGAAACCAGGCGTCGATGGATCCACGCAACTACGGCTATCCGAAATTGGGCAACCTGATCGAGGCAACAGGGTTGTTTGAGGTTAAACGTGAGAACCAGAAGATCCTGGTTAGAGACAAGCGCAACGTCGCGCGGAACGCCTCCGTATGAGAGACGGTCGTGCTGGCTCAAAGCAATGGCCGAATCCCGGCCAAGCACAGGTTTGGGCGCCAAGGAAGCCCCGCCGCCCATGAAGTCATGGTTATGGCGGGTTCGCCTTCCTGCGTGCTAGCAGCCCGAACCGCTATTCTCCCTGCGCGTCTCACTGTTCGTGATGACGACCTGAGAGTTGGTGCGGCAGGTCTCGCCATTCTCGGTGACAGTGTTCTGGCTGCTGAGCTTCGTCACCTTGTCGGTCACGGTGTAGTGGGTCTTATAGTCGAACGATGACTGACCGATGGTCGTCTTCTCGCGGGTGTTGGTCGTGTAGTGACCGTCGGCATTTCGGGTCACGCCGCGGCGCTCGTAGGTGAATGACCCATCGGGGCTGCTGAATTCGGCGTGCTCCACCTGGGCGCGGTTGCTGCCCGGGTCGGACGGCGCGGCCAGGGCCGGCGAGGCAGTGAGGGCGAGAACGAGGCCGGCGCCTGAGGCGACAACCAATCGGGTCAGATGTTTCATGGTTGGTGGTCCTTCCGCTTCTCTGTCGGACTGCCCCCAGCACCAGTGACCGAAGCCTAAGGGCCGCGCACAGTTGCGTCAACGAATTGTTTTCCCCGGGGCGCCCGCGCATACGCGGACGCGACATCACGCTGCCCCGAAGGTCCTGGCGCACCAAGTCCTTTGGGTTTCAGCGCTCCTCGAGCCCCCACGGCGACCCGTAGCCGGCCGGCGCATCGGCAGCCAGCAGCTCAAGGAACGGCCGGGAGTCGAAGGCTTCGGGCCCGAGCACGCCCGTGCCCTGCCAGATCCCGGCCGCGAGCAGCTCCAGCGCGATCACCGGGTTCACGGCGGTCTGCCACACCACCGCCTGCGATCCGTACTCGGCCATCGACCACTCGTTGTCCACGACGTGGTAGAGGTACACAGCCCGGGGTGCGCCGTTCCGGCCGATCCCCGTCACGTACACGCCGGCGCAGGTCTTGCCCGTCATCCGATCGCCGAGGGTCGCCGGATCGGGGAGCGCCGCGGCCACGACGTCGCGCGGTGCCACGGCGGCCCCCTTGACCATCAGCGGCTCGGTGGAGTCGAGGCCCAGCTTGTGCAGGGTCTTGAGCACGCCGATGAACTCGTCCCCCAGGCCGTACTTGAACGTCACCCTGCGGGCCTTGGTCCAGCGCGGCATGAGGATGACCTCCTCATGTTCAACGTTGACGCACTCCACCTCCCCGATCCCCTCGGGAAACCGGAAGACCTCCGGTTCGCTGAACGGCTCGGTGGTGTACCAGCCGATCCCGCGCTCGAAGACCACCGGTGGGTTCAGGCACTCCTCGATGGTGGTCCAGATGGAGAAGGACGGAGCGAACGCCGGCTCGCCGTCGGCCCCCGCGACGACGAGGTTGGCGCCGTCGCGCACCGCCAGCTCGTCGATCGAGGAGAACAGTTCGTCCTCCGCGTAACGGGCGAAGACATCCGACAGCCCCGGTTCCACCCCCATCCCGACCAGGGCCAGTCGGCCGGCGCCCTCCCACTGCTGCGCGAGCGCGAACTGCTCGTCGCCGAGCATCACCCCGGTCTTCGCGTACGGCTCCTCCGGGTGACGGACCGACAGGCTCATCGCCATGTCGAGATAGGTCGCCCCGGCGTCGAAGCAGCCGTTGAAGATAGGCATGACGAAGCGGGGATCAACGGCGTTGAGTACGTGGGTGATGCCATGCTCGCGCACGAGCGCGGCGACCGCGTCCGCCGACGACGCGTCCACCTGCGCGGCCACCAGGCGGCCGTCGTCGAGCGAATCCACCAGGGCCTGCGGCCGGGCCGGGTCGTAGTCGGCCACCACCAGCAGCTCGAAGAACCGGCGCCGGACGGCGATCCGCACCGCTGCGGACCCCACGCCACCGGCACCGACGATGAGGATGCGCATCAGGCGAGACCGCCGTCGACCGAGCGCCGGTAGGTATCGGGGGAGTCGGGCACCAGGACGGGCGTGTCGGCGTTCAGGCTCTCCCCGCGAAAGAACGGCTGCGACCCCTTCCGGGTCCGCCAGGCCAGCATGAACACCAGTCCCAGGGCGAGGGACCCGATGCCGACGACGAAGGTGCCGCCGATCCCGAAGAGCACGCTGTACCCGTAGTCGACGTCGGCCATGTCGATCGCCGACCGGATGAACGCCGCCGTCAGCATCAGTGCGCCCAGGAGGGGGAACAGGAACCGGAAGACGAAGTTGCGCCGGGAGGTAAAGAGGTCGCCGCGGAAGTACCAGACGCAGGCGTACCCGGTGATGGCGTAGTAGAAGGCGATGGCCAGGCCGAGGGACAGGATCGAGTCGGCGAGGATGTTCTCACTAACGATGGTCATCACCACGTAGAAGGCGACGGCGGCGATCCCCATCACCAGGGTGGAGAAGGACGGCGTCCGGAAACGGTCGTGCACCGTGCTGAACCGGCGGGGGAGCGCCTGGTAGACGGCCATCGAGAGGGTGCCGCGCGCGGTCGGCAGGATGGTGGTCTGGGTGGAGGAGACCGCCGAGACGAGCACCGCCACCACCAGCAGCCAGGCGGCCGGGCCGAGTACGGCGTCCTTGAGGGCGAAGAACACGTCCTCGGCATTCACTTCGTTCCCCAGACCGGTGCCTTCCTCGCCCACCCCGGCGTACATCATCGCCGCCACGGTGACCGCGACGTAGGTGACGAGCAGCAGGACCGTGGTGACCAGCGCCGCCAGGCCCGGGATGCGGCGGGCATCACGGGTCTCCTCGTTCAGCGCCAGGCAGGTGTCCCATCCCCAGTAGATGAATAGAGCCAGCAGGATGGCCTCGGTGAACCCTGCGACGCTGTCGAACGCGAAGGGGTTGAACCAGTCGAGCGACGGCGCCGTGGCGTTTTCGGCGGTGCCGTTGGCGACCCCGATGAGGGCGAACACCACGAACAGGGCCAGCGCCAGGTACTGGACCGCCAGGAGGACGTTCTGCAGCTTCGCGCCGATTTCGACACCGCGGTAGCTGACCAGGGTCATCAGCGCGATGAAGAAGACGCCGGTGGCGGTGACCAGGAAGGAATTTTCGGCGAGCGAACCGTCGCCCACGAGCAGCCACATATAGAGTCCGGCGATCTGGGCGAGATTGGCGAGTACGATGATGCCGGCGACCGCCACCCCCCAGCCCGCCATCCAGCCCACCCAGGGGCCGAACGCCTTGGTGGCCCAGGTGAAGGAGGTGCCGCAGTCGGGGACATCCCGGTTGAGCTCCCGGTAGGCGAAGGCGATAAACAGCATCGGGATGAACGCCAGGATGAAGGCGATCGGTGCCTGCGCTCCGACCGCGAGGACCACGAAGCCGAGCGATGCCGCCAGCGAGTACGCGGGCGCGGTCGAGGCCAGCCCAATGATCACCGACCCCCACACGCCCAGGGTCCCGGCCGCGAGTCCCTTCCCCTCACCCGACGGCGTGCCTTGAGCATCTCTTCCAGTCGCTGTGGAACTCATCGTGCGCCTCCGCTGTCCGGCCGGCCGGCGTCATTGTCGACCGCAAACGATGTGACGCCCCTCACTATACTGACTAGTCGGTTTTTGTAACGGCTCTTTTTAGGTCCGGGGATGGGTGGGCGCAGGAACCTCCGCAGCCCAGCCCGGAAGCGCCGAGGGGTGCGGATGGGTTGTGTGCGCGCCTCAGTCCACGAACTCCGACTGGGTCTCGATGAAGTCCCAGTCGCCGGAGGAGAGAGTCGTCCCGCTGAGGTCGGGGCCGCCGACCTCGCTCACGGCTCGGGCGGCGTCGGGATCGATTGCCGTCGCCCGGAGGTTCTCGCGGAACCATTCCTTCGGCATGACGTCCAAAAGGACCCACCACTGTTCGATGCGAAGTTCTGCCATGATTGTGCCCCTGACGACGTGGACTGTCCCTCAACGGTAGGCGCGTTGATTCCGCCCTACAAGGGCATACGCCGTCCCGGCGACTTCATGACCTGCCGATGCCTCGCCCGCCACACGCGATGCCCTGAAAGTGTTCCGGGCCTCCGCTCATTTCCGGCCGGCCGCCGCTACACGCATTCAATACGCCGCTGCTCGAACTGGAATTCACCATTCGCAAAATGAGCGTCGATATCAGCGGTGCAGGTCGCTCCGAACGGATCCACGTGGACCTCGAATAACCGATCAGCATGCGAGGATTTCGGTACGGGCCCCCAAAGAATCGATCCGGGCAATGCCGTAGTCGATGGGCGCAAATGCCGGGGTACCGCTTCCATGTGGCGACTCTACGCGCAACTACTGGGACGCACTCCCAAAAACCAAGTAGTGGCTCGAAGTATTCGAGTAGGGACGACACCGAATTTGAACCGGGCACTGCAAATTACGTGAAGTACCGTCGCCGGAACGGCGCGGTTTAGTGGGGGTTATCGGAAAAGAAAAAGCGCCGCCACCGCCGGATCAGTCGACCGAAATGGCAGGACGCTATGACAGCAGTTCGACCACTACCACGACCCACGACCTCCCCATCCATCGATGCGCCGCGCCGCAGCCGCCTGGCCCCGGTCTTCTCCCGCCAGCTCCGGTTCCTCAGCCCGCGGGGGCCCGGCTCCGCCAAAAGCGCTTCAGCCCTGCTGCTGGCCACGACCTTCTCTCTGGTGGCCATCGGGCTCATCATGGTCCTGTCCGCCTCGTCCTTCGCCCTCGCCGCACAGGGACAGTCGCCCTACGGGACGTTCCTGCGGCAGGGCCTGTGGTGCGCCCTCGGGCTGATCGCCCTCCTGGTCTTCGCGCGGATCCCGCTCCGCCTCTACCGCAGGCTCTCCCGGGTGGCGCTGCTGGGCTCCTTTGCTCTGGCGGTGCTGGTCTTCACGCCGCTGGGCGTGGAGGTGAACGGCAACCGGAACTGGATCGCCATCGGGTCGATGACCATCCAGCCCTCGGAGTTCCTCAAGTTCAGCCTGATCCTCTGGGGCGCCGGGGTCCTCACCGACCGGGTGAACCTCCAGCGCAACCCGCGGCACGGGGTGGTGCCGGTCCTCCTGGCGTCTGGAATTGCACTCTGCCTGGTGCTGGCGGGCCGGGATCTCGGAACGGCGCTGATCCTCGCGCCCGTGGTCGGCGGCCTCTTCTTCTTCACGGGCGCCCGGCTCCGCTCCCTGATGCTCGGTGCGGGCGTCGTCCTGTTCGCCGTCATCATCGCGGTCCTCTCGAGCCCGAACCGCCTGAAGCGGATCCTCGTCTGGCTTGACCCCTCCGGCGCCGGGGCCGCCGAGGGGCTGGGCTACCAGGGCACCCACGCCGTCTATGCGCTCGCCGGCGGCGGGGTGTTCGGGGTGGGCCTGGGGCAGAGCCGCCAGAAGGTCCACTGGATTCCCGAGGCCCACAATGACTTCATTTTCGCCGTCCTCGGGGAGGAACTCGGCCTGGCCGGCGCCGCCCTGGTCCTGATCCTGTTCGCCACGCTGGCCGTCGCGATCGTCCGGATCGCACGCCTTGCGGACAACCCGTACGCCATCTGCCTCTGCGGCTCGGCGCTGGTCTGGGTGCTGGGCCAGGCGGTGGTGAACATCGCCGTGGTCACGGGCCTGATTCCGGTCGTGGGCATACCCCTTCCCTTTATCTCGTACGGCGGCTCGTCAATCATCGCCCTGCTGGCCCTGGTGGGCGTCCTGCTTTCCTGCCTGCGCACGGCCGGGACCACCCGGGACGCGGTCGGCTCCGGCTGAGCGGCCGGTCCTACGGCTGCCACTCGGGCGGGTCGGCGCCCCATGGCCGTGCCGGAAACGGCCAGTCCTCCGGTCCGTCGTCGAAGGCCACCGCCGGCAGGGCGGTGGTGATGCCCTCGGCGTTCACCGCGATCGTCGGCGGGCCGGCCTCCGCACGGGGCAGCAGCGGCCGGTAGTCCTGCAGCAGCCCGGCCGCGATCCCGGCCAGGGAGGACTCCAGGAGCCAGGTGCCGCCCTCGTCCTGCTGGCGCCGCAGGACGGAGAGCACACCGGCGGCCAGGAGGTAACCGGCTGCGTGGTCAAGTGCCTGCGCGGGCAGGACGCCTGGGCGGGCGCCGTCGGAGGACTCGCGCATCGCAATGCCGCTGACCGCCTGCACGATGCTGTCGAAACCGCGCCGCTGCGCCCACCGGCCGGTGTTTCCCCAGGCGCTGAGCCGGGCCAGGATAATGCCGGGGTGCCCGCCGGCCAGGGCCGCAGGCTCCAGCCCGAACCGGTCGAGGGCCCCGGGCCGGTAGCCGGTGACGACGACGTGCGCGCCGTCGAGCAGGCGCCGGAAGGTGCGTTCATCGGCCGGCAGGGAGAGATCGAGCAGGGCGCTGTGCTTCCCCGCTCCGGTGTCGAGGTGCTGGACGGGCATCTCGGGAAGGGCCGGGCTGTCGATCCGCAGGACGTCGGCCCCCAGCAGGGCCAGGGTGCGTGTGGCGACGGGGCCGGCGATCACCCGGGTGAGGTCCAGCACCCGCAGTCCCTTCAGCGGTGCCGCTGCGGTGGCGGGGGAGCCGCGGAAGCGGGTGGGCGCCGTTCCCAGCCGGGTCAGCGCCAGCGGCGGCGCGTCGGCCGGGCCGCCCCAGTCGGCCAGGCCCTGCCCGGCGGGCCGAACGGCGGCGGCGATCCCGCCCGCGGCGTACACCCGGTCCTCGGTGTCCCGGGCCGCGGCGGAGCGGATGCGGGCGGCGAGGTCGTCCGGACCGGCGTCGGATCCCAGCTCCAGTGCGGCGAGGAGGCGGCCGCGGTGGTGCGGGTAGTTCGCGTGGGTCCGCACCCACCCGTCGGCGGCCTCCCAGAATCCTGACAGGGGCGCCCAGAGGTCTGGGCTGTCACCCCGGATCCGCAGGTGGCGCTCACTGAGGAACGCGGTGGCGATCCGGCCGGCGTCGAGGTGGATGGCCCGGGGGCGGCCGCGGGGGAGGAGGGAGTCGGTCCAGAGGGCAGCGGCGAGGGAGGCGGCGGCGACGGCGTCCCGGGCCAGCCGCGGCACGTTCAGGGCCGAGGTGAGGGCCGGCTCGCCGCCGGGCGGCACGCGCTGCAGCGCCGCGGGATCGTCTCCGAGCGCCGACCAGGCGCGGGTCAGCAGGGAGGCTCCCTCCCCGCCGGTGCTCATGCCGGCTGCTCGGCCGGTTGCTCGGACGCGTCGGGGGCCACGAGGCTGCAGCAGGTCTCGGGCGGCCCGTGGAAGGTACGGCGGTAGGCGGCGGGGCTGACGCCCAGCACCTTGTGGAAGTGCTGGCGCAGCAGCACGGCCTGGCCGAAGCCGCTCCTGCGGGCGATGGAGTCGATCCCCAGATGGGTTTCCTCCAGGAGCAGCTGGGCCCGCTGGACGCGCTGCGCGGTGATCCATGCCGCCGGGGTGGCCCCGGTGACCGCCCGGAACCGCCGTGCGAAGGTCCGCTCCGACATGTGCAACCGCCGCGCCAGAACCGGCACGGAGAGCTCCTCCTCGAGGTTGGCGCTGAGCCACACCAGGAGCTCCTCGATCGGGTCCCCGCCCGAGGCGGGGATGGGACGTTCGATGTACTGGGCCTGCCCGCCGTCCCGGTGCGGGGGCACCACCATGCCGCGGGCGACGGCGGCGGCGGCCCGCGCCCCGAACTCCTGGCGGATCAGGTGGAGGCTCGCGTCGATCCCGGAGGCGGTGCCGGCGCTGGTCAGGATGTTGCCGTCCTGGACGTACAGCACGTTCTCGTCGACCGTCACGGCCGGGTACTGCTCCGCGAGCTGGCGGGCATGCGACCAGTGGGTCGTGGCCCGCCTGCCGTCGAGCAGCCCCGCCTCGGCCAGGGCGAAGGCCCCGGAGCACACCGAGAAGAGGTGCGCGCCGCGGCGGTCGGCGGCCCGGAGGACGTCTGCGACGGCGTCGGGGAGGGGGTCCCCGGAGTGGGAGGGGATCATGACGACGAGGTCCGCATCCACCGTGGCGGACAGGTCGCGCTCGACGACGATGGAGAAGCCGGTCTCGGTCTCCACGGTTCCCGGCACCGGGGTGCAGATGCGGAAATCGAAGGCCGGGAGGCCTACGTCGAGGTTCGAGCGGTCGACGCCGAAGACCTCGCAGATCACCCCGAACTCGAAGGGCGTGACGCCGGGAAGGACGATCAGGGCCACTGAAGTGAGCATGATCACAGTATGGCAGGAAATCGATGGAAAGTGGCGTTTCTGCCACTATTTTTTGGGGTCGCCGAATCGCAGACTCGAGGCATGGACTTTCTTCTCACTTTCCCAGCCATTGCCGCCGCTGTCGTCGGCCTTTCCGGGCTCGGCCTGCTGCGGCTGATCCATTCCGACGGGTTCCACTCGGTTCCGCCGCCTCCCGGCCACGCCGCGTGGCGGGCGGGCACGCTACCCAGCGCTCCCTATGCCGGCACCTTCCCCGACGCCGGCGTCTGACCCCATCCGAGAAGTTCAATGTCGAAGGAACTCCGATGCTGAATCAACCCGCCGAATACTTCCTCCGTCTTCATGCTGCGGAACAGTCACGGTTCCTCACCGAGGCCGAACACCGCCGGAACGCGGAACGCAGGAGGGCCGGCACCGCCGACCCGCTGCGCCCGGGCCCGGCGCATTCCGTCCGCCCGCTGTTCCGGGGACCGGGCCTTCTCCAGCGCCTGGGGTTCCTCCGGCCACCGGTGCGGGCAGCCAGGAGAAGCGCTGCACTGTTGACCGGGTCAATGCAGCCGGTGGCCCCCGACTGCTGCCCCTGACGCGTTGGCCGGGCCCCCCTGGTCAGGGGAGCCCGGCCTCGAGGGGCGGCGCGCTACTTGCGGGTCAGGGTTCCGCAGCCGTACACGAAGAAGCCTTTGACATCGGCTGGGATGGTCACGATGGTCCTCTGCGGTCCGTAGTAGTTGCTGATCAACTCATTCATGTCATAGCTGAACCCGGACAGGGTCTCCCAGTAGCAGTCATCGCCCGTGCCATAGGCGTAGTACGTGCCCGGGAGAATGTCGATGCCCACCCGGTAGGTGCCGTTGGCGGTGATGCTCGTCGCCCGCGGTCCCGCACTGGTGACGGTGGTCCATTTGCCGCAGCCTTCGGTCCGGAAGCCGACATCGGTTGCAAGGATCTGAACGTAGGTCTTTGCTGGCCCCATGTAATGGGCGTTCATGTTGTTTCCCTCGGGGTCCCAGACGAAGCTGTTGAGGCGCGCCCATTGGCATTCCTCGCCGGTCCCGGTGGCCTTATAGAGCCCGGGTTTCAGCGTGGTTCCGACCTTGTAGATTCCATCGCCGCCGAGCACCACGACCGGGACAGCGGGAATGGCCACTGCGGCGCTCAGGGTTGAGCGGGTCTCGTAGTAGTTGGCCTTGGCGTAGACCCGGGCGGTGATCTGCTTGCCGCCGTCGGTGGTAGTCAGCTTGTAGGAGCGGTTCGTAGCCCCGGAAATTGCGATGCCGTTGCGGTACCACTGGAACCCGTAGGCAGCCGGAGCCGGGCTGTACGTGCCGAGGCTGGTGGTCAGCGTGTAGCCCACCTTCGCTGTTCCGGTGATCCGCGGCGCCGCCGTGACCGCGAAGACGGCCTTCCCGACGGTCTTCCGCACGGTGGTGGTCGAGACGGTGGTGTAGCCCGGCTTGGAAACGGTGACCCGGACGGACACCGTCTGGCCGATGTAGGAGGAGTTGAGCCACAGCGATGATCCGGTGGCGCCGGACACGGCAATACCGGCGCGGTACCACTGATACTTGATGACGGCCGGTGCCGGAGACCAGCCCTGGGAGACCTTCAGCGTCTGGCCGTAGCGGTGGGTGCCGCTGACGGTGGCCGGCGTGGTCGCGGTGATGACTCCCGCTGCGATCGTGCGCGCAGCGGAATCCCTGTACACACTGGTGTAGCCGGTTTTGGTGCCACGGACGCGGACCTTGACTGCCTGCCCGTTGTCGGACGCCACGGTGGTGTAGGTGCGCCCAACCGCCCCGGTGATGGGGGTTGTGCCTCGGTACCACTGGTAGGACAGGGTGGTGCCTGCCGGCCAGATGCCGGGATTGGCGGTCTGGGCCTGGCCCACGCGGGCAGTACCGGTGATGCTCGGCACCGGTGCCGTGAGCGCACCGGGTCCGACGGTTACCTCGACTGAGGATGCGACATCCGGCGCATATCCCGGCGCGCTGAGGGTCGCTTCCGCCCAGAGCTTTTGTCCGAGGTCGGCAGCGACCGGCGTGTAGGTGCGGAAGACCGCGCCCGCAATCGCGGAGGTGCCGCGGTACCACTGGTAGGTCGCGACGGGCACGACCCCATAGGTGTCTGACCACGAGGAGGCATGGAGGCTCAACTCCTGCCCCACAGCCGGTTTGCCAATGATTAGGTTGGTCCACCCCACCCCGTCGATGGTTCCGATTCCCACGTCCAGCGGTTCTGTCGTGACGGGCTCACCGAGCAACCCAGGCCGCACCGACAAGACCAGGCTCTTTCCTCCGGCGGTTCCGGGGATCCAGAACTGGAAGGTCTTACCGGGCGGCGCAGTGGTCTCGTGGACCACCTCGCCGTCGGCCGTCCACTCCAGCAACAGGGTGCCGAATTCTTCCACGCCCGTCCACTCGCCGGTGAAGACGGTAACCGGCTTGCCTACGACGGCGGGGCCGTCGACCGTGGGAAGCGCGACGTTCACAGGGCCGTCGGTTTCCTCGACGGGCTCGACGGTTTCGGTTGGAGCCGGTTCGCTGGGCACCGCCGCGGGCGGGGCCTCATCGGCCGGGGGGAGGGGCGTCTCGGCCGCCCCCGTCGGAGTGGGCTCCGGTGGCACTGAAGAGGTGCCGTAGGCGGCAGGGCCGGTGATCAGGCCCGCGAGCAGGACCGCTACTCCGGCCAGGGTGGTGCCCCTGAGCATCCGGTTCGACGGTGGCCGATTTTTGACGTTTTTATGCAGAGACAAGGACGTCTCCTCCCCCAAGGTAAAAGTGGTCGGCTGATCCGACCGGCATCACTCTAGGGGAGGCTCCCACATGCCGGCTGTCGATTCCGGCCTCGGGGAAAAACCTGCGTAAATCCTGCGCTTTCTTCTGGCAACTTCCACTCCGGTGCCCGGTGGGGTCAGCTACATCGGTCCTGCCTCGTCGAGCATCTCGCACACATCGCGCACCTGCCTGGTGGTGTTCGTCGTGACCCTCACCGAGAGGGGTTCGACGGCGGCCGGGTCCTCGGACAACTGGGCTTCGATGGTCAGCGTTCCGCCCTCGTAGTAGAAAAATTCGGGGAAGCCTGCCGCTGCCAGCGCCTGGGCGTCCCGGTCACCCATGGGGAAGATGATCGAGGCGCCCTTCAGCGAGTCTTCGATGGACAACCCATCGGCGGAAATGCGCTGGGTGCCCGGTCCGGAGATATCGAGTTCGTCAATGAACGCACCGTCCGAGGCCCGGGTCAGATCAACGGTGGCATCTCCGCGGTATTTCACCTTGGTTCTTCCGTCATCCTTCACCCGAGACTTGTACTCGACCTCCCGGACGTCGCCGGATGCCACGGTGACGGTGCTGCCGCACGCCTTGACGCTGAAAGGCTCGTAATAGTCCTCGGGAACGGGAAGATATTCACCGCCGGTGTCTGCGGGCGGCCAGGGGGCGGGTTCTTCCTCCTGGGCGGCGGCCGACGCCGACCCGGCGAGAAGGCAGAGCGTGGTGAGAAGCGGAAGGCACACCTTTGTCTGGGTTTTCATTTTCGGGCTCCTGAGCGTTGCAGGAGAGCAGCGAGAGCGCGTCCTGCCTGAATATGCAGTGGATGCCGAAGCGGCGACAGGTCCGCTGAGGGAAAGGGTGTCCAAGTCCGTCAGTCCGGGCGCACAATGCGGCAAACCTATGCCCGCGAATTTCGCGCTGTCAATGGGAGCTGGGGCCCCGCCCCTACCCAATTAAAGGGAGGGTATCCGGCCTTCCGGGCCCGGGAGCCGGGCCCGCCCCCGGGGGCGCCGCCGGCCGGTTCCCGATCCGGGCCCGCCGCACCCGGACGGGATCCTCCGGTGCGGATGACGTAGGCTGGACTCACCATGGCAGCCACCGATTTTTCCGCAGAGATCCGCGCACTGCGCGCCAAGTACACCTCGATCGAACAGGTTTCCGACGTCGAAGGAATCCGCAAGGACATTGCGGAGCTCAGCGAGGAGGCCGGCGCCCCGGACCTGTGGGACGACCCGGCCGCGGCGCAGAAGATCACCTCAAAGCTCTCCCACCGGCAGTCCGCCCTCGAGCGCCTCGAAACGCTCCAGACCCGGATCGACGATCTGGAGATCATGGTCGAACTGGGGCAGGCCGAGGACGACGAGGACACCCTGGCCGAGGCCGAGAAGGAACTCGTGTCGCTGGGGAAGGCCCTGGACCAGCTCGAGATCGTCACGCTGCTCGCCGGTGAGTGGGACGAGCGTGAAGCCGTCGTCACCATCCGCTCGGGCGCCGGGGGAGTGGACGCCGCAGACTTCGCCGAGATGCTGCTGCGCATGTACCTGCGCTGGGCCGAACGCCATGGCTACCCCACCCAGGTCCTCGACACCTCCTACGCCGAGGAGGCCGGGCTGAAATCAGCGACCTTCGAGGTCAAGGCCCCCTACGCCTTCGGCACGCTCTCGGTGGAGGCCGGGACGCACCGCCTGGTGAGGATCAGCCCCTTCGACAACCAGGGCCGCCGCCAGACCTCCTTCGCCGCCGTCGAGGTCATCCCGCTCATCGAGCAGACCGACGTCATCGAGGTGCCCGACAACGACATCCGCGTCGACGTCTTCCGCTCCTCCGGGCCCGGCGGCCAGTCCGTCAACACCACCGACTCCGCGGTGCGCCTGACCCACCTTCCCACCGGGCTCGTCGTCTCGATGCAGAACGAGAAGTCCCAGATCCAGAACCGCGCCGCCGCCATGCGCGTGCTCCAGTCGCGGCTGCTCCTGCTCAAGAAGGAGCAGGAGGACGCCGAGAAGAAGGCCTTCGCCGGCGACATCAAGGCGTCGTGGGGCGACCAGATGCGCTCCTACGTCCTGAACCCTTACCAGATGGTCAAGGACCTCCGGACCGAGCACGAGGTGGGCAACACCTCGGCCGTGTTCGACGGCGAGATCGACGACTTCATCGACGCCGGCATCCGCTGGCGCACCAACAACCGTAACGCCGACGCCCAGTAGGGGCGCCCCCGTAGGCACCCCGCGGCCGCACGCCGCGTGCCGGGCCCGCACCCTGCCACCGCACTGCGGGCCGGTTCCCTGCGCCCCTCTCCTGCCGAAGTCCCCAATTTCCTCAACGGGCGGGCAGGCGGTGCCCTATATTAGGCAGCATGAACGCTGCTTCACGGGCCGCGGCGGTCCCGTTTCGGGCGGTGCTCAAACAACAATTTTCACTTCCGACACACGGTGCGGCTTTCCCGGAAGGCAAACAGGCGTGGCTATAGTCGAGGAGCCGGTGCTTCCTTCCTCCAGCAAATGCCCGTGAACCGGCTGGACACAATGGGCGCAGAGTAGTCATGATCCGATTCGAAAACGTCACCAAGGTGTACGACGCCACGTCGCGCCCCGCGCTCGATTCGGTCTCCCTCGAGGTGGACCGGTCCGAGTTTGTGTTCCTTGTCGGAGCCTCGGGCTCGGGCAAGTCGACCTTCATCCGCCTCGTGCTCAAGGAGGACAGCGCCTCCCGCGGCGCCGTCTACGTCGCGGGCCAGAACGTGGCCAACATCCCGAGCTGGCGCGTGCCCCGGCTCCGGCGCGGCATCGGGGTCGTCTTCCAGGACTTCCGCCTGCTGCCCAATAAGACGGTCTTCGCCAACGTCGCCTTCGCCATGCAGGTCATCGGCAAGAGCCGCGCGGTCATCCGCGAGACCGTCCCCGAGGTCCTCAAGACCGTGGGCCTCGAAGGCAAGAACAACCGCATGCCCCACGAACTCTCCGGCGGTGAGCAGCAGCGCGTGGCGATCGCCCGCGCCATCGTCAACCGCCCCGGCATCCTCCTCGCGGACGAGCCGACCGGAAACCTTGACCCCACCACCTCGATGGGCATCATGAAGGTGCTCGACCGCATCAACTCCAACGGCACCACCGTGGTCATGGCCACCCACGACGACGACATCGTGAACACCATGCGCAAGCGGGTCGTCGAGCTGCGCAACGGCGCGGTGGTGCGCGATGACGCCCAGGGCATCTACATCGGCGAGACGGAGGCGGTGGCCGAATGAGGCTCGCGTTCATCCTTTCCGAAATCGGCTCAGGGCTCCGCCGGAACCTCTCAATGGTCATCTCCGTCATCCTGGTCACCTTCATCTCCCTGACCTTCGTCGGCGCGGCCGGACTGCTGCAGTTGCAGATCAACCAGATGAAGGGCTACTGGTACGACCGCGTGCAGGTGGCCGTGTTCCTGTGCGTCGAGAACTCGACCTCGCCAAGCTGCGCCGCCGGCCCGGTCACCGAGGAGCAGCGGGACACCATCCGCGGCATGCTCGAGTCGGAGGCCTTCACCCCCTACGTCGCGTCGGTCGAATACGAATCCCAGGACGAGGCCCTGGGGCACTTCAAGGACCAGTTCGCCAATTCCCCGATCGTCGATTCGGTCACCGCGGACCAGCTCCCCGAGTCCTTCCGGGTGAACCTCGTCGACCCGGAGAAGTATGAGGTCATCAACGAGGCGTTCTCCTCCCTGCCCGGCGTCGACGTCGTCAGCGACCAGCGGGAGCTGCTCGAAAAGGTCTTTTCCGTCATGAACCGCGCCTCACTAGGGGCTTTACTGGTTGCGGGGGTGATGACAGTGTGTGCAATACTCCTCATAGCGACTACCATCCGGCTGTCGGCCTTCAGCCGACGGCGGGAAACCGGGATTATGAGGCTGGTCGGAGCCTCAAAGGCAGTGATTCAACTGCCCTTCATCCTGGAAGGGGTAATCGCCGCTGTTGTCGGAGCTCTCTTGGCCTCCGGTGCGTTGTGGGGAATGTCCCGCTTCGTCATCGGCGGCTGGCTCGCCCGTGAGTATCCGGAGACGGCGTTCATTTCGGATCAGCAGGTTCTCCTGCTGGTTCCGGCGCTCATCCTTCTGGGCGCGCTGCTGGCTGGGGTCTCATCACTCCTGACCCTGCGGCGCTACGTGAAGGTCTAGGGCCGGTTCGGCAGTACTAGGGGACAGGTACATTTCATGGATTTACGCTCGGTGCATCGGGGCCCACGGCCCTTTTTCATCCGTACGACGGCGGGGGTCTCGATCGCGCTTGCGGCCGCCCTTGCCCTGGGCTTCGGTACGCCCGTCTTCGCCGACGACCTCGAGGACCGCAAGTCGGCCCTCGAGTCGGAGATCAGCGAAGTGCAGCAGTCCATCGAGTACCTCGATGAGGACATCACCGAAACCATCGCACAGCTGAAGGTGTACCAGGGGCAGCTCCCGGCGGCCCAGCAGGCCCTCGCCGAAGCGCAGGGACGCGTTGAATCCGCGGCCAACGAGGTCAGCGCGCTGGCCATGCGCGTGCAGCTCGCCGAGGAAACCAAGACGAAGATCGCCGACCAGCTCGCCAAGGACAAGGCGGCCATCGAGGACACCCGCAAGGTGATCGGGCAGATCGCCACCCAGGCCTACAAGAACGGCGGCGTCCCCTCGGACGTCTCCCTCATGCTCGGCGCAGACGGCGCCGAATCCCTCACCAACTCCATGGACATGGTCGACCAGGCGCTGCGCGGACAGAACGCGGCGATGGACCGGCTCTCCCAGCAGAGCGCGACGAACGCGAACAGCCAGGCCCGCCTCACCGCCGTCGAGGCGGAGATCAAGGACCTGAAGTCCGAGGCCGAAGCCGCCCTCCAGGCCGAACAGGCGGCGCGGGACGCCGCCGCCACCGAGAAGGCGAAGGTCGACACGCTCATCGCCGACACCTCGGCCCTCTCGGCGAAGCTCCAGAAGCAGAAGCCGGTCATCGAAGCGCAACTGGCCAGCGTCGAAGCGGCCCATGAGAAGGTGACCGCCGACATCGCCGAACGCCAGCGCCGCCTCCTCGAGGAAGCGCGCAAGGCCGAGGAGGCCCGGCTCAAGGCCGAGGCCGAGGAACGCGCGCGGGTCGAAAACGAGCGCCGGGCCGCTGCCGCCGCCGAGGCCGCCCGCATTGAAAACGAGCGCCGCGCCGCCGAGGCCGCCGCCCAGAACCGTCCGGCCCCCGCCCCGGTGGCGCCGGTGGCACCCGCCCCGGTCGCGCCGGTCATCAAGCCGCCGGTCCTGGGAAACCCGTCCGACTTCAAGCTCCTCGCGCCGGTCAACGGCCCGGTCAGTTCGGGCTTCGGCTGGCGCCCCACCCCGATCGGCAGCATCGACTTCAACGGCACCGGCGGCTACACCCACACCGGGCTCGACTACGGGGTCGGCTGCGGCACCCCGCTGTACGCCCCGGCGTCGGGCGAGGTCTGGTACGCCGACTCCGATGCCCTGAAGGGCGCCGGAAACCGGATCGTGCTCAACCACGGAGTGCGGGCCGGCAACGCCCTGGCGACGAACTACTACCACCTGGCCAGCTTCAATGTGTATCCGGGACAGCGGGTCAGCGCCGGCCAGCTCATCGGCTACACCGGGACCACGGGCAACTCCACCGGCTGCCACCTTCACTTCGAGGCGGTGCTCAACGGCAGCCTCGTGGATCCTTCCGGTCTTCTGTAGCCGTAGAATAGGACCCACTTATTCCACGCGGGCTCCGGCCCGCCCCCGCTGTTGAAGGAGTTTGCCGTGCCCAAGGAAAGTGGCCGGAAGGTAGTGGCCACCAATCGGAAGGCCCGGCACGACTACGAAATCCTCGACACCTACGAGGCCGGCATCGCCCTGATGGGCACCGAGGTGAAGTCCCTGCGCGCCGGGCGGGCCTCCCTCGTTGACGGCTTCGCGGTGTTCTATAACGACGAGCTGTGGCTCGAGGCGATCCATATCCCCGAGTACACGCAGGGGAGCTGGACCAACCACGCCGCCCGCCGCCGCCGGAAGCTGCTGCTGCACCGCGAGGAGCTGACCAAGATCTCCCAGAAGATCCGCGAGTCCGGCTTCACCCTGGTGCCACTGCAGCTGTACTTCCTCAACGGGCGGGCCAAGGTCGAACTCGCCGTCGCCCGCGGCAAGCGGGACTACGACAAGCGCCAGACGCTGCGCGAAAAGCAGGACAACCGCGAGGCACTGCGCGCAATGCGCGAGAAGAACCTCGGCGCCTGATGAGCAATGTCTTCTGGGAGGCGCAGGAGGAATCCGAGCACCCCGACGAATCGGAGCTGCGCTACAGGCGCCCGTGGTGGGTCACCCTCGGCGCCGTCGTGGACCTGCTCCTCCTGTTCGCCATTGTTCCGGTGGGGATCCTTTCCCTGATTCCCTTCTTCTTCCTGATCTACATCTACCTGGCCCAGGTGCTGGTGTGGATTTCCCCGGTGCTCCTGCTGCTCAATGCCGCAGTGTTCTGGTGGAGCTTCCGGCGCAAACAGGCAGCCACGACGGCCCTGGCGGCCCTCGGGATCGCCTTCGTCACGGTGTCCTTCGTCGTCGTCGCCCTGTGGCAGGCGCAGGTGGTCATCCTCGGCATCCGCTTCTGACGCCGGTCCCGTCAACCCCCGGAGGGAAGCCCCGGAGGGAAGCACCGCAGGGACGCACCGCAGGGAATCACCGCGGCGGCACATGCGTTACACTAAACGTCTGGGACACACCTCACGGCGGGTTCCGGACATTGGTAACTCAATACGGGGATGACAGGTTTCGACGATGTTAGTCGCGACAGGGGAAGCGGGCCGAGGATACAGGGTTATCTCGTTAACGCTCTCTGTAAAACAATAAGTGCCGAATCAAAGCGCACTGACTTCGCTCTCGCTGCCTAAGCAGCCTAGCTAGTCCGTCAGACCGGGTTTGCTCTCGCCCCGGATCCTGGCGTCATTTAGAGGGCCACTGCTCCTGGTTTTTGTTGTAGGAACCAGGGGGACTCTTATACAACTGAGCTCGGCAGCCACTTGTTTGCACGATGGCTGGAGCTGAGAAAAACCGACGCAAACTGCGCCCGGAGAAGCCCTGACAACACTGCATCGGACGCGGGTTCAATTCCCGCCATCTCCACCTGATCCTCCGCCTCCTTCGGGCGGTGTGAGGACCCCTGCCCCAGGCCTTCCGGACTCCGGAGAGCCTGGGGCCGTTCAGTTTAACCCCTGCCGCAGCTTCCCGCGCGGGTTGCCGTCCGCCGCCGGAGAAGCACCGGCGGCGGGCGCGGCAACACTAGACTGGCGCCATGAGCTCGACCGATCGGCCGTCATGGCTTCCACCGCTGCCCCCGCCGCACCGCGGGCGCCCGCTGATCATTCTGGGCTGGCTGCTTGTCGGAGGAAGCTTCATCTACATCTTCATCATGAGCTACGTGGGCGGCACCCACACCCTCTACACCCTGGTCCCGCTGGCCCTGGGCCTGTTCTGCCTCATCGTCGGACTGCTGCGGCGCAATGAGGGCCGGTAGCGGCCCGGTGCCCGCCGGCACCGCCATGCCCCTACCGAAAGCGAGCCGCCCATGACCGAGACACCCGCGCCCTGGTGGACCCGCGCCGTCGTGTACCAGGTGTACCCGCGCAGTTTCGCCGACGCCGACGGGGACGGCATCGGCGACCTGGCCGGGATCCTCGGCAGGCTGGACTACCTGGCCGAGCTCGGCGTCGACATCCTCTGGCTGTCGCCGATCTACGCCTCGCCCCAGAAGGACAACGGCTACGACATCAGCGACTACCAGCGCATCGACCCCGTCTTCGGAACCTTCACCGACTTCGACGCGCTCGTGGCGGGCCTCCACGCCCGCGGCATGAAGCTCGTGATGGACCTGGTGGTGAACCACACCTCCAACGAGCACCCATGGTTCCTTGACTCCGCGTCCTCCCCGCAGAGCCCGAAGCGGGACTGGTACTGGTGGAGGGATCCCCGGACCGGCTTCGCGCCGGGGGAGCCCGGCGCCGAGCCCACCAACTGGGGGTCGTTCTTCAGCGGCCCCACCTGGACCCTCGATCCGGCCAGCGGGCAGTACTACCTCCACCTCTTCGCCCGGGAGCAGCCGGACCTGAACTGGGAAAACCCCGAGGTCCGCGCCGCCGTGTACGACATGATGAACTGGTGGCTCGACCGAGGCGTCGACGGATTCCGGATGGACGTCATCAACTTTCTCTCCAAGACCCTCCCGCTGGCCGACGGCGCCGTCCCGCCCGGGCACCTGTGGGGCGACGGCGGACCCCAGTTCATGTCCGGCCCCCGAATCCACGAATTCCTCGCCGAGATGCACCGGGAAGTTTTCGCCGGCCGCGGGGCCGGGCTGATCACCGTGGGCGAGATGCCCGGGGTCACGGTGGAGGAGGCGAGACTGTTCACCGACCCCGCCCGCGCCGAGGTGGATATGGTCTTCCAGTTCGAGCACGTCAGCCTCGACCAGGGCCCCGGCGGCAAGTGGGACTACCGGGGGCTCGACCTGCGCGACCTGAAAACCTCCTGGAACCGGTGGCAGAAGGGCCTGGCGGACACGGGCTGGAACAGCCTCTACCTCGACAACCACGACCAGCCCCGCCTGGTCTCGCGCTTCGGCGACGATGGCGCCTACCGCTACGAATCCGCGACGCTGTGGGCGGCCCTGCTGCACCTTCACCGCGGCACCCCGTACATCTACCAGGGCGAGGAACTGGGCATGACCAATGTGCCCTTCACCTCCATCGAGGACTTCCGGGACGTCGAATCCCTCAACTGGTACGAAGAGGCAACGATGAAGCACGGCCGGGACCCGCAGGAGGTCCTGGCCGCCCTGCGCAGGATGAGCCGGGACAACGCGCGCACGCCCGTCCAGTGGACCGGCGGGGTCAACGCCGGGTTCACCACCGGCACCCCCTGGATCGCCGTCAACCCGAACTTTCCCGCGGTCAACGCCGAACTCGACCGCTCCTCCCCGCGCTCGGTCTACCGGTTCTACCAGCGCCTGATCGCCCTGCGGCACGGCAGCGCGGTGGTGCAGCGGGGACGCTTCGAACTTGAGTATCCCGACCATCCGGTGCTCTATGCGTTCACCCGGACGCTGGACGGCGCCGTGCTCCGGGTGCTCGGGAACGTCTCGGGGGAGCCCCTCGGGCTTCCGGCCGGGCTCGGCGGAGGCACGCTGCTGCTCGGCAATTATGGGGACGACGACGCCGGCACCGCCCGGGACGGCAGCCCGCGGGACGCCGCGGGGCACGGCGGTGCCGGGCGGGCCTCGGCGATGGAGCGGTACACCCTGCGCCCCTGGGAGGTGCGCGTCATCGACGTGTCCTGACGGACGCCCGGGCTACCTCTCGTTGATGAGGGTGGAGGAGTAAAGCTCGAGCAGGGCCGGCAGCCCGCCTTCCTTCATGGCCCGGCGCTGCCGCTCGGCGCCGGTGCCCTGCTCCCAGACCGTCGCCAGGCCCGCCTGCACCCAGGCGGTGTCCCCGGCGGCGTCAAGGGCGGGGCCTACGTAGTCGAGCAGGCGCTCCATCTGCGCGCGGGCCGGCGTGAGCGTGCCCGTGCGCAGGTCCACCGAGTCGCCGGTGAGCCCGTCCCGGGCTGCCTGCCACAGGGCGGCATCGAGCAGTTCGGGATGCGGGTCGAGGAACCGGGTGTCGGCGTCGGCGTCAGCGACGGCGGTGGTGACCAGGGCGCGGATGAGCGCACCGATCAGCACCGAGTCCTGGGCCTCCAGCTGGACGTCCCCGGCACGGACCTCAAGGGTCGGGTAGCGGTCGGAAAGGCGCGCCATCCAGGTCAGGACCCCGCGGTCGATGATTACCCCAGTGGCGACGAGGCGCTCAATGCGCCGCTCGTAGTCGGCGGCGTCCTCAAAGACCGGCGGCACGCCCTGCACCGGCCACCGGCGGTAGTGGACGAGCCGCCAGCTGCCGAATCCGCTGTCCCGGTCGAGCCAGAACGGGGAATTGGTGCTCAGGGCGGTGACAATGGGGATCCACGGGCGGATCCGGTTCAGGGCCTGGACCCCGGTCTCCTTATCGGGAATGCCGACGTGTACGTGCAGCCCGTTGACGAACTGGTCGCCCACGATTCCGGGCGCGCTGGCCTTCAGCTCGTGGTAGCGCTGCTTGTCGGTCAGCTGGGGGTACTCCTGCTCGATGCGCGGGGCGGTTGCGGTCGCCGCGGCGAGCACCCCGTACTCGCGGGCCGCCGCGTCGAGCTGCCGCCGGAAGTTCAGCAGGGACTCCTCGGCCTCGGTCAGGGTGCTGCACACCGGCGTCGCGGTCTCGATCTGGCAGCTGAGCAGTTCCCGCTGGATGTCGTCCGGGTCGATCTCCGGAGTCAGCTCGAGCCGTTCCTGGATCTCCGTAGCGCGGTGGACGGGCAGGCCCGAGGCCGGGTCCACCAGCAGGTACTCCTCTTCAAGGCCGAGAGTGGTCATGGGGCGGCTCCGGGGTCGTGGGGAACGGTCGTGGCGCGGCATTTCCTGACCAGTCTAAGGACACCGGGCACGTCAGCCGGAAACACATTCCGAAACCGGACCGGTCAGCCCGCCGCGGCCGGCATGACGCAGCCGGGGTGGGGCTCGAGGGTCTCAACCCACAGGGCCTGCGCCAAGGCGTCGCTGACCTCCACGGGGGCGGGGCCCGCCGCGGTGTCGAAGACGACGGCCAGTGCCCCGCCGAACGGCCGGTGGCCGGTGACCGTCAGTGGGACGTCAAGCCCCACGGACCTGCCGCTGAGGTAGCGCAGCACCTCCGGGTCGTCGTCGCTCACCCGGGCCAGGCGGGCGCGGTGCCCGTCGTCGAGCGTGGCGATGGGAAAGGCCGCCGGAAGGCGGATATGCCCATCGGCCGTGGGAATCGGATCGCCGTGCGGGTCGCGGTGGGGATGCCCCAGCTTGGCATCGAGGCGTTCGATGAAGGCGTCCGAGACGGTGTGCTCGAGCACCTCCGCCTCGTCGTGCACCTCGTCCCAGCGGTAGCCGAGCTCCTGCACGAGGAACGTTTCAAGGAGCCGGTGCCGGCGCACCATGGCCAGGGCGAGCCGGCGTCCCTCCGGGGTGAGCCGGATGGGGCCGTATTTTTCCCGCTCCGCCAGACCGAGGTCCACGAGCTTGCCGACCATCTCGGTCACCGAGGAGGCCGCGATGGACAGCCTCCCGGCCAGCTGCGACGCCGTGATGGGCTTGTCCTGCCACTCGGTGAAGGCGTAGACGGTCTTGACGTAGTCCTGGACGCTCGCCGAACCGATGCTCAGGGCCGGAGTGTTCCTCGGCCCCATTCAGGACACCGCCCCGGCCGGTGCGTCGCCCACGTGGGCCTCGGCGGAAGGGGAACGCCGTCGGCTGCGGCGCACGCGGAGGCGCTGCCAGAGCACACCGTTGGGCCGGGCCACCAGGTAGACCACGGTGAAGACAAGGGACTGGGCGAGGACGACGGCGGCGCCGGTGGAGATATCGAGGTAGTAGCTGGCGTAGATTCCGGCGAGGGAGGCGGCGACCGTAATGCCGACGGCCAGGACCAGCATGCGGTCGAAGCTGCGGGTGAGCAGGAACGCCGTGGCGCCGGGGGTGATGAGCATGGCGACCACGAGGATGATGCCGACCGCCTGCAGGCCCACCACCACGCTGAGCGCGAGCAGGCCCAGCAGCAGCGCCGAGAGGAACTTGGTGTTCAGCCCGATCACGTGGGCATGGGTGCGGTCGAAGGCCAGCAGGGTCAGGTCGCGGCGCTTGAACAGCACCACCGCGAGGGTCACGGCGCCGAGGATGAGCACCTGCCACAGTTCGCCGTCGGTCACCCCGAGCACATTGCCGAACAGGATGTGGAGCAGGTCGATCTGCGAGGGGGTGCTGGAGACGATGGCCAACCCCGCGGCGAACAAGGCAGTGAACACCACGCCGATCACCGTGTCGGGTTTGAGCTTCGTCGTCGAGCGCACCACCCCGATCAGCGCGACGGCGCCGGCCCCGAAGACGAACGCGCCGATGGAGAACGGAATCCCGACGATGTAGGCCAGGGCCACCCCGGGCAGGACGGCGTGCGAGACGGCATCACCCATCAGCGACCAGCCCATCAGGATCAGCCAGCAGGACAGGACGGCGGACACCACGGCCGCCGCGACGGTCACGATCAGGGCGCGGGTCAGGAACCCGTACTGCAGCGGCTCGGTGAGCCAGTTCAGAAGGTCCATCTCAGGGCTCCCGGATTTCGAGGGCGCCGCCGAAGGCAAGCGCGAGGTTGCTGGGGGTGAGCACGTCCGAGGGCCGGCCCCGGGCGAGGACCCGGTTGTGCAGCAGGACGGCCGAGTCGCACAGCTGGGACACACCGGCGAGGTCGTGGGTGGACATCAGCACCGACCGGCCCTCGTCGCGCAGTTCCTGAAGGAGCGTGGTCAGGGTCGCCTCGCTGGAGCGGTCAACCCCGGCGAAAGGTTCATCGAGCAGCAGCAGCCTCGCATCCTGGGCGATGCTGCGGGCAACGAACGCCCGCTTGCGCTGCCCGCCGGAGAGTTCGCCGATCTGCCGGCGGCGGAGCCCGGCCAGGCCCACCCGCTCCAGGGCGGCGTCGACGGCGGCCCGGTCGGCGGCCGAGGCGCGCCGGGAGGGGCCCATGAGCCCGTAGCGCCCCATGGCGACGACGTCGGCGACGGAGACCGGGAAGTCCCAGTCGACGTCCTCGGCCTGCGGTACGTAGGCGACCAGGCCGCGCTGGCGGGCCTCCCGGCTGGTGCGTCCGTACAGTTCAACGGTGCCCGCGGCCGGCACGAGCAGGCCCATGAGGGCCTTGAAGAGCGTCGACTTGCCCGACCCGTTGACCCCGACGAGGCCGCAGATGCTGCCGGTTTCGACAATTACGCCCACCCCGTCGAGGGCGCGCACGTCGTTGTAGCTCACGGTGAGGTTGGTGGCCCGCAGGGCCGGCGGGGCGGCGGAAAGGGTGCTCATCCGGAAAGTCCTTCGGTGATCAGGGAGATGTCGTAGCGCAGCAGGTCCAGGAAGGTCGGAACCGGACCGTCCGGGCCGGAGAGGGAATCGACATACAGGGGCCCTTCGAGCCTCACGCCGGTGGCGGCGGCGACCTGCTCCTGCGCGGAGGGGTTCACCGTCGATTCGCAGAAGACGGCGGGGACGTCGTGGCGGGAGACGAAGTCGATGACCGCGCGGATCTGGCGGGGCGTGCCCTCGGCGTCGGCGTTCACCGGCCAGATGAACGCCTCCTTGAGTCCGGCGTCGCGGGCGAGGTAGGAGAAGGCGCCCTCGCAGGTCACCAGGGCCGCGCCTTCGGTGTCGCGGGCACCGGCCCGCAGGGTCTCCAGCAGGGCCTGCAGTTCGGCCTTGAGGGCCGCTCCGTTGGCCTCGAAGGCCGCCGCGTGCTCGGGGCTGAGGTCCGAGAGCGCCCGGACGGTGTTGTCGACGTAGGTCTGGGCCGCGAGCGGGGACATCCACGCGTGCGGATTCGCGAGGCCGCGGTAGTCGCCGGAGCGGATGTCCACGGGGTCAACGCCGTCGGAGAGCACCACATGAGGGGCGTCGACCGAGAGCAGGAAACGCTCGAACCAGCGCTCGAGGCCGAGCCCGTTGTCGAGGATGAGGTCGGCGTCCTGGGCGCGGATGAGGTCCGACGGCGTCGGCTCGTAGCCGTGGATCTCGGCGCCGACCTTGGTGACCGACTCCACCCGGACGTGCCCGCCGCCGACCTCATCGACGAGGTCGGCGAGCACGGTGAAGGTGGTGAGGACGACGGGCCGGTCGTCCGAGACGGCGGCGGGCTCCGGCACCGGCGCACCCGCGCAGCCGGTGAGGGCAAGGCACGCACACAGCAGGAGGCCCGCGAGGAATTTCGGCATACCTAAATATAGGGCTTCGGCGGTCCGTAACGCTATGGGGAGGCGGTGCGGGCCCTGGCCTGCCAGGCGTAGGTGAAGTACGGCAGCGAGATGACCGCGTCGGTTGGAAATGCCAGGTAGTCGTGGAGGTACCACCGGAGGTTCCCTTCGAGCCGGGCCCGGGCGGCCTCGGAGGCGCGCTGGTAGTAGCTGCGGGACTTCGCCAGGTCAACCACGCCGGCGGCGTCCAGCTCCTGGGTCCAGCGCACCCTCAGCGGTTCGGGCGGAGTGAAGAGCGGGCCGAAGTCGGGCCGGTACCCGGGGGAGTAGACATCGCCCGCGTGCATGATGCGCGAGAGCCGGTGGACCCAGGGCAGGCCGACGTCGAGCTGGTTCCAGAGGACCCCGAGCGTGCCGCCCGGCACGAGAATGCGGGCCGCCTCCGCCGCAGCGGCAGCAGGATCGACCCAGTGCCAGGCCTGGGCGAGGGTGACAAGGTCCACCGAGGCACCGGGCAGGCCGGTGGACTCTGCGGTCCCGGTGAGCACGGCCGCACCGGACAGGCGGGAGGCGAGTACGGAGAGCATGTCCGCGGAGGGGTCGACGGCGGTCACGGTGAGCCCCTGGTCGAGCAGCATGCGGGTGAAAATCCCGGTGCCGGCACCGAGGTCGGCGGCGGAATCGGCGGCCGGCGGCACCAGCCACGTCACGATCTGATCGGGGTAGGACGGGCGGACCCGGTCGTAGCGGCCGGCGCCGGTGAGGTACCCGGCCGCCATCGAGCGGCGGCGGCCGGGGTCCATCCGGGGCCCGCTGCGCGCCGGTGCGGGCCTCCGCGGGCCGCCGGGTGCTCCCTGCTGTGCGCCCGTCAGAGCAGATCGTCCATCTGCGGGTTGAGCATCCGGAGCACCTCGCTGTGGAGCGTGCCGTTGGTGGCCAGTGCGTTGCCGCCGTAAGGGCCATCGGTGCCGTCGAGGGAGGTGAACCGTCCACCGGCCTCGGTCACGATCGGCACCAGGGCCGCCATGTCGTGAAGGTTGAGTTCGGGTTCGCACGCGATGTCGACGGCGCCCTCCGCCACCAGGCAGTACGACCAGAAATCCCCGTAGGCGCGGGTGCGCCAGACCCGCTCGGTGAGGTTGACGAACTCCGGCAGGGCAGAGCGTGCCTTCCACCCCGAGAGGCTCGAATAGGAGAGCGAGGCGTCCTCGAGGCGGGACACGTTCGAGACCCGCAGCCGGGTTGCGGCCGCCAGGGACTTGCCCATGAACGCGCCCGTGCCCTCGGCCGCCCACCACCGCTTGCCCAGCGCCGGGGCGCTCACCAGGCCCACCACCGGCCGGCCTTCGTCCACGAGGGCGATCAGCGTGCCCCAGACGGGCACGCCGCGCACGAAGTTCTTGGTTCCGTCGATCGGGTCGATGATCCAGCGCCGCGACCCGGATCCGGTGCTCCCGAACTCTTCGCCCAGCACGGCGTCACGCGGGCGCACGCGCGAGAGCTGGCTGCGGATCGATTCCTCGGCCGCCCGGTCGGCGTCGGTGACCGGGGTGAGGTCGGGCTTGGTCTCTACGCGGAGGTCCTGCGCCCGGAACCGGGACATGGTCTGGTCATCGACCGAGTCCGCCATCACGTGGGCAAGGCGCAGGTCATCGTTGTAGCTCTGGACGAGGTTCATGCCTTCAACTTATCGCTTCCGGGGCCATTACCCGGAAAGGCGCCGGGGCCCGACGATGCCCGTGCAGCCGAGAATGATTGGCGCCTCCCAGTCCCGGAGGCGCCCGGCGTTCTCCATTCCCCGAACCGGCGCACAGGTCGAGTGCATATTATATCCACCGTCTCTCAGGTGGTCCACGCCGGGCACGGGCTGCCGGGCCGGTGTCGACACCCTTCGTGGGCAGGACTAGGATCGCCGTCACAACGTACTTCTTCTGATGTCGTCCGCTGTTTCCGGATCCCCGCCGAGGCGACCGGGAATAGCCGCCTTGTATCTCTCTCCACTCCTGGTATCGCGACGGAGCGCCATGAGCAGCGTTGGTTTGTTATACGTGGGCGCGGTTCTCTTCATCAACGGGCTAATGCTTATCGGGGTAGTCCCCGGTAAATCCGCGGCCATTCTCAATTTCTTTGTCGGGACGATGCAGGTTGTCTTCCCAACCATCATCCTCATTCAGGCCAATAACGACCTGCCCACCATTTTCGGGGCTGCCGGCCTGTATCTCTTCGGCTTCACCTACCTCTACGTCGGGATACTCCAGGTCACGGGAGTCAGCGGTGAGGGCCTTGGCTGGTTCTCGCTTTTCGTTGCCGCCTGTGCCCTCGTGATCGGCGCCCTCCAGTTCACCCTCGTGGGGGACCCTGTCTTCGGTGCCATCTGGCTGACCTGGGCCGTTCTCTGGTTCCTGTTCTTCCTCCTGTTGGGACTGGGGCGGGATTCCCTGACCTATGCCACCGGCTGGTTCACGATCTTCGTCGCCCACATCACCGGGACGATTCCTGCGTTCTTCCTGCTGGTGGGCAGGTATGAGACGAACACGGGGCTTGCCCTGCTGGTGACGGTTGCAGCCGTTGCCGCCCTGGCGGCAGGTCTCTTCCTCGGGCGCAAAGGCATCCCGCACGGAAAGAGGTCGGAGGAGGGGGCGGCTGTGTCACCGGCCTGAGTGTCCATTGCCCAAAAGAAAGGTCTGCCCTATGCCCATCTATGAGTATTCCTGTCCTCAGTGCGCAGCATTCGAAGTGATCCGACCCATGGAAGCAGCAGCGGACGTCCAGACCTGCCCCAGCTGCGGCCAGGATGCGCGGCGGAAGATCAGCGCGCCCCACCTTTCTCGAACGGGCACGGCGGCCTTTCAGCTGATCGATTCAACACACCGCAGTGCATCGGAACCGCAGGTGGTGACCGGGACGCTGCCGTCGACGAATTCACGCAGGACCCCGCCCTATTCGTCCAATCCGCTTCACCAGAAACTGCCGCGGCCCTAGTTTCCGGGGTGCGGCCAGATCCAGATATTGGAGGAGTTCAAATGCCTGACGTTATATTTCCGCTCGATTCGACCAAGAAATTCGAGGACCAGGAGAAAATTGGACACAACCGGTGGCATCCGGAAATTCCGCCGGTCGCCACGGTGAGGCGCGGTGATTCATTCCGGGTCCATTGCCGTGAATGGTTCGACGGCGCCATTGTCAACGACGACTCCGCCGACGACATCCTCAACGCCCCGCTGCTCACCGTCCACAAGCTCAGCGGGCCCTTCGCCGTCGAAGGAGCGAGGCCGGGCGACCTCCTCGTCGTCGATATCCTCGACGTCGGACCGATCCCGCAGGAGGACTCAGGGCCGCTGGCCGGGCAGGGGTGGGGCTACACCGGTATTTTCGCGCGGAACAACGGCGGCGGGTTCCTGACCGACCAGTTCCCCGACGCCTACAAGGCGATCTGGGACTTCACCGGCCAGGTGGCGACCTCGCGGCATGTTCCTGAGGTGTCCTACGTGGGGCTCATCCACCCCGGCCTGATGGGTACGGCTCCCTCCGCGCAGCTGCTGGCGAAGTGGAACCAGCGCGAAGGCGACCTGATCGCCACTGACCCCAACCGCGTGCCGCCGCTCGCGCTGCCGCCCGAACCGCGGGAGGCGGTGCTCGGGAGCCTGCCGGCGTCGGAGTTCGACCGTGTGGCGGGGGAGGCGGCGCGCACGGCGCCGCCCCGGGAGAACGGCGGCAACCAGGACATCAAGAACCTCTCGAAGGGCACCCGGATCTTCTATCCGGTGTTCGTCGACGGCGCGAACCTCTCGCTGGGGGACCTTCACTTCTCCCAGGGCGACGGCGAGATCACCTTCTGCGGCGCGATCGAGATGGGCGGCTTCATTGACCTTCGAGTCGATGTCATCAAGGGAGGCATGGAAACCTACGGCGTGAGTGAGAACGCCATCTTCATGCCCGGCATCGTGGACCCCCGGTACAGCGAGTGGATCGCCTTTTCGGGCACGTCGGTGACCCTTGATGGCAAGCAGCACTACCTCGACTCGCACCTGTCCTATCAGCGCGCGTGCCTTCACGCCATCGACTATCTGACGAAGTTTGGATACAGCCCCGAGCAGGCCTACCTGCTGCTGGGGTCGGCGCCGATCGAGGGCAGGTTGTCCGGCGTGGTGGACATCCCCAACTCGTGCTCGACGGTCTACATCCCGACGGCGATCTTCGACTTCGATGTGCGTCCCTCGGCGGCCGGCCCGCACCGGGTAAACGCCGGCATGGGCGCGCCACGGTCGAACAACACCTAGGAGGGCCCCCGGCCTCCACCGGGAGCCGTTAACGGCCAAGGGCCACCGGCGGCTTATGCCGCAGCGGTGACCCTTGGTTCGGCCGCTCAGCGCGGCCGGAGGTTGCAATCCCGGAGGAGAGAAACCTTAGAGAACGGTGATGTTCTCAGCCTGGGGGCCCTTGGGTCCCTGGGTGGTCTCGAAGTTGACCTTCTGGTTCTCTTCGAGTGAACGGAAGCCGTTCGAATTGATTGCGGAGAAGTGTGCGAACACGTCGGCGCCGCCGTCTTCGGGAGCGATGAAACCAAAGCCCTTTTCAGCGTTGAACCATTTCACTGTACCTGTAGCCATTTTAAGATCCTTACCTTGTGAGAGACGCCCCGAACTCCGGTGCGCTCGTCGTGGTGTTCGTTTTCGCTTATCAAAACAGCTTTCGAACTCCGAAAGGAGGATTCAAGGCCAGAAATTCAATGCGCAACACAACAACTGACTTCAGTCTAACAGGGTTTACTGGCTCCCCAGTTCCTTCGCCTCCTGGGCCGCCTGGCGGGAGTCCGTGGACCCTGCGCCCAGCAGGCGCCGCAGGGAGGCAAGGCGCACCGGTCCGGATTCGCCGGCGGCGCCGCTGGCGACCCACCCGTCGAGGCCGCAGTTCACGGCGTTGGAGTCGTGCAGGCAGCCGCGTTCGCAGTCGGCGGTTCCGGGCTCAAGGTCGGGGAAGGCCTGGAGGATCCGATCGGGGTCGACGTGGGCCAGGCCGAAGGACCGGATGCCGGGGGTGTCGATGATCCAGGTGCCGGGGGCGGACCCGGCGGCCTTGAGCGCAACGGCCGAGGACGAGGTGTGGCGGCCCCGGCCCGTGACGGCGTTGACGCCTCCGGTGGCGCGCGTGGAGCCGGTGAGGGCGTTGACCAGGGTGGACTTGCCCACCCCGGAGTGGCCCAGCAGCACGCTGACCTGCCCGTCGAGCTCCTCCCGCAGGGTGTTGATGGCGCCGCCCGAGAGGCGGGCCGAGGCGCCGTCGTCGGAGGTGGCCTCGATGCCGCCGGTGTCGGCGGCCGTCCTGCTGATCACCACCCGCAGGTCGAGGTGCTCGTAGTTGGCAAGCAGCGGCGCCGGGTGCACCAGGTCCGCCTTCGTGACGCACAGCAGGGGGCGGATGCCGGCGTCGTAGGCGGCCACCAGTGCGCGGTCGATGAATCCGGTGCGCGGTTCCGGGTTGGCGGCGGCGACCACGATGACCAGCTGGTCGGCGTTGGCGACCACGACGCGCTCCACCGGGTCGGTGTCGTCGGCGCTGCGGCGCAGCACGGTGCGCCGTTCCTCAACGCGCACCAGGCGCGCCAGGGAGTCCGGGCCGCCGGAGAGGTCCCCGACGAGCGCCACCAGGTCGCCGGCGACGACGGCGCTGCGGCGCAGCTCGCGGGCCCGCGCCGCGACGATGAGCCGCTCGTCGGGGGTGTCCTCATCGACGACGGCGGTATAGCGGCCGCGGTCGACGGTGACGATCCTGCCGGTGACGGCGTCCTCGTAGGCCGGACGGTTCTTGGTGCGGGGACGTGTTCCCTTCTTGTTGGGGCGGATCCGCACATCGGACTCGTCCCAGGCCCGGGAGCCCCTCCGGTTGCCGGCCTCAGTCACCCGGAGAGCCTCCGGTGCGCGCCGTGGCCACGAGCTGCGCCCACAGTTCGGGGAACTGCGGCAGCGTCTTGGCCGTGGTGGCGATGTTTTCGACGAGGACCCCGTCGACGGCGAGGCCGATCACCGCGCCGGCCGTGGCCATGCGGTGGTCGTCGTAGGTGGAGAACACGCCGCCGTGAAGGGAGGCGGGCCGGATGAGAAGACCGTCCGCGGTTTCCTCGGCGTTCCCGCCCAGGGCGTTGATCTCCCGCACAAGGGCCGCCAGCCGGTCCGTCTCGTGCCCCCGCAGGTGGGCGATGCCGCTCAGGGTCGAGGGGGTCTCGGCCAGGGCGCACAGCGCGGCCACCGTCGGCGCCAGTTCGCTGGTGTCGGCGAAATCCCCGCCGGTGATGCGCGGGCCGCCGGTGACCGTCAGGGCGCCGCCGGCCAGTTCCACCGAGGCGCTTAGGCGGGGAAGGATCTGCCGCCATGCGTCACCCACCTGGGTGGTCTCCGCCGGCCAGTTCGGGATGGTCACCCTGCCGCCGGTGACCACGGCGGCGGCGAGGAACGGCCCGGCGTTGGAGAGATCCGGTTCGATGGCGATGTCGAAGGCGCGGATCGGGCCGGGGCTGACCCGCCAGGACATCGGGACGCTGTCGTCGATGTCCACACCGACACTTCGCAGCACCCTCACCGTCATCGCGATGTGCTCGAGGCTGGGCAGCCGGCCGCCGGCGTGCTCGAGGTGGAGCCCGCGCGTGAACGCCGCCCCGGCCAAGAGCAGCGCTGAGACGAACTGCGAGGACGCGCCGGCGTCGATCGCCAGGTGCCCTCCCTCGACGGCGCCGCGGCCGTCGACGGTGAAGGGAAGGGCGCCGGCACCGCCGTCCTTGACCGGAACCCCCAGGCCGCGCAGGGCGCCGATGGTGGCACCCATGGGGCGTTGGCGGGCGTGCGGATCGCCGTCGAACGCGGTGGCGCCCTCCTGCAGCGCGGCCAGCACCGGCACGAAGCGCATCACCGTCCCGGCCAACCCGCAGTCGATCCGCCGCTCCCGGCGCTCCCGGGGAAAGGGAACCACGTGCAGGTCCGGCCCGAATCGCCCGGTCCCCTCGATCTCGGTGACCGTTGCGCCGAGCGCACGCAGGGCATCGATCATCAGCGCCGAGTCACGGGAATGGAGCGGGTTGCGCAGCGTCGACGGTCCGTCGGCTAGGGCCGCCAGCACGAGGTACCGATTGGTCAGGGACTTGGAACCCGGAACCTCAACGACGGCGTCGACGGGCGCGGCGGGCCGGGGGGCCGGCCAGACGCCTGGAGATTGCTGAGGCACGGCGGTCCCGGCAGAAGGAAGGGCCATGGACGTTAGGAACCCACAACGTCGGCGGCGGTGCGGCGGACGGCGAGGTCGGCCTTCTTCAGCTGCTTGCGGGCGTCCTTGCTGATCCCCACCGCGTTCTTCTTGGCACCCGAGGCGAAGTGCTCCGCACGCCAGGCCAGCCCGGGGCGGCCGTTGGTGTCAACGGAGGCCAGCAGGGCCGCCCCGACGAGGGAGAGGTTGCGCAGCAGCTGACCGCGGCGTTCCTTGCGGGCTGCCGGCGTCGAGGAGTCAGCCGACTTGAAATCGACAAGCGTGTTGGCCGCGGCGGAGACCGCGAGCAGCGTTCCGGCGACCCGGGAGAACCGTCCAAGACCGAGCAGGATGCCCGCGCCGAGCTGCACGCCGCCCAGGACCTGGGCGACCCGCTTGGCGTCACCGGTCACCGGGGCCAGGGACGGGACGGCCTTGCCCAGCCGGGTCAGGACGGGTTCGAGCTGCTCGGCGTTTTTTCCTGCGCTCCGCAGCCGGTCCACCCCCGAGAAGGCGAAGCTGCTGGCGGTCAGTGGTCGGGCGATAACGCGGACAAGGGTCACAAGAGCCTCCTGGTTGCCGGCGCACCGGCGCCGGTGTTCATGATGATTCGGAACTTACGAAGCACGCTGGGTCTAGTTTTGCACTTTTGGACGTGCGAGGCGATCCGCCCGCCGCCGCACCGGCAGGGGGTGATCCCGCCGGAAAAATGTGCTCTGCGGTGATCCCTCGCCGCTCCGGGGGAGCCGGTGGAATAAGGCGGCCCCTGCCGGGGTTCCATCTGAGTAAGCGAAATCGACGGACGGGGGCACATTGGGTACACCTGCAAGTGTTTCGGAACAGCTCGCGCCCGACTTCCAGCTGAACGTTACGCTGGAGCAGCGGCGCCGCTCGGCCGCGCCCAGCAACGGGCGCGTAGACTTTCCCCCAATGAATACAACAGCTCCGGCGGGCAGCAGCTCGACCGAAAATGACCAGTTGGACGTATCCACGGAATCGGACGCAGACCGCAAGGCCCGCTTCGAGCGGGACGCCATGCAATACGTCGACCAGTTGTACTCGGCGGCCATGCGCATGGCCCGCAACCCCAGCGACGCCGAAGACCTGGTGCAGGAGGCCTACACCAAGGCGTTCTCGGCATTCCATCAGTACAAGCCGGGAACGAACCTCAAGGCCTGGCTGTACCGGATCCTGACGAACACCTATATCAATCTCTACCGGAAGCGCCAGCGGGAGCCGCTGCAGTCGCATTCGGACACAATCGAGGACTGGCAGCTGGCCAAGGCGGCCGAACACACCTCCTCGGGTCTGCGGTCGGCCGAAGCCGAAGCGCTGGACCACCTGCCGGACTCGGACATCAAGAACGCGCTGCAGTCGATCCCGGAGGAGTTCCGCCTGGCGGTGTACTTCTCGGACGTCGAAGGCTTTGCGTACAAGGAAATCTCAGAAATCATGAATACGCCCATCGGGACGGTGATGTCCCGGTTGCACCGCGGGCGCAAGCTGCTGCGCGACCTCCTGTCGGAGTACGCGCTGGAGCGGGGGCTGGGCACCCCGGCCGCGGTGGAGGGTGTCAAGGGCACGAAACAGGAGAGTGCGAAATGAAGGATTGCGAAGAATTGGGGGACTGCCCCGATGCGCGGATCGAGAAGCTGTACGACTACCTTGACGGCGAGCTCTCGCACAAGGACCTCGTAGAGATCAAGGCGCACCTCGACAGCTGCGCCGAGTGCGCCAAGGAGCACGACCTCGAGTGCGTCATCCGGGAGGTCGTGAAGCGCTCCTGCAGCGAGAAGGCACCGACCTCGCTGAAGGACAACATCCTCGAGCGGATCGGCCAGCTGAAGACCGCCGGGCACTAGGCCCGGCCGCAGACAGAAAAAGACCCCCGTGCCGGAAGGCCGGGGGTCTTTTGCTGTGTTCCAACGATCAGGTGTTGGGACGCTTACCGTGGTTAGCGCCTCCGCGCTTACGGTCGCGGCGCTTGCGTGCTCGCTTGCTCATGGCTGGCCTCCTTAGATATGCCTACAGAACTGCATTCAAGTCTCCCACATCCGGCGGGGGCCTCCTAAACGCCCTGCGCGCCGGGCGCCCGGCCCGCAGGCCCGCCCTAGGATGGGGGCACAGCACCTACCGAGGGAGATTTCCAATGCGCGCCGCCTACGTCGAAGCGACATCGAAGGACAACCCGCTCGGGGCCCTGCGGGTGGGGGAGTTCGAGCCGCCCGCGCCGCCGGACGGGTTCCGCCGGGTGAGGGTGGTGGCCTCCGCGCTGAACCGCCACGACCTGTTCTCCCTCCAGGGGGTGGGCCTCCCGAATGAGCGCCTCCCCATGGTCCTCGGGTGCGATGCGGCGGGGGTCGACGACGACGGGCGCAGCGTGATCGTGCACTCGGTGCTGTCCGCGCCGGGATGGGAGGGCGATGAGACCCTCGACCCGCAGCGCTCCCTGCTCTCCGAACGCTATCCGGGCACCATGGCGGACTACGTGTGGGTGCCCGAACGCAACCTGGTGCCCAAGCCCGAAGACCTTTCCTTCGAGGAGGCCGCCTGCCTTCCGACGGCGTGGCTGACCGCCTACCGGATGCTGTTCACCGTCTCGCCCGCGGCCCCCGGTTCGACGATCCTGGTCCAGGGCTCGGGCGGCGGCGTCTCCACGGCCCTGATCAGCCTCGCGGCGGCCGCCGGCTTCCGCGTCTGGGTCACGGGCAGGAACACCGACAAGCTCGACCGTGCCCGCGCCCTGGGGGCCGCGGACACCTTTGAGGCCGGTGCCCGCCTGCCGGAGCGGGTCGACGTCGTCTTCGACTCCGTCGGCGAGGCGACCTGGTCGCACTCGCTCAAGGCGCTGCGGCCCGGGGGAGCGGTGGTGACCTGCGGCGCCACCAGCGGGCCGGCGCCCTCGGCGGAGCTGAACCGGGTGTTCTTCCTCCAGCTGCGGGTCCTCGGCTCCACCATGGGCACCCGGGACGAGCTGCTCCGGCTGACCCGCTTCCTGGCGGCCACGGGCGTCCGCCCGCCGATCGACTCGGTGATCGGCCTCGAGGATGCGGCGGACGGCTTCGCCCGGATGGCCGCCGGCGACGTGTTCGGCAAGATCGTCTTCCGGCACTAGTCGGGCCGGCCCTGGTGCGGCCGGCCCGGCATGCAGCAGGCCCCCGACGGAAGGTCGGGGGCCTGCTGTCTGCCTGGACAGTACCTCTAGGACGCTGTCGTGCCCGCTGCGAGGATCGCGTTGCGCTGTTCGCGCCGCACGGCCTGCTCCGTGGGGTCCGGCACCGGCGCCGCGGCGAGGAGCCGCCGGGTGTACGGATCCCGCGGATACTTCAGCACCTGCTCGGTGGTGCCCTGCTCCACCAGGCGGCCCTTGCTGAGCACCGCGATATGGCTGGCGAGCAGCTCGACCACGGCAAGGTCGTGGCTGACGAACAGGCAGGCGAAGCCCCGCTCGCGCTGCAGCTCCTGCAGCAGCTTCAGCACCGCGGCCTGCACCGACACGTCAAGGGCTGACGTCGGCTCGTCGGCGACGAGGAGGGACGGCCGGAGCGACAGGGCGCGGGCGATGCCCACCCGCTGGCGCTGGCCGCCGGAGAGCTCGTGCGGGTACCGGTTCCGGAAGGAGACCGGCAGCTGCACGTCCTCAAGCAGGCCCTGCACCCGCCGGTCGAGATCGGCCCGGGAGAGCTTCTCGTGCAGGTACAGCGGCTCGCCGATGCTGTCCCCGATGGAGAGACGCGGATTCAGCGAGGCGGCCGGGTCCTGGAAGACGATGGCGAACTTCTTGCGCAGCGGCAGGATCTGCCGGGCGGAGAGCGAGGTAATGTCCGTCCCCGCGATCCGCACGCTGCCCGCGCTGGTCCGGATCAGCCCGGTGACAGCCCGGGCGATCGTCGACTTGCCCGAGCCCGACTCGCCGACCAGCCCCATGACCTCCCCGGGCAGGATGGTGAAGGACACGTCGTGAACCGCCTTGAAGGGCGGCTGCCGGAAACGGCCCGGATACTCGATGTCCACGCCCGCCAGTTCCAGCGCGGGCACGGTGCCGGCGGCGGTGTGCTCCTGCCGGTGCGCCAGGGCGCGTTCGGCGTAGTCCTCGTGGATCCGGATGCTGCCGTCGACGACCTCGACGTCGGTGAGGACCCCTCCGACCTTCGAGCCCAGGTACGGCACCGCATCGAGCAGCTGGCGGGTGTAGGGCTCCTTCGGGGTGAGGAACAGCTGCTGCGAGGGGGCGGACTCCACGATCCGGCCCCGCTCCATCACCACAATGTGGTCGGCAAGGTCCGCCACCACCCCCATGTCGTGGGTGATCAGGAGGATGGCGCTGCGCAGGCGCTTGTTGAGCCGGCGCAGCAGTTCGAGAACCTCGGCCTGCACGGTGACATCGAGCGCGGTCGTCGGTTCGTCGGCGACGAGCAGCATTGGGTCGTTGGCCAGGGCGATGGCGATCATCGCACGCTGGCGCTGCCCGCCGGAGAACTGGTGTGGATAGGAGTCGTAGCGACGTTCCGGCTCGGGGATCTCCACCATGCGCAGCAGTTCGATTGCCCGTTCCTTGGCGGCGGCGGGGGAGGCCTCGGTGTGCTGCTCAACCGCCTCGCGGATCTGCTCGCCCACGGTCAGCACCGGGTTGAGCGCCGTCATCGGTTCCTGGAAGATCATCGCGACGTCGTTGCCGCGGATCCGCCTCAGGGTCTTCTGCGGGGCGCCGATCAGCTCCTTGCCCATCAGCCTCGCGCTGCCCTTGGAGCGGCCGTTGCGGGGCAGCAGCCCCAGCAGCGCCATCGAGGACATGCTCTTGCCGGAGCCGGACTCGCCCACGATGGCAAGGATTTCGCCGGGGTGTATGTCGTAGGAGACGTCCTCGGCGGCCATCACCCATTCGTTGTCGACGTTGAAGTCGACGCCGAGTCCGCGCACCGAGAGGATGGGGCCGTCGGCCGGGGACACGGCGTCGTCCGAGAGCGTCCCGGTGTGCTCAGCTGTCATTGCTTGATCCTTGTCTGCTTGGGATCGAAGGCGTCGCGCAGGCCGTCTCCGATGAAGTTCACGGCGAGGGCGATGCCGACGATAAAGGCGCCCGGCCACAGGAACAGCCAGGGCCGTACGGTCAGGGCCGAGCGGTTGTCGTTGATCGCCTTGCCCAGCGAGGTGTCGGGCGCGACGACGCCGAGCCCGAGGTAGCTCAGGGCCGTCTCGAGCAGGATCGCCCCGGAGATCGCGAGGGTCGCGAAGACGATGATCACCCCGACGGTGTTGGGGAGGATGTGCCGGAAAATGATCCGGGCCGAGCTCGCGCCCACCGACTTCGCCGACTCGACGAACTCCTTCTCCCGCAGCGAGAGGAACTCGCCGCGCACGATCCTGGCCAGGCCGGTCCAGGTGACCAGACCGAGGAAGACGCCGAAGGGAAGGATGCCGAAGCGCGCGACGACGCCGGCCATCACCGCGGCGATGACCACCGTGGGGATGGTGATCACGACGTCGGTGATGCGCATCAGGACGGCCTCGGTCCAGCCCCGGAAGTATCCGGCGATGGCCCCGACGGCGGTGCCGACGAGCGTGGCGACCAGGCCGACCGTCATGGCGATGATCAGGGAGGTCTGGATGCCGCGCATGGTCAGCGCGAAGTAGTCGCGGCCCAGCACGTCCTGCCCGAAGGGGTGCTCGCCGAGGCTGAACGGCCAGAGGGTCAGGGTCGGCCTGCCCTCATTGAAGCGGGCGGCCAGGACGTCGTAGTCCTTGTTCCACCAGCCGGGGATTCCCGCCACTCCGATGGAGCTGAAGGACAGCAGGACGATCAGGGCCAGCAGGCCCATGCCGGCCAGGGCGCCCTTGTGGCGGAAGAAGCGCTCGCGGACCAGGCGGCCCTGGCTCTTCGCCTCGGTGGTGCGGACGCGCTCGGTCTGCTGCCGGGTGGGTGCGCCGCGGGCGATGTCGGTGTCCTGGCTCGCGAGCGTCATTTCGGATAGCTCAACCTGCGGGCGGGAATCTGCCGGCTCGATGTCGGATCTGCTCATGATTCGGCTCCTAGCTCAGGGTGATGCGCGGGTCGAGGAAGGCGTAGGCGATGTCGGCGAGCATGTTGAAGAGCACCGCCGCCGTTCCCACGACGAGGAAGAAGGCCATCACGGGTGCGGGATCGACGGTGTGGACGCCGTCGACGAACATCTTGCCCATGCCGTTCCAGCCGAAGACCGTCTCGGTGATCACGGCCCCGCCGAGCACGCCGGCGAAGTCGAACGCCATCAGCGTGGTGATCGGGATCATCGCGTTGCGGAAGGCGTGCTTTACCAGCACCGTCCGCTCGCTGAGCCCCTTGGCCCGAGCCGTCCGGATGTAGTCCTGGTTCATCACATCGAGCTGGCTCGCCCGCGTGTACCGCGTGTAGGTGGCAAAGGAGATCAGGGTGATGGCGATGGTCGGCAGGATTAGGTGCAGCGCGTAATCGAGGTTGGTCTCCCAAAAGCCTCCGGAGAGGTTCGGAGACTCGGAGCCGGTGGTGGGGATGGGACGGCCGCCGGACCGCGCCGAGAGTTCAGGGTAGGCCTGCAGGAGCCGGTCGAGGAAGATCAGCAGTCCGATGCTGAAGGCGATCACCGCGGAGATCCGCGCCGCGCGCGCCCGGTAGGGGCCGCCGACAAAGCCGCCGGCGGCGTAGGCCGCCGCCACAGTCAGCCCCAGGAGCGCAAGGACGGTGAGCCAGTTGGGATTGGCCAGCAGCGGGATGGAGAGGAGGTACCCGGCATAGCCCACCGCGGCGGCCGTCAGCGCGGCGTAGAGGATGCGGCGGCGCCGGAACCCGGCGAGCAGGGCGGTCCAGAGCAGGGCCACGGCCCCGGCTGAGATCAGCATGCCGACCGGACCCAGGCCCGGAGTCACGAACCAGCCGGTCACCAGCAGCAGCCACAGGGCCACGGCGGTCGCCGCGGCGGCGATGCCGAAGACGGTGAGCCTGCGCTTCCTGTCGCCGCCGACGACGACGGTCCAGATGACGCCGGCGACCACCCCGACGAGCAGGATCGTCAGGTAGGGGAACTGCGGATTGGCAAGCCACGTATTGAGGTCGATCGCCATGTACTGCTTGAGCAGGGTCGAAAGCCAGAACAGCGGCAGCGAGAACAGGACGAAGGAGATGAAGGTGATCGAGTAGTCGAACGTCGTGTACTGGCGGATCGCCGTGACGATGCCCACGACCACCCCGAGGACCAGGGCGATCACCGTGGCCACTAGGACGAGGCGGAAGGTCGAGCCGATGGCGCTTTCAAGCTGGGGGAGGACGGCGTTCCCCGAACGGTCGGTGCCGAGGGTGCAGTCTACGCCGCCCGGGACGAGGCAGTGGCCCAGGTCCTGAAGCCACAGGAAGTAGCGCATGAGCGGTGGCTGGTCGAGGTTCATCGCCTCGGTGCGTGCGGCGATCGTCGCCTTCTTCGCCGAGCCCGAGGCCTCACCGAGGTCGCTGAGGGGATCGCCCGACGAGATGACGAGGAAGAACATGAGCGTCGTGGCCGCCGCCATGATGAAAAAGGAGATGACTAGACGTTTGGCAATGAAAAACAACACTGGGGGGCTCCTAGGGACGGTCTGCAGATGAGCCGGGTGCCGTCAGAAGGGCGGGCAGACCCAAGGATCTGCCCGCCCTTCTGTACAGCCCCGCGTCAGCGGGTTACTTCTTCTTCGTCCACTCGTAGGCGTTCCAGGTCAGGCCCGTCTGCGTCGGGTTGGGCTGGACGCCCTCGACCTTGGAGTTCCAGGCGTTGATGCCCGGGTTGGCGTAGAGCACCACGTTGTACTGGGTCTCGGCGAGCTGCTGCTCCAGTTCGGTCTTCATCTCGACGACCTTTTCGGGGTCGGTGTTCGTGACGATTTCCTTCCAGATGCTGTCGACCTTCTCGTCCTTGTAGCCGCCGAAGTTCTGCTCGCCGTCGGAGACGTAGATCGACTCGGCGGAGGCTACGAGGCCGGATCCGGCCCAGCCGAAGAGCACCGCGTCCCAGGAGCCGGGCTGGGAGAGCATTGCGGCCCACTCCTCCTCGGGCTGGGGGATGATCTCAAAGCCGGCCTCGTCGCAGGAGGCCTTCATGAGGGCAACCATGTCGGCGCGCAGCTGGCTGGTCGAGGAGTACATCAGGCTCACCTTGACCGGCTCGGTCTTGCCGGCGTCGGCCAGCAGGGCCTTGGCGCCCTCGATGTCGAGCTCGGCGTTCTCGGTGGCCGCGGGGGCACCTTCAAGCACCGTGTCGTAGTCGGGCTGGGCCGGCTGGTACTCGCGCAGGTCCATCACCTTGCCCTCGGGCTCGATGGGCTTGACGAACTTCTCGACCATGTCCTCGCGCGGCATGCACTTGGCGAAGGCCTGGCGCACCTTGAGGTCCTCGAAGACGTCGCCGGGCCGCTGGGCCAGGTCAACGTGGGAGAAGGTGAGGGTCTCACCGGTCTCCACGGTGATCGTTTCGCCGATCTGCTCAAGAGCCGACTTGGTGTCGACCGTCGGGCTCGAGGGGTCGATGACGTCGACGTCGCCGTTCTCCAGGGCCTGGACGGCTTCTTCGTCGACGACCGTCTTGTAGACGAGGGTCTCGGTCTTGGCCGCGCGCTCCTTGCCCCAGTACTCCTCGTTCTTGACCAGGGTCAACGTGCCGTTGACCGCGTTGTCCAGCTTGTAGGGGCCGGAGGAGGGGATCAGCGCCTCGTCGGGGAGGCTGGGAAGATCAGCCTCGTAGTTCCAGCCGGTGTTCCAGAACTCGGCGACGGGCTTGAGCGCCTCGATGTCGGTGCCCTTGATCGCTTCGATGAGCTCGGCTCCGTCACCCTCGGGGGACATTCCGCCCTGCTCCGCCGCGATGTGGGCCGGCATCATGGGCTCGGAGAGGAGCGATTCCCAGTCGGCGTAGGGCTCGGAGTAGACGAACTCGAACTCCTTGTCGCCGGCCTCGCCCTCGGGAAGCTCGACCTGGGCGAAACCGTTGGTCGAGGCGGCCTGGAACAGGTCGGTCTCGGCGCCGGTGTCGGGGTCCTTCTCGCCGCTCGGGTGCTTGCCGGAGGCGGCGGCCCACTGCAGCAGGACGTCGTCGAAGTCGATCGGCGTCCCGTCGGACCAGACGGCATCCTCATTGATGCTGTACTTGACGGTCAGCGGGTCGTCGCTCGTCTTCTCGAAGGTGCCGAAATCTTCATTGCGCTCCAGCTCGCCGTCGGCGTTGAAGGCGACAAACGTACTGTGAACGACGTTGTTCACGTAGGTGTTGTAGACGCTGTTGGCGTTGGCGGTGTAGCTGTTGTAGGCGTCCGGGGTCTGGCTGATGGCCACATTGATGGTCGTGGCGAGCTCTTCCTCTGCAGCCTCGGAGGGCTGCTGCGCCGTCCCGCCGGCCGATCCGCAGGCGCTGAGCAGAAGCACCCCAATGGAAAGAGCCGCGAGAGAGGCTGTGCGCTTATTACGCATTCGTCATCCTTACTGTGCTAGAGGCGCACGGGACCGGTTGGTCAGTCCCGTTCAAGTGGATAGCTACAGTGACAGCGATCACACTTCCGTCAGCATAGCCAAGGTTTGTTGCCTCGGACACCCAGTAAATAAGTAATAACTGATTCGTTACCTTGCGGAAACATGGAGAGATTTGGTTTCACAGAAGTAACAGCGCCGTGTCACACCCTTCACTCCGCCGAAACAGCAGAAAACCACCCTTCCGCGGCGGGAGAGGGTGGTTTTCTGCTGTTTCGACAGGGCAGGGCTCGCTAGGAGGCTGGAATCTCAAGCCACTGGAACCAGCCCCGGTGGAGCACCAGCCAGGCCATCAGCCCGTAGCCGGCCTGGCCGGGAGTTCCGCCGTTCGCTGCGAGGTCGTTGCGCCACTGCTCGTGGGCCACCAGCGGGGTGAAGGTGTCGATGTAGACGTGCTTGCGGCGGGTGGTGACGTCGGCGAAGGCCGCCGAGAGTTCCCCCAGCCGGCGGTTGCGCTCGGGGTCGAGCCCCGGGGGCGGCCCGACGACGAGGACCTTGACGCTCATCTGGGCGGCACCGTCGAGGATGTTCGCGAGGTTCAGCCGGCTGCGGGCCGTGGAGAGCTCGAGGTCGAGGTCCCGGTCGGAGAGGCCGATGACGAGGCGGTTCTCGAAACCGTCGTCGAACCGGCGCCCGGTCTCCTGCAGCCACCGGTTGGCCAGGGACTCGGTGCCTTCGCGTGGAGCGGCCAGGGGATAGGCCTCGACCTGCACGCCGTCGGGGGCGGTGCGGGCCATGACGCGTCCAAGCCAGCCCAGCGCGCGGGGATCTCCAAGTCCTGCGAGAAGTTCGTCGCCCACTGCGGCTAGCCGGATTCTGCGTTGTTCCACTGGATCCCTCGGTTACTGATTGGTGTCGGTGCACGCACGGATTTGCGCCGTGCGGAACTGGAGTAATGCGTTAAATGCGTTGGGTGGGGCACAGGTCCCCACCCAACATCATACTGATCGGCCCGTTACTTTCTTCCGAAAGCCTTGCGCACGAGGATTTCCTGCTCCACCGCGTGGTGCTTGGCGGAGCCCGTAGCGGTCGCAGCCGAGGCCGGCCGGGAGGCGAGCTCGATGCCGCCCTCTATGTGCTGGGGCAGGTTTAGCCCGATGAACGGCCACGGACCCTGGTTGGCCGGTTCGTCCTGGGCCCAGACGACGTCGGCGTTGGGGTACGCCGACAGCGCCTCCTTGATCTCGTCGAGCGGCAGCGGGTAGAGCTGCTCGACACGCATGATGGCGGTCTTCTTGTCGTCGGCCTTCTGCCGGGCCGACAGCAGGTCGTAGTAGAGCCGGCCGGAGACCAGGATGACCCGCTCGACCTCGGCGCCCGGAGTCTCGAGGGTGTCGGGGATGACCGGCTGGAAGCTGCCCTGGGTGAAGTCCTCGACCGAGCTTGCCGCCGCCTTCAGGCGCAGCAGCTGCTTCGGCGTGAAGATGATCAGCGGCTTGCGCGGCCGGCGGTAGGCGTGCTGGCGCAGCAGGTGGAAGTGCGAGGCCGCGCTGCTCGGGTTGGCCACGACCATGTTCTCCTCGGCGCACATCTGGAGGAACCGTTCGATCCGTGCCGAGGAGTGGTCGGGGCCCTGTCCCTCGTAGCCGTGCGGCAGCATGAGCACGAGCGAGGACCGCTGGCCCCACTTCTGCTCGGCGGAGCTGATGAACTCGTCGATGATCGTCTGCGCGCCGTTGACGAAGTCACCGAACTGCGCCTCCCAGATCACCAGCGCGTCGGGCCGCTCGACGGAGTAGCCGTATTCGAAGCCCATGGCGGCGTATTCCGAAAGCAGCGAATCGTAGATCCACAGCTTCGCCTGGTCCTCGCTGAGCCGCTCCAGCGGCAGCCACTCGGTGCCGTTGGCGCGGTCGTGGAACACCGCGTGGCGCTGCACGAAGGTGCCGCGGCGGGTGTCCTGCCCGGCGAGGCGGACGGGGACGCCCTCCATCAGCAGCGAGCCGAGGGCGGCCATTTCGCCGAAGCCCCAGTCGATGCCGCCTTCGCGGGACATCTGCTCGCGGCGCTCCAGGAGCGCCTTGAGCTTGGGGTGGACGGTGAAACCCTCCGGCACGTTGGTGTGGGCCTTGCCGATGGCGGCGAGGACCTCGGCCGAGATGGCGGTGGGCTGAGGCGCGGCCTCCTCGCCGTCGGACTGCTGGGCGGAGGGGCGCTCGAGGTTCGAGACCGCGGCGGGATCCTCGGAGACCAGCGGCATCGGCGAGGTCTGGGCCGCGTGGGTCTCGGCGAAGACCCGCTCGAGTCGTTCCTGGTAGTCGCGCAGCGCCTGCTCGGCCTCTTCCTCGGTGATGTCGCCGCGGCCGATGAGGGCCTCGGTGTAGAGCTTGCGGACCGACCGCTTGGCCTCGATCAGGTTGTACATCATCGGCTGGGTCATCGACGGGTCGTCGCCCTCGTTGTGTCCGCGGCGGCGGTAGCAGACCATGTCGATGACGACGTCCTTGTTGAACCGCTGGCGGAACTGGTAGGCGAGCTGTGCCACCCGCACCACGGCCTCGGGGTCGTCGCCGTTGACGTGGAAGATCGGCGCCTGGACCATTTTGGCGACGTCGGTGGAGTACACCGAGGACCGCGACGACGTCGGGGAGGTGGTGAAGCCGACCTGGTTGTTCACGATGACGTGGATGGTGCCGCCGGTGCGGTAGCCGCGCAGCTGCGAGAGGTTCAGCGTCTCCGCCACGACGCCCTGGCCGGCGAAGGCTGCGTCGCCGTGGATCAGGATCGGCAGCACGGGGAACGCCCCTCCCTGGTCGAGCCGGTCCTGCTTGGCCCGGACGATGCCCTCGAGAACCGGGTCGACCGCTTCGAGGTGGGAGGGGTTCGCCGCAAGGTACACGCGGGTGGTGTTGCCGGCGTCGGAGGTGAAGGTCCCCTCGGTGCCGAGGTGGTACTTCACGTCGCCGGAGCCCTGAACCGAACGCGGGTCCTGGGTTCCTTCGAACTCGCGGAACACCTGGGCGTAGGTCTTGCCGGCGATGTTCGTCAGCACGTTCAGCCGGCCGCGGTGGGCCATACCGACGGCCACCTCGTCGAGCCCGTCGTCGGCGGCCCCGGAGATGATGGCATCGAGCAGCGGGATGAGGGATTCACCGCCCTCGAGCGAGAAGCGCTTCTGGCCGACGAACTTGGTCTGCAGGAAGGTTTCGAAGGCCTCGGCGGAGTTCAGCTTGTGCAGGATGCGCAGCTGTTCCTCGCGGCTCGGCTTGGAGTAGGGGTGCTCAAGCTCGTCCTGGAACCACTGGCGCTCTTCCGGGTCCTGGATATGCATGTACTCGATGCCCGTGGTGCGGCAGTAGGCGTCGCGGAGCACACCGAGCATGTCCCGGAACTTCAGCATCGGCTTGCCGCCGAAGCCGCCCGTGGGCCATTCGCGGTCGAGGTCCCACAGGGTCAGGCCGTGGGTGCGCACATCGAGGTCCGCGTGCTTGCGCTGGACGTATTCCAGCGGGTTGGTGTCGGCCATGAGGTGGCCGCGCACCCGGTAGGCGTGGATGAGCTGCTGGATCCGGGCGACCTTGTTGATCTCGTCCATCGGGTCGACCTGGATGTCCGCGCTCCAGCGCACCGGCTCGTACGGGATGCGCAGGGATTCGAAGATCTCGTCGTAGAAGCCCTGCTCGCCCAGCAGGAGCTGGTGGATGATGCGCAGGAACTCGCCGCTGCCGGCACCCTGGATGACCCGGTGGTCATAGGTGGAGGTCAGCGTGATGGTCTTGGAAATCGCATGCTGGGCCAGCGTCTTCTCGCTGGCGCCCTGGAACGCGGCCGGGTACTCGAGCGCGCCGGCACCGATGATGCACGCCTGGCCCTTGGAGAGGCGGGGCACCGAGTGGACGGTGCCGATGCCGCCGGGGTTGGTGAGCGACACGGTGGTTCCGGCGTAGTCGTCGGCGCCGAGCTTGCCGCCGCGGGCCTTCTTGACGAGGTCCTCGTAGGCGCGCCAGAACTCCGAGAAGTTCATGTTCTCGGCCTTCTTGATGTTCGGTACCACCAGCAGCCGCGTGCCGTCGGGCTTGGGCATGTCGATCGCGAGGCCGAAGTTCACGTGTGCCGGCTGCACCGCCGAGGGCTTGCCGTCGATGATGTCGTAGTAGACGTTCTGGGAGGGGAACTGGGCCAGGGCGCGCACGATGGCGTAGCCGATGATGTGGGTGAACGACACCTTCCCGCCACGGGCGCGGGCGAGGTGGTTGTTGATCACGACGCGGTTGTCAATCAAAAGCTTCGCTGGGATGGTGCGCACGCTCGTGGCGGTGGGAACCGAGAGGCTCGCGTCCATGTTCGTCGCGATGGCCTTCGCCGGTCCGCGGAGGACACTGACCGTGTCCTCGTCCATCTGGGTGTTCCGCGCTGTCTCCGGCAGCTGGGCCGGGATGGGCGGGCCGGCCGGCTTGGCGGGTTCGGGCTTCTTCTCCGCTGCGGGCTTGGGGGCCGGCTCCTTCGCCGGCTCCTTTGCCACGGGAGGCTTTCCCGACTGCTGTGTCGAGGCGGGCGATTCGCCCGAGGCCTTGGGTGCGGCGGCTTCGGTCTTCACAACCGGCGCTTCGCTGGTGGCAGGCGCCGCGGCTGCGGCGGGTGCCTTGGTTTCTACAGCAGGGGCACCATTGCCCTGGCCGTTCTCTTTTGGCTGATTTTCCGCATCGAAGGAGTCGAAGAGATCCCACCACTTCGGGTCGACCGAGTTCCGGTCTTTCTGAAACTGTTCGTAGAGTTCGTCAACAAGCCACTCGTTTCCGCCGAACTCTTCAGGTAGACGGTGGCTGGTTTGTTCTGGCACTTGGTATACGCCTCTTCCGTAAGTAGCCCTGAGCGCGGGAAAGTCCATCTGTGCGGACGTCCTGGACGGTGGTTAGACCTTCTTCCAGTCTAGTAACACGAACGAGGAACAGGCGAATCACTGACCGGCGGTCGAATCGGTGGTGTCCCGGCGGGCGACTAAACTCGGTAGGTACTCGATTGCGGGAGAAATAATGCGATTCATCAATGATCCGTCCACCGACCTGACCTATGCCGATGTGTTCCTGGTGCCCTCGGCCTCGGAGGTGGT
>NZ_JAEKGC010000005.1 GCF_016405885.1 Arthrobacter sp. MSA 4-2 | reverse complement strand
CAACCCGACAAAACCAGGCCATCCTCGCTCCGGAGCAACTTTACAAGCCTACCCGCACCCGACCATCCCCGCAAATCGGCTGGTTTCCACCGTTCCGGCTGCTTCCAGCTGGACCCCCAACCGGCTGGATTTTGGGATCAGCAGATCCCGTTCCCAACCGTTCTTGTGGTCGCCATCCGACCGAGAACTTCGATCAGCGCGGATATAAACACTAGCACCCTTGAGCGCTGAATGTAAACCTCCGCCGGACCTCGGTAAGGCCCGGCGGAGGCTGGATAAGCGGCTACGCCTTGGCGGTCCGGGGCGCCAGGTACAGGACACCCAAGGGCGGAACGCGCAGATCCGCGTGTGCGGGCTGTCCGTTGTGCCCACCTTCGATGGCGGTGATGTCACCGTTTCCGACCCCGGACCCACCGAACTGCTCCGCGTCGGTGTTGAGGACCTCGGCCCACTCCCCCGCCCAGGGCAGGCCGACGCGGAAGCCTTCGTGCGGGCCGCCGGCGAAGTTGGCTACGCAGACGAGCGGGTTGCCTTGGTGGTCCCACCGGATGAAGGAGAGCGTGTTGCGTCCGCCGTCGTTCTCATCGATCCACTGGAAGCCGGCCGGCTCGTTGTCCCGCGCGTACATCGCCGGGGTCTCCCGGTACACCGTGTTGAGCGAGCGCACGAGTTCCTGCACACCGCGGTGCGGCGGGGTATCGCACAACCACCAGTCGAGGCCGTGCTGTTCCGCCCATTCGGACTCCTGGGCGAACTCGGATCCCATAAAGATCAGCTGCTTGCCCGGGTGCGCCCACTGGAAGGCAAGGTAGGCGCGCACATTGGCCAGCTGCTGCCAGCGATCCCCCGGCATCTTCCGCAGGAGGGAGCCCTTGCCGTGCACTACCTCGTCATGGCTGATGGGGAGGAGGAAGTTCTCGGTGTACGCGTACACCATTGAGAACGTCGCCTTGCCGTGGTGGTAGGACCGGTTGATCGGATCCTCCGCCATGTACTGGAGGGTGTCGTGCATCCAGCCCATGTTCCACTTCAGCCCGAAGCCCAGGCCGCCGGCACTCGTGGGGCGGGTGACGCCCGGGAAGGCCGTGGATTCCTCGGCAATCATGACGATGCCCGGTGCCCGCTTGTAGGCAGTCGCGGTGACTTCCTGGAGGAAGGAGATGGCCTCGAGGTTCTCCCGCCCACCAAGGCGGTTGGGCCGCCACTGGCCTTCCTCCCGCGAGTAGTCGAGGTAGAGCATCGAGGCGACGGCGTCGACGCGGAGCCCGTCGATGTGGAACTCCTCGAGCCAGTACAGGGCATTGGCGACAAGGAAGTTGCGCACCTCCCGGCGTCCGAAGTCGAAGATCAGCGTTCCCCAGTCCATGTGCTCACCGAGCAGGGGATCACCGTGTTCGTAGAGCGTTCCGCCGTCGAACTTGGCCAGCGCCCACTCGTCCTTCGGGAAGTGTGCCGGAACCCAGTCCATAATGACGCCGATGCCGGCCTGGTGGAGCTTGTCGACGAGGTACTTGAAGTCGTCCGGGTGCCCGAAGCGGGACGTCGGCGCGAAGTACGACGTGACCTGATAGCCCCAGGAACCGCCGAACGGATGCTCCGCGACGGGCATGAGCTCGACGTGCGTGAAGCCCTGCCAGGTGACGTACTCGACGAGCTGCTCCGCGAGGTCGCGGTAGCTCAGGCCGACGCGCCAGGAGGCAAGGTGCACTTCGTAGACGCTCATTGGCCCGTTGTGCGGGTCCTTCGAGGCGCGTTCGGTCATCCAGGCGTCGTCTTCGAAGGCGTAGCGTGACTCGACGACGCGCGAACCGGTCAGCGGAGGCACCTCGGTGCCGCGGGCCATCGGGTCGGCCTTTTCGCGCCACTGCCCGTCGCTGCCGAGGATCTCGTACTTGTAGACGGCACCGGCCTGGGCACCGGGGATGAAGATTTCCCACACCCCCGAGCTGCCGAGCGCGCGCATGGCGTTGATGCTGCCGTCCCAGCCGTTGAAGTCGGCCTTGACCCGCACGGCTCGAGCGCTGGGCGCCCAGACGGCGAAGGAGACGCCGTCGATCGCTCCGAGCACCGAGGAGTAGTGCCGGACGTGGGCGCCGAGTGCGGTCCACAGGGTTTCGTGCCTGCCCTCGGCAATGAGGTGCATGTCGATCTCGCCGAGGGTCGGGAGGAACCGGTAGGGGTCATCCACCAGCTGGGGCTCGCCGCCGTAGGCGACCTCGAGCCGGTAATCCGGGACGTGGCCCGGGGATTCCGCGGGGACGGCCCCGACCCAGATTCCGTTGTGCTCGTGCGTAAGTTCCGTCCGCCCGCTGCCGGTCACGACGACGACGGAACGCGCCAGCCGGCGCAGGGTGCGGATGGTGACAGTCCCGGAATCGTCAAGGTGCGCCCCGAGCACCGCGTGCGGCTGGTGGTGCATGCCGTCCGAAACCTGCTGCAGGACATCCCGCGGCACGGGGATGGGCGTGGGGTCCGACGGCGGACCGGAGGGCGCGGACGTGCCCTTCGGTGCGCCGGATGCTGCACCTCCGGCAAGCGACGGCGACGCCGCCGCAGGGGAAACCTGGCCGGTGGTGGAGCCGGCACCGGATCCGGCCCCGGTGGGAGCGGGCGGTGCGGCAGGGGGCTCGGCCGCTGCCCCTGAGGAAGCGGGAGTACCGCTGGAAACTGCGGCCGCCATGGCGCCCACGGGTGCGGCCAAGGGCTGGCCGGTCAGGGCATGCCGGACATCGCGCGCCGGCATTTCGACCCACTCGGGCCGGTTACGTAGTTCGTAGACCACCTCGTAGAGGGCCTTGTCGAGCCAAAGTGCCCGGAACAGCGGCGAAACGGGGTCGACCTCGCTGCCCGCCTCGGAGGCATATCCGGCAAGGAGCGCCGAGGTCGCCGCGGCGGCCCACTGCTCACCGGCGAGTGCCTCCGGGGAGCCTTCGGGCGATGCCCCACGGGAAGCGGCAGCATATTCGAGCGACCGGACCATTCCCACGACGTCGCGCAGCGGCACATCGGGGACGCTCCGCTCGGCGGTGGGACGCAGCGGTTCGCCTTCGAAGTCGAGCATGAGCCAGGATCCGTCCGGTGCCCGCAGGATCTGCCCAAGGTGGAGGTCGGCGTGGATCCGCTGCAGGGCGGGCAGCGCGTCGAGAGCGCGGACCTGTGCGAGGACGGCCTCGATATCCTCGTTCAGCGGCCCGACGGCGGTGCCTGCCTCGGCCCATGCCCACTCGATGCGCCGGGTGAGTGCGTCCTTGAAGGCCTCCTGCTCGGCGGCGGTGGCCTGGCTGCTGCCAAACGCGCTCTCAAGCTGCCGGTGGATCCGCGCCACGAGGGCACCGAGTTCGTGGGCTTCGGCGCTGAAGTCGGTGCCCGCCGAAGCGGCCAGGGAGGCGACGCGCCAGGCGTCGGTGCTGCCCTCGATGAAGTCGCGCAGCACACTCAGGTGGCCGGTGACGTGATTTCCGGGCTCGGTGTTCGGCAGCTGCCATTCGCCGGTGACCCAGCCGAAGGTGGCGGGAACATCGGTTGAACCTTCGGCCGTCAGTCCCGCGCAAATGTCGACATCGGGGCTCTTCCCCGCGGCGAGCACACGGAAGAACTTCACGATCATCGAAGACGGCCCAGACCCGACGACGACCGAGGTGTTTGACTGCTCGCCCTTCAGCACCTTGATGGGCTGCTTCGGGGTGGGCACCGGCAGGTTCTCGAGGGCCAGGCCCTTCACGCGTCCGTCGGCGCTGGCGCCCGAAACGCGCATCAGTTCGACCCAGGCGTCAACGAATGCCGGGTCGTGGGTGGCGTCGTAGACCCAGCGCTTGCCGAGATCCGGATGCTCAATCTGCCCGAGGAGCCCGGAGGCCGCCTCCGGAAGGGGCTCTGCCCGGTAGCTGAGCGGGACGTTGACGACGTCGGTGCGCCGGCCGGAGCCGACGGCGAGGAAGTTGACCTCGAGGGCGGCCTGGCCGGTTGGGTCGTCCAGGACCGTCCCGCCGACAACGGTGATCGAAATGTCCTTGCCGCGGGCCGGGAACCAGCGCTGTGCCGGGAGCCACTCGGTAAGGATTTCAGGAAGAAACGGTGTGTGGGTTCCCATTACTTAATAGCCTCCGGGATAGGTATGACGGGCAGCGCCGCGGTGTGGGGCGATGCGCTGTTCGAGCTCGCCGATCGCAGGCGGAGCCAGTAGAAGTCATGGCTTCCAAGGGTCAGGGTGATATTGCCGTCCTCGGCGAAGGCCGGGAAAGGCATTCCGCCGAAGAGGTCGCGCAGTCCCCTGCCGGCGAATTCGGGCAGGTGAAGGTTTGCTGCGACGGGGTGCTGGGAGAGGTTGAAGATGCAGAGCACCACTTCTGGACGCTCGCCCTCGGAGTTGCCCTCGTGGACCTCGCGGACGAACGCGAGGACGGACTCCGCCTCGGTCGGCACATTGCGGTAGTCCCCCAGCCCGAAGGCCGGGTTGGCACGCCGCACCGCAAGCATCTGGCGCATCCAGTGAAGGAGCGAGCTGGAGGTTGCGAGCTGCGCCTCAACGTTGACGTGGTTGTAGTGGTACACCAATGACTGCACCACGGGCAGGTAGAGCTTGCCCGGGTCGGCGGTGGAGAACCCGGCATTGCGGTCGGGGTTCCACTGCATCGGGGTGCGGGATGCATCCCGGTCTTCGAGCCAGATGTTGTCCCCCATGCCGATCTCGTCCCCGTAGTAGAGGAACGGGCTGCCTGGCAGGGACAGCAGCAGGGCGTGGATCAGCTCCACCTCGGCCCGGGAGTTGTCGAGTAGCGGCGACAGGCGGCGGCGGATGCCGACGTTGGCGCGCATCCGGGAATCCGGCGCGTACCAGCCGAGCATCGCCTCGCGCTCTTCGTTGGTGACCATTTCAAGGGTGAGTTCGTCATGGTTCCGCAGGAAGGTCCCCCACTGGGCTCCGCCGGGGATCGACGGCGTCTCCTTCATCGTCTCGATGATGGGGGCGGCCTTCTGGTCCCGCAGCGCGTAGAAGAGCCGGGGCATGATCGGGAAGTGGAACGCCATGTGGCACTCCGGCCCGGTTTCGTCGCCGAAGTATTCGACGACCTCCTCCGGCATCTGGTTCGCCTCGGCGATGATGACGCGGCCCGGGTAGTTCTCATCGACCATGGCGCGCAGGTCCTTAAGGAACTCGTGCGTCTTGGGAAGGTTCTCGCAGTTGGTGCCCTCCTCCTCGAAGAGGTAGGGGATGGCGTCGGCACGGAACCCGTCGATCCCCTGATCGAGCCAGAACCGCACCACATTGAAGATCGCCTCGATAACCTTCGGGTTTTCGAAGTTGAGGTCTGGCTGGTGGCTGAAGAACCGGTGCCAGAAGAACTGCCGGCGGACCGGGTCGAAGGTCCAGTTGGACTCCTCGGTGTCGACGAAGATGATGCGCGCGTCCTGGTACTTCTCGTCGGTGTCGCTCCAGACGTAGAAGTCGCCGTAGGGGCCCTCGGGGTCGCGGCGCGACTCCTGGAACCAGTGGTGCTGGTCCGAGGTGTGGTTCAGGGGCAGATCGATGATGACGCGCACGCCGCGGGCGTGAGCCTCGGCCACCAGCCGCTTGAAGTCGCTGATGGTGCCGAACTCATCGAGCACATCGTAGTAATCGGCGATGTCGTACCCGCCGTCGCGCAGCGGCGACTTGAAGAACGGGGGCAGCCAGAGGCAGTCCACGCCGAGCCACTGCAGGTAGTCGAGCTTGTCGATCAGCCCGGAGAAGTCACCCGACCCGTCGCCGTTGGCGTCCGCGAATCCCCGCACCAGTACTTCGTAGAAGACGGCCTTGCGGTACCAGTGGGGGTCGTGCGCAAGTCCGGGTGCATTGAGTTGGAAGGGGTTGGGCACTAGTGCTTCCTCCTGACATAGAGAATGTGTGCCGGTTCCACATGGGCGTCCAGCCTGACGTAATTATGTTCGCCCCAGTTCCAGCTCGAACCGGTGAGGAGGTCGTCGACGCGAAACGTGCCGTCCTCGTTTCGGTCGGCCGGATCGATCGACAGGGCGTCGAGATCCAGGGACACGGTGCTCTCGCGGGCGCTGTGAGGATCGACGTTCACCACGATGATGAGCGTGTCCTTGCCGTCCGCGGTCTCCTTGTGCTTGGAGAACACGACGGTCGCGGAGTCGGTGCTCGAGTGCACCGCGAGGTTCTCAAGGTCCCCGAGGGCCGGGTGCGCCCGCCGGATCGCGTTGAGCCGCGTGAGGTACGGGGCCAGGGAACGCCCTTCGGCCTCGGCCGCCGCGTAGTCGCGCGGACGGTATTCAAACTTCTCGTTGTCGATGTACTCCTCGGCGCCCGGGCGGGCGACGTGCTCGAACAGCTCGTAGCCGGAGTACACGCCCCACAGCGGGCTCGCCATCGAGGCAAGTACCGCGCGGATCTTGAAGGCCGCCGGGCCGCCGAACTGCAGGAACGCCGTGAGGATGTCCGGGGTGTTCACGAAGAAGTTCGGCCGGAAGTACGGTGCCGAGACCTTGCTGATCTCGGTGAAGTACTCCTCGATCTCCGTCTTGGTGTTCCGCCACGTGAAGTAGGTGTAGGACTGCTGGAACCCGGCGCGCCCCAGAGCGTGCATCATCGCGGGGCGGGTGAAGGCCTCGGCGAGGAAGACGACCTCGGGGTGCTTGGCGTTGACCTGCGCGATCAGCCACTCCCAGAACTGGACCGGCTTCGTGTGAGGGTTGTCGACGCGGAAGATCTTCACGCCGTGGTCCACCCACAGCAGCACGATCCGCAGGATTTCCTGAGGCAGCCCGACCGGATCGTTGTCGAAGTTGATCGGGTAGATGTCCTGGTACTTCTTCGGAGGGTTTTCCGCGTAGGCGATCGAACCGTCGACGCGCGTCGTAAACCACTCGGGGTGCTCGGTGACCCAGGGGTGGTCCGGGGAGGCCTGGAGCGCGAAGTCGAGGGCGACCTCGAGGTTGAGCTCCGCCGCCCGCGCCACGAAGGCGTCGAAGTCCTCGAAGGTGCCAAGGTCCGGGTGGATGGCGTCGTGGCCGCCGGCGGCGGAGCCGATGGCCCACGGCGAGCCGGGATCGCCCGGGGCCGCGGTGAGCGTGTTGTTCGGGCCCTTGCGGTGCGTTTCACCGATGGGATGAATCGGAGGCAGGTAGACGACGTCGAAGCCCATGGCCGCGACCGCGTCGAGGCGCTTGGCGGCCGTGCGGAAGTTGCCGGAGATCCACCGGGCTGCGGCGGCGTCATACTCGGAACCCTCGGAACGGGGGAAGAACTCGTACCAGGCCCCGCGTCCGGCCCGGTCGCGCTCCACCAGAATGGGGTAGGCCTTCGACGGGGTCACCATGGATCGGATCGGCTCGCGCTCGATCGCATCGAGGATTTCGGGGGTGCTGCCGGCCGAGAGGCGTTCCTCGACGCTGAACGCCGTGTCCCCAAGGGTTGCGGCGGTGCGGCGGAACATTTCTGCGTCGCGGGGTGAGCGGTCGGCGGCGGCCCGGGTGAACAGGGCGGCCCCTTCGGCGAGCATGAGTTCGACGTCGACGTTCGCGGCGATCTTCACCGTCGCATCGTGGACCCAGGTCCCGTAGAGGTCGGACCAGCCCTCAATGGTGAAGGTGTTGAGTCCGACGGCGGTGGGGCGGAGCAGCCCCTGCCACCGGTCCAGGCCTGCGCCCACCGGTTGCAGCCGGATCCGCTGCACTTCCTTGCCCTCCGGGTCGTACAGCACCGCCGAGACGCCCAGTTGGTCGTGGCCTTCGCGGAACACGGTCGCGCCGACGACGATATCCGCCCCGGGCACCGCCTTGGCAGGGAATTGGCCGCCCTCGACGACCGGGCTGACGCCCGTGATGGGGATGCGGCCGAACCGCAGCCCTTCCGCATACGTGCCTTGACGTGGTAGTTCGCTAGATAGGGTCACCCACAGCACGTTAGCGAGAATTCAGGCGAAATGCTAAGGGGGCTTCGCGTAACACAACGATATCTTCGGCGATAACGTAAGCGGTTACGCGCGCTTCTCCCCAGTGGAACGCAAGTGCGCTAGCGTAACCAAAGTGAAGGCAATCCGTAGATTTACAGTCCGAACCGTCCTCCCCGAAAGCATCGCCCCGCTGGGCAAGCTGGCGGGCAATCTGCGCTGGTCGTGGCACCTGCCGACAACGCGCCTGTTCGAGGACATTGACCCTACGGCCTGGGACGCGAGCAACCGCGACCCCGTGGCTTTCCTCGGCTCGGTGACGCGCGAGCGCCTGCAGCAGCTTGCAGCCAACAAGGAGCTCGTCGCCCGCATCCAGGAGCTCGGCGCCGACCTCGACAGCTACCTGACCGAGCCGCGCTGGTACCAGTCCCTCGGCGCGGACGCTCCCCGCTCCATCGCCTACTTCTCACCCGAGTACGGCATCAGCGCCGTGCTGCCCCAGTACTCCGGCGGCCTCGGCATCCTCGCCGGTGACCACCTCAAGGCGGCCTCGGACCTCGGGGTGCCCCTCGTCGGTGTCGGGCTGCTGTACCAGGCCGGCTACTTCATGCAGTCGCTCTCCCGCGATGCCTGGCAGCAGGAAACCTATCCGGTGCTTGACCCGGACGGGCTTCCCCTCACTCTGCTCCGCGAGGAGGACGGCACGCCGGCACGCGTGGTCCTCCCGCTGCCCAACGGGCGACAGCTGATCGCGCACATCTGGCGCGCCGACGTCGGCCGCGTTCCGCTGCTGCTGCTCGACTCCAACCTGCCTGCCAACGACGAGGCGGCGCGCACCGTCACCGACCGGCTGTACGGCGGCGGCGGGGACCAGCGCCTCCAGCAGGAACTCCTGCTGGGCATGGGCGGGGTCAAGGCGCTGCGCATCTTCCAGCGCCTCACCGGCGCCCCGGCGCCCGAGGTGTTCCACACCAATGAAGGCCACGCCGGTTTCCTCGGCATCGAGCGGATCCGCGAACTGATGGATTCGGCCAGCGAATCACCCATGAGCTGGGAGGAGGCCCTCACCGCTGGCCGCGCCTCCACGGTTTTCACCACCCACACCCCGGTGCCGGCCGGCATCGACCGCTTCGAGCGGGCGCAGATCGAGCACTTCTTCAACGCGGGCCTGGCCCCGTCCGTGCCGACCGACAAGGTCCTGGCGCTGGGCGCAGAGAACTACGAGGGCGGCGACCCGGCCAAGTTCAACATGGCCGTCATGGGCCTGCGGCTGGCGCAGCGGGCCAACGGCGTCTCCAAGCTCCACGGCGAGGTGTCCCGCGGCATGTTCTCCGGGCTCTGGCCGGGCTTCGACACCAGCGAGGTTCCCATCACCTCGGTGACGAACGGCGTGCACGTCCCCTCCTGGGTCGACCCGCTGATCGCCGACTTCGCCCGCGAGAACTTCGGGGCCGAATCGGTCCTCGACCAGCGATGGGCCCGCGTGTACGACGTCGCCGACGAGAAGATCTGGGCGCTGCGGCGGAGCATGCGCTCCAACCTCGTCGACGACGTCCGCGGCCGCCTGCGCTCCTCCTGGAAGAAGCGCGGAGCCGCCGACGCCGAACTGGCGTGGACCGATACGGTGCTCGACCCCGACGTGCTGACCATCGGGTTCGCCCGCCGCGTCCCCACCTACAAGCGCCTCACCCTCATGCTGCGAGACCCCGCCCGGCTCAAGGCCCTGCTGCTCCACCCCGAGCACCCGATCCAGCTCGTGGTCGCGGGCAAGTCCCACCCAGCGGACGAGCAGGGCAAGCGCATGATCCAGGACATGGTGCGCTTCACCGATGATCCGGAGGTCCGCCACCGCATCGTCTTCCTGCCCAACTACGACATCGCGATGGCACGCATTCTGTTCCCGGGCTGCGATGTCTGGCTGAACAACCCACTGCGCCCGCTGGAGGCCTGCGGCACCTCGGGCATGAAGGCGGCGATCAACGGCGGACTCAACCTCTCGGTGCTCGATGGCTGGTGGGATGAGATGTACGACGGCGACAACGGGTGGTCCATCCCGACCGCCAACAACGGGGCCTCAGCCGACGAGCGCGACGACATCGAGGCGGCGGCGCTCTATGACCTGCTCGAGAACCAGGTCGCTCCGCGGTTCTACGGTTCGGTGACCGCTGCCGCAGCCGGGTCGGCCGGCCCGTCGGAGCCGTCGCACGACGGCATTCCGCACCAGTGGATCGCGATGATCAAGCACACCATGGCGACCCTCGGCCCGGCCGTCTCGGCCGAGCGCATGCTCCAGGACTACGTGGGCCACCTGTACCAGCCGGCCTGGCGGGCCGGCCGGGACGCCACCGAGGACCGGTATGCCCTGGCGCGGCGCACGGCCGCGTGGCGCACCCGCATCCAGGGTGGCTGGCCCGCCGTCCAGGTCGAGCACGTCGACTCCCTCGGCGTGAGCGAGGATCCGCAGATCGGTGACGCGCTCACGGTCAACGCCTACGTCGCCCTCGGCAACCTCGATCCCGCCGATGTCGCGGTGGAGGTTGCGTACGGCCGGGCCGCCGGTGACGACGAGCTCAGCGACGTGACGCTTGCGGAACTGCGGGTCGCGGAGAACCTGGGCAGCGGGCGGTACCTCTTCACCGGGGACACCCGGATCGAGCACTCGGGTTCGTTCGGCTACACGGTCCGGGTGCTGCCGCGGCACGCGACCCTGGCCTCCAGTGCCGAACTCGGGCTGGTCGTCAACGCCTGACCTCCGGTGGGCAGCGCCGCCTGGCGGCGCTGCCCACCCGCCGGCTACCGGACCGGCTTCGCGGCGAATGCCTTCCCCCGTCCGTTCCGGCCCGACGGCAGAATAATGAACCGCTCGGGACAGATAGGACCGCCGGAGCGGTATGCGGAGTAGCTTGAGGGCATGACTACTACTCACCGCACCCAGCTCAGGACCCGCTTTTCCCTGCTCGCCGCCCTCACTGTGGCACTCGCCGCTGCTCCTGCCGCCGTTCCGGCCGCCGCGGCACCCAAGGCCCCCGCCGATTACGTCGCACTCGGTGATTCCTACGCCTCGGGCTTCGGTGCGGGAACCTACACTGCGTGCGGCCAGTCGCTGCTTGGCCTTCCCGGGGTGCTGGATTCGAACAAAAAGGTGGAACTGACGGCCAACGGCACCTGCGCGGGTGCGGCCGCCACCGTGGTGCCCGGTGGAGCCGTCGATGTTCCAGAACAGATTGCAGGGCTTGTAGCCCTCGGCAAACTCGGTGCCGGAACGAAACTCGTGACCCTCTCGGTCGGTGGAAATGACGCCGGTTTCTCGACCGTGGCCGGCGCCTGCGCCGTCCAGCCCCTTGAAGCCTGCGCCCGGGCGCTCCAGCTGAGTTCCGCCGCCGCGCAGACGACCGTTGCGCCTAAACTCGACGCCGCATATGCCCAGCTTCGGGCCGCAGCCCCCAATGCCGTGGTTGTGGTGACCGGTTATCCCCACCTCTTCTCACCGGAGTCCTCCGGCCCGGCCCCGTTCCCGGCCGTGGCCCAGCAGCTTTTCAATGACGCCACCGACACGTTGAACACGGTCATCGCGTCCCGGGCCGCTGCCGCCGGCTTCACCTATGTGGACGTCGTCGACGAATTTGCCGGACACGGCGTCGGATCGCCGGATCCCTGGATCACCTTCACCGGGTTCACCGCTCCCGATGACCTGCATCCGACGGCCACCGGGTACTCGGAGGGCTACCTCAAGGCCGTGCGCAGCGAGGTAAACCTCGCACAACTGCGGAAGTAGCTGCGAAGGAAGTTCCCGCGCTGCTGTAACCCAGTGGCCGCGGCCGGTCGGTGGGCAGCTCCCGAGCTGGCCACCGACCGGCCGGGTCTGGTGGCGAACGGCATTCCGGCGGATCCGTTCAGCCGGTCGACGTGGTGCCGCCCGTTTCCGTGACGGACCGCCGCAGAACCGCTGCTGTCTTCCGGAGGTCGCGGGCCGGCCCCGCAAGTTCGACCGCTCCCCCGGGCGTCGACAGCTCAACGACGCGCCAGGTCGGGCCCATCCGGAAAAGCGCCTGGGATAGTGGAATGTCGCGCTCGCTGCCGACAGACATCACCTCTAGTTCGAGCGGTTCGCCATATTCATCGCCGCGCCCATCGATCTGGGGTTGAAAATCCAGCCGCCCGGCCGACGGCGTCGCAAGTCCGGGCTTCCACCGGCGCGGTACACCCTCCGCTCCACTCACGCCCGACCGAAGAAAGCCAACGACCTGCCCCCGCACCGCCCGCAGCCGGATGTCGCCCCTCCGGAAGTAGCCCCGCAGCAGTGATACGGCGGTCGCTCCTGCAACGGCTCCCAGGAACGGCAATAGCGAGGTGGTTATCGCGTCCTGATGGGCAATGACGGGCACGGCGACAACGGCGGCAACCAGTAGTGCCACCTTGAGGATCAACGCAATGAGTCCGTTGCGGCTGGGCATAAGGCACCCTAAACCGGCGTCCCGCCCACTGGCGAGGCTGGGTCGGTGTGCTGGTCAGGCTGACGGACCCCGTTCAGGAGGCCGGACGGCCCCCGTACCGCTGGCACAGATAAACAGCGACCGAGTTGGCGGTGAGGGAATCGGACTCCCCCAGAGAGAACCGGGCACCTGAGCGCCGCAGCGCCGGGTCGGCCGAATCGAAGGCGAGTTCCATGGTCGTGGCCCTCGCTTCCACCAGGCCCTGCCCCTGCAGGATCCATGCGGCCGGAAGGTGGATCTTGCGGTCCACGGTCGATCCATTGACCGCGATGAGGGCCCCGGCCTGGCCGTCCGGATCGGCCAGCATCAGCTGGACCACCCGGGTGGACGAGTTGTCCCAGTCGGCCGGAGTCATGGGCAGGCCCGAGGCGTTGAACCACAGCAGCGCCGAGTCGGCGCCCCGGCCGGGAAAGGCCGGCGACTGGCCGGCGAGGAACCGCCGGCGGATCCGAAGCAGCGCACGCGTGGCGGTGAGCATGCGTTCCGCCGCGGCGTCGTGGTGCCAGGAGATCCAGGCGAGCTCGTTGTCCTGGCAGTAGGCGTTGTTGTTGCCCCGCTGGGTCCGTCCGAGCTCATCACCGGCAGTGATCATGGGAACCCCGACCGACATCAGCAGCGTGGCCATCAGGTTCCGGGCCGTCTGCTCCCGTGCGGCGACGATCGCCTCGGTCTCGGTGCGGCCCTCCGCACCGTGGTTGTAGCTGCGGTTGTCGTTGGAGCCGTCGCGGTTTTCCTCCCCGTTGGCCTCGTTGTGCTTCCGGTCGTAGGCGGTGAGGTCCGCGAGGGTGAACCCGTCATGGGCGGTGACGAAGTTGACTGAGGCAAGCGGGGTGCGGCCCGAGTGGCGGAACAGGTTCTGCGACCCGGCCAGGGAGTCGGCGAGGCGAGCCGGTGAGCCGGCGTGCCCTCCGGCCCGCAGCGAGGCCTGGTCGCGCAGCCAGAAGTCGCGGGCGGTGTCGCGGAAGCGGTCGTTCCAGTCGGCCCAGCCCTGAGGGAAGTTTCCTGTCTGCCAGCCGCCCATGCCGACGTCCCAGGGTTCGGAAATGAGTTTCGTTCCCCGCAGGGCGCTCGATGCGCCGACGGCGACCAGGAAGGGGTGCCGCGGAGTGTAGGTGTTGGTCTCGTCCCGCCCCAGGGTCACGGCGAGGTCGAACCGGAAGCCGTCGATCTGGAACTCCTCAACCCAGTACCGGAGGGAGTCGAGCGCGAACTCGACGACCTTCGGCTGCGAAAAGTTCAGCGAGTTCCCGACTCCCGTGGTGTCGAGGTAGCGTCCGGCGCCGTCGTGCCGGTAATAGTCGGTGTCTCCGAGGCCGCGCCAGCACAGCGCGGGGTTCTCCTTGCCTCCCTCGGCGGTGTGGTTGTAGACGACGTCGAGAATCACTTCGAGGCCGGCCTCGTGCAGCGCCTTCACCATCGACTTGACCTCCGCGAGGACCGCCGCCGGACCCGCGGCGCGGGCCGCCGCGGTCGCGTAGGCCGAGTGCGGGGCGAAGAATCCGAGGGTGTTGTAGCCCCAGTAGTTGGAGAGGCCGAGCGGCCCGAGGTGGGGTTCGTCAATCGAAAAGTGGACCGGGAGCAGCTCGACCGCAGTGACGCCCAGCTCGAGCAGGTACTCGATCATCACGGGGTGGGCCAGGCCAGCATAGGTGCCGCGCAGCTCCTCGGGAATCCCGGGATGCAGCTTCGTCAGTCCCTTGACGTGCGCTTCGTAGATGACGGTGTCCCGCCACGGGGTGCGCGGCCGGGAGGAGCCGCCCCAGTCGAAGGATTCCTCGACGAAGACCGAGAAGTACACCGGGTCCTCCCCGGTACCGCCGGCCTCCTCGACCTCGATGGCCCGCGCATACGGGTCGAGCAGCAGTTGTCCCGGCCCGAGGGCCGGACTCGGGGGCAGCGGCTCGCCGGTCGGCCAGAACCCATAACGGGCGCCCGCCGGGATCGGGCCCACCACCCCGTGGTGGACGCCGCCGTCGAGTCCGGGCAGCGTTTCGAAGGCCCACCGGCCGTCCTCCCGCTGAAAGTGCACGTCGATCGAAGGGATCGACGGCGCCCAGACCGCGGCGTTGACGTGAAGGCCATCCGAGAAACGGCCCTTGAGCCGGTGCATCCCCTGCGGGAATTCACTGGAGGCGACGGGGGCCTGCTGCGGCATGCTCATGACGGGATCCAGCTCGGCGCGATCAGGCGGAGCGCTGGCGGGAAATTTCGTAAAGGCTGATTCCCACCGCCATTGAGGCGTTGAGCGATTCCATGGCGGAATCGATCGGGATCGAGACGATCTGGTCGCAGTTCTCGCGCACCAGCCGCGACAGCCCCTTGCCCTCCGACCCCACCACCAGGCACACCGGGTCCTTGCCGAGTGTCAGCTCCGGCAGCGAGATGTCGCCGTCGCCGTCTAGACCGAGCACGAAGATGCCCTTGTCCTTGAACGACTTCAGGGCCGAGTTGAGGTTGCCCACCCGGGCCACGGGCACGCGGACGGCGGCTCCCGCGCTGGTCTTCCACGCCGAGGCGGTCACGCCGACGGAACGCCGCTCCGGCACGATGACGCCGTGGGCGCTGAAGGCCGAGGCAGACCGGATGATGGCGCCGAGGTTGCGCGGATCGGTGATCCCGTCGAGCGCGATGAACAGGGGTGCGTTCGCAATGTGGCCGCGCTTGAACTTGTCCACCGTCTCGTCGACAAGGTCGAGCGCATCGGCGTATTCGTAGGGCGGGATCTGCAGCATCAGCCCCTGGTGCACCGCACCTTCGGTCATCCGGTCAAGTTCGGGCTTGCCGGTTTCCATCACGGGGACGCCGCGTTCGGTGGCGAGCTTGAGCGCCTCCCGGACCCGGTCGTCCATCTCGACGCGGATAGCCACATGGAGCGCCTTGGCGGGGATGCTCGCGCGGAGCGCCTCAACCACCGAGTTGCGGCCCGTCACGATTTCCTCGGTGGCCTTGCCCTTCCGGCCCGAACCGGGGTTCTTGCCGCCGCCGCGCTTGGCTGCGGAGCGTTCGGCCAGCTCCTTATTCTTGTACGCCTTGTGGTACGGGCGGTCCTCCGCCTTCGGGGTGGGGCCCCTGCCTTCGAGGGACTTGCGACCGTGGCCCCCCGTGCCGATGGTGGGGCCCTTTTTCAACTTGCGCACCGCGCCTGGACGTCCGTGACTGGCCATGGGGAAACACCTTTATATAGAGGAAAAGTCTCCACCAGTTTACGCGGACGGCGCCCGGAGGCGTTCCCGGAGGAAAACAGGCGCGTTCAGCGGCCGGCGATGCTCCACTCGGCACCGTCGGCGGAATCCTCGACGGCGATCCCGGCGCCGGCCAGCGCGTCCCGGATGGCGTCGGCGCGCGCCCAGTCCTTGGCGGCGCGGGCCGCCTCCCGCTCGCGCAGAGAGGACCGGATCAGGGCGTCGAGCGCGGCGGTCTGCTTAACGTCGGCCGTTCCGGTGTCGGTGGCATCATCGAGGCCGAGGACGCGGACCATCGCCGCGACCCCCGCCTGCGCGGTGCGCGCCCCCTCGGCGTTACCCGCCGCCAGGGCTGTATTGCCGGCCCTCACGGTTTCGTGAAGGACGGCGAGGGCCTGCGGGATGTTCAGGTCGTCATCCATCGCGTCGCCGAAGGCCTCCGGCAGGTCCGACGGCGCACCGGCGGCCGGCCCGAAACGGGCAAGGGCCTTGCCCAGGAATCCGTCGATGCGCTCGACGGCGGCCGCGGCCTCCTCAAGCGAGGACGGGCGGTAATCGAGCACCGACCGGTAGTGGGCCTGACCCAGGTAGTACCGCACCACGCGCGGCCGGGCGCGGGCGATCATCTCCTCGGGGCTGACCGTGTTGCCGATCGACTTGGACATCTTCTCGCCCTCGAAGGTGACGAGGCCGTTGTGCATCCAGTACTGCGCATACCCGCGCTTCGCGGCGCGCGCCTGCGCCAGCTCGTTCTCGTGGTGCGGGAAGCGCAGGTCGAGCCCACCGCCGTGAATGTCGAACTGCTCCCCGAGGTACTTGTGGGTCATTGCGCAGCACTCGGTGTGCCAGCCGGGCCGTCCGGCACCCCAGGGGCTGGGCCATGACGATGAGGCAGGGTCGGTGTCCTTGTGGCCCTTCCACAGGGCGAAGTCCCGCGGGTCGCGCTTGCCGCGCGGGTCGGCGTCGGTGGCGGCCTGCATGTCGTCGATGTTCTGGTGGGTGAGGGCGCCGTACTCCGGCCAGGAGCGGACATCGAAGTACACATCCCCCGATCCGTCGGGGGCGGGATACGCGTAGCCGGTGTCGATGAGTTCCTGGATCAGGGCCTGCATCTCCGGGATGTGGCCGGTGGCCCGCGGTTCGTAGGTGGGCCGGCGCACCCCGAGGGTGTCGTAGGCCCGGTTGAACTCGAGCTCATAGCGGTAGGCCAGCGCCCACCACTCCTCGTTCCGGATCCCGCCCGGCGCCGGTTCCTCGTCGGTAAAGGAGGCCTTCGACTTTTCGAGGATCTTGTCATCGATGTCGGTGACGTTCCGGACCGAGGTCACCCGGAACCCGCGTGCCTCGAGCCAGCGGGTCAGCTGGTCGAACACGATGGCCGAGCGGACGTGGCCCACGTGCGGCATGCCCTGAACGGTGGCACCGCAGTAGTAGAGGCTGACGGCTCCCGGGGTCAGGGGGACGAAGTCCCGTACCTCGGCGGTGGCGGTGTCATACAGTCTCAGGCTCACTGCACCAGATTAGCCGAACCGCCGCCTGCCGCCTGCTGTTATGCGGCAGAGATGACGACGGCGGTGGCCAGCGCGGCGATGCCCTCGCCACGCCCGGTCAGGCCAAGGCCGTCGGTGGTCGTCGCCGAGACGCTCACTGGCGCGCCGGCTGCCTCCGAGAGGACCGCTTCGGCCTCGCTGCGGCGGGCGGCGAACCGGGGACGGTTGCCGATCAGCTGCACGGCGATGTTGCCGATGCGGAAGCCCGCCCCGCGGACGATCGCGGCCGCCTCCTGGAGGATCGTCACCCCGGAGGCCCCGGCGAGTTCGGGGCGGTCGGTGCCGAAGTGCGTGCCGAGGTCGCCAAGGCCCGCGGCGGAGAAGAGGGCATCGGCGGCGGCGTGGGCGACGACGTCGCCGTCGGAATGACCCGCCAGCCCTCGCTCGCCCTCCCAGAATAGGCCCGCGAGCCACAGGGGGGCGGGTGCATCCTCCGGGGAATAGGCATGGATGTCGGTGCCGATACCGGTCCGGGGCAGGGGCGCCGCCGGGGGCAGTGCGCTTTCGGTCATGGGGGCCTCCTCGGGGGCGGTGGTGGCTGCCGAAGGCGTGCCGGCGCCTTGAACGAGCGTTTCGGCGAGCATCAGGTCCAGCGGGGTGGTGACCTTGAAGGCGGACGGGTCACCCTCGACGGTGACGACGGGGGTTCCCGTGGTCTCGATGAGCATCGCGTCGTCGGTGATCAGCGGGTCCTCCGCGCGGGCGCCCGCATGCGCCTCCCGCAGCAGGCGCGCGGTGAAGCCCTGGGGAGTCTGGACGGCGCGCAGGCCGTTCCGGTCAGGGGTGCCTTCAACCTCGCCGCCGCGCACGGTCTTGACGGTGTCGGCCACGGGGACCACCGGGATCACGGCATCCGCGCCCGCCGCGAGGCGGGACACCACGCGTCGGAAGACCTCCGGCGGGGTCAGGGCGCGTGCCGCGTCGTGGACGAGGATGACCGGAGCGTCGGTTGAGAGTGCGGCGATGCCTGCCCGCACCGAGCCGGCCCGGCTGGCCCCGCCGGCGACGACCCGCACGGGGACGGTGCCCGACAGGCCTTCCGCCACCGACCGCAGGACGTCGTCACCGGCGGGGATGACGACGGCGATTTCCGCGGCGACACCGGAGTCGAGCACCGCGCGCAGGGACCGCTCAAGGAGGGTGAGGCCCCCGCAGAGGACGCGGGCCTTGGGGATTCCATGTCCCAGCCGTTGCCCGGAACCGGCAGCGACGATCACCACGCCCGCCGTTCCGGCGGCAGGGGTGCTGGGAAAGGACACTTCCGGGGAGGGTGTGGGGCGGGAGGACACGAAATTACCCTACGGCAGCCGCACGCAAAAGAAGGACCCCCCTGAGGGAGCCCTTCTCTTTGTGCTTGTTGACCTGCCGCCTAGGAGGCGAGGACCTCGTCGAGAACGCTTGCGGCCTTCTCTTCGTCGGTCTTCTCCGCCAGTGCGAGTTCGGAGATCAGGATCTGCCGCGCCTTGGCGAGCATCCTCTTCTCCCCGGCCGACAGCCCGCGGTCGTGATCCCGGCGCCAGAGGTCGCGGACGACCTCGGCCACCTTGATGACGTCGCCGGATGCAAGCTTCTCCAGGTTCGCCTTGTATCGGCGCGACCAGTTGGTCGGCTCCTCGGTGAACTCGGCACGCAGTACGTCAAAGACGTGCTCCAGGCCTTCTTTGCCCACCACATCACGAACCCCGACAAGGTCGACGTTTTCTGCTGGTACTTCGATCGTTAGATCACCCTGTGCCACCTTGAGCTTGAGATACATCTTCTCTTCGCCCTTGACGACGCGCATCTTGATCTCTTCGATCTTCGCTGCGCCGTGGTGAGGGTAAACAACTGTTTCGCCAACCTCAAAAACCATGTGGACTTTCCCCTTTCCCGCAAGTCAGTTTATCACGGCGGCGACACGCCGACGGCGCGTTTTCGCAGGTCAGCGGGCTCCAACGGACCGGTTTAGCTATCATTCGCCTCTTGACGCGGCGGGGAATCGGTGATCGGGCCTTGTCATGCGCCGCGAAACGGACTCCGCCAAACGGGCCCTTTGGCGATAGTGTGTTTCCTAGTTTCACCACCCGACCCCCCGGCGCCGTGCCGGAAGACCCCCAGGAGTTTGAGCTGTGAGAATTGCACCGCACCGCCGAGTGCAGCAGGCCGCCGTCGCCGGCGTCGTGCTGTCCATGCTGGGGATCACCGGCTGCAGCGTGATCAACGAGCAGTCAACCACCCGCCAGTACGCGGCGTCCGACGGCATTGTCGAGAACCTCGGCCCGGTGGAACTGCGGAACATCCTGATCGTCTCCACCGACGAGGGCGAGCCCGGGACCCTGCTGGGCACCGTGTTCAACAACAGCGAGGAGCCGGTCCAGCTCACCATCGAGGGTGAGAACGAGACCTCCGAGATCACCATCGACGGCGGCGACAAGTACGTCTTCGAAGATGAGGTCGACGACGACGGCACCCTCCAGGGCATCAGCGAGATCCCCGGATCCCTCGTCGACGTCGACTTCACCGTCGAGTCCGAGACTGAAACCTATGGCGTACCGGTGGTCGATGGAACCCTTGCGGAATACCGCGACTTCGTCCCCGGCGGATACACCCCGGAGCCCAGCGAGCCGGCCGCTACCGAAGAGGCCCACGGGGGCGAGTAGCTCCCGACCGCCGTGCACCCCGAGCCGGGGCCCGATCCGGGCCCCGGCTCAGCACGTTAACCCCGGAGCAGGACCCCGGCGGGGTCTCCGAACCGCTCAGGGCTCGAACTTGTACCCGAGGCCGCGCACGGTGATCAGGTGGCGCGGCGCCGAGGAGTCGGGCTCAATCTTTCCCCGCAGCCGCTTGATGTGGACATCGAGGGTCTTCGTGTCGCCGACATAGTCTGCGCCCCACACCCGGTCGATCAGCTGGCCGCGGGTGAGCACCCGGCCGGAGTTGCGCAGGAGCATCTCCAGCAGTTCGAACTCCTTGAGCGGCAGCGCCACCTGGGTGCCCTCGACGCTCACGACGTGCCGTTCGACGTCCATGCGGACCGGACCGGCCGAGACAGTGCCGGAGACGAGCTCCTCGGGCTCCCCCTGCCGGCGCAGGACCGCCCGGACCCGGGCGACGAGCTCCCGGGACGAGTAGGGCTTCGTGACGTAGTCGTCGGCGCCGAGCTCGAGCCCCACCACCTTGTCGATCTCCGAGTCCTTTGCTGTCAGCATGATCACGGGGACGCTTGAGCGCTGCCGGAGCTGGCGGCACACCTCGGTCCCGGAAAGCCCTGGCAGCTGGAGGTCCAGCAGCACGAGGTCCGCTCCCGCCCGGTCGAATTCGGTGACCGCGTCGAGCCCGTTGTCGACGACGGCGACCTCGAAGCCCTCCTTTCCCAGCAAGTACGACAGCGGGTCGCTGAAGGACTCTTCGTCCTCGACAATCAAGATCCGGGTCAAGCGCTTACTCCCTGCTCCTGGGCGTTGGTTCCGCCCTTTTTCTCTGGCTTTGAATCAGGCTGCGGCGTCGCATGGGCGGCCGGCTGGGCTTCGGCGCCGTGCGCCTCGTCGGCCGATTCCATCTCGGGAAGCCGGACGGTGAAGGTGCTGCCCTGCCCGGCCATCGACCAGACCGTCACCTCGCCGCCGTGGTTGGACACCACATGCTTGACGATGCTCAGTCCCAGGCCCGTGCCGCCGGTCGACCGCGAACGCGCCGCGTCGATGCGGTAGAAGCGTTCGAAGATGCGTTCCTGTTCCTCGGCCGTGATCCCGGTGCCCTGGTCGGTGACCGAGACTTCGGCCAGCCCGTCCCGGGAGCGCAGGCCGATGCCGACCCGGGTCCCCTCCGGCGAGTAGCGGATGGCGTTGTCGATCAGGTTACGGAAGGCGGTCATCAGCTGGTCGGGGTCGCCGAAGACCGGCTCGTCGACGGTGCCGCGTACGACGATCTCGATGGAGTTGCTCTCTGCCGGGAGCCGGTTCCGGTCGACCGCCTCCTGGATGACGGTGTTGAGGTTCACCGGCTTGCCCTTGCGCACGATGTCGGCGCCCTGCAGCCGGGAGAGCTCGATGATGTCCTGGACCAGGGCGGAGAGCCGCCCCGATTCCTTATGCATCCGCTGGGCGAACCGGCGGACCGCCACCTCGTCCTCGGCGGCGTCGTCGATGGCCTCGGCCAGCAGGGAAATGGCGCCCACCGGGGTCTTCAGTTCATGCGAGACGTTGGCGACGAAGTCGTTGCGGATTTCCTCGGTGCGCGTGATCTCGGTCCGGTCGTCGGCCAGGATCAGGATGTACTCGGCGCCGAGGGAGGCGACGCGCACCTGCAGGATGATGGTGCCCTTGCCCAGCGGGCCGCGCGGCAGTTCGAGCTGCTCCTGCTCGATCACGCCATCACGGCGGACGCGCGCCGTCAGGTTCAGCAGTTCCTCGTGCACCACCGTGTGTCCCCTGACGAGCCCGAAGGCGTAGGCCGCGGGACTGGCGCGGACGACGCCGTCGATGGCGTCGACGATCACGTAGGCGCGTCCGATGATGGAGAGCACCTCCGCCGCACCCTCCGGCAGGGTCGGCTCGTCATCGAATAGCAGCTGGCTGTGCTTGGCCTCGCTGGCCCGGTAGGCCAGCATCCCGAACACGCCAAGGGCCAGGCCGACGAGCCCGGTGACCAGGCTGAGCAGTACGGGGTCCACGGTCATAGCTTATGCGCTGGAATCCCGGCCGGACCCGCATCCGGTGGCAATAGGCGGGTGGTTCAACTAACGTTCACCTAAAGCTGCGCGAACGTTCATGAGGGGCTGAAAAGCTGGCCCGCGGACCTGTTCCCGCAGGTGAGTAGAAACTTCCAACGGAAAGGACGCCCACGTGCGTAAGGTTTTTCAGGCCGAACTCCACCAGATTGGCGAGGAACTGATTGAGATCTCGCAGCTGGTGTCGGAGGCCATCCAAAAAGCCAACAGCGCTTTCCAGGGTGCCGATACCGAGCTTGCCCAGGAAGTGATCGCGGCCGATGCCCGCATCGACTTCCTGCAGAACTCCCTCGACGAGCGGGCGATCGACATTCTCGCGCTGCAGGGGCCGGTGGCCAGCGACCTGCGCATGATCGTCGGGGCCCTGCGCATGAGCGCCTCCCTCGAGCGGATGGGCGATCTGGCCCGTCACGTTGCCCAGCTGGCGCGCCTGCGGTACCCGGCCCACGTCATCCCCGAGAAGATCCGCCCGACCTTCGATGAGCTTGCCGTCCTGGACATCCAGATCGCCGGCAAGGTCACCGAGCTGCTGGAGACGCGGAACCTCGACCTCACCAACGAGATCAACGCCGCCAACGCCCGGGTGAACGAGCTTCACGCAGGAGTGTTTAAGGCCGTCGCCGCCGCCGACTGGAACGAGACGGCGCCGACCACCGTTGACGTCACCCTCGCCAGCCGGTACTTCGAGCGCTTCGCCGACCACGGGGTCTCCGTGGCCCGCAAGGTCACCTACCTCGTCACCGGCGAGTGGCAGCCCAGCGCCCCGCTCAACTGAGCGGCGCGAACTCAACAGACGACGACGGCGGCTTCCGGAAGGAAGCCGCCGTCGCGTTTAAGCTCCGGTGGTTCAAGCTGCGGTGCCTAGTGCTTGCCCTGGTTGGCCACGGCCTGGATTGAGGCAGCGGCGGCCTCGGCGTCGAGGTAGGTGCCTCCGGCCTTGATCGGGGTGAGGTTCTCGTCAAGTTCGTACACCAGCGGGATGCCCGTGGGGATGTTCAGGGCGGCGATGTCCTTGTCGCTGATCCCGTCCAGGTGCTTCACGAGGGCGCGCAGCGAGTTGCCGTGCGCGGCGACGAGCACCGTCTTGCCGGCCAGCAGGTCCTTGCTGATGTCCGACTCCCAGTACGGAAGGAACCGGTCGAGGACATCCTTGAGGCACTCGGTGCGGGGCAGGTCCTCGCCGAGGTCCGCGTACCGCGGATCGTTGCTCTGGGAGTACTCGCTGGAGTCCTCGAGCGGGGGCGGCGGGGTGTCGTAGGAGCGGCGCCACAGCATGAACTGGTCTTCGCCAAACTCGGCGAGGGTCTGAGCCTTGTCCTTGCCCTGGAGGGCGCCGTAGTGGCGCTCGTTGAGGCGCCAGTTGCGCTTGACGTCGATCCAGGTGCGGTCCGCGGCCTCGAGGGCGAGGTTGGCCGTGATGATCGCGCGCTTCTGCCGCGAGGTGTAGACGATGTCAGGGAGGAGACCCTCCTCGACGAGGAGTTCACCGCCGCGGATCGCTTCCTTCCGGCCCTTCTCCGTCAGTGCCACGTCGACCCAGCCGGTGAACAGGTTCTTTTCGTTCCACTCGCTCTGTCCATGGCGCAGCAGAATCAGTTTGTGAGAAGTCATGGGTCCTAGTCTGCCGTATCCCGCGCCGGCGGGCATCCGGGCGCCGGCGGTGCGAGTACCCTTGGACGGTGCACTTTCACCTCCGCGCCGGGAAACCCATGGGCAGCATCACACGCGGAACAACGAATCCCAACCGGCTCCGTCGGGTCGACCGGTGGCTGGCCGGGCCGCAGGCGTGGCGCCTGCGCCGCGCGGAGGACCCCCTCGTCGTCGACCTCGGCTACGGCGCAGCACCGGTGACCGCCGTCGAACTGTTCGGCCGGCTGCGCCCGGTGCGCCCCGACAGCGAACTGATCGGCATCGAGATCGACCCGGCCCGGGTCGAGGCGGCGCGGCCGCTGGAGCGGGCGGGCCTCAGCTTCCGCCAGGGCGGTTTCGAAGTACCGGTGCCCGGGCGCCGCCCCGTACTGGTGCGTGCATTCAATGTGCTCCGCCAGTACGACGAGGAGGACTACCTGGCGCACTGGGACACGGTACGGTCCCGGCTCTCGGAGGACGGGCTGTTCATCGACGGGACGTGCGATGAGATCGGCAGGCGGTCAACCTGGGCCGCCATCGACCGGCACGGCCCGGTGTCGCTGAGCATCTCCATGCGCTTCGGGTCCTTCACCCTGCCCTCCGACGTCGCCGAACGCCTTCCAAAGGCCCTGATCCACCGCAATGTTCCCGGCGAAAACGTTCACCGCTTCCTGCTCGCGATGGACCGGGCCTGGCTTGATGCGGCTCCGCTGGCCGCCTTCGGGGCACGCCAGCGGTGGACGGCGATGTGCGCGGTGCTGGCGAAGGCCGGCTGGCCCCTGCTCGACTCGCCGTCCCGCTGGCGCCTCGGCGAGATCACCGTGGCGTGGAGCGCCGTCGAGCCGGCCGACACCGCTCGGCGGGCAGCGTAAGGGCAGGTGGATGCCCGCTGGATTTTACTTCCCGCAGCGCTTTACCAGGGGCCGTAGGGGCCCTGGTTGCCGCGGCCGCGGATCTCGCTGACGGCCGGTTTCACGTCGGCGAGGTAGACGCACGCGGCGACGACGGCGACCAGCTTGAACAGGCCGAATCCCGGGCTGAGTGCGCTGAAGATGCCGACGACCACGGCGCCGCCGGTGATGGCCATCCAGAAGCCCTTGGTGCGCTTGAGGGTCGCCTCAAAGGACGCCGCCGGGCGCCGCACGCAGTCGGCAAAGGCCCACAGCTCGAGACCCAGCGCAACGTAGCCAAGAACGAGGTACAGGTAGAACTCGAAAGTCAGGATGATACCCACGGAGTTAGCTTAGCCGCTGGGATGCCTTGAGCGCGTTTTCGAGGTCCGCCCACAGATCTTCGACATTTTCGATACCCACCGAGAGCCGCACGAGGGCCTCGGGGACCGTGGCGGGCTCCCCGGGCTGGCGGCGCCGGCGTTCGATGAGGGATTCAACCCCGCCGAGTGAGGTTGCCGGCAGCCACAGGCGCACCGCCCCGACCAGCGCCTCTGCGGCTTCGACTCCCCCGGCGGGCTCGATGCAGACGATGGCCCCGAACCCGCTCAGCTGCGCCTTGGCCCGTTCGTGGCCTGGATCCTGCGGCAGTCCGGGGAAACGGACGCGGTCGACCGCCGGGTGGCCGGCGAGCCGGCCGGCGAGTTCGGCCGCGTTGGCCTGCGCCCGCTCCATCCGCACCGCCAGGGTGCGCAGCCCGCGCAGGGCCAGCCACACCTCGAAGGGACCGGCGACGGCGCCGTGCAGGGTCCGGTGGGCCAGCAGCCGCTCGCGCAGGCCAGGATCGGAGGTGGCGAGCGCCCCCAGGACGACGTCGGAGTGGCCCGACAGGTACTTGGTCACCGAGTGCAGCACCACGTCGGCCCCGGTTTCCAGCGGCCGGGAGAGCAGCGGGGTGTTGAAGGTGTTGTCGGAGACGACGAGCGCTCCGGCGGCGCGCGCGGCGTCGGCCAGGCGCGCGGTCTCGGCCACCTCGAGCATGGGGTTGGTGGGGCTCTCCAGCCAGAGCATGCCTGCCGGTGAGGCGGGCAGCGCGTCGATCTCCCGCAGGACGGCATCGGTGTCGGCGATGTCAACGGTGCGAAGGGTGAACCTGCCGGAGGCTGCCTCGGCCGTGGCGAGACTGACCGAACCGGCGTAGGCGTGGCGTGGCATGATCACGGTGCCCCCGGCCGGCACGAGGGACAGCGCCGCGGCTGCGGCCCCGAGCCCGGAGCTGAACACCAGGGCCGGGAGGGCTGCGGCCTCTAGCCGGCCCAGAGCCTCTTCGAAGGGGTCCCAGCTCGGGTTGGACATGCGCCCATAAACCCGGTCGCCCGGCTCCGGCGCCCGGGTCTCGTGGAAGGTCGTCGACAGCACCAGCGGCGGGTTGGCCGGGGCGTCATGCTCCCGGGCGGGCCTGCCTGCCGCGACGACGACGGTATCGGGAGCCAGATCGGGGTCGGAATTAGCCATGGGGAAAGGGTAGCCCGGAGGGTTGATCCCTGCCGCACCGGCGGCGTCGGCAAGTGGGGGCGGCACTCGGTAGGCTGGGCGTGTGACTCTGTCGAATCCGCATCCGCTGCCGGGGCTCTTTATTGCTTTCGAGGGCGGCGACGGCGCGGGCAAGTCGACCCAGGTGGGCGCACTGTGCCGGGCGCTGGAGGCCGACGGCGTCCCCGTGGTGAGGACCCGCGAGCCCGGCGGGACGCCGGTGGGCGAAAAGCTGCGCGCCCTGGTGCTCGAACACGGGCACGGCGAGATTGACGCCCGGACCGAAGCGCTGCTGTTCGCCGCCTCGCGCGCGGCCCACGTGCAGCAGGTGATCCTGCCCGCCCTGCGGCGCGGCGACGTCGTCGTCTGCGACCGGTACATCGACTCCTCCGTGGCCTACCAGGGCTCCGGACGCGGGCTGGGCGCCCGGGATGTCGAGGACCTCAACCTGTGGGCGGTCGAGGGGCTCCGGCCGGACCTCACGGTGCTGCTCGATGTGGAGCCGCGGGAGGGCCGCAACCGGCGCACCGCGGGCGATGCCCCCGAGGACCGGATGGAGTCCGAGCCCGACGACTTCCACGCGCGGATCCGCAGCGCGTTCCTCGAGGCGGCCGACCGCGACCCCGCCCGCTACCTGGTGCTCCCCGCCGCCTCGCCCGTCGGCGACCTCGCCCAGCGCGTGCTGACCGCCGTCCGGGAGCGCCTCGCGTGAGCGTCTGGACCGACCTGCGCGGGCAGGAACCCGTGGTGGAGCAGCTGCAGCGGGCCTCCCGGTCCGGCGCGCCCACGCACGCCTGGCTGTTCACCGGCCCGCCCGGCTCCGGCCGTTCAAACGCGGCGCGGGCGTTCGCCGCGGCCCTGCTGTGCGACCGGGACGTGGCGGAGCGTGGCTGCGGCACCTGCAAGTCCTGCCGCACCGTGCTCGCCGGCTCGCACGCCGACCTGACCAACGTCACGACCGAGAAGGTCACCATCACCATTGACGAGGCGCGGGAGCTGGTGCGCAAGGCCCAGGACAAGCCCTCGACCGGCCGGTGGCGCGTGATCATCGTCGAGGACGCCGACCGCATGCAGGAACGCAGCACCAACGTGCTGCTGAAGGCCATCGAGGAACCGCCCCCGCGGACCATCTGGCTGCTGTGCGCCCCGAGCCCGGGCGACGTCCTGGTGACGATCCGCTCGCGCTGCCGCAGCGTGAGCCTGCGCCTGCCCCCCGTGCGCGACGTCGCGGACCTGCTGGTGCACCGCGACGGGATCGACCCGGCCACAGCGGAGGCGGCGGCACGGGCCGCCCAGAGCCATATCGGTGTCGCCAAGCGCCTCGCCACCGACGACGGCGCCCGCGAGCGCCGCAACCAGATTGTGCGGCTGCCGCTGACCCTGCGCTCGGTCTCCGGGGCCATGCAGGCCGCAGCCGACCTGGTGAAACTTGCCGAGGCGGAGGCGCAGAGTTCCTTCGAGCAGCGCGACGCCTCCGAGCGTGCCGCACTGCTCACCGCCCTGGGCGCACCGGAATCGGGAACCCTTCCCCCCTCGATGCGCAGCCAGGTCAAGCGCCTCGAAGAGGACCAGACGCGGCGGGCCAAGCGGTCGAAGAACGACTACTTCGACCGCGCCTTGACCGACCTGATCTCCTTCTACCGGGATGTGCTGATGCTCCAGGTCTCCAGCGGCCGAGACCTCGTCAATGAACCGCTGCGCCCCGAGCTCGAGGCCTTCGCGCGGCGGGAATCGGCGGAGGACACCCTGCGGCGCATCGACACGATCAACGAGGTGCGCGAACGCCTCGTCAGCACCAACGTCTCACCGCTGCTGGCGATCGAGGCGATGGCCGTCGGCCTCCTGTCCCGGAAGGACCTCGCCTCGTGAGCCCGAAGACCGCTCCAGGCCTGCGCCGGCTGCGCCGCTGGGTGGCCTCGGGCGCAGCCGCCGCCCTCCTGCTCTCGGGCTGCACGCTGCTGCCCGGGCCGTCGGCGGACAAGGCCCCGGACACCGGAGTCGTGACGGCGGACCCGGACGCGATCGGTGACGTCCCGGCCGGCCTTGAGCCCTTCTACAGCCAGGAGGTGGAGTGGGAGCCGTGCGAGGAGGACTTCGCCTGCGCCCGGGTCGAGGTTCCCCTTGACTACAGCGACCCGGGACGGGCGACCATCGAGATCGCGGCAATCCGCGCCGACGCGACGAAGGGCGAGCCGCAGGGGACGATCCTGGTCAACCCCGGCGGCCCGGGTGGATCCGGGTACAACATCGTGCGGGACGCCCTGCAGCGGGTGGCCAGCGACCGGGTCCGTGCGGACTACGACATCCTCGGGTTCGACCCGCGCGGGGTCAACCGTTCCACGGCGGTCGAGTGCCGCACCGATAAGGAGCAGGACGCCGCCCGCGAGGAGTTCATTCCGCCCGACACTCCCGACGAGGAAGCGCTCGAGCTGCTGCGCGCCGAGGCCCGGGAGTTTGCCGACCTGTGCGCGGAGCGGACCGGAGAGCTGCTCGGCTTCGTCGACACCAACAGCGCCGCACGCGACATGGACATCCTCAGGGCCCTGGTCGGGGACCCCAAGCTCAACTACCTCGGCTTCTCCTACGGCACCCTGCTGGGCGCCGCCTATGCCGGGCTGTTCCCCGAGCGTTCCGGCCGCCTCGTGTTCGACGGCGCCCTGAACCCGGCCCTCAGCAATGAGCAGGTGACGCTCGCGCAGGCGGCAGCCTTCGAGAAGGCCCTGCGTGCCTATGTCGCCGACTGCCAGGCCCGGGAGGGCTGCCCGCTGCCCGGTGACGTCGACGCCGGCGTGGCCGCCGTCCAGAACCTCTTCACCGCGGTCAAGGAGGAGCCGAAGCCGGCCGAGGACGGGCGCCTCGTCACCATCGGCAGCTTCGTGCAGGGCTTCATCCTTCCCCTGTACGACGACTCGAGCTGGCCGACGCTCACCGACGCGCTGACCACCGCCCTTGAGGGCGACTACACCGACATGATGTACCTTGCGGATCTCTCGTTCGAGCGGGAAGCCGACGGCACCTACAGCACCAATGCGACCGACGCCTTCCTCTCCGTGAACTGCCTCGATTACCCGATGGTGACGGACCCCGAGCAGCTGCGCCGCGACGAGGCGGAGCTGGTGGCGGCCTCACCGACCTTCGGTGAGCTTCTCGCCTACGGAGGGCTGACCTGCGAGCCGTGGAAGTACGGGCCTGTGCGCGAACCGGCGCCCGCCAGCGCCCCGGGGGCCGACCCGCTCCTGGTGATCGGGACCACCGGGGACCCCGCCACCCCCTACGAGTGGTCGCTGGCCCTGGCGGATCAGCTCGAGTCGGCCATCCATGTGACCTGGGAGGGCGAGGGGCACACGGCCTATGGCCGTTCCAACGACTGCATCCTGGACATCGTCGACAGCTACTTCCTTGAGGGCGCCGTCCCCGAGGACGGGGTCCGCTGCTGAAAGGGCAGGACCGGGCGCAGGTGGGTGCGCTTTTGACCACCGGGCGCAGGCTCTTATAGAGTTGCTTCTTGTGGATTGAGGGACCAATCGGTCCGGCTCATGAAGCGTGCCTCCTTAGCTCAGTCGGTAGAGCGTCTCACTCGTAATGAGAAGGTCGCCAGTTCGACTCTGGCAGGAGGCTCCACCGGAACCCCGCGCTTCGACGAAGCCGCGGGGTTTTCTGTATCCGCTCCCGCGATCACGTCCTCAGGGAAACGCCTTTACGCCCGGCGGTGTTGGAGGGATCATCGACTGCGGGAGCTGATGTGGAAAAGACTCGAAACACCATCGACGGCGCAGCGCTGACCGCCGCCCAGTTCCTCGGCGCCAAGTCGTCCGATCCCATCTCCCTCGGCGACGTCGCCGACCACGTCGGGTACAGCCCATCCCACCTCGTGCGCCTCTTCGAATCCGTCGTGGGAGTGCCGCCGGGACGCTACCTTGCCCAATTGCGCTTCGAACGCGCCAAGACCCTGCTGCTCACCAGCGGAGAGCCGGTGCGCGACATCTGCTTCGAGGTCGGCTTCACCTCGCTGGGCACCTTCAGCCGGCGTTTCGCCGAGGGCGTCGGGTACAGTCCCGGGCGCTTCCGGGTGCTGCCCCACATCCTCGCGGACCATCCACCGCGTCCGCTCCACCTGCCCACCGGACTCACCAGCGGAGGAACCATCTCCGGGGTGACCGTCCTGAGCCGCGCGGCCAGGGACGCCGTCGGACCCAACCCCGCCCTGTACGTGGGGCTGTTCACCACACCCTCCGCGAAGGGCCGGCCCGTGACCAGTTCACTACTCGACGGCGTCGATACCTTCGCGTTCGTCAATGTCCCGCCGGGGCGGTTCTGGGTGCTCGCCTCGGCCCTGCCCGGTGCGGCCGAGCCGCTGCGGCAGCTGGTCCCGCTGCGAAGCGTGTACGGCAGGACGATGCGCCCAATCCTTGTGGGGCGGGACGCACCGCACCACCATGTCGCCATCGAGCTGGAGCCGGCCGAGGAATGGCAGCTGCCGGTGCTCCTCGCCGTGCCGGCGCTCGCCTCGGCCGGGACCTGACGCAGCCCCGGCCGGGGCGCGCTGGCTTCAGCTCATCGCGGACCCGGCCTGGCCGGAGCGCATCAGGGGCACTGTCGGACGCCCCACAGTTCCGGACGCAGGAAGGCCACCCGGCGGGCCGGGTGGCCTTCCTCTGAGGGACAGCGTCCCTTCCTGCGGCTTAGCCGACGGAGCTACGCGCGGACTTGGCCGACGCGCGGCGCCTGACCGGAATCAGGCGAAGTCCGCCGTTGCAGGGTCGGAGCCGATACGGCCCGCTTCGCCCTTGTCGAGCGCTGAGATCGCCTCGATGTCCTCGTCGGCGAGCTGTACGTCGAGTGCGTCCCAGTTCTCCGCGATGCGGGACTCGGTGACCGTCTTGGGGATCACGACATTGCCGAGGGCGAGGTGCCAGGCCAGGACAACCTGCCCGGGGGTCGCGCCGTGCTTGCCGGCGATGTCCTTCAGCACCGGGTCCTCGAGGAGGCCCTTGCCGGAGCCCAGCGGCGAGTAGGCCTGGTGCAGGATGCCCTTCTCCGCGTGGAAGGCCCGGAGCTCGGGCTGGCTGAAGTAAGGGTGGGACTCGACCTGGTTGATGACCGGCACGACGCCGGTCTCGTCGATGATCTCCTGCAGCGCCTCGATGGTGAAGTTGGAGACGCCGATGCTGCGCACGCGCCCCTGCTCCTGCAGCTCGATGAGCGCCTTCCAGGTGTCGAGGTACTTGCCCTGCTTCGGCTGGAGCCAGTGGATCAGGTACAGGTCGAGGGTTTCGAGGCCCAGCTTCTCCATTGACTTATCGAACGCCGCAAGGGTGCTTTCGTAGCCCTGGTCGGAGTTCCAGAGTTTGGTCGTGATGAACAGATTTTCGGTGGGGATGCCCGAGGCCGCGATCGCGCGTCCTACCCCGGCTTCGTTCCCGTAGATCTTCGCGGTGTCGATGTGGCGGTAGCCGGCCTGGAATGCCTGGCCCACCACCTTCTCGGCCGTATCGTCTTCAACCTGCCACACGCCAAAGCCGAGCTGGGGGATCGAAAGTCCGTCGTTGAATTTCAGTTCTGGTGATGTAGTCATAGGGAAACAACTAACCACACCGGGCATCCATTTCACAACGTCAATCTTCAGCACCCTTAGCACTTGCAGTCGGCCTAGCCCGGAAGCTGGCGTTCGGCTTCGAGCACATCCTCGACCACAAGTTCCGCCCGGCGCCGCACGTTGTCGAGCCCGGCCGAGGCCACGCCCCACCGCTCCCCGTCCAGGCGCGTCATGGCCGCGGCCTCCGCCGTCGTGGCAAGGGTATTGCCGGCGCGGGAAAGGGCCCGATGGACCGCAATTACGGCGCCGGGGATATCGAGGCCCTCGCTGGGCCACTGCGCCTGCGCCCGGGCGCACACGGCGCGCACCCGCGGCAGCAGGTCCCCCAGCTGGTTGGCGACGGCGACGAGTTCGTTGTACACGTCGTCGTCCTCGACGCCCTCAAGGATCTGGTGGTACCGGTCGAGGCCGCGGCGGAACCGGTCATGGGCGCGGCGCCACACGCCGTTCCCCAGATCGGCGTCATCCTTGCGGCCCTGCCGGGCCGCAGCAAACAGTCCCATCGCCCGCTAGAGGTACTGGCCGGGCCCGCGATGCTCCGGGTCCGCCGGTGCCTGCTTGCCGGGGGCCCGCACGGGTTCCCCGTCCTCGCCGACGACGACGCCGGGGGCGATGACGGTACCGGGCGGAAGCTGACGGAGCTGGAGCTTGGCGGCAAGCTGCTGGTTGGCCATCTGCTGAGCCGCAAGGGCCGCCTGGATACCGTGGAAGAGCCCCTCGAGCCAGCCGACGAGCTGCGCTTGGGCCACCCGCAGCTCTGCGTCGGTGGGGACGGAATCCTCCTCGAAGGGCAGGTTGATGCGGTGGAGTTCCTGCACCAATTCAGGGGCAAGACCATCCTCGAGTTCCTTGACCGAGCGTTCGTGGATTTCGGCGAGGCGGGTGCGGCCGGCGTCGTCGAGCGGTGCGGAGCGCACCTCCTCGAGCAGCTGCTTCAGCATCGTCCCAATGCGCATGACCTTGGCCGGCTGGTCAACGAGGTCGGCGAGCGATGCCCGGCCCGAACCCAGCGTGTCCGCGGCGAACTTCCCCGCACCGGGGGCGGGCGGCGGCGCGGAGGGCGCATCGGCGGGTGCGTTCCCGGGGGAGGGCACAGGCCCGGGGGTGGGCACACCGGATGAAGAACTGCCTGGCTGCTGTTCGGTCATGGGTTTATGTTCTCACGGGCGGCCGGAGGGGCGCTGGTGACGCCGCCGGCTCCGCGCGTGCCGCCCAATGAAAAAAGGACCGGCCGGAGATGTCCCCCCAAGGGCATCTCCGGCCGGTCCGGTCTTTCGGGGGCGCCTAGCAGCAGCGCCCCTCGGGGTTGGCGTCCTGGCGGTCCGTCCGGTCCCGCCAGAACTGCCGCTCAGTCATGGGCGGCTCGGAGCAGTGCGACGCCTCGTGGTGTTCAAGGTACGCCGCGTAGGCGTTCTCGCCCATCACGCCCTTGAAGAACCACGCCACCCCGCGTGCCGCGTCCCGTGCCCTGCCGAGGGCAGTTCCGGTGCTCATCAGTGACCGGACCTTGCCGGGCGCTTGACCGGCCCGAGCGCGTTCCACTTCGCCTCCAGCTCCTTCTCGGGCGGGGTCGGGATCAGACCGGCCGGCGCGTAGATGCGTGAAGGCACCGGAGCGTCCTCCGTCTCGTCGCCCCCACCGTTGCGGTAGGCCCGAATCGTGGCGAGGATCGCCGTGATGATCACAATGATCGCCAGCGTCACGAAGACGATGGACAGGGTGCCCTGGATGAAGGTGTTGGTCACCACCTTCTCCATCGCCTCAACCGTCGGGGCGTTGCCGAAGCTCTCCTCACCAGCGGCGAGGGCGTCCTTGAACGCGTTGTGCTGCGCCCAGTAGCCGATGGCGGGCACCGGGGAGAAGATCTTCAGGAACGACGCCGAAATGGTCACCACTGCGGCGAAGGCCAGCGGAAGCGCGGGGATCCACAGGTACTTGAAGGCCCCCTTCTTCGCGCAGATCGCCATGCACACCGCGAGCGCGATGGCGGCCAGCAGCTGGTTGGCGATGCCGAACAGCGGGAACAGGGTGTTGATGCCGCCGAGCGGATCGGTGACACCCATGATGAGGATCGCGCCCCAGCCGGCGACCATGATCGCCGTGCAGACCCATGCCCCGACCCGCCACGAGGTGTCGCGGAAGCGGGGGATGAAGTTGCCGATGCTGTCCTGCAGCATGAACCGCGCCACGCGGGTTCCGGCGTCGACGGCGGTCAGGATGAACAGCGCCTCGAACATGATGGCGAAGTGGTACCAAAACGCCATGGCTCCCGATCCGCCGAACAGGCCCTGCATGATCTGGGCAATGCCGACGGCAAGGGTGGGCGCCCCGCCGGTGCGGGAGACAATCGATTCCTCACCGACGTTGCCGGCCAGTGAGGTCAGCGCCTCGGGGGCGAGGTTCACTCCGGTCAGGCCCAGGCCGTTGACGAAGGCGACGGCGCCCTCGACGGTGCCTCCGGTGGCCGCCGCAGAGGTGTTCATGGCGAAGTAGATGCCCCGGTCGATCGACAGGGCCGCAACGAGCGCCATGATCGCGACGAAGGACTCCATGAGCATGCCCCCGTAGCCGATAAAGCGGGCCTGGCGTTCCTTCTCGATCAGTTTCGGCGTCGTCCCCGAGGAGATCAGAGCGTGGAAGCCGGAGAGGGCACCGCAGGCGATGGTGACGAACAGGAAGGGGAAGAGCGGGCCGGGGACCACCGGGCCCGTGCCCGTTGCGGCGAACTCGCTGATGGCGGGAACGCTGATCTCGGGGCGGGTGATGATGATGGCCACGGCCAGCAGCACGATCGTGCCGATCTTCATGAAGGTCGACAGGTAGTCACGGGGTGCAAGGAGCAGCCAGACCGGCAGGACCGCGGCGATGAACCCGTAGATGATGATGCCCCACGCGATGGTGACGCGGTCGAGGGTGAAGAGCGCGACGCCCCATTCCGTTTCGGCGATCCAGCCGCCGGCGACGATGGCGAGCATCAGCAAGGCGAAGCCGATCAGGGAGACCTCTGTGACCTTGCCCGGCCGAATGAAGCGCAGGTAGACGCCCATGAACAGCGCGATGGGGATGGTCATGGAGACCGAGAACACGCCCCACGGGCTCTCGCCGAGGGCGTTCACGACGACCAGGGCGAGGATGGCCACGATGATGATCATGATGGTCAGGGTCGCGAGCAGCGCCGCCGTCCCGCCGATGACGCCGAGTTCCTCGCGGGCCATCTGGCCCAGCGAGCGGCCGCCGCGGCGCATTGAGAAGAACATGACGAGGTAGTCCTGCACCGCGCCGGCGAGGATCACCCCGACGATGATCCACAACGTGCCGGGGAGGTAGCCCATCTGGGCGGCGAGGACCGGACCGACGAGCGGGCCGGCGCCGGCGATTGCCGCGAAGTGGTGTCCGTAGAGCACTCGGCGGTCGGTGGCCACGTAATCCTTGCCGTCCGCCTTGTACTCGGCGGGGGTGGCCCGGCGGTCATCGGGCTGCAGCAGTTTGCGCTCGATGAACTTGGAGTAGAACCGGTAGGCGATGAGGTAGGTGCTGACCGCCGCGAAGACGAACCAGATGGCGTTGACCGTCTCACCGCGGACGATGGCCAGCATGACCCACGCGATGCCGCCCAGCAGGGCGATGCCCAGCCAGATGGCGATTTTAGCCGGTGTCCACCGGCGGTCCTCCGCATCGGCCACCGCTGGATCGATCGCGGTGGGCGGAAGATCGGGGTCAGTCACGAGCACACCTTTGTGCCCGTGCGCCCCGTTGTGCTTCTCACTCATGATGCTCCCTTGGAATACGAGTGGTGTGATGCACACGAAGGTAGCAACCTACTGAGGTGCACGTCACATCTCAAGGCACCGACGGGGCTTTCGTCGCCGAAGGGCACCGCCGGTGCGGTGAGCGGTCCGGCCTCAGCGGCCGTCGTTGTCCCGCGCGTTCGACCCTTCGCTCAGGGAAGCATGGGTGTGCGTGCGGGGGTCTTCTCCCTCGTTGGCCGTGTCCTGGGGGCCGCTGTCGACGCCGTCGGGAACCTGGTCCGCAAGGTTTTCGGTGAAGCTGTCCGCGGCCTTCGCCAGGCCACTCTTGTCCTGACCCGCGTCGTCGTTGGCACTGGATGTCATTCGTTTCCTCCTCGGTCCGATTGGACGCCTCAAGGGTCGCACATCCGCCGCACCGAAGGAAGCATGCTTATCGTCCCTGCGGAGGTTGACTAGATGGTCAGGAGGATCTTGCCCGTATGATCTCCGGAATCGAAGTACTCATGGGCGGCGGCAGCCTCGGCGAGGGGGAAGGTGCGGCCCACCAGGGGCCGTACGCGTCCGGCCGCGACCAGCGGCCAGACCTCCCGTTCCACGGCGGCCATGATCTCCGCCTTTTGCTTCGGCGGCCGGACCCGCAGGGTGGATCCGGCGATGCTGGCCCGCTTGGTCATCAGGGCTCCAAGGTTCACCTCGGCCGTCGCGCCACCCTGCAGGCCGATCACCACGAGGCGGCCGCCGACGGCGAGCGCCTGGATGTTCCGCTCCAGGTACCTCGCCCCGACGACGTCGAGGATCACGTCGGCGCCCGCGCCTCCGGTCGCCGCCCGGACCTCTTCGACGAAGTCCTGCTCGCGGTAGTTGATGGTGGCGGCCGCACCAAGGGACGCCGCCAGCCGCAGCTTGTCCGGCGACCCCGCGGTCACCAGCGGCACTGCGCCGAAGGCCCTGGCGAGCTGGATGGCCATGGTGCCGATACCGCCGGCGCCTCCGTGGATCAGCACGGTCTCCCCGGCCTTAAGGCCCGCCGTCGAGAACAGGTTCGAGTACACCGTGGCCGCGGTCTCCGGGAGGGCGGCGGCCTCGACCAACCCCACTCCGTCCGGCACCCCCAGGACCTGGCCGGCCGGCACAGCGACCTTCTCCGCGTAGCCTCCGCCGGAGAGCAGCGCCACCACTTCGGTGCCGGCGGGAAGGGCGGATCCGTTCGGGTCGGAGATCCTGCCGGAGACCTCGAGGCCCGGGTATTCGGAGGCACCGGGCGGCGGAGGGTAGACCCCGCGGCGCTGCTGCACGTCGGCCCGGTTCAGGCCGGCGGCGACGACGTCGATCACCACCTCGCCCGGCTTCGGTTCCGGGTCCGGAACCTCCCGCAGTTCGAGCATTTCCGGTCCTCCCGGACCGCGGATGACGACTGCTTTCACGGGCGTTCTCCGTTCGATTTGGGATTTGGGTGGGGCAGGTTCCCATGAAACACTACTCAGTGGGGAAGGTTGTCCGAGCGGCCGAAGGAGCTGGTCTTGAAAACCAGTGGGCGGTTACCCCGTCTCAAGGGTTCGAATCCCTTACCTTCCGCTCCCTGAAGGAACGGTCCCGGCAGCAGCCGGGGCCGTTCCTTTTTTCATGGGTCGGATTCCGCCGAAATTGCAGCTCACCACCCTTTGCCCGCCCCAAAGCGTGGTTACCTGCCAACTCGACGCAGGGGCGGTCGGCGTCGCGTCCCGCTCCCACCTTCCCCCCGAAACTGCAGCTCACCACCCTTCAGAGGAGCCATGGCGTGGTTACCTGCCAACTCGCTGCGACGGGCGGCGTGCACTGTCAATACGCTCCGCGAAAAGTCCAGTAATTGCCTCCCCGCCCCTTCCCCGGAGGTCACCTCTTGTTCATCCTTGGTTGGTTGGATTATCACTAGTCACGCATGTCACAGGTGACCCATACTGTCTAAGCCATCACCAACCGCCGTCCGGACCATCAGTGCGGGCCCGCGGACTCACCGGCTGAACACCAGCCAGTCTCAAGGAGAGTTCTACCGAATGATCAATTCGCCATGGAAAGGCGCGCTGTGCTCGGTGCTGACGGTGGGACTGCTCGCCGCGCCCGCAGCAGCACTCCCGGCAAGCGCCGAGGAAACGACCCCGGCCAGCACGGGCGGCGTCGTCATCAACGAAGCGTATGTGACAGGCGGCAGCACCGGCGCGCCGTACGTCAACAAGTTCGTTGAGCTGTACAACCCCACCAATGCCCCCGTCACCGTCGACGGGTGGTCCCTGCAGTACCGGTCCGCGACCGGCACCGCCGCACCCACCGGCATTACTCCACTGACCGGCACCATCCCCGCCAAGGGGTACTTCCTGGTACAGGGCTCGAGCAATGGAACGGCCGGCCAGGCCCTCCCCGCTCCGGACATCAAGGGCTCAATCAACACCAGCGGAAGCTCCGGCACGATCCTCCTGGCCCGCCAGGCCACCACCGTGAACCCGCTGCCCACCGAGTCCGTCGTCGGCCACGCCGCAGTGGTGGACCTGCTGGGTTACGGGACCTCCAACACCTTCGAGGGCGCTCGGGCGACCGGCCCGAGCGGCGGACAGAGCTCGATGAACCGCACCAACGGTGCCGACACCAACAGCAACGCCACCGACTTCACCCTGGCGACGACGGTGACGCCCACCAACTCCACCGGGACGGCGACGCCGCCTCCCGTGGATCCGCCGGTCGAACCTCCGGTACCGGGGCAGGTCGTCCCCATCCGCGAGATCCAGGGCACGGGCACCGAAACCCCGCTCAAGGGGACCACGGTGACGACCCGCGGCAAGGTCACCGCCGCCTACCCCACCGGCGGTCTCGCCGGCTTCTACCTGCAGACCGCGGGAACCTCAGCGGCCGAGGGGCAGAACGCCTCGGACGCCATCTTCGTCTACTCCCCGGCCACCGTCGGCTCCGTTGCCGCCGGCGACTTCGTCGAGGTCACCGGAACGGCCGGCGAGTTCTTCGGCCTGACCCAGCTCACCGTCGCGGCCGGTGGAACCACGAAGCTCGCCGAACCGGCCGAGGAGGTCAAGGCCGCGGCACTGCCGCTGCCCGCCACCGACGCCGCACGCGAAGCCTACGAGGGCATGCTCTTCCAGCCCGCCGGCGACTTCACGGTCACCGACAACTACGCGCTCAACCAGTACGGCGAAATCACCCTCGCCGCCGGCACCACACCGCTGCTGCAGCCCACCGAGGCCGCGGCACCGGGAACGCCGGAGAACGCCGCCATCGCCGCGGACAACGCCGCCCGCCGGATCGCGCTCGACGACGGCGCGACGACGAACTTCTTCAACGACGCCAACCGCGGCAAGCCGCTTCCGTACCTCACCGTGGACCAGCCGGTCCGGGTGACGTCGAACGCCAAGTTCACCTCGCCCGTCGTGCTCGACTACCGCAACACCGCCTGGAAGTTCCAGCCGCTCACGGAACTGACGCCCGCCAACGCCGGCGCCGTCCAGCCGGTGGCCTTTACCGGCGAGCGCCCGGCGAGCCCGAAGGACGTCAAGGGCTCGCTGAAGCTCGCGTCGTTCAATGTGCTCAACTACTTCTCCACCACAGGGGACCAGGTCGCCGGCTGCACCTTCAACAACGACCGCTCGGGCAACCCCATTACGGTGCGCGGGGGCTGCGACGTGCGCGGCGCGGCGAACGCCGAGAACTTCGAGCGCCAGGAAGCCAAGATCGTCAAGGCGATCACCGGTCTCGGCGCCGACGTCGTGAGCCTCGCCGAGGTCGAGAACTCGGCCAAGTTCGGCAAGGACCGCGACAGCGCCCTGGCGACGCTGACCGCGGCGCTGAACGAGCAGACGCCGGGGGTCTGGGACTACGTCCGCTCCCCCGCGGCGCTGCCGGCGCTGGAGAACGAGGACGTCATCCGCACCGCCTTCATTTACAAGTTGGCCGCGGCCAAGCCCATCGGCGACTCGGTCATCCTCGATGACAACACCGCCTTCGCAAACGCCCGCAAGCCCCTCGCGCAGGCCTTCGAGACCGTCGACGGCGGCGAGGAGAGCCGCTTCCTCGCCATCACCAACCACTTCAAATCCAAGGGCTCCGGCCCGCGGACCGGGGAGAACGCCGACTCCGGTGACGGCCAGGGCGCCTGGAACGCCGCCCGCGTCCTTCAGGCCCGCGCCCTCGTCGAGTTCGCCGACCGGCTCAAGACCGAGGCCGGCACCGACAAGGTGTTCCTGACCGGAGACTTCAATTCCTACTCCGCCGAGGACCCGATGCGGGTGCTCTACGACGCCGGATACGTCAACCAGGGCATCAAGACCGGCGGCCACTCGTACGTGTTCGGCGGACTGGTCGGCTCGCTCGACCACATCCTCGCCTCCCCGGCGGCCGACGCCACCGTGGCAGGAGTGGACACCTGGAACATCAACGCCGTCGAATCCGTCGCGCTTGAGTACAGCCGCTACAACAACAACATCACCAACTACTACGCGCCCGATCCCTACCGCTCCAGCGACCACGACCCGGTGATCGTCGGAATGGACCTGGGCGACGGCACGAGCGAGCTGAACCTGCTCAACATCAACGATTTCCACGGGCGCATCGACGCCAACACCGTGCGCTTCGCCGGCACCGTGGAGAAACTGAAGGCGGCCTTCCCCGAAGGCAGCTCGGCGTTCCTCTCGGCCGGAGACAACATCGGCGCGTCGCTGTTCGCCTCGTCGCTGCAGCAGGACAAGCCGACCCTGGACGTCCTCAACGCCCTCGACCTGCGCGCCTCCGCCGTCGGCAACCACGAGTTCGACGGCGGCCTGCAGGATCTTCTCGGCCGGGTCGACGACGCCGCTGACTTCCCGTACCTCGGCGCGAACGTCTACGCCAAGGGCACCCAGGACCCGGTGCTCGACGAGTTCACCCTGCTTGAGCTCGACGGGGTCGACGTCGCCGTCATCGGTGCCGTCACCGAATCCACGGCCACCCTGGTGAGCCCGGGCGGCATCGCCGACATCGAATTCGGGGACCCGGTTGAAGCCGTCAACCGCGTCGCGAAGGAGATCGAGGCGCAGGATCTCGCCGACGTCATCATCGCCGAGTACCACGACGGCGCCGGGGACGGCGTCGTCGAGGGCGGGACCATCGAGGAGGAGGTCGCGGCCGGCGGAGCGTTCGCCGACATCGTCACCCTCACGGACCCGCTCGTCGATGCCATCTACACCGGGCACACCCACAAGCAGTACGCGTGGGATGCACCCATTCCGGGCGTCGAGGGCAAGACCCGCCCGATCCTGCAGACCGGGTCCTACGGCGAGTTCATCGGTCAGATCACCCTGACCGTCGACAGCGCGACCGGCGACGTCGAGTCGTACACGGCCCGCAACGTCGCCCGCACCACGGAGGCGAACGACACCCTCGTCGCCACCTACCCGCGGGTCGCGGAGGTCAAGCGCATCGTCGATGCGGCCCTGGCCCAGGCGGCCGTCATCGGCAGCCAGCCGGTGGCATCCGTGACGGCGGACATCACGACCGCCTTCACCGGGACCACCCGTGACGACCGGTCCTCGGAATCGACGCTGGGCAACCTCGTCGCTGACTCCCTCAAGGCGAGCCTCTCCGCCCCCGAGCGTGGCGGTGCCGAGATCGGAATCTCGAACCCCGGTGGACTGCGCAACGAGCTGTACTACGGAGCCGACGGCGTCATCACCTACGCCGAGGCCAACGCGGTGCTGCCGTTCGTCAACAACCTCTGGACCACCACGCTGACGGGAGCGCAGCTCACCGCGCTGCTCGAACAGCAGTGGCAGCCCGAGGGCAGCTCACGGTCGTTCCTGGCCCTGGGCCTTTCGGACAACGTGAGCTACACCTACGACCCGGCCCGCGAGCGCGGCTCACGGATCACCTCGGTCACCGTGAACGGGGAACCCCTCGACCCGGCCCGCGGCTACCGGATCGGCACGTTCAGCTTCCTGGCGCAGGGCGGCGACAACTTCACCGCCTTCAAGGAGGGCACCGATGTGCGCGACTCGGGTCTGGTTGACCGCGACGCCTGGATTTCCTACCTGAAGTCCAACAGCCCGCTGTCGCCGTCCTTCGACCGCCGCGGCGTGATCGTGCAGAACGCGCCGACGACGGTCCAGGCCGGTGGCCAGGCCTCCTTCACGGTGTCGAAGCTGGACCTGACCTCACTCGGAAGCCCCGTGAACACTTCGCTCAACGCGGCGTATGTCGGAGCTGACGGCGTCCGCGTCGACCTCGGGAACACCCCGGTCACGGCCGGGGCGGCCGCCGTCACGGTCACCATCCCGACGACGGCGAACGGAGCCGGGCGGATCGTCCTCACCGCCGCTGAATCGAAGACCACGGTGACGCTGTTCGTCACGGCCGAACCCGTCGTCGTCGAGAAGCCGGTGTGCGGCAAGGGCGATGGGCCCAAGACCGACAAGCCGGTCAAGGGCGACGACAAGTCGGGCAGCAAGAAGTGCACCCCTCCGGGCCGCAGCTGACGGTTCCAGCCCTGACGTAAACCTCCGGGCCTGCGCGGTGATCCGTGCAGGCCCGGAGGTGTTTAAGGGCCGGGCCACGCCGTCGGGCCGCTCGCACCACCGCCGAAACTGCAGCTAACCACCCTTCGGGCGGCGCGAAGCGTGGTGATCTGCACACTCGGCGAGGTGCGGGGAGGGCAATGCCGCCGTGCGGGGGCATCGGGGCGGTCTGGGGCTCCGCCGTCGGGCCGTCCGTACCACCGCCGAAACTGCAGCTAACCACCCTCTGGGCGGCGCAAAGCGTGGTTAGCTGCACACTCGGCGAAGCTAGGCGCGGGAATCCGCCGCCTGCAGGTCCGGGGAGTCCCGGAAGGAGGCGATCAGCGCCTCCGCAATCGCGTCGGCGTCCTGCAGGGTGCGTGCTCCCGCATTGAGGGAGGCCCCGGCCTCGGCGGCGATCGCCGTGCCCCACTGCACCGAGGCGAGCTGCAGCCCGCACACGTACAGCCCGGGCTGCGCTTCGCCGGTGCCGCTCAGCGGCCGGTAGGGCGGCAGCGTCACATCCAGTCCGGCCGAGACGACGGGCACCCCATCCTCGGCCATCCGCAGGTGGGGACGCACCACGCCCTCCTCGAGCATCTGCCGCATCAGCACGGACAGGCTCGTCGACACCTGGTTCGCCGGCATCATCGCCTCGACCAGATACCCGGCAGTGAATCCCGGGTCGCCGACCCACGGCGAGGAGGCCCGGAAAACCCCGTCGTCGGGGTCGAGGGCGAACAGCGGGTTGGGCCCGACGAACCGCACCAGGTCGGCCCGGACCAGGGCCGCGAGCTGCGCGATGCGAAGCGGCGGCGGCCCGCTGGCAAGGCCCTCGACGAGCGGCTCGAACCAGCCGCGCAGCTCGGCGTACCAGCCGGAATCGGTGAGCCCGCCGTCGGCGACGACCTGCTTGATTACGGTCCGGCCGGCGTTCATCGCCCCGATCGCCATCTTGAGCGGGTCGTCCTCCCCGCGGGCGGAACCGGCGGCGTCCTCATCGAGGTACTCCAGCACTGCCTCGGTCAGGGCGGCGCTGTCGGCGAAGTGCCGGCCGGCGAACGGCTGCGCCAGGGCTTCGACGTTCAGCTGCAGCTCCGCCGGCACGTTCCGGTCAAGGAACTCCTGAAGTGCGGGCAGCCACCCCGGACCGGCGATATCCAGGGCGGTCCGCAGCTCGTCCAGCGCGGCGTCGGCCGGGCGGAGGAAGGCGTCGGGCCGGACGCGGGCGAGGGTGCGGTAGTACGCCGCGAGGACGTCGCGGTGCAGCAGCGGCCAGACGTCGTGGTCGAATCCGGGCTGAATGCCGGCCTCCGCAAAGGCGCCGAGGGTCTCGACGGTGCAGTAGGAGAGGTTCACGCTGCGGGGGATGTAGCTCGTAATGGCGGCCTTCGCCCGGTAGGGGACGCCGCGGCGGGAGGCCGCGATCAGCACCGGCTCGCGCCCTGACGGCGTGTAGGCGAGCCGGCCGCTCCCGTAGTCGGTGAACCGGCCGCCGCGGCCTTCGGTCAGCTGGATCATGATGTCGAAGAAGTTGAGCCCAAGCCCCCGCACGAGCACGTTCTTGCCTGCGGGCAGCCGCTTCCAGTCAAGATCCCCCGGCACGGCGGGCGGCCAATATTGAAGCCCGAACCGCGCCGCGCCGTCCTGCAGCACGCCCTGCTCGGGGTTGAGGCGTGCGGGTAGGTGCCCGAGGGCAAGGACGACCCCGTCGACGCCGAGGACCTCTCCCCCGTCGAGCTCCAGCTCCCACCGGACACCGGCACGGCGCAGCGAAAGCGCCTCCCGCCGGTGGTGGATCACCGTCACGCCCTCGCCGGGATCGGCGGTCAGCGCCGCATAGACCCAGGCGAGGTAGCGCCCGTAAAGCGCGCGGCTGGGGAACCCGGCGCTGCCGACCCGCGCGGCTTCGGCGGTCTCCTCCGGGGTCAGGCCCTCAACGCCGCCGGCCGCAGCCAGTGCGCGCCAGGAGTCGAAGTCGAACGGCACGGGCGACGCCGGAACCTCCGCCGCCGCCTCGCCGACCGGCACCACCGTGGGAAAAAGGGAGGGGGTGTTCATCAGGGACAGTCGCGACTGATCGGTTCGCCAGACGTGCCCCGGCCCCGGGTCGAACGGGTCCACAACGTGGATGGTGAGGGGCTCCTGGGGGCCCACAAAGGCCTTCCGATGCGCTATGAGGCGCTCCAGGACGGAGGTGCCGCGGGGCCCGCCACCGATAACGGCAACTTCCGCGCCCTCCATGCTGATCATGGTCCAAGCCTATCGAACCGGCCGGGGTGGTCCCGGCGGGCCGCCACCGCCACCCGCCGGGGATGGCACTGCTTAGGATGGCATCATGAACAGCGAACCCGAGCAGACCACCGCCGACGACGAGTTCATGTGGCTCGAGGACATCTACGGCGAGCGCCCGCTCGAGTGGGTGCGGTCACAGAACGCGGTCACCGAGGGAATGCTCATCGATCCGGGTTTCCTCACGCTTGAGGGCGGCGTGCTCGAGGTTCTCGACTCCACCGACCGGATCCCGATGGTGGCCAAGCGCGGCAACCACTACTACAACTTCTGGCGCGATGCCGCCCACCCCAAAGGCCTGTGGCGGCGCACCAGCTGGGAGAGCTACAGCACCGAGGACCCCGAGTGGGAGATCCTGCTCGACGTCGATGCCCTGAGTGCGTCCGAGGGGACCGAGTGGGTGTGGGGCGGGGCCCTCTTCCTCCGCCCCCCGGAGGGGCAGGAGTACAACCGCGCGCTGGTCGTGCTCTCCCCCGACGGCGGCGACGCCGCCCGCTACCGGGAGTACGACGTCGTGACCCGGTCCTTTATCGAGGGCGGCTTCGACATTCCGACGGCGAAGAGCCGGATCAGCTGGGCCGGCCCGGATGCGCTGTACGTGGGCACGGACTTCGGCCCGGGCTCCATGACGTCGAGTTCCTACCCGCGCACCGTGCGCACCCTCACCCGCGGCTCCGACCTCTCCGACGCCGAGCTCTACTTCGAGATTCCCGCCGAGCACATGATGGCGGTCGTGGTCCACGATTCGACACCCGGGTTCGAGCGGGACATCGCCATGGACACCATCGACTTCTACTCCCACCGCACCCACATCCGGCGCGGCGGGGAGTGGGTGCAGCTGGACCTGCCCGACGACGTCAACGTCTCGCTCCACCGCGAGTGGATGGTGCTGCGTCCGCGGACCGACTGGACCGTCGCCGGCACCACGTTCCCGGCCGGATCACTGCTCGTCATCGGCCTCGAGGACTTCCTCGCCGGTGACCGGTCACTGCGGGTGCTCTTCACGCCCGACGCCTCCACGTCGCTGCAGTCCTGGAGCTGGACCCGGAACTACCTCCTGCTGAACCTGCTCCGCGATGTCTCTTCGGAGATCCTCATCCTGAACCCGGCCGACGGGTGGTCCGCGGAGTCCCTCGACGCCCCGGCCCTCCACACGGTCGACGCCTATGCCGTGGACGACGAGGACGAGGAGGCCGGCGACGACTACTGGCTGGTCTCGACAGGTTTCCTCACCCCGTCCACCCTGAGCCGCGGCACCATCGGCTCGGCCCACCGGCCGGTGAAGGCCACCCCCTCCTTCTTCGACGAGGAGGCGTACGCCGTGGAGCAGCACTTCGCGCTGTCCGCGGACGGCACCAAGGTCCCCTACTTCCAGGTCGCGGCGAAGGACCTGGTGCTCGACGGCGCGAATCCGACACTCCTCTCGGGCTACGGCGGCTTCGAGCACGCCCTGACTCCTGCCTACAGCGGGGTCATCGGCAGGGGCTGGCTCGAGCGCCGCACGCCCGACGGCCGCGCCGGGGTGTACGTGCTGGCGAACATCCGCGGCGGCGGCGAGTACGGCCCCGGCTGGCATGCCGCGGCGCTGCGGGAGAATCGGCACCGTGCCTACGAGGACTTCGCCGCCATCGCCCGCGACCTGGTGGAGCGGGGCGTCACCGTGCCGGCGCTGCTGGGCTGCACCGGCCGCAGCAACGGCGGCCTGCTGGTGGGCAACATGCTCACCAGCTACCCGGAGCTGTTCGGCGCGATCTCCTGCGGCGTGCCGCTGCTGGACATGCGCCGCTACACCAAGCTCTCCGCCGGGTTTTCCTGGATCGCCGAGTACGGCGACCCGGATCAGCCTGAGCAGTGGGAGTTCATCCGCACCTTCTCCCCCTACCACCTGCTGCGCGAGGGGGTGGACTACCCCAAGACCCTGATCTGGACCGCGACGAGCGATGACCGGGTGGGGCCGGTGCAGGCCCGCAAGATGGCGGCTCGGATGGAGGCCCTGGGCGTGAAGGACGTCTGGTTCCACGAGGCGCTCGAGGGCGGCCACGCCGGGGCCTCGGACAACCGCCAGGCCGCCCGCATGCACGTGATGTCGTACGAGTTCCTGTGGAAGGCGCTGACCAAATCCCTGTAGCAAGAAGTCCGGTCCGCCGCCCGTCGGCCGCGCTGTCCGGGCAGCACGGGACTGTTTTGCTTGTGGATGCCCCTTCTGGGTAACCTTGGGTGGCTAGCAATAGCCGCTGGAGACGTGCCAGAGCGGCCGAATGGGCTTCACTGCTAATGAAGTGTGGGCCTAAAGCCTACCGGGGGTTCAAATCCCCCCGTCTCCGCTTGAAGACCCCCGTGTTTACGGGGGTCTTTTTGTTTGTGTTCCCACAGCAGCGAAAAATGTTCCCCCAGCCCGGACCTCGCGTTTGAGGCAGGGCGCAACGCCCTTGCGGCGCAGCGCCCCGGTTCAGGCGCGCAGCGCCAGCGCGAAGGGCAGCACCGCTTCGGCACCGGCCTGCCGAAGGGCCCGCCCGGCCACGGTGAGGGTCCACCGGCTGTCCGCGAGGTCGTCGACCAGCAGCACGGGCCCGGGATTCGCGGCGAACCAGGCCGACCCCTCCGCCGGCACCTGGAAGCGGTCCCACACCGAGGCGAGCCGGAAGGCGCTGTTCCCGCCGGGCCCACCCTCGGGCCAGCCGTTGGGCGTGCCCAGCGTCCCCAGATACGGGATCCGGCCGACCCCGGCGAGGGCCTGGGCGAGGGACCCGATCAGCTCGGGGTGCCGCCGGGACGGCATCCCCACGACGGCGACCGGCCGGGCCTCCCAGTTCCACTGGGCGAGGACCTTGATGCACGCTTCGATGACGCCGGGCTCCAGCGGGGCATCCGGGGTGGTGTCCGCAAGCAGGGTGCGCAGCTGGGTTCCCCAGCCGAGGTCGGTCATACGCGCCAAGGACCTGCCCGGGGCACTGACCTCGTCGGCCTTGAGCTTGCCCTTCACCGGCACGCCGAGCTTGTCCATGCCCGAGGGCCACTGCCCGCGCGGTTCGAGCTCCACACCGACCCTGCTCAGGGCCTGCTGGGCGTTATCGGAGGCGTCATGGTTCACCTCGTCGGAGTACCACCGGCCGGCGCAGTTGTCGCAGCGCCCGCAGGGGGCGGCCGTCGGGTCGTCGAGGGCGTGGGCGAGGAACTCCATCCGGCACCCGGAGGTGTTCTCGTAGTCGAGCATTGAGCGTTGTTCAGCGACGCGCGCCTGCTGGATGCGGGTGTAGCGGTCGGCGTCGTAGCCCCAGGGCTGCCCGGTGCTCTCCCACCCGCCGGTGACCTTGCGGACCGCTCCGTCGACGTCGAGCACCTTCAGCAGCAGCTCGAGCGGTGACCGTTTGAGGTTGACCCGCGCCTCAAGCGCCGGCGTGGACAGCACGGTGCCCGGCTCCAGGGCGGCAAGGACCCGCTGGGCGGCATGCTCGGAGGGCATTGAGGCGGTGGCGAAGTACTCCCAGATGTCGCGGTCCTCGGGCCCGGGCAGCAGCAGCACATCCGCGTTCGGGGTGCCGCGCCCGGCACGGCCCACCTGCTGGTAGTACGCCACCGGCGAGGAGGGCGCACCGAGATGGACGACGAATCCGAGGTCGGGCTTGTCGAAGCCCATCCCCAGGGCGCTGGTGGCGATCAGCGCCTTGACCTCGTTGTTCTTCAGGGCCGCTTCGGCCGCCTCCCGGTCCGCCGGGTCGGTGCGGCCGGTGTAGGCCCGCACGGGGTGGCCGTTCTCCCGCAGCAGGCGGGCGGTGTCCTCGGCCGCCGAGACGGTGAGGGTGTAGATGATGCCGCTGCCGGGCAGGTCGTCGAGGTGGGTGAGCAGCCAGGCCAGGCGGGAACGCGGGCTCGGCAGGCGGAGCACGCCCAGCCGCAGGGAATCCCTCGAGAGCCTGCCGCGCAGCGTGAAGACCTCGGTGCCGCCTGTGCCCAGCTGCTCCTCGACGTCGTGCACCACCCGGGTGTTCGCGGTGGCCGTGGTGGCAAGCACCGGCACCCCCTGCGGAAGGGTTCCAATGAGATCGCGCAGGCGGCGGTAGTCGGGACGGAAGTCATGGCCCCAGTCCGAGATGCAGTGGGCCTCGTCGATCACCAGGAGCCCGGTGCGCCGGATCAGTTCGGGAAGCTGCCGTTCCCGGAAGGCGGGGTTGTTCAGGCGCTCGGGTGAGACCAGCAGGACGTCGACCTGGTTCGCCTCGAGCCGCGCCGTCACCTCCTGCCACTCCGTCTGGTTGGCCGAGTTGATCACCTCCGCGCGGACACCGGCCCGGGCGGCGGCGGCCACCTGGTCGCGCATCAGGGCGAGCAGCGGGGACACGATAAGTGTGGGCCCGGCACCGCGCGAGCGCAGCAGCAGGCTCGCCACGAAGTAGACGGCGGACTTGCCCCAACCGGTGCGCTGGACCACCAGCGCGCGGCGGCCACCCTCGACCAGCGCCTGAATCGCCTCGAACTGTCCGTCGTGGAAGCGGGCATCCTCACGGCCCACGAGGGTGCGGAGAATTGCTGTCGCCTGGTCATACAGGGTGATCGTGTCGGCCATGGGCCAAGTATTCCAGCCGCCACCCCCGGAAAAAGACCGGCGGCAGGTATCTGCACAACTCTGGTGAGGGGCGGCGGGCCAGCCGATAGACTTCGGGCGTGAACACTTCCTCGGATCTCTCAGCGTCCTTCAAGGCCTACGACGTGCGCGGCATCGTCGGGGAGACGATCACCGTCGAGACGGTCACGGCGGTCGGTGCGGCCTTCGTGGATTCCCTCGGTCTCGCCGGACAGACCGTCCTCGTCGGCGGGGACATGCGGCCCTCCTCCCCCGAGTTCTGCAGCGCCTTCGCCAAGGGCGCCACCCGGCGCGGGGCGGATGTCCTGCTGCTCGACCTGATTTCCACGGATGAGCTGTACTTCGCCAGCGGGATGCTCAACGCCGCCGGGGTGACCTTCACCGCAAGCCACAATCCCGCCCAGTACAACGGGATGAAGATGACCCGCCCGGGCGCCGTCCCGGTCTCCTCGGAGACCGGCCTGTACGAGGTGCAGGCCCTCGCCGAGCAGTACCTCGACCGCGGCTTCATCCCCGCCGTCGAGGAGCCGGGCTCGATCGGGGTCCGCGACGTCCTCGAGGAGTACTCTCGGTTCCTGCGCGCGCAGGTCGACCTTTCCGCCTCGCGTCCGCTGAAGGTGGTGGTCGACGCCGGCAACGGGATGGCCGGGCTGACCACGCCTGCCGTGCTTGGGGACACGCTGCTGCCGGCCCTGCCGCTTGAGATCGTCCCGCTCTACTTTGAGCTCGACGGGACCTTCCCGAACCACCCCGCGAATCCGCTGGAACCCGAGAACCTGAGGGACCTGCAGGCCGCCGTGGTCGCGCACGGCGCCGACATCGGCCTCGCGTTCGACGGCGACGCCGACCGCTGCTTCGTCATCGACGAGAAGGGCGAGCCGGTCTCACCGAGCGCCATCACCGCGATGGTCGCCCGGCGCGAGATCGCGCGGGCCCGGGCCGACGGCGAAGAGACCCCCGTCATCATCCACAACCTGATCACCTCGCGCGCCGTCCCGGAACTTGTGCTCCGTGAAGGCGGCCGGCCGGTCCGCACCCGGGTGGGCCATTCCTTCATCAAGGCGCTCATGGCCCAGGAGGGTGCGGTGTTCGGCGGAGAACATTCGGCCCACTACTACTTCCGTGATTTTTGGTTCGCCGACACCGGAATGCTCGCCGCAATGCACGTCCTGGCGGCCCTTGGCGAGCAGGATGGCCCGCTGTCCGACCTGGGCCGCGAGTACGAACCGTATTTCTCCACGGGCGAGGTCAACTCGAAGGTCGCCGACGTGCCCGCGGCCATCGCCCGCGTCCGTGCCGAGTTCGAGAACGACGGCGTCAGCGTCGACACGCTTGACGGCGTCACCTTCACCGCCTCCTCCGGGAAGTGGTGGTTCAACCTGCGCCCCTCAAACACTGAGCCCTATCTTCGGCTCAATGCCGAAGCGGTGGATCCGGAAACGCTCCACGATCTCGCCGACCGGGTTCTGGCCCTGGTCCGCCGCTGAACCGGCGGCACCCGGAAGCGGACGGCCCTCAGGCGGCCGCTTCGCACCCCTGATGGAGAACACCAATGAGCAACCTCGAACTCGATCCAACGCCCGTTGTGTGCAGCAGCGGGGATGACGCGCGATGCCGCGTCGACATCCTGCAGCCGCGCGAGGTCCCGCTCGGGGGTCCCCGCGCCATGGGCGTGCGGCGCACGCTGCCCCAGCGGAACCGGTCACTGATCGGCGCCTGGTGCTTCCTTGACCACTACGGGCCCGAGCCGGTGCGCGAAGCGGGCGGGATGTCGGTCCCCCCGCACCCGCACACCGGGCTCCAGACCGTAAGCTGGCTCTTCGCCGGCGAGATCGAGCACCGCGACAGCGCCGCCAACCACGCGTTCATCCGGCCGGGCGAGCTGAACCTCATGACCGCGGGGTCGGGGATCTCCCACTCGGAGGTGGCGACCTCCGCGGCCCCGGTGATGCACGGCGTCCAGCTGTGGCTTGCCCTTCCCGACGCCTTCCGGCACACCGGACGCGGCTTCGAGCACTACGCCCCGGAACCGGTCTCCGGCGACGGCTACACGCTCTCGGTGTTCCTGGGCAGCTTCGGTGGGTCTACATCACCCGTCACCACCTACTCGCCCCTGCTGGGCGCCGAGCTCCGGCTCGCGGCGGGGCGGAGAGTCTCCTTCGACGTTTCCCCGGAGTTCGAGCACGGCATCCTCCTCGACAGCGGAGGCCTTGAGATCAATGGCACGCCGGTCGCGGCGGGCGAACTCGCCTACCTCGCCCCCGGGGAGGCAGCCGTGGAGCTCACCGCCACGGCGGATGGGCCGGCCCGGCTGCTCGTCATCGGCGGGGAGCCGTTCGGCGAGGACATCGTGATGTGGTGGAACTTCGTCGGCCGGACCCACGAGGAGATCGTGGAGTTTCGGGCCGCGTGGACCGCCGAAGTCGAGGCCGGCACGGCGCCCGCGGACGGCGCGCCGCGCTTCGGTCTTCCCGAGGAACACGGGCTGCGGCCCCTCCCTGCGCCGGTGCTTCCCACCTCGCGCCTGCGCCCACGGCAGGGGGACGGCGGGCGGCGGATCCGCTGAGTCCGGCAAGCAACCTCGAATCGACCTCACGCTTGGGATTTGCTTAAGTCGTGAGAACCGGATAATCTTTGATGCAGTTTCAGCTGTCTCCTGTGTGCGGCGGGACGCAGGTATCCGCGTTTCCGCCCGGATTCCGAAATCTGCGGGCTCCTCGGGCAGCACCCGGGCCGCCACCGCTGCAGCCGCACCTATCCACCCCACCCAAGGAGTTCCCCCATGGCAACCATCGACATCACCGAGGCAAGCTTCCCCGAGACCATCGAGAACAACGACATTGTGTTCGTCGATTTCTGGGCCGGTTGGTGCGCCCCGTGCACCCGGTTCGCCCCCGTCTACGACGCCGCCTCCAAGGAGCATGAGGACGTCGTCTTCGCCAAGGTCGACACCGAGGCCGAGCAGTCCCTCGCGGCCGCCGCGGGGATCACCTCGATCCCGACCTTGATGGCGTTCCGCGAGAACGTGCTCGTCTTCTCCCAGCCCGGCGCGCTGAACTCCTCGCAGTTCTCCGAGCTCGTCGACGCCGTCAAGGGCCTGGACATGAAGGCAGTCCACGAGCAGGTCGCCCAGCAGCAGGCCGCCGAGCAGAACGCCAACTGACCCGCCTCACCCGCGCCGGTTCAACACCACGAAGCCCCCGTCTCCGGAATGGAGACGGGGGCTTCGTCGTGTTCGGCTGAGCCTCAGCCGAGGGTTCAGCTCAGCTGGAAGCGTTCCTTGAGCTCGGTCAGCTGGCCTCGCAGTTCATCGGGCAGGGATTCGCCGAAGCGGTCGTACCACTCCTCGATCCCCTGGAGTTCCGCGGCCCATTCGGCGGAGTCGACGTGGACGGCCGCCTCCACCTCCGCCGGGGTCATATCCAGCCCGGTCAGGTCAAGGGCGTCAGGGGTGGGAACGAACCCGATCGGGGTCTCGATCGCGTCGGCGGTTCCCTCGATGCGTTCGATGACCCACTTGAGCACCCGGGAGTTGTCCCCAAATCCGGGCCATGCGAATCCGCCGTCGGCCGTGCGCCGGAACCAGTTGACGAGGAAGATCTTGGGCAGCCGCTCCTGGTCCGCCTTGGAGCTCAGGGTGATCCAGTGCTTCAGGTAGTCACCGGCGTCGTAGCCGATGAAGGGAAGCATGGCCATCGGGTCACGGCGCACCAGCCCGACCTCGCCGGCGGCCGCCGCCGTGGTCTCGGAGGAGAGCGTCGAACCCATGAAGATGCCGTTCGCCCAGTCGCGCGACTGGGTGACCAGCGGCACGGTGGTCTTGCGCCGGCCACCGAAGAGGATGGCCGAGAGTTCGACGCCGTCGGGCCGGTAGTATTCCTCGGCCAGCATGTCGATCTGGTCGATGGGGGTGCAGAACCGGGAGTTGGGGTGCGCCGCGGGCTCTCCGGATTCGGGGGTCCAGTCGTTGCCCCGCCAGTCGGTGAGGTGCGCGGGCGTCTCGTCGGTCATGCCCTCCCACCAGACGCCGCCGTCATCGGTGAGCGCGACATTGGTGAAGATCGAGTTGCCCTTGGCGATGGCGCGCATGGCGTTCGGGTTGGTCCCCCAGCCGGTGCCCGGCGCGACGCCGAACAGGCCGGCCTCGGGATTGACCGCCCGAAGCTCCCCCTCCTTGCCGAAGCGCATCCAGGTGATGTCGTCGCCGAGGGTTTCGACCTTCCATCCCTCGATGGTGGGGTCGAGGAGTGCGAGGTTCGTCTTCCCGCACGCCGAGGGGAAGGCCGCCGACAGGTAGTAGCTCTTGTTCTGTGGAGAGGTGAGCTTGAGGATCAGCATGTGCTCGGCCAGCCAGCCCTCGTCACGGGCCATGACCGAGGCGATTCGGAGGGAATAGCACTTCTTGCCCAGCAGGGCGTTGCCGCCGTAGCCGGAGCCGAAGGACCAGATCGAACGCTCCTCGGGGAAGTGGACGATCCACTTATCGTCGTTGCACGGCCAGGGGACATCGGCCTCACCCTCGGCCAGCGGCGCGCCCAGGGAGTGAAGGGCGGGGACGAAGTCTGCGTCGAGCTCGGTCATGCGGTTCAGCACGTCCGTGCCGATCCGGGCCATGATGCGCATTGAGGCCACCACGTAGGCGCTGTCGGTGATTTCCACCCCGAACTTGGGATCCTCGGCGTCGAGGTGGCCCATCACGAAGGGAATGACGTACATCGTCCGGCCGCGCATCGAGCCGTTGAAGAGGGTGCGCAGCTTGCCCTTCATCTCCGCCGGGTCCATCCAGTTATTGGTGAAGCCGGCCTCACGCTCGTCCTCGGAGCAGATGAAGGTCTGCTCCTCGACCCGGGCCACGTCCTTCGGGTCGGAGAAAGCGGCAAAGGAATTCGGGAAAGTGTCGGGGTTGAGGCGGACCAGCGTTCCGGCTTCGACGAGCTCGTCGGTGAGCCGGGTGTTCTCGGCCTCGGACCCATCCACCCAGTACACGCGGTCGGGCTTCGTGAGCTCGGCGGTTTCGGCAACCCAGGCGAGCAGGCGGGCGTGGGTGGTCGGCGCAGCGGCGCCGTCCGTGGCCGAAGCGGCGTGCCGGCCCGAGCCGGCACCTCCCTGATGACCCTGATCCTGCTGGCGCACGGGATTGCCCATTAGTCTTCCCTCCGTTGGGTGCGAGATGTGCTTCGATGCTAAAGGCGCGTAAAGGGCCGTCCGGGGCCTTTTTTCGCCACCGCCCCGACGCCCGTCGAACAAAAACCCTGTAATGACGCGGATCACAAAAAGATCCTACGCGCCTTATGTGATTAAGGTCACATAGACCGGTCTAGCCAAAACGAGGGCTCCCGCGCAATTAGGCGGTACCGCAATTTGCCTGTAAAGTTGTTCAAGGCCAAACAGCCACCCGGCAGGACAAGCAGCGTCACCGCTGAACTGCCCGCCGGATGCGTGCGTAGCTCAACGGATAGAGCATCTGACTACGGATCAGAAGGTTGGGGGTTCGAATCCCTTCGCGCGCACTGGAAAACGCAAAAAGCCCTGGCTACTGGCCGGGGCTTTTTCGTGCCCGCAATGGCCCATCTTCTGCACCGTAATGTTCCGCCCGCTCCGGCCGCTCCATTGCCTTGCCCACAAGCAGGTGCAAAGCTCTGCACATGAGCGAAGCGCAGGAAACCGATGTCATCGTAATTGGGGCCGGATCTTCGGGCGAGAACGTCGCCGGAAGGGTGGTGGCCGCCGGGCTGAGCGCGGTGCTGGTGGAATCCGAGCTCGTGGGCGGGGAGTGTTCCTACTGGGCGTGCATGCCCTCCAAGGCGCTGCTGCGCTCCGGGACCGTCCTCAACCGCGCCCGCGAGGTCTCCGGGGCCAAGGAGGCCGTCACCGGGAAGCTTGACGCGCAGCAGGTCCTCGAGCGGCGGACCCGCATGACCAACAACTGGGACGATACCTCGCAGGTGGACTGGGTCAACGGCGCCGGCATCACGCTGCTGCGGGGCGCGGCCCGCGTCTCGGGCGAGCGCACGGTTGAGGTGCAGCTCGACGGCGAGACCACCAGCGTCACCGCCCGCCACGCCGTGGTCTTCGCCACCGGCTCGACGCCGAACGTCCCGCCCGTGGAAGGCCTCGCCGGCCTCGACTACTGGGGAACCCGGGAAGCCACCTCGGCCAAGGAGGTGCCCGAGCGGCTTGTCGTCCTCGGCGGCGGGGTCTCCGGGGTGGAGCTCGCCCAGGCATTCGCCCGGCTCGGCTCCCGGGTCACTGTGGTGGCCCGCCACAAGCTCCTCAGCAACTACCCGCCGGAGGGCGTCAAGCTCGTCGAGAAGGGCCTGCGGCGGGACAACGTCGAAATCCTCACCGACACGGCCACCGAGTCCGTGCGGCTCGACGACGACGGCCGTTTCGTCCTAACCCTCGCCGGCAACCGACACGCGACCGGGGACAAGCTGCTCGTCTCCACCGGCAGGACCGCCAATACGAGGGGCCTTGGCCTCGAGGAGCTAGGCCTGGATCCCAAGACGCTGACCTTCGACCCCACCGGGCGGGCCGTGGACGGGCCCGCCTGGCTCTATGCAGTGGGGGATGCCGCAGGACAGGTGCTGCTTACCCACCAGGGTAAATACGAGGCGCGGGTCACCGCCGACGCGATCGTCGCACGTGCGGCGGGCACGCTGGGCGACACCGCGGAGGAATGGAGCAAGTACACCTCAACGGCCAATAAGTACGCGGTCCCCCAGGTGGTCTTCACCGATCCGGAGATCGCCATGGTCGGACGGACGGCCGAGGCGGCGCAGGCTGACGGCCTCCGGGTGTCCGAGACCTCGCTGCCCATCAATGTCGCCGGAACCTCGATCCACTCCGACAAGTACACCGGCTGGGCCACGATGGTCGTCGATGAGGACCGCAAGGTGATCGTCGGCGTCGCCTTCACCGGCCCGGACGTGGCCGAACTGCTGCACTCGGCGACCATCGCCGTCGTCGGGGAGGTTCCCCTGGACCGGCTGTGGCATGCGGTGCCGCCGTATCCCACGGTCAGCGAGGTGTGGCTGCGGCTGCTCGAGAAGTACGGGCTGTAGGACCTACCTGCTGGCGGAGTGCGCCCGCCGGACCACGAAATCCGTCACGGCGGCGTCCCGCCCGTCGAGTTCGGCCCAGTCGCGGTCGTGCTCCAGGACCGTCAGGCCCGCTGTGGGGTAGTGCGTCGCCATCTCCATCACGGCGTCTTCATTGGAATCGACCGAGGCGAGGCGCATCGCCAGGTCCTGCACGCCGGGCATATGGGCCACCACCAGTAGGCTCGTCACGGTTGAAGGCACCGCGTTGATCAGGGCGAGGATCTCAACCGCCCGTGCCGCGTAGAGCCCCTCCTCGAGCTTGGGGGTCGGTCCCTTGTCTCCCAGCTCCTTGCTGACCCAGGTGCACGTCTGCCGGGCCCGCAGGGCCGTGGAGCACAGAATCAGGTCGGGGACGGCGTCGTTCTCCACCATCCAGCGCCCGGCGAGCGGCGCATCAAGGTGCCCGCGTGAGCTGAGCGAACGCTCGTGGTCGGCCACTCCGGCCCCCCACTCCGCCTTCGCGTGGCGCAGCAGCATGAGCCGTTTCAGGTGATGGGATGCCATATGCCGAATCCTATCGGCCTCCCGGTCCGGGAGGCCGGGTGCGGGCGTCCGTCCCCGCCTAGATGGAGTATTCGGGGGCGGCCCAAACGATGACCTCGGGGTGGTCGTAGAACCGGTACCCCTGGCCGCGGACGGTGCGGACGGTGTTTGCGAGGCGTCCGAGCTTGGAGCGCAGCCGCCGGATGTGGACGTCGATGGTCCGCTCGTTGGGCACCTCGTCGGCGTTCCGCCACAGCCCGCTGAGCAGTTCCTCGCGGCACACGGTGCGGGCACCGTTCTCCACGAGGTAGTTGAGGAGCTCGAACTCCTTGAAGGTGAGGTTCAGGGCCTGGCCGTCGAGGTGCACCTCGCGGCGTGAGAGGTCGATCAGGACCCCGGTGGGCCGGGGTGCCTGGGCGTGGGGATGCACACCGTGGTGGTCGGGGCGGGGGCGGCGGACGGTGGGGTCACCGAGGGCCGCACGGACGACGTCGATGTCCGAACCCGGCGCGTCGGCCGGCGCGAGGGCCACGGCCGCATGGCTTTCCGCGGTGGGCACCAGCGAACGGACGTAGGACCGCACATCCTGGGCGAGCCGGGAGAGGGTGGTGCCGTTGGCGGCGGCCGTCTCCTCGTCGAGCGCGACGTACAGGACGAATCCCCGCGCACTGGTGTCCCCGGTAACGGCCTGCGGCCCGGGAACGCCGTTAGGCGTGACGACGGGGGTGGGCGCAGTAATCGGATGGGCCTCGGAGCCGACGGCCTGAAGCGGCCGGTACGACGGCGGGGCAGTGGGTGCGCCGGGGCCGTACGGGTAGCCCGAGCCGTACTGCGGCCTGGCCGCACCGCGGTTCTGCTGGGTTCGGAGGGAGATGTGGACGTAGCCCGAAGTTACTGACATGAAAACAACCTCAAAGTGGGTCGCCGTCGTAACGGCGCGAATGCCTGGGGGGAAGCCTGGCCCGGACGAAGCTGGGGTGGTGCCCGCCGTGGACCGGTGATGCAGAAACAGGTTGGGGTAGATCTGTTACGCGTGCATTCGACAACAGCGCGATCCCACAACGGACGAGGGTTCCGCAGCGGCAACTGCGGCTGCAGATGCTGTTGAGTTGGTGTTCACAGGAGAGATTATTGCACGTCACATTGTGTTACGCGCAAGTAACAAAGGCCCTAATTCCGCGGAATGGCGCGGATCTAGGCGTGTCGGGGCGGCGGAAAGTCAGCCGACGACGCCGTAGAGGCGGTCCCCGGCATCGCCCAGACCCGGGACAATATAGGACTTGTCGTTGAGTTTCTCGTCTATCGAGGCAAGTACAATCGTGACATTTTTGTCCTCGAGTTCCTCCTTCAAAGCCGCGAGGCCTTCGGGAGCAGCAAGCAGGCAGATGCACGTGACGTCGGCGGCTCCGCGCTTGAACAGGAACTTGATCGCCTCGCGCAGGGTGCCGCCGGTGGCGAGCATCGGATCGAGCACGAAGACCTGGCGTCCGGTGAGGTCATCGGGCAGCCGCTCGGCGTAGGTGATCGCCTCGAGGGTCTCCTCGTTGCGGGCCATGCCCAGGAAGCCGACCTCCGCGGTGGGCACGAGCCGGGTCATGCCTTCGAGCATGCCGAGCCCGGCGCGGAGGATGGGGACCACCAGCGGGGTCGGCTTGACCAGCCCGATGCCCACAGCGGTCTCGACGGGGGTCTCCACGCGCACGGGTTCGACCCGCACCTCCCGGGTGGCCTCATAGGCGAGGAGGGTGACGAGTTCCTCGGTCAGCAGCCGGAACACCGGCGACGACGTGTTCTTATCGCGGAGAACGGTCAGTTTGTGGGCCACAAGGGGATGGTCGACTACCAGTACGCGCATAGGTCAAAAGTACCATTGGGAGCATGACCCTCCCTTCGGCTGGTGCTGACTCCGATCATGTGCGGTGGATGGGCCTCGCCTTGGCCGCGGCCGGGCGGACGGGGCTGGCCGCCGACGCCGGCAGCGCCGACGTGCCGATCGGCGCCGTCGTCGTCGACCCGGACGGCACGGTGGTCGGCATTGGGTGGAACCAGCGCGAGGAACTGGGCGACCCGACCGCCCACGCGGAGGTCCAGGCCATCCGGCAGGCCGCCGGGGTACTGGGAAGCTGGCGGCTGGAGGGCTGCACGCTGGTGGTGACCCTGGAGCCGTGTGCGATGTGCGCCGGGGCCTCGGTGCTTGCCCGGATCCCCCGCGTGGTCTTCGGCGCCTGGGATCCCAAGGCGGGGGCCTCCGGATCGGTGTTCGACGTGCTGCGCGAGCGGCGGTTGAACCACTGGACCGAGGTCTTCCCCGGCGTACGCGAAGCCGAATGCGCCGCGTTGCTCAAGGACTTTTTTGCCGCCCACCGGACGGGTTCCGCCGGCGAAGGCTAATGCCTAGGCTGGAAGTTCAGCACGGAACTTCCAGAGCGCCCGCAAAGCGAAGGAGCATCGATGGATACCCAGCAGGAAGGCATGCAGGAGCTGCGGAAGATCCTGGACAAGGCCGACATCGCCATCCTCACCACGACCAACGCGCAGGGGCAGCTGGTCAGCCGCCCACTGGCTGTGCATGGCAAGGACTTCGACGGCGACCTGTGGTTCTTCACGGAGGACCCCTCGCCGAAGGCCGACGAGATCCGGGCCAACCCGCAGGTGAACGTGTCGGTCAGCACCGGTAAGGGCTACCTCTCGATCGCCGGCACCGCTTCACTGACCCGCGATCAGGCCAAGATTGACGAGCTGTGGGGCCCTACGGTGTCGGCCTGGTTTGAGAACGGCAGGGACGATCCCGCCGTCGCCCTGATCAAGGTCGACGCTGACACCGCCGAGTACTGGTCGATGGACGCCCCGCGGGTCGTGTCGGCGGTCAAGATGGTGAAGGGGCTCGTCACCGGAAGCAAGCCGGACACGGGAAAGAACGAGGTCATCGACCTCTGACACGCCCGGCTTCGCGGGCCGTGCGGCGTCCTGTTTTGGGTTCGGGCCCCTCAACCCGGTAAAGTAGCGGCGTTGGTGACGTGTCCGAGCGGCCGAAGGTGCAACACTCGAAATGTTGTTTGGTGTAAAAGCCAACGTGGGTTCAAATCCCACCGTCACCGCCACTACCGAAGGCCCCTACTCCCCGATGTCGCAGGGAAGTGGGGGCCTTCGTTTTGTCCGGTATGTTCCATTGGCGAGGAACTGAGAGAACTTTTCGCGCAACACTCTTCCACCAGGTCAGGAGGTGGACCCGGGGGGCGTATTCAAGCTGTCCGCTCCAGGGTCAGCTCCCTCGTATAGATCCAACTTTCGGTAGCCGAGCAGCACAACACGCACTGGACGCCGGATCTAAGACGGAGTGAGCATCGCTTACCGGTCGAGGCCGGAGACGCCCGTGCACGACCCAGGCCGCTGGATACCTGGCGCCACCACCACCGCACCGTAGTCACAACCCGCGGGAAGCGGCCCTGCGAAACGAATGCGGCGGGTGCCGTCGGGACATGCTGTCCTCCGGGCTGGGGATTTCCTGCGCACGCCCCCTGCCACCACCCACGATGACTGAACAGGACTCGATCGACCGATCCAGCCTGGGGAACCTTCAAACCGGACCCCGCAGAGTATCAGCCGGCTAACGGGCGCGATGTCGACGACGTGCAGATATGTCCCCCAAAGTCCGGGGCTTTCCCTCTCACCCTCAGGCGGCTGAACGTTCAATCTGTCGCTCCAATACCAATGTATCTCCGCCATCGACTCCAGCATTCCAGCGGTGTGGCGTTCGAGCGCGGAGTTAGCAACCTTGAGGTAGGCGGCAATGGAGTCACGGTTGCCAGTGAGGAAGTTGATTCGGCGACTCATCCTTTCCTGCTCGATGCGCAGGATCGTCAAACTCCGAATGAATGCTATTCGGACAACACCAACACCATAAGTACAATTATGTCCGTGTTGACACTTAGGCTTCGTCGTAGAAGTCATTTCAGCGATCATAGAAGGATTTAGTTCATGGCCACCAAAGTTGTCTTCATCGCCTTCGCAAAAGAGGACGAATCCACCCGCAACCTGTTCACTGGGCAGCGAGTTAACCCCTCGACCCCGTTCGAGTTCACCGATATGTCAGTCAAAGAGCCCTACTCCTCCGCTTGGAAGGAGAAGGTCCGAACGAGAATTCGCCGCTCCCATGGGGTCATCGCGCTAATCAGTAGCAACACCCCAGCGGCCACAGGTCAGCTCTGGGAGATCTCTTGTGCCATCGAGGAGGGAGTTCCCGTCCTCGGTATCTGGATCGAAGACGGCTACAGGACGAAACCAAGGGAAATGGGCTCCTCACCCTGCAAAGTATGGACCTGGGCTGGAATCGCTGACTTTATCGACGCACTGCAGGGCAGCAACCGATGAAACGAGCCCTGCTAGTCGGCATTGATTCCTACACCTCATTCAACAATCTTGGCGGATGCGCGAACGACGCCGAGGCCCTCGAACCCCTACTTGCCCGCAACGAAGACAACAGCCCTAACTTCGACTGCCGCACCCTCACTGCTCGCGACGCCCGCAAGCCGATTTCCCGAGATGCACTTCTGGAGCAAATCCATGAACTGCTCGGCCCCGGCGGCACCTTCGCATTGTTCTACTTCGCCGGTCATGGGGCGCCCGTCAACGGCGACGTCTCCCTCGTAGCATCCAATGGGACCACAACCACTCCTGGCGTGTTGTTCTCCGAGATTCTCACAGTCATCAACAGCAGCCCTGTCAACGAAGTCGTTGTGATCCTAGACTGCTGTTTCTCCGGTGGAGCGACAACTATCGGTGCTCTAGGGAACCAACTTGCTAACCTTCGCCCGGGTCTCTCGGTGCTGACCGCAAGCCGCAACGACCAGGTTTCAATGGAAACGATCCATGGTCGGGGGCAGTTCTCCACGTACCTCGAGGGCGCACTCGACGCAGGTGCTGCCGACGTCTTAGGTCACGTCAACGTCTCCGGCTTATACGCGTACCTCTCAGAATCCTTTGGCCCTTGGGAACAACGACCAACCTTCAAAGCGAACATTGATCGGCTTCAGGACATCCGTAAGTGCGACCCGCGCGTTCCACTCGAGACCCTGCGGAAACTTACCGAGTGGTTCCCCGCCACGGACTACGACTTCGCCCTGGACCCGTCATTCGAACCGACAGCGGAACCTAACCACCCTGAAAACGAACACGTTTTCTCTGGGCTGCAGAAGTTCCGCTCATGCCGGCTCATCGAGCCGATCGATGAGGAACACCTGTACTTCGCCGCTATGCACTCTAAAGGGTGCCGACTCACAGCACTCGGCAAGCACTATTGGCGCCAGGTCACGGCGGGCCGCATATGACTATCGTAGGAATCACGGGCCACCAGTCCATGCCGAACGAAGCTCGCGCGTACGTTACAGAACGCCTCCGGGAATTTTTGGCGCATCAAGACCCACCCCTAATCGGCCTAAGCAGCCTTGCAGTTGGAGCAGACCAGCTATTCGCCGACGAGCTCCTCTCAACAGGCGGCACATTACATGCCGTCATTCCCTCCGTCGGATACGAAAGAACCTTCTCCGAGCAGGATCGCCCCCACTACTTCGATCTTAAGAGCCGGGCGACTGAGGTCGACGTGCTCAACTACGACCAACCCGCCGAGGACGCCTTCGATGCGGCAGGGCGCCGAGTTGCTGAGATGTGTGACGTCATGGTCGCCGTGTGGGACGGAAAAGGCGCCAAAGGACAGGGAGGCACCGCGGATGCTGTCGATCACGCCCGAAAGAACGGCAAGCCCGTCCATATTATCTGGCCTCCAGGCGTAACCCGCGACTAAAACTATAGACAATTCATCATGCGGCCGCCTGTAGGGCCTCATCCGAGAGGGAAAATGAACAATGAGCGACACGCCGAGGACGCACCAGCATTCGAAATGCTGCGATACCCGGCGGCAGACATTACCGCCGCTGAGTTCGAAGAGTACGTCGTAGAGACCCTTCGAAGTGTCCACAAGGAACTCGACAACGTCGAAGTCACCTTGCACGACGTACTTCAAGGCGTCGACGGCTCATATGACATGGACGGCACCATGACCTTTGAAAGCGGCGGCATGAAATTTCGTGTCCTCGTCGAAGCGAAGCGTCACTCGCATCCAATCAAGCGGGACATCGTGCAGATTCTCCACCAGAAAATTCTGAGCACTGGATCACACAAGGGTGTCATCTTCTCGACCGCGCCGTTCCAGCGAGGAGCGCTAGACTACGCAAAAATTCACAGCATCGCTCTTGTAGTGGTGACCGAGGGACGGTACACCTACGTGACGCGGTCCATCACAAAGCCCCCTCCCCTAACCCGTGAGCTTGCACGCGCAATGGGATTCCCTGAGTTCACTGGGCATATCTACACAGCGAACCCGGAGACCGGAGCGACCAATGTAAGCATCGCGAGCCAGGAGTACCCCAGCTACCTAACCAAGATTCTTGTCTCAGGAACACAGAGCGCATCTGCCGGCCAACTTCGCAGCACCCTTGAAGAACCGCAGACAGACGGTTGAGCGAGCGAAATCCCGTTAACCGAGCGCAAAGATAAAAACTATCAAAGACCAACGACAAGCTTGCAACAACGGCTAGATAGATTACCGTGAGAGCACTCATACATCCAGCACTGCGATGAGTTGCCCTTGCGCGGATTCTGTGCTTTTGCACAATCGCTGGTCCAGGTTTAGGAGAGACACTTAGCGACATCGGCTTGAGTCATATTTTGCTCCGCGTTGCGAAATAATGCATGTCTTGAGTAGAAATCCAGGATGAAATAGTGAGCCGCCATATCCCTGAAGCCATTACGGCCCAGATCAGCCATGTTGCTGACCCCCGACGGAAACTGTCAGGACCAGCGCATAGAATTGGTCCATCTACAAAGGAGAAACGTCATGGCAGATCCCCGCGCTTTCTTGAGTTTTGACTTCGATCACGATCTAGTTCCGAAGATCCTGTTCGCGGGTCAAGCAAAGAATGACTCCCCAACCCCCTTCACCCTCCAAGACTGGTCAAGCAAGTCCGCGCTTCCGGAGGCTGAATGGGAAGCACTGATTGCTCAGAAGATCAGCGCAACGAACATGCTGATCGTTCTGGTTGGCAAGTCCATGGGTACGGCCACAGGCGTCGTAAAAGAGATTGCCATGGCTATCAGGGCTGACGTGCCAGTGTTCGGTGTTTACGTCGACGGAGCCAATGCCTCCTCAACTCTCCCCACTGGTCTGCAGCGCAACCGAACCATGGACTGGTCTTGGCCGCTCATTGGCGCGGCCATTGATCAAGCAATGACCCTAGGTAAAAACGCAAAGTAGCGACGTTCACCGTTCGATCGGCTCGATCAGGCGAGGACGGTCTACGGACTGATCCAACCACTTTTCCAACGATTCCCGGCACGAGGCTGGGTGCGAAATTGTATCGATGAGATGCTAGGCCAGGTCCCGCTCCGCCATCGTCGCGTCGAGCAACTGATCCTGCAGGTCCTTCAGCACGATCAACGGTGTCCGATCGTGGGTCTAGCAAAGTCCGTCAGGTGCGGCCCCTGGTGAGGGTTCTCGTGGTCACCAGCCTCTTATCCTTATCCTTATCCTTCGTAGGGTCGGGCCAGAACTCGTACGAGCCGGGGAAGACCCAGCAACTGGTCCTCGTCCTCCGCCTGGCCTTGAAGGGAGTACGGGGTCTTCGACCCCGTACTCGTTCTTCTGCCACTCGTGATATCCGTTCGCGGATCGGGCGCAGCAATAATCGGCCGCTGTTCGAAATGACAGCTTCTCCGTCACCGTCCCACTGCCGGCGTTAATCATTTTGGCGCCAGCGTTCGAGTCCTTAGACCATACTGGGACCAGCCCCCAGCGGGCGACCTCGAGACGGCGAACCAGCTCACCTTCGCACAATTGCTCGTACACGGACAGAATCCCTGCATGGGCGCTACGTTTCACGACGACTTCGACTCACAAGCGCATGGACGCCACCTAGAGGCCGCCCCGTTCTCGGGGCGGCCGCCGGTTTCCGTGCTCTGCAGGCGTTGGTGCGCTGTAGGCCTAGTGCTCCGCTGCTGCGTCAGCCTTCTTGGCCTCTTTCTCCGCGTCCTTCTCGGCACGCAGAGCCGCCGCCTCGTGCTGCTCCTCGGCCTTCTCCTGATGGATGACCTCTGCTAGGAGCTTCTCCATCTCCTTGGCCACGCCGGCGGCCGAGGCCGGGTTCTGCCCGGTCACCAGCCGCTCGTCGACCACGACCTTCTCCTCGAAAACATCGGCGGAAACGTGGGTGGCGCCCTGTTCCTCAAGCCGGTCGGCCAGGAAGAATGGGATGACCTTGTCCTTCCCTGCGGCGACCTCCTCCTCATTGGTGAAGGCCGCAACCCTCCGCCCCTCGACGAGACGGAACCCGTTCTCCAGTTCCACGTTCACCAGGCCGGCCGGTCCATGGCAGACCGCTCCCACCACGCCGCCGGCGTTGTAGACGCTGGCCACCAGGTTCTGCAGGCCTTCGCTGTCCGGGAAGTCCCACATGGTGCCGTGGCCTCCGACGAGGTAGACGCCGTCGTACTGGTCGGCATTGACGACATCGACGCGGGCCGTGTTGTAGAGCCCGGCACGCGTGGTCTCATCCTCCGTGAAAGCGACCTGGATGGGATCATCCTTGTCTACCTCGTCGCGCGGAGGCTGGCCGCCCTGAATTGAGGCAAAGTCGACGAAATGCCCGGAATCCTTGAAGACCTTCCAGGGGTGTGCAGCTTCGGCCACGTTGTAGCCGGTCTTCTCCCCGGTGTCGCCGATCTCGGAAACGCTGGTCAGTACCATGAGGATTTTCTTCATGAAGTGCTCCTTTCGTCCGACTTCCACCCTACGCCCCGCCCTGTCCGGGTTCCCCCTCCTGCACTTCCATTCCTGGTGAGTGAGAATCTGCGGGCTGTTCCCTCGGCTGATCTGTGCCGATAGGGTGATCTCAGCGTCATGCACCGCCCGGTGGGGTGATCAGGTACGAGGAGTATTCGACTCTCAGGAGGAAATATGACTGAACCACAGCAGGATCCCAACGAGCAGGAAATCGCGGCGGGCGGTGACACGACCGGTGTGCCGAGTGTTCTAGACGGCGGAGGTACCGGAGGCGCAGACGGCGGAGCAGACGGGGGTGCCGACGGAGGCGCAGATGGCGGCGCTGACGGGGGCGCAGACGGAGGCGCAGATAGCGGAGCCGATGGCGGCGCTGACGGGGGTGCCGACGGCGGCGCAGATGGAGGCGCAGACGGCGGTGCCGATGGCGGCGCCGACGCCGGAGCGGGCATCTGAGCTTGAGCGCTCCTCCTAACGAGCCCACGCGTCCCGGCGCTGGGGTTCTGGAGACACGCCTGATCGACATCGACCGCGAGAAATTCGCCCGCGAGGTCTGGGGACGGACGGCGTTGCTCACGCGCGGCGCGGGCGACTTCTCCGACCTGTTCTCAGCCGACGCCGTCGACGAACTAATCTCCCGCCGCGGCCTGCGCACGCCCTTCCTCCGCGTCGCCAAGGAGGGCACGACCTTCCCCGACTCATCCTTCACCGCCCCGGCCGGCGTCGGCGCCACCATCTCCGACCAACTCGACGACACAGCCCTCTGGCGAAAGTTCGCCGACGGCGCCACCCTGGTCCTGCAGGCGTTGCACCGTACCTGGGAACCCATCGAGGAGTTCAACGCGCAACTGAGTACAGAGCTCGGACATCCGGTGCAGGCCAACGCCTACATCACACCGCCCCAGAACCGCGGGTTCGACGATCACTACGACGTCCATGACGTCTTCGTCCTGCAGATCGAGGGGACCAAGCGCTGGATCATCCACCAGCCGGTCCTCCCCGATCCGTTGCGTGATCAGGTGTGGACCGACCGCCGCTCCGAAGTCGCCGACGCCGCGAAAGGCGAGGCCTACATCGACACCCTGCTCGAGCCGGGCGATGTCCTCTACCTGCCGCGCGGGTGGCTGCACGCCGCTCAGGCGCAGGGCGAGGTCTCCATCCACCTCACGCTCGGCATCCACAGCTGGACCCGCTACGCCTTGGCAGAACAGCTCGCCCAGGCCGCGCTTGCGCTGCTCCGCGACGATCCCGAGATGCGCCGGACGCTTCCCCTGGGCGTCGACGGACCGGCCGGGGAGGTCGACGTCGTCCGGAAACGCCTGGCCGCCGCCGTCGCCGAAGCCGATTCCGCTCCCTTGTTCCACCGCACCCGGCGGGGACAGGGGCGCCCGGCCCCGCTGGGACCGCTTGCTCAGCTCGCGGCCGTCGAAGGCCTCCGCCCCGACTCCAGAGTGCAGCTGCGTGGTGCGCTTGACGCACGGCTGGAAGGATCGCGCCTGAGCACCCGGGTGGGCTGGCTCGATTTCCCCGCGACCGACCTGCCGTCCGTGGAGCGACTGCTCGACGGCGGGACTCACACCGCGAACGATCTGGGCGGTGAACTGGTCGGGAGGCTGCTGCGCGCCGGGGTCCTCGTTCCCGCGGATCCGTGACACCGCGGTGACCGCTCCGGAACGCTTTTTCTGCGCCAGCAGTGCCCGGGTGCGCGGCGACTCGATGGCCGGCACAGCGCCGAACGACGTCGTCTGGGTCCTCATTGAATACCGCGGCAGGTGGCCGTTCAACAGCTTCGACGGCCTCGCTCTTGAGCCCGACACGAAAGCCCTCGTGATCGCCGCCGCCCAGGCCGCGCGGGCACGGGTGCTGCTGGTGCGGCGGCACGGCCGCCGGCGGCGCGAAGGACCTCAGCGATGGGCCGTCCTGCGCCATGACGGGTCCGGTGCCCATCGGCAGCTTTGGGGGTCGTGGACGCAGGAAGAAGACCTGGCGGAGATTGCCGCGGCCCTCAGCAGACCGGGCGAACTCGGCCACCCGCCGGTCCTCCTCGTCTGCGCCCACGGCCTGCATGACACCTGCTGCGCGGTCCGCGGACGGCCCGTGGGACGTGCCCTGGAGGAGCGCTGGCCGGAGCTGGTGTGGGAATGCTCGCACGTCGGCGGTGACCGGTTCGCGGCCAACGTCGTCATCGCGCCCGACGGCGTCTACTACGGCGGCCTCGATGCCGCATCGTCAGTGGCCACGGTCGAAGGGCACCTCGCCGACTCCATCCACGCGGAGCATCTGCGCGGCTACACCGACCTCCTCCAACCACAACAGGCCGCTGTCGCTGCCGCGCTCGAACGCTTCGGTCCGGCGGGACGGCTGGACTATGCGGTCGCCGGGACCACCCGCCACGGTGACCGCTGGCGGATCCGCCTCACCGCTCCCCCGCCCCACCCCGCACAGATCGACGTCGAACTGCGGACTTACCGCGCCCCGCCGGAACAGTTGACCTGCCGCGCACCGGCGCCGGGCTCGGTCATCGTGTACGAAACCGTTTCGATCACTGCAGAGTGAAGCTTCGGCCCTTCTTCCACCGGGCGGAAGCTTCAGGCTCCTACTCGATGGCGCCCTGGTAGATCGCGTCCTCGCCGGTTCCGGTTGGATCCGCGATCTCCATCTGGATGATGTCTGCATCGGCAGCGGCGATGCCGTAGGCAAACTGGGCCGTTTGGGTGTCGCCGGGTGGAATCGTCGAAAGGAGCTCCCCGCCGATGCCGGTGTCCGAATCAACCACCGGCTGAACCGCTGTCCCGGCGTCGCCGGCGCGGACCGTGGGCAGGTTCATCAGGCCGCCGTCCACTTCTTCCTGTCCGTTGTTGACCACCGTGATCTCAAAGACCGCATACCGGCCTTCAACCGCACCAGGTGCACTGCCGGAAGCGGACTGGAAGCCTCGGGATTCGACGGTCACCTCCACGTCCCCCTCGAAGGTCACGGTGTCGCCGAACGCCGCACTCTGACTGGCGGGGGCTTCCCCAATTGCGTCCTGGGTCGCAGAAGGCACGCCCCCGGGTGATTCTGTGGGCTCCGCACCATTGCAGGCCGACAGGCCGATTCCGAGCAATAGAGCAGCGGTAAGGGCGATTGAGTTTTTCATGATTCCTCCGACACTGGAGCCGCTGACGGGGCCGTGGCAGCGTACCTACACTCTAATTTCCGGATCGTCCCGTTTCACCTACATTTCCCGGCTCACCGGGAGGAACACCGCGCCCTGGCTCGCCTGTCAAGGAAACCACCGTGCTGAAGCCCTCGGAACCACGGGCGTAGGCTTCCGCCATGAGAGATGACCGCGCAAACGACGCCGAGGTGTGGGCGAAGCTTTCCCCAGGCACCCAGGACCTCCTCAAGTCCGATCCGAACGCTCCGCTGAATGCCGACACCCTCGAGGAGCTCACCCACATCGGCAGGGCGGACTGGTGGACCAGCGTGTCCCGGGACTCCGGACACCTCAAGCTGCCTGAGCACTTCCAGGACTACGTCACGTCACTGGACCGGCGCGGCGGAGATATCAACAGCTGAACCTCGGCTCCAGCCTCTGGCCCGGTCCGCTGCGGGGCTCTATGCTCGCCTGATAAGTCAGGCGGAACCTGCTCTTTCGGTGCGGGCTCCAACGGGGATGGGGGCTTGAAGGAATGCCAGAGACGGATGAGCCAGCTGAATCCGATGAACCCAGCGGGAAATACGGTCCTTCGCCCCTCTTCCTATGGATCTCCCTCGTGTACTTCGTCTGGTTGACCGCCCAAGCTTTTCCCTACGAAGACAGCACTCCGAGGGCAGTCCTGGCAGTAACCGGTCCGCTGACCATTCTCTTCATCGCAGGCTCGCTGATTCGGCATTACCGGGCACAGCACAAGGGAAGGCCCGACCAAGGCAGTCCCGGGAACTAGTTCTCGGCCGTCCTCACCGTTTGCGGATCGTGCCGCCCACACCCGCAATCCCCAGGAGCCGCTGCGCCTCCTCGGGGGAAACGTACTGCCCCACCGTCGGAAAAGAGCCGATCGGCACCACCGAGTTGATGATCGTCACCGGGTAGACATGCACCAGGTTGAGGGCCTGGGCACCGTCCCGCCCCCGTGATCCGCCCAGCTCCACGGTGAGGTCCTGCGTGTAGCAGGTGGCCGAGGCCACCGAGACGGGGATCCCGGCGAAGGTCCCGGCGGAGGAGAAGTGGAGGTGCCCGCCGAGGATCAGCCGAACGTCGGAATCCTGCAGCGCCGCCTCAAGCAGGTCCTGGCGCCGCAGTTCCGTCAGGACGGCGAGGTCCTGGATCATCGGCACCGGCGGGTGGTGCATGGCCAGGATGGTGCCCTCGGGGGCGGGATGCGCGAGCTGCTCAGCCAGCCACTCGAACTGCTCGGCGCAGATCTCCCCGTGGTGGTATCCCGGAACCGAGGTGTCGAGCGTGATCACCCGCAGTCCGCCCAGCCGGTAGCTTCCGTAGAGCGGCGCCTCCTCCGGGGGCTCCCCGAGCAGGCCGGTGCGCATCCCGGCCCGGTCGTCGTGGTTTCCCATCAACCAGATCGGCTGGGCACCGAGGCGTTCGGCGATCGGCTCGACGATGCCGCGCAGCCTTGCATACGCCTCCGGATGCCCCTTGTCCGCCAGGTCGCCGGTGAAGATCAGGGCCTCCGGCTCGACGCCGGAGGCCTCCATCTGCTCCAAGAGCGCGGCCAGCCGCGCCCCACTGTCAACCCCGCCGTACAGCAGCCCGTCCGCCACGAGATGGGTGTCGCTAAGGTGCAGGATGACGTGGTCTGCCGGTGGATGTTCTCGCGACACCGCGGGTCTCAATTGATACTCCTCCTGGTTAGGCGGTTGCTTCCTCGGTCTCGGCGGGATGCATCCGGCCCGAGAATACAAGCTTCTCCATCGAGCCGGCGATCCGGTCCCAGTGGTGGTGTTTCAGCAGCCGCTTCAGCTCGGCCGACGGCGCACGGCCGGCCCGGCCCACAAGCCGCCCGCATGCGCCGGCGAACCCTTCACCGTCGTCCTGAAGGTCCACGACGCCGGTGAAGTCGGCGACGACGTCGGGAACCCGGGTCGACACCACCGGCAGGCCGCACGCGAGGTACTCAAGGGTCTTGGTGGGGCTGATCGAGCGGGTCGCCTCGTTGAGGGCGAAGGGCATCAGGGCGACGTCGAGGTCGGCCATCAGCCCGGGAAGGTCCTCATAGGACTGCTGCCCGAGGTAGGAGATATTCGGTGCCTGGGGCAGGTCCGCCGGGTCGATCTTGCACACCGGCCCGATCATGTGGATGTCCCACTGGGGCAGCCGGGCGGCGAGGTCGGCCAGGAGCCCGAGGTCGAGCCTCTCGTCGAGGACACCGACGTATCCCGCCACCGGGCGCTCCCGGTCGCGCTTCGCGTGCCGGCCGGCGGCGGCGTAATGCTCGACCGCAACGCCGCTGGGCACGAGGTGCGCGTCCTCACGGCCCTGCCTCACCACAGAACGGTGAAGTGAGCGGCCACCGGCGAAGACGACGTCGGCGCGGCGCAGCGCCTGGCGCTGGCGCACGATGAGCTCCGGTGCCGCGTCCTTGAACGCCGCCAGGTCATCCATCACGTCGTAGACGAGTGTCGTGGGCTGGAGCGCCAGCGCGGCCTCGAGTGCCAGCGGCGTGTAGATCCAGACGACCCGCTCTCCGGTAGGGGCGCCCATCAGCTGCGGGAGCTGCTCGACGTAGTCGGGCATCACCTCGTCGAAGAAGCCGACGTGTCTTCCCTGCTCGGGAATTTCCAGCCAGACGCGGGTCAGCCCATCCATCTCGGAGGTGCCGAGGCGGTTACGGGTCACCTCGACTCCGGCGGGGGTGAGGGGCTCCTCAACAAACCAGGTGGTGCGGGCGGGCGCCTTGCCGAGCCGCGACATGAGCTGCTGCGGACGCTGCCAGACCCAATCCCACCGCAGGTGCGACAGGACGATGAGTTCACTTTGCATCGACGATCCTCAATTCCATTCGAGTAGTGGTACGGGGAAGGCTGGAACCGATATCGGTGGTCGGGGGCATCGAGAAGTTCCAGTGGGACATCTGCGGGAAGTACCCGCGAAGCCAGGTATTCACGGGCTCCGCGAAGCGGTACGCCGGCAGATCGACGGCCCGTGCGCCGCCTGCGGCGAGGGCATAGGAGGTGGCCATGACCGAGCCGCGGCGGTCCAGCTGTTCGTCAAGCCAGTACACCCCGACGGGGTCGATATGCCCGTCGCAGCGGAACAGCAGCGAGTCCCAGTCGGTCGAGTCGATGACGGGGAACCAGCAGAGGCCCTCGACGGCGACGCCGCGCTCCTGCGCGTGTTCGCATTGTTCGAGGACGTACTTGAGCCAGCTGGCCCGGTCGCCGGTATGCCCGCGAACGTTCGTTTCGGTGATGGCGCAGGGAAGGCCGTAGCGCTCCCAGTACTGCGCGATCTGGTCGGCCAGCGGAAGTGGCGTTGGGGTGGGCGCGGTTCCGCCGTCCACCGAGAAGTTCCACTGGCAGTGGGCGTAGTAGTCGAGGCCGAGCACGTCCACGAAACCGGGCTCGAGGCCCTGCAGCCGCTCCCCTCCCACCGGAGCGAGGTCGCGGCCGAGCTGGCTTTCGGCGTCGTAGCCCCGTCCGAGGAAGCTGTCGATCACCAGGAACCGACGCTCGTTGGCCATGTCCGCGTACGCCTGCCCGGGGGCGTCGGATCCGGTGTGGAACTCGCAGGTGTCGACCCAGACATGCCGGGCGCCCGGCAGCAGCTCCCGGTAGAGGCGGCTCGCCTCGGCGACGGCGGGCAGGACGTTGGCGAGGAGGTCGATGAAGCCCTGGAGTCCCGAGTGGTAGGGCGGCCAGATGGCTTCGTGCCCGGAGAGGAAGAGGGTTGAGAAGGGCTCGTTGAAAAGCGTGTACTCCTCCACCCACGGATAGCGGCGGGCGAAGGCCTCGGCGTAGCGCAGGTAGGCGGGACCGAACCCGGAATCGGCGAAGCCGCCCTCGAGCCAGGTGGGATAGCTGGTGTGGTGTACGAGATCGACAATCGGCCGGAAGCCGTTGTCGCGCAGGTGGTTCAGCACTTCGTCCGTCGCCGACCAGTCGAACACGCCCTGGACCGCCTCGACGCGGTGCCACCGGACCGGGTAGCGCAGCCGGGTGATCCCCGAGCGACGCAGCAGGTCGAGGTCCTCCCGCCAGCGGACGTCGTGTTCGGTGGTTTCGAAGATGTCGCGGTCATGGGCGGGCAGGAACGTGCTCTCGAACCCGCCGATGATTTCGATCGGCGGTCCGGGCGGTGAAGTGCTCGATGCCATGCGGCCCTCCTGACGGTTGCGGAGGGAAAAACCTCCGGATGAAGCTGGGTCACCAAATAGTAAGAGGGCTTACTATTTGGGGGCGAGGAAAAATTCTGCTTGCCTTTTGGTTCCGGTCACACCGGGCGCCGGCCAAGCTCCTCGTAGACGGTGTCGAGAAGTTCGGCGGCGCGCAGATTGAGCCGCCGCGACTCGTCGAGATCCGCATCGAGGCGGATCACCTCGGCACGCAGGTCCTCGACCTCCCGCTGGAGGTCAGGGATGGCGTCGATTCTCCCCAGGATCCCGGGGATCGCAGCCCGAAGTAGTTTCCGCCCCGGCCCCCTCAACCTCGCAAGCACAGCATTCACGATTCCATCCTCCTGACAATCACCCTGCGGACCTCGGCCCCTGCCGATTCCGACAACGGAACGTCCGCTCGTTCGTCGATCTCCATCCCGTACCGGGCCAACTGCTCTTCGAACCTGCGCCACTCAACGGGCCGGTACTCCAACCAGCTCAGGGATCCCACCTCGCCGCCGACCCCGACCTCGAAGTGCGCCCGCGCCCCCGGTTCCGCCAGCAGGTGCTTCACGAGTTGGAGGGTCGTGTCCCAGCCCAGCGGGCTGAGCGCGTTGAAGAGCTGGTTCCCGTACACCTGCACCGGCCCCGGCAGCTCCTTGCACTGCCTGCGCAGGCGCATCGCATGCCGGGCCATGTAAAGGTTCGTGTGCTCGAACCGGAGCCGGCCGCCTTCATCCCCCGCCGCGCGGGCGAACACCAGGGCGGGCCTGCTGTAGTCCACCCCGAGCACCGAATGACCCTGCGCGGCGAAGTATCGAGCGTCGGCGCCGAGGCCGCAGCCGAGGTCGAGCACCGAGGATCCGGGGGCGAGCCGGCCGGCGGTGGCGAGTGCGAAGGCCGACGGCGGCGGCGAGGGATCGGCAGAGATTTCGGCCCGGTGATGGTCCTCCCAGTTCTCGCGGTCGACATCAAAGTGGTTCAGCCACCAGTAGAACCGCCGCCCGGCCGAGGGCGGGGTGACAAACCGGAAGGCCGGGTCGGGGGTCCTCCAGCCGGGACCGTAAATGGCGGTGAGCATCGAATCCGGCTCCGCGGGACCCGGCAGCATCCTGCCGCTGACGTCCACCGGCTTCAGCGGCAGGACCGTCACCTCGTCGGCGCGTTCCCGCGCATGAAAGGTGCCGTGGAACCAGCCGGAACAGACGAAGTAGGTGAAGATGTCGAGGTAGAAGCGGTCGGTGACGGTTCCGCCCGGGTACATCAGCTGCAGGTGCCCGCTGGAGTGGCGCACCACCTCGTGGCCCTCCGCGACGAGCATCCGCTCGAGCTCGTAGCTCTCAAGGGCGACGTCGGAGGGGTTCTCGTGCCGGCTGAGGTAGGCAAGGTCGGCGTCGTCGTCACTGGGCAGGATCCGCCCGTCACGCACCGGGCCCAGCAGGGTTCCCCCGGTGACGAAGAGCTCGATCCCGGCCCGGTCCCGGACCAGCTCGATGAGCCGTTCGGCTTCGTCAAGGACTCCCTCGACGAGCGAGGCCTCGCGTCCCTCGAAGGAGCGGGCGATCCGGCCCCACTTATTGACCACCAGCGGGATGCCGGTGGCCGGCTCGCACAGCAGCAGCTCGGTGTCGCTCTCGTCGAACTGGACGGGCTGCTCGCCGCCGATCAGGGTGCCGTCGCGTTCCACCGCCAACCGCGCCCTGCCCCGGAGCCGCTCGGCGAGCGCCGGGGGCCACTCGATCGTCACGCCGTCCCAGCCTGAGCCTTCCTCGGGCACCCGGAACGTCCAGATACGCCGCCCCGCGAGCAGGACCGAGACCGCCGAGCCCGGGGCGAGGTCCGTTCCGGTGACGGTCAGGCTCTTGGTGTCGGCGGCAAAGAAGGCGCTCACTTCGCGGTTTCCAGCGGGACGTGCAGCGGATCGGTTGCGGGCAGCCGGACATCGAAGACCTGCCCGGTGAGGTCCGAGGCCAGCACCTGCGCGCTGACACGGGCAACCTCCCCGGCCTGGACCAGCGAGTGCTCATCCTCGACGCCGAATGCCCGAACGCGCATGGGCGTGGCCGTCCGGCTCGGGCTGATGCAGTTCACCCGGATGCGGTCCTCGCTCCACTCGTCGGCGAGCGCCTGCGTGAGGTTCACGACGGCGGCCTTCGTCGCCGAGTACACGGTGTACTTGGCCCGGCCGCGCGTGTACGAACTCGAGGAATAGAGCAGCAGCGAACCCTGCGAATCGGAAAGGTACGAATGGGACTCCTGGGCGACGACGAAGGCCGCCATCAGGTTGACGTCGACGTCGTGCCGGATCTGCTCGTCGCTGAGTTCGGCCAGGGCCCCGATGGTCAGCACGCCTGCGGTCAGGACGACGTGGTCGATCCGCCCGTACGTCGCCGACGCGCCAGCGAGCGCCCGGGCCACCGAGGCGCGGTCCTCAACGAAGGTGCCCGAGCCGGTGCGGCTGTGGCAGACGACGTTGGCGCCCTCGGCGTCGAGCTGGCGGGCCAGTTCCTCACCGATGCCCGAGCTCCCGCCGAAGATGACCACGGTGGCACCGCGCAGGCTGGCGACCGGAAACGGCACCGGTTCGGTCTTCTGGTTCTTCAGCTGGAACAGCTTGTCCGCGAGATGGATGTCGATGGGGTGGGTGATTTTGATGTTCGCCTCATGCCCCGGGACGACGATGATCGGCACGTTCGGGCGGTACTTCAGCACGACGGAGCAGTCATCGGTGGCCATGAAGGCGGGATCCTGTCGGGCCCGGGAGTAGGCGTCCAGAATGGTGTCGAACCGGAAGGCCTGGGGAGTCTGCCCGCGGCGCAGGGAGGCCCGCGGAGGAACGGCCCGAATGATGTCGGACCCGTCGACCTCGATGATGGTGTCGGCCGACGGGATGCCGGTGTCGACTGCCTCATAGGTGTCGAGCGCGTCGATGCAGGCGCGGATGATCGAGGAATCGACGAGCGGGCGCACCGCATCGTGGAAGATCACCTTCGCGCCGGGCTCCGCGATGGCCTGCAGCGCCCGGTAGGAGGTGTCGTTGCGGTCTGAACCCCCCTCGAGGATCGAGGAGAGCCGGGGAAAACGGGAAGCGGGAAGGAGTTCCCGGGCGCGGGCGATGCTGCCGGGGTCCATCATCACCAGGATCTCGTCGATGCCCGGGCAGGTCGAGAAGATGTCGACGGTGTGCTCAAGGCTGGTCCTGCCTGCGATGGGGACGAGCTGTTTGGGGATGTCGAGCCCCATCCGGGTGCCGACTCCGCCGGCGAGGATGACGGCGATGGTCCGCCCGCCGCGCGCTGGACCTTCACCCGGTAGCTGGTTGCTGCCCTTGGAATTCGTCATCTCTCCACCTGCCTTTCGGTTCCATCGGAATTTGGTAAGCGTACTGATACTTCTCTAGGGCGGGCACTGTTTTTGTTCACCTCCGCGACGGTTGCGCTTTGGCCCCCGTTAACCCTTCGGGGTTCCTGCTTTCGGGGCGGTAGCCTGAGGAAATGGCAATCCGAGTACTGGCCGTGGGCCGGAAACATGAGAGTTGGGTTTCCGACGGAATTGCCCGCTACGAGAAGCGCCTCAAGAAGCCGTTCGACCTGTCCTGGCAGTTCCTTCCGCATTCGGCCCGCGAGGGTGACGCCGCCCGCGCCGAGGAATCCGAGCGGCTCCTGACCAAGACCACCGAGGCGCGCGAGTACGTGATCCTGCTCGACGAGCGGGGCAGGTCCATCGACTCGCCCGCCTTCTCCCGCACCCTCGGCGGCGCCCTTGACGCCTCCCGTCCGGTGACCTTTCTCATCGGCGGCGCGTACGGCGTCGATGACACGGTTCACCGGCGCGCCGATTTCGTCCTGTCGCTCTCGAAGCTCGTGTTTCCGCACCAGCTGGTCCGGCTCATTCTCGCCGAGCAGGTCTACCGCGCGCAGGAGATCGCCGGGCGGCGCTCCTACCACCACGAATAGTCCCCTTCCATAACAATCGGGGAACTCAATCCGCGGCACGGGCTCCGCCTCGTGCGTCACACGGGCACCACGTCTACTGTTGCTTCATGACTTCGGGTACCCCGCATTGGATCTTCGCCGCAGCAGCCATCGGCACCGCCACCCTGCTTGGCGCCTGCGCGCCGGCGTCCTCCCAATCAGCCGGAGCGGAGGCCCCGGCATCCTCGGAGGCAACGTCGGCGTCCCCCTCCGAGACAGCGACGGAGGTGCCGTCGACGCCGCCCGCGCCGTCGCCCTCGCCCTTGTCGACTCCTGAGGCTGATCCCGAACCGACCGCCGGCGACGGCGGGGTGTGCACGGCGGCAGATTTGTCCGGTGCGGTGACCACCGAGCCCGGCGCCGGAGCCGCCGGCAGCGTCTACCGGACCTTGACGCTCACCAACACCTCCGAGGACGCCTGCGACATGTCCGGCTACCCGGGGGTTTCCTACGTTGACGCGGCGGGCACGCAGCTCGGTGCGCCCGCGGACCGGGGCGAGCCGGGCAAGGCCTTCACGCTCGAAGCCGGCGCCTCCGCGGCGGCGGTGCTGCGGCAGGTCAACGCGGGCAACTACGGCGCCGACTGCGGCGCGGTGCCCGCCGCCGGCGTGCGCGTCTACCCTCCCGGTGCGACCGACTCCCTCGTTCTGCCGCAGGAGACCACCGCCTGCTCCGCCTCATCGATCGTCCTGATGACCGTGGGCGCTCTGCAGCCCGCGGGCTGACCCGGCGGCCGCCCCTTCAACCCACCCCGGCCGCCCCTTCATCCCACCCCGGAAGAGCCCGGAGTGAGGAATGTCAGCAGACTGAGGGATGATGTTGGGGTGACATCGGTGTTGAGCAGGTTCACGCCAGCTACCTCGGAGTGGTTCGCCGGCGCTTTTTCCGCGCCCACCGCGGCGCAGGAGGGTGCCTGGAAGGCAATTTCGGCCGGATCGAACGCTCTGGTGGTGGCGCCGACGGGGTCGGGCAAGACCCTCGCGGCGTTCCTCTGGGCCCTTGACCGCCTGCTGGTCGATGGAGAGCATGCGGAACCCGCCTCGAACGGCCCCCCCGGCTCGAAGAAAACTCCGGCAGTGCCGGCGCGCAGCACCCGCGTGCTCTACATCTCCCCGCTGAAGGCGCTCGGCGTCGACGTCGAACGCAACCTCCGCGCCCCGCTGATCGGCATCACCCAGACGGCCCGCCGGCTCGGCCTTCCGGCACCCTCCATCACCGTCGGCGTGCGTTCCGGTGACACCCCGCAGGCCGAACGGCGCGCGCTGCTCACCCGCCCGCCGGACATCCTCATCACCACACCCGAGTCGCTCTTCCTGATGCTCACCTCAAAGGCCCGGGAGACGCTGTCCGAGGTCCACACCGTCATTGTCGACGAGGTGCACGCCGTCGCCGGCACCAAGCGCGGCGCACACCTGGCGGTATCCCTGGCCCGGCTCGATGTCCTGCTGGGCAAGCCGGTGCAGCGGATCGGGCTTTCCGCAACCGTGGAACCCCGGGAAACCGTGGCGCGGTTCCTCTCCGGCAACGCCCCGGTGGAGATCGTGGCTCCGCCGTCGGCCAAGAAGTGGGACCTGACCGTCTCCGTGCCGGTGGAGGACATGACCGAACTGGGCGGCGCCACCGGAGGCCCCGGCGGGACCGACGGCGACGCGGTCCCGCAGGCGAGCATCTGGCCGCATGTCGAGGAACGCATCGTCGACCTGATCGAGGAGAACCGCTCCACGATCGTCTTTGCGAACTCCCGCCGGCTCGCCGAGCGCCTCACGGCCCGGCTCAATGAGATCCATGCCGAACGCCTCGAGCGCAACGCCGCCTGGGCTGCCGGAGACGCATCCACTGGAGACCCGTCCGACGGGGACGCCTCCGGCGGGGTAGCCGATGTGGAACTGGATGCCGCGGATCCGATTCCCCGCGGTGTACCGGCCGCCGCGCCCGCTTCACCGCCGGCCCAGATCATGGCGCAGGCCGGGCAGAGCGCCGGCGGCGAACCGCTGCTGGCCCGCGCCCACCACGGGTCGGTGTCGAAGGACCAGCGCGCACTGATCGAGGACGACCTGAAGTCGGGGCGGCTGCGCTGCGTGGTGGCCACCAGCTCCCTGGAGCTGGGCATCGACATGGGCGCCGTCGACCTCGTGGTGCAGGTCGAGTCGCCGCAGTCAGTGGCCAGCGGCCTGCAGCGGGTGGGCCGGGCCGGGCACCAGGTCGGCGAGGTGTCCCAGGGGGTGCTCTTCCCCAAGCACCGCGGCGACCTGGTGAACACCACAGTGACGGTGGAGCGGATGCTGGCGGGCAAGATCGAACCCCTCGCCATCCCCGCCAACCCACTGGACATCCTGGCCCAGCAGACCGTGGCCGCCGCCGCGCTGGGCACCATCGACGTCGAGGAATGGTTCGACGTCGTGCGCCGGTCCGCGCCGTTTGCCACCCTTCCCCGCTCGGCCTTCGACGCCACCCTCGACCTGCTCGCCGGCCGGTACCCCTCCGATGAGTTCGCCGGGCTCCGCCCCCGGATCATCTGGGACCGGACCGAGGGGACCATCACCGGGCGCCCCGGCGCCCAGCGCCTCGCCGTCACCTCCGGCGGCACCATCCCCGACCGCGGCCTCTTCGGCGTCTTCCTCGTCGGCTCCGAGGGCGAGGGTGCGCGGGCCGGTGGCCGGCGGGTCGGGGAGCTGGACGAGGAGATGGTCTACGAATCCCGGGTGGGGGACGTCTTCGCCCTCGGAGCCACCAGCTGGCGGATCGAGGAGATCACCCACGACCGGGTCCTCGTCTCCCCCGCCTTCGGCCAGCCCGGCAAGCTGCCCTTCTGGAAGGGCGACTCCCTGGGCCGGCCGGTGGAGCTGGGCCGGGCGCTGGGAGCCTTTGTCCGGGAGATGTCCTACGCCCCGGAGGACCAGGCCCGCGAGCGCTGCCAGCGGATCGGGCTCGACGAATGGGCCTCGGGGAACCTGCTGACCTACCTCCGGGAGCAGCGCGAGGCCACCGAGGTGGTCCCGAACGACCGCACGCTCGTCGTCGAACGCTTCCACGACGAGCTCGGCGACTGGCGCGTCGTCCTGCACAGCCCGTTCGGCATGCCCGTGCACGCCCCCTGGGCGCTCGCCGTCGGGGCGCGCCTTGAGCAGCGGTACGGCATCGAGGGCTCCGCCATGGCCTCCGACGACGGCATCGTGCTGCGCGTGCCCCTGATGGAGGACGAGCCGCCCGGAGCCGACCTCTTCCTCTTCGACGCCGAGGAGCTCGACGGGATCGTCACGGCTCAGGTCGGCGGTTCCGCCCTGTTCGCCTCGCGGTTCCGGGAGTGCGCCGCCCGGGCGCTCCTGCTGCCCCGGCAGAACCCTGGCAAGCGCAGCCCGCTGTGGCAGCAGCGGCAGCGCTCGGCACAGCTGCTCGACGTCGCCAAGAAGTACCCGACCTTCCCGATCGTCCTCGAGACCGTGAGGGAGGTCCTCCAGGACGTCTACGACCTGCCCGCCCTCAAGGAGCTTGCCGCCTCCCTTGAGCGCCGCGAGCTGCGGATGGTCGAGGTCACCACGCAGCAGGCCTCCCCCTTCGCCCGCTCCATGCTCTTCGGCTACGTCGCCTCCTTCCTGTACGAGGGGGATTCCCCGCTGGCGGAGCGCCGGGCCGCCGCCCTCTCGCTGGATCCCACCCTCCTCAACGAGCTCCTGGGCCGGGCCGAACTGCGCGAACTGCTCGACGCGAAGGTCATCGCCGACACCGAAAGCGAGCTGCAGCGCCTCCGCCCGGACAGGCGCGCCCGCGGCCTGGAGGGCGTCGCGGACCTGCTGCGACTCCTGGGCCCGCTGAGCCTTTCCGAGATCGCCGAGCGCCTCGAGGGCACCGAAGCGGCCGCGAATGAAGAGGGCGCCGGCGAGGAGGGTGCCGCGGTCCCGCGGGCCACTGAGGCCGAGGCCGCGGCCCTGGTGGAACCGCTGCTACGCGCCAACCGGGCCCTTCGGGTTTCCATCGCGGGCGTTGAACGGATCTCGGCCGTCGAGGACGCCGCTCGACTGCGCGACGCCCTCGGGGTGCCCCTGCCGATGGGCATCCCGCTCGCCTTCATCGAACCCGTCGCCGATCCGCTGGGGGACCTTGTCAGCCGCTACGCCCGTACCCACGGGCCCTTCACCGCCGCGGAAGCCGCGGCCCGGCTCGGCCTCGGCGTCGCCATCGTGGCAACCGCCCTGCAGCGCCTCGCCGCCGACGGGCGCACCGTCGAGGGCGAGTTCCGGCCCGCCGAGGCGGCCCCGCAGGCCGGGGAGACCACCGTCGTCCACCCCGCCGCACCGAGCGAATGGTGCGACGTCGAGGTGCTGCGCCGGCTGCGGCGGCGCTCCCTTGCGGCTTTGCGGCAGGAGGTGGAACCGGTCGACCCGGCCGCCTACGGACGGTTCCTGCCCGTCTGGCAGCACGTCGGTTCGGGACTGCGCGGACTCGACGGCGTGGCAACCGTGGTGGACCAGCTCTCCGGCGTGCCGATTCCCGCCTCAGCTTGGGAGCCGCTCATCCTGGGCCAGCGGGTGGCCAATTACTCACCGGCCATGCTCGACGAGCTCACCGCCACCGGGGAGGTGGTGTGGTCGGGTGCCGGATCGCTCGCCGGAAACGACGGCTGGATCGCCCTGCACCTCGCGGAAAACGCGCCGCTGACCCTCCGCCCCGACCCGGTGTACGAGCCCTCGCCGCTCTCCGCGGCGCTGCTCGAACTGCTCGGCGGCGGCGGAGGCTATTTCCTGCGCCAGCTCAGCACCGCCCTCGACGTCGACAGCATCCCCTCCGAGGCCGACCTCGTCACCGCCCTGTGGGACCTGGTGTGGGCCGGACGCGTCAGCAACGACACCTTCACCCCGGTCCGGGCCCTGCTGGCCGGCGGCCGGACCGCGCACAAGCAGCGCCAGCCCCCGGCACGCGCCCGCACCTCCCGGGCGGGACGGCTGGGGCGCGCACCGGGACGTTCCCTCACGAACAGTTCGATGAGCCTGGCCGGCGGGCCCGACGGCGCCTCCGGATACCAGCGCGCCACCCCGCCGGTCGCGGCCGGACGCTGGAACCTGCTGCCGCCCGTGGAAAACGAGTCGACCCTCCACGCCCATGCCACCGCCGAACTGCTCCTTGACCGCTACGGCGTGGTCACCCGCGGCGCCGTGGGCAGCGAAGGGGTGCCCGGCGGGTTCGGCCTGATGTACAAGGTGCTTGCGCGGCTTGAGGAGATGGGCCGGTGCCGGCGCGGCTACTTCATCGAGCATCTCGGCGCGGCCCAGTTCGCGGTGCCCTCGACCGTGGATCGGCTGCGTTCCTTCAGCGCGGACAACGATCCGCGCTCGGAGGCCGCCGGCGGACCGGCGCTCACGGCCACGGCCCTGGCCGCGACCGACCCGGCCAACCCGTACGGCGCCGCCCTCGCCTGGCCGCAGGCCGAGGGAGGGCACCGTCCCGGCCGCAAGGCCGGCGCCCTCGTCGTGCTTGTGGACGGCGACCTGGCGCTCTACGTCGAGCGGGGAGGCAAGACGCTGCTGGTCTTCACCGAGGACCAGCCCGCCCTCGATGCGGCCGCCGCCGCCCTGGTCGGCGTCATCCGGCGGGGCGCGGCCGACAAGATGGCTCTGGAGAAGGTCAACGGCGGGGAGATTCTCGACACCGGGGTGGGCTCCGCCCTGGCCGCTGCCGGTTTCTACACGACACCCAAGGGGCTGAGGATCCGTGCCTAGAGGATTTGTGTCAGACCTCGGCGCCCGGCGGCACATCAACACTCAAGGGGGAATCCGTGCCTGAGGGGGATACCGTATGGCGGGCCGCCCGCGACCTTCACGCGGCCCTCGCCGGAAAGGAACTGACCCGGTGCGACATCCGGGTGCCGCGCTTCGCCACGGTGGACTTCACCGGCGACACCGTCGAAGAGGTGGTCTCCCGCGGCAAGCACCTGCTGATCCGCGGGGGTGGCAGTGCGGATGCGGAAGGGTGGGACATCCACTCCCACCTGAAGATGGAGGGGCTCTGGCACGTGTACGCGCACGGCCAGAAGTGGCGCCGGCCCGGCTTCAAGGCGCGGTGCGTGCTCGAGACCACCGACAATGTCGTCGTCGGCTTCGAACTGGGTTTTTTGCGGGTCCTGCCGCGCTCGGGCGAGGAGGAGGCCGTGGGCTACCTCGGGCCTGACCTGCTCGGCGGGGACTGGGACCCGGCCGAGGCGCTGCGGAGGCTCTCTCTTCAGCCGGAACGGCCCCTCGGCCTGGCCCTGCTCGACCAGCGGAACCTCGCAGGCATCGGCAACGTCTACCGCTGCGAGCTGTGCTTCCTGGCCGGGGTGCACCCCCTGACGCCCGTCGGCGAGGTCCGGAACCTGCCCCGCATCGTCGATCTGGCCAAGAGGCTGCTCGAGGCGAACAAGCTGCGGAGCACCCGCGCCACCACCGGGAACCTGCGCGGCAACAACCTGTGGGTGTACGGGCGCTCGAACCGGGGCTGCCTGCGCTGCGGCACTCCGGTGGTCCTTGAACAGCTCGGAGACAACGAACTCGAGCTGCGCGACCTCTACTACTGTCCCCACTGCCAGCCGGCCACCGGTGGTGCCCGTACCCTTGAAAGGTGATGAAGTCCCCCCTTCCGGTGCGCAACGGAGTCAATGCCACTCGCCTCCGCCTGCCCGACGAAGGGCCGTGGTCCACGGCCCTCGAGTACATCCTTGACCGCTTCGACCACGTGAACCCCGACGGCATTGCCGAGCGGTTCGACCGCGGCGAGGTGGTGGCCCTCGGCGGAGCCGTGCTCACCCGGGAGACCCCGCTGACCGACCACACCTTCATCTGGTACTACCGCGAGCTTCCCGTCGAGGACCGGCTCCCGGTGGAAATCAGCATCCTCCACCAGGACGAGGACCTGCTGGTGGTCGACAAACCACACTTCCTGCCGACGACCCCCGGCGGCATGTATGTCGCGGAGTCGGCCCTGGTGCGCCTTCGGGTGCAGCTGGGCCTGCCCGACCTGATTCCCATGCACCGGCTCGACCGCATGACGGCCGGCATCCTGATGTTCTCGGTGAACCCGGAGACCCGCGGAAAATATCAGCTGCTGTTCGAGAACCGCCAGATCCGCAAGGAGTACGAGGCGGTCGCCCGGGTGCGGCCGGAGCTCGGCCTGGATGCTGCACCCCTGATTGTGCGCAGCCGCATCGTGAAGTCCCGCACCTACCTGCTGGCCCAGGAGGTCGAGGGCGTCCCCAACACCGAGACAGCAGTGAGCCTGATTGAGGAGACGGCGGGCGTTGGCCGCTACCGGCTGCAGCCGCACACCGGCAAGACCCACCAGCTTCGGCTGCACATGGCCGGGCTCGGACTGGGCATCCTCAACGACCCTTTCTACCCCGTGCTCAAGCCACAGGCCGCCGATGACTTCTCGAAGCCGCTGCAGCTGCTGGCGAAGAGCATCTCCTTCACCGACCCGCTCAGCGGCGCCGAGTCCTTCTTCGAATCATCACTGCGGCTCTCGGAGTTTCCCCCGAATTAACCCGGGCTTGGCGCGACTCCTCTGCTTTCCCCAGCCGCGGCCTGTAGGTTGGGTGGGTGGAGATTCCCGGCCCCGATCTCGCCCTGCCGCTCTACTTCCTGCTCATGTTCACCATCATCGTCGTGGACGTGATCCTCCCCATCGTGCCCTCGGAACTGATGGTGATCGCCGCCGGCACCATGGCCTCGCATGGAAATCTCTTCCTGCCTGCTGCCGTCCTCGTGGCGACCACCGGCAGCTGGGTGGGCGACCTCGCGCTGTTTCTGCTCTTCCGCCGCCGCCTGACGCACTGGCTCGACCGCTTCCGCTGGGGACGTTCGGTCCACGGTGGGCTCCGCCGCGCAGTCGAGAAGGCCGGCAAGTCGCCGACCTACGCGGGTCTCGTCGCGGTGCGGTTCCTGCCCGGCGGCCGGACCGCCAGCGTCGCGGCGGCCGGGATCGCCGAGGTCGCGCTCCGCCCCTTCATGGTCCTGACCGCCCTGGGCGCGTGTCTGTGGGCCGCATGGCTCCTTGGCCTTGGCTACCTGACCGGCGCCTCCACCGGACTGCCCCTCTGGGTCAGCATCGTGCTGGGAACCGCCGTCGGAACCCTCGTGGGGCTCGTGACCGCTGCTGTTCTTGGTCTGCGGCAGCGTCGGAGGTCCAAGGCCGCCGGTGCCGGCGAGACCGGAGAGACGGCCAGCCCGGATTCGCGGTGATTCTGCCGGGCCAACTGCCCGCCGCTGCGTGGAAGTAGGTAGGCTGAACGCGAGCGCACGGGAAACCCGCGGCGCAGCACCCGTCGAAAGGGAGGCGATGAAGCCGACGCATGAGGTGAAGCTCCCGCCTGCGCCCTCGGTTCCTCCGACGGTGTCCGCGGCTCCGGACGGAGCCCCTGGCACGGGCGGCGGGGCTCGCCGCACATTCCACGCCGTGACCTCCGCGCTGGGAGCGGACCGGACTCGCGGACGGATCCACGGTGTGACCTCCGCCCTTGGAGGGCGCCGGGCACGCGGACGGATCCACGGTTCGACGGCCGCGCCTGAAACGCGCGGTGGACGCCGGCGGGAAGCGGCCCGGCCGGCCACCCCGCGACGCGGCGGGCGGAGGAAAATACCCGCCTGGACAGCTGCCCCCCGGAATCGCCTTGCGGCCGCTGCCGCCCACGTCCGATCCTGGGATCCGGATCTGCTGCGCGCTGTTCTGGTCTCCTTGGCCGCGCTGGCATGGCTCCTTGCACCGGGCGGACGCGCCTGGGATCCACTCCAGGCCGGGCCACCGCTGCCGGGACCGACCCTGCTTCTTCCCGCCGCTGGGGCCCTGTGGATCCGGGTCCTCATCGACCTGGCGCTGTGCGTCTACGTGCTGTACCAGTGGCTGCCCTCCCAGCTCCGAAAGGAGCGCCAGCGCCGGCTCGGCTGGACTCTCGCCTCGGCGCTCGTGCTCCTCACAGCGGTCCGGCTGAGCGGCCCGGAGGAGCTGCAGACCCTGGCAGCGGCCATCGTCGTCCTGCTCCTCGGCGTGCTGCTGACCACCCTGGGCACACTGCACCGCTACCCGGCGGAGGGCCGGATCGAAGGCGCCGCGGTCGATGTACCCCTCGGCCTGCTGCTGGGCTGGACCATCGTCGAGACGGCGGTGCGCGCCGCCGCGCTGGCCGACCGACAGGGGACGGACCTGTTCGATCTCGGTGCACAGACGTGGGCCCTGATCGCCGTCGGGGTGGTGACCGTCGGCACGGCGGTCCTGTGCAGTACGGGCAGGGGGCACCTCAGCGTCGCCCTGGCCGTGGTCTGGGGGCTCATCTGGCTCCTCTTCGACCGGCTCTTCGGCGAACCCTCGTCTAGGCCGGTCGCCTTCGCGGCCGGCCTCGCCGTCTTCCTGCTCCTGATCACCGCCGGTTCGCGGAGGCACCGGGTGGATCATGAGCGCAGGCGGCGGCTGCGGGCCCTCCAGGACGCCGCCCGGCCTCCCCTCAACCTCGCCGGATAGCCCCGGAAGGCTGGAGCTCAGTCCAGTGGCTCACTCAGTCCAGTGGCTCTGCTTCGCCCGGCCGCTTGAGCCAGTCGAGGGCGTGCTCCCGCGAGGTGAAGAAATGGGTGGGGCACGGCGGGCTGTGAAGGCCGAGGAAGAAGTTGGCAAGGAGCCGGTCGACCGGAGAGGACCCCAGCAGTGCAATCCGTGATGCACCGCACGGGATGGAAAAGGTGCTGCGGGCTCCCCTGCTGACCGACCGGGTGGCCTCCATGTCGACGAGCATGGGGTGGGAGGTGTCAGCGCAGAGCACGTTGACGACGTCCATTGCGGCCCGGGCATCGTCCGAGGTGATGTGGATGCCGAGGTCCCACTTCAGGTGCAGGACGCCGTCCGGCCGGAGCTCAAGCGTGCCCTTCCCGCCTTCGATCGGCAGCGGCGCCGTGGATTCTCCCGACGGGGTTTCCATTCAGGCTCCCTTCCGCGGCTGCAGCACCGCAAAGTATCCGGGGACCGGCGTGGACTGGGTGGTCTCCGCCGGAACGGTATGGATGACGGCCGGTCCGTCGGCGAGAAGCTGCCATTGGTCTTCGGGGAAGGCGGCCCCGCGTTCCGTGGCGCCGAAATGGCCGGGCCGCGGAAGCCCGGCGATGGCGCGCTTCAGGCCCGCAGGGATATACCCGGGGGCGGCCCCGAGCCGTTCGACGTATTCGAGGGAGCTGCCCGGGAAGTTGGTTTCGGTGAGGAACACCCGGCCGCCGCGCACTGAGGTGCGGAGATTGGCGGCCATCACCGCCCGTGGCCGGGGCGGCAGGACGTGAAGCACCCCACGGACGAAGACATTGCACGCTCCGGGGTAGGGGGAGACTTCGGCGCCCGGTTCGGTGGCGTCGACGACGGCGAAGGAGACATTGGCCAGGCCGGCGGCCTCCGTCTCGGCGCGGGCGATGGCGCTGGGGGAAACGTCGACGCCGAGGGCCTCGGGAAAGATGCCGGCCAGCCAGCGGGTGAAAGATCCGTTGCCGCACCCGACGTCGATGACCGGCAGCGACGTGTCGAGATGCGCCCGGAGGGTGGCGGCGTACTGTTCCCGCTCGGTTTCGGAGGCGGAGTCCCAGAGCACCTGTCCGCCGGCACCCGTGGTCCGGATGTCCTTCCAGTACCCCTCCCACGCCCGGTGGGGATCCCGGGGCGCCCGTGCGGCAAGCCACGCGATCCTCGGCACCAGCCGCGCCCTGTTCAGCAGTCGAACGGCCGCCGTTTCTCCTTTTGTCACATGCGTCACTTTGCCACTTCGGCCGGAGTGCGGCCAGCCCGACCCGCCGGTGCCGGCCGGGCGGCGGGGTTAGGCTGGCGGGGTGAACACGCAGGCCCGGGCGCTTCATGCCCGTTCCGGCGGCGCAGCGGAGCGCGGACCGGAGTTGCCGCCCCTCGCCCGCTTCCCGGTGTTTGCCGCGATGGGCGCACTCGGGGTCTTCCTTACAGTGGCCAGCGCTGCATACGGCTACCACCGCGACGAACTGTACTTCCGGATGCTGCCACCGGCCTGGGGCTACGTGGACCAGCCCCCGCTCACCCCGCTGCTGGTGAGGCTCTTCAGCTTCCTCGTCGCCGACGAGGTGTGGGCCATCCGGATACCGGCGACACTCGCCGCTGTCGCCTCGGTCCTCGTGGTCGTGCTGATCACCCGGGAGCTGGGCGGCGGCCGGGCCGCCCAGGGGCTGTGCGCGTGGGCCTACGCCTTCGCGACGGCGCCGCTGCTGTTCGGGCACGTGATGCTCACCGCCACCCTCGACCTCGTGTTCTGGCCCGCCGTCGTCCTGCTGATGATGCGTGCCGTGCTGCGGGAGCAGCCCGCGTGGTGGCTGGCGGCGGGTGCCGTCGTCGGGCTGGCCATGTACAACAAGCTGCTGATCGCCGGGCTGCTGGTGTCCCTGGCGGCGGGCCTGCTCCTTGCCGGCCCACGGAAGGTGTTCCGCTCGGGCTGGGTCTGGGGTGCGGCGGTGCTGGCGCTCGCCATCGGCTCGCCGAACCTCTTCTACCAGGCGGCCAACGGCTGGCCGCAGCTCGAAATGGGGGCGGCGCTCGCGGAGAACAACGCGGCCGAAACCCGGGTGCTGATGTGGCCCTTCCTGTTCCTGACGCTCGGGCCTCCCCTCGCCGTGGTGTGGGCCGCGGGCGCCGTTGCCCTGCTGCGCCGGCCCCAGTGGCGGACCGTGCGGTTCACCGCCGCCGCCCTGCCCGTCCTGCTGACCCTGACCTTCCTTGCGGGCGGGCAGATCTACTACCCCTCGGGCCTGCTGACAGTGCTGTTCGCGGCCGGCTGCGTGCCCACCGCTGCCTTTGTGGCCGCCCGCGTCCGGCGGCGGGCGCTTGCCGCGGGCGCCGTCGCCCTCAACGCGGCGGTGGCGGCCGTCATTTCCCTGCCGGTGCTGCCGGTGCCCGCCCTGGCGGCCAGCCCGGTTCCGGACATCAACCAGGTGGCCGCGGACCAGGTGGGCTGGCCGGTGTACGTGGAGCAGGTCGCCGCCGCGTACCGCTCCCTGCCCGGGAAAGACGCCGAAGGGGCCGTCCTCATCGCGAGCAACTACGGCGAAGCCGGGGCGCTGGCGCGGTACGGACCCGCGCTGGGGCTGCCTCCGGCCTACAGCGGGCACAACGAACTCCAGTTCCGGAGCAGGCCGCCGGACACCGGCGGCGCGGTGATCGTCGTCGGGGGCCAGGCTTCGCTGGCGCGCACCCTCCTCGAGGGCTGCCGGAGGGCCGGAGTGCTCGATAACGGAGTCGGCGTCGACAACGAGGAACAGGGCCAGGAAATCCTCGTTTGTTCCTCCCCGGCGGCCGGCTGGCGCGAGCTGTGGCCGGCGTTCGCCCACTACGACTAAGCGTGGAACTGGCTGTAGAGGAGGATGGGCGGATGACACCGACAGCGAATTCCTGGCGTTCCTCCGCCGCAGTGGCCAGGGACGTCCGGCTCGTGCGCCTGCCACCGGCCGCCATCCACGCCCTAGCCGACGGCGACCTTGCCGCCGCACAGCTTCGAAGTCCCGCGGTGCTGACGGAGCATCTCGTCTCCAGCGGCTGCCGTGCCGTGTGGAGGATGCGCAGCCGTCAGCTTGTTGCGTCCCCGGGCGACGCGGACTGGATCACCCGGCTCATTGTCGATGCCGCCGGGACCGCCGTAGGGCGGGCGGGCTTCCACGGACCGCCCGACGGCGGGAGAGTCGAGGTTGGATACGAGGTGGATCCCGGGCATCGGCGGCGCGGCCATGCCCGGGCGGCCCTGAGGATCCTGCTCGACATCGCCGACGCCGAACCCGGAGTTCACACGGTCCGCGCCTCGGTCCGGCCGGACAACCTGCCCTCACGGCACCTTGTCGACTCCTTCGGGTTCCGGGCGGTGGGCCGGCAGTGGGATGAGGAGGACGGATGGGAAACGGTGCTTGAACTCTCTCTCGCCTGACCCGGACGGCCGGCGTCCTAGGCCAGCGGGCGGCTGAGCACCACCCGCGGCCACCGCGCCAGGCCGGCGGCGGCCTCCTCTGCCACGACCTGCTGCAGTCCGGGCTCCAGCGCGTCGTCCGGCAGGTCCCGGAAGCCCAGCCGCCGGTAGTACGGGGCGTTCCAGGGGACCTCGCTGAAGGTGGTCAGGGTGAGGTTTCCAAGCCCCTGCCCGCGGCCCCAGTCCGCAGCGGCCTCAAGGAGGCGCCGCCCAATCCCCTGCCGGGCGCAGGAGGGGTGCACGCTGACCTGCTCGACGTGGGCATTGGCGCCGACACGCTTCACCAGCAGATAGCCCACCGGGGTGCCGTCGGCGTCGACGGCGGTCCAGGCCCGGCCGTCGGCGGAGAACCCGGCGAGCTCGTCCACCGGCAGCGGCTCGTCCTCTGCGATCTCCACCATGCCAAGCGCCCGGAACTGCTCCCCCGCGGCGCGCTCGATCCCGCGCATGGCCTCCAACTCGGTCGGTGACGCGCTCCGGATCCGCACTCCAGGCGGCGCGGCGTCCGGTGTCAGGGGTTCCCCGGCTTGGGGTCGAGTTCCTGGAAGAGGGTGAGCTGGAGCCCTGCCGGGGCGTCGAGCCGGGAGTTCAGCGAACGCCACGGCGTCTCGCGTGGTTCGGCGATCAGTTCGGCCCCGGCCTCGACGAGCCGGTGCGTGGTGCCGGCGGTGTCGTCGACCTCAAAAGCGATCCGGATCCGTGCGCTCGGCCGGCCCTCCGCCTCGACGCTGTCGATCAGGCGCACCTGCGCTGGATTCGACAGTTCGAGGGTGGCACGGCCGGCGTCGAGGATGCTCACACGGGCGCCGCCCTCGCCCTCGTAGGCCTCCTCCTCGGGCATGCCCAACACGTCCCGGTAGAACGCCAGCGCCGCGTCGTAGTCCTCCGCACGCACCACGACCCGCAGCTGCCGCACCGGACGGGCGGGCTCCTTCTCCGTCATGGCCGCAGTCTAATCCTCTTCGGAGGCTCAGACGATGGCCGAAAGCCCTGTGAGGGCGCGCCCCACGATGAGGGTGTTGATCTCGTAGGAGCCCTCATAGGTGTAGATGGCCTCGGCGTCGGCGAAGATCTTCGCCATACCGTAGTCGGTCACGATCCCGTTGCCGCCCAGGATGCTGCGCCCAAGGGCGACCGTCTCGCGCATGCGCGCCGTCGTGTAGGACTTCGCCAGGGCCGCCTGAGGCATGCCCGGGCCCTCCGGCATGGCCGCCGATCCGGCGCCGTCCTGCAGCTGGGCGATCCGGACCATGAGGGCAAGGCTCGCAGTCGTATTGCCGAGCATCGTCACCAGCTGGTCCTGGATCAGCTGGAAACTGCCCAACGGGCGGCCGAACTGGTAGCGCTCAAGCGCGTACCTGCGGGCGACGTCGTACGCGGCCAGCTGCTGCCCCACCGCCTGCCAGCCAACCAGGATGCGCGAGCCGAGGAGCAGGCGCCGGGTGTCGGAGAAACTGTCGATCCCCTCGAAGCGGTCGGCTTCGGCCACCCGCACGTCCTCGAGGAGGATGTCGGCGTTCTGCACGGTGCGCAGGGCGATCTTGTTCTCGATCACGGTCCGGGTGATCCCGGGCAGGGTGGCGTCGAGGATGAAGCCGCGCACCGCCGAGGTCTCGGTGTCGCGCGCCCACAGCAGCATGTAGTCGCAGAAGGTTCCGTTGCCGATCCACCGTTTCGCTCCGTTGAGGATCCAGGTGTCCCCGTCGCGGGTGGCCGTGGTGGCCATTCCGCCGGCGATGTCCGATCCGTGCTGCGGCTCCGTCAGGGCGAACGCCCCGGTGATGCGCAGGTCCATGGCGGCCTGGAGGAGTCGCTGCTTCTGGTCCGGGGACCCGAACTGGTGGAGTGCCTCGACGAAGAGGTCGTGGTGGACCATGAAGAAGGTCGCCAGGGAGGTGTCGGCACGCGTCATCTCCGCGATGACCATACCGCCGAAGAGGTGGCTGTAGCCCTGCTGCACCGGTGTGCTCAGTTCGAGTGCCGCAAGTTTCGGCAGGATGTCGTGCGGGAACTCGGCCCGGTTCCACCAATCTCCGGCCGACGGCGCCACCTCCTTGGCGAGGAAGTCGCGCACGTCGTCAAGTTTCGCCCGCTCGGTGGCGCTCAGCAGCGATTCGAAGCCGAGGAAGTCCGCGGCCGGAAGGTTACTGGTGTCGAACTGGCTCTCCATTGAGCAGTCCTTTCGGTTGGGCGGCCGGAGGCCGGGAAGGAGTTACCGCGGACCCATGCGGATGGCGCCGTCGAGCCGGATGGTCTCGCCGTTGAGCATCTGGTTCGCGAGGATCGAGGACACCAGCGCGGCGTACTCGGAGGGCTTGCCCAGCCGGGAGGGGTGGGGCACCTGGCTGCCGAGGGAGTCCTGGGCCTCCTGCGGCAGGCCCGCCATCATGGGGGTTTCGAAGATGCCCGGGGCGATGGTGACCACCCGGATCAGGTGCCGGGCGAGCTCCCGCGCCAGGGGAAGCGTCATGGCGGCGACCCCGCCCTTGGACGCGGCGTAGGCGGGCTGGCCGATCTGGCCGTCAAAGGCCGCGACGGAGGCCGTGTTGATAATCACTCCCCGCTCCGGGGAACCGCCGGCCCCTTTCACGGGTTCGACGGCGGCCATCGCCTCCGCCGCCAGCCGGAGAACATTGAAGGTGCCGGTCAGGTTCACGGCGATCACCCGCTCGAACTGCTCGAGCGGCAGCACCCCCTCCCGGCCGAGGACCTTCCCGGGGGTGGCGATGCCCGCGCAGTTCACCAGGACCCGCAGGGGCGCCCGCTCCCCCGCGGCTGCAACCGCGGCGCCGACCTGCGCGGGGTCGGCGACGTCGGCCGGGACGAACTGCGCGCGCGGGCCGAGGCGGCCGGCGGCCTCGGCGCCGGCGGACGAGGGAAGGTCAAGGAGGACGACGAAGGCGCCCTCGTCGATCAGCCGCTGGGCAGTGGCCAGCCCCAGCCCGGAGGCGCCTCCGGTGACCAGTGCCGCCGAACCCGCTATGTCCATGAAAGAGCCCCCTTGAGAAATGTGCATGCTGCTGATTCAGCGTACTGTGATGCCGCCCACACCGCATCCGGGGTGGGCGGCACTGGGCAGAATGCTCAATCCGGCACCGGCGCCGGTTGGCTAGGGTGGTCTTATGCTCACCCCGCCGGATTCCGCAGGGCCGGACACGCCTGCGTCCCGGGCGCAGGCGGCCGCCGAGAGCGTTGAAACCCTCTTCGCTGCCCGCGCGCTCGGCCTGCCCGGCACCCGCCTGGGCCGGATCGCCTTCCCCCGTCCCCGCGGGCGGGGCCTCGCCTGGCACTACTGGTGGCAGGCCCACTATCTCGACGCCCTCCTCGACGGGCACCTGCGCCTGCGCACCGTGGATCCGGCAGGTGCGGACGCCGCCCTGCGGCGCGCGGTGCGGCTGGCCCGGGGCATCCGGCTGAGGAACGGGGCGCGGTGGACCAACTCCTACTTCGACGATATGGCCTGGCTGGCGCTTGCCCTCCAGCGGCTCGACGGCTGCCTCACCGACGCCGGCCGGCGCCCCCGCCACCGGCGGGCCCGAGCCGCCCTCGAGGCGGCGCTGCGCTCGGCTGCCACGCCGGAGTTCGGTGGAGGGGTCTACTGGAACACCCGGCGGAACTTCAAGAACACCCCGGCAACAGCCCCGGCCGCCCTGTATTTCGCCCGCGCCGGGGATCGGGAGCAGGCTGCCGGACTGCTGGCCTGGCTGCACCGGCGGCTGTGGGACGCGGAGTCGGGGCTCTACCTCGACGGCATCCAACGCACTGCCGACGGCGAGAAACTGAGGCGCGCGGTCTACACCTACAACCAGGGGCCCGTCCTGGGCGCCCTGACCTCACTCGGCGGCGGGCACAACCTGCGGCAGGCGGAATCGCTCATCGCCGCGGTACAAGCCCGGCTCACCACCCCGGAGGGCTCCTTACGCACGCACGGCTCCGGTGACGGCGGCCTGTTCACCGGCATCCTCGCCCGCTACCTCACGGAGGCGGCGCTCGCACCGGGGCTTGCCGCGGATGCCGCCGGGAAGGCCCGGAGCCTTGTCGAGGCGACTGCGGCCGCCCTGTGGGAGGGCCGCCGCAGCCATGGGGGTGCACTGATCTTCCCTTCGGCGCCCGGTACCACCGCGGCCCCGCCGGTCGACCTCTCGACCCAGCTCCAGGCCCTGCTGGTCTTTGAGGCCGAGGCGCGGATCGACCGGCAGGCGGTGGTATCCCGCACGTGCCGGGGGGCGGTCGATGGCGAAAATAATTACGTCACACGAACGTGACCGAAAAGGTGTGATTTACGACACCTAAGTGGTGAAATAGGAATAAGTTAGGACATGCTTACCTAGGTGTGAGGGTTTCCACTCCAGTCCTTCCGGTCCAGCCCAGCCGCTGCCGGCCGCCGTTTTGTTGAAAGGCTCCAATGATCTTCAGTTCCAAGCAGGTTCAGCCCGCCGCGCTCACGGCCGCCCTGCTTCTCGCCCTGACCGCCTGCGGCTCGGGAGCGGCCTCCGAACCCGCCGCCGGAGAGGGATCGGATTCGGCCGCCGAGCTGACCGTGTACAACGCGCAGCACGAGTCGATGACCCAGGCCTGGGTCGATGAATTCACCAAGGAAACCGGGATCGAGGTGACGATCCGCCAGGGCAGCGACACCGAAATGAGCAACCAGATCCTGCAGGAGGGCGAGAAGTCCCCCGCCGACGTGTTCATCACCGAAAACTCCCCGGCCATGACCCAGGTCGAGAACGCCGGACTGTTCGCGGACATCCCCGCGGCCGTCCAGGAAAACATCCCCCAGGAGTACCGTCCCACCACCGGAAAGTGGACCGGCGTCGCCGCACGCTCCACCCTGTTCGTCTACAACCCGGACAAGATCTCCGAGGCCGAGCTGCCAGAGTCGATCATGGACCTCGCCGACCCGAAGTGGGCCGGACGCTGGGGCGCCGCCGCCGGGGGCGCGGACTTCCAGGCGATTGTCTCGGCCATGCTCGAGCTTGAGGGCGAGGAGGCCACCGCCGAGTGGCTCGCCGCCATGAAGGACGGCGCCAAGATCTACCCCAAGAACGGCGCCGCCATGAAGGCAGTGAACGCCGGCGAAGTCGATGCCGCCGTGATCTACCACTACTACTACACCGCCGACCAGGCGGGCACCGGTGAGAACTCAAGCGACCTCGAGCCCTACTACTTCAAGGGCTCCGACGCCGGAGCGTTCGTCTCGATCTCCGGGGCAGGGGTGCTGAAATCCTCGGACAACCAGGACGCCGCCAACCAGTTCCTCGAGTTCATCACCAGCAAGGAAGGCCAGGAGACCCTGAGCGCCGGCAGCGACTACGAATACCCTGTCAGCGCCGAGGTCACCCCCCGCGACGGCCTCGTCCCGCTCGCCGAGCTCGAGGCGCCCACGGTCGATCCCGCCAAGCTCAACAGCGAGAAGGTCGTTGAACTGATGACCGACGCCGGGCTCCTCTAAGGGGCGGAAAGGCACAACCGGGCCGCCATGGCCACATCCGAGCGGATCCGCGAAACGGCGGGCAGGAGCACCGGCTCCCGCCCGCCTTTCGGCGTTTCCGCAACGGCCGTGCTCATCACCCTGGGGACGCTGATCCCGCTTGGGTTCGTGGTCACGGTCACCGCCACCACCGGATGGGAGACCGCCGTCGACCTGATCGTGCGGCCACGGGTGGGTGAGCTGCTGTTCAACACCATTGCCCTGGTCGTCCTGACGGTCCCCGCCTGCATCGTCCTCGGGGTGGCCGCGGCCTGGCTCGTCGAGCGTACCGACCTCCCGGGGGCGCGCACCGCCTCGCTGCTGCTCGCCGCCCCCCTCGCCGTGCCTGCGTTCGTCAACAGCTACGCCTGGGCTGGCACCGTCCCGTCACTCTCGGGCATTCCCGGCGGCGTCCTGATCTCCGTGCTGAGCTACTACCCGCTGGTCTACATCCCCGCGGCGGCGATGCTGCGGCGGCTCGATCCCGGGCTTGAGCAGTCGGCGGCCTCCCTCGGGATGGGCCCCTGGCGGGTCTTCTTCCGTGTTGTCCTCCCCCAGCTCCGCCTCGCCGTCGGCGGGGGCGCCCTCCTCGTGGGCCTGCACCTGCTGGCCGAATACGGCGCCTACTCCATGATCCGCTTCGACACCTTCACCACGGCGATCCTCCAGCAGTTCCAGTCGACCTTCAACAGCGCCGCCGCGAACATGCTCGCCAGCGTCCTGGTGATGATCTGCCTGCTCCTGCTGCTGGCCGAGTCCGCGGCCCGCGGCAACGCCCGCTACGCCCGGATCGGGCCCGGGGTCGCCGCGGCCCCGGCTGCCCGGCCGCTGGCCCGGTGGAAGCCCGCGGGGGTCCTATTCGTGCTGGCGCTCATCGTGCTGGCCCTGGGCGTGCCGCTGGTCAATGTGGTCCGCTGGCTCATCGCAGGCGGCACGGCGGTCTGGGAGGTCGACGAGCTCGCCACCGCCCTGTTCCAGACCCTCGGATACGGGGTCACCGGTGCCGCTGTCACCGTTCTCGCCGCGTTCCCCATCGCCTGGCTCGCCGTGCGCTACGGCGGCCGGTTCGCCCGGTTCCTCGAGAGCAGCAACTACATCACCAGCTCCATGCCGGGGATCGTCGTCGCGCTGGCATTCGTGACGGTCACCATCAATTTCGCCTACCCGCTCTACCAGGAGACGCCGGTGGTGATCGCGGCCTATGCGCTGCTGTTCCTGCCCCGGGCCCTGGTCAACCTGCGCGCCGGCTTCGCACAGGCCCCCCGCGAGCTCGAGGAGGCGGCCCAGGCGCTGGGCAAGCGCCCGCTGGACGCCTTCGTGCGGGTGACCCTGCGCCTGACCGCCCCGGCGGCCGCCGCGGGGGCAGCGCTCGTCTTCCTCGCCGTCTCCACCGAACTGACCGCCACCCTGGTGCTGGCGCCGTCGGGCGTCACGACCCTCGCCACCCGGTTCTGGGCGCTCAGCTCCGAGATCGACTACGCCGGGGCCGCTCCGTATGCCCTGCTGCTGATCCTGCTGTCCCTGCCCATGACCTACCTGCTGTACCGGCAGTCCCAGAAGGCGGTCGGCCAGTGAGCGGGGACGGCACGGCATGACCACCTCCCCGCTGCTCCCGGCCGTGAACCACCTCGAACTGCTGGACATCACCAAGTCCTTCGGCAGCACCCAGGTGCTGAGCGGGCTGACCCTGTCCGTGCAGAAGGGCATCACCACGGCCATCGTTGGGCCCTCCGGATCCGGAAAGACCACGCTGCTGCGTATCATCGCCGGCTTCGACTCCCCCGACTCGGGCGTCGTGGAGTTCGAAGGCGGCGTCGTCGCGGGCGGACCCGGGCACCCCGTACCGGCCCACAAACGCAACATCGGCTATGTGGCGCAGGACGGCGCCCTGTTCCCCCACCTCTCGGTCGGCGAGAACGTCGCCTTCGGCCTTGACCGCCGCGCCTTCGGGCGCAGGGCGGCCCGCGCGCGCGTCGCGGAGCTGCTCGGCATGGTCTCGCTCGATGCCGGGTACGCCGACCGCCGGCCGGACCAGCTCTCGGGCGGCCAGCAGCAGCGGGTGGCGCTGGCCCGGGCCCTGGCCCGCGGACCCTCCCTGATGCTCCTCGACGAGCCGTTCTCCGCCCTCGACGCGGGCCTGCGGGTGGCCACCCGCAAGACCGTGGCGAAGACCCTCGCCGAAACCGGCGTGACGACCATCCTCGTCACCCATGACCAGTCCGAGGCGCTCTCCTTCGCCGACCAGGTCGCTGTGATGCGCGGAGGCGTCCTGGCGCAGGTGGGAAACCCCTTCGTCGTCTACACCCGTCCGGCCGACCGGGCGACGGCGGAGTTCCTCGGCGACGCCGTCATCCTCGAAGCCCACCTCCAGGGCTCGCTCGCCATGTGCGCACTCGGCGGTATTCCGGTGCGCCGGCCCACCTGCCAGGGCAGGGTGCAGCTCATGCTGCGCCCCGAACAGATCCGGATCGCCGAGGACGGCAATATCCGCGGCACCGTCGTGGAGACCGACTTCTTCGGCCCCGAGGTGACGGTGAAGATCCGCCTCCATGGCAGCACGGCACCCGGCGGGGACGGCCTGGAGGGCACGAACGGCCAGACGGTCACCATCCGGCACTGGAACGCCGCGATGGCCCGGGTGGGCACCGAACTGCGCCTCCGCGTGGTCGGCGAGGGCGTCGCCTTCCCCGCCTAGGCGCGACGGGGCGGCGCCAGAGCCCTACCGCTTCTGCGGGTACGGCGTGTCCCCGCGCTCGAGCATTCCCACGAACCGTTCAACTGCCCGCTGCCGCCCCGCCGGGGTGTGCACCTGCCCCAGCCGAAAGATCAGGGCATACCGGTTCTGGGAGGACAGGCCGTCGAAGGCCGCCTGCGCCCCGGGACTGGCGGCCACCGCGGCGGCGAGGTCGTCGGGCACCACCGCCGTGGCCGGGCCGGCGTACGCGCGGCCCCACCGCCCGTCGGCCCGTGCCGCCTCGACCGCGGCGAGGCCGGCCGGCCGCATCCTCCCCTCGGCGGTGAGCCGCTCGATGGAGGTGCAGTTGCGGATGGACCAGATGCTCTTCGGAGTGCGCGGCGTGAACCGCTGGAAGTAGCTTTCGGCGTCCCTGCCCCGCCGCTGCCCGTCAATCCAGCCAAAGCAGAGCACCTCGTCGAGCGCCTCCGCATAGGTCAGGGTGGTGAGCGTGCCGCCCTTCTTCGTCAGGATCAGCCACACCCCCGGGGAAGCGGCGTGCTCCGCCTCGAGCCACTGCGTCCATTCCCGGACGCCGGGGAGGAGAAGTTCGGGCAGATCGTCGGCCATGGCGCCACTGTATGCCCGGCCGGTGCCGCGCGCCAGCGCCGACAACGCCTGCGGGAAGGGCCCGTTAGCCCCTCTCGGAACGGAAAGCTGGGCGGCCCCGGCTTTCAGCCAATGGCCGAAGGAGAGCGCGCCGCTGTCTTCCAGAGCCATTCCTGCTATAAAACTTGGTTATGAATGTGCGCACCCCCGACCCCAATCCAGGCTGGCTCTCCGAAGAGGATCTTTACGAGGCCCGCCGCCGGCTCCCGATGGTGTACGTGGAGGCGATCCCGGTCAGGTGCGATGCCCTGGGCTACGTCAACGAGGTCGGGCTGCTCCTGCAGGCCAACGCCCAGGGGGAAATGGTGCGGACCTTCGTCTCCGGGCGGGTGATGTACCGGGAGACCATCCGGGCCGCGCTCCTGCGCCACCTCGAGAAGGATCTCGGCCCCTTCGCCCTGCCGCAGCTTCCGCCGTCGGTGCTGCCCTTCACCATCGCAGAATACTTCCCCTCCCCCTCCGAGACCGGCCTCACCGACGACCGCCAGCACGCCGTCGCCCTGGCCTACCTGATCCCGGTCACCGGGGAGTGCAGTCCGCGCCAGGACGCCCTCGAACTGTCCTGGCTGACGCCCTCGGAAGCCCTCAGCCCCTCCATCCAGGCCGAACTGTCGGGCGGCCGCGCGGACCTGCTCCGCCAGGCCCTGGCCCATGCCGGCTGGGGCCGCTAGTCGGGCTTCGGGACGCTATTCCCGTATCTTTATGTAGGCACAGGTCAGCGGAACGCCCTGATGCCACACGCGGGGGCAGCTGAGCGAGGTACGAAAAAAGTGGAAAAAAGCACTCTCCAGGCACGGCCCGTCGCGGCCGAGGCTCTCTCCGCCGGCCAGCGCATCGCGCTTCCGGACGGCTCCGGCTACGTCGAGGTGGGCAGCGTCGACATCGAGTCCGATGACTTCGGCGTTCCCGCCGTCGTCATCGCCACCCTGGCCGGTGGACGGACGCTGCGCATCGCCAGCGGATCGGCGGTGTCGGTGGAGGCCGCAGGAGGCGCCCCGCTGGTTCCCGCGGTGGCCGCCGACGACGGCTCGCCCGAGGAACTGGTGGCCCAGGTCGCCGCGCTCCACCCGGGCAGCGACCGGATCGGCGAGCTGGCCGAGCGGCTGGCGCGCGGCATCAACTTCAAGTCGGGCTCCAACCTCCAGGACCTTCACGACCTCGCACTGACCCTCTTCGTCGACCGGGGCGACACCGGCAGCGCCCTGAAGACGGCGGACCTGCTCACGGACCTTGGGTTCGACGGCAACTTCGGCCGCTGGAAGTGGGTCGAGAGCGCGCTCGCCATGGCCGCCTACCTGACCCGGGACGACGAGGCGCGGTCCGCGGCCTACTCCGTGGCCCTGCGGGTGGCCGATGAGTCCGAGACCGACCCGCTGCGAGCCAAGGTCAATGCGGCGGTGCGGCAGCGCCAGCTGAACGACCCCAACCTGTACGACCCGGAGATCCTGCGGGCCACCGCCGCCGGCAACCGGGCGGCCGAGAAGGACTGGCGGGTGCTGCGCCTCGGCGTCCTGCTGTACCTGCGGGCGCACGGCGGCTCCGAGACCCTCAGCCGCGAGGTGCTTGACCGGCGCATCGCCAACGAGCTCAGCGCCGTCGCGGGCCTCGCCAGCGCCTCCTGAGCCGCACCGCGGACGGGAGGACCCGCGGTAGCTGGCAAAATAGACTGGTGCATCCACAGTCCCAGCAGTCGTCCTTCTCGTTCACCGTCGGCGCCCGGCTGGAGGACACCACCGCCCGGCCCGACGCGCAGGGACCGCGGCACGGCCGCACCGGGGTGATTTCGACGCCGCACGGGCAGATCGCCACCCCGGCGTTCATCCCCGTCGGCACCAAGGCGACCGTCAAGTCCGTCCTGCCCGAGTCGATGAAGGGCCTCGGCGCCCAGGCGCTGCTCGCCAACGCCTATCACCTGTACCTGCAGCCAGGCCCCGACATCCTCGACGAGGCCGGCGGCCTGGGCGCCTTTATGAACTGGCCCGGGCCCACCTTCACCGACTCGGGCGGCTTCCAAGTGATGAGCCTTGGATCCGGGTTCAAGAAGGTCATCAATATGGACGTCCCCTCCGGGTCCGAGGCGGCCGGTGCCGACGACCGGGTGGCCGCCGGCAAGGAACGCTTGGCGCACATCGACGACGACGGCGTCTGGTTCAAGTCCCACCTCAACGGCGACCGGCACCGCTTCAGCCCGGAAATCTCGATGCAGGTCCAGCACCAGCTCGGCGCCGACGTCATGTTCGCCTTCGATGAGCTCACCACGCTGATGAACTCGCGCGGCTACCAGGAGGAATCGCTGGAGCGCACCCGGCTGTGGGCCGAGCGGTGCATCGTCGAACACGAGCGGCTCTCCAAGGAGCGCAGCCACCGGCCGTACCAGGCCCTCTTCGGGGTGATCCAGGGCGCCCAGTACGAGGACCTGCGGCGGAAGGCCTCCCAGGACCTCGGGTCCATGAACTTCGACGGCTTCGGGATCGGTGGGGCCCTGGAGAAGGAGAACCTTGGCACGATCCTCGGCTGGTGCAGCGAGGAACTGCCGGAGGACAAGCCGCGGCACCTGCTGGGCATCTCGGAGCCGGACGACCTGTTCACCGGCATCGAGAACGGCGCCGACACCTTCGACTGCGTCTCCCCCACCCGCGTCGCGCGGAATTCGGCGTTCTACACCCCCGACGGCCGCTTGAACCTCTCCAACGCGCGCTTCCGGCGCGACTTCACCCCGCTCGTCGAGGGGTGCGACTGCTACACGTGCACGAACTACACCCGCGCCTACATCCACCACCTGTTCAAGGCGAAGGAAATGGTGTCGGCCACCCTGATCTCGATCCACAACGAGCGCTTCGTGGTGCGGATGGTCGACGACGCGCGGGCCGCCATCGCCGACGGGACCTTCTACGAGCTCAAGGCCGAGATCCTCGGGCGCTATTACGCCTCGTCCCCGGCACGCTGATTCGAGGCGGCGCCACCGCTCTCCCGATTCATGCCGGCGGTTATTTCGCTGGCGCGGGCGTCTCCGGCGCAAAACAGACGAGGCCCCCGGGGGCCTTGTCGATGGTCTCCGCGGGGGCGATCGCGGAGAAGCCCGAGCCGAGGACGATGTCGATGGTGCGCCCCTTGCGCTTGTCGACGACATAGACGGATTTCGGAATGGTGCGCTGGAGGGTGAAGGCATTGGCCTTCCCGTCCGGGCCGGAGACGATGATCGCCGTCATCCCGGTGGGGTCGACGCTCCGGTTTCCGACCTCGGCAACCACGAAGGCGCGCTTCCGCAGCTGGCCCGCCGCGGTACCGGCGAGACCCTCGATGTCGGTGCTGTTGTACACATTGACGGTCACCGAGCTCGGGTCCTGGTAGTCGAACGGGCCTGCCGGGCAGGTTTCGGTGGGCCGGGGCGTGGGCTCGAGTGCGGCGATGCGGATGTCCCCGCGGTTGATGCCGACCGCGGTGAAGGCCGCGGCGCCCAGCAGCCCCACCAGCAGCAGCAGGACGACGCCGTGGCGGATCCGTTTTGAGGTAAGGGCGCGCCGGTCCCGCTCCTCCGCGGCGAACACGGCTCCCAGGTCGGTCTCGGTGACGATCCGCTGTCCGTGCCACTCCGTCGGGTCCCTGCGGGCGAGGGCCCGGGCCCGGCGCCCCGAGCGGTCCTCAGCCATCGATCACAAGCACCCGCGCGTGGAGGATCGTGCGCTGGTGAAGGGCAGTGCGGACGGCCCGGTGCAGCCCGTCCTCGAGGTACAGGGTGTCCTGCCACTGGACGACATGGGGGAAGAGATCCCCGAAAAACGTTGAATCCTCGGCGAGCAGGGCCTCGAGGTCAAGGGTGGTTTTCGTCGTCACCAGCTCATCGAGCCGGACCTGCCGGGGAGGGACCTCTGCCCAGTCCCTTGGGGACACATGTCCGTGGTCGGGGTAGGGTCGGCCATCGCTCACAGCTTTAAAGATCACTGATACAGCCTATGGAAAACAGGCGCGCAATGGAATATAAGCCACCGCGGCCGCCGATCCGTGGCCAAAGGGTTACCTTCGGCCACGGACGTCCGCCTAGAAATCCACTCCGGATTGAAGGATGACGTTGGCGTACGGTGTGGCCTCCCCGGTGCGGATGACCAGCCGCGCCGTGGGCAGCAGGGCCTTGAGGTCTTCGTGCGGAATGGTTCGGGGAGTGAGCCCCTCCGCACGCACCCACTCCCCGGCCGCGCCGTCATGCGCTTCGGTGGCGATGATGCTGCCTTCCACGACGATCTCCGCCAGCACCGCCCGCAGCACATCCGTGAACCGGGGGATCCCCCGGACCAGGGTGAGGTCGACGGTGTGGACCGTCGCGGGGATGGGCAGGCCGCTGTCGGCGATGACGACGAGGTGGCCGTGGCCGAGGCCCGCGATGGCCGAGCTGAGGGCGGGGTTCAGGATGCCGCCGCGCTTCATGCGGTGGCTCCTTCACTCCTGCTGATCCCGTCACCGGGGAGCTCGTCACCCAGGGCCGGGTAGGACGGCTGGGCGCCCTCGGACCGGACGGCGTACGCGCCGACGCGCACGGCGAATCCGACGCCGGAGGCCAGGCTGTCGCCCGCGGCGAGGCGGGCGGCGAGCGCCCCGACGAAGGCGTCACCGGCCCCGGTGGTGTCGACCGCCGAGACCTTCGGCGCCGGGAACCGCTCCACGGTGCCGTTGGAGGCCACCATGGCTCCTTCGGCACCGAGGGTGAGGACAACGGAGGCGAAGCCGGCCGCCGACAGCGCCTCGATGATCCTGCGGTGGTCGGCCGCCGTGGGGAGGTCCCGGACGCCCAGTTGCTCGAGCACCAGGATGCCCTCGTGCTCGTTGACCACCAACGGGTCGGCGGTCAGCAGCGCGGAGCGTTCGACGTCGATCACCGGCGCAAGGTTGATCATCACGCGACCCTCCGCGTGCTGCACGGCTTCGGCAATCGACCCGGCGGGGATCTCCCCCTGGAGCACGAGGACCGTGGCCTCGGAGATTAGGGATGCCTGGGAGCGCACGACCTCGCGTGTCACCTCAGCGTTGGCGCCGGGAATCACCACGATTGAATTTTCGCCGCCTGCCGAAACCTGGACGAGGGCCACACCGGTGCCGGCCTCCGCCGGGTGCAGGGCGAGGTTGACGCCGGCGGCCCGCAGCCCGGCCAGGGCCGGGTCGGCATAGGCGTCCCGGCCCACGGCACCGACCAGCGCGACCTGCGCGCCGAGCCGGGCGGCCGCGACGGCCTGGTTCGCGCCCTTCCCACCGGGCAGGACGGTCATCGACCGCCCCAGAACGGTCTCACCCGGTTGCGGGTGGCGTTCCAGCGTCACCACGAGGTCCGCGTTGATGGACCCGACGACGACGATGCCCGATGCCTTGGTGCTCATTCGGTGAATTCCCCGACGTTTTCCTCGTTGACGGTCGTCACGGGCACCGGGATGGTGGATTCGACGGACTCGTCATTGAGGAGCTGGGCAAGGACCTCGACGGATCGCTTGCCGAGCTCGGCGGGCTGCTGGGCGATCGTCGCCGTCATCGTGCCGGCCTCGATCGCAGCAAGGCCCTCCTCGGTGCCGTCGAAGCCGACAACGCTCACCTCGCTGCCGGCCCGGTCGCCCAGCGCCTGGATCGCGCCCAGGGCCATCTCGTCGTTTTCGGCGAAGATGCCGGTGACGTCGGGGTTGGACTGCAGCAGGTTGGTCGCCACGTTGAGCGCTTCGGCCCGGTCGAAGTTCGCCGTCTGCTGTGCCACGACCTCGATGTCCGGGTAGGCCGCGAGCCCTTCGGTGAATCCGGCGCCGCGGTCACGGCTTGCCGAGGTGCCAGCCACGCCCTGGAGGACGATCACCTTCCCCTTTTCGCCCATCGCGCGGGCGAGCTCCTCGGCTGCCTGCTTGCCGCCGGCAACGTTGTCGCTGGAGACGAGCGACTGCACCTCGGCGCCGTTGACCGCACGGTCGACGGCCACGACGGGCGTCCCGTCCTCGACGAGGGGGCTCACCGCGGCCGCTGCGGCGTCGGAGTCGACGGGGTTGATGATGACGCCGTCCGTGCCGCTGGTGGCGGCGGTGGCGAGCTGGTTGGTCTGCGTCGCGGAGTCGTTCTGCGCGTCGATGACATCCAGGGTGATGCCGGCCTCGTCCGCCGCCTCCTGGGCGCCGTCGCGCAGTTCAACGAAGAAGGGGTTGTTGAGGGTTGAGACGGCGAGGGTGACGCTGTCGCCTTCGGAGGCGGTGTCGCCGCCTCCGCGGTTGCAGGCGGTGGCGGTGAGCAGGAGTGCGACTGACATCGTCAGCGCGGTTGCCTGGGAGGAGGAGAACTTCATTGTTGGATCCTTTGTTGGTGGGTTGGACGGTGGGAAAAGTTCTAGTGGCGTGCGCTTTTTCGCCGCAGCGAGTCGACGCCGACGGCGAGGGCGATCACCAGGCCGATGACCACCTGCTGCCAGAAGGAGGAGACGTTGAGCAGGTTGAGGCCGTTGCGGATGACCACCAGGACCAGCGCGCCGATCAGGGTGCCGCTGATCCGGCCCACTCCACCGGCGAGGGAGGCGCCGCCGATGACGACGGCGGCAATGGCGTCAAGTTCGTACCCGACTGCCGCCTGGGGCTGGGCCGAATCGAGCCGGCCGGACAGCAGGAGTCCTGCCAGCGCGGCGAACAGTCCGGAGAGGGCGAACACGGTGACCAGCACGCGGCGAACCGGGATCCCGGAGAGCCGGGCGGCTTCGGTGTTCCCACCAACGGCGTACATGTAACGGCCGATGACTGTGAAATTGAGGATCGCGGCAGCAACGGTTCCCGCGATAACGAGGACGACGATCGGCATGGGTACCGGTCCGATGTTGCTGCCGAGGAACGACACCGCAGGGGCGGTGGGGATGGGGCGCCCTTCGGAGAGGACGAGCGTGAGGCCACGGGCGATGCTGAGCATCGCTAGGGTGGCGATGAAGGAGGGGAGCCTGCCGAACGCCACGGCGAGGCCGCTGACGGCGCCGCTGAGCGCTCCAAAGAAAAGCCCTCCGCCAAGCGCAAGCCACCCGGGAAGATCCGCCTGTGAAAAAATCCACGCCGATCCCATCGCGGAGAGCGCAGCGACGGATCCGACGGAGAGGTCGATTCCACCGGCAACGATCACGAAGGTGAGACCAAAGGCCAACACCGCGATCACTGAGGCCTGGATCCCGATATTGAGCAGGTTCGGGCCGGTGAGGAAGTCCGGTGTGGCGATGAAGAGTGCGAGCCCGAGGACAAACAGTCCAACCAATGCTCCATTGTTGGCGAGGAACTTCGCGAACGTCGCCCCTCCGAGCCCTGGCCGGGCAGCTACCTTGTTCATGATTCGTCCTTCATCTGCTTGTCTTCGAGTTCGCGCTTTACGTCACGGACGGCAAGGGACATCACGGCGTCCTGGGTGGCGGACTCCGCCGGCACTTCCCCCGCGATGTGCCCGCCGCTCATCACCAGGATCCGATCGGCCATGCCGAGCACTTCCGGTAGTTCGCTGGAGACCATGACGACGGCGCCTCCGGCCGCGGTGATCGCGTTGATCAGTTCGTAAATTTCGACTTTGGCACCGACGTCGACGCCGCGGGTTGGTTCGTCGAGCAGCAGGACAGTCGATCCTGCGACGATCCAGCGGGCGAACACAGTCTTCTGCTGGTTGCCGCCGGACAGTGCTCCGACTGCCTGATCGAGCCCGGCCATCCGGATCCGCAGCTTGTCAGCGACCTCCTGCGCCCGCCGGCGCTGTCCTGCGAAGTCGACGATTCCTGCCTTCGCCGTCGATGCGAGCGTCGCGTAGCCGATGTTCTCGTTGACGGCGGCACCGAGCACGAGTCCCTGCACCTTTCGATCCTCGGGAACGTGGCCAAGTCCGGCGCGGATCGCAGCACCAACGTTGAGCGGTGGGAGCTTTTTGCCGCGGACCCTCACGGAACCCGAGGTGTACGGGTCGATCCCGGCGATCGCCCGGACCACTTCGGTGCGACCGGCGCCCACGAGTCCGGCGAGTGCGACAACCTCGCCGGCGTGCACCGAGAAGGAGACGTCGTTGACCATGCCCTTCGTGGATAGGCCGCTGACCTCGAGGAGGGTCTCCGGCGCGCCGCTGAACTCCCGGCGCCGTGGGAACTGCTTGTCGATATCGCGGCCCACCATCAGGCGCACGAGTTCGCCCTCTCCCGTTGTCGCGGGCACTTCAGCAATAAATTTTCCGTCGCGCAGCACGGAGACCGAATCCCCGATCGCTGCGATCTCGTCGAGGTGGTGGCTGATGAAGACCATGCCCACGCCGCGCTCCCGGAGGTCCTCGACAACCGAAAACAGCGCCGAGATTTCACGCTTGGTCAGTGCCGCAGTGGGCTCGTCGAGGATCAGCATTCGGGCATTGAGGCTAAGCGCCTTCGCGATCTCGACGAGTTGCTGACGGGCGATGCCCAGTCCGCCTACGTGCTGGTCGACGTCGAGGTCGAGGCCGATGAGGGCCAGGGCCGCACGGGCGTCGTCCTTCATTTTGCGTTTGTCCACGAGGCCGAAGCGGCGGGGCATCCGTCCCAGCGCAATATTCTCAGCGATGCTCATCGACCCAACGAGGTTGAGTTCCTGGTGGATGGTGGCGATACCGTGCTTCTCCGACGCTTTCGTGTCAGGGAGGTGGACTTCCTCGCCATCGATGAGGATCCTGCCGCCGTCGGGCTGGTGCACTCCGGCCATCATTTTGATCAGGGTCGACTTGCCGGCGCCATTCTCGCCCAGCAACACCTGCACCCTGCCTGGCAGCACGTCGACGCTCACGCCGTCAATCACTGTGACAGGACCGAACTTCTTGGTCACGTTGTCGAGGGTCAGGATCGGGCTGCCGCTCATGGGTGTTGTCCTCTCGAGGGTTCAGGGGTGGAACCGCGGACGATCAGGCGGCTTGGGAGCACGCGGGAGGCGGGTGATCCGCCAGCGATGACGCTTGTGAGCATTTCAACGGCGATCCGCCCCATCGCGTCAACGTCATGCGCGATGACCGTGAGGGCGGGATTGAGGAGGGTGAAGGCCTCGATGTCGTCGTAGCCGACAAAGGAGATGCCCGACCCGATGGCCACACCGCGCTGGTTGCAGACAGCGATGGCGCCAATGCTCATCAGGCTGTCCGCCGCGAGCAGGGCCGTGGGAGGGTCTGCCAGCTCGAGCAGCGTCCGCGCTCCCGCCGCTCCGCTCGCGGCCTGGAAGTCTCCGAAGAAAATGAGCTCCTCGGCGTCGTCCGCTCCGGTGCCGGCGATCGCCTCCCGGTAGGCGGTGAGGCGTTCCCTCCCGGTGGAGCTTGACTGCGGGCCGGCGATGTAGCCGATGCGGCGGTGGCCTTGGGAGGCAAGGTGGCGGACGGCCTCCTGGATGCCGGTGACATTGTCGGGGCTGACACTGGGAACGTCGGTGTTGTCGAGGACGCGGTCCACGAACACCACAGGGACGCCGCTGCCAAGCAGATTGGCGAGGTTCTCCTCGTCCCCCTGCGGGGCCGCGATCACGCCGTCGACCCGCTGGGACAGCATGACTTCGATGTAGCGGTCCTGCTGCTCGACACTTTCGTTGGCGTTACCGAACAGGGTGAGGTATCCGAAGTCCCGGGCCCGCTGTTCTACTGCGTGGGCGAGGTCGGCAAAGAAGGGGTTGCGGACGTCGGGCAGGAGAAGTCCGATGGTCTGCGTGCGGGTTTTCCGGAGCGACCTCGCCTGCGCATTGGGCCGGAAACCGAGGTGTTCCACGGCGGCTCCGACTGCCTTGCGCGCCTCGGGTGAGGTAGCCGGATGGCCGGAGAGGACGCGGGACGCCGTGGCCTTGGAGACACCGGCCGCCTGGGCGACGTCTTTGATTGTTACCGCCCGCACCTGTGCTCCCTACGCCATTGTGGAACCGATTCCATGGAACCGATTCCACAAGTATGGAGGAGATCACGCTGATCGTCAACTGGGTGCAGGCGCTTGGGCGGAACATAATGGAGCATGCCCTCCTCCTTCGTTCCCCTCGGCCTGCTCCTCGACGTCGACGGCCCCGTCGCCAGCCCCGTCACCCGCACAGTCCCGGCCCGTATCATCGACAATCTGCTCACGCTGGCTGCCGCTGGCTGGCCCGTCGTCTTCAACACCGGCCGTTCGGATGCGTTCATCCGGGAACAGGTGATGGGACCGATGATGGCCGCCGGAATTCCGGCCGGGGTCCGCTTTCACGCGGTGTGCGAAAAAGGGGCATCGTGGTTCAGCTTCGACGCCGACGGCGCAGGTGAAGTGCACGTGGACAAGGAGCTCGCCCTGCCCGCAAGCTTCGGTGACGACGTCCGGGACCTCGTGGAGGAGAAATACTCGGCGCTGATGTTCTTCGATGAAACCAAGCGCGCGATGGTCTCGGTCGAGCAGTCGCTCGACGTCAGCAGTGCCGACTACCTGGCCGGACAGGCAGAGTTCGACGCCGATGCAATCGACATCCTGGCGAGCTACGACATGGGCGGAATCCGGCTCGGCCAGGAGCGGCCCGACAGCAACGGGGAGGTGGGCTACCGCATCGATCCCACGATCATTTCGACCGACATCGAATCGGTCCGGCTGGGCAAGGACCTCGGCGCGGAGCGGGCACTGGCCCTGCTGGCTCCCTTTGGTGAGGTTCCTACCATCTGGCGGACCGTCGGTGACTCACGGACCGACTACGCGATGGCGGACTACCTCTTTGCCAAGGGCTACGACGTCGCCCACGTCGACGTCCGGCCCTCAGACGGCGTGCCGGAGAAGCCGTACCCCATCCTCATCGAGGAGGGCCTGGTCAACGAGGAGGCCGGAGCGGCCTTCCTCGCAGGCTGCGTCGCCGTCCTCGCCCAGTAGGGCGCCGCTTAGGCCGCTGCCTTTAGGCAGGACTCGATTGCGGCGGCAACTTGGGGGGCGTCGGGCTCCAGTGTGGGCGCGAAGCGGTCGATGATGGTCCCTTCGCGGTTGATGAGGAACTTCTCGAAGTTCCACCTCACCAGTCCGGGCAGCACCGACTTCGACAGGCCGGCACCCTTGTAATCGGTCAGCCGGGCGTACAGCGGGTGCTGGTTCTTTCCGCGCACATCCGCCTTGCGGGTGAGCGGGAAGGTGACGCCGAAATTCATTGAGCAGAAGGCCCGGATGTCCTCGTCGGTACCCGGCTCCTGGTTCATGAACTGGTTGCAGGGAACGCCAAGCACGACGAAGCCATCCGCTTCGAACCTCCGGTACAGCCGCTCAAGTCCCTCGTACTGGGGAGTGAACCCGCAGTTCGATGCCACATTGACCACCAGGACGATGCTGCCCCGAAAGTCGCCGAAGGACCGGGTGGTGCCATCATTCATGGCCAGCTCGATGTCATAGAGGTCACTTGTGGGCATGGCTACTCCTCACTGGTCGTTACCAACGAAGGATCTTCGTTCCGGGGCGCCGTTTGGATGGGATGCCGGGGCCGGGAAGTCAGGGCGGGAAGCCGGGCCGGGAAGTCAGGGCAGGGAAGTCGGGCCGGGGAACTCCGCGGCCGTGGCCTTCGTGAAAGAGGTCAGCGGCATTCCTGCCCGCGCCGGTTTTCCAAGGAGACCTATGCTGATGGATCTTGTTGCGGCATGGCGCACTCAGCTGCGCACCACGTTCACCGCGGGCGATCCTGCGATACCCCAGTGGCAGTTGGATCTGGAACAGGGCGACGACGTCGGCTACTTCGTTCCGGGGTCCGCTGTGTGGGCGGTGAACGGCTCGATGACCCCGCTCGTCGCGGGGATCCGCGCATTGCTGCTCCAGACCCTGCATCCCGGCGCCATGGCAGGGGTCCATGCGCACTCCTCCTTCCGTGAGGACCCCCTGGGGCGGCTGGCGAACACCATCCGGTGGATCTTCACCGTCACCTACGGATCCCGGCGCACAGCGCAGGAGGGATCCGCCTTCGTCCAGCGGCTGCACCAACGGGTCCGGGGCACGTACGTCGACAGCCACGGCACCACCCGCGAGTATTCCGCCGCTGATCCTGCGCTCGTCCGATGGGTCCACCTCGCCTTCACCGATGCGTTCCTCGCCGCACACAAGGCCTACGGAGGGCCTATCCCCGGCGGCGGCGACCAGTACGTCGCAGAATGGGCACAGGCTGGTGAGCTCATGGGGGTTGAGTCGCCACCGCGTTCGGAAGCGGAGCTGGCAGCACAGTTGAGGGCTTTCGACCCTGAGCTGACCAACAGCGACCAGGTGCAGGAGGCCCTCGCGTACATCAAGCGCCCTCCCCTGCCGGCCTCGCAGCGGCTCGGCTATCGGGTGCTGTTCGCTGCGGCGGTCGCGACCCTTGAGCCGCGCCACCGGGAGATGCTCGGGTTGCGCGTGCCTTCCCTCGGGCCGATCCCGCTACCGGTCAAGGCGGCAACCCATGTTGTCCTGAAGGTGGTGCGTCTCGGGCTGGGGCCGGAGGGGCCAAGCGAGGCCGCCGCCCGACGGCGGATCGCGCGGGTACGGGCAGCCGGATCGAGCCGACGAACCGCGTGACGGAGGCCTCAGGCTCCTGAGGAACCTATCCCTGAGGGCATGAAATAAGCCCCGGTCGTTGAAGACCGGGGCTTATTTTCTGCGGAGGATGGGGGATTTGAACCCCCGAGGGCGTTAACCCAACACGCGTTCCAGGCGTGCGCCATAGGCCGCTAGGCGAATCCTCCTAATTTGGAGCAGATACCAGAATACCTAAACATGGGTCAGGTTCCGAATCGGCGCTCTCAGCCTGTTTTGTCAGAGGGAGGTGGTGGACTATAGGCATGGTCCAGCCAGCACCGGAAACCAAGGCCGACGAAGCCTTCGATCCCGAGTGGACGGCGCCCAGTTCGGCCCTCGAGGGCGGCTTGTTAGGGTACCTCGAGAATGAGCCGCTATGGCTCGCGCACGAGCTGACAGCTCTTGACCCTGCCGCCATCGCCGAACTGAATGCCGGTGAGGCGGTGGACACCCTTGAGAAGGTCGCGCGGTTGGAGAGGTGGCTTTCCGCCCTGAAGGCCCGGATCGTTCACCGCGTCGGCACTTCGATGACCGAACGCGCACGCTCCGGAGTCGAGCACCGCCTGGCGTGCATGAACGCGGTCAGCGAGACCGCGTGTGTCCTCAACATTCCTGAGGGTACTGCCGGTTTTCTCCTCAATGAATCGACCGCCCTGGTCGAAGACTTCCCACCGTCACTCGAGGCGTTGAGCTCAGGACGATCAACTACCAGCACGCGCAGGTCATCATCCGGGAAAGCACTGGCATTCCTGCTGAAGAGCGGGCCGGGTATGAGGAATCCCTGCTGAGTGTGGCCCCGGACCTGACCCGTCCGCAGCTCGCGGTCCGGGCCCGGCGGCTGAGGGAGAAAATGTGCCCCAAGGCAGCCGCCGAGCGACGCACCAAGGCCGAGGCCGACCGGGCCGTCTGGCTGGAACCGGCTCCGGATGGCATGGCCTACATTGGCGCGTTCCTGGGCGCCGAAAACGCCGTCGCCATGTTCGACCGGGTGACCCGTGCTGCTCGCGCCGCACAGGGACCGAACGAGGCGCGGACCTTGGCCCAGCTGCGTGCGGATGCGCTGGCAGGCCTGGTGATCCAGGACAACCCCTCCCTGCAGGAAGACGGGATTCTGAGTGGCATTCGGCCCCAGGTGCTCGTAACCGTTCCGGTGCTGTCCCTGCTGGGAGAGAGCGGAATGCCCGGCGATCTCGAGGGGTACGGCCCGATCCCGGCAAGTGTCGCCCGGAAGCTCGCGGCGAATGCACCTTCCCTGCTGCGGCTGCTCACCGATCCTGTGGATTCGGCGGTGCTCGACGTCGGCCGGCGCCGCTACCGGGTACCAACCGACCTGAAAACCTACTTGCGCGTTCGCGACAAGACCTGCAGGTTTCCGGGATGTAATCGGTCAGCAGCCACGGCGGATCTCGACCACACAGTCCCCTGGGAGGACGGCGGAAGCACCCGGCCCGGGAACCTCGCCTGCCTCTGCCCCAAGCACCACGGCATGAAACATGAGGCTGGCTGGTCGGTGCGGCAGCATCCCGGAGGGGTGCTCGCCTGGACGTCGCCGACCGGGAGGAACTACTCGACAAGACCGGAGGATCCCCCTGCCGCAGTGCGGTCCGATGCCGGACAGTCGTGGGCATCAGCGCGGGCATCGGGGCGGACGCCCGGGCCGGCCTGGCGGCCGCCGCCGACTGACGATCCGCCGCCGTTCTAGTCTTCTGACCCTCCGGAAGCGTGGGGGGACATCCGGCCAGGCGGTCACCGCCGACTGACGCCCGCCACGGTTCAAGTCTTCGCGCCATCCGGAAGCGCATGGACAGCCGGTCTAGCGATCGCAGCAGACTGACGACCCACGACCGTCTTCGTTCTCGCTCCCGCTGGAAGGGTGAGAACGCGCGGCCATGCCGGCGTCGGCGTTGCCCGTGGGAGGTGTCCGGATTGAAGCACAACGCAGCGCCAGCGCCGGGCTCAGGAGCAGCCCTGAAGTTCCTGTAGACTATTTCCCGGCCCCTCATGTGGTGTCATCCTGTGAACTCCCCCAGGACCGGAAGGTAGCAAGGGTAAGCGGGCTCTGGCAGGTGCATGGGGGGTCTTTACTTTAACCGTCGGCCGGTTGGGTCGACCCCTTGGTAGGGAATGCGGCGAGGGAGCGAGGCCATGGAGACGATCTCAGGGGCGGGACGCTTTGCACCCAGCCCTTCCGGCGAGTTGCACCTCGGCAACCTCCGGACGGCGATCCTCGCCTGGCTGTTCGCCCGGTCCACTCGACGCCGTTTCCTGCTGCGCATCGAGGATCTCGACACTGCCCGCGCCGGCGCCGAGGAAGCCCAGATCAGGGAGCTCTCGGCCTTGGGTCTGGACTGGGACGCACCGCCTATCCGCCAGAGCGAGCATCTGCCGCGGTACGAAGCGAGCATCGAGTCTCTGGCGGAGGCGGGCCTGCTGTACGAGTGCTTCTGCACCCGTCGCGACATCGCGGAGGCCGCCACAGCTCCCCATGCACTGCCCGGCGTGTACCCCGGAACCTGCCGGAACCTCCCCGACGCCCAGCGTGAGCTTCGCCGCAGGGAGCGCCCACCTGCGCTCCGGCTGCGCGCCGGCGTCGAGGCCCTCACCATTCAGGACCGGCTGCATGGCGAGTACACCGGCCCCGTGGACGACTTCGTGGTCCGGCGGAACGACGGCGTGCCCGCCTACAACCTCGCGGTCGTCGTCGACGATGCCGCGCAGGGAATCGACCAGGTGGTGCGCGGCGGGGACCTTCTCAGTTCGGCCCCGCGCCAGGCGTACCTCGCCGGCCTGCTCGGAGCTCCGGTGCCGCTGTATGCGCACGTGCCGCTCGCGCTGGGCAAGGACGGGCACCGGCTGGCCAAGCGGGACGGGTCCGTGACCCTTGAAGCGCTTGGCACGGAGGGGCTCCCGGTGGAGGCGGTCCGCGCCATCATCCTGAGATCGCTGGACCTGCCGGCCGGTCCGTTGAGTTCCGTCCTTGAGGAATTTGATCCGGACCTGCTCCCCCGCGATCCGTGGATCGTCGACCCTTCCCTCTTCTCCTCCACCGGAATGCGTTCCGTCACCCCCAACCGATAAGGTTCATCTGTGAGTACAGCCCTTTACCGTCGGTACCGCCCCGAGACCTTCGCGGACGTGATCGGCCAGGAGCACGTCACCGACCCGCTGATGGCCGCCATCGAAAAGGGCCGGGTCAATCACGCCTACCTGTTCTCCGGTCCCCGCGGCTGCGGCAAGACCACCTCGGCACGCATCCTCGCCCGCTGCCTGAACTGCGCCCAGGGCCCGACGCCGACGCCCTGCGGTGTGTGCGACAGCTGCGTCGAGCTGGCCCGCAACGGCTCCGGCAGCCTCGATGTCATCGAGATCGACGCCGCGAGCCATGGCGGCGTCGACGACGCCCGCGACCTCCGCGAGCGCGCCACCTTCGCCCCGGTGCGTGACCGCTACAAAATCTTCATCATTGACGAGGCCCACATGGTGACCTCGGCCGGCTTCAACGCCCTGCTCAAGATCGTCGAAGAGCCACCGGAGCACATCCTCTTCATCTTCGCGACGACCGAACCGGACAAGGTGATCGGGACGATCCGCTCGCGGACCCATCATTACCCCTTCAGGCTGGTCCCGCAGGAACCGCTGATGGCCTACCTCGAGCTGCTGTGCCGGCAGGAGAACGTGCCCGTCGCTCCGGGCGTACTCTCCCTGGTCGTGCGGGCCGGCGGCGGTTCAGTGCGCGACTCCCTCTCGGTGCTCGACCAGCTGATGGCGGGGGCGGGCGAGTCCGGCGTTGACTACGAACTGGCCGTCTCCCTGCTTGGCTACACCCACGCGACCCTGCTCGACGACGTCGTCGACGCCGTCGCTGCCGGGGACGCTGCGACCGTGTTCACCGCAGTGGACCGGGTGATCCAGACCGGTCACGACCCGCGGCGGTTCGTTGAGGATCTCCTCGAGCGTTTCCGCGACCTGATTGTCATCAACGCCGTCCCCGAGGGGGCGGCCTCCGTCCTGCGGGGCATCCCTGAGGACCAGCTGCACCGCATGCGGACCCAGGCGAACCAGCTCGGTGCCGGGGAGTTGTCCCGCGCCGCCGACATCACCAACACCGCGCTCACCGAGATGACCGGAGCCACGTCACCGCGACTGCACCTTGAGCTGCTGTGCGCGCGGATCCTGCTGCCCGCCGCGGACGAGTCGGTCCGCGGCACTCTTGCCCGGGTCGACCGGATCGAGCGCCGGCTCGCCTACGCCGGTACCGAACAAGCTCCGGTGACGGCCAGCCCGCCGGCACGTACAGCCGGTCAGGGCTCGGACCGTCCCGCTGAGGCCGCTGCCGGCGATGGCGCGCAGGGCGCCGCACGCGTCACGGCCGGTGTGGCGTCCGCTCCGACCGACGGTACAACCCGCCCGGCAGCCGGTTCGCCACCCGCCCCGGCATCAGCTACGTCAGCACCGAGCTCTCCTGCACCGGGCAATACGACGGCGGGAGACCGTTCTTCGGATAGCCGGAATGCGGATTCTGCGGCGCTTGCTGCCCCGACGCCGGACGCGGCGCCCTCGGAGGGAGCGCGCGGCGCTGCAGCGCCAGCCGGCTCAGCGCCCGCCGGTTCCGCGCCCGACCCACGGCCCGGCCAGGACAACGACGCCGCGCCCGACGCGACGCCCACCGGAGCTGCCCCTGCGGCTCCTGCGCCCGCACCGGCCGCCGCGTCGGTTGACTGGGGCAACAGCTGGGGAAGTGAACCGCCCGCGGCTGCACCCTCCGCCGCAACTTCGCCCGCGGCACCCGCGGCTGCACCCTCCACTGACCGCGCACCGGCGGACCGCTCCGCTGCGGGGCCCGCCGCGCACGGGCAGGCCCCCGCCCTCGATCCGGGCACCGGGAATCCTCCTGGAGCTCCGGAGCGGCCAGCCCAGAGCACCCCGACCGAGGCGCCTTCTGCCCCGGGAGGTTCAGGACAGATTGAGATGGTCCGCCGCGCCTGGCCGGAAATCATGGACGAGCTCGCGAAGATCAAGCGAATTACCTGGCTCAATGTGAATGTTGACGCGAAGCCGCGGTCGATGGAGGGCAATAAGCTCATCCTCGCCTTCACCACTCCTGGGAATGCCATAGCCTTCCAACGCGGGCCGCACATGGACAACGTGCGCCAGGCCATCCAGAAGGTCCTGGGGCTCGACTGCATGATCGAGGCCATCCTCGACGGTCCGGGCCGGGGTGAGTCGGACCCAAAAGTACCGGCCAGCCGGCCAACGCCGGCTAAGGGCACTCTCGACCCCCAATCGAATCCCGCAGTTGAGTCGCCCTCGGCCGCCGCACCACTCCCCCAGCGTTCGGGCACGCCCGTAGCGTCGCCGACCGGCCCTGCCGCAGCGCACAACGGCGCCGAGGTACAGCCGCCTGCGCAAGCGGCACCAGTGGGGAATGCTCCTGGTCCGGCAGCCCCATCGGCCGGTCCCGCCGTGCCCAGCCCGCCGGAAGACACTTTGCGTCCCCAGCAGCCACAGGAGCGAAAGAGTTCGGTGGCCAACTCCGCCGGCCCCGCCGGAGGCGTAGCCGGCCCCGGCCCTCGACCACAGACATCGGATTCAGCCGCTCCGGGATCACCCACGTCTGTTTCACCTACAGCCGGCTCACCCACGCCAGACTCGGCCGCGCCCGGTTCGCCCACGCCTGGTTCACCTACGCAGGGCTCGCCTAAGCAGGGCTCGCCCTCACCGGAATCGCCCGCGCCTGGCTCGGCCGCGCCGGATTCACGCATGCCTGGTTCACCCACGCCCGGATCACCCACGCCCGGGTCGCCCGCTCCTAGTTCACCCGCACACGGCTCGCCTCAATCCGACGACATGCCTTCCCGGGGAACACGTCCGTCGGCGGGAGCCCCTGCGGTTCCGGCCGGCGACCGCGTCGGTCCAACCGGCGGCCGCGCTGTGCCGCCAGCCGGCCAGGCAGGACCGGCCGCGGGACCGGCCGCGGGACCGGCCGCAGGTCCGGGTGCAGGACAGCAGGGGAATTCGGCCAACGGACCTTCAGTGCCCCGGACTGCACGGCATGACAGCGCGCCGTCATCGACTCCTGAGCCGCCTCCGTACTGGCAGAACCCTGACCCAGACGACGACTCCTGGGCTTTGATCGAGCCTCCCGAGGATGCGTACGATCCGGGTTCCGGACAGTACGGTGCCCCTGGTGCTCCCGGTGCTCCCGCCTCGCTGACGCTGCCTCAGGAACCATCGTCAGCCCGCCGTGCACCGGCAGGATCGCAGGTTCAGGCGCAGACCGCTGATGCGCATGCCGCACCCCAAGCTCCGGCGCAGGGATCCTCCGCCGCATCGTCACGGTCGCAGTCACCGGCCCAGCAGAAGGATCAGGCGCAGGTTCAGACGCAGGTGCCGCCGCAGGCACAGGCCGTTTCCCAGGCATCAGCTTCGTCTTCGGCTTCGACAGCGACCTCCTTCTCGGGACCAAGCCAGGGCCGGCCGCAAGGACCAGCGCCGGCACAGGCCCAGCCACAGACTCCAACCCAGCCACAAACACCCGCCAAGTCCCAGGCACCGGTTGCCGCTGCTCGTGGTTCCCAGGATGCCCCCGCCTCGGCAAGCGGATCGTCGGCCAAGCCCATCAGCCGGTACCAGCGGTTGCTCGATGAAGCGGCCCGGAAGCGGGCCGAGGAGGCCGCGACGGCGTCCGGAACCGTAGACTTGAGGTACGTCGAAGACGTTCCCAGCGCCGACGATGAGACGATCGAGGAAACCGGTCTCGTGGGGCGGTCGGCGATCGAACGGATCCTGAACGGCCGGCTCGTCGAGGAGCGTAGAATCGACGCCCAGTAGCAGGCGACGCACCCAGAAGATTCGGGGCGTACGGATGCATCGTTCGCCCTCCCGCAACATCCAACAATGAAGAAGGTCACGTGTACGAAGGCGCGGTTCAAGAGCTTATTGATGAGCTCGGTCGCCTCCCCGGTGTAGGACCGAAGTCCGCCCAGCGGCTCGCCTTCCACATCCTTGAGGCGGACGGAGACGACATGAAGCGGCTCGTCAACGCCATCACCACCGTCAAGGAGCGCGTGAAGTTCTGCGCAATCTGCGGAAACGTCGCCGAGCAGGAAACCTGCGGAATCTGCAGGGATTCCCGGCGCGACCCCTCGATGATCTGCGTCGTTGAAGAGTCCAAGGATGTCATCGCGGTGGAGCGCACCCGCTCCTTCCGCGGCCGCTACCATGTGCTCGGCGGCGCCATCAATCCCATCGCGGGAGTCGGACCGGATCAGCTGCGCATCCGTGAGCTCCTCAACCGGCTGACGGATGAGCAGATCAAGGAAATCATCATCGCCACGGACCCCAACCTTGAGGGGGAGGCGACGGCGACCTACCTGGTCCGGATGCTCAAGACCATCGGCATCCCGGTGACCCGGCTCGCCTCCGGGCTGCCGGTCGGCGGAGACCTCGAATACGCGGACGAGGTGACCCTCGGGCGCGCCTTCGAGGGCCGCCGCTCCATGTCCTAGCCAGAACCTGGGAGCTTCCGGGTTCTGGCCGCCCCTGCCGGAGGGACCGCCAGAGTCGTCAGGCGATCCGGGTACCCTGCGCCAGTCTCCGTACCGGCGTCCTCAGACGGCGGTATCCCAGCAGCAGCAGGCCCCCGGCCAGCAGCGACTGAAGCAGGAGCCCCAGCGGCCAGATCGGGAACTTGTCGTCGACGTCGCGGGCCAGTCCCTGCGACTCAGCACAGGTGACGTTGTAGTCAGGGCCTGCCTGGAAGTTTCTTACCTGCTGGCTGATTCCCTCCATCACTCCCGGAGGCCGGTAGTTTTCGACGTAGCCGAAGTCGCCCGATTGACCGGCATCCGCGGCGCTGCGTGAGTAGGGAACCGCGTCGGCCACCACCACGAAGGGGTTGGCGGCAAGCATCCACGTGATCCGTTCGGTGTGGGCCACCGGCTGCACGAAGGTTTCGGTGGTGCATTCCGGGTCCCCGGGCTGCGGCTCCGGGCTCTGGTCGTCAAGGTTTTCGGCCGGCATGGGGTAGCTGTAGTAGGAGGTGGTCACCTCGGCTTCCTCCATCACGAGCGCCGTGCTCAGCCCAAAGGTAATGAGCGTCCCCAGGGACAGCAGCGCCACCAGCATGTAGGTGGCCACAATGGAGAACAGCGGCCGGTTGGCGATAGCGGAAACCCCGACGCCGATGGCACAGACAAGACCTAGCTCAAGGGCGAGCATGCCCAGCGAAATGAACGCCTCGGAGGCGGGCACGCCCCCCAGGGCCAGCGCCCAGAAGATGAACGGTGCACTGAGCACAAGGAACGCCAGGGATCCGACCCAGGAGGCCAACCACTTTCCGGCGAGCAACTGACCCGGGGTCAGCAGGGTGACCTGCAGGACCGCCAACGTCCCGGCCGCCCGGTCGCCATTGACCGCATTCGCGGAAAGACCGGGCGCCACGAGCAGTCCGAAGAACAGCACGAATCCGACCACCAGGTCGAAGAGCATCGGGCCGATGTCCATATACGAGCCCATCGTGGCCAGGGCGAGGAGGAAGACCGCTGCGATCACCACAAACCACACGGCGAGCATGATGTACCATGCCCGGCCGCGGAGGCGCTGGCGCATCTCGAGCCCAAACACCGTCCCGACGGCGGACCGGGTGGAAAGGGTTCGTTCGTCCGCCATCTGCGGCGGTTGCTGCATCTTCACGCTCATCGTCTGTCCGTATCCAGGCTCATGTAGGTTTCTTCGAGCGCGCCACCGGCCGGCGCGAAGGCGGTGACGGCGACGTCCGCAAGCACGAGGGTGCGCAGGAGCCAGGCCGCCTGCTGGGTGCTGTCGAGCATCACCTGGTACTCGACCCGCCGGGAGTCCCCGCGCTCCTCGAACCGCATCCCATGGCCGGAGAGTTCCGCAGCGAGGGCATCCATCGGCTCGGCCTGGATGTTGTAGCGCCGCACCTGGTTTCCGGCCTCGTCAAGGGTCTGGCTGCGGACCGATTCGCCCCTGCTGACAAAGACGGCGCGGTCGGCGATCTCATCGAGTTCCGACAGCACATGGCTTGAGACAACCACCGTCTTGCCCGCGGCGGCAAGGGTCCGCAGCAGGGTCCGCAGGTCCACCCGGGATCCGGGGTCGAGGCCCGATGCCGGTTCGTCCAGAAGGAGGACCTGCGGGTCATGGATCAGGGCACGGGCCAGGCTGAGCCGCTGCTGCTGGCCACGGGAGAGCACCCGCGCCGGCTGGCGGGTGTACTCGGTGAGGCTCACCGTTTCAAGCAGCTCATGAGCACGGGCGGTCCGTTCTTCCGGACTCATCCCGTAGAGCGCCCCGGTGGTGGTGAGCACCTCGAGCGCCGAGAGGGAGTCCCACCTGCCGAGGGAATCGGGCATCCACCCGACAAGCCTGCGCACCCCCTGCGGGTCGGCCACCGGGTCGATCCCACCCACGCGCACCGAGCCGGAGTCGACGGCAAGGAGCGATGCGAGGATGAGCAGGAGGGTTGTCTTGCCGGAACCGTTGGGTCCGATCAGGGCGGTTACTTCACCGGGTGGGGCCTCGAAATCGATGTGCCGGACGGCCTGCACCGAGCCAAAGCTCCGTGCGGCGGCGTGCACAACGATTCCCCCAAATTCGTTGGTCATCCCGTGACCCTATGCCACCCGGCGCCGAATCGGTGGAGGTTGGCAGAGTTATTTTGAGGGGCCGTCCATATTCAGTCATGCAATTGGAGAGCCGCTTCGGCCCGCCGCTAGACTGGCAGCGTGTGGCACTCCGCGGGCGAGGGCCGGCCCGGCCGATGTGCCGTGCACCGAAGCGCCGCACTGCAGCAGATTCCGACGATGTCAGTGAGCGAGTGCATGAGCCTTCTAGTCCAGAAGTTCGGTGGGTCATCGGTGGCGGACGCCGAAGGGATCAAGCGCGTGGCCCGGCGTCTCGTGCAGTCCCAGGCGGCCGGCAACCAGGTGGTCGCGGTGGTCTCCGCCATGGGCGACAGCACCGACGAGCTTCTCGACCTTGCCGCCCAGGTCTCGGAAACCGCTGACCCGCGCGAAATGGACATGCTCCTGAGCGCCGGAGAGCGCATCTCCATGGCGCTGCTGGCCATGGCGATCCACGGCCTCGGCGCGTCCGCCCAGTCCTTCACGGGCAGCCAGGCCGGCATGATCACCGACGCCATCCACGGCAAGGCGCGCATCATCGACGTCTCACCGCACCGGATCCGCACCGCCATTGAAAAGGGCGACATCGCCATCGTGGCCGGCTTCCAGGGCATGAGCCGGGAGAGCAACGACATCACGACGCTCGGCCGCGGCGGCTCCGACACCACCGCCGTCGCCCTGGCGGCGGCCCTGAACGCGGACGTCTGCGAGATCTACACCGACGTCGACGGCATCTACACCGCCGATCCGCGCGTTGTGCCGTCCGCCCAGAAGATCGACACGATCTCCAGCGAGGAGATGCTCGAAATGGCGGCCTCCGGGGCGAAGATCCTTCACCTGCGCAGCGTCGAGTACGCCCGCCGCTTCGGGGTTCCCCTGCACGTGCGGTCCTCCTTCAGCGACCATGAGGGGACCTGGGTCCTGCCCAGCCCCGACGACCAGATCAAGATTCAAGAGGGAGAGCCCTTGGAACAGCCAATCATTTCAGGCGTCGCACACGACCGCTCGGAGGCCAAGGTCACCGTCGTCGGCGTTCCCGACATCCCCGGCAAGGCCGCGGAGATCTTTGGGATCATCGCGGGCGCCCACACGAACATCGACATGATCGTGCAGAACGTCTCGACCCACGGGTCGGGCCGCACCGACATCTCCTTCACGCTGCCCATCGTCGATGGAGCGCAGGCCCTCGCCGCCCTGGGCGAGGCGCAGGCCGGAGTCGGCTACGAGTCCGTCGAATACAACGAGCAGATCGGGAAGCTGTCGCTGATCGGCGCCGGCATGCGGTCCAACCCCGGGGTGTCCTACAAGTTCTTCAAGGCGCTCTCGGACGCCGGCGTGAACATCGACATGATTTCCACGTCGGAGATCCGTATCTCGGTGGTCACGAGCGCCGAACTGCTCGACACCGCCGTCCGTGCTGTCCACGCGGCCTTCGAGCTCGACGGCGAGGCCACCGCCACGGTGTACGCGGGCACCGGGCGCTAACGGCCCGAACCGCACCGTCCCGAGCGGCGCACAGTCCTGAACCCTGCAAGCCGTCCCGAACCGCACCGTCCTGAGCAGAGCGCGCTGGGCTTTCTGCCGCGCCCCTACGTCTCCTCGGTCACGTCTCCTCGGTCGGCCTCCGCACCGCGTAGTGGTGGCCTTCCGAGTCCTCCATCATCTCGATGCCGGCCAGCTGCTTTTCGCTGAGGTCGTCTGATGCGTCGTGTCGATGGACAACCGGCGTTTCCGATCCGGTGCGGTCGGCGGGGCCGAGGAACAGCCGGGCGAACGAGTCGAGACGGCTGTAAGGGGGGCGCCGGACCCGGCGTCGCTTCTCTGGTTCCGGAAGTTTTTCCATGATGCACCTTCTTCTGAGGTACATCTCATTTTACGCCGGGTGGGTGCGGAAAGCGCCGGTCAGTACGGCCGACGGGGAACGATGTAGGTCGAGCCGTCGGCCCGGGTGATCGTCTCCCACTGATCAGCCTCGGACTGCCTTTCCTTCAGCAGCTCCTGGTTCTCGGCAGTCATTGGATGGTCGAGCGAGCTTGACTGCGCCGGTCCGAAGAAGGCCCGCGCCCGGCCGGTGAGGCGCATGAAACGCTCGATGAAGCCTTCTGGATTCGGCATGCCCGTCCTTCCTGCATTTCTGCTGTCTCCGGTATTTTCCCATGGACGCCCGGAAAAAAGGCGGGTGGGGCCGGCGGCCGAAGCCGCCGTCCCCACCCGCCGGTGGTTCGGTACTACCCGCGGTCAGCGGAGGGTCGAACCTCCTGCGGCCGGAGTGGCCGCGGCGTCCTCGACGAGGACCGGGGACCCGGTCGGCGTCACCGTGGTGGCACCGTTGGCACCCACTTCGAGGCTCACCGCCGTCGAACCTGCGTCTCCGAAGAACACCCGTCCGACGTAGCTGCCCGGCTCGAGGCCGGTCCAGGACAGGCTCACCGTGGCTTCCTTGCCGTTCTTGAACTGGATCGGGTCCGGGGAGACCTTGAGGTTCCCCTCGTCGCCGCCCAGCACGACGGCATCGACGGTGGCCTTGGTGGGCCGGTTGTCGGGGCTGCTGTAGAGGTTGGCGACGACCGTGTAGGTTCCCGGAGCCGGGTTGTTCAGCAACACCGACTCACTCGCCGACGCCGTCGCTGCCGCGATTTCCCCGCCCGAAGGAGTGATGACGAACAGGTCGAAGTCGGCATTCGCGTCGGCCGAATTCACGGCGAAGCGGGCCAGCGAGGTCCCCGCGGGAACCTCGACCTCGGTGACGCTGTTGCTCGCATTGGCGGTCCCGCTGGCAGGGCCTGGAACCAGTTCGACGTCGGTCCGATCGGCCTTCGCCAGTCCCTTGACGGAGAGGTCGACGGTGCCCGTCGTCCCTGCCGTGACGTTGAAGGTTCCGCTTCCGGTCCCTGCCGCCGACGTGAAGGACACCGCAGCGGGCATCACGGCGGTGACCGGACGGACGGCGATCGGTGAGGTCACCGTGGCGCCCTTCGCTTCGGTCCAGGTCAGCGAGCCCATCGCGAAGGCGTCAAGCGCCGCCGACTTGTTCTCGAAAGTCACCTTGAAGCTCTTGGACTCGCCTGCGGCGGCGAAGTCGAGCCGGGCGGGCGACACCTTGGTGGCGATGCCGGGGAGGTCCACCGTGGCGGTGTAGCTTCCCGGTGCGGTGGCGGTGACTGTGCGGGTCACCGTGACCTTCCCGGTCAGCTTGCCGACGGCGATCGAGGGAACGTTGACGTCCTTCGCTCCGACGACCTGCGGCTTCCGGAGCCCCAGGGGTGCGCCGAGGCTCTGCAGGAAGCCGTTCCAGTGGGCGGCATCCGCGTCATACACGAGCCCGGGGCTCAGCATCGCGGCGGGGTTCACATGGCCGGCGCCGACGGCGAAGACGTCGTTGTTGGCGGCGCCCTCCTCGGTCAGCACATCACCGGCAGTGGTCATCAGAGCCGACTTCACGGCGGCCGGGGACCACGCGGGGTTCTTCGCTAGGACCAGGGCGCCGAGGCCGGCGACCTGCGGGGCAGCCATGGACGTACCGGAGAGGAATCCGAAGTTCTCCCCGGTCCCGACCGGGGAGACACCGGCCAGGACGTTGACGCCGGGAGCCGTGATGTCGGGCTTTAAGAAGTCCGAGTTCACTGCCAGCGACGGACCACGCGAAGAGAACGCGGCGATCTGCGGGTCCTTGGGGGTGGGCAGGCCCGTGGTGTCCTCGTCGACGAGAGCCGCGGTGAGCGCCGGGTTGGCCTTGAGCTTTTCCTTGATTTCGACGCCGTCGATGTGGACGGTCGGCACTGCGTGGAGGTCAAGGTCGAGTGACCCGGGCACCACGTTGACGAGGATCATGCCCACGCCGCCTGCCTTCTCGACGGTTGCGCTCTTGAGCACCCGGTCGACCACGCCGCGGTCGCAGACGACGATCTTGCCCGTCACCTTAGCGGGATCGAGGCTGTCCGCCTTGCACAGGGCCGCGTCGGCCGCTGAAACTCCGGCGGCTGCGGCATCGGCCGCGAGGACGGCGGCGGTCTGCGGGACCTCGCGGTTCATCACCGACGTGCCGCGGTACTTGGTGCCGTCGGAGAGTTCGACGGTGCCCTGCAGTTCATGTGAGAACGTGCTTGCGGCCACCGTAGTGAGCCACGGGGAACTGTGGTTCACGGTGCTGACCGTCGGCCCGGAGTTGCCGGCCGAGGTGGAGACGAAGATTCCCGCCGAGGCGGCCGAGAGGAACGCGAGCGCCACCGGGTCGGTGGTGGAGTTGTTGTTGCCGGAGATGGAGTAGTTGAGGACATCCACCCCATCAAGGATCGACTGCTCGATCGCCTCCACCGCGGAGGAGCTGTAGCAGCCTCCCGAGTTGGGGTCCTTGTCCTCCCAGCAGATCTTGTACACGGACACCGCGGCGGCGGGGGCCACCCCGGCGCCCTTGCCGAAGCTCCTGCCGTCGACGGTGGCCTCGACGTCGGCGTTGCCCGCCGCGGTCGAGGCGGTGTGGGTGCCGTGGGAATCGACGTCGATGGGGGAAATCCGCTCATCGGGCGAACGGTCCTCCTCGGGCACGGAGCCGAGGAAGTCATCGGCGAAGTAGCGGGCGCTGAGGACCTTGGAGTTGCAGGCGCTGCCGTCGAAGTCCTGGCCGGTCTGGCACTCGCCCAGGAAGGTGCTGCCGTCGGCCTTCAGCATGGCGATCTTGCCGTCGGGGGTGAGGTAGGGCTCGCCCACCACGGGGTCCCCCTGGAGCGGCTTGACCTCGGCGCCGGTCAGGAAGGGGTTCTCCGGGCGGTACCCGGTGTCGATGACGCCGACGACCGTTCCCTTGCCCGCGTTGGCGGCTCCACCGAGCTGGGTGGCCCAGAGGCCGTCCTCGCCGGTCAGGCCGAGGAAGTCGGCGCTTGAGTAGTCGGGGCTGTTCTGGGTGTCCGGTGCGACGACGTAGACGTTCGGATTCTTGGAAAGCAGCGCCGCCTGCTCGGCGGTGAGGTAAGAGGTGAATCCGTTGAGGGCCGTGGTGAAGGACTTGCCGACCTCCGCGTTGACCGCTGCCGCAACGTCCGTCTGGCTCTTCTTCAGCCGGGCCTCGTAGGCACGGGCGTGCGGCGACTCCTTCGTGAGCTTTTCGCCCTTGCCCGGCTTCGTTGCCGGGATACCGTCGGCGCCGCCCTCATACATGGCAAGGGGGTGTTCCTTAAGGACGACGATGTAGCGGCCATCTGTGAAATTCGATGGGGAAACGCCTGAGAGCTGCGTTGAAGTCTGCGCGGGCACCTGGGCCGCGAAGACGGCGGGGGTCACTGCCGCAGACGACATCAGGAGCGGCACCCCCAGCGCGATCGCCGTGACGCGGCGGAGCCGTGGGCTCCGCAGTCCGGCTTGTCCTCGTTGGATCATTAGGAGAAGAGCCTTTCGTTCAATGCGGGCTCGGCGGGAGTAACCGGGTGCCCCTCATGCTGTGGGCTTCCACCACCGGATCCCCATCTGTGACAAGAGTCACAAACGCCACAGCAGTATCAATTTACCCGAGGCAACACTCGCTTGGGTAGCAAAAGAAATCACTTTCCCGGCGTGGCTTGACAGGACGCCCGACGCCGTTACTAAGGCTGATAATAGAACCATGGCGCCGGTACCCCAACAAGTTCTCGAGCAGGAGGAATGGCTCCCCCAGCAGGAGGAGTATTCGGCGCGCGTCCGGCGCTTCACCGAGCCCTACCTCCAGCGCCGATCCGCCGGGGAAAAGCACCCGGTGGAGGACTTCCTTTTCACCTACTACAACCACAAACCCGGCCAGCTGCTGCGCTGGCACCCCGGAGCGGGCACCGCCCTGCGGGGCCCGCTCGCCGGGGAGCGAAGAAACTGGAAGTACTACACACCCCTTCCCGACGGCGCCGTCACCGTCGACCTCGACGCCTTCCTCTCGGAGCGGGCCGAGACCCTGGCTTTTGTGCGTGTCATCCTCGCGGGGACCCTGCGGCGGCCGGGCCAGTTTGGCTGTTTCGGACTGCACGAGTGGGCCATGGCGTACAAGTCGGAGCTCAACGGCGTCCGCCACGACTACCTCGGCCTGCGCCTCGGCGCGGACGGCACCGACGCCGTCGTCGAGGAAGCCCGGATCCGCTGCTCGCACTTCGATGCCTTCCGCTTCTACACCCCGCAGGCCGTCCCGCTCAACGAGCTGGCCCCCACCCGGGAAAATCAGCGCCACCTGGAGCAGCCCGGCTGCCTCCACGCCAATATGGACGTCTATAAATGGGCCTACAAGCTCAGCCCCCTCCTGCCCAGCACCCTGATCCTCGACTGTTTCGAGCTGTCCTGGCGCATCCGAATCCTCGATATGCAGGCCTCGCCGTACGACCTCGGCAGCTGGGGTTACCCGCCGATCCGCATTGAGACGCCCGAAGGCAGGGCCGCCTACGTCCGGGAGCAGCGCCGGTTCTCCTCCGAATCCCAGCAGCTGCGCTCCCGGCTGCTTGAGCACCTTGACGCCGCCGAAGCCCTTGCCCGCCCGGCCACCACCCGGAACGGAGGCACTCCGTGAGACTGCACCCGGCGGCCGCGGCAGCCACGGCCCTGCTCCTTGCCGCACTCACCGGCTGCACCGGCGGCGGAACCGACGACGGAACCACCACTTCTCCATCGACCACTGCTCCATCGGCGTCGTCCGCTCCCGGTTCCGCTGCGCCCGCCACTCCCGGCCCGTCTGCGCCCGCCCCGCCGTCCGCAAGCCCGAGCCCGACTCCCACGGAGGCACCGACAATGACGCCTGAAACCCCAGCACCGCCGCCATCGGCCAGTGGAACCCGCCTGGCGGTCACCATCCAGGAGTCCGCCGACGCCGAACCGGTCGAGTACATCCTCGAATGCGTCGAGGGCCGGCCCGGCCCCGGCACGTCCCTGCCCAATGCCGAGGCCGCCTGCACGGTCGTGTCCCGGCTCGGGGTGAAGTTCTTTACGGCCATCCCGGACAAAAACATCGTGTGCACGGAAATCTACGGCGGACCGCAGACCGCCTCGATCACGGGCACCGTCGACGGCAAACCCGTCCGGGCGCGCTTCGCCCGCACCAACGGGTGCGAAATCTCCCGCTGGGACGCCGTCAAGGAGATCCTCGGCACCGGCGGGGCGTTCTAGGGCCCGCCCGCCCGCTGCTTCGGCGCCACGGCCCCGGTTCGGGCCGGGCATCCCGGGCCGGTAGACTGGAGCGGCAAGCTCGCGGAGCGCCGGACCTGTCGACCCTTGGTCCACCCGGCGTGAGACGGCACTTCCGGGCCCCTGCATTTAATGCTGGCACCCCCAGCACTTGCCGCTTCACTCACAGGAGTTGCCGGATGCCCCGGATCGTTGTTGACGTCATGCCCAAACCCGAAATCCTTGACCCGCAGGGCAAAGCCATTGCAGGCGCGCTCCCCCGGCTTGGCCTTACCGGTTTCGCCGGTGTCCGCCAGGGCAAGCGGTTCGAACTCGAAGTCGCGGGGGAAGTCACCCCCGAACTGCTCGAGCAGGCCCGCAGCGCGGCCAGCACGCTGCTGTCCAACCCGGTGATCGAAGATGTGACCCGCGTGGAGGTCATCCAGGAGGACGCCGAGTGAGCGTCGAAACCCCCCTGATCAGTGACTTCCAGCCGTTCCCCTCGGCCTCGACCGAGGGAAGCCTCGCCGGGGTACGGGTCGGCGTCGTCACCTTCCCGGGCACGCTCGATGACCGGGACGCAATGCGGGCCGTGCGACTGGCCGGCGGGACCGCCATCTCCCTCTGGCACGGAGACCACGACCTCCGGGGAGTCGATGCCGTCATCATCCCCGGCGGTTTCTCCTACGGCGACTACCTTCGCGCCGGGGCCATCTCGCGCTTCGCGCCCCTGATGGAACAGATCACCGCGGCGGCCACCGGCGGGCCGGGCGCGCTGCCCGTCCTCGGCATCTGCAACGGCTTCCAGGTCCTCACCGAGGCACACCTGCTGCCGGGCTCGATGATCAAGAACAACTCCCTCCACTTCCTGTGCCGCGACCAGCGGCTGCGCGTCGAGAACGCCGACACCCTGTGGACCTCCGATTACGCGGCCGGCGAGGAGATCGTGGTGCCGCTGAAGAACCAGGATGGACAGTTCGTCGCTGACGAGCACACCCTCGACGAGCTCGAAGGCGAGGGCCGCGTCGTGTTCCGCTATGTGGGAGAGAACCCGAACGGCTCCCGCCGCGACATCGCCGGAATCTCAAACGCCGCAGGCAACGTCGTCGGGCTCATGCCGCACCCCGAACACGCCGTCGAGCCCGGCTTCGGCCCCGACTCCTCGGCCCGCGGAGAGGTCGACCTCCGCGGCGGCACCGACGGCCTCGGCATCTTCACCTCGGTACTCAAGAAACTGGTTGGCTAAGTGACTGCAGAGACAATGTCCAAGAAGTTCAATATCGACACCGTCGCCAATGCCGAGGCAACCCCCGGCCAGGCGCTCCCCTGGGCCGAACTCGGACTGAAGCAGAACGAGTACGACCGCGTCGTCGAGATCCTCGGCCGCCGCCCCACCGGCGCCGAACTGGCGATGTACTCGGTGATGTGGAGCGAACACTGCTCCTACAAGTCCTCAAAGGTCCACCTGCGCCAGTTCGGCGATAAGGTCACCGACGCCATGAAGGAACACCTGCTCGTGGGCATCGGCGAGAACGCCGGCGTCGTGGACATCGGCGACGGCTGGGCCGTGACCTTCAAGGTCGAATCCCACAACCACCCCTCGTTCGTGGAGCCCTACCAGGGCGCAGCGACCGGCGTCGGCGGGATCGTCCGCGACATCATCTCCATGGGCGCCCGCCCGGTCGCCGTCATGGACCCGCTGCGCTTCGGCGCGATCGACCACCCCGACACCGCGCGCCTGGTCCACGGCATCGTTGCGGGCATCGGCGGCTACGGCAACTCCCTCGGCCTGCCGAACATCGGCGGCGAGGTCGTCTTCGACTCCTCCTACCAGGGCAACCCGCTGGTCAACGCGCTTGCCGTCGGCGTCCTGCGGCACGAGGACATCCGCCTTGCCAACGCCTCGGGCGTCGGCAATCGAGTCGTCCTCTTCGGTGCGCGCACCGGCGGCGACGGGATCGGCGGGGCCTCGGTCCTCGCCTCCGAATCGTTCGACGACGCCAAGCCCTCGAAGCGCCCCGCCGTACAGGTGGGCGACCCGTTCGCGGAGAAGGTGCTCATTGAGTGCTGCCTCGAACTGTTCAAGGCCTCGGTCGTCGAGGGCATCCAGGACCTCGGGGCGGCGGGCATCTCCTGCGCCACCTCCGAGCTGGCCTCGAACGGTGACGGCGGCATGCACGTCGAACTCACGAAGGTCCTCCTGCGCGACCCGACCCTGACCCCGGGCGAAATCCTGATGTCGGAGTCCCAGGAGCGGATGATGGCCGTCGTCACCCCGGCCAATGCCGCGGCGTTCGAGGCGATCATGGACAAGTGGAACGTCGAGTACTCCTGGCTGGGCGAGGTCACCGACACCGGCCGACTGATCATCGAGTGGGACGGAGAGACCATCGTCGACGTCGACCCGCGCACCGTCGCCCACGACGGGCCCGTCTACGAGCGGCCCTACCACCGCCCGGTCTGGCTCGACGGCGTCCAGGCGGACTCCTTTAAGGGCTCCTCAACGGACCTGCGCGCCGCGGTGCTCGACCTGATGTCCTCCCCCAACATGTGCTCGAAGGACTGGGTCACCAACCAGTTCGACCGCTACGTGCAGGGCAACACCGCCCTGGCCATGCCCGACGACGCCGGCGTGATCCGCGTCGACGAGGAGACCGGCCTCGGCGTCGCCCTCTCCACCGACGCCAACGGCCGCTACTCCTACCTGAACCCGTACGAGGGCGCCCGCCTTGCCCTGGCGGAGGCGTACCGCAACGTCGCCACCTCCGGCGCCAAGCCGTTGGCCGTCACCGACTGCCTCAACTTCGGCTCCCCCGAGGATCCCGAGGTGATGTGGCAGTTCGCCGAGACCGTCCGCGGACTCGCCGACGCCTGCCAGGAGCTCGGCGTGCCGGTCACCGGCGGCAACGTCTCGCTCTACAACCAGACCGGGGGCGTCGCGATCCACCCGACCCCCGTGGTGGGCGTGCTGGGCGTGTTCGACGACGTCGCCCGCCGGACCCCCTCCGGCTGGCGCGAGGACGGGCAGGCCATCTACCTGCTCGGCACCACGCGCAACGAACTCGACGGATCCGAATGGGCGAACCTGCGCGGCCACCTCGGCGGCACGCCGCCGGTGGTGGACCTTGCGGCGGAGAAGACCCTCGCCGCGGTGCTGGTCAACTCCTCGCGTGACGGCATGATCGACGCCGCCCACGACCTCTCCGAAGGCGGCCTCGCCGCCGCCCTGTCCGAGGCCGCTCTGCGGTTCGGCGTGGGGGCGCGCATCGGCATCGACGAACTGTGCGAGCGCGACGGCATCGACGCGTTCACCGCGCTGTTCAGCGAAAGCCAGGGCCGTGCGATCGTCAGCGTCCCCCGCTCCGAGGAGGTGCGCTTCAACGACATGTGCACCGCGCGGAACTACCCGACGCTCCGGATCGGCGTCGTGGACACTGAAAATTCCGCTCTCGACGTGCAGGGCCACTTCACCCTGCCGCTGGCCGAGCTGAAGGAAGCGCACGAGGGAACCCTCCCCAAGCACTTCGCCTAAGGACAGGACTTTCTCAAGATTCCTTAAGGACAGAACGCAGGCCGGGACCGGGGCGGAAACGCTCCGGCTCCGGCCTGCGTCGGGTTAACCCCTCCCGGCAAGCACGCGGGCCGCCCGGACGTACCGGACGGTGACATGCCGCTGCACGAGCCGCAGCGCCGGAGCCCCGAGCCGATAGAACGCGGAGGCCGGGACGCTGTAGGCGCTCACCCGGAAGATCAGCTTCCCGTCGGGAGTGAACTCGGCGTAGAACCCCTCCTCACCGCGTACCGGGTGGCCCTTCCGCGTGCCGTAGCCGAACCCCGCCCGCTGGCCCGGCACCGGCCGGCCCGTTCCGTCGCGGAGTACCTCCCGCGACCACAGGACCGTGCTCGGAGCGGGCAGCCGGAGGGGACCAACCCCCAGGGCCGTGCTGACCTCCGCTCCGGGAACGGCACGCGGGGCGGCGGTATCCACCCGCAGGCCCGCACCGCGGTGCAGCTGCCAGGTCAGGATTCCCTCGGCCAGGGCCTCGAAGGCCGCGGCAGGATCGTCGGCCTCCAGCGGGTACTCCCCGACCGCCACCCGGTAGCCCTCCGGCCAGCCGCCGGTCATCGGCTCCGGGAAGGGGCGATCTGTGCCGCCCTGCTCCGCGTAGCTCAACCCGTTCATCCGCCCGTCTCCCACTACCGACTCCCACCAACGTCTCCCACCACCGTCCGGCCCCGCCGGAGGGAGCCGCTGCTTCGAGCGTAGCCGCTTCCAGGCACTCCCTCACCGGCGCCGCCGGAGGCCGGAAAAAGTGGCAGGATGGAGCCACACACCGGCGCAGGAGGAAATCATGGGCGAGGCAAAACGCCAGGCAACGAAGGCAGCCGACGCCGCCGAGGACGTTGCCGACTCAAAGGGCTTCCAGCTGGCCGCACGGGCCGGTTACATCGCAGCGGGGCTGCTCCACCTGCTGATCGGCATTATCGCCCTGCGAATCGCCACCGGCGGATCGGGCAAAGCCGACCAGAGCGGGGCGCTGCAGCAGCTGGCCGGCGGGCCGGGAGGCAGGATCCTCCTGTGGGCGTGCTTCCTGGGCTGCATCGCCCTTGCGCTGTTCCTGCTGAGCCAGGTCTTCTTCGGCGTCAAACACCTCAGCGGCAAGGAACAGACCAAGGAGCGGCTGAAGTTCGGCGGGACGGCGGTTGTGTATGCGGCACTCGGTGCGGCATTCGGGCGCTACGCCCTCGGCGGGACGAGTGACAGCGGCCAGTCGACGCAATCGGCCACCGCGTCCGTGATGTCCCACCCCGCCGGGGCGGTCCTGCTGATCGCCATCGGGCTGGGCCTGCTCGCCACCGGCGGCTACTTCGCGTACAGCGGCGTCACCAAGCGGTTCAAAAAGAACCTCTCCCGCCTTCCCTCCGGCGAGGCCGGTTCGGCGGTCGTCACCCTGGGCCGGGTGGGCTACATCGCCAAGGGTGTCGCCCTCGCGGTTCTCGGCTTCCTTCTCATCCTGGCGACCCTCCGGAACAACCCGGAGGAGTCAACGGGACTCGACGGAGCACTGAAGACCCTCGCCGGGCAGCCGTTCGGCATCTGGATCCTGGGCGCTGTCGCCGTCGGCCTGATCTGTTACGGGCTCTTCCTGATGGTCCGCTCGCGCTACCAGCGCATGTGAGCGGCTCCGTCAGAGTCCGAAACGGGGACTCTCGGTAACGGGGCAGGTGTCCATCACGACGTCGAGCCCCGCATCCTTGGCGCGCTGCGCGGCCGCCTCGTCGATGACGCCCTGCTGCAGCCACACCGCCTTGGCTCCGACGGCGATCGCCTGATCCACCACCGCGCCGACCCGGGTCGAGTTCACGAAGCAGTCGACGACGTCGATCGGGCCCGGGATATCGCCCAGGGTGGTATAGCCCTTTTGGCCGTGCACGTCGTCGCCCTTGAGGCTCACCGGCACGATCTCCTTCTCCAACCGGTCCATCAGGAACCGGGAGACCCCAAGCGCCACCCGCCGCGGGTTGTTCGAGAGACCGACGACGGCCCACCGGCCCGGCTCGCTCAGGAGCCGCCGGATCACCGCGGGATCATTGGAGTGCTTCACCGTTGCCCTTCCCTTCCGTGGCCTTCAGCCTATGCGAACCCCCGGGGTGCGGGCGCCGTCAAGGGGGGCGGCGCGTGTCTGTTTATTACGGGCAAGATTTGCCGCCTCCGGAAGGATGGGCGTTTAGTGGTGCTTGACCATCCCGAGCGGCTGAGAGACCTGGATCGATGAAGCCGCAGCAACCCTGGTTGTCCGTATCCCCCTGATACCGGGCAATAACAAGGAGCAGGCCGCGGGTGCCGGGCGTCGAAGGGCGCCGGGCTAAGGCGTGTTCCGTAGGGTGCTACTGCCAGGATCGATGGAGACCTCTATGACTGCTGTTCTGGCATCTTCGACAACCACGGACCCGCGCCGCAGGCCGCCCCTTGAGGTGAGCTTCAGCCGCCTGGGGCGCAGTTTCGGCACCTCAAGCGACCGGCGGGTGGTGCTGCGGGACGTCACCGTGCACATCCGGCCCGGTGAAGTCCTCGCCATCCTCGGCACCAGCGGCTGCGGGAAATCGACGCTCCTGCGTGCCGCGGCGGGCCTCGACACCCCCGACGCGGGCAGCGTGCTGATCGATGGCACCGAAGTCCGCGGCATTGACGAGCGCTGCGCCGTTGCCTTCCAGGAACCCCGCCTGCTGCCCTGGCACACACTGCAGGCCAATGTCGCCATTGGCCTGCCGAAGTCCTCGAGTGCGAGCGCCGGCAAGGCCAAGGTCGCCGAGCTGCTGAAACTCGTTGGCCTCGACCGCTTCGCGAAGCACCGTCCCCGGGAGGTCTCCGGGGGAATGGCCCAGCGGGCCTCGCTCGCGCGCGCCCTGGCCCGCACCCCCGGTGTCCTGCTGCTCGATGAACCCTTCGGCGCCCTCGACGCGCTGACCCGGCTCAAGATGCAGGACCTGCTCCTGGAGATCCACACGGCACAGCCCACAACGGTGCTGCTGGTGACCCACGACGTCGACGAGGCACTCCAGCTCGCCGACCGGATCCTTGTGCTCGGCAGCAGCGGTGACGGGCCGGGGTCGACGGTGAAGGACCTGATCCCCGTCCCCGGCGGCCGGCCCCGCGACCGCAGCTCCCGCGAACTGGCGGAGCTGCGCCGGAACCTGCTCGCCCTGCTCGGCGTCGCCGCGCACTGACTGCAGGCTGACCGGCAGGGCTGACGGGCAGAACTGACCGGCAGAACTGACCGGCAGAACTGACCGGCCCGCCTGCCTCAGGCCACCCTCCGGTTCCTCCCGCGCTTCTTCGAGCACCGCTCTGCCGCACCCCCAGCCGTACCCTCTTCAGCCGTACCCTCCTCCAGCCGTACCCTCCTAGCGCCATACCCCCTCCAGCCATACCCCCTGCGGCCCTGCGCCGCACCTCCACTCCCTCCACCAACCGAAGGAACCTCATGACCCGTCTCACTCTTCTCCGCACCGCCTCCGTCGCCGCAGCCCTGTCCCTGGGGCTGAGCGGGTGCATGGCCGGGGAGAACACCGCCACCGGCGGCAACGCAGCCGAGGCCGGCACGACGGGCGGCACGCTGAACATCGACTTCGCGACCTACAACCCGCTGAGCCTCGTGATCAAGGAACAGGGCTGGCTTGAGGAGGAGCTCGCCGACCAGGACATCACGGTGAACTGGGTCCAGTCCGCCGGTTCGAACAAAGCCAACGAGGCCCTGCGGGCCGGCGCGATCGACGTCGGATCCACCGCAGGGTCGGCGGCGCTGCTCGCACGCTCCAACGGTTCACCGATCAAAACCATCGAGATCTACTCGCAGCCAGAGTGGGCGGCGCTCGTCGCCTCCCCCGATTCGGGAATCACCGCGGTGGAGGACCTTCGCGGCAAGTCGGTCGCGGCCACCAAGGGCACCGACCCCTACTTCTTCCTGCTTCAGGCCCTCGAATCCGCGGGAGTCGATCCGACCGAGGTGACGGTGCAGAACCTTCAGCACGCCGATGGCCGGGCGGCCCTCGCCAACGGTGCCGTGGACGCGTGGTCGGGACTCGACCCCATCATGGCGGCGGCCGAACAGGACGGCGCCGAACTGTTCTACCGGAACATCGACTTCAACAGCTACGGGTTCCTCAACGCCACCGAAAGCTTCCTCGAGGAAAAGCCCGACGTCGCGCAGACCGTCGTGAACGCCTACGAAAAGGCCCGCGAATGGGCCTCGGACAACCCCGAGGACACTGCGGCAATCCTCGCGGAGGTCGCCGCGATTGACCCGGCGGTCGCCAACTCGGTGATCCTTGAGCGCACCAACCTCGACGTGGATCCCGTGCCCGGCGACGCACAGCGGGAGGTCCTCGAAAAGATCGGCCCGGTCTTCGTCGAGTCGGGTGATGTCAGCTCCCAGGAGCAGGTCGATACGGCCCTGGACTCCCTGTTCGATGACTCCCTGGTGAAGAAGGCCGACGCCTCCGCCGTCGGGGCCTCCTCATGACAGCGCCCACAACGCCTGCGGCGGCGGCGCCGCCGCGGTCAAGGAACCGCGGCTCCGGCAGCGCCCGGCGGGTGCGGGGTGCCCTGCTGGGGCTGATCGTCCCTGCGCTGCTGCTCGGGGCCTGGCAGCTGAGTTCGGCGACGGGAACCTTCACGGCCGTCCAGCTACCGCCACCAGGTGCCGTCGCAGCCGCCGGGGCCGAACTTCTCGAGCGCGGCGAACTCGGCGTCCACCTCGGCATCAGCACCCAGCGCGTCCTGCTGGGCTTCGCCGCCGGAGCCGCGCTCGGCCTGACTGCGGGGGCGGTGCTGGGGCTCTCCCGCACGGCGGACGCCCTTCTCGGACCCACGATCGGCGCCGTGCGCGCCGTCCCGTCGCTGGCTTGGGTTCCCCTGCTGATCCTCTGGATCGGCATCAACGAGGACTCGAAGGTCACGCTGATCCTGATTGGGGCGTTCTTCCCGGTCTTTACGACGGTGTCCCTCGCGCTGCGCCACGTCGACCGGAACCTCGTCGAGGCGGGCCGGGCCTTCGGACTCACCGGGTTCCGGCTCCTCACCACCGTCCAGCTGCCCGCCATCATCCCTGCGGTGTTCTCCGGACTGCGCCTTGCCCTGGCCCAGTCCTGGCTGTTCCTCGTCGCCTCCGAACTCATCGCGGCCTCGATGGGCCTGGGCTGGCTGCTGAGCGACTCGCAGAACAACGGCAGGGTCGATCGGATCTTCCTGGCCATTGTGCTCCTCGCCGTCCTCGGCAAGACCACGGACGCGCTCCTGGGCCTCGCCCAGCGCTGGGCGGTGCAGCGGTGGGCCTGAACGCACTCGACCCCCACGCCGTACCGGCGGCGGACCCGGACCCGGATCTGCATTCGGATCTGGATGTCGACACCGACCGCATCCGCTTCTGGGAGGAGCAGGCCCGACGCCTGGACTGGGAGGCGGGCTGGCACACGGCGCACACGTTCGAGCCGGCCCAGCCGGGCCCGGACGGCGAGCTTTCGGTGCCGCGGATCGAGTGGTTCTCCGGCGGCCGACTCAATGTCGCCGCCAACTGCCTCGACCGGCATGTTGCCGCCGGCCACGGCGACCGGACGGCCCTTCACTTCGAAGGCGAGCCGGGAGACCGCCGGAGCGTCTCCTATGCCGAACTGCTCGAGGAGGTAAGCCGGGCGGCCAACGCCCTGCTGGCCCTGGGCATCGGCAAGGGGGACCGGGTGGTGATCTACCTTCCGGTGCTCGTGGAGACGGTCGTCGCCGCCCTGGCCTGCGCCCGGATCGGCGCGGTCCATTCCCTCGTCTTCGGCGGGTTCTCCGCCGAGGCCCTGCGCTTCCGGGTGCAGGACACCGGGGCGAAACTGCTGATCACCAGCGACGGCCAGTTCCGCCGCGGAACCGCCGTCCCGGTCAAGGACATCGCCGATGCCGCGGTCGAAGGTATCGCGGGCCTCGACTCCGTGCTCGTGGTCCGGCGCACCGGCTCGGACATCGCCTGGACCACCGGCCGCGACGTCGACTGGCACGAGGCCCTCGCGGCCGCCCCGCCGGAGCATTCCGCCGAGGCGTTCGACGCCGAAACCCCGCTGTTCATTATGTACACCTCGGGGACCACCGGCCGGCCCAAGGGGCTGCTCCACACCTCGGGCGGCTACCTGACCCAGGCGTCCTGGAGCTTCCAGCATCTCTTCGGCCCGCCGGAGGGCATACGGCGGGACGGCGAGGTCCACTGGTGCACCGCGGACCTCGCCTGGGTGACGGCCCACACCTACGTGCTGTACGGGCCGCTGTCCAAGGGCGCCACGCAGGTCCTCTTCGAGGGGACACCGGACACCCCGCACGCAGGCCGGCACTTCGAGATCATCGACCGCTACCGGGTCACCAGCTACTACACCGCGCCCACGCTAGTGCGCGCGCTCCGCTCCTGGTTCCCCGGCGGCGTGCCGGACTCCTACGACCTCTCGAGCATCCGCGTCCTTGGCACCGTCGGTGAGGCCGTCAACCCGGCGGCGTGGCACTGGTTCCGGGACCAGCTCGGCCGGGGCACGGTTCCGGTCGTCGACACCTGGTGGCAGTCAGAGACCGGCGCCGCGATGCTCTCCCCGAGCCCGTCGGACTCCGCCTTCAAGCCCGGATGCGCTGCCCGGGCCCTGCCCGGCGTCGGCACCCGCATCGTCGACGAGGAGGGTGCCACCGTGCCCCCTGGCGTGCCGGGGCTGCTGGTGGTCGACCGTCCCGGCCCGGCGATGGCCCGCACGGTGTGGGGAGACCCGCGCCGCTATCTGGACTCGTACTGGCGCAAGTTCGCCCGCCAGGGCTGGTTCCTGTCCGGGGACGGCGCCCGCTACGACGACGACGGCGACACCTGGATCCTGGGCAGGGTCGATGACGTCATCAACGTCTCCGGGCACCGGCTTTCGACGATCGAGATCGAGTCGGCCCTCGTCGCCCACCCGCTGGTCAGCGAGGCCGGGGTCTGCCCCGTGGCCGACCCGATCACCGGCCACGCCATCGCCGCCTTCGTGGTGCCCGCGCCCGGCGCGGCCGGCACGGCCGGCATCGAGGAAACGCTGCGCCGGCACGTCGCGGCCCGGATCGGCCCGGTCGCCCGGCCCGCCGCCGTCGTCGTGGTGAAGGACGTGCCCAAGACGCGCTCGGGAAAGATCCTGCGCCGCGTGCTGTCCGAACTGTACGAGGGCAGCCCGCTGGGGGACACCACCTCGCTGCAGAACGAGGAGTGCCTGCCCGGCATCGCCGCGGCACTGGCCGCCCGCCGCTGAGCGCCCTCCCCCGGTGAACCCAGCCGCCCCGGCGATCCCAACCGCCCCGGTGAACCCTCCCGCCCCGGTGAACCCTCCCGCCGAGACTGCAGCTCACCACGCTCTACCGGCGCCGAAGCGTGGTGAGCTGCAGTTTCGGCGCCGGCCTGGCAGCCCCGGCGAAGGACCTAGCGGTCCAGCGGCTCCGCCCGCGGCCACGTCCACGCCTCAAGCGCCGGGGTGGGGATGTGCACGTGCTTCATGTCGTCGGGTTTGGGCGTGCTGGGGATGTGCGCCACGGGCGAATCGCCGTCGGCGGCCGCGGCCGCGGCGTCGACGAGGCCGAACCGGTCCCGGACCCGGCCGAAGAAGTCGGGTTCCTGAAGCCTGAGCATCCGCACCTCCGTGGGCCGGGCGTAGACCGACACCCAGTCCCCCGGGTCGAGGACTCCGACGATCCGGCCGTCGATGGACATCGAGACCTGCCCGCTGCGTTCGAGCACCCGCACCGAGACCAGCTCATCGGCGGCGACGATCAGGCTCCGGTCGAAGACCATGTGCGCGGCGACCGGGGTGAACACCAGGACCTGGGCGCGGGGCGACACCACCGGGCCTCCCGCCGCGAACGAGTAGGCGGTCGAACCGGTGGGTGTGGCGATGATGAGGGCGTCGGCCGAGTAGGAGACGAAATGGCGGGACCCGACGTAGACCGCCACGCTGGCCTGCCGGTCGCGGGTGAGTTTTTCGAAGACGACATCATTGAGTGCGGTGACGTCCATGCCGATGCCCCAGCCGGTCTCCTGGGCGGCGTCCGCACGGACCTCGGGCGCCTCCGTCGTCGGCCCCCGCTCATAGTGGAGCAGTGCGCCGAGCTCCTTGGGGATCCGCAGCGGCCGGCTTGAGCGCATGGTGAGGGTGAGGCGCCGCTCCTCAAGCGCCTCGTTCGCAATGACCGCGTTCAGCGCTTCGATCAGGTGTTCCGGCTCCACCTCGGTGAGGAAACCCACCCGGCCCACGTTGACGCCCAGGATCGGAGAGTTTGAGGCCTGCGCCACCGCGACCCCGCGCAGGAACGTCCCGTCGCCGCCGATCGTGACGACGAGGTCGAACGTACCGGGCGGAGAGTGCTCGATCCGCAGGTGTCCGTGTTCGTCCGGCGACCAGACGTCGATCTCCGCGACGTCGATGCCGTGCTCCCCGGCCCAGGCCGTCAGCCCTTTAGCCGCCTCGATGGCCCGCCGCTTGCCCCCGTGCACAACGAGCCCCAGCCTGCGTAATTCCACCGGCAGCTCCTTCGAATCGTCCGCGTGAGCAAACCTTACCCGCAATGCCGCGACCCGCAACGACACATTTCTTGGTCCCTGCGCCGCGTCCCTGTCAGACTCGGGGGGAACCATCCCGAGCGGCCGAGAGATCTGGCTCTATGACGCCGCAGCAACCCTGGCCAGCGCCCACAGCGCTGACAGTAGGGTGCTACCGCCAGAATCGATGGAGGAATAATGAGCACTGCCGATTTTTCGCAACCCCTGAAGTTCGCCTACTGGGTGCCGAACGTGAGCGGCGGGCTCGTCGTCTCAACGATCGAACAGCGCACCGGCTGGGACTTCGAGTACAACCGGAAGCTTGCGCGGATCGCCGAGGACGCCGGGTTCGAGTACGCGCTGTCCCAGACCCGGTATGCCGCCTCCTATGGCGCCGATAAGCAGCACGAAGCCACGGCCTTCTCCCTGGCCCTGCTCGCGGCGACGGAGAAACTGAAGGTGATTGCGGCCGTCCACCCGGGCATGTGGCATCCGGGGGTGCTCGCGAAGTTCATCATCACCGCCGACGTCATCTCCAACGGCAGGGCGGCGGTCAATATCGTCTCGGGCTGGCTGAAAAGCGAGTTCACCGGCTTCGGGCTCCCCTGGCTGGAGCACGACGAACGGTACGTGCGCACCGAGGAGTTCATCCGCGTGCTGCGCGGCCTGTGGACCCAGGAGCACTACAACCAGGCCGGAAAGTACTACAACATCACCGACTTCACGCTGAGCCCGGCGCCCGTCGAGGTGCCCGGACGGGCGCACCCCGAGATCTTCTTCGGCGGAAACTCGACGGCGGCGCAGGCCACCGCGGGCCGGGTGGCCGACTGGTACTTCTCCAACGGCAAGGACCTCGAGGGCTTCCGGGAGAACATCGCCGGCGTGCGTGCCTCGGCCGCCGCGGCCGGGAGGCACCCGCGCTTCGGCCTCAACGGGTTCGTGATCGCCCGGGACTCCGAGAAGGAGGCCCGCGAGACCCTCCGCGAAATCGTCGCCAAGGCGCACCGGCCGGCCGTTGAGGGGTTCCGGGACGCGGTCCAGGAGGCCGGCCCCTCGACCCGTGACGGCAAGGGCATGTGGGCCGACTCCAGCTTCGAGGACCTCATCCAGTACAACGACGGCTTCCGCACCCAGCTGATCGGCACGCCCGAGCAGATCGCCGAGCGGATCATCGAATATAAGAAGCTCGGCGTGAACCTGATGCTCACCTGCTACCTGCACTTCCAGGAGGAGGTCGAGGCGTTCGGCCGGGATGTCCTGCCGATCGTCCGCTCGCTCGAGGCGGACCTCGCGGACCGGGCCGGCGTCGACTTCCACCTCCCCACCCCCTCAACCGTGAAAGCAGGGCTCTGATGGCCGAGCGAACCTTTGGATTCCGGACCCGGGCGCTCCACGCCGGTGGGACCCCCGACGCGGCGCACGGCGCCCGCGCCGTCCCCATCTACCAGACGACGTCGTTCGTCTTCAAGGACACCAACGACGCCGCCAGCCTCTTCGCGCTGCAGAAGTACGGCAATATCTACTCCCGGATCGGCAACCCCACGGTTGCGGCGTTCGAGGAGCGCATCGCCTCCCTCGAGGGCGGCATCGGCGCCGTGGCGACAGCGTCGGGCATGAGCGCCGAGTTCATCACCTTCGCCGCGCTGTGCCAGGCCGGTGACTCCATCGTCGCCGCCTCCCAGCTGTACGGCGGAACGGTGACGCAGCTCGACGTCACGCTCCGGCGCTTCGGCATCGACACGACCTTCGTTCCCGGGACGGACCCGGCCGACTATGCGGCCGCCATCCGGCCGAACACGAAGGCCGTCTACGCGGAGGTCATCGCCAACCCCTCGGGCGAGATTGCCGACCTCGAGGGCCTCGCGGCGGTGGCCCACGATGCAGGGGTGCCGCTGATCATCGATTCGACCCTCAGCACCCCCTACCTCATCCGGCCCATCGAGCACGGAGCGGACATCGTGATCCACTCGGCCACCAAGTTCATCGGCGGCCACGGGACGACCCTTGGCGGCGTCGTCGTCGAGAGCGGGAAGTTCAACTGGGGCAACGGCAAGTTCCCGGGCATGACCGAGCCCGTTCCCTCCTACGGGAACATCCAGTGGTGGGCGAACTTCGGTGAATACGGCTTCCTCACCAAGCTGCGCACCGAGCAGCTGCGCGACATCGGACCGTCCCTGTCGCCGCAGTCGGCCTTCCAGCTCCTGCAGGGTGTCGAAACCCTTGCCCAGCGGCTCGATGAGCACCTGAAGAACGCCAAGGCCGTCGCCGAATGGCTGCAGGCCGACCCGCGCGTCGCCTACGTAAACTACGCCGGGCTGCCCAGCCACCCGCACCACGGGCGGGCGGCAAGGTACCTGCCCTCGGGGCCGGGATCGGTGTTCAGCTTCGGCATCCGCGGCGGCCGCGCAGCCGGTCAGCGGTTCATCGAGGCGTTGCAGCTCGCATCGCACCTGGCGAACGTTGGGGACTCGCGCACGCTTGTGATCCACCCCGGCTCGACGACCCACCAGCAGCTCTCGCCCGAGCAGCTGAGCGCGGCGGGCATCCCCGAGGACCTGGTCCGCATCTCGGTTGGCCTTGAGGACCTCGAGGACATCCTGTGGGACCTCGACCAGGCACTGACCGAAGCCGTCGAGCGCGATGGCTCCGCCTCCCTGCCGCAGGTACCGACAGAGGGCGGCACCGGGAACTCCGCCGACGGGCAGGCCCCGACGTGCGCGGTGGGGGTCGGGGCATGAGCGCGGCAGAGCGCACGTGGGAAGGTCCCTCGGCACCGGAGCGGCTGGCCCTGCTGCGCGGTACGAAGTCGGTGGCGATCGTCGGGGCCTCGGACAAGCCCTCGCGCGCCTCGTACTTTGTGGCGACCTACCTTCAGTCCTCGTCGCCCTACCGGCTGTACTTCGTCAATCCCGTGGCCACGCAGATCCTCGGCCAGCCGGCATATGCCTCGCTAGCCGACCTTCCAGAGGTTCCCGACGTGGTCGACGTCTTCCGCAAGCACGACGACCTCCCGTCGGTGCTCGACGAGACCCTCGACGTCGGCGCACGAACGCTGTGGCTGCAGCTGGGGTCCTGGCACGAGGACGTGGCCCGGCGCGCCGAGGGCGCAGGGCTATCGGTGGTGATGGACCGCTGCCTGAAGATCGAGCACGCCCGCTTCCACGGCGGACTGAACCTCGCCGGGTTCAACACCGGCGTCCTCTCCTCGAAGCGGCAGGTCCTCTCCTGACAGCGGCGCGGGTTCCCGCGACGACGAGGGTGCCGGAGACAGCAGCGCTGGTTCCGGCGGGAGTTGCGGCTTCGGTGCGTCCCCGGCCAGGGGCGGGGGTCCCCTGAGAGCGGCGGGGCCTGAAACCCCGTCGGTCGACGGCTTCTCCGGGCCTGAAGTCTCGGGCGCTTGTGAAGTCTCCGGCGCTTCTGAGGTGTCGGGTTCTTTTGAAGTCGCGGGGGCTGGAAGCTCAGGGTGCGAAGTATCAGCGTCCGGAACGTCCGAACGTTGCGGTTCCGGCTCGAACGGATCCAACTCCAGCTCCGGCGTAGCCAGGTCCGGGGCCGGAGGATCGAGGTCGAGCCCGCCTCCGGTTTCCGGCCCTGCCGGCGTCTGAGGCTCCGCCCAGCGATCGGCGCCCGGGCCTACTTCGGCCGGACGTTTCCGCACCCATTCCGGCGCCTCCCCGGGCGCCTCGGGCTCCGGTCCGGCTCCTTGTCCGTTCTCGGGCGCACCCTGTTGCGGTTTGGCCGGCTTCGCCTTTGTCGGCTTGGGCTTCGACGGGCTCTGTCCCGCCGGCTTCGTCCCGGTTGGTTTCTTGTCCGCAGGCTGGGATTCCGGCTTCGATTCCGCAGGCCCGGATTTCGCCGGCTTCGGCCCCGGGTTGAAATGCCCCTGGTGCCCCGCCTCCGGCACTGATGACGGGCGGTCGGGCGCCGCTTCGAGGGTGGTGCCTTCCCGGTCGGTGCCCGTTCCACCGGAGCCATCGGAGGAGGGGTGGGTGGGTCTACGCCCTGGTTCGGTGGTTCCGGAGGCTCCGGCGGCGCCTGTTGCATCTGTCCCCGTCTGTCCGGTGACTCCCGCCGCCTCCATCCCCATGGGTCCGGCAGCACCGGTCGATCCGGTTCGATCGGCAGCATCCTGGGCCGCCGGGCCGCCCTGAGGTCCGGCGATGTCCGGCAGGTCCGATGCAGACGGCGGCTGCGCAGGGTCGATGGGTGCGGGGCCCGCCACCGTCCCGCCCTGTCCGCCCATGACGGAATGGACCGCACTGCCGAGGTCGTCCGCGAAGGTGCCCGGCCCGGCGGCCACGCCGGACATGCCCAGGCCCATCGAGACCGCGAGGGTGCCGCCGATGATTGGGCCCCGCAGCCGCTTCCGGCGTCCGCGGTCCGGCGCATCCGCTGGAGCGAAGAAGGCAAGAAGGTCCGCTCCCGGAGCGGGAACGGGCCGGTCCCCCAGGCCCTTCACGCAACCCAGCACGCCGAGGAGCTCCGGGGCCACGGGCAGCGCTGCCTCATCGAACAGCTGGGAAAGGCGCTCGTCATCGGCCGGTGGCTTGCCCGCCGTCATGACGCCTCTTTTTGGTTGAGTTCCACAAGTTCCTTCAGACGGAGCAGCCCCCGCCGCTGTAGCTGTTTGATCGAGCCTGTCGACCTGCCCATCACGTCCCCGACCTGCTCAAGCGAAAGCCCGGCAACGATGCGCAGCAGCAGGACCTCCCGGTGCTCGTCCTTGAGCGCCGTCAGGAGTTCCTCGATATTGCCTTCACCGAACCGGTTGAGTGCCACGGATTCGGCCGACGCGCTGGTGCGGGAATCGGCGTCGGGCTCGTACCCGGTGAGCAGGGGGCCGCGCGCCCTTTTGCGGACCTCATCGACCCACCGGGCATGGGCAACCGAAAAAACGAACGTCCGCAGCTCCCCCGGCCCACCCTGAAGCGACGTGAGCTTGGTGAAGACCGTGAGGAAGACCTCCTGGGTCAGGCCTTCCGGATCCTCGGCACCCCGGCCCGAGAAGTAGCCGAGCACCAGTGGGCTGAGCTGTGAGTAGATCCATTCAAAGGCTGCCGGGTCCCCCTTCTGAGCGCGTGCGAGCGCTTCGTCTGGCAGCATGCGGACCATGGATTTCCTCGCGAAGGGTGGGTGGAGAAGTCAGCTTATCCGCTGGGTAGCGCAGGGGGTGGAAGGCCTGCCGCTCTTCGGCGGGCGCGTCGCGCTGCGCGGAAGGAAGGGCGTTCCGCATTGGCCGGCCTGCACGGATCAGGAGGCGCCGGCCGGGTTTTACCGGCCGGCCGGCCGGCCGGGGCACTGGTCCCCTCAAAAGAAGAAAGGCCGCACCGAGACCCAATGGGGGATAAGCCTCGGTGCGGCACTTACACACAGGTAATCGTCCGCGTTGCCGCAAAGGTTACGCGGCCCCGCCGATTTTTTATTTGAGTGCGCTCGATGCACGTCGCTTGTTGAAGACGTCGAAGCCAACTGCGAGCAGGAGCACCATTCCCTTGATGAACTGCTGGTAGTCACTTCCCACCCCGAGCAGGGACATGCCGTTGTTGAGCACGCCCATGATCAGTCCGCCCGTGATGGCGCCGATCACCGTTCCGACCCCTCCGGTGACCGCTGCTCCGCCGATGAAGGCCGCGGCGATGGCGTCGAGCTCGAAGAGGTTTCCGGCACCGGGACCCGCCGAGTTGAGGCGGCCCGTGAAAATCAACCCCGCCAGCGCGGCGAGCACACCCATATTCACGAAGAGGTAGAAATCGATCTTCTTGGTGTTGACCCCTGAGAGCTGCGCTGCTTGGAGGTTGCCGCCCCGGGCGTAGATGTGCCGGCCGAAGACGCTGTTGCCCATCACTGCGCTGTAGGTCACCACCAGAAGTCCCAGCACCACGAGGACGATGGGGGTTCCGCTGCGCGAGCTGGCCAGCAGGTAGGTCAGGCCGAGGATGACGACGGCGCCGAAGGCCAGCTTCGTCGCGAACCAGGCCATCGGTTCGTCATCGAGCTTCAGCTTGGCGCGCGTCGCCCTTCCGCGCAGCTGGCTGCCGATGAGCAGCCCGGCGGCGAGGACTCCGAGGCCCACGGTGGTCCAGTCGAGGATGTTCGTGTCGGCCGGGAAAAGGCCGGGGAACAGGAACCCGCCGCCCAGCTGACGGTACTCGGCAGGGAACCCCGTGATGCGCCGGTTTTCGAGGGTGATCTGCGTGAGTCCGCGGAAGACGAGCATTCCCGCGAGGGTCACGATGAATGCGGGGATCCCCATGTAGGCCACCCAGAAACCCTGCCACGCCCCGACCAGGCCGCCGATGACGAGCGAGGCGGTGAAGGCGAGCCACCAGGGCATGTTCCAGTCCTGGATCATGATGCCGGACATGGCGCCCACGAACGCGGCGACCGAGCCCACGGAGAGGTCGATGTGTCCGGCGACGATAATCATCACCATGCCGATCGCGAGCAGCAGGATGTAGCTGTTCTGCACGATGATGTTGGAGACGTTGTCCGGTTGCAGCAGCTTGCCGGCGGTCAGCACTTGGAACAGCGTGACGATCACCAGGAGCGCTACGAAGATGCCGATCTGGCGGAGCCTGCTCGCTAGGAACCTTCCGGCATCGGTCAGTGTGGGCGCCGCGGGTTTGAGAGCGGCGTCGGTAAGGGTCGAAGCCATGGGGTTCAGTCCTTTTCCTTTGTCATGTGCTGCATGAGGAGCTCGGGTGTCGCCTCACCGATCGGTACCTCGGCGGTGATCGAGCCCTCGGCGAGGGTGTAGATGCGGTCGCAGATGCCCAGCAGTTCCGGCAGCTCCGAGGAGATGACGACCACCGCCTTGCCCTGGGCCGCGAGCGAATTGATGATCGTGTAGATCTCGTACTTGGCGCCGACGTCGATGCCGCGCGTGGGCTCATCGAGGATGAGCACATCCGGATCGGCGAACATCCACTTGGAGAGCACCACTTTCTGCTGGTTCCCTCCCGAGAGCTTCCCCGTCACGGAGGTGACCGAGGGTGCCTTGATGTTCATCGAGGTCCGGTATCCCCCGGCCACGACCGCTTCGCGTCCGCTGTCGACCCAGCCGCGCCGGGCGAGCTTGCCCAGTGCGGCGCCGGAGATATTGCGCTTGATGTCGTCGAGGAGGTTCAGCCCGTAGCGCTTGCGGTCCTCGGTGGCGTAGGCGATGCCGTGGCGGATGGCCTCGCTGACCGTGCGGGCCGAGATCTCCTTGCCGTCCTTGTACAGCTTCCCGGAGATGTTCGAGCCGTAGCTGCGCCCGAAGATGCTCATCGCAAGTTCGGTCCGTCCGGCGCCCATGAGGCCCGCGATTCCGACGATCTCCCCGGCCCGCACGCTGAGGTTGGCGCGGTCCACGACGACCCGTGAGTGCTCCTGCGGGTGGTGCACGGTCCAGTCTTCGACCCGAAGGATTTCGTCCCCGATCGAGGGCGTGCGTTCCGGGTAGCGGTTCTTCAGCTCGCGGCCGACCATGCCCTTGATGATGCGGTCCTCGGTGACCGAACCGTCGTGGAGGCTCAGCGTCTCGATGGTCCTGCCGTCGCGCAGGATGGTCACGGAGTCGGCGATGGCGCGGATCTCATTGAGCTTGTGGCTGATGATGATGGAGGTGACCCCTTCATCACGCAGCCCCTTCACCAGGCCCAGCAGGTGCGCCGAGTCCTCGTCGTTGAGCGCGGCCGTCGGCTCATCGAGGATGAGCAGCTTCACGTTCTTCGAGAGCGCCTTGGCGATCTCCACGAGCTGCTGCTTGCCGACCCCGATATCGCCGGCCCGCACCACCGGATTGAGCGTCAGCCCGACGCGCTTGAGCAGCTTGGCCGCCTCGACATTGGTTTCATTCCAGTCGATGAAGCCCCGGCTTGAGCGCTCGTTGCCGAGGAAGATGTTCTCGGCGACGGAGAGGTACGGCGACAGCGCCAGCTCCTGGTGAATGATCACGATGCCGCTGTGTTCGCTGTCCTTGATGTCCTTGAAGGAGACGGCAACGCTCTCGAATCGAATGTCGCCCTCGTAGGTGCCGTGCGGGTAGACGCCGGACAGCACCTTCATGAGGGTCGACTTGCCTGCGCCGTTCTCACCGCAGATCGCATGAACCTCGCCCCGCGACACCGCGAGGTTCACGTCGGAGAGGGCCTTGACCCCGGGGAAGGTCTTGCTGATCCCACGCATCTCAAGAATGTGCTCGGTCATTGAGCGTCCTTTGGAAGTTGGAGTAATCGATGTGCTGAACAGCAGGCCGGGCGGCATCACCGCCGCCCGGCACTGTGTTTACTTCAGGCCGTGTTTACTTCAGGCCGTGCTTACTTCAGGCCATGCTTACTTCAGGCCGGGCCTACTTCGGGCTGTGCCTACTTCAGGTCGTCTTCGGTGTAGTAACCGGTTTCGACCAGGCTCTTCTCGTAGTTGTCCTTGGTGACGATTTCCGATTCGAGCAGGTAGGAGGGAACGATCTTCTCGCCGTTGTCGTAGGTCTCCTCGTCGTTGACCTCCGGCTCCTCGCCCTTCATCAGGGAATCGACCATGGTGACGGCGCGCTTGCCGAGTTCCCGGACGTCCTTGAAGATCGTCGAGTACTGCTCGCCGGCGATGATGGACTTCACCGAGCCGACCTCGGCGTCCTGGCCCGTGACCACGGGCAGGTCGTCCTTGGAGTACCCGCCGGAGGTCAGCGCGGAGATGATGCCGATTGAGAGGCCGTCGTAGGGCGAGAGGACGCCGTCGAGGCGCTTGCCTTCGCCGACGGTGAGGAGGTCCTCCATGCGGTCCTGGGCGGTGTCGGGGAGCCAGCGCAGGATCGCGGCCTGCTCGAAGTCGGTCTGGCCGCTGGGAACCGTCAGCACGCCGCTGTCGAGGTGGGGCTGAAGGACTTCCATTGCGCCGTCCCAGAAGAAGGTGGCGTTGTTGTCGTCGGGGCTTCCGGCGAAGAGCTCGACGTTGAAGGGCCCCTTCTCGCCGGTTTCCTCGCCGTTCTCATCGAGGACGCCGAGCCCGGTCAGCAGGGAGGTCGCCTGCTGGACGCCGACCTCGAAGTTGTCGAACGTCGTGTAGTAGTCGACGGTCTCGGAGCCGTTGATCAGGCGGTCATAGGCGATGACGGGGATGTCCTGGGATTCGGCGGTGTCGAGGACGCTTGTGAGGGTGGTGCCGTCGATCGAAGCGATGACGAGCGCCTTCGCGCCGCCGTTGATCATGTTTTCGATCTGTGAGACCTGGGTGGGAATGTCGTCGTTCGCGTACTGGAGGTCGACCTCGTAACCGAGTTCCTCGAGCTGGCTCTTGACGTTCTCGCCGTCGGCGATCCAGCGTTCGGACTGCTGGGTGGGCATCGCGACGCCGATCTTGGCGCCTTCGTTCGAGCCTTCGCCGCCTTCCGCTCCGGCGTTTCCGCCGCGGCTGCCGCCGCAGGCGCTCAGGCTGAGCGCGAGCACGCCGGCTGCGGCGATGCCCTTGAGGAAGTTCTTGTTCATAGGGGTTTCCCTTTCGTCGGCCCGGGCGCCGTCGCCCGGGGTTGCTGCGTGGATTACAGTTTTGAGGCGAGCCGGTAGTAGGCCGCGTTCCAGCGCAGTTCGCGCTGGAATTCCCGCAGGGTCGTCGAGTCGTCGATGCGCAGGAGTTCGGTTTCGGCGATCACGGCGAAGTCCTCGAAGACGTCGAGTCCGACCGCTGTGCTGAGCACCGTGTGGTGGGCTGCACCGGCGCTGAGCCAGGCCGCAGCCGAGGTTGCGAGGTCCGGTGCGGGTTTCCAGACCGCACGGGCCACCGGGAGGTTCGGCAGCGGGGCGTCCGGCGGCACGACGTCGACGGCATTGGCGGTGAGCCGGAACCGGTCGCGCATGTCGGAGAGTGCGACGACGACGCCGGGCCCGGGATCGGTGTCGAACACGAGCCGAACCGGGTCCTCCCTGCCGCCGATTCCCAGCGGGTGCACCTCAAGGGAGGGACGCGCCGTCGTCAGGGTGGGGCAGATCTCGAGCATGTGGGCTCCAAGGATCTTCTCCTCCCCCGGGACAAGGTGGTAGGTGTAGTCCTCCATCAGCGAGGCGCCGCCGGGCAGGCCCGCACCCATGACCTTCGCGGCGCGCACCAGGACGGCGGTCTTCCAGTCGCCTTCGGCGCCGAAGCCGTAGCCCTTGGCCATCAGCCGCTGCACGGCGAGGCCCGGAAGCTGCCGCAGGCCGCCGAGGTCCTCGAAACTCGTCGTGAACGCACCGAAGCCGCCGGCCTCGAGGAAGGAAAGAAGGCCCAGCTCGAGGCGGGCGCCGTAGCGCAGCGACTCGTGGCGTTCGCCGCCGCGCCGCAGTTCCGGGGCCACGTCGTAGCTTTCCTCGTATTCGGCGACGAGCTCGTCGATGAGGTGCTCAGGCTGGGCGTCGACGACCTCGACGAGGTCGTTGATGCCCCACGTGTTGACCGAGACGCCGAAGCGCAGTTCGGCCTCGGTCTTGTCCCCCTCGGTGACGGCGACATAGCGCATGTTGTCGCCGAAGCGGGCGACCTTCAGTTCGTGAACGGCGGCCCAGCCTGCGCAGGCGCGTTGCCAGCTGGAGACCTGGCCGGTGACGGCCGGGTTGGTGACGTGCCCGACGACGGTCTTGCGCGGGACGCCGAGCCGCGACTGGATGTACCCGAACTCGCGGTCGCCGTGCGCGGCCTGGTTGAGGTTCATGAAGTCGAAGTCGATCTCGGCCCAGGGCAGGGCGACGTTGATCTGGGTGTGGAGATGCAGCAGCGGCTTCCGCAGCGCGTCCAGGCCCGCGATCCACATCTTGGCGGGGCTGAAGGTGTGCATCCAGGCAATGATGCCGATGGCGTTGTCCGCCGCGTTGGCCTCCAGGGCCATCCTGCGGATCGAATCCGAGTCCTTGAGGGTCGGCTTCCAGACGACCTCCACTGGCAGTCCGGAGTCGTTGAGGATCTTTACGATCTCCTGGGACTGCAACTCCACCTGGGCGAGGGTCTCCTCGCCGTAGAGGTCCTGGCTGCCGGTGAGGAACCAGATTTCGTAGCTGTCGAAGGTGGTGCGAAGTGAGGTCATCGGGTGGCTCCTGCCTGGGTTGGGGCCTGCGCGGCGGGCTGACCGTAGACGTTCTGGTAGCGCTCGAAGAGAGAATCGATGTGGGCGTCGGCGATGGCCGCGGGCTCCCCCAGCTGGCGGGAGAGGTGCACGGTGCGGGCGACGTCCTCGAGCATGACGGCGGCCTTGACGGCGTCGCGGGCGTCCTTGCCGATGGTGAAGGGGCCGTGGTTCTTCATCAGCACGGCCCGTGAGCGGTGCCCTGCCAGGGTGTCGACGATGCCCCTGCCGATGGAGTCATCACCGATGACGGCGAAGGGGCCGACCGGCACCTCTCCGCCGAACTCGTCGGCCATCGCCGTGAGAACGCAGGGAATCGCCTCGCCGCGGGCCGCCCAGGCGGTGGCGTAGGGCGAGTGGGTATGGACCACCCCGCCTACCTCGGGAAGGTGCCGGTAGACATAGGCGTGGGCCGCGGTGTCACTCGAGGGTGAACGTTCACATCCTGCGGTTCCCGCGACGACGGAGCCGTCGAGGGTGCACAGGATCTGGTTTTCGGCGCACAGGTCGTCGTAGCCAACACCGCTGGGCTTGATGACGAACAGGTCCGCTCCAGGCACCCGGCCCGAGACGTTCCCTCCGGTCCACACGACCAGCCCGTAGCGCACGAGTTCGGCGTGCAGGTCGGCGACCTCCCGGCGGGTGCGGTCGATCGCCTCCTGAAGGGCGGGGCTAAAGCCAGTCATGCCGACACCGCCTGCACCGGAGAAACCGAAAGGGCAGAGCGCCGCATCGCCTTGAGCCGGCGCATCACGTTGTTGCCGCCGCGGCCGAAGTAGTCGTGAAGCTCCCGGTACTCCGCGTACAGCGCGGTGTAGGCCTCGACCCTGGCGGGATCGGGGGTGAATGCCGCGCGCTCCAGGCGGCCCATCGCCCCAGCGGCTGCGGAGATGTCCGGGTACTCTCCGGCGGCGACGGCGGCGTGGATGGCGGAGCCGAGTGCCGGCCCCTGGGCGCTTCCGATGACGGAGATGGGCATATTCAGCACGTCCGCGTAGGTCTGCATCAGGAAGGAGTTCCGGATGAGCCCACCCGCCGCCACGAATTCGGTCACCGGGACCCCTGAGTCGTTAAAGGCCTCGACAATCCTCCGGGTTCCGAAGGCCGTCGCCTCAAGGAGCGCCCGGTACACCTCGTGAGGTGCGGTGGCGAGGGTCAGCCCCACGATCAGGCCGGAGAGCTCGTGGTCGACGAGGACCGAGCGGTTGCCGGAGTGCCAGTCGAGGGCGATCAGGCCCGAGGCGCCGACGGGTTCGTTCCGGGCCTGCTCGGTCAGGTACTCGTGCACGCTGAGTCCTGTCCGTGCCGCCTCCGCGGAAATGTCCGCAGGAACCTGGTTTGCGACAAACCAGGCGAAGATGTCTCCCACCCCTGACTGCCCGGCCTCATAGCCGTACAGTCCCTCGACGATCCCGCCGTCGACGACGCCGCACATCCCGGGGACTTCCCGGAGCGCCTCGGAGTTCATCACGTGGCAGGTCGAGGTTCCCATGATGGCGACCATCTGCCCGGGGTCGGTGGCCTGCGCCGCGGGCGCGGTGACGTGGGCGTCGACATTGCCGACGGCGACCGCGATGCCCTCCGGCAGCCCGGTCCAGCCGGCGGCCTCCGCGGACAGGGTTCCGGCGGCGGAGGCGAGTGCACCGATGGGATGCTCCACCTTGTCCTCGGCGAAGGAGGCGAAATCCGAGTTCAGCGCCGCGAGGAACTCCCGGGAGGGGTAGGCGCCGTCCTGCAGGATGCCCTTGTAACCGGCGGTGCAGGCGTTGCGGACGTAGCGGCCGGTCAGCTGCCAGACGATCCAGTCGGCGGCCTCAACCCAGTGGTCCATGCGGGAGTAGAGCTCGGGGTCCTCCTCAAGGAGCTGCAGTCCCTTGGCGAACTCCCATTCGCTGGAGATCAGCCCGCCGTACCGGGGCAGCCAGGTTTCACCGCGCTGCCGGGCGAGTTCGTTGATGCGGTCGGCCTGGCCCTGTGCGGCGTGGTGCTTCCAGAGCTTGACGTAGGCATGGGGACGGGAGGCGTAGCCGGGCAGTTCGTTGAGCGGCGTGCCGTCGGCGGTGGTGGGGATCATCGTGCAGGCAGTGAAGTCCGTTCCCACGCCGACGACGTCCTGGGGTGAGATGCCGGCGTCGCGCACCGCTGCGGGGACGGCGGTGCGGAGGACCTCGACATAGTCCGCGGGCACCTGCAGCGCCCAGTCGGGGGGAAGCGGTGCACCGGTGGCGGCAAGGACCGAGTCCATGACGGCGTGTGGGTATTCGGTGACTGCCGAGCCGACTTCGGCGCCATCGCTCACCCGCACCACGACGGCGCGCCCGGAGAGCGTGCCGAAGTCGATACCGATCACGTATTTCGGGGCGACAGGGGACCCGGGCCGGGCCGCCGGGGAGCCGGACGTCTGGCGCGCTGCGGCCGGATGGGTGGGGGAAGCTTCGCTCACGAAAAAACCTCATTGTCTTTCGGGTGATGCCTGGCCAGCGGACATCTTCGCCGTCGACCCGCGATGTGAACGGTCACATTCACTGTGGGTGCCACGATACACGGATAGCAGCGGCTCGGGTTCGGAGATTTCGGTAACGCTTCCATAACGGGAGTCGGACCAGACTGCCCGCAGGGTGACACAGAGGTCAGGGGGGCGGCGCGGTAGTGGATCGGCGCACGATCAATTCCGGCGCGATGTCTCCCTGCGGCAGAGAGGGCCCATGGCCGAGCATCCCGAGCAGGGCGGCCACACAGCGCCGCCCAAGCTCAGGGAAATCCTGGCGCACCGTCGTGAGCGGCGGAAGGTAGTGGGCGGCCTCGGGGACGTCATCGAACCCGACGACGCTGATATCGCGCGGGACCCGCAGTCCGGCCTCCGCAAAGGCGTGGATGAGCCCCAGCGCCATCTGGTCGTTCGACGAGAACACCGCACTGAAGCCGCCGGCCCGCATCGCGGCCTTCCCGGCGCGGTACCCCGACTCGGCGGTCCAATCGCCGTCCGGCGCGTCGAGGGGCGGGACATTCCAAGCCGCCATCTCTTCCCGGTAGCCCTGAAGCCTCGCCGCGGATTCCACCCAGCCTTCCGGTCCAGCCAGATGCAGGACACGGCGGTGTCCAAGCTCCAGCAGGTGCCTGGTCGCGAGTCGTGCACCGGACAGCTGGTCGACGGAGAGCCGGTGGTCGGAGAAACGGCCCGTCGAATGCACCGTGACGAAGGGCAACCGGATTGCGAGATCCTCGATCACCTTGAGGGACCGGGACTGGGGTGCGAGGATGACCAGTCCCTCCACCGCATGGTCCATCAGTCGATCCAGCGCCGCAACGATCGAGCCGTGGTCGGTGCGTTCAAGGTTGGCGACATCGATCCAATAGCCCGCGTCGGCGGCTGCCTCCTGGATGGCCTGCAGGCTTGCCGCGGGGCCGTACTCGACACCGTGTGAGACGAGCACCCCCAGGATGCCTGACCTGCTGGTGACAAGGGTGCGTGCGGCCCGGTTCGGCCGGAATGAAAGTTGCTCCATCGCCTCAAGGACGCGCTTCCGCGTTTCCTCCCGCAGGCTGGGGTGGTCATTGATCACCCGCGAGACCGTCTGGTGGGACACCCCCGCGGCGCGGGCCACGTCCCGGATATTTGCGGCACGTTCCGGCCGCACCGCTTCTCCGGAAATGTTGTCCGTCATGGCGGACACGCTACTGCACTGCGCCGGTCCCGGCCGCCCGTGCGAACCTCGCGGCGGATGTCCCTAGAGTGGTCTTGGTGGTGCTGCCACCCGGTGACGGCTTGGTTGCCGGTGAAACGTGCCGATGGACGAGGATGGAGACATGACGCCCGAATACAACTGGGCCGGCAACCTGGGCTACCGGCAGGATCGGCTTGAACGCCCCACCGAGGTGCACGCCCTTCAGGAGATTGTCGCTGCGGCGTCCTCGGTGCGTGCGCTCGGCAGCCGCCATTCCTTCAACGACATCGCGGACACCACCGGCTCGCTGGTATCCCTTGAGAACCTGCCCTCCACCATCAGCGTCGACGGCGCAGGACGAACGGTGACCGCCGGCGCAGCCACCCGCTACGGTGAACTCGCCGCCGAACTCCAGCGGCAGGGTTTCGCGCTCGCCAACCTCGCCTCCCTGCCCCACATTTCCGTCGCCGGAGCGGTCGCCACGGCCACCCACGGCTCGGGGAACGGCAACGGGAACCTCGCCACCGCCGTTGCCGCCATCGAGTTCGTCACGGCCTCCGGGGACCTGCGCACCGTGCGGCGGGGCGAGGACCCGGATTTTGAGGGCATGGTGGTGAACCTTGGGACGCTCGGGATCATGACCCGGCTCACCCTCGACATCGAGCCGTCCTTTACGGTGCGCCAGAACGCCTACACCGACCTGCCGTGGGCCCGGGTGCTGAGGGATTTCGAGGAGATCACCGGCGCCGCCTACAGCGTCAGCCTGTTCACCGACTGGGCCGGCGGCACCGTCAGCCAGGCCTGGCTGAAGTCGCGGACCTCGGCGGACGACGGCGGCCCGGCCGCTGAGGCGTTCTTCGGCGGAACGAGGGCCGCGGAGCCGCTGCACCCGGTCCCCGGCATGTCACCGGTGAACTGCACGCAGCAGCTCGGCGTGCCCGGGCCCTGGTCGGACCGCCTCGCCCACTTCCGCCTCGCCTTCACCCCGAGCAGTGGTGCGGAACTGCAGTCCGAATACCTGGTCGGCTCCGAGCACGCCCTGGCGGCGATCGACGCGGTCCGCTCCCTCGCTCCGAAGCTCGCACCGCTGCTCCAGATCTCGGAGATCCGCACGATGGCGGCCGACCGCCTGTGGCTGAGCGGCAACTACGGCCGTTCGGGGATCGGCCTGCACTTCACCTGGAAGCCCCTGCAAGCCGAGGTCGAGGCCTTCCTTCCCGAGCTCGAGTCCAGCCTCGCCCCCTTTGCGGCCCGGCCGCACTGGGGCAAGCTGTTCACCGGGCAGGCCGGCCCGCTCGAGCGCCTGTACCCGCGCCTCGGGGATTTCCGGGCGCTGGCCGACGCCTGGGATCCGCAGGGCAAGTTCCGCAACGGCTTCCTCGAGCGGACGGTGTTCGCCCCGGCCGCCTCCCCGGCGTCCTGAGCGGAAGCTACGGTCCTAGTGCGCGTCGACGATCGCCCCGTTGGGCCCGAAGCGGCGGTTGCGCAGCACGGGAAGGAACTCGCGGACGTCGTCGACCCGGTGCCGGGTGACCTCCGTCGTCACGACGGCCTCGGACTCGTGTTCGAGGAAGGCGTGCGCGACGCCCATCGGGTCGAGGATGGCCGAGTGGCCGATGGTGTGGTCGCTCGAGGTGCCGGCGGCGGCGATCCAGACGGTGTTCTCGATGGCGCGGGCCTTGAGGAGGGTCTCCCAGTGCTCGATCTTGTGCTCGCCCTGGAACCAGGCAGCGGGCACGCAGATCAGGTCGGCGCCGGCGTCGGCGAGCGCCCGGGCCTGCTCCGGGAAGCGGACGTCGTAGCAGGTCATCAGCCCCACGGACATCTCCCCGAGCGGCACCACGGTGAGGCCGCCGTCGCCGGGTTTGATCCGCTTCGACTCCTGGTAGCTGAACGCGTCGTAGAGGTGAAGCTTCCGGTAGGTGTCGGTGATCCGGCCGTTCCGGTCGATCAGCACCAGCGTGTTGTAGGGGCGTTCCTCCCCGCTTGACTCATAGCCGCCCGCCACGATCGCGAGGTCGAGCTCCGCGGCCAGGAAGGAGAGCTGCTGCACGAAGGTGCTCCAGCTGCCCTCGACGGCGGCCTGCAGCGGGCCGGTGACCTTGCCGATGGTGAACATCGACTCTTCCGGGAACACGATGAGCTCCCCACCGTCGGACTTTGCCTTCCGGGCGAGCTTCCGCATCACTTTGAGGTTCCCCTGCACGTCCCCGCCCGGCCGGAACTGTCCTACGCTGACTTTCATATTCCCCGCCTCCGCGTCGCTGTCCCCTGCGCACAAGCCTACAGACTGCGCAGCGGGTTGCTAAAGGCTAGCGTTGGGCCATGAGCATTCGACGCGCAGTCCCCGGTCCCGGCCAGGAATCCGTCTGGGACTATCCGAGGCCACCACGGGTGGAGGCGAGCACCGAGGAGATCGTCGTGCGGTTCGGCGGCGAGGAGATCCTGCGAACCTCCTCGGCCCTGCGGGTGCTCGAGACGAGCCATCCGCCGGTGTACTACCTGCCGGCCGCGGACTTCGCGCCCGGGGCGCTGCAGGCCGCGGAGGGAAGTTCGTTCTGCGAGTTCAAGGGCACCGCAGGCTACTTCGACGTCGTCGGCGGCGGGAGGCGCGCGGCGCGGGCGGCCTGGACCTATCCCTCTCCCTCGGCCGGTTACGAGGACCTCGCCGGCCGCGTCGCCGTGTACCCGGGGGCGATGGATTCCTGCACCGTGGACGGTGAACAGGTCACCGCGCAGGCCGGGGACTTCTACGGCGGCTGGGTCACCGCGCGGATCGTCGGGCCTTTCAAAGGCGGGCCGGGAACCCGGGGCTGGTAGCGCCCCGGGTCCGCGGGCTCGAGGTGCTGCGTCAGCCGGTGATGAGGTCGTTGACCACGATGGTCTGGTCGCGGTCCGGGCCGACGCCGATGGCCGAGAACCGGGTCCCCGACATCTTCTCGAGCGCCCGCACGTAGACCTGTGCGTTATCCGGCAGGTCCTCGATGCTGCGCGCACCGGTGATGTCCTCGGTCCACCCCTCGAAGTATTCGAAGATCGGCTTCGCATGGTGGAACTCGGTCTGGGTCATGGGCATCTCGTCGTGGCGTACGCCGTCGACGTCGTAGGCGACGCAGACGGGGATGCGCTCGATGCCCGTGAGCACGTCAAGTTTCGTCACAAAGTAGTCGGTGAAGCCGTTGACGCGGGCCGCGTGGCGCGCGAGCACGGCGTCGTACCAGCCGGTGCGGCGCGGACGCCCGGTGTTCACGCCGAACTCCCCGCCGGTCTTCTGCAGGTAGAGGCCCATGTCGTCGAAGAGCTCGGTGGGGAACGGACCGGCGCCCACGCGCGTGGTGTAGGCCTTGATGATGCCCACGGCCCGGGTGATGCGGGTCGGGCCGATGCCCGAGCCGACCGAGGCGCCGCCCGCCGTCGGGTTGGACGAGGTGACGAACGGGTAGGTGCCGTGGTCGACGTCGAGGAAGGTGGCCTGGCCGCCCTCCATGAGAACGACCTTGCCCTCGTCGAGCGCCTCGTTGAGGACGAAGGTCGAATCGATCACAAGAGGCCGCAGGCGCTCGGCATAGGACAGGAAGTACGAGACAATCTCATCCACCTCCACGCTGCGGCGGTTGTAGACCTTCACCAGCAGTTCGTTCTTCTGCTTCAGGGAGCCTTCGACCTTCTGGCGCAGGATCGACTCGTCGAAGACGTCCTGGACGCGCAGGCCGAGCCGGGCGACCTTGTCCATGTAGGCCGGGCCGATGCCGCGGCCGGTCGTGCCGATGGCGCGCTTGCCCAGGAAACGCTCGGTCACCTTGTCGAGCACCTGGTGGTACGGCGCGACGAGGTGCGCGTTGGCCGAAATCCTCAGCTTGGAGGTGTCTGCACCCCGGGCCTCGAGTCCGTCGATCTCGTCGAACAGCGCCTCGAGGTTGATCACGCAGCCGTTGCCGATGATGGGGATGGCGTTCGGGCTGAGAATGCCGGCGGGAAGGAGCTTCAGCTCATACTTCTCGCCTCCGACGACCACTGTGTGCCCGGCGTTGTTGCCTCCGTTGGGCTTGACCACGTAGTCGACACGACTGCCGAGCAGGTCGGTGGCCTTGCCTTTACCTTCATCGCCCCACTGGGCTCCGACAATCACAATCGCAGGCATGGGATCCTCCCCCATTGTGGCGGCGCGGTGCGCGGTTCTGGTGCAGCCGCTGCCGTCATGAGAATGCCCCCGGACATGCGCCCGTTCCCGGCCGCATCAGGGGCTCTTACGTCCCAAGTTTAGCCGAGCGCGCGGTAACGGCGCTGCACAATGGTGCAATGGACCGATTTACAGGACATATCGCCGGCATCGGCACCGCCTCAGGCACCCGGCTGGTGGTGGGCCGGTGGGACGAGTCGCCCTTCGGCGCCTTCACCGACGTCATGATGGAGGACGCCGGCGGCCGCCGGACCCTGCTGGCCCCCTCGGAGGACATCGCCGCCTACGTCGGGTCGACCTACTCCTTCGACGAGGTCCGGGTGGTCCCGGTCTTCTCAACGCTGTCGGCCTCGCACCTCACGGTCGAAGGCGGCGGCCTGCACCTCAGCGCCGACCTCGGAGCACCCACCCCGCTGGGGCGGCTGCTAGGGCTGGTCCCCCAGGCCCTCGCCACGAGTCCCCGGTGGCTCGCACTGATTTCACCGGCGGCGGCTCTTCTCCTGCCGGGGGTCCGCACCGCAGGCTCGGCCGGCAACGGCCGCCGCGAGTACTACGGAGTCACCTCCGCCCGGAGCATTACCGCCGCCTCGGCCGAACTCCACGGGGCGGGCCTGGGGCCGCTCGCGCCGCTGCGACCCGCGGTCCGGTTCGGCTTCAGTTCCGCCCCTGCGGCGCCCCAGATCGTCAGCGTCGTGACGACCATTTCACACGCCGGCTGAACCGGCTGTTCGAGCACCCAGGTTCAATCACCCCGGGCCGACCGCCCGCGCGCCCATCCGGACGGGCGCGGACCGCCGCCCCCGTGGAAGGGTTATCCCACGGAGCGCCGCTCCGGGTTCATCACATCCAGGTACTGCTGTACTGCGTCCTCAGGGACCCGGTAGGAACGCCCGAAACGGATCCCGTGAATCGCCCCCGACTGAACCAGCCGGTAGACCGTCATCTTGGAGACCCGCATCATCGAGGCCACCTCCGACACGGTAAAAAGGTGAGTTGGAATTGTCTTGTTGTCCGCCACGGCACACCCGCTTCCACAAACCCAGCCGCCACTTTGGCGACTCCCTTAACTGTGTTGGTTCCAGTGGAAGGCTCACAAGGGATCGCGCTACTCGTTTCCCGGTACAGCAAAGACGAGTAGTTCGGTGGAGCGGGTGCGCGCCGGTGGAATCAGGACCCGAGCTGGGCGCTTGCCTCGGGGTCGGATTCCCGCAGGAACACCGCAATCCGCTCCGCTTCCTCGATCTCGCCGATCGAGGCGGCGGCCCGGCCCAGGGCGTAGAGGGACCTCAGGAAGCCCCTGTTGGGCACATGGGAGTACGGCACCGGTCCGGCGCCGCGCCAGCCGTTGCGGCGCAGCGCGTCAAGGCCCCGGTGGTAGCCGGTGCGGGCGTAGGCGTAGGACTCGATGGTGCGGCCCTCGGCGTAGGCCTCATCGGCGAGGATGGCCCACACCAGCGACGACGTCGGGTGCTTCGCCGCCAGGTCCACCGCCTCGTCGCCCGCCTTGAGCCGGGCCTCGACCTCGGGTTCCTCGGGCAGGTACGTCGGCTCTGGACCGAGCAGGTTCTTGCGGAATTCGTCGGACATCTCTAAAGCTTCTTTCCTGCCGAGCCCAGGGACTCGGCCGCTTCGACGACGCGGGCCGCGAGGGCCGCTTCGGCCGAGGCGCCCCAGACGCGGGGGTCGTACACCTTCTTGTTGCCCACTTCGCCGTCGACCTTCAGGACGCCGTCGTAGTTGCGCAGCATGTGGTCCGCCACGGAGCGGGTGAATGCGTACTGGGTGTCGGTGTCGATGTTCATCTTGATGACCCCGTACGACACGGCGTCGGCGATCTCCTGCTCGCTGGAGCCTGAGCCGCCGTGGAAGACCAGGTCGAACGGCTTGTCCTTGCCGAGCTTGGAGCCCACCTGCTGCTGGATGTCCTTGAGGATCTCCGGGCGCAGCTTGACTCCACCGGGCTTGTAGACGCCGTGGACGTTGCCGAAGGTGAGGGCGGTGATGTAGCGCCCGTGCTCGCCGGAGCCCAGGGCGTCGACGGTGGCCAGGGCGTCCTCGACCGTTGTGTAGAGCTTGTCGTTGATGGCGTTCTCGACGCCATCCTCCTCGCCGCCGACGGTGCCGATCTCCACCTCGAGGATGATCTTCGCGGCTGCCGCACGGGGCAGGATCTCGCGGGCGATGCGAAGGTTCTCCTCGAGGGTCTCGGCGGAGCCGTCCCACATGTGCGACTGGAAGAGCGGGTTGCCGCCGGCCTTGACCGCTTCCTCGGAGGCCGCAAGGAGCGGCAGCACGAAGTCGTCGAGCTTGTCCTTGGGGCAGTGGTCGGTGTGGAGGGCGATGTTGACGTCGTACTTCTTCGCCACTTCGTGGGCGAAGGCCGCGAAGCCCCGGGCCCCTGCAACCATGTCCTTTACGCTGGCCCCGGACCAGTAGGCCGCCCCGCCCGTCGAAACCTGAACGATGCCATCGGAACCCGCCTCGGCGAAGCCGCGCATGGCGGCGTTGAGGGTCTGCGACGACGTGACGTTTACCGCCGGGTACGCGAAGCCACCGGCCTTCGCGCGGTCGATCATGTCGGCATAGATTTCGGGTGTGGCGATGGGCATGGTCGACTCCTTGTAGCTGGGTTCGTGGACGCCGGGCGGAAAGCACCCTGTGCGGTCGTTCCCATCCTAGCCATCCGCCCGTGCCCCCGCAGGGCTAATCGGTGCGGTGCCCTTCGGCCTGGGCTCAGGCCTCCTGCCCCTGGGGCCGGCCGTGCTTAGACGCGCTGGTCGAACACGTGCCTGCGGATCCAGCCGTGCATGGCGATGGCCGCGGCCGCCGAGGCGTTGATCGACCGTGTCGAGCCGAACTGTGCGATGGAGAGGGTTGCCTCGGCCGCGGCGTGGACCTCCGGGGTCAGCCCCGGCCCCTCCTGCCCGAACACGAGGACGCACCGCTCGGGCAGGTCGTAGGTCTCGAGCGGCACCGAATCGGGGAAGTTGTCGATGCCGATGACCGCGAAGCCTTCGGCATCCGCCCAGGCCACGAAGTCCTCGACCGTCGGGTGGTGGCGGACGTGCTGGTAGCGGTCGGTCACCATGGCCCCGCGGCGGTTCCAGCGGCGCCGCCCGATGATGTGCACCTCGGCGGCGAGGAAGGCGTTCGCGGTGCGCACCACCGAGCCGATGTTCAGGTCGTGCTGCCAGTTCTCGATGGCGACGTGGAACGGGTGCCGGCGGGTGTCAAGGTCGGCGACGATCGCCTCGTGGTTCCAGTACCGGTAGGCGTCCACCACGTTGCGGGTGTCCCCCGCTTCGAGCAGCTCCGGATCCCACTGCGGCCCCGAGGGCAGCTCGCCCTCCCAGGGCCCCACGCCCACCGGTGCGGCAGCGTCCGGAGCCCCCGCCGGCGGGGTGTCCTGCCCGGGCCCCTGCGGGGCGGCGTCGTCGTTTTCGCCTCGATTTTTCACCTCTCAAGCCTAAGGTGAAAGACTGACCCGGATTCCCCGCCCAGCCCACCGAAGGAAGCAGATGCGCAACAACGACTACATTGAGTGCTGGCTGACGGACATGGACGGCGTACTGGTTCACGAGAACCATCCGATTCCCGGAGCCGCGGAGCTGATCGAGCGCTGGGTCGCCACCTCGAAGCGGTTCCTCGTGCTGACGAACAACTCCATCTACACCCCGCGTGACCTCGCGGCACGGCTTGCGGCGTCGGGCCTTGAGATTCCCGAGGAGAACCTGTGGACCTCGGCGATGGCCACCGCGGAATTCCTCAAGGGCCAGCTGCCGGGCGCACGCGCCTACGTGATCGGCGAGGCCGGCCTCACGACGGCCCTTCACGAGGCCGGCTTCGTGCTCACCGACACGAACCCCGACTACGTGGTGCTCGGGGAGACCCGCACCTACTCGTTCGAGGCCATCACCATGGCCATTCGGCTGATCCTCGACGGGGCGCGGTTCATCGCGACCAACCCCGACGTCACCGGCCCGTCCAAGGAGGGCCTGCTTCCCGCCACCGGTGCGATTGCGGCGCTCATCACGGCGGCGACGAATAGGGACCCCTACATCGTGGGAAAGCCCAACCCGATGATGTTCCGTTCGGCCATGAACCAGATCGAGGCGCACTCGGAGACCACCGCGATGATCGGCGACCGGATGGACACCGACATCATCGCCGGCATGGAGGCGGGCCTCCACACCGTCCTCGTGCTCAGCGGGATCACCCAGCGTTCAGACATCGAGGCCTACCCCTTCCGGCCGGCCCAGGTGATCAACTCGGTCGCTGACCTGATCGACACCTTCTAGGTCGTCGACAGCTTCCGGGCCCCGAGCAGCGGTGAGGCCACCACAAGTCGCCGCGGGTCAGGTCACTGTGGCGCGGCCGCCGCCGCGGGGCAGCGGGATCAGCTGCTCCTGAACCTGCTGCAGCAGCGGACGGTAGGTCAGCGGGTTCCACTGCGGGCTCGCGTGGGCCGGGCGGGCCCCTTCGGTCACCAGGTCGCTCAGGATGAGGTTCCTCGGGAAGATCTCTGCCCAGCCGGCCCGGGCCGTGCCGTAGTTCACCACGGGGTCCTCCGGGTTCCCAAGGAACGCCAGCTGCGTGGCACCCAGGGCGTCCCGGAAGCGTGTCGGGTCGAAGTGGTAGATGTAGGAGGCCTGGGACTGGATCAGGACGCTGCTTGGGGCCAGCGGCGAGAGCTGCTCGAAGGTCTGGTCGATGATCTTGCGCCACGTGCGTTCGTTCTTGTGGGCGATGCGCTCACCGAGTTCGTACCCGCCCCGCACCACCGTGGGAATCCGGTACCCGGCCTCGTACAGGAACACCACGCCCTCGAACATTTCCTGTTCGAGTACGTCGAACTTCGTGTGGGGGCTCGAGTCGAGCACAATCAGCTCGACGGGGATGCCGCGGGCGGCGAGCCGGGCCGCGACCTCGACGGCGACCATCCCGCCGAAGCTGTGGCCGTAAAAGTAGAGCTTTTCAAGCTGGAAGTTCCGCACGTACCGGTTCAGTTCCGCGACGATATTGCTCACGTCAAGCCCGCGGTTCGAGTACCCCACGGTAGCCATCTGCGCCCGCCGTGACAGCGTGGGCCGCAGCGAATTGAGGATCCACAGGGCCTCCTCCCAGCTGGTCTTATAGCCGGGAAAAAGCACCCAGCGGGAGTGCGGGAAGGCGGCCCGGGCGCCGTCGTCGGGCACCGGGAGCAGGCGAAGGTTCTCCCGTTCCTGCTGGATCCTGCGGGTGAGGACGAGGTCCGCGGCGAGCGCCAGGCCGAGCGAGGAACCGGTCAGGAACGCCCTGCGGGAGAAGGCACCGACCTCACTTGCGTCACCCAGCAGGCGGCGGGCATCATCCATGGCGGATCAATCGCCTCCCGTCTCTCCAGATGTCGTCCCTCCGCACTTCCGCCGGCAGCTGCCCGCACCTCAGTCGAGGCCGAGTTCTTCCTTCCCGAAGGCGTAGAAGTAGGGCACCCGCGCTTCGGCTTCGATCCGCTCGCGCGAACCGGTGTTCCGGTCGACGATGACGGCGACCGCGCGCACGTCGCCGCCGGCCTTACGGACGCCCTCCACGGCGGTCAACGCCGATCCCCCGGTGGTCGAGGTGTCCTCAAGGACCACCACGGGCCTGCCGGAGACGTCGGGTCCCTCGACCTGGCGTCCCATGCCGTGGGTCTTCGAGGTCTTCCGGACGACGAAGGCGTCGACCGGGCGCCCGGCCTGGGCTGCGGCGTGCATGAGGGCGGTCCCTACCGGATCCGCGCCCATGGTGAGCCCGCCCGCGCTTTCGAATTCGATTCCTGCGTCATCCAGCAGCCGGAGCATAACGCGCCCGACGAGCTGGGAGGCCTCGTGGTGGAGGGTGATCCGGCGCAGGTCGATGTAGTAATCGGCCTCGACCCCGCTGGAGAGCGTCACCTTCTCGTGCACCACGGCGAGTTCCTTGATGAGTTCGAGGAGCCGGGCGCGGTCGGCGGCGGGTGCTGAGGTGTCGGCGGGCGAGATGTCGGCGGTCATGGACCGAGTCTATCGAGTCCCCGGGACCGCTGCGCCCGGTCCGGGAGGGCCGGAGGCGGGCCCTCGTTGCAGCCCTACCGCCCCCCGCGTAACGCCCCCGAAACCTGCGCGTAGTAGCCTGAGCGCATGCGCGAACTCCAGGCGAAGATCATCGATGAAATGGGCGTGCGCCCCAGCATCGACCCCGCGGGGGAAATCCGGACCCGCGTCGGGTTCCTCAAGGACTACCTGCGGGCGAGCCGGACGAATGGGTTCGTCCTCGGCATCAGCGGCGGGCTCGACTCCACGCTCGCCGGCAAGCTCGCCCAGCTCGCCGTGGACGAGCTGCGCGCGGAGGGCGAAGACGCCGACTTCATCGCCGTCCGCCTGCCCTACAACGCCCAGAAGGACGAGGAGGACGCCCAGGCCGCTCTCGCCTTCATCGAACCGCGCAGCACGCGCGAGTACAACGTCGCCCCCGCCGTCGACGGCTTCCAAGACGAGTATGTGAAGACCACCGGCGAGAAGATTTCGGACTTCAACAAGGGCAACATCAAGGCCCGCGCCCGGATGGTGGCCCAGTACGCCCTCGCCGGCCAGCACAACCTCCTGGTCCTCGGCACCGACCACGGCGCTGAGTCCGTCACGGGCTTCTTCACCAAGTACGGCGACGGCGGAGCCGACATCCTGCCGCTGTTCGGGCTGAACAAGCGCCAGAACCGGGAGCTGCTGAAGGAACTCGGAGCCCCCGAGGCGCTGTACAACAAGGTTCCGACGGCCGACCTGCTCGACGACGCGCCCGGCCAGGCGGACGAGAAGGAACTCGGCCTGACGTACGACCAGATCGATGACTACCTCGAAGGGCGCGAGGTCGCCGAGGCGGCCGCGGCGGCCATTGAACACCGTTACTGGATCACCCGCCACAAACGCACCGTTCCGGTCACCCTTTTTGATTCCTGGTGGCGGGGCTGAAGCAACCCGTTGGTAACCTAGTGCCCGTGAAGATCGCCACTTGGAACGTCAACTCCCTCCGTGCCCGCGCCGACCGTGTCGAGGCGTGGCTTGGCCGCTCCGACGTCGACGTCCTGGCCATCCAGGAGACCAAGTGCAAGGACGAGAACTTCCCGTGGGAGATGTTCGAGAACGCCGGCTACGAGGTAGCCCATTTCGGGCTGAGCCAGTGGAACGGCGTGGCCATCGCCTCGCGGGTGGGGCTCGACGACGTCGAACGCACCTTTCCGGGCCAGCCGGCCTTCGCCAAGCCCGGGATTGAGCCCGTCCAGGAGGCCCGTGCCATCGGCGCCACCTGCAACGGGATCCGCGTCTGGAGCCTGTACGTGCCCAACGGCCGCTCCCTCGACGACCCGCACATGCCCTACAAGCTTCAGTGGCTCGACGTGCTCCGCCAGCACGCGAAGGAGTGGGTCGCCGCCAACCCGGAGGCCCAGATCGCCCTCATGGGCGACTGGAACATCGCCCCGCAGGACGAGGACGTGTGGGACATCGACTTCTTCGTCAATGGCGGCCTCACCCATGTCAGCGCCCCGGAACGCAGCGCCTTCCAGGGGTTCCTCGACGCCGGTTTCGCCGATGTGGCCCGCCCGTTCACCCCCGGACCCGGCGTCTATACCTACTGGGACTACACGCAGCTGCGCTTCCCGAAGAAGGAGGGCATGAGGATCGACTTCGTCCTCGGCTCCCCCGCCCTCGCGGCGCGGGTCGCCAATGCCTCGATCGACCGGGAAGAACGCAAGGGCAAGGGCGCCTCGGACCACGCGCCCGTGATCGTGGAGCTCGACGGACAGTGACCCGCCGCCACCCCACCGGAATCGCCCGGCCTTTTCCGTACGTCTCCTTCCTGCGGGTGTACGAGCCCCTCGACGCGTTCGACGACGCCCAGCAGCTCGCCATCCTCGAACAGCGCTCGCGTGGACGCCGCATCACCGAGCAGCTCGACTACGAGCAGTCGCTGCGCCGGGTGACCCGCACGGTGTCCGACCCGTTCCCGCATCACGAACCCGACCTGGTCCGGGTCCTCCACTTCCCCGGAAACAGCGGCAGCACCACCCCCTACTACTGCCCGAACCAGCTCTCGGTGCGTACCACCCTCGCCGCCGAGTCCCTCGATGCGACCCTGCGGGGCCCGCTCGTCGACGTCCTCGTGCCCGAGGCGGCCCGCGAGGCCCAGCAGGCCCGGCTCGACCCGGACACCTTCGCGGACTCCGTGGCGAAGCTCCACACCCGCTCGGCCACCTGGGGCGTGCCCTTCGCCTGGTTCGTCCTCATCCACGAGGACGACCTGACGGAGGTCATCGAGGACAACGGCAGGGTGAGCACCGTCCGCATCTCGGCCCGGGTGCACGAGTGCATCGACCGCGCCCGGCACGCCATCGCGCAGCTCGCCATCGGCGCCCCGGAACTGGACCTGCTCGAGGAGCTGACCGAGCTCACGCAGTGGCTCGAGGTGTTCCGCCGGGACGCCATCGTGGAGATCGACTACGGTGCCGTCGCCGACCGGGTGTTCCCCGATGAGTCGCCGCACGATGTGCGGATCGGGATCGAAAGCCTCGCCGAGGCGGACATGACCGGGGCAGCCGCCTCCTACCGCAGGCTGGCCTCGCGCTGGATTCCGATCCGGCAGCTCGCGCGCGCGTCCTGACGCCACGAGCAGCCCCCTGACCGGCCCCGGTCGGCGGGCAGGACAGCCTGCGGCAGAACAAGCTAGCGCGGAACCGGCCCCGTGGAGCCGCGCACGATCAGCTGGTGGGGCTGGACCGGAATGACGTCGGCCGCGGGCTGGCCCTGGAGTTCGTCAAGCAGGATGCCCGCCGCGAAGTCACCCTGATCGACGGGACTCTGCCGGATGGTGGTCAGGCCCATGGGGTCGGAAAACTCGTGGTCGTCGATACCGATCACCGACAGCTCTCCCGGCACGTCGATGCCGAGTTCCACGGCCGCCCGCAGCACCCCGAAGGCCATCTCGTCGGAGGAGCAGAAGACCGCCGTCGGCCGGTTCCCGGGATCGGCAAGCATGTGCAGGGCCCCTGCGAGGCCTTCCTTGAACCGGAAGTCGCCGAAGACCTCCCACTCCGGATGGATGACGAGGCCGTGGTCGGCCATGGTGCGCCGGTAGGCCGTTTCGCGGATCAGCGGAACCTGGAAGTCGATGCCGATCGATCCCCCGCCGCGCAGGTGCCCGATGCGGGTGTGCCCCAGGCCGATGAGGTGTTCGACGGCGTCGCGGGCCGCGGCGCTGTCGTCGATCCCCACATGGCGCACCCCCTCGACCGCGCCGCCCACCACGATGGTGGGCGACTCGAGCTCCAGGAGGGAGGAGCGTTCGGAGTCGGTCAGTTCAAGGCACAACACCAGCAGCCCGTCGATGCGCTTGCGCAGGATGGAACGGTGGAACACCCGCCCCCGGTTGACGCCGGACCCGCCGAGGCTGAACAGCACCAGGTCGTAGCCCGCCGCCCGCAGCCGCCGGTCGACCCCCTCGAGGACGGCCGAGAAGTACCACCGTTCGATCTGCGGCAGCAGGACCCCCAGGGCCATGGTGCGCCCCGAGGCAAGCCCCGCTGCCGCCGACGACGGGACGTACCCGAGGTTCTGCGCCTCCTGCTCCACGCGGGAGCGGGTGCTTGGCGAGACCCCGGGCAGCCCCCGAAGGGCGCGCGATACCGTGGCGGTGGAGACCCCCAGCGACTTCGCGACATCTTCGATGCTCGTCATCGGAGTTACCCCTTGAGGCCACCCGCCAGCAGCCCACGGACGAAGTACCTCTGCAGCCCGAAGAAGACTGCCAGCGGAATGAGGATCGAGACGAACGCACCGGCCGTAAGCCGCTGCCACTCGCCGCCGCGGGAACCCTGGAGCTCGGCGAGCCGCTGGGTGATCGGCGCGACGTCGGCACCGCCGCCGGAGAAGACGAGCGCGACCAGCAGGTCGTTCCACAGCCATAGGAACTGGAAGATCCCGAAGGAGGCGAGCGCCGGTGTGGCCAGGGGGATGATGATCCGCCAGAAGATGGTGCTGTGCCCGGCGCCGTCGACCCGCGCCGCTTCGATCACCTCGCCGGGGATTTCGGCGATGAAGTTGTGGAGCAGGAAGATGGCCAGCGGGAGCCCGAAGATGGTGTGGGCGACCCAGAGCTGGGCGTACGTGCCGCTGGGGAACAACTGCATGTCCCCGATCTTCAGGACCTGGGTGAACAGCTGCAGCAGCGGGATCAGCGCCATCTGCAGCGGCACGATCTGCAGGGCGAAGACGAAGATGAACAGTCCGTCCTTGCCGCGGAATTTGCCCCACGCGAACATGTACGCCGCCATGGCGCCGATGACCAGGGTGAAGATGGTCCCGGGAATGACGATGGCGAGGGAGTTCACGAAGTAGGAGCCGAGGTTCGGCGACTGGCTTCCGCCCGGAGCCAGCACGTCCTCGTAGTTGGCGAGGGTGAACTGCCAGTCGGTGAAGACGTTCCACCAGCCATTGCCCTTGATGTTGTCCTCGGGGCGGAAGGATGAGACGAACAGGCCGAAGGTCGGAATCGTCCAGATGACGGCGATGATGACGGCGGCCGCCGTCGCGCCCCGGGAGGTCAGCCGCTGGCGGACCCGCCGCTGGATCGGCGGGCGTTCGCCCGGTTCAATGTCCTGGAGTTCCGGGAAGACCTTGTTGGTGTTCTCGGCGGGGATGGCGCTCATCGGATCTCCTTCTGCTGGCGGAGCAACCGCGCGTTGTAGACGACGACCGGCAGGACCATCAGGAACAGGACCAGCGCGAGGGCGGCACCGCGGCCGGGCTCGCCGGCGCGGAACGCCTGGGTGTACATCTCATTGGCGACGACCGAGGTTTCGTACTGCCCGGCCGTCATGGTGCGCACGATGTCGAACACCTTGAGGGTGCCGATGGTGATGGTGGTGACGACGACGATCAGGGAGCCGCGGATGGTGGGGATCGTGACGTTTCGGAACTGCTGCCACGCGCTGGCGCCGTCGAGGCGGGCGGCCTCGACGATTTCGGTGGGAATGCCCTTGATCGCGGCGGAGAGCACCACCATGGCGAACCCGGTCTGGATCCAGATCATGACGGCGATCAGGAAGAAGGTGTTCTCGGGGGCGTCGAGGAGGAACTGCTTGGGGGTCTGCCCGAACCAAACGAGGATCTGGTTGACCAGGCCGATCTGGTCCGCCTCTTCACCCTTGTAGGCGTAGACGAAGCGCCAGATGACGCCGGCACCCACGAAGGAGATGGCCATGGGCATGAACACCAGCGCCTTGAGTGCCTTCTCGCCACGGGCCTTGTCGATGAAGACCGCGTAGGCGAGGCCGATCGACGAGGCGAGCAGGGGCACCAGGACTACCCAGATGACGGTGTTGCGCAGGGTGATCAGGGCCTCGGGCTGGGTGAACATCCACACGAAGTTGTCCAGGCCGATGAACTCTCCGGCCGCGTTGGTGAACGAGAGGTAGGTCGTCTGGAGTGCCGGGTACACCAGCCCGACCGCGAGCAGGACGAGGGCCGGGGCGAGGAACCCGGCGATCTGGACCTTTTCCCGGGCCGATTTCGGTGCCCGGTCGACGATGAGCATGATCACGCCGATGATGGCGGCGAAGATGGCGAGAGCCACCACCACCTGTAAACCTTTTTCTGCTATATCTTCCACAGCCCAGCCTCCTTGGTGCGCCTGGTGGATGAAACGATGAACGGTCCGGGCGCGGGGCGTGCGCGCGTGCGCGGCAGCCTGCGCGGCGCCGGAGGGCACTAACGCCGCCGGCCCTCCCTGCGGGGGCCGGCGGCGTTAGATGCATCGAACTACGAGCTGGGCCAGCTGCTTTCGACCGAGTCGGTGACCTTCTTGGTCTCGTCGCCGTTGATCCAGTTCACGATGCCGCTCCAGAAGGAGTTGGCGCCGACGGCACCGGGCATGAGGTCGGAGGCGTCGAAGCGGAAGACCGTTTCGGGATCCTGGAGCAGCTCGATCGACTGGCGGTCGAGGTCCGATCCAGCGAGCTCGGGATCGAGTCCCTTGTTGGCGCTGATCGCACCGCCCTGCTCAACGCGGGCGTTGGCGAACTCGGCGCTCGCCATGTACGACTGCAGGGCAACGACCTCGGGCTTGTCCGAGTAGGCGCCGACCATTTCGCCGCCACCGGTGATGGCGGTGCCATCGGCGGGGTCAACGGGAGGGGTCATGAAGGCCCAGACGTCGCCGTCTTCGGCCACCTCGGTGCCTTCGGGCCAGTTGGCAGCCTGGAAGGAGGCCTGGTGGTGCATGGCGCAGGCGCCGTCGAGGACGGGCTGGCCGGCCTCGGCGAAGGCCGTCGACAGGATGGAGCGCGAGTCGCCGAAGCCGCCGTTGACGTAGTCGTCGTTCTTCAGGATCTCCCCGACCTTGTCGAAGGACTCGACGATCTTCGGGTCGTTGAACGGGATCTCGTGGGCGACCCACTGGTCGTAGACCTCGGGGCCGTGATCGCGGAGCACCGCGTCCTCGACCCAGTCGGTTCCCGGCCAGCCGGTGGCCTCGCCGGATTCGAAGCCGGCGCACCAGGGCTTCATTTCCTCTTCGTCGCTGGCGATCTTCTCGGTCAGCTCCATCATCTCGTCCCAGGTCTTGGGAACTTCCCAGCCCTTCTCTTCGAAGGTGGCCGGGACGTACCAGACGTAGCCCTTGATGTTTGCGAGCATGGGGGCGGCGTAGAAGGTTCCGTCGACCGTGCCGTACTTCTTCCAGTCCTCGGACCAGCCCTCATCAACGAGGTCGGAGACCTCCTGGGGTGCCGGCTTCAGGTTCTCCGCCTGGGCGGCGAGCAGGCCCGGCTGCGGGAAGATGGCGAGGTCCGGCGGATTGCCGGCCTTGGCGCGGACGCCGATCTGGGTTTCGAATTCCTTCGACCCTTCGTAGGCGACCTCGATGCCGGTGCATTCGGCGAAGTCGGCCCAGGAGTTTTCGAGCAGCTCTGCCTCGACGTCGACGATCGTGGAGTAGACGCTGACCTCGGTGCCTTCGTGGTCTCCGTAGGCTTCGTAGAGGGAGCAGTCGGCGTCTCCGCCGCCGCCGGCTTCACCGGATCCGCCGGATCCGCAGGCGGAGAGTGCGAGCGTCAGGACGCTCAGAGCCGCGAGCGGCGCCAGCGCTTTCTTGGTGCGAAACTGTGGCATTAAAGAGACTCCTTTGTCTGGCAGCCCGCATCGGTGTGCTCCGGGTCCACCATCGGACCCTGAAACCAACCGTGCCGCCGCCTCACCAGATTGATCTCCCGAGAGTAAGCGCTTACGTAAGGCCGCGGCAACTCAGGGTGGCCCCGGGCACCCCTTTGATGCCGAATCGTGACTCTCGTCACTCATATCCCAGGCGCACCAGCGCGGAGGGGCTGGCTCAGCTGACCCGGTCGGCGTGGGTGAAGCGCGCGCGGGCACCGGCGCTGATGCTGATCAGCACCGGCGCCCGGTGGCCCAGGACGACGTCGAGCGCCTCAACGAGCCCCGCGACCTCCTCCGCAACCCTTGCTGGAGCGGCTCCCTGCCGCGGATAGACCCGGATGCGCAGCGCGGAGGTGCCCCGGAACCGCCAGGTCGTCACGGCGGCGTTCACGAGGTCGCGCCGGTCCTGCAGCGCCACCTTGAGCGCCTGCTCCGCCGCAGCCGCGGTGATGGTGACCGTTCCGGCGGTCTCCCCGGGCTCCTGCCCGCGGTCCTGGATGAAGTCGCCGGTCCTCCCCCGTCCCTGCACGGCCAGCCAGATGATCATCAGCGTGGCCAGCAGCAGGAACACCAGGGCCAGCAGGATCCACAGCCAGTCCTCGCCGCCGCGCACCCCGAGCGAGCGGATTCCGGCGGCGGCGCTGGAGGAGACGGCCCGCCAGGTCCGGGCGGCCTCCGGGATCAGCGCCGCGGCCGCCGCGGCGGCCCCTGCGGCCATGAGCACCAGACCGAACAGCCCCAGCAGGATTCGGTTGAGTGCGCGGGGGGTCGAATTCACTGTCCGATCACCCCGCTCGGGGCGATAGCCACCTGAACGGTGGGGAACGGCTCGGCGACCGTGCCGCGGAGATCCTCCTCGACGGCCTGCCGCACCGCCTCGGCGTCCACCGGGAGACCGGAGGTCGGGCGCACGGAGACCTCGACCCGGCGCCGCCCCACGGTGACCAGGACCTGCTCGGGGCCGACGCCGGCGGCCAGGCGGGCGCGCCGGGCCAGTGTCGCGGCAAGGATCTCCGAATCGACCACCACGGCGGCCCTGGCGTTGGGCACCGCAAAGCGGGCCCGCCGGCCCGGAAGGACGGCCGCGAGGGCAAGGACCAGGCCCAGAACGAACACCAGCAGGCCGGCGGGCACCAGGACGGACGCGGGCACGAGGTCGGGCAGGCGGCCCAGCGCCGCGGCCACCCGGTCGAGGTCGATCAGGAACGGCGGGTCCCCGACCGCCTTCAGGACCGCTTCGAGGAACAGCAGGATGCAGGCGGCCGCGACGACGGTACCCGTGATGACCGAGGGGACGGCGCGGGAGGCATGGAGTTCCCGCCGAAGGGCATGCGCCGTCACCCCGTCGTTGGAACCGGTGATCCCGCTCATCGGACCCGGCCCTGCACCGAGGCCGTGCCAATGACCCGGATATCGACACGGCTGAGGCGGGTGCCGGTGAGGGTGGCCACCGTCGCCAGGATGCCGGCCTTCGCCTGCCGGGCCCGCTCGAGGACCGATCCGCCGGACGGCGCGGAAAGGGAAGGCTCCGCGGCCACGCGCGCCAGCGGCGGGATGGGCACGGGCAGTGACAGCTCAAGGGCGAGCAGGCCGACGTCGTCGGTGTACACCGCGCGGACCTGGGCCGCCTGGACCCCGAAATGCTCCGCGGCGGCGGCCCGTGCCGTACTGACGAGGGCCTGGGTGGTGATCCGGTTGTGCCCGGCGACCCGCGGGGAGGCCGCAGGCTCGGGCGTGCGGACCGCTGCGGTGCTCACGAAGACGATCGGCGCCCGGTGAGGGCATCCCGGACGCCGCGGAAATCGAGCTTGCCTTCGGCGCTGCGTCCCAGCAGCGCACCGGTCCCCATCAGCAGGGCCGTCAGCAGGAAGCCCCAGAATCCAAAGGCGAGGCCGGCGAAGGCGAGAACCGCCCCGGCCGCCATGCCGGTGACTGTCGGTGTCATGAAAAGTCCTTCGTTGGACGGGTCAGAGCTGGGAGGAACCGAGGGCTCGGGTTTTCTCGCTGGAGCGTACGTCGTTCAGCCCCGGCACGTGCACGTCGCAGACCTCGACGTTGACCTCGATCACCTCGAGGCCGACGAGGTCGCTGACGGCCTGGTACACGGCCACCCGGACGGCGTCGGCCAGCCGGTGCAGCGGGTAGCCGTACTCGGCGACGAGGCTGACATCGACCGCGACCTGGGTCTGGCCCACCTCCACGCGGACGCCCTGGACCGGCTCGGCAGCGCCGACGGCGTCGCGGAGCGCCCCCAGCGCCCGGCCCGCGCCGCCCCCAAGGGCGTAGACGCCCGGCACCGAGCGCGCCGCTACGGCGGCGATCCGGACGGCCGCCGGGTCGGCGATCACCGTCCGCCCGGGTGCCGCTCCCGGAGCGGTGGAAGGAAGAGGGGGTTCAGTGGGAAGCGGGTCCATGCGCGCGCACCTTTCGTCTCTGCCCAGCCTAAGCCCTTGTCCCGGTTGGAGGAGAGGACCTAAGGCCGCACCGGATTCTGCGTCGGCGGACGGGGCCGCGACGGCGGGTCAACCCGTCCTCGCGGGTTCCGGCTTAAACAAGAAAACCCCGGATTTCCGAAAAGGAAACCGCGGGGTATTCAGTGGTGGCTCCGACCGGCGTCGATCCGGTGACCTTTCGATTTTCAGTCGAACGCTCTACCAACTGAGCTACAGAGCCGTGCAATCATCTTCCGATGATCACCGCATCAAACCGGCACTGCTTTCGCCTGCCGCCTGAGCGACCCTGACGGGACTTGAACCCGCGACCTCCGCCGTGACAGGGCGGCGCGCTAACCAACTGCGCTACAGGGCCTTGCTATCTTGCACTTTCAATTTTGCAAGAGTTTCATCCTACCAGCATCTCTGCCGTGCGAATGACCACCGAAACCGGCGGATCCTGCGTACCCCCAACGGGATTCGAACCCGTGCCGCCGCCGTGAAAGGGCGGTGTCCTAGGCCGCTAGACGATGGGGGCCTTGACCACACTGGGCGAAAACCCCCCGCTGTGGACCTATAAAACTATAGGTCCTTACTCTGGAATTTCCAAAATGCAGCGACGCTGCGTTTCGTGCCGCCAAAACCGGCCCGCAGCGCGGATACAGTCGAAGCGTGCCTATCGACATGAGCCTTGCCGACTTCGAGGCGGCCGTGGATGACGCCATCGACTCAATTCCCGAGGACCTCGCCCGTGCCATGAACAATGTGGCGATCTTCGTCGTGGAGGAGTACGAGCCGGGCCCGGGCGACGAACCGGACCCGGACCTGCTGGGCCTGTACGAGGGGGTGCCCCTGACGGAACGTGACTCCTGGTGGGACGCCGGATCCCTGCCGGACCGCATCAGCATCTTCCGTCAGCCGCTGATGCGCATGTGCTCAACCCGGGAGGAACTCGTTGAGCAGATCCTTATCACCGTCATCCACGAGGTGGCCCACCACTTCGGCATCGACGACGACCGCCTGCACGAGCTCGGCTGGGGGTAGCCGGTCTCGACGCCGGGTTTCCGGGAGGGGGCCCCTCAGCCCACCGGCGGGATCATGGGCCCGAAGGAACTGCGGTCCAGCAGGCGCGGGTCCTCGCTGTCCGGAACCACCATCACCGGTCCCTTGGCGTGGTGCAGCACGCCCTGGCTGGTCGAGCCCATCAGCATGCCGGTGAATCCTCCGCGGCCGCGCGTGCCGACCACGAGCAGTTCGGCCGTGCGCGAGGCGTTGATGAGCACCTCGGCCGGCGGTCCGTCGAGCTGCTCCACGGTGATCTCCAGGCCCGGGAAGTGGCTCTGCAGCCAGTTCCGGCCCGCCTCGAGCTGGACGGTGATGTCCGCGTGAAGCGCCTCCCGGTCCAGGGGTGCCGGCACCCAGGCCAGCGAGCCGTTGAACGGGGGGATGGAGCAGATGACCCGCAGCGGGATGCCGCGGGAGACGGCCTCCTCGGCGGCCGCGAGCGACGCCCGCCGTGCCTGCTCGGAGCCGTCGACGCCGACGACGACGACCCTTTCGATCCCCGACGCCGGCGGGCCGGGCTCGCCCTTGGACCTGCCCACAAGCTGCGGCTGCCCGAAGCGCGGCGCGCATGAGAGCGGGACGATCACCGTTGGGCTCTTGGCGTGGGCCGGGAGGGCGCTGCTGACCGACCCCAGGAGCCGCCCGACGAAGCCTCCCCTGCCGCGGGAACCCACGACGACGAGGTCGGCCTCGGCCGAGAGGTCGAGGAGCACTCCGGCGGCGTCGCCGGTCTCGATCCGCGGGATGACCTCTAGTCCCCTGCCGGACAGGTGGGCCACCGCCTCATCGAGGACCGCGCGGGCCCCTTCGCGGATGACCGAGTCGTCAACCGTCGCGTAGCCGGCGTCCATGCTCGAGGCGGCGAAGACCGGCACGGTGTAGGCGGTCACCACGTACAGGGGCGACCGGCGCCGCTCGGCTTCCTGCGCTGCCCACAGCAGGGCGCAGACGCTTTGGTCGGAGCCGTCGACACCCACAACAATTCCGGATCGGACCGGCGCTTCGGCCGGATGATCGCCCTGCGAGGTACTCATGGCACGCCCCTTTGCTCACCGCCCGACCCCGACCCGGGGCCGGTTGTCAATATTTGTAGCCTACTCCGGCACCCTGGTCTATTCACGGTGCAAAAAGTTATATAGGCTTCGTGAAATCGAGACCCGGAGGTCCGCCGTTTGGCGTGCTTCTCCGCGCTTCGGTTCCCGTCCGACCCGTTCGCGGCCGGGAATCAGTACGGCCCGGAAGAGGCGCCGGGCCGTACTGTGCTCTTCTTCGAACCGGAGGTACTTCGTCGTGGATTTGCTGCCGCCGGACCCAGCGCATGCCCTGCCCGAGGCGTCCACGGCGGCAGAACTGACCACCACCGTCGTGATCGGCTCCGGGCTCCCGGGGCTGGCCGTCGCCAGCGAACTGAGCCGCCATGGCATCGATTCGATCGTCGTCGAAGGGCTCGACTGCCTCGACTCGGGACCGATGCGCACGGTGATGAGCGACTCCGTCTCCCTCTCGGAGAGGTCCGAACTGCTGCGCCTGCTCAGGGCCTATGCCTCGAGCCACTGCCTCGATGTCCGGAGCGCGACCCGCTGTGAGGAGCTCAGCATCATCGGGCACTCCACCGTGCTTCCGGCGCGGGTCCCCTCAAGCAAGAAGTGGGCCATCCAGACCGCCGACGGTGTGCTGCTGGCCGACCACGTGGTGCTGACCAAGTACCCCCAGAACCAGCTGCGCCGGTTCCTGCGCTCGCTTGGCATCGCCATCGGCGCCGACTTCCGCGCGGCCCTGGCCGCGATCGGCCTTCACCTCGTGGGCGTGGGCGAGGTCCTCACCCCAAGCACGCGGGAGATCGTGCGCCAGGCGAAGCTCGTCAGCGACACGATCGCCGCCTCCGGCGCGGCCGGCAGGGGCCCCATCGCCCGTCACGCCTAGGCGTTAGGGAACCGGGCTACCGGTTGGCGCCCAGCCGCTTCCGGGCCGTTGTGGCAAGCACCGCGGCGAGGATAAGCAGCACGACGGCCATCACGGCGATGCTCCAGGGGAAGTCGCTGGTTCCCGCGGCCTGCGGCGAATCCTCCTCCGCCTCGGCGGGCGCGATCGGCACGGCGGTGCCGGCCGAATCCGGCGCGGCCGAGGTTCCGGACTCAGCGGTGAAGGTCAGGACTCCCTCGATGGGGTGGGAGTCCGAGGACACCACCCGCCAGTTGACCGTGTACTCCCCTGCCGGGGCCCCCGCGCGCACGCTCTGCTCCGCGGTGTTGTCCGTGATCCGAACGGGCCCGTCGGACCAGGACTTGCCCTCGGCGTCGAGCACCTCGACCTGCGCGCCAAGGCCCGATGGGACACTCGAGAAGGTGAGTTCGATGGCTCCCGGAACTGCGGCAACCGTTGCGCCGTCGGCCGGGCTGCTGCCCGCCAGCTCGTCATGGGCCGCCGCCGGTCCGGCCGCCAGGCCGAGGAGGACCAGCAGGATGAGCCCCGGGGCCAGGACGGCGCGGGTCAGGACGGTGCGGGGCCAGCCGGCGGAGGTCCTCCGGCGGCGGTGGAGACGGGAGGGGCTGAAAGCGGAGAAAGCCATGGCTTCAGCCTACGCTCCGCGCCGGCGTAACCCGTGGGTGATTGGCCGGCGCCGGGATAGAATCTGCTCGGTTTCCCTTCCTCCTCTCCAAGGATTGATCATGCTCAAGACGGGTTCAGCGCTCGACCGCTACTTCGAGGTCACCTCCCGGGGATCCACCTATTCGCGGGAAATCCGCGGCGGCGTGGCGACCTTCTTCGCGATGAGCTACATCGTCGTCCTGAACCCGCTGATCCTCTCCGGGGCCGACGCCTCGGGCACCGAACTCGGCTTCGAACGCGTCGCCGCCGTGACGGCCCTGATCGCAGGCATCCTCACCATCACCATGGGCGCCTGGGCCCGGTACCCCTTCGCGCTCGCGACGGGCCTCGGGGTCAACGCCTTTGTCGCGATCACCGTCGCCACCAACCCCGGACTGACCTGGCCCGACATCATGGGCCTGGTGCTGCTGGCCGGGCTCACCATGCTGCTGCTGGTGCTCACCGGCTTCCGGACCGCCGTGTTCAACGCAGTCCCTGAGAGCCTGAAGACGGCCATTGTCGTCGGCATCGGGCTGTTCATCGCGCTGATCGGGCTCGTCAACGCCGGCTTCGTCCGGCGCATCCCCGACGAAGCCCAGACCACCGTGCCTGTCGGCCTCGGCTTCGAGGGCGTCCTGCTCGGCTGGCCGACGGTTGTCTTTATTTTCGGCCTGGTGCTGACCATCGCCCTCGTGGTGCGGCGGGTCCGCGGGGCGATCCTCATCGGCGTCCTCGCCGCCACCGCCCTCGCCGTGATCATTGAAGCCGTCGCCGACATTGGCCCGAGCTTCATCCCGGGCCAGGACCCGAACCCGCAGGGGTGGTCGCTTGTCGTTCCCGAACTGCCGACGGGCGCCTGGGTCGGCGCGCCCGACCTCGGACTGCTCGGCAACGTCAGCCCGTTCGGCGCATTCGGCCACCTGGGAGCCACGGCCGCGCTGCTGCTGACCTTCACGATCCTGCTCAGCATCTTCTTCGACGCCATGGGCACCATGGTGGGCCTGGCCAACGAGGCGAAGCTCGTCGACGCCCGCGGCAACATCCCCGGCGTCAACCGGGTCCTGATCGTCGACGCCCTCGGCGCCGTCGCCGGCGGTGCCGGCTCGGTGTCCTCGAACCAGATCTACGTCGAGTCCGGGGCGGGCATCGGTGAAGGCGCCCGCACCGGCATCGCAAATATCGTGACCGGCGTCCTGTTCCTGCTGGCGATGTTCATCACCCCGTTGATCAGCCTCGTGCCCTTCGAGGCCGTGGCACCCGCCCTGGTGGTCGTGGGCTTCATGATGGTCTCCCAGGTGGGCCGGATCGACTGGCAGGACTGGGGAATCGCGATCCCGGCGTTCCTGACCTTCACCCTCATGCCGTTCACCTACTCGATCGCCAACGGCCTGGGAGCCGGGTTTATCGCCTTCGTCCTGGTCCGCACCATCCAGGGCCGGGCACGAGAGATCCATCCGCTGATGTGGGCGGTGGCCGGGGCGTTCGTGATCTTCTTCGGCATCGGTCCCATTGAGCAGATCCTGCTCTAGCGGAGCGCCCTGCGCAGGGCCGAACCGGGCAGGGCGTCAGTCGGTGAGTGGCTGCGCCCCGGCGGCGAAGCGGCGCACCTGGTCGTCGTGCCAAAGGTGGGCCGGCACACCGCCGCCGAGCAGCCCCCGGGCCAGCCCGGGGCCTTCGCCGAGCGGGCCGTCGCTGCCGGCGATGATCACGTTGCCGTAGCGGCGCCCCTTGAGCATTGCCGGATCGGCGACGATCGCCGTATTCGCGAAGGCCGAGGCGATGGTGGCCGCTTCCCGTCGCGCCATCTTCAGGTCGGGACTGTCGCCGCAGTTGACCAGGTAGATCCCGTCGGCGGCGAGCACCCTCTTTGCCTCCTGCGTGAACCCGACGGTTGTCAGCGGGTGCGGGGTGCGGCTGCCTGCGAACACATCGCGGATGATGAGGTCCCGGCTGGCCTCCGACAGCGACCGGGTCACCTCCCGCGCCTCCCCCACCCGGATGCGCACCAGCGGGGCCCTCGGCAGGTCGAACCACTGGCGCACCAGTTCGGCCAGCTTTCCGTCGAGCTCGACGACGACCTGCCGGGCGGCCGGGTGCGCCGCAGCGATGTACCGGGGCAGGGAGCACGCACCGCCGCCCAGGTGCAGCACCCGGAGCCGGTCGGAGGGACCCCAGCGGGCATCGACAAGGGCTGCAATCCAGCGCATGTACTCGAAGTCAAGGCGCAGCGGGTCGTCGATGTCGATGTGTGAGCTTGGGACTCCGTTGACGCGCAGCACCCAGCCGTTGGTGCTGTAGGGATCGGGCTCGAGTTCGCAGGTGCCCGTGTCGATCGTAAATTCGCCCGCGACCGGCGCGGGCGCCCCCTGACGCGGCATCAGGAGTGGCCCTCGAACTCCTGCATCTCCCCCAGGGCCTGCTCGAGCCGTTCGACCTTGCCGGTGATTTCGCCGGTGTGCCCGGGCCGGATGTCGGCCTTCAGCACCAGCGATACCCTGCTGCCGTACCGGCCGGCGGCTTCGGTGGCGTGCTTGATCACGGCCATCACCTCGTCCCACTCACCTTCGATCGTCGTGAACATCGAGTCCGTTGAGTTGGGCAGGCCGGACTCGCGCACGACGGCGACGGCGGCGGCCACCGCTTCATGAACCGAGTCACCTCCGCCCCTTGAGTGCTCGGAGGATCCGGACGGTGCGACTGAGAAGGCGACAAGCATGGTCCAAGTCTCCCAGAAACCGCCGCCCGCGTCCCGGCCGGACGTGTGGGCTGCGTTATGGCACCCCGGGCAGGTCCCTGACAGGATGGTGAAATGACCCGCGGAATATACGTCAGTGCCATGAACCCAGGCTCCGGGAAGTCCCTGATCTCCCTTGGCCTCGCCGATATGCTCCACCGGCACGCCGACCGGGTGGGTTTCTTCCGGCCGATCGTCGAGGGCGACGACCCCGCCGCGGACCCGATGGTCCAACTGATGCAGCGCAGCTTCAACCTTCCGCCCGAGCGTTCCCGCGGCGGGCTGACCCGCGCCCAGGCCCGCGCGCTGCTGGTGGCCGGCAACCGCGAGGAGATCGACACCGCGTGCGTGGCGATCTACAGCGAGATCGCCAGCAGGTGCGACGTCGTCATCGTCGAGGGCACCGACCTCGGCGGCCACGACGCAGCGGTGGAGTTCGACCTGAACGCCCGCCTCGCCAACAACCTCGGGGCGATGGTGCTGGCCGTGGTCAGCGCGAAGGAGATGTCCGTCGCCGAGGCTGCCGACGCCGTCGACGTCGCCCGGCAGGAGCTCGACGAGGCCAAGGTCTCGCTGCTGGCCATGATGGTGAACCGCGCCCCCGACGATGCGGTTGAGGGCATCCGCGCCGAGGTCCGCCCGGGCCGGTCCGGACGGCCCGTCTATGTCATTCCCGAACTGCCCGAGATCGCCCGTCCCACCATTTCGGAGGTGGCCGCGGAGCTGGGGGCGAATCAGATCGCCGGAAGCACCAACCTGGAGCGGGACGTGCTCTCCGTCCGGGTCGCCGCGATGAACGTGGGCAACTTCCTGCACCTGCTCACCGACGGCGCCCTGGTCATCGTTCCCGGCGACCGCGCCGACGTGCTGGCCGCGACGCTCGCCTCCTCCTTCTCGCCCGAGTTCCCCGTGCCTTCCGGGCTCGTCCTCACGGGCGGACTCGAGCCGGACCCCCACCTGCTGCCACTCCTGGCCCAGGCCCCCTTCCCCGTGTTCGCGCTCGACGACGACACCTACACCGCCGCCCAGCGGGTCGGCGGGGTGCGCGGAGAGATCGCCACGGGGCTTCGCCGGAAGTCTGCCGCCGCGCTCGGCGCGTGGTCGCGGCAGGTTGACGAGGAGGAACTGCTCGAACGTCTCGCGCTTCCGCGGGCCATCTCCATGACGCCGTTGCGGTTCCTCCATGAACTCATCCAGCGGGCCCGCTCGCAGCGCCGCTCCATCGTGCTGCCCGAAGGAACCGACATCCGGATCCTTCGCGCCGCGGAAATCCTGCACCGCCGGGACGTGTGCGACCTGACCATCCTCGGCCCTGAATCGCAGGTTCGGGAACTCGCCGCCGGGCAGGGCATCGACCTCACCGGCATCACCCTGATCGATCCCGAAACCTCGGACCTGCGAGAGGAGTTCGCCACCGAGTACGCCCGCCTCCGCGCGCACAAGAACGTCACCATCGAGACCGCCCGGGAACGCATGCTTGACGGGGCATATTTCGGCACCATGATGGTCCAGCTCGGCTATGTCGACGGTATGGTCTCCGGCGCGGCGCACACCACCGCCAACACCATCCGGCCCGCCCTCGAGTTCGTCAAGACGCGCGAGGGCGCCCGGATCGTCTCCTCCGTCTTCCTCATGCTGCTCTCCGACCGGGTGCTCGTCTACGGCGACTGCGCGGTGAATCCCGAACCGAACGAGGAGCAGCTCGCGGATATCGCCTCCGCCTCGGCCGACACCGCCGAGCAGTTCGGCGTCGAGCCGCGCGTGGCGATGCTCTCCTACTCGACGGGGGAATCGGGCTACGGCGGGGCCGTCGACGAGGTCCGCCGCGCCACCGAACTCGTGAAGGCGCTCCGGCCCGAACTGCCGGTCGAGGGCCCGATCCAGTACGACGCCGCCGTGGATGCCTCGGTCGCGGCGTCGAAGCTCCCGGGCTCCTCGGTGGCGGGCCAGGCGACGGTCTTCATCTTCCCGGACCTCAACACCGGCAACAACACCTACAAGGCCGTCCAGCAGTCGGCCGGCGCGGTCGCCGTCGGGCCGGTGCTCCAGGGCCTCCGCAAGCCCGTCAACGACCTCTCCCGCGGCTGCACCGTTGAGGACATCGTCAACACGGTCGCCATCACCGCGGTTCAGGCGCAGCAGGCACCTCCCGCCTCGGCCGCCGTCGCAGCCGCATCAACCCCAGGAAAGCAGCAGGCATGATCATCCTCGTCATCAACTCCGGCTCATCCTCACTCAAGTACCAGGTGCGCGAGGGCGACGACGTCCTGGCGCAGGGGCTGATCGAAAGCATCGGCGAGGAATGGGTGCCCGACCACGCCGCGGCGATCGAACACTTCGACACCGAACTCGCGGTCATCCTGCAGGGGAAGACCATCGACGCAGTGGGACACCGGGTGGTCCACGGCGGCGAGCGCTTCGGGGAACCGGTGCTCATCACCCCGGAGATCATCCGCGCCATCGAGCGCCTCAACCCGCTGGCACCGCTCCACAACCCGGCCAATGTGCTGGGGATCCGGGCGGTCGCCCAGAAGTGGCCCGGCATCCCGCAGGTGGCCGTGTTCGACACCGCGTTCCACCGGACCCTCCCCGAGCGGGCCTGGCGCTACGCGGTGCCCAACGAGCTCTACACGAAACACGGGATCCGGCGCTACGGCTTCCACGGGACCTCCCATGACTACGTCACCGGGAAGGCCGCCGAATTCCTTGGCACCCCCCGCGAGAACTTTCATGCCGTGATTGCGCATCTGGGCAACGGCGCATCGGTGACGGCAGTGCGCGGTGGCCGGAGCATAGACACCTCCATGGGCTTCACCCCGCTCGAAGGACTGGTGATGGGCACCCGCTCGGGCGACATCGACCCGTCGATCCTGCTGTTCCTGGCCCGCGAGGGCTACTCCCCCGAAGACCTCGACACCCTGCTGAACCGCGAATCGGGGCTGCGCGGGCTGGCGGGCACCAATGACATGCGCTCGGTGGAGAAGGCCGCCGACGGCGGGGACAAGGCGGCGCAGCTCGCCCTCGAGATCGCCGCCTACCGCCTCGCGAAGTACATCGGCGGCTACCACGTGGCGGTCGGCGGAGCACACGCCCTGGTGTTCACCGCGGGCATCGGCGAGAACTCCTCGTCTTTCCGCTCACTGGTGGCGGGCGAGCTCACGGCGCTCGGCATCGAACTCGACCCCGAACTCAACGAGCCGCGCGGGTCGTCGGCGCGCGTCGTCAGCACCGCGGGATCGGCGATGCCCGTGCTGGTGGTCCCGACCGACGAGGAGGCCGCAATCGCCGAGGCGACCGCCGCCACCGTCGGTGCCGCAGCAGCCGCGGGAAGCTGAACGCGCGCTACCCTGCCGCGCCAGCCGCCGCGCCACCAGCCCGACACGCGGCCGGACAGGCGCACAGGGCAGGAGCTCATGGCAGGGACATGGGGTCCCGGCCGCCGGGGCAGGACCCTGAGGACCGGGGCGTCAGGGCAGGCCCGCCATCCGCGCCGCTGCAGCGGCGAGCGCCCCGGCAGCGACCACGACGAGGAACGGAGCCCGGAGCCAGAGGGCGACGGCGGCCGCGGCAGCTGCGGCGAGCCGCGCATCCGGCACGAGGACGCTGCCCGAGGAGACCGTGGTGACGACAGTCAGCGAGGTCAGCAGCCCCACCGTGAGCGCCCCCGCAGCGCGCAGCATGCGTGGATTGCCCAGGATCCGGGCAGGCACCAGGTAGCCGGCAAGCTTGGTCGCGAAGGAGACGAAGCCGGCGGCCAGAATCCAGGACCACAGGACCATCAGGCACCCCCGTTCAGGCCGGGCTGCGGGTCCGGCCGCCGGTCCGCCGCGGCTTCCGGAGGCCGGGGAGGCGTCCGGCGCAGGCCGAGGACAGCGGCCACCACGGCAGCGCACAGGATGGGAACCCCCGGCGGGGCCAGGGGCACGGCAACGACGGTCACCACGGCGCAGGCAACCGCGATGGCCCCGGCCTCCCGGGAGCGCAGCCGCGGCCACAGCAGCCCGAGGAATGCGGCGACTGCGGCGCCGTCGAGCCCCCACTGCCGCGGATCGCCCACCGCACCGCCAAGCAGCGCCCCCACGAGGGTGAAGACGTTCCAGAGCACGAACACCCCGATGCCTGCGGTCCAAAAACCGCGCTTCGCCTCCAGCAGTTCGCTCTGGGCGGTGGCGGTGGCGACCGATTCGTCGATGGTGAGCTGCGCGGCCGCGGCCTTCCGCCAGCCCCGCGGCCGCAGCAGAAAATTGAGCTGCATCCCATACACACCGTTGCGGAGCCCGAGCAGCGCAGCGGCCGACAACGCCGACAGCCCACTGCCCCCGCCGGCCACGACGCCGATGAAGGCGAACTGAGAACCCCCGCTGAACATCAGCAGGCTCAGGGCGGCCGTCTGGGCGAGGCTGAGGCCGGAGGCGGCGGACAGCGCCCCGAAGGAGATGCCGTAGAGGCCGGTGGCGACGGCGACCGAGAGACCCACGCGGACGGCGGGCGAGGCGAGGAGTTCCACCGAATCAGGGTAGTGGGTGCGGCCCGGCTTCTCGCACCCGGCTTTGCTTTCCGGCCGGTCCGGGGGAATAGTAGGAAAAGACAGCACCCTTACTACCTTTGGAGGCAGGCGTGAAAGCAGTGACCTGGCAGGGCCGTCGGAAGATCAGCGTCGAGGAAGTTCCGGACCCGATCCTTCAGGAACCGACGGATGCGATCGTGAGGATCACCTCCACCGCCATCTGCGGCTCCGACCTCCACCTCTATGAGGTCCTCGGGCCTTACCTGTCGCGGGGGGACATCCTGGGCCACGAGCCGATGGGCATCGTCGAGGAGGTCGGCAGCGAGGTCACGAACCTGGTGCCCGGGGACCGCGTTGTCGTTCCCTTCAACATTTCCTGCGGCCACTGCATGATGTGCCGCAGCGGACTGCAGTCCCAGTGCGAGACCACCCAGGTCCGCGAGAAGGGCACGGGCGCAAGCCTCTTCGGCTTCTCCTCCCTGTACGGCTCGGTGCCGGGCGGCCAGGCCCAATTCCTGAGGGTCCCGCACGCGAACTACGGACCCATCAAGGTGGGGTCCGAGCTTCCCGACGAGCGATACCTCTACCTCTCCGACATCCTCCCCACGGCCTGGCAGGGGGTCAAGTACGCCGATGTTCCCGACGGCGGTACCCTCGCCGTCTACGGGCTCGGCCCGGTGGGCCAGTTCGCCGCCCGCATCGGCAGGCACCTCGGGTACCGCGTCATCGGCATCGAACCGGTCGCCGAACGCCGGGCGATGGCCCAGCGGCACGGCATCGAGACCCTGGACTTCTCAAAGAACCTGGGCGAGGAACTGCGCAGCATGACCGGAGGGCGCGGACCCGACTCTGTGGTCGACGCAGTGGGGATGGAGGCCCATGGCTCCCCCGCCGGTGCGTTCGCCCAGAACGCCGTCGGCCTGCTGCCGGACGCCCTGGCCCGCAAGGCCGTCGAAACGGCGGGGATTGACCGCCTGAGCGTCCTGCACTCGGCCATCGATTCGGTGCGCCGGGGCGGAACCGTCTCCCTCAGCGGGGTGTACGGCGGCAATGCGAACCCGATGCCGCTGTTCACCATGTTCGACAAGCAGCTCCAGCTGCGCATGGGCCAGTGCAATGTCCGCCGCTGGACCGAGGACCTGCTTCCCCTCGTCGAGGACCCCGCCGATCCCCTGGGCGTCACCGACCTGATGACCCACGAAGTGTCGATCGATGAGGCCCCGGAGGCCTACTCCAGCTTCCAAAAAAAGCAGGATGGGTGCATCAAGGTTGTTCTAAAGCCGTAACCCCGAGGGCGCCGGCCAGGGAGGACGGCTGCAGGGCGGCGGCGTAGTGGATCGCGTCGGCGGCCCGCACCAGTGTCAGGTGGGAGAACGCCTGCGGGTAGTTACCGACCATGGTGCGGGCCTTGGCGTCGTACTCCTCCGAGAGCAGCCCCAGCTCGTTGGCAAAACCGATCAGCCGGTCCATGAGGCCCCGCGCCTCCTCGCCGCGGCCGCTGCGCGCGTACTGTTCGACCAGCCAGAAGGAGCAGGCAAGGAAGGGGTGCTCGCCGGGCTCGAGCCCGTCGTCGGACTCGTCGGTGCGGTAGCGCAGCAGCAGCCCCTCATCGGTGAGGAGGTTCTTCTCGAGCGCAGCCACGGTCCCGAGCATCTTCGGGTCGTCGTAGGCGAGGAAGCCCACCTGCGGCAGCTGGAGGAGCGAGGCATCGAGCTGCTCCTCGCCGTAGGCCTGGGTGAAGGAGTTGAGTTCCTCGTTGAAGCCGTGCTCCATCACCTCGGCGCGCAGCTCATCGCGCAGGGCGATCCACTGCTCCAGCGGGCCGTCGAGTCCGTGGTCCTCCACGGCACGGACGGCGCAGTCGAACGCGGCCCACATCATCACCCGGGAGTGGGTGAAGTGTTTGAGGTCCCCGCGCATCTCCCAGATGCCGTGGTCCTTGTCGTGGAGGTGGTTCTCGGCGAAACCGAGAAGTGCGCGCTGCAGCGGCCAGGAGAAGTGGTCCTCCGTCACCCCGTGGCAGCGGAGCTTCTCGAGGGCCACGATCACCTCGCCGACAACGTCGGCCTGATACTGGTGGACGGCGCCGTTGCCGATGCGCACCGGCAGGGAGTCCCGGTACCCGGGCAGGTGGGAAAGGATGGTCTCGGGAAGGTGCCGTTCCCCGGCCAGGCCGTACATGATCTGGAGGTCCTCGGGATCCCCGGCCACCGCGCGGAGGAGCCAGTTCCGCCACTCGAGCGCTTCCTCCTGGTAGCCGTGGGTCATCATCGCCTCAAGGGTCAGGGCCGCGTCCCGGAGCCAGCAGAAACGGTAGTCCCAGTTGCGTTCGCCGCCGAAGTGCTCGGGCAGGGAGGTGGTGGGCGCCGCGACGATCCCGCCGGTGTCCTCATGGGTCAGGGCCCGGAGCACCAGCAGCGACCGCTTGACCATGTCGTCGTACTCGCCCTGCGGCTCGTAGTTCGACGCCCAGGCGCGCCAGTAGGCGATGGTGCTCTCGAGGCACGGCGCGGCCTCCTGGCTGCGGGGTGCGGTGCGGTGGGAGGGGAACCACGCCAGCTCGATGTCAAGGCGCTGGCCCGCCGTGACCGTCAGCGTCCCCTCGTGCTGGTGCCCCTGGGGCTTCAGGGGGTTGCCGCGGTGCATCAAGGCGTTGGGGCCGGCGATCGCCAGCAGCATGGGGCCGTCGTCGTCATGGGCCTTGCGCACCCACGGCACCACGTCGCCGTACTCGAAACGCAGCTGAAGCTCCTCACGCATCGTGACGGTCCCGCTGATCCCCTCGACCCGCCGCACCAGGGACGCCCGGCGGTCCTCCACCGGCATGAAGTCGGTGACCAGGACCTCCCCCGTGCTGGTCCGCCAGCGTGTCTGCAACACGAAGGTGGAATCGAGGTATGCACGCCCGATCACCTCCGCATCCTCCTCTACGGGGGCGAGCAGCCAGCGGCCGTGGTCTTCGGTTCCCACCAGCTTGGTGAAGACGGACGGGGAGTCGAAGCGGGGAAAGCACAGCCAGTCGACGCTCCCCCGGCGCGATATCAACGCGCCGGTGTGAAGGTCCGATACCAGTGCGTAGTCCTCAATGGGCGAATGCATGCATTAACTCAACCACAAAGCGGAGTGCTGGGAGCCCTATCCGCCTGAGGAAATTGCAAAGAACGAGCGCATTTCCGCAGGGTAGTCGGTGGTGATTTCCTGGACCCCCAGCCCCGCCACCAGCTCGGCTTCCGCCTGCGTATTGACCGTCCACACCCGCACCCGGACGCCCTCCGACACCCACCGGCGCACAATGTCCTGGTGTGCCCTCACATAGGCCACGCCCGGCCCTGCAATCCCAACGGTGTGGGCGTCGATCAGAGCCTCGCCCTCGTCGATGGCGCGCCGCATCAGGTTGACCACGGCACCCGAGGTGATCGAGCCGAAACTGAGCGCCTCCCGCACCTCGTCGGGCTCGACGTCGGCCACCAGCTGGCACAGGGCGTGCGCCGGGGCGATCTCTCCGAGCTGGTGCATCGAGTCGGGGTTGAAGCTCATGAAGCTGATGGTGAGGTTGCCGAGGGTCGAGCTCTCCGGATCCCAACCCTCATCGAGGAGGAACGCGACAAGTTCGGCTTCAAGGCGCAGGCCGAACGGGCTAGGGTGCTTGAGCTCGATGGCCAGGGCAATGCTCCGCCCGGCGGACCGCAGCAGCCGCAGGAGGTCGGCCAGGGTCAGCAGCTGGTTCCGGGGCCCCCCATACTCGGCCGGAATCCGAACGCCCTTCCACGAGGAGAAGTCGAGTTCCCGAAGCTGGGCCAGAGTATGGTCGGCGACGTCCCCCGAGCCGTTCGAGGTCCGCTCAAGGGTCGGATCGTGGATGCAGACGAGCTGCTCGTCGCGGGTCAGGTGCACGTCGCACTCGACGCCGTCGACGCCGTCGGCCAGGGCCTGGAGGAAGGCGGCACGGGTGTGCTCCGCGTAGCTGCCGCTCGCACCCCGGTGGGCGAAGATCTGTGGACTCATGCTTGACCCTACTCTCGGTTGTTTCCCGGAAGCCGAACCTTCCCCCGATTACGGTACGCGATGGACACGCCGGCAGGGACATCCGGCGGCCGCGCTCGATAGACTGGGCTGGTGAATGTAACGCCGGGCACCGATGAGGAACGAGCCGCAGCGCTGCGCCGAATGAAGGTCCTGGCCACAGCCCTGCTCGGGGTGCTCTCCGTGATCTTCGTTGTCGCGTTCGCGCTGCAGGAGCGCTATCCGTGGCTTCAATATGTGCGTGCTGCGGCCGAAGGCGGCATGGTCGGCGCGCTCGCGGACTGGTTCGCCGTCACGGCGCTCTTCAAACACCCGATGGGGCTGAAGATCCCCCATACGGCGATCATCCCCCGGAAGAAGGACCAGATCGGCGAATCCCTCGGGCAGTTCGTCGAAGAGAATTTCCTTTCCGAGGCCGTGGTGCGGGCAAAACTCGACTCCGCCCGGATTGCGGAGAAGGCCGGCAGCTGGCTTGCCCGCCCCGAGAGCGCCGACCGCGTCGCCGTCGAAGGCGCTGCGCTCATCCGCGGCGCGTTCACCGTGCTCAATGACGAAGCGGTCCAGGGCGTCATCGAGTCGATGGTCCGCAAGCACGTGCTGGGTCCGCCGTGGGGCCCGCCGGTTGGAAGGATCGCAGAGCGGCTGTTCCGGGAGGGGCACCACCACCGCCTCGTTGACCTGCTGGTGGACCGGGCTGCCGACTGGGTGGATGCCAACTACGGGGTGGTGACCCGGGTCGTGGCCCAGCGCTCGCCCACCTGGGTGCCGCGCCTCGTCGACGGCGTCGTCGGGGACCGCGTCTATGCCGAGCTGTCGAAGTTCATCCGCGCCGTCCAGGACGACCAGCACCACGATGTCCGGATCGCCCTCGACAAATACCTCAAGGACCTCGCCCAGGACCTGCAGTACAGCCCGGAGACAATCGCCAAGGCCGAGGAGATCAAGGGCCAGCTCCTTGACGACCCCCGCGTGCGCGACCTGACCGCCCGCACCTGGGCCACCATCAAGAGTGCCCTGCTCGAGGCTGTCAGCGATCCGCAGAGCGAACTGACGGAGAACTTCAAGGCCGCGGTGCGGGACTTCGGCGGCCGGCTCGCCAGTGACCCGGAACTGGCGGCAAAGGTGAACCGGTGGATCTCCGACGGTGCGGCCTACGCAGTGCGGACCTACCGCAGCGAAATTGCCGGGGTGATCTCGGAGACGGTCGGGCGCTGGGATGCCGAGGAAACCTCACGGAAGATCGAGCTCCAGGTCGGTAAGGATCTCCAGTTCATCCGTATCAACGGCACCGTCGTTGGCTCCCTGGCGGGACTCGCCATCTTCGCGCTCGCCCACGCGGTCTTCGGCTGACATCCCGGCGGCAGGCGTCCGGCTCGGTCACGAGCCGGACCAACTTCGGCCGGATCCGCCACTGCCGGCCGGCGTCCGCTCCCGTTTCGCTGAAGCGGCCGACGGCCGGCGCGCGGCGTTAGGCCCCGGACCCGGACCCGGACCCGGACCCGCTCGAGGGTTTCTCCGGCGCTGCATCCAAGGTATTCGCGAGGTCGCCGGGAACCACCAGCGGCGGCGGCCCGAACGCGGTCCGGGTGGCGTTGATGACTGCCTTGCCCATCGCATGGTTCCCCGCCCCACCGATCGCTGCGCCCACACCGAAGGGGAGTGCGCGTCCAAGGAGGGCGCCACCCTGCCGGGCGACCATCCGGCGGATGAACCGGCGCCGGATGCTCGCGCTCAGCGCGCGGACGAGGGAGGCCGGCGCGGCGCTGCCCACGGCGTTCCCCCAGGGCTGCTGTCCGGAAGAGACCGAGGACCCGCCCAGTCCTGACTGAATGAGTGCCATCCCCTCCTCGCCCATCAGAATTGCCATCACCATGGTGCGCGACCGCTCCGGGTCGTCGGTGTGGATCCCGTGCAGTTCCGCGATCGACTGGGCATAGAGCGCGGTCGCCTCAAGGAATCCCACGGTGGCGGCGGCCGAGAGGCCCAGCGACGCGATGGTACCGACGGCCGGCACCGCCGCCGTCGCACCCACCGCGGCACCGGCGGCCGTGATAGCCATCAGGTAATCGCGCTCAAGGAGTTCGGCGAGTTCGGCGGGCGTAGCCGCCGGGTGGCGCCGGCGCACGCGCCGCAGGTTGGCCAGGACCAGGGGCCGTTGAACGTCGATCGCCCGTTCGATGCCGCGGTAGATCCCGGGCTTGGGATTGCCGTCCTTGTCGAAGAGGGCGCTGCTTGCGGCTTTCACGGCCGGGTTCGACCGGCCAATGTTCGGTGGATTCACTCGCTGGAGTTCCTTTCACAACCGGCCATCCGGTGGGGATGGCGTGCATTCAGTCTAGGACCGGACCGTCGGCGGCGGTGCGGGAAAATCGGGGGCGTACTCGGAGCCGCGCTGGCCGGACAGAGGCGGCCGGATAAAGGCGGCCGGATAAAGGCGGCCGGACACGGAAAAGGCGCCGCCGGGAATCCGGCGGCGCCTCCAATTCAGCTGTTCCCCCAGGTTCAGCCGGCACCCAGTGGGTGCATCCGGATTATGCGCGTGAGCGGTTCTTCGTCACGGCACCGTAGATGATCAGCACGATGAGCGCGCCACCGATGGCGAGCAGCCAGCTGGAGAGATCGAAGAAGCCGTCAATGCCCGTTCCAAAGAGCGCGCTACCGATCAGGCCGCCGAGGATCGCACCGACAACTCCGAGGACGAGGGTGATGACCCAGCCGCCGCCCTGATGCCCGGGCAGGATCAGCTTGGCGATTGCGCCGGCGATCAGGCCGAGAAGAAGAAAACCTAGAATACCCATGAAATGCTCCTTTGAGTGATGGCCATCCGCCGAAGCGAATAACTCAACTGATAAATCCGATGCACCGAAGTGCAACTTTTAGACACTCTACTTCATCAGCATGCTTACCGTTCAATCCTACCATCCGCAAAGTCAGGATATTCGCTCCCGGCGGGCTCCCGCAATGGATCCGCCGGTGCAGGTTGCGGCGGGGCGCCGCGGCCGGAATGCCGCGGGAAATGCCCCGGTGAGAAGTATGCTTAGCACCACCTCGCCGTCAAGCGGCGATTTGGCATCCGCCGGGCGGGCCTTGAGAAATCGGGTTGGTCCACCATGCATTTTCAACGAAGGAGTAATGGCCATGAGAATCGGATCCTCAATAGCTTTGATCGCGATCGGGCTAATTCTTGCTTTTGCCGTCGCCGACATCGTGAGCTTCATCGACCTCCGCCTTGTCGGCTACATCCTCGCGGGTGTCGGACTCCTCGGCCTGATCATCTCGCTCTTCCTCAGTGCTCCACGCAGCCAGCGCCGGGTCACGGAGTCCCGCTCGCTTCATGACCCGGGTACGGGAGAGACCGTCACCCGCAATGAGACGCGGGAAGGCCTGTAACCCCCAGGGGTCGAACTTCTCATACCATCCACAACGGGCCGGGGCGCATGCGCCCCGGCCCGTTTTACGTCCTCCACCTGTGAATCTGTGGGGGTTTCGCAAAAACCCTTGTTCTTCGGGCAAAACTACAGATAAACTCACATAAACACAGACCGGCGGTGGGACCCATCGGTTGCTCGCTTCGACCGGCTTGACAACGGAGTCGCCATGTTCGCCGAAGAACGTTACCGCCAGATCAGCACCCTCGTACGCACCGACGGCCGCGTGAGTGTCACCGACCTCTCCGAGCGGTTCAGCATCACGGCCGAAACCGTGAGGCGGGATCTGGCCCTGCTTGAGAAGGACGGAGTCCTGCGCCGGGTGCACGGCGGCGCCGTCGCGCGGGATGCCGCCAGCACCCGGGAATCAAGTATTGAGAGCCGTCAGTCCCAGTACCGCGCCGAGAAGCAGCGGATCGCCAAGGCCGCCCTGGACATGGTTCCCTCGACCGGATCGGTGATCCTTGACGCCGGCACCACAACGGGGGCCCTGGCCGCCCTGCTCGCCGTCGAGTTGCGCACGGACCTCACCGTCATCACCCACTCGGTTCCGATCGCCCACCTCATCAGCGGCTCCTCCGTCCACCTCGAACTGATCGGCGGCCGGGTCCGGGCGCTCACCAGCGCCGGGGTGGGCAGCAGCGCCGTCGCCGCATTCTCCCGGCTCCGTGCCGACGTTGCCTTCATCGGGGCCAACGGCGTGGCGGAGCACTTCGGCCTCAGCACCCCTGACACCGACGAGGCCGCCGTCAAAACCGCCATCGTCCGCTCGGCCCGCAGGGTGGTCCTGCTCGCCGATTCGTCAAAGTTCGGCGAGGAATCCCTCGTCAGCTTCGCATCCCTGGAGGAGATCGATGCAGTTGTCACTGACTCAACACCCGGGGGCGCCCTGGCCGCCGCCCTCGCACGCGCACAGGTCGAGGTGGTGAGCGCATGATCATCACCCTGACCGCCAATCCCAGCATCGACCGCACTGTCGAGCTTCCGCTTGCCCTGACCCGCGGCGAGGTGCACCGCGCCGTCAGCGCACACCAGGAAGCAGGAGGCAAGGGGGTCAATGTGAGCCGCGCGCTCACGAAATCGGGAGTTCCCTCCGTGGCACTGCTCCCCGGCGACGAGGGTGATCCCGTGCTCGCCGGGCTGGCCGCGGCGGCGGTTCCCTTCCGAAGCCTGCCCATCGGTGTTGCACTGCGGACCAACACCGCCCTGACCGAGCCGGACGGCACCACCACCAAGGTTAACGAGCCGGGACCCACTCTGAGCCCGGAGCACACCGCGGCCCTGCTCGACCTCGTGGTGACGGCCAGCGCCGGCGCCTCCTGGCTCGTGCTGGCCGGGTCGCTGCCGCCGGGGGTGCCTGCGGATTTCTACGCCTCCGCCACCGCTGCGGTGCGGAGCCGGTACGGCGTAGACGCTCCCCGGGTCGCCGTCGACTCATCGGGGAGCGCCCTCGCCCACGCCGCTGCCGGAGCCCCGGACCTGCTTAAACCAAACGCCGAGGAGCTTTCGGAGCTGACCGGCATGGGGTCGGGCACCGAACTTGAGACGGACCTCGAGCTCGCCCTTCAGGCCTGCACCGCCCTGGTCGGCGGTGGTGTGGGTGCAGTCCTCGCAACGCTTGGCTCCCGCGGTGCACTGCTCGTCACCGCCTCGGGCGCCTGGCACGCCCGCCACAGCCCCGTCGCGGCGCGCTCGACCGTCGGCGCCGGAGATTCGGCACTGGCCGGTTACCTACTCGCCGCCGCCGCCGGCGAAGGCCCCGAGGGCTGCCTCCGCCAGGCCGTTGCCCACGGGTCCGCCGCGGCGTCACTGCCGGGCTCCGAAGTCCCGGCCCTCGACCAGACCACTCCGGAGGCCGTCACCCTGACTGCCTTCGCCCCAGCTCTCAACTCCGGCGCACCCGCGCACCAGGCAGCATCGTCTCCAAAGGAGGAAAACTGAATGTCCGATCTCATCACGCCAAGCCTCGTCACTCTCGATTCAAACCTCGGGACTGACCGCTCGGCGGTCATCCGGTACCTGGCAGAACAGGTCACCGCACAGGGCCGGGCCTCCGGCGCTGAGGGCCTTTACGCCGACGCCCTGGCCCGCGAGGAGAAGACCGCGACCGGGATCCCCGGCGGCATTGCAATCCCCCACTGCCGCTCCGGGTCGGTCCTCGAGCCCACACTCGCCATGGCCCGCCTGGCTCCGCCGGTCGACTTCGGCGCGAAGGACGGTCCCGCTGACCTCGTGTTCTTCATCGCCGCTCCCGACGGCGCCGATCAGGAACACCTGAAAATGCTGTCGAAGCTGGCGCGGTCCCTCATCAAGAAGGACTTCACCGCCGCGCTGAGGAACGCCGCCTCCGAACAGGAGGTGGTCGACCTCGTCGAGGGGGCCCTGGGAACCGGCAAGGCTCCGGCTTCGACGCCCGTGAGTGCCACCGCCGGCGCGGCCGCGGGTGCCGGAACAGGCTCCGGCGCCCACGCCGCCTTCGCCGCTCCGGGCGGCACCGAGCAGGCGCCTGCCGGTGAAGCCCCAGCACCTGCGAAGGAGGACGGCGAGGTCCGCCGCCTGGTCGCGGTCACCGCCTGCCCAACGGGCATCGCCCACACCTACATGGCGGCTGACTCCCTCGTCGCCGCGGCCAAGGAACGCGGCATCGATCTGCAGGTCGAAACCCAGGGCTCCTCGGGGGCAACACCCCTCGACCCAGCGGTGATCGCGGCGGCGGATGCCGTCATCTTCGCCGTCGATGTCGACGTCCGGGACAAGCATCGCTTCGCCGGTCTTCCGGTCATCAACGCCCCGGTGAAGCGCGGCATCGACGAGCCCGGCGAGATGGTCGAGGAGGCCGTCGCGGCGGCCCGGAACCCTTCGGCCCGCCGGGTCGCCGGTGACTCCGGAGGAAACGACGCCGACGCCGACACCAGCAGGGAAGGCATCGGCGGGACCCTGAAGCGGGCGCTGCTCACCGGCGTCAGCTACATGATCCCCTTCGTCGCCGGCGGCGGGCTGCTGATCGCCCTCGGCTTCCTGATCGGCGGCTACGACATCACCGAGGTCGCGGACACCGTCGTACTCGAGAACAACCTGGGGAATTTGCCTGAGGGAGGCCTTGCCACCTACCTCGGAGCAGTGGCCTTCAAGATCGGCCAACTGTCGCTGGGCTTTCTGGTACCGGCGCTGGCCGCCTACATCGCCTATGCCCTGGCGGACCGCCCGGGTATCGCCCCGGGCTTCGTCGCCGGTGCGGTGGCAGGCTTCATGGACGCCGGCTTCCTCGGTGGCATCGTCGGCGGCCTGCTCGCCGGCTATGTCGCAATGATGATCGGGCGGCTGAGCGTCCCCCGGTGGCTTCGCAGCCTCATGCCCGTCGTCATCATTCCGTTGCTCGCGTCCCTGATCGCCTCGGGTGCCATGTTCATCATCCTCGGCGGACCGATCGCCGGTCTGACCGCGGCGCTGAACGACTGGCTGTCCGGCCTGACCGGGTCGGCGGCCGTGGTACTCGGGATCATCCTCGGCCTGATGATGGCCATCGACCTGGGTGGACCGGTCAATAAGGTTGCCTACTCCTTCGCCGTCGCCGGCCTGGGCGCCGCAACCACCGCTAACCAGGCTCCCCTGCAGATCATGGCAGCCGTCATGGCGGCGGGCATGGTGCCGCCGCTGGCGATGGCCCTGGCAACCGTGATCGACCGCCGCAGGTTCTCCCTGGCCGAGCGGGAGAACGGCAAGGCCGCCTGGCTGCTCGGGGCGTCCTTCATCTCCGAAGGGGCCATCCCGTTCGCCGCGGCCGACCCGCTGCGCGTGATCCCCTCCTCAATGGTCGGCGCCGCGGTGACCGGCGCCATGGTGATGGGCTTCGGGGTCACCTCCCAGGCACCCCACGGCGGGTTCTTCGTGTTCTTCGCCATCGGCGGGCTGCAGTGGTTCATCCTGTCGATTGTCGTCGGGATGGTTATCTCGGCCGTCATCGTCGTCGCCCTCAAGCGGCTCCGTGACCGCAAGCTGGACCGCAAAGGCGCCGTCGCCGAACCGGTCGCCGCCTGAGCCGCCCGGCCGCTACCCTGCCGCAGCACGGGAACAAGTTATCCGCCCCGGAGCCGGTTCCGCCGGCTCCGGGGTGGATACCTGCCCCCGAACAGCAGATGATGAAAGACCAGCAGAACCGACCTACCCGCCGAACCGAAGGAAAGACAATGCCAGAACGCAAAGCCACTGTAGCCAGCCGCGTAGGGCTCCACGCCCGCCCCGCGTCCATCTTCGCCGAGGCCGCGGGTGAGGTTCCCGTCGAGGTGACAATTGCGATGGACGGCGATCCCGTCGATGAGGCGATGGACGCTTCAAGCATCCTGTCGCTGATGAGCCTTGGGGCTACGCACGGTGACATTGTCGTCCTGCGCGCCGAAGGTGAAGGGGCGGAGGAGGCCCTTGAATCCCTGGCCAAAATCATTGAGACCGACCACGATGCCGAATAGCTGACGGCCCGCCGGCCGGCTGCACACCTGGGTGCGTCCACCCGTTCTGACGGACGCACCCAGGTGTTGTCATAACGATCCGCTGACCCCCCACTGTCAGCGGCAGTTACATATTCATTATTATTTCCTATGAACATGAAACTGTGAACAAAGTTCGGCAACGATTGTGCCTCAATCCCATCCGGGAGCGGCGCTAGGCAAGCGGATTCCGCTGCCGAGGCCTGCCGTGGCGCCGGCTGAACCAGATCAGGGTCAGCCCGGACACGACGAGCAGGATGGCCCCGAAGGGCAGGACCAGCTCGAAAATCCCGAGGTTGAGGCCCTGAAAAAGCTCGAGGACGGCAAAACCGGCCACCAGGAAGAACCCGGCTGCGAGCAGTGAGCAGGCGAGGCGGTGGGCCGGCCGGGATCTGGAGCGCAGGGACCCGGCGGCCGCCGGCAGCACCAGGCATGCGGAAACATACCCCGGGTAGAGCCTTCCGATGTCGGCATACCGCTCGACGGTTGGTTGCCCGTGGTATCGGGCGAGGCCGGTTGAGGACTCGGGAAGGTCGCTCAGGGCGAACAGGACGAGGGTGGCGGCCACGGTGAACAACAGCACCGAAATCCCTACCGGCCCAACAATCAGGGCCCGGACCCGCTCCGCGTCGAATGCGGCGGCCATCCGCAGTCCCAACAGGACGACGACGGCGTAGAGCGAGAGTCGGATGACCAGGTTCGCCGCATTCCAGCCTCCCAGGACGCCGTCCACCGGGAGGTAGATCGGCGGGAGGGACAGCGCCACGGCGATGGCCATCAGGACGAGGGCAGCGAAGATCATCCGGCCCCTGCCCCGACGCACGCCGGGCACACGCAGCAGGGCGCCCAGGACGCACAGCAGCAGGGCCGCCCACTGAATCAGGTGGCCGCTCATCCCAGGTTCTCCCAGATCGCACGATCACGGTTTTCATCCGCGTCCGCTTTCCGAAGCTGCTTGCCGAGGGCATCCAGGCGGTCGCGCGCCAAGAGGACCAGGTCGGTGTCCGACAGGGCGTTGAGCGCATCGGCGCGCCCGGTGACGGGCCAGCCGCCCTCGGCGCAGGTGAGCAGGCCCGTCACTACGAGGCCACTGGTGGAGGAGACGCCGGCGATCCGGGACGCCTCGATGGCAAGCCCCGGGCTGAGGCGCCCAGCACTGAGCTGCGCGGAGAGGTTCTGGCGGGCGATGCCCGAACGCTCCGACAGCTGCTGCCGGAGATCACCTGGGTCGATCGCCTCGATCCATGCACGGACCGAATTGCGGTGGGGGAAGGGGACAAGGTCCGGCAATCCGTTCCCGGTCCCCTCGCCGCGGGCCACAAGGAGCTTGAGGATGTCCCGGTGGGATACCTGGCTGAGGAGTTCGGCACTGGTTGGCGCCCGCATCCCCGTGAGGAGGTCCGTGTAGCCCTCGAACTGCGTGAGGGCACAGACCGGATCGAGCCCGTAGCCCCGCGCGACCGCGAGCAGGGTGCTGACAGACACTTTTCCACGCACGAGCTGCTGGGCAAGCGTCGAGCGTTTGATGCCTGCCGAGCGGCAGAGGTCGGAGACCGAATCCGTGGGTGCTATCTCCTGGCGCCACAGCTGGAACGCTTTTGCCGTGACTGCCATCCCACCTCCCCCTTGGACATTCGACGATCAGTTCGCAGTATACTTAAACCGCTGGCTCCCCTTTCTGCGATTCCCCCATACGCAGAACGTGGAGCCAGCTTTTCGTTAAGCCGGGCCGGTCGAATCCGCCCCGCGCCGGGTCACCGCTGCGCCCGCGCCGGGTCACCGCTGCGCCCGCGCCGCCGGCTTCTCGAAGCGCTCACGCACCGGCCAACGGACGGAGCCACCCGAGCTTCTCGAAGATGCGGCGCTGGATCATCGGATCCTTGACCAGGTCGGGCGCGAAGCGGATCTTGTTCGTTCATCCCGCCTAAACAGCCAGCCCATGTGCGCGTGCCAGAAGCTTTTCGCCCGCTGCTTTGGGTCTTGCGATGTCACGGTTGACCTGGCCTTCTTCGGGAAGCGCCGCACCTACGGCAGCGTAACTTACGCAAGCGTAGGTTAGCTCGGCCGGCCCATCAAGACCTAGCGGACTCCTAGCTGCCCCGAACCCTCAGGTCGGCGTAGACGAGGCGGTGGTCACTTGAGGGAAACGGGAAGATTCCGGTCAGGTCGGAGCCGGGGGTTCCCACCCGCGGCCAGAAGACTCCGCTTCGAAGCACCGGCAGATTCTTCGAGGGCAGCACGTAGTCGACGCGGAGGTTCCCGGCGGACTGGTCCTCGAAGTCGGCGGTGTCATGCGCCGGGAGGCCGCGGTGCTGCGCGTTGGCGCCTCCCTGCAGGGCCGACGCCTCCGCCGCCCCTTCGGAGGAGGGCAGCGGGTCATGCACCAGGCGGTGGATCAGGAGCTGGTCGATCGAGCCCGCGATCGAGTCGCCGTCCAGGGGATCGCTGTTCTGGTCACCCAGGATGACGAACCGCTCGCCCCCGTCGAGCCCGCCCCACCGGCCCTGGTCGTCGTAGAGGTAGGCCGCCGCCTTCCCGCCTTCGATGTAGTCGGCCCACAACCGGATCTCATCGTTGTTGCGCCTGCCGTTGCGGTCCTCGCGTCCGTCGAAGACCGGCGGCGTGGGGTGGCTGGCCAGGATGTGGATCGACTTCCTGCCGATGATCACCGGAACATCCCAGTGGGATTTGCTGGAGAGCCGCACCTGGGCCAGTTCGTCGGCGGAGTACCAGTCGGCTCCGCCCGACACCGGGTCGGTCGGAAGCAGCGCGCCGGGCATGTCGCTCCACTTGAAGTTCTGAAAGGTGCGGACGTTGGCCGTATCGATCGGATATTTCGAGTAGAGAACCATGCCGTACTGGCCCTCGAAGGCCCCGTAGCCGAACGCGTCGTCCGGCCCGCCGATGACGCCGTCGTTATTGAGGTCCAGGCCGCTGGGAACACCGGTATTGGACGGCGCGGTGTAGACGTAGGGGTAGGTGATGCCCCGAGCGCCGCCCGTGCCGACCGCGAGGTAGTTGGTGCGGAAAAGCTCGGCTGCGCGGTGATCGGGGTCGTAATCGAATTCGTTGAGGAGCACCACGTCGGGTGCGGTGGCCTGGATGATTCCTGCGACCGCCCGCGCTTGGGTGCTCGTGGTGCCTGACAGCTCGCGGACCAGGTCCCCGGGGTTCTGCCGGTTGAGGCTGGCGTTGTAGGTTGCGACCCGGACCGGGGAAGTCCCTGCGGCCTTCTCCCCCACCACCACGTGCGCGGCGGGCTCTGCGGGGACGGGAACCGCGGAGGCGGGAACCGCTGCGGATCCGGTGGCGAAAACTCCACCGACCGCGACCATTGCGGCAGCCGTCAGCACGAGAGAGCACCGTCTCAAAAAGCGCATGAGTCCCTTCCGTATCATCCCTTGTCCGGTATCAAACCCTACCGGGCGGCAGCCGGGGCGGCACCGCCTGGACCATAACGATTTCGAACTGGAGCTTCCGGAGACGGGACCTCCGAGCTCCGGCCGAGGGGCGGCGTCGGACTCCGCGCCTGGACCTCGGCCCGTTACGCCTCGGGTGACGGCGCCCGAGGGGGGCCCACGCGTCGCCGCTGGGGCTCCTCCTGCAGCCGCGCGGGTCCCTGCGTCGGTTCGACGCCGGCGGCCGCCTCCGCCGCACCCAGGGCCCGCTCCAACGCCAGGACCGACGCGGCGTAGTCGGCCAGGAGGGAACCGGTCCCGGACCCCTGGCCCGATGCCGCTGCCGGCTCAGGCTCGAGGGCCCGGCGCCGGTTCAGGGCTTCGCGCATGGCGGCAAGCACCCGGCGCGACTCGGGCCCGCGGGTGTCGGTCATTGCCGGGTAGTTCAGGGCCAGTGCCGGGTCGAGCTCGTAGGCCGCCCAGCGGCGCAGCACGGCGTCGTGCCGGGCCTCAAGGGAGCGCAGCCGGCCGGAGGCGGCCGCCGTCCTACGGGTCCCGGCCCGCCGCTGCTCCCTCAGCCCGAGCCAAACGGTCCCTGCGGTGGTTGCTATCAGCGCAGCCGCGGCCGCGGCGCCACCGGCACCCGCCGGGACCGCAGCGAGGCATCCGGCGACCAGGGCCAGGAGTGAGGCGAAGGCGAGCCAGAAGAGCGTATCGGCGTCCGCACGGCGCTTGAGGGCGGCGTCGATGCGCCAGGCGGCACAGCCGACCAGCGCCGCTATGGCAGCGGCTGCAACGATCAGAGCGGTGGCGGCGGGCATCGGACTACTTTCGCAGGTGCCGTCCGGACCCTCGGCCCGGCGGGCGGTTACCCCTCCATTGCAGACGCACCACGGGCCGTAGTCAATCCCCCGCCTCCGGATCGGCCCGGACGCAGAAAACCCCGCCCGGCGCGGTGCCGGGCGGGGTTGTCGGCACTCCCGGAGGAGTGGGCCCTGTGGGGCTCGAACCCACGACCCACGGATTAAAAGTCCGATGCTCTACCAGCTGAGCTAAAGGCCCGCCGCCTCCGAACCGGTTTCACCAGCCCGGGCGACTTTTTAACTTTATCCCAAACACCCCCGGGGCGTTGCACCGGGACTCTCACCACGGGCCTTCCCTCTTCACCCGCACCACCGCGGTGTCCATCCTTCCGGAACGCTGAGTCATCGCCTTCGAACGGCCTTCCGTAGCAGGAGTATCCTCATTTCATGGACGGCGACTACAACAACAAAAGCCCACGGCCGCATAAACCGAAGCCCTTCGCCCCGGTCGATTTCGAGATCTTCGCCGGCGGGATCGACCCGTCCAGGGTCTCCGAGGCCGCACACATGGCAGCGCATGCGCTGGTGCACCACGGGCGGGAATCCGACGACCCCGAGGTGACCCGCCGGCTGGTCGAACTCGCCGACAAACAGGGCCTTGAGGCCGTGGCGGAGATGTGGGCCGAGAGCCCGGCGCGGTCCCTGCCCGGTGCCCTGTGGCGCCTCTACGCCCTGCGCGCCGCGACGCAAAAGGACCCGGAGCGCATCGCCTCCTACTTCACCTCGGGCAAGGAGGTGGCCCAGGTCTCGAAGGTTGTCGCCGGCGTCGCCGAACCCCCGGGTGCCACCGAGATGACCGATATGGCCGACAAGATCCTTTCCGGGGCCTTCGAGGGGGATTTCGACGTCGCCCTCGAACGCTTCGCCGCTTTCTGCCGGGTGGTCGCGCTGGGCCAGGTGAACCATGCGGAGCAGGCCCACCATTCAAACGAAGCCCACGCAGCGAAACTGACGAAGAACTCGCACCGGCTGATCAAGACCGCCGAGGACCTTGAACACGCGGCGGCCGCCTGGCGGCGGGGGGAGCTTGACTAGGCGGGCGCAGGTCACGATGTTGACACCGGCGCAACGGAGTAGAAGACTAAAACCGGCGTCGGACCGTGGAACCCCCGGGCTTCAACACTCAGCCGCTTCGAGCGGCCTTCCGCCGAGAGGCGCTCCCGGTTCGACGCCATTACCGCGCCCAGACGCAGTGCGCCCCCCGTTCGTTAGTTCTGCCGCCGTGCCTGAGACAGGGAAGCATCAGTGAAGTTACGCCTCTTTCCACAGGAAAACGCGGGCCTCGAACTGCTCTCCCGCATGGCGCGGCAGCTCGTGCTCGGGGTGGGTACGATGTCGGCGGTGCTCGGCGCCACAACCGAGGAGTACGACCGCCTGGCCGAGGAGATGCACCAGCACGAAGCGGTCTCGACCGACCTGCATTTCGCCCTGCTGACCTCGATGCGGACCTCGTTCGTGAACCCGCTCCCCCGCGAGGATCTCTACACCCTTTCCCGCCTGCTCAACGAGGCGATCGAAAAGCTCGACGGCGCCGCGGAGCTGATCGCCCTGTACAAGCTCAGCCGGCTCAGCCAGCGCGCGGCCGAACAGCTCGAGGTCATCAACCGGCAGGCGGAACTGACCGCCACCGCCATGCAGCGCCTCGACTCGATGGACGAACTCGAGGAGTACTGGATCGAGATCCTGCGCCTCGCCCGCCGGGCCGAACGCACCCACCGCAGCTGGTGCGCCGAACTGCTCGGGGAGCACAAGCCGCTGGCGTACGCCCGGCACCGCGACATCGCCAACCAGCTCGTCGAGGTGACCAAGGACATCCGCAAGGTCGCCACCCATGTGGGCAGCATCCTGGTCAAGGAATCCTAGGTGGAGCTCTTCCTGCTGACGGCCGTCATCGGATGCGCCGGCGGCTTTGCGTTCCTCAACGGCTTCCATGATGTGTCGAACTCGGTCGCGACGGCGGTGCGCACCCGCGCTCTGACCCCAACGATCGCGGTGCTGCTGGCTGCGGCGTTCAGCCTCACCGGCGCGCTGCTGAGCACTTCGCTGGCGCTGTTCTTCACCGACGCGGGGCTGCGCCTGCCGCCGGGCACCACCGGCCTGGGGATCCTGCTGGCGGGACTGATCGGAGCCGGCTGCTGGGGCCTTTTCACGTGGTACCGGGGCAAGCCGTCGTCGTCGACCCATGCGCTGATCGGCGGAATCATCGGAGCCGGCGGCGCGTCACAGCTGATGAGTGGGGCGTCCGTAACGGGTTCGGAGCGGGTCTTTTTCTTTCAGATCGTCCTGCCGCTGCTGCTCTCCCCCGTGGTGGCATATCTCCTGGCATACGCCCTGGTGTTCGTGGCGACCTGGGCGCTGCGGCACAACTCGCCCCGCCGGGTCAACCGGGGGAACCGGATGGCCCAGTCCGTCCTCGCCGGCGCCTTCGCACTGGGCCACGGCCTCCAGGACGGGCAGCGCACCATGGCCGTCATCCTGCTGGCACTTGTCGCCGCCGGGGCCTCAAGCGGCGGGGAGATGCCGTTGTGGGTCCAGCTGTTCGCCGCGGCGCTGCTGGCCTGCGGCTCGGCCTTCGGCGGCTGGCGCATCACCCACACCCTGGCGAACCGGCTGGTTCGGATCGATCCGCTGCGCGGCATGAGCGCCCAGGGCGTGAGCACGGCCATGCTGTTCATCGGCGCCATCTCCCTCCAGGTGCCGCTTTCAAGCACCCACACGATGACGTCGGCGATCGTCGGGGCCGGGGCGAACCAGCGTTTCGCCTCCGTGCGGGGCACCGAGCTGCTGCGGATCCTCATCGTGTGGGTTGCCACGGCCGCCGTCGCCGGCCTGCTGGGCGCCATCTTCTTCCTGGCCCTGAGCCCGCTGCTCTAGGCTCCCGGCCCGGATCCCGGCGCCCGTCCGCCCGGGCCTTAACCGCATCGGCCCCACCGCCGTCCGGAGGGTTCCGGGCGGCGGTGGGGCCGAGGAGCGGGCCGGGCCTATCCGAAGCGGCCCGAGACGTAGTCCTCGGTGGCCTTGACGGTGGGCTTGCTGAAGATCGTCGCGGTCTCGCCGTACTCGATGAGCTTGCCGGGCTTGCCTGTGCCCGCGATGTTGAAGAACGCGGTCTTATCCGACACGCGGGCGGCCTGCTGCATGTTGTGGGTGACGATCACGACCGTGTAGTCGTTCTTGAGTTCGTTGATCAGGTCCTCGATGGCGAGGGTGGAGATGGGGTCGAGCGCCGAGCACGGCTCGTCCATAAGGATCACCTCGGGTGACACGGCGATCGCCCGGGCGATGCACAGGCGCTGCTGCTGGCCGCCGGAGAGTCCCGAGCCCGGGCGGTCCAGGCGGTCCTTGACCTCGTTCCAGAGGTTCGCACCGCGCAGGGACTTCTCGACGAGGTTATCGGCGTCGGACCTGCTGATCCGCTTGTTGTTGAGCTTCACGCCGGCCAGCACGTTGTCCCGGATGGACATAGTGGGGAACGGGTTGGGCCGCTGGAAGACCATGCCGATCTGGCTGCGGACGTTCACGGGGTCGACATTCTGGTCGTAGAGGTTGTCTCCGTCGAGGAGCACCTCACCCTCGACCCGTGCGCCGGGGATGACCTCGTGCATGCGGTTCAGGGTGCGCAGGAAGGTCGACTTGCCGCAGCCGGAGGGCCCGATGAAGGCGGTGACCGAGCGGGGCTTGATTTCAATGTTGACGCCCTCAACAGCAAGGAACTTGCTGTAGTAGACATTGAGGTCCTTGACGTCGATTCGCTTGGACATGTTTTCCTTATTCGTTTTGCCGCGAAAAGCTCAGCGGCTTGTCTTGGGGGCGAACATACGGGCGATCAGGCGGGCAGCGAGGTTCAGCAGCATGACCATCAGGATCAGCAGGAGCGCCGCCGCCCAGGCGCGCTGGGTGCTGGGATCGGTGTTGGTGGGGGAGGTCGGCGTGAGGATCTGGTAGTAGATCAGGGTGGGCAGGGTGCTCATCCAGCCGCTGAAGACGTTCCAGTTGATGGCGCTGGCAAAACCCGCCGTTACAAGGATAGGAGCCGTCTCGCCGATCACCCGCGCAATCGCGAGGGTTACGCCGGAGGCGATACCGGAGATGGCGGTGGGGATGACCACCTTCGTGATGGTGCGCCACTTCCGCACGCCCAGGGCGTAGGCCGCCTCACGCAGTTCGTTCGGCACGATCTTGAGCATTTCCTCGGTGGAGCGCACCACCACGGGGATCATCAGGACCGAGAGCGCGACGGCGGCCACGAAGCCCGTGCGGGTTCCGGGGCCGAACAGCAGCCCGAACAGGGCCGCGGCGAACAGGCCGGCGACGATCGAGGGGATGCCGGTCATCACGTCGACGAAGAAGGTGATGGCCCGGGTGAGCGGACCGCCCGTGCCGTACTCGACGAGGTACACGGCGGCGAGCAGCCCGATGGGCACCGAGATCGCCGTCGCCCACAGGGTGATCTGCAGGGTGCCGACCACCGCGTGGTAGGCACCGCCGAGCACGGGCGTGCCGTTGGCGACCGAGGCGTTGTCAACGGCGCCGGTCACCCCGTTGAGCGAGGTGAACAGGAAGTCGTAGGAGAGTCCGGGCAGGCCGCGCTCGAGCACGGTCCACAGCACCGACAGCAGCGGCAGGAGCGCCACGATAAAGGCCCCGTACACCAGGTAGGTAGCCAGCGAGTCGGTCGCCTTGCGTCCGCCTTCGACGACCGCGGTCACCGCGGTCGCAGCCAGGAGGAAGAACAGGGCGGAGAAGAGGCCCCAGGACACGGCGCTGAAGCCCACGAGGGAGGCAGCGGCCGCCCCGAAGACGAGGGCCGCACCGAGGACGAGCCACACGGCGTAGGAGGGCAGCTTCCCCTTGGTGAGGTGGGACTGCCGGCGGGCCAGGGTTGCGCTGGTCATTAGTTGGCCCCCGAGAATTCTTTGTGGCGGGTGATGATCCAGCGCGCCACCATATTGACGGCCAGGGTGATGACGAACAGCACGAGACCGGCGGCGATGAGTTCGCTGAGCCGGAGCCCGAAGGCCTCGGGGAAGTTGAGCGCGATCTCGGCGGCGATGGTCTGGTTGCCGGAGGCGATCAGGCTCGCGGTGAGCGCTCCGCCCGAAAGGACGAGGGCGACGGCCATGGTTTCACCGAGCGCACGGCCAAGGCCGAGCATCGCGGCGCTGATGATGCCGGGGCGGGCGAAGGGAAGGACCGCCATGCGGATCATTTCCCAGCGGGTGGCTCCCATGGCCAGCGCCGCCTCCTCGTGGAGGTTGGGGGTCTGGAGGAAGATTTCCCGGCTCAGGGAGGTGATGATGGGCAGCACCATGACGGCCAGGACGATCCCTGCCGTGAGCATCGTGCGACCGGTCTGGCTGGCGGGGCCCTCGAAGATGGGGATCCAGCCGAGGTTCTCAGCGAGCCATGCGTATCCCTTGGCCAGTTCCGGGGCGAGCACCGCGTAGCCCCACGCGCCGTACACCACTGAGGGGATCGCGGCGAGCAGGTCGATGACGTAGCCGAAGCTCTGTGCGAGGCGCCGGGGGGCGTAGTGGGAGATGAACAGCGCGACGCCGATCCCCAGCGGGGTGGCGATCAGCAGGGCGATGGCCGCGGCCACAACCGTTCCGATGACGATGGGGAAGATGTAGGTGGAGAACCCCTCCCCTCCGGTGATTTCGGCGGGGTCGGCGCCGGCCACGGGGAGCGCCTGCACCAGCAGGAACATCGCCACGCTGAAGAGGACGGCGAGGATGAGACAGCCGGCGGCGAGGGTGGCACCGGAGAAGATCTTGTCTCCGGACTGGCCCGCGCCGCGGGTCTCGGTCAACGTAGTGGTGGACACTGCTAAACCCTTCGGAACTGTTGTGCTGGAGTGCACTCGATGTCTCTTCTAGTGCCTTGGATAGTGTTCATCGTTCCTCCAGCCATTACAAACCGACCGCCCCAGCCGGTCTGTGCGTGAACAGCGGAGTGCCCCGCCCGGTCGTTGAACGACCGGACGGGGCAGCTGCGGAGGTGTGCCTAGGAGGCAACGGTGATCGAATCGATGGCTGTCAGGGCCTGTTCGCGGAGGGTCTCGGAGATCGGCGCGTTCCCTGCCGACTCGGAGGCATCCTGCTGGCCCTGCTCGCTGACCGCGTACGAGGCGAAGGCCTTGACCAGGTCAACCGTCTCCTGGTCCTCGTAGGTGGAGCAGTAGATGTGGTAGGACAGGAGGACGACGGGGTAGGCCCCGGACTCCTCGGTGTCGCGCTCGAGTTCGAGGGACATGTCGACCTCGGAGCGGCCCTCGATCGGCGTCGCGGCTTCGACGGCGAGCGCGGCGGCTTCGGAGCTCAGCTCGACGTACTCCTCGCCGACCAACACGTGGACCTGGCCAAGATCCCCAACGGCCGAGGCGTCAGTGTAGGTGACCGCGCCTTCGGTGGAGGAGGTCGTGGAGACGACGCCGTTGGTGCCCTGGGCGTTCTCGGCGACGATGGCCGACGGCCACTCGCCGGAGGCTTCATCGGTCCATACTTCGGGAGCCGCCTGGGCGAGGTACTCGGTGAAGTTCTCGGTCGTTCCGGATTCGTCGCTGCGGTGCACGACGGTGACCGCCGTGTCGGGGAGCTCGACGCCCTCGTTCTGCGAGGCGATTGCCTCGTCGTCCCAGGTTTCGATCTCGCCGCGGAAGATCGAGGCGATCGTGTCGGCGTCGAGGTTCAGCGATTCGATGCCGGGCAGGTTGAAGGCCACGGCGATCGGGGAGACGTAGGCGGGGATGTTGATCGCGCCGTCGGGGCCGCAGATCTCCTTGGACGCCTCGTACTCTTCGTCGTCGAGTGCGGCGTCGGATCCGGCGAACTGGACGCCCTGGGCCAGGAAGGCGTCGCGGCCGGCGCCGGAGCCGTCGGGCGAGTACTGGACCGTGGCGCCGCTCTGGGCGGTCTGGAAACCGGACTGCCAGGCCGTCATGGCGGCGTTCTGGGCGGACGAGCCGGCACCGGTGAGGGTGCCCGACACGGCGGCGGCGGTGGACTCGGCGGGGCCGGCCTCACCTGCGGGGGCGTTCGTGGCATTGTCCGAGCCACACGCGGTCAGAGCCAGGGCGGCCACGGAAATAACCGCCGCTGCACGGCCGAAGCGAAGAACCTTCACTTGATATTGCCCCTTCCAGGGTTTGAACGTCAGTGCGCAGGAGACACCCGGGAGGGGTGTACGCGTCCTTGTACATCCCTCACGGTAGGCAGGTCAGTTAACGAGACTGGCCCCAAAAGATGAACGGAAGGTGAACACGGCAGGTCCATTGGCCTCCTATGCGAAACTGAACCCATGCCCCGCCGAGGAATTTCCGCTGCAACAGCCTTCCTGGGCAACCGGAGCCGGGTCGGGTTCAAGCGAAGCTCCAACTCGGTCCTGATGGCGCTGCAGATTACGGTCTGCGCCGTGGGCGCCTACGCCTTCGCGGAGCAGGTGCTCGGCCACGACGGCCCCCTGTTCGCCGCGACCTCCTCAATGATCGCCCTCGGGTTCTCAAGCGATCCCCGCCTGCGCCGGGTGCTCGAGGTGGGGCTCGGATGCACCCTGGGCATCGCCCTGGGCGACGTGCTCCTCGCGCTGCTGGGGACCGGCATCTGGCAGGCGGCCATCGTCCTGTTCGTCTCGATCCTGCTGGCGCGGTTCCTCGACAGCGGCACCATCTTCACCACCCAGCTGGGCCTGCAGTCGCTGCTGGTCGTCCTCCTGCCCGCACCCGAGGGAGGGCCGTTCACCCGCAGCGCCGACGCCGTCGTCGGCGGGCTGTTCGCGCTGATCATCACGATGCTGGTGCCGCGGGACCCCCGCCGAGCGCCGAAATCCGAGGTGCAGGACCTCCTTGAGGAGCTGGCCGCGGTGCTGCGCGAGGACGCGGACGCGCTCTCCCGCAGCGACTCCACCCTGGCCTGGCATGCCCTGGTGCGCGCCCGGAACACCCAGCCACCCCTGGACGCGCTGATGAAGAGCCTGCGGGCAGCCCAGGAGGTCGCCCTGATCTCCCCCGTCCAGCGCCGGCACCGCGACGAACTTGGCTCCCTTGAGCGCTCAATCGAGGCGATCGACCTGGCGGTGCGCAACAGCCGCGTCTTCTCGCGGCGGCTGACCTCCGTGATCAACCACGCCGCGCTGAGCGATGAGGCCATCGCCTCCCTGAGCCACGCCCTTGAGGACACTGCGGATGCCGTCACAGTGCTCGCCCGAGGTCTTGCCGGTTCCCACCCCGCGGAGCGGCGGTTGAACCTCCGCTCCGCCCGCAACGACCTCGCGGCGGTCGCCACCCAGCTCCACCCGGCCAAGCTGAACGTGTCGCGGCTCGAGGGTGAGGGGCTGATCCTGCTGTTCCGCCCCCTCGTTGTGGACCTCCTCCAGGCGTCGGGACTCACCCACGACGAGGCGGCTGGGTACCTTCCCCGGCTCTGACCCGGAGGCGGCGCCGGTCCGAATGTCAGTGCGGGTCCGAATGTCAGTGCCGGCTCGAATGTCCGGGGGCGCCGCTAGGCTGAGGGGATGGCAACAAAGACAGCAGCTGCGCGCTCCGGACGCGGCACCACCCCCACCTACCGGTGTGCCGAGTGCGGCTGGACGACGGCGAAGTGGGTCGGCCGGTGCGGGGAGTGCCAGGCCTGGGGCACGGTCGAGGAGACCGGCCAGCCGGTGGCCCGCACCACGGCGGCGGCGGTTGTCACCCAGGTGGCCCAGCGCATCGCCGACGTCGATGCCACCACCGCCGCTTTCCAGGCCACGCGCATCGACGAGCTGGATCGGGTGCTCGGCGGCGGGCTTGTCCCCGGGGCCGTCATCCTGCTGGCCGGTGAACCCGGAGTGGGCAAGTCGACCCTGCTGCTTGACGTCGCGGCCCGGGTGGCCCGGCTGGGACGGGATGTCCTCTATGTCACCGGCGAGGAGTCAGCTGCGCAGGTGAAGCTGCGCGCCGAGCGGATAGCGGCCGTCGCCGACACCCTCTACCTCAGCGCCGAGACCGACCTTGGCCAGGCGCTGGGCCAGGTCGAGAAGATCCGCCCGGCCCTGCTGATCGTCGACTCCGTGCAGACCCTCAGCAGTGCGGCCGTCGACGGTTCCGCCGGAGGCGTGACGCAGGTTCGCGAGGTGGCCGCATCCCTGATCAACGCCGCCAAGTCAACGAATATGACCACCCTGCTGGTGGGCCATGTCACCAAGGACGGCTCGATCGCCGGGCCGCGCCTCCTTGAGCACCTCGTCGATGTTGTGTGCCAGTTCGAGGGCGAGCGGCACTCGCGCCTGAGGCTGCTGCGGGCGGTGAAGAACCGGTACGGACCAACCGACGAGGTCGGCTGCTTCGACCTGACGGACGCGGGCATCGAGGGGCTCGCCGACCCGAGCGGCCTTTTCGTCTCGCGGACCAAGGACCCGGTCTCGGGAACCTGCATCACCGTCACCCTCGAGGGACGGCGACCGCTGCTCGCCGAGGTCCAGGCGCTGCTGGCCGAATCGGCCAACGCGCAGCCGCGGCGGGCCACCAGCGGTCTTGACAGTGCCCGGGTGGCCATGCTGCTCGCCGTGCTTCAGCAGCGCGCCTCGCTCAGCCTGTCCAAGGACGACAGCTATGTGGCGACGGTCGGCGGGGTGAAACTCTCCGAGCCGGCCACCGATCTCGCCGTCGCCCTGGCCGTGGCGTCGGCCAAGACCAACCAGCCGCTGCCGGCCCGGCTGATCGCCTTCGGGGAGGTCGGGCTGGCCGGCGAGGTGCGGCCGGTGCCGGGAATCTCGCGGCGGATCCACGAGGCTGAAAGGCTCGGCTTCACCCACGCCGTCGTCCCGGCCTCCCCCAATGGACCCGGGCCGGTCCCCAAGGGCTTCACTGTGCGGGAGGTCTCTACCCTCACCGAGGCACTGGCACTGATCTTCTAGGCCGGTCCAGGCGCGCCGCTCTCACGGCTTCCTGCGCGGCGGCGCCGGGTCCCCGGACGTCCGCCGGGGCCGGCGGGAACTGGCCGCGGGCGAACACCGACACCGGAAAATCCGGGCGCGCCCACTAGTATTGTGATCGGCTGCGTGGAATTTCCGTGCCCGCCTCGGCCCGGCGCCACTTCCCGGGCCACCCCACCACGCGGTCCCCAACGGCGCGCGGACGCTGAAAGGATGGCACGATGCCCCGTAGCCCCGAGGACGCCCTCAAGGCCACCCTGGCCCGGGTCGCACCCGGAACGCAGCTGCGCGACGGACTCGAACGGATCCTCCGCGGCCGGACCGGTGCGCTGATCGTCCTGGGCTTCGACCGGACCATCGACTCCATCTGCTCCGGCGGCTTCGACATCGGCATCGACTTCTCCCCGACCCGCCTGCGCGAGCTCGCGAAGATGGATGGGGCCATTGTCTGCGACCGGGATGCGAGCAATATCCTGAGGGCCGCCGTCCAGCTCGTGCCGGACAGCACCATCCCGACTCAGGAGTCGGGCACCCGCCACCGGACCGCCGAGCGGGTGGCGATCCAGACCGGCGTTCCGGTGATTTCCGTCAGCCAGTCGATGCAGATCATCGCCCTGTACGTGAACGGGCTGAGGCACGTCCTGGAGGGGTCGGAGCCGGTGCTCGCCCGCGCCAACCAGGCCCTGGCAACCCTCGAGCGGTACCGTGCCCGCCTCGACCAGGTCACCAACTCCCTGTCGGCCCTGGAGATCGAGGCCATGGTCACCGTGCGGGACGTCGCCATCACCCTGCAGCGCCAGGAGATGGTCCGGCGGATCTCCGAGGAGATCTCCCAGTATGTCCTTGAGCTCGGGGTGGACGGACGCCTGCTGTCGCTGCAGGTGGAAGAACTCACGACGGGCCTCGGGCCGGGCAGTGAAATGGTCCTGCGCGACTACATGGATCCCAGCAGCAACGGCGCCTCCCCCGAGGAGCGGGTGGCCACCCTCCAGAATTTCAGCTCCACCGACCTGATCGACCTCGGGACAATCGCCAGCGTCCTCGGGTTCAACCCCTCGACCGATTCCCTCGACGCCGTCGTCCAGCCCAAGGGATACCGGCTGCTCTCGGGCATCAAGGCCGTGCCGCCCGCCGTAGCGACCCGGCTCGTCGACCACTTCGACGGCCTCCAGAACCTGATGGCCGCCAATATCGAGGACCTGATGGCGGTCGACGGCATCGGTGAACAGCGGGCCCGCACCGTGCGCGAGGGCCTTTCCCGCATCGCCGAGACGTCGCTGCTCGACCGGTTCATGTAGCCGGCCGGCCCGGCGCCAGTCCCGGTCGGGTTACTCGAGGACGAAGGTGGCCGGAGGGCTGGTCCGGCTCCCGAGTTTCGTGGTCAGGGTGTAGGTGCCGGGGCCGGGTGTTGCCTCGACGGCCTCGCATCCGGGCATGCTGCGGATCCGGTCCCAGGTGAAGGACGCCTTTTCCTCAGCACCGGGGGCGATGTCCTTCAGGAGGTCCTCCGAGCCGTCCTGGCAGTCGACCGACGAGAAGATTCGGTCTGAGGCGCTCGTGACCTGGAACTCCATCTGGGAGGTGCCGACATTGACCTTGCACGGCGCGTCGCCGTCATTGCGGACCACCAGGGTGAAGGCGGGTTTCTGCTCCCGCCCGTAGGTTCCCGCGTCGGTGACCGCCTCGACGGACACCGACTTCTCGTCGCATTTCGCCGCTGGGGCGGGTTTGGATGGCGCAGCGGAGGCCGTCTCCTGGGCTGCCGGGGCGGAACCGGCCTTCGCCGCCGGGGTGTTCCCGGCGAGGGCGTCGGCGACGAACTTGGCGCCGACCGCCAGCCCTGCGATCACGAGCAGTGCCAGAATTGCGGCTACCAGCCGCCGTCTGCGGTAAACGGCCGGGCTTGGTCGGCGCGGCGGGTACCCGGAGCTTCCGGAAAGGCGCTGACTGCCTGCTGATTCCATGGTCCAAGGCTAGGGATTCCGCGCCGATTGCCGGAGGCACCACGCCGGTCAGTAGAGTAGGAAGAATTGTTCTCAGGAGTTCGAATGTTTTCTCGGCGGGACCTTCCAGCCCTGCACCGGTCCGTCATTGAGTGGTTTGATTCAGCTGCCCGGGACCTTCCCTGGCGCAGCCCGGACCGCTCCGCGTGGGGCGTGCTGGTCAGCGAGGTGATGCTGCAGCAGACGCCCGTGGTGCGGGTGCTTCCCGTCTGGGAACAGTGGATGGCCCGCTGGCCCTCCCCCGCGGACCTCGCCGCCGCGGCCCCCGGTGAGGCGGTGCGGCACTGGGGACGGCTTGGATACCCGCGCCGCGCCCTGCGCCTGCATGCGGCGGCCGCGGCTCTCGTCGACCGCCACGGCGGGGCCGTCCCGGAAACCTATGGAGAACTGCTGGCACTGCCCGGAGTGGGAAGCTACACAGCCGCCGCGGTGGCGGCCTTCGCATTCGGGCAGCGCGAAAATGTCGTGGACACCAATATCCGCCGCGTGCACGCCCGCGCCGTCACCGGCAGCGCCCTGCCCGCGCGCTCCCTGACCGCAGCGGAAATGCGCCTTGCCGCCGACCTGCTCCCGGCGGAGCCCGCCGAGTCGGTGCGCTGGAACGCCGCAGTGATGGAACTCGGGGCGCTCGTGTGCACTGCGCGGAGCCCGGGGTGTGAGCAGTGCCCGCTGCGGACTTCCTGTGCCTGGCTTGCCGCGGGCCGCCCCGCCGCCGAGTATGTCCCGAAGGGCCAGGCGTGGGCGGGAACCGACCGCCAGGTCCGCGGGGCGGTCCTGGCGGTGCTGCGCGAGGCCGAAGGCCCGGTGGTTCGGGACGTGCTGCTGAGCGGGCCCGTCGACCTCGGGGTGGGCGGGGAGGGCCCCCTGTCCGCGGCGCTCTCCCGGCTGCACGGGCTGGGGGCACCCGAGAAACAGCGCGGGCGAGCCCTTGCGGGCCTGCTCGACGACGGCCTGGCCGAGGAGACAGCAGCCGGAATTCAGCTGCCCGCGTAGGAAATCCCGGCGCCGGACAGCGCCGGTCCGGTGGCGTGGGACCCGCCCTGGCGCCGGCCGCTGCCGACGCAGCCGGTCCTGACGCAGCCTGTCCCGATCCCGTGAGTCCTAGTGCTGCGGGTCCTGGTTCATTTCACCGAACCCGTCCTCCACGGCCGCTCCGATCAGTTCGATGGCCGCCTCCGCGTCAGGTCCCACCGCCCGGGCGCTCACCGTCTTGCCCTTGCCCAGCCCAAGGCTCATCAGGAGCATTACCGACTTGCCGTCGATGCCGTTGACTGTAACCTCCGCATCGAGGTCGGTCAGACCCCTGGCAAGGACCGCAGCAGGACGGGCGTGGAGGCCCATGTCGTTGGGGAGGACCCAGGATCCGCTGGCCGACGGCCCCTCGGGAGCCGGGGCCCTGGTGGCTCCGGGTGCGGCGGCCGACCGGCTCACGAAGGGTTCGAGGGCCTCGGGCCGGATGGAGACAACGGCCTCCTCGGCCGCGCGCAGGACTTCCTCGATCGAGCCGCCCGCCTGCGCCTGCACCGCTGCGGCAACCGCCCCCTCGACGAGGGCGGCGCTGGCGAGGCGCACCGTGGCGCGCTCGTCCTCATCGAGGAACTCGAGCGCCATTTCGGCGGTCATTACGGCCGAACCGAGGTCGGTGAGGATGACCACCCCGTCCCCCTGACCGGCTTTCGTGATGGCGTCCGCAACCTTTTCGAAGCTTGTCCCGATCCGTGCCGCCCCGCCGCCGGCGTCAGTTCCCCCGGCCGGGACCAGGCGGACGTCCGCGGCCATCTGGGCGGCGAGCTCGCATACCCCCTCCGCGATCTTGGCACTGTGGGAGACGATGACCAGGCCAACGCTCATCCGGGCTCCCCGGCGGCCTCGGCCGCGGCCGCGAGGATCAGGGCCGTCGACACGGCACCGGGATCGCGGTGGCCGGCGCTGCGCTCCCCGAGGTAGCTGGCCCGGCCCTTGCGCGCCACCAGCGGATCGGTGGCCACGGCACCGGCCTGCGCCGCGTTGGCGGCCGCGGCGAGGACCGCACCCGCCGCGGCACCGGCGGAGGCAGCCGTCGCCGCGGCCTCCACCGCCGGGGTCCACGCGTCGATCATTGTCTTATCGCCGCTTTCGGCCTTGCCGCGGGCGACGATTCCGTCCCGGGCGGCAGAAAGCATGGCCACGACGGCGTCGGGCTGTGCCTCCGCCGCGTCGCCGAGGGAGGTCGCCGCACGCAGCAGTGCCGTGCCGTACAACGGCCCGGATGCTCCCCCGACCGTTGACATCAGGGTCATCGCCGCGGCCTTGAGCACCTCGGCCGGAGTGGCCGGCGGCGGGCCGGCGTCGAGCTTGGCGACGACCGCGGCGAAGCCCCGATCCATGTTCTCGCCGTGGTCGGCGTCGCCGATCGCGCGGTCAAGCTCCATCAGCTTCGTCCGGTTCTCGGCGACCGCGCGCGCGGCGGCGCGCAGCCACTCCTGGGCCCATCCGGCGTCGAGCGCCACGCCTAGACCCCCCACCGCAGCGCGGCGGTGGAGACCGGGGAATCCCACAGGGTGATCATCTCGTCATCGAGCTTCAGCACCGTCAGCGAGGCGCCCTCCATCTCGAGGGCGGTGATGTAGTTGCCCACGAGGGACCGCTCCACCGTGACCCCGCGCTCCTTCAGGAGGGCGACGGCCTTGCGGTAGACGATGTAGAGCTCGCTGGCGGGGCTACCGCCCATGCCGTTGACCATCAGCAGGACCCGGTCCCCCGAGCCGAGGTTGAGGTCGGCCGTGATCGGCTCGAGCAGGCGCGTGGTGATGCCGTCGGCGTTCTCCATGGCGATGCGGTGCCGGCCCGGCTCGCCATGGATTCCAATGCCGATCTCGATCTCATCCTCGGCGAGGTCGAAGCTGGGGACCCCGGCGTGGGGGACGGTGCTCGGCGCGAGCGCGGCGCCCATGGAGCGCACATTGTCGATCACCCGCTGCGCCACCGCGGTGACCGCCTCGAGGTCGTCGCCGCGTTCGGCCGCGGCGCCGGCGATGCGCTCGACGAAGACCGTCCCGCCGACCCCGCGGCGCCCGGCGGTGTAGAGGGAGTCCTCGACCGCGACGTCGTCATTGACGAGCACGGAACGGACCTCAACGCCTTCGGCCGCTGCAAGTTCGGCGGCGGTTTCGAAGTTCAGGACGTCGCCGGTGTAGTTCTTGACGATGTGGAGCACGCCGGCCCCGCCGTTCACTGCTGTGGTCGCGGGCAGGATCTGGTCGGGCGTCGGCGAGGTGAACACCGCCCCGGGTACCGCGGCGTCGAGCATTCCGCGCCCCACGTACCCGGCGTGGAGGGGCTCATGGCCGCTGCCTCCGCCCGAGACCAGGCCCACCTTGCCTTGGACGGGCGCGTCCTTGCGCACGACGAAGAGCGGATCGGTATGGACGGTGACCAGGTCGGCGTGGGCGAGGCCGAAGCCCTCCACGGACTCGTTGACGACGGCCTTGGGGTCATTGATGAGCTTTTTCACGAGGGTACGCTCCTTCTCGGCTGGGCGAGGTTTTGGCCCGGCTGCCCCCTGTGGACCGCACCGGCCACGATGAACGATACCCGGTGGCAGGGCCCATTCCTATAGCGGTTTTTCCACTTCCCTGCCGTGAGATGCGGTTAAACAACCGCGGGAGAGGCCCCTTTGCTGGGCGCTCTCCCGTGGCCGGGCCGGATGCTGCGATCCGGGCCGTGCAGTTCTCTAGCGGTCGCCCTTCTTGAAGGCGTCCTTAATGTTCTCGCCGGCATCCTTCAGGCTTGCCTTGGTCTGGTCCTTGTGGCCTTCGGCCTCGAGGTTCTGGTCGCCCGTCGCCTTACCGAGACCTTCCTTGATCTTGCCACCCAGGCCTTCGCCTTTGTTTCCGATCTTGTCATCCAGTCCCATGATTAGACTCCTCTTCCCTCGGCATTCGGGCCCCGGTTCCGGGAAACCCAACCGCACCGCGAGCGATGCTAAGCACTCTTACTATATCGGGGTGGAGCCGCCCTGACCACCTCTAGCCGGACGGAACCGCCTAGAGCATGCGGATCATGCGCGTGTTTCCCAGGGTGTTCGGCTTCACCCGGGCCAGGTCGAGGAACTCCGCCACGCCTTCGTCGTGGGAGCGCAGGAGCTGCGAATACACCTCCGGGTCCACCGGCGACTGGTCCTTCATCACCTCGAAGCCGCGCTTGCGGAAAAACTCGACCTCGAAGGTGAGGCAAAAGACCCGCCGGACTCCGAGGTCGGCGGCATCGGCGAGGAGCCGCTCCACCAGGGCCGTTCCCACGCCGCGGCCCTTCGCCGATTCGGCGGTGGCGAGGGTGCGCACCTCGGCGAGGTCCTCCCACATCACGTGGAGCGCCCCGCAGCCGAGCACCGTGCCGTCGGGGTCTTCGGCGATGCGGAACTCCTGGAGACCCTCGTAGTAGGCCACCGTCTCCTTGGCGACCAGGACCCGCTCGTCGGCCAGCGGCGCCACCAGGGCGCGGATGGCGCCGACGTCGGAGGTGCGGGCGGGACGGATGCGGAAGGACGGGCTCACCCGCACCAGTCTACAAAGCGCCCGGCGCACCGGGGACCGATGCGGCCTGCCCCGGGCGCGCGAAAGGCCCGCCCCGGTCTCCCGGGGCGGGCCTTTCGATACTGCGGAATGTTACTCGGGGACGGTCGCCTCGATGGCGGGCGGGGCGTCCTCGATGGCCTTCGGCTCGCCGTGGCCGACGAAGGTGAACTTCGCGTCGACGCCTTCGCCCTCGACGTCGACCTCCACCCGCTCCCCCGACTTGAGGTCGCCGAACAGGATCTTCTCGGACAGCTGGTCCTCGATCTCGCGCTGGATGGTGCGGCGCAGCGGCCGCGCACCCATCGCGGGGTCGTAACCGCGCGTTGCCAGCAGCACCTTGGCCGCAGGAGTCAGCTCGATCGTCATGCCCTTGTCCGCCATGCGCTTGCCGAGGCGCTCGAGGAACAGGTCCACGATCTCCACGATCTCGCTCTGGGTCAGCTGCGGGAACACCACGGTGTCGTCGACGCGGTTGAGGAACTCGGGCCGGAAGTGCTGCTTGAGCTCCTCGGTGACCTTCGCCTTCATCCGGTTGTAGCTGGTGTTGGTGTCGGTGCCCGACTGGAAGCCGGTCATGACGCCCTTGGAGATGTCGCGGGTTCCAAGGTTAGTGGTCATGATGATCACGGTGTTTTTGAAATCCACCATGCGGCCCTGGCTGTCGGTCAGGCGGCCGTCCTCAAGGATCTGCAGCAGCGAGTTGAAGAGATCGGCATGCGCCTTCTCCACCTCGTCGAACAGCACCACGGAGAACGGCTTGCGGCGGACCTTCTCGGTCAGCTGCCCGCCCTCTTCGTATCCGACGTAACCCGGAGGGGCGCCGAAGAGGCGCGAGACCGTGTGCTTCTCGGAGTACTCGGACATATCGAGGGTGATCAGGGCATCCTCGTCGCCGAAGAGGAACTCGGCGAGCGCCTTGGCCAGCTCCGTCTTGCCGACGCCGGTGGGGCCGGCGAAGATGAAGGAACCGCCCGGACGCTTGGGATCCTTGAGGCCGGCCCGCGTACGGCGGATGGCCTGGGAGATCGCCTTGATCGCCTCGTTCTGGCCGATGACCCGCTTGTGCAGCTCATCTTCCATGTGCAGCAGGCGTGAGGACTCGGCTTCGGTGAGCTTGAAGACCGGGATGCCCGTGGAGTTCGCAAGCACTTCGGCGATCAGTTCCTCGTCGACCTCGGCGATGTCGTCGAGTCCGCCCGACTTCCAGCGGCGTTCCTTGTCGGCGCGCTGGTCGTGGAGCTTCTGCTCCTTGTCGCGCAGCGACGCGGCACCTTCGAAATCCTGGGCGTCGATCGCCGATTCCTTCTCGCGGCGCACGTCGGCGATCTTGTCGTCGATCTCCTTGAGCTCCGGCGGGGCGGTCATCCTGCGGATGCGCAGCCGGGCACCGGCCTCGTCGATCAGGTCGATCGCCTTGTCCGGAAGGAACCGGTCGGAGATGTACCGTTCGGCGAGGGTCGCCGCGGAGGCAAGGGCGCCGTCGGTGATCGAGACACGGTGGTGTGCCTCGTACCGGTCGCGCAGCCCCTTGAGGATCTCGATCGCCAGGGCCACGGAGGGCTCGGCGACCTGGATCGGCTGGAACCTGCGCTCGAGGGCGGCGTCCTTCTCGATGTGCTTGCGGTACTCATCGAGGGTCGTGGCGCCGATGGTCTGCAGCTCGCCGCGGGCGAGCATGGGCTTCAGGATCGATGCCGCGTCGATGGCGCCCTCGGCGGCACCCGCACCCACAAGGGTGTGGATCTCGTCGATGAACAGGATGATGTCGCCGCGGGTGCGGATCTCCTTGAGCACCTTCTTCAGCCGCTCTTCGAAGTCGCCACGGTACCGGGAACCGGCCACGAGCGACCCGAGGTCGAGCGTGTAGAGCTGCTTGTCGCGGATCGTCTCCGGGACGTCCCCGCGGACGATCGCCTGGGCAAGGCCCTCAACGACGGCGGTCTTGCCGACGCCGGGCTCACCGATCAGCACCGGGTTGTTCTTGGTGCGCCGGGAGAGGACCTGCATGACGCGCTCCATCTCCTTCTCGCGCCCGATCACCGGGTCGAGTTTGGATTCACGCGCGGCCTGGGTGAGATTGCGCCCAAACTGGTCGAGCACGACTGAACCCGCCGGAGTTCCCTCCTGCTGCTGGCCGCCGGCAGCGGCCGGCTCCTTGCCCTGGTAGCCCGACAGCAGCTGGATGACCTGCTGGCGGACCCGGTTGAGGTCGGCCCCAAGCTTCACCAGGACCTGGGCGGCAACGCCCTCACCCTCACGGATGAGGCCGAGCAGGATGTGCTCCGTGCCGATGTAGTTGTGGCCAAGCTGCAGCGCCTCCCGCAGGGAAAGCTCGAGCACCTTCTTGGCGCGGGGGGTGAAGGGGATATGGCCGGACGGGGCCTGCTGGCCCTGTCCGATAATCTCCTGGACCTGCTCTCGCACAGCACCCAGGGAAATGCTGAGTGACTCCAAAGCCTTGGCGGCAACACCCTCACCCTCATGGATGAGGCCAAGCAGGATGTGCTCGGTGCCGATGTAGTTATGGTTGAGCATGCGGGCCTCTTCCTGGGCCAACACGACAACTCGACGGGCACGATCTGTAAATCTCTCAAACATGAGACACACTCCTAGCTAACGCGTAACTCGATGCTACGTGTACCCGCACAGGAATTGGGGCGTGTTCGCCACAGGCGAGAATATGCGGAACGGCCCGCTCAGCGCTGGGCGGCGCGGTACGCCTCCACGATTTCGCTGTTCACGCGGCCCCGGGCGGATACGTTGTATCCGTTTTCCTTCGCCCATTCACGGATCTGCGCCGCTTCCTGGTTCCGGGCGGGGGCGGCACTGGCGCGCTGCTGCTTGGAGGAGCTGCTGCGCCGGGCCGAGGAGATGTAGGTTCCCAGCGCCGAACGCAGTTCCTTCGCGTGGGCCTCCGAGAGGTCGATCTCGTACTGGACTCCGTCGAGGCCAAACCGGACGGTTTCGTCGGCCTCGCCGCCGTCTACGTCGTCAATGAGGATGATTTTCACTTTCTGCGCCACCATGAGCTCCTGAATTAGTGCGTGTGTGCGAATATCCCCTAATTAGATTATGGCGCACGCTCAGGATGCCGTCAAAAAATTACTTCGTTGAATTAGTTCCGTCGATATCCGGCCCGGACTCCGGGCCGCTGGTTTCAGTTGGTTCATCTCGGGAACGATCTTCCTCCCCACGAAGTTCCCGGGCCCGGGACATCGCTTCCCGCTCGGACCGGTCGGCATTGAGGATGGTTCGCATCACAAAGTAGAAAAGAACGGCGAGGGTGGCCGAAGGAAGGAGCACTTCGAGGTATTCCATGGGCTCAGCCCGCTTCCGGCTTCAAAAGGGGAAAGAGGATGGATTCCCGAATTCCGGTATTGGTGAAAAGCATCACGAGGCGGTCGATGCCGAGCCCGATGCCGCCCATGGGCGGGGCGCCGTACTCGAGGGCCCGCAGGAAGTCCTCGTCGAGCTGCATGGCCTCCTCGTCGCCGGCCGCGGCCCGGCGCGACTGCTCGGTGAGCCGCTCGCGCTGGATCACCGGGTCGATCAGCTCCGAGAAGGCGGTGCCGCGTTCCATGCCGCCGATGATCAGGTCCCACGCCTCGATCAGGCGCGGGTTGCTCCGGTGGGGCCGGGCGAGCGGCTGGGCGGAGGGCGGGTAGTCGAACACGAAGGTGGGCTGGATCAGGGTCGGCTCGACGAGTTCCGAGAACAGCTCAAGGACAAGCTTTTCGGCATCCCAGGCCGGGTCGACCGACACTCCACGCTCGTCGGCGATGCGCATCAGGATCGCCGCATCGGTCTCCGGCGTGATCTCCTGCCCCACAACCTCCGACAACCCGGGGTAGACCCCGAGCCACCTCCACTCGCCGTCGAGGTCAATGGTCCCCTGGGGTGTTTCGATGGTGCGCATCCCCAGGACGTCGGCGCAATTCAGAATCATTTCCTTCATCCGCTCGGCCATTCCGAACTGGTCGGTGTAGGCCTCGTAGGATTCGAGCATGGTGAATTCCGGGCTGTGCGTCGAATCGACGCCCTCATTCCGGAAAATCCGGCCGATCTCGTACACCCGGTCAATTCCGCCCACGACCGCCCTTTTGAGATAAAGCTCGAGCGCGATGCGGAGGGTCATTTTCTGGTCGAAGGCGTTCAGGTGGGTTTCGAACGGCCGCGCGGTCGCCCCGCCGTGGACCAGCTGGACAATGGGAGTTTCAACTTCGATGTAATCGTTGGCGTGCAGGGTTTCGCGCAGGGTGCGGGTGATGGCAGCGCGGGTGCGGACCATGCTGCGGGCTTCCTCGCGGACCATCAGGTCGACGTAGCGCTGCCGGACGCGGGTCTCCTCGTTGACTCCGGCGTGAAGGGTGGGCAGGGGGCGCAGAGCCTTGGACGCCATGGCCCAGCTCTCTGCCATCACCGAAAGTTCGCCGCGCCGCGAGCTGACGACCTCCCCCTGGACCTGGACGTGGTCTCCGAGGTCGACCAGTGCCTTCCACTCGGCGAGCTGCTCTTCACCGACGACGGCGAGGCTGAGCATCACCTGCAGCCGGGTTCCGTCACCCTCCTGCAGGGTCGCGAAGGCGAGCTTGCCGGTGTTGCGGATGAAGACGACGCGTCCCACCACGGAGACCAGGGTGCCGGTGGCCTCGTCGGGTTCAAGGCCCGGGAACGCTGCGCGGATCTCGGCGAGCGAGTGGGTGCGTTCGGGCTTGACCGGATAGGGCTCCCTGCCGCTTTCGATCAGGCGGGCACGCTTCTCGAGGCGGATCCGCATCTGCTCGGTGAAGTCGTCGGCGGAGAGGCCATCAAGGGTGGGGTTTTCTTTCGTCACGGTAGCCAAGTTTACGGGGTCCGGTAATCCCCGGATTTCACCCGCCGTTCAGTTCCATGTTGTCGATGAGCCGCACCGGACCGACCCGGGCAGCGATGAGCGCCAGCGCCGTCCCCGTGAACGGGGTGTTGGCGCAGGAAAAGGCGAGCGGTTCGAGGCTGAGCGGGTCGACGACCTCGAGGTACTCGAGGCTCACGGCGGGCACGCTGGCGATCATCGCCAGCACCGAGTCCGGGTCGAGGGGCTCGTTCCGCTCCGCGCGTTCCCTCAGCATGCCCAGGGCTCGCTGCAGCACGAGGGCGGCTTCGCGTTCGGCTGCCGAGAGGAAGCGGTTGCGGCTCGACAGGGCCAGGCCGTCGGCATCCCGAACCGTGGGCACGCCGATGATGTCGACCGGGAAATTGAGGTCGCGCACCATGCGCTTCACGAGCGCCAGCTGCTGGGCGTCCTTCCGGCCGAAGTACGCGCGATAGTCGGCGGCGGCGTCGGGAGCACCGAGGTTCAGGAGCTTCGCCACGACGGTGAGCATGCCGTCGAAGTGCCCCGGCCGGAACGCCCCTTCGAGTTTCTCCCCGAGGGCGCCGGCCTGCAGCCGGACCTGCGGGGGGCCGTCGGGGTAGACCTCCCCGGCGGCCGGGGCGAACACCAGGTCCACCCCCTGGGCGCCCAGCAGTTCGAGGTCGGCCTCAAGGGTGCGGGGGTAGCGGTCGAGGTCGGCCTGTTCGCCGAACTGCAGCGGATTGACGAAGATCGTGACCACGACGACGTCGTTCTCGGCGCGGGCCGCCGCGGCCAGGGCGGCGTGGCCGGCGTGGAGCGCGCCCATCGTCGGCACCAGGCCCAGTGACGGGCGCCGCGCGGCCCCGCCCCGGGCATCTTCCGCGGCCCGGTGGAGCAGGTCGGCGCCGGCGCTGCGGAGCTCGCCGGCCGTCGTGACGAGCCGTGGGGTGCCCGGGGTGGTCTCGGTCATCGTTCGTCCTCGGTGGGGGTCGGTTCAAGGGCCGCCAGTACCGCTGCTCCCTGCTCGGCAGTAAGCAGGCCCCGGTCAAGTGCGCGCAGGGTGGTGGCCCGGGCCATGTCGCGGTAGGCAAGGGCGACGTCGGCCGCGTCGTGGCGGGCCAACGCGGCGGTGTGGGTTCGAACGGTTTCCACGTCGCCGCGGGCGACCGGGCCGGTCAGGGCCGACTCCCCCGAGCTCAGCGCGTTTTCGAGGGAGGCCTTCATGAGCGGGCCGAGCATCCGGTCGGGGCGCTGCACGCCGAGGTCGCTGAGCAGCTGCGCTGACTGCGACGCCAGGGTGACGAGGTGGTTCGAGGCATGGGCCAGTGCCGCGTGGTAGAGCGGCCGGCTCTCCTCCTCGATGATCACCGGCTCCGCGCCCATCTCCACGACGAGGGCCTGGGCGATGGGCAGGACCGCAGCGGGCGCGGTGATGCCGAAGGTGCACTCGGGGAGGCGTCCGAGGTCAAGGCTGAGTCCGGTGAACGTCATGGCCGGGTGGATGGCCAGCGGGATGGCGCCGGCACGGCGGGCCGGGGCGAGGACCTCGGTGCCGGAGCGGCCGGAGGTGTGGACCACGAGCTGTCCGGGCTGCCAGACCCCCAGGCGCGCCAGGCCTTCGACGAGCCCGGGGAGGGCGTCGTCGGGCACGGCAAGGAGCACCAGTTCGGCCCGTTCGACGATGACGGGAATATCGAGGATGGGCACCCCGGGCAGGAGTGTTTCCGCGCGTTCCCGGCTCGCTTCGGAGACCGCGGACACTCCGACCACGGCGTGTCCGGCGGTGCGCAGCGCGGCGCCGAGGACCGCGCCGACCCTGCCGGCTCCGATGACGCCCACCCCGAGGCGGCCGGGTCTGCGTGAGGCTTCAGCGTTGTTCATGGCTACCGGGTCCCTCCGGGATCTGCTGCCTGTTCGGCTGGTCAAGCGGTGGATTCAGCGGTGGCTGGTCAAGCGGTGACTGGTCCGGCGCTGGTTGGTCATTCGGTGGCTGGTCCGGCGCTACTTGATCCTGCGGAGGCGGGTCATGCTGCGGCCCGTGCGGCACTGAGCCGGGGCCGGACGGCTGCTGCGCCCCGGCGGCGGGCGGGCCGTAGCTGGGCGGCGGAGGCATGACGGCGCCGGCGGGCTGCTGGATGGGCTTCATCCACTGTTCGGGGATGCTCCGCCGGCGCGCCTCGGCCGCGCGCCGGGCCTGCCCCGAGAACAGTTCGAGCGCCGCGGTTTCGTCGATGTGGCTCAGGGAGGGCACGACCGGACCGGGCGTCGTCTGCAGCTGCAGCTCCATCACCCGCAGGGCCCGCTCCAGTGGGCCCTGGTGAAGGGACAGCGACTGCGTCCGCTCGTGGGGCACGACGGCGAGCCTGCGGTGAAAATACCCCGAGCGGACGAGCAGCGCCGTGCCGGTCACGGCGAAGCCGCTGCGCCGCCAGGTCAGCGGTGCAAGCCACCGGGCGCGCCGCGGCGCCGTGGTGAAGCCCTCGGCCGCCCCCAAGGCGTTCAGGCCGGCGGAGAAGACCTCCAACGGGCGCACAGTGCCGGGGTCGGGAAGGACGAGCGCGAGGATGGAGAACACCTCGGCGCGGGTTCCGACGGGCAGCAGCGTGGCCCGGGCCTGTCCCTCGCCCGGGGCGCCCGCCCCGTACCCGGCGACATTGGCGTTGATCCGGTACCAGCCCTTGAGCCGCCAGAGCAGCGGCTGGTCGATTCCGACGGCCTGGACCCGCCCCGGCGGGACGGTCTGCGCCCGGGTGTCGAGCAGGCCGTACCGGACCCGGATGCCGTCGGGTGAGAGGGCGGCCCGGAAGTTGTAGCCGGAGTTGAGCGCGCTCCAGTACGCGCCGGCGACACCCAGTGCCATGGGGATGAGGGTCGGTGCCGCGAACGGGGTGCGGTACACGACCGTCACCGTGGCGACGACGATCACCGCGGCCAGGAGCAGCACGGTGGTGCCAGAGAGCAGGACCGCGCCGATCACCCGGCCGGACGGCACCGCGACGACCTCGCGCTCAGGTGCCTCGGCGATGCCGCCGGAGGCATCCGGGGCCACCGCGGCGCCGGAGGCGCGGGCGAGGATGGTGGCCCGGAGCTGCTGGGCCTCGGAGAGGCGGAGGAAGGCCAGGCGGACGGCCGACTCGCCGGCATCGGCCACCTCGAACTTCAGCTCGGCCAGTCCGAAGATGCGGGCGAGGAAGGGCTGGACGACGTCGATCGCCTGGACGCGGTCGAGGCGGGCCTGCCGGTTCTGCCGGAACAGGACGCCCGAATTCACGCGCACGTACTCGGCGGTGACCTGGTAGCGGGTGAAGTACCAGGACACGAGGAACCCAAGCGCGATCAGGACGACGATGCCCAGGATGAGCGCGAGAGTCAGCCCGATTCCGATGGCACCCGGCAGCCCTTCCCGGGCACCGGGGCCGAAGAGGCCTTCGAACCAGTCCCTGCCGAAGAAGAACGCGATGGCGGCAAGCGCGATCCAGCCGCGGACCAGTGGGGAGATCACCGAGACCCGGCGCCAGCTGTCGTCACCCGTTCCGGGCGCCGGCGGGGCGCCCGGCGGGAGCCCGTCCGACCGATCCACCCCGTCGCGGGGCGGGCCGGGGTAGGGCGTTCCGGGGTGCGGGTCGGGGACGCTCACAGACCCGCCAGCCGTGCTTCCCCGCGGCTTGAAAGCTGCTCGCGGAGCCGAGCTCCCTCGGCGGCGGGAAGGCCTGGAATGGCGGCATTGGTGGCCGGGGAGGCCGTGTGGAGTTTGAGGGTGCACAGCCCGAACGCGCGCTCGAGGGGGCCCACGGCGACGTCGACGTACTGCATGCGGCCGTAGGGCACCACCAGGGTGCGCTGGAAGATGACGCCGCTGCGGATCAGCAGGTCGTCGTCGCGCTCCGCATACCCGAGGGCGCGCACCTGGCGGGGAAGCAGCAGGCCCCTCCATCCACTGATGAGGAGCACGACGGCCGGCAGGGCAATGGCGATGGCCAGCGGCGGGAAGTCCGGCCACACCCCGGCGAGCCGGAGGATCAGCGGGATGCTGAAGATCAGCAGGTAGATCACCGAGCCGACGAACCAGCCGATCAGGCGCACCCGGAGGTACTTGGGCGAGACCCTCGACCAGACAATGCCTTCAGGGTCGATCGGTTCCCTACGCATACTCTCCCTCGCTTGTTCCCGGGGTGCCGGCGCCGCCCTCGTCCTCGGGCGGGATCCTGCAGAACCCCTCGACGACCAGGCCGACGACGACCATGAGGATACCGCCCGCCATCAGTGCGAGGGTCCCCCACGCCGGTCCAAAGGTATCGCGCACGGCCAGCAGGGAGAGCTGGTCAACGAAGATGCCCGCGTGCCAGCCGAGGCTCAGGGCGCCCGCGTATGCCGTCGCCTGGGCCAGCACCAGAGTGCGGGCCGCAAGGATGGGGTTCAGCTCACGGTCCCGTTTGCCGTTGCGCCACCGCAGCACCCGCACGCCGAACACAAGCGTCACGGCGATGATCAGCGCGACCGTGAGCAGCGAACTCAGGTGGAGTGAAGGGGTGGGGTAACCGTTGCGGCCCGCCCAGAAGTTGACGGTCCAGCCAACAATGCCGGAGACGATGCCGATGCCAAGCAGCCAACTGAACCGAATGCTCATCATGTGCGCCTAGCCTTCCTGGAACAGGGCCAGGCCCGGAAGGTCGCCGGCACCGGCGGCGAGTTCGGCGACGGATACCCCGCCGAGGGTTGCCGCGGGGTCCATCAGGGACCACGGTTTCAGGACGAAGGCCCTCTCGGCGGCCCGCGGGTGGGGAACCGTCAGCCGCGGATCGGTCGAGGTCCATGCCCCGAAGGTGATGATGTCGATGTCGAGGGTCCGCGGCCCCCACCGCACGGTGCGGATCCGGAGGTGCTTCTGCTCGACCGCCTGGCAGTGTGCCAGCAGCTCATAGGGTCCGAGGTCGGTGGCGACCTCGATGACCTGGTTGAGGTAATCCGGCTGCTCCGGCCCGCCGACGGCCCGGGTGCGCACCACGGGCGAGGCGGCCGTCAGCCGCACCCGGTCACCTCCGGTGAGGTCCGCGACGGCCGAGGCCAGCGTGCCACGGCTCTCCCCCAGATTGCTGCCCAGGGCCAGGACGGCCCGGGTCCCGGGGTCCGCCGCCGGCCCCTCCGGAGTCCGGGAGGCGCTTGTCACTGCCTGCTCCTGTGGATCGTGACGGCGACGTCGCCGAAGGGCACGGGGATGGGGGCCTTCGGCTTGTGCACGGTGATGTCGACCGCCTCGACGGGGAAGCGGGCGAGGATCTCGGCTGCGATCGCTTCGGCCAGCGCCTCGATCAGCTGGAACGGCTTCCCGGCGATGATGGAGCTGACCAGCTCGGCGACCTCGCCGTAGTGGGCCGTCCGGGTGAGGTCGTCGCTGGTTCCGGCGGGGCGCAGGTCGAGGTGGAGGACCACGTCGACGAGGAAGGGCTGGCCGTCCCGCCGCTCGAAGTCGAAGACACCGTGGTGGCCGATGGCGCTGATGCCCGTAAGCGAGACTGCGTCGAGCTGCCGGAGTGCCGTCATCGGGAGCCCTGGCCCGCCCAGGCCGAGGCGACCTTGACGGCGTCGAGGGTGGGGCCGACGTCGTGCACCCGGACCGCCCAGGCGCCGTTCGCGGCGGCGAGCGCGGAGACGGCCAGGGTCGCCGCATCGCGTTCGGCCGGCACCGCCGGCCTCCCCGCCGAGGTCAGCAGGGTGCCGAGGAAGCGCTTGCGGGAGGCCGCGACGAGCACCCGGTGGCCGAGGGATCCGAGGCGGTCGAGGGAGCGCAGCAGCTCCCAGTTGTGCCCGCCGGTCTTGGCGAAGCCGAGGCCCGGGTCGAGGATGATGTTCCCGGGCTTCACGCCCGCCGCGACGAAGGTGTCGCGCACCTCGAGGAGTTCGGCGATGACCTCCTCGACGACGTTGGAGTAGGTGGCCAGGGAGTCCATCGTCTCGGCCGTCCCCCGGCGGTGCGTCAGGATGTAGGGCACGCCCAGTTCGGCGGCCAGGGCGGGCATGTCGGGGTCGAAGCCGTTCCCCGAGATGTCGTTGATGATTCCGGCCCCCGCCCGGACCGCCTGGGCGGCCGTCTCGGGGTGCATGGTGTCGATGCTGACGAGCGCGCCGGCCTTGACCAGCGCCCGCACCACGGGAAGCACGCGCTGGAGCTCCTCCTCGACCGGCACCGCGGCGGCGCCGGGGCGGGTCGATTCCCCGCCGACGTCGATGATGTCGGCCCCGGCGTAGTGCATCCGCAGCCCGTGCGCGATGGCGTCGTCGGTCGAAGAGTACTTTCCGCCGTCGCTGAAGGAGTCGGGGGTGACATTGAGGATCCCCATCACCACGGTGCGGTCAGCGGGCAGCGCCTCGAAGGTGCGCGGGACGCGCACCGGCCGGATCACCGGCAGGGGTGAGGTGGCCGGGCCGGTCCCGGGGGCTGCGGCGAGTGAATCCAAGGGGTGTCCTATCTTCCAAGTATCAGGCTCATGGCCTCGGCGCGGGTGGCCGTTTCACGGATCTGGCCGCGTACGGCCGACGTCACCGTCTTCGCACCCGGTTTCCGGATGCCCCGCATTGACATGCACATATGCTCACACTCGATGACCACGATCGCACCCTTGGGTTTGAGGTGCGTCATCAGTGCCTCGACGATCTGCGTCGTCAGCCGTTCCTGCACCTGCGGGCGGCGGGCATAGACCTCGACCAGCCGGGCCAGCTTGCTCAGGCCCGTGACCCGGCCGTCCTCCGAGGGGATGTACCCGACGTGGGCGGAGCCGTGGAACGGCACCAGGTGGTGCTCGCAGGTGGAGTAGAAGGGGATATCCTTCACCACCACCAGCTCCTGATGGTCGAGCTCGAAGGAGGTCGAGAGGACGTCGGCTGCGTCCTGGTGGAGCCCCGCGAACATTTCGGCGTAGGCCCGCGCCACGCGCCGCGGAGTCTCCACCAGGCCGTCGCGGTCGGGATCCTCTCCGATCGCGGCGAGGATCTCCCGGACGGCCCGCTGGATGCGGGGCTGGTCCACCGGGGATCCCGAGGCGGCCAGGGCGGCGTCGATCACGTCGTTATCGAAGTCAGTCACGGCTTTGATCCTATCCCTGTGCCCGCGGGCCGGCCGCCCCCTAGGGCTGCCGGGACCCGCTCCCGCCCTTGCCGTCGACGGCGGCGCCGTCGGACTCGGGCGAGGGGAGGTCGGAACCGTGGACGTCGAACTCACCAGGGATGTCGGCCTCGGCGATCTGGTCCTGCGGTGAGACGGTTTCGGGCGCGGGCCGGCCGTTCTGCGCCGCCTGGGCCCGCTCCTTGGCCGAGACGACCGGGGGCAGCGAATGCACGGGGCGGGAGTCCTTCGACAGCCACACGTTGCGCAGGCCGCGCTTGCGCACACTGGCGAAAACCTCGGCGATCTCGGCCTGGTTCAGGGTCTCCCGCTCGAGCAGTTCGAGCGCGAGGCGGTCAAGCACGTCGCGGTTCTCGGTGAGGATCTCGTAGGCCTCATCGTGGGCGTTGTCGATCAGCCGGCGCACCTCTTCGTCGACGACGAAGGCCACCTGGTCGGAGTAGTCGCGGTCGCTGCCCATGTCCCGGCCGAGGAATGGCTCCCCGGCGCCCTGGCCGAGCTTCACGGCGCCGATGCGCTCGCTCATCCCGTACTGGGTGACCATCTTCCGGGCGGTGCCGGTGGCCTTCTCGATGTCGTTCGAGGCGCCGGTGGAGGGGTCGTGGAAGACGATCTCCTCGGCGACCCGGCCGCCCATGGCGTAGGCGAGCTGGTCGAGCAGTTCATTGCGGGTGATCGAGTACTTGTCGTCCATCGGCAGCACCATGGTGTAGCCGAGGGCGCGGCCGCGCGGCAGGATGGTGATCTTCGTGACCGGGTCGGTGTTGCGCAGGGCCGCGGCGACCAGGGCGTGTCCGCCCTCGTGGTACGCGGTGATCTTGCGTTCGAGTTCCTTCATGACGCGGCTGCGCTTCTGCGGGCCGGCGATCACGCGGTCGATGGCCTCGTCGAGCGCCCGGTCGTCGATCAGCTGCGCGTTCGAACGGGCGGTGAGCAGCGCCGCCTCGTTGAGGACGTTCGCCAGGTCCGCACCGGTGAATCCGGGGGTCTTCTTGGCGACCGACTTCAGGTCCACCCCGGGTGCCATCGGCTTTCCCTTGGCGTGGACGGAGAGGATGTGCTCCCGGCCCCTCATGTCGGGGGCCTCGACGCCGATCTGGCGGTCGAAGCGGCCGGGGCGCAGCAGCGCCGGGTCCAGCACGTCCGGGCGGTTGGTGGCGGCGATGAGGATGACGTTGGTGGTTGAGTCGAAGCCGTCCATCTCCACCAGGAGCTGGTTGAGGGTCTGCTCGCGCTCGTCGTTGCCGCCGCCGACGCCGGCACCGCGGTGACGGCCCACGGCGTCGATCTCGTCGACGAAGATGATGGCCGGGGAGTTGTTCTTGGCCTGCTCGAAGAGGTCACGGACGCGGGAGGCGCCCACGCCGACGAACATCTCGACGAAGTCCGAGCCCGAAATCGAATAGAAGGGCACGCCGGCCTCGCCGGCCACGGCGCGGGCCAGCAGGGTCTTGCCCGTGCCGGGAGGCCCGTACAGCAGCACGCCCTTGGGGATCTTGGCGCCCAGGGCCTGGAACTTCGCCGGCTCCTGCAGGAACTCCTTGATCTCGAGGAGTTCCTCGACGGCCTCGTCGGCTCCGGCGACATCGGAGAAGGTGACCTGGGGCATGTCCTTGGAAATCAGCTTGGCCTTTGACTTGCCGAACTGCATCACCTTGGAGCCGCCGCCCTGCATGCGGCTGAGCAGGAACCAGAAAATCAGGCCGAGGATCAGGATCGGGAAGATCAGGCTGAAGGCGCTCACGAACCAGTTGCTCTGGACGGGCTGGTCGGTGAAGCCCTCGACGTCGGATTCGTTGACCGCCTCGACGACGTCCTCGGCACGGGCGGCGCTGAAGAAGAACTGGACGCTGCGGCCCAGGTCCTCGTAGTCGTCCCGGAGGGTCAGGTCGACGCGCTGCTCGCCATCGTGGATCTTGGCCTGCTCGACCCGATTGTCCTGCAGGAGCTCGAGGCCGACGTTGGTGTCGACCCTTCCGGAGCTGCCGCTGAACAGGCTGGGGACGATAAACAGGAGCCCGGCGATTGCCAGGACGATCCAGATGACCGGCCCCTTGAACATGTTCTTATATTTCATTCTTCTCAGGGCTGCGTGCCCTGTCCCTCCTGCTTATGCCGGAAATACGGTGTTCCGTCCGCCGTCACCTCGAAACACTCAAGATATACACGGTTTCAGATTCAACACGTCCCGTTTGGGGCATAAGTTCCCTGTGGGCGTACAGCCCGGACCCCGGCGGAGGCGCTCGGCCTACTCGTAGACGTGGGGGGCGAGGGTGCCGATGAAGTCGAGATTGCGGTACTTTTCGGCGAAGTCAAGGCCGTATCCGACGACGAATTCATTGGGGATGTTGAATCCGACATACTTCACGTCAATGTCGACCTTCGCGGCGTCGGGTTTGCGCAGCAGGGTGCAGATTTCGACCGAGGCGGGGCCGCGGGAGAGGAGGTTGGCCTTGAGCCAGGACAGCGTCAGGCCGGAGTCGATGATGTCCTCGGCGATAAGCACGTGCTTGCCCATCAGGTCGGTTTCGAGGTCCTTGAGGATCCGCACCACGCCGGAGGACTGGGTGCCCGAGCCGTAGGAGGACACCGCCATCCAGTCCATGGTGATGTGGGAGTGAAGTGCCCGGGCCAGGTCGGCCATCACCATCACGGCGCCCTTGAGCACGCCCACGAGGAGGATTTCGCGGCCCTGGTAGTCGGCGTCGATCTCGGCTGCGAGTTCGGTCACGCGCTGCTGGATCTGTTCCTTGCTGAACAGGACGTGCTTCAGGTCTGACTCGACGTCGTTGGAATCCACCAATTACTCCTGGGTTGAACGGCTCGGCGGCTCCGTGCCGGGACGGTTGTTTCTAAAGACAAGATTGCCATAGCTTGGCCCGCCCGGAAGAACCGATTTCCCCCGGACCTGCCGGTAAACGCCGACACGTCCGCCGAGCTGGACGGGACCCGCCGAGCCCCGGCGTTCGAGGAGGGTTTCGGCGGCGAGGAGGCGTTCGAAGCTGGGCTGGAAGCCGCCGACTTCAACGGCGGCCAGGGCGAGGACCCGCTGGCGCAGCGAGGCGGGCAGCTCCCGCAGTCCCTCCTCCGGCAGGAGGATGTCCCCGCCGGCCTCGGTCCGGAGCCCGGCGTAGGCCTCGGAGCTGAGCTGTTCGAGGTAGTCGGCGTCCTGGCCGAGGATCCGCGCCGACCGGTACAGCGCCTGCGCGATGCCCGGGCCGAGCTGATCCTCGAGGTAGGGCAGCACCTGCTTGCGGACCCGGGAGCGGGCGAAGGCAGGATCCGTGTTGGCGGGGTCGTGCCAGGGGTCGAGCCCGTAGAAGGTACAGATCTCCTCGGTGTCGGCCCGCCGCAGGTCGAGGAACGGCCGGCGGTAGGGGCCCCGCCGGGCCGGCATGCCGGCCAGGGAGCGCGTTCCGGAGCCGCGGGCCAGCCCCAGCAGCACCTGTTCGGCCTGGTCGTCGAGCGTGTGGCCGAGGAGGACGGCGGCGGCCCCGGACTCGCGGGCGGCGGCGTCGAGCGCGGCGTACCGGGCGGTGCGGGCGGCGGCCTCGGGGCCCATACCGGTGGCGGCGACCTCGACCGTGCGGACCTCGACCGGGGCCAGTCCCAGACCGGTGAGCTGGTCCGCGGCGCGCCGGGCGACCGCCGCGCTGTCCTCCTGCAGGCCGTGGTCGACGACGACGGCGCCGGCCCTGCACCTGCCTACCTTCGCGAAATACACCGCGGCGGCGGCCAGCGCGAGCGAATCCGGGCCGCCGCTGCACGCCACGAGCACCAGCGGTGCTGTCTCCTCCACCGGGGCGGCCCCGGATGGGGTGCCGGCGGGAAGCAGCACATCCGCCAGGGCGTCCTCCACCCGGTTCCGTGCCGCGGCGGCCACCGGGTTGAGGCGCGGGCGCCTACCCATGGCGGGTAAGGCTCATCCTGTCGATCCATTCGTCGGGGGTATGGATCTCGCGCTCCGTGGGGAGGTTGGCCTCGGCCTCCCAGACGAGGTTGAACCCTTCCATGCCGGTCTGGTCCACGACCCGGCGCACGAACTTGGCGCCGTCGCTGTACTGGCGCATCTTCGCGTCGAGGCCCAAGAGCTGGCGGATCAGTTTCTCCACCGGCCCGCGGGATTTCCCACGGGCGTTGAAGCGGCGGCGGATGGTTTTCACCGTCGGCACGATCCGCGCGTCCACGCCGTCCATGACGACGTTCGCGTGGCCCTCGAGCAGGCTCATCACGGCGGTCAGGTGGGACAGGCGGGCCTTGTCGTCGGGGTCCTGAAGCACCGACAGCAGGCCGGTGCCGTGGACCTTCCCGCCGTCGGGCCATTGCTCGACCGCGGCGGGCCGGCGGCCCGGGTGCTCTCCCTTGGGCATGCCGAGGCTCTTCGCCGCGGCGGCGAGGCGCTCGGAGAGGGTGTCGGCCTTGTCCATCATCCCGGTGGTCAGTTCCGAGATGGCCGAGGTCATGTGGTCCTTCAGCCAGGGCGCAGCGGCGAACTGGACCCGGTGGGTCTGCTCGTGGAGGCAGACCCAGAGGCGGAAGTCGGCCGGGTCGACGTTGAGTTCCCGCTCGACGGAGATGATATTGGGCGCCACGAGCATCAGGCGCCCGCCGGCGCCGTTGCGGGAGGGCACGAACGGGTCGTACTGTCCCAGCACCTTGCTGGAGAGGAACGCCAGGATGGCACCGAGCTGCGCGCCGGTGAGGTTGCCTCCGAGGCTGACGGAGGCCGCCTTGAGGATCTCCGGCTTGGACTGCGCAAGGTGGTTCAGGGCCGGCTCGACGAGCACCCGGAAGCTCTGGGTGTTGGCCTTCGCCCAGGACGCCCGGTCCACGATGAGGAGTTCGGAGTCGCGGAGGTCCCGTGCCGCATCGAGGCGGGAGATGGCATGGACGTGCGCCACGGAGGCGTCGGCCTGGGCGCGGAGGTTATCGACCGCGGCCGCGATCTCACGTGGCGTCATCGTCGGTCCGGCCGGGGCCAGACGGGCAGCGCTGCCTGCGGCGAAGTCCCAGTTCACCAGCTGGGGGCGTTGGGGGGTGGATGAAACGGTCGGCTCATTGCTCTCCATGACCTTATTCGACCACATCCGGCTTCCGGCCGCTCGGCCCTGCCCCGGCATGCACGGCCGGACGGTGCGCTCAGCGGCACCCGCAGGCCGCCAGCACGGCCGCGGCCCGGTCGACGGCGTCGCGGGCCTCCTGCGTCCGGCCCTCGATCCCGGAACCCATCAGGGAAAAGCTGAGCAGGCGCCCTTCGGCCGTGACGACGTAGCCGCTGAGCGCCGTGACGGCGCTCAGGGTGCCGGTCTTGGCCCGGACCACCCCGGCCCCGCCGGCCGCCGCGGCATCCGGAACGAATCGCTCCTCCAGGGTGCCCGACAGTCCGGCCACGGGCAGCAGGCCGGGCATCCCGGCCAGGGCGGGCCGCTTGGAGGCGGCCACGGCGGAAAGCAGCGCGGCGAGCTGGGCAGGGGTTGCTGAATTGTCGACGGAGAGTCCTGCGGCGTCCCCGACCCGGAGCCCACCGCCCGGAACGCCGAGCCGGTCGGCGGTGGCAGCGAGCAGCGCCGTGGCGCCGTCGGAACTCGCCGGCCCACCGGACGCCGCCGAGGCCAGGCGCGCCAGGGCCTCGGCGAGGTAATTGTCGGAGAGGACCAGCATGTGCTCGACCTGCTCGGCGATGGTCGCCGACGGGACCGAGGCCACCGCTTCGGCGGAGTCCGGCACCGCGGCGCGGACCGGTCCGCCGAGCACCTCGATGCCGCGTTCGGCGGCCGCAGCGGCGAGGGCGGCGGTGAAGGCCTCCGCGGCCCTCAGTGCCGGGTCGGCGTCGCGGGCCCCGGCCTGCAGGCCCTCGTCCTGCCAGGCGGAATTGACGGCCAGCGGGTACACCGGTGCCAGTTCCCCGGCGTCGAGATCCCCCTGCGCCCAGGACGGGTTGAGCGGCGGGCCCTCGAAGAGGGAGTCATCCACGGCGACGCTGTAGGGGCCCGACGCCGGATCCAGCGCCGCAGCGGTCTCCTGCGCCAGGGTGGAAAGGCCGGCGTGACCGCGCACCGCGTCGGTCTCCGACGGCCCCGAGCCCAGCAGCACATCTCCGCCGCCCCGGAGATAGAGGACACCGTCCCCGGCGGCGTGCACCGTCGTCTCGAGCCGGTCCCGGGGATCAAGGGTGTCCAGGACGGCCGCCGCCGTCAGCAGCTTGAGGTTCGACGCCGGGGCCTGCGCCTGGTCGGGGCCATTGCTGTAGAGCACCGCGCCGGTGGCGGCGTCACGCACCACCCCGGTGAACCGACCGCCGCCGCCGGGCAGGTGCAGCTCGGCATCGAGCAGCGGGGCGAGCACCTCCGGGACCGGCTGCGGCGCCGAGTCCGAAAGGGCGGAGACGACGCCGGGTTCGAGCACACCGGCCGGCGGGCGCTGGAGGGCGGGCGGCCGCACCTCCGCATCCCTGCCGCCGGCCAGCTCCTCCACGGCGGCCGGGATCACCCGGACCGAGAGGGGCAGCGCCAGCACCGCAAGGACCACCGCCAGCAGCACGGCGGTCAGCCGTCGGGCCTGGCGCTTCATGGATTCCTTCCGGAGGTTCAACGGGGACGCCGGTCCGCAGGAAATGCCGGGAAGCGGGCCGCGACCGATATGTTAGTGCAGAAGTTTAAACAGTAAACGGGCGGCCGGGCGCCGCGGACCGGGCTCGCCGGGCCCGTGCTCTCCCCACCCGCCAGCCACACCACCGAGGAGTTGCCATGAAGCTCGACGTCACCATCGAGATCCCTAAGGGATCCCGCGTCAAGTACGAGATCGACCACGACACCCACCGCCTCCGCCTGGACCGCGTGCTCTTCACGGCGATGCAGTACCCCACCCACTACGGGTACTTCGAGAACACCCTCGGCGAGGACGGCGATCCCCTGGATGCGCTGGTGCTGCTGCAGGACTTCGACCTGATCCCGGGCGTCCTGGTCGAATCACGCCCGATCGGGGTCTTCAACATGACCGACGACGGCGGCGGAGACGCCAAGGTGCTCTGCGTCCCGGTCGACCCGCGCTTCGATGACATCCAGGACCTAACGGACGTCTCGACCTTCCTCCTCGACGAGATCAAGCACTTCTTCACCCGCTACAAGGACCTCGAGCCGGGCAAGTGGGTCGAGGCCGCCGAGTGGGCAGGCCGGGAAGCGGCCGAGGCCGAGGTCGAGGCGTCGCTTGACCGGTTCAAGCGGCAGGGCGATGTCAGCGCGGCCGATGAGCCCCAGGGCCGTGGCGTCGACGTCGAAGCCGACAACGCCACGGCGGTCCCCGAAGGCCGCTAGGCACGAACAGCCCCGCCGCAGCCGGGTTTCGGTAATTCGCGCGGGGCGTGAAGCATACTTATGCAATGCAATATGTGCTCACCATCAACCAGCGCGACTCGCGTGAGGTGGGCGACCTGGTGCCGGAGCTGATCCGCGAGCTCCGGCACCTTCCCACGGTGGTGCCGTTCCAGCGTTCGGTGGGCGATGAGCTCCAGGGCGTCGTCGATTCCGCGCGCACGGCCGTGGACGCGGCGCTGCGCGCCATCCGCTTCCGCCGCTGGCATGTGGGCATCGGCGTCGGCGGGGTCCTGCCGCCGGTGCCCGAGCACATCCTCGACGCCGACGGATTCGGTTTGGTTTATGCGCGCCGTGCGGTGAACCGGGCGCAGAAGACCGGCGAACGCATCCCGCTGGCCGTCGAGGGGCCCGACGCCGAGATCGCCGGCGAGGCCGAGGCCGTGCTGCGGCTGCTGGGCCACCTCGTGTACACCCGGACGGACGCCGAGTGGAAGGTCCTCGACCTGTTGACCCCCGGCGCCCGGGGGCAGCAGAAGCTCATCGCCCAGGAACTGGGGATCAGCACCCAGGCCGTGAGCAAGGCCGTTCTCCGCTCGCACTGGATGGAGGAGTGGGCCACCCGGCCCGCCGCCGCCCGGCTGCTGGACCTGGCGCACGGCCCGGCGGTCCTGCCGCCGGCCGCCCTGGCCTACTGAGCTGGCCTACTGAGCCGGCCTACTGAGCCGGCCTACTGAACCGGCCTACTGAACCCTGACCTGACTGGCGAACCGGGACTAGCGCGCCGGGGCTACACCAGTGAGCGCAGGACCTTGGCCGCCCCGTCGTCGTAGACGGAGCCGGTGACTTCGGTGGCCGCCGAGCGTACTTCCTCGGGGGCCTGGCCCATGGCCACCCCGCGGGCCGCCCATTCGAGCATTTCAATGTCGTTGCGCCCATCCCCCACCGCCACGGTGAGGGCCGGGTCGGTGCCGATCCTGCGCCGCAGCAGCTCAAGGGCGCTGGCCTTGGTGACGCCAGCGGCGGCGATGTCCAGCCAGGCGGTCCACCCCACCGAGTAGGTCACGCCGTGCAGGCCGATCGTCTCGACGGCGTTGCCGAATTCCTCCGCCGTGCTGTCGGTGCTGAAGACAACGACGCGCACGGCGTTGGCGTCGAGCATCTGCTCGAAGTCGACGCTCTGCGCCTCGGCACCAAAACTCGCGTCCTGGAAGCTTTCAGTCGAGAGGAAACGGCCCTGGTCGTCCTCGAGGGCATACTTGGCCCCGGGCAGGCGCTCGCGCAGGGCCCGGAGGGCGGGGCTGGGGTCGAAGGTCACCTTGTCGATCACCTCGAAGCCGCGGGGAAGGTCCGGATCGATGCGGAGGGTGACCCCGCCGTTCGAGCACACCGCGTAGCCGCGGGCGAGCCCGATCTCCCGAATCACCGGCAGTGCGGCCCCAAGTGAGCGCCCGGTGGAGATGATGATGTCGTGCCCGGCCTCGATGACGGCGGCGGCCGCCGCGCGGACCTCGTCGCTCATGAAGCCGTCGTGGTCTACGAGGGTACCGTCGACGTCGAGCGCAACCATGTACTTCGTGCGGGTCTGGGGCTGGTCCTCGATGCCAGCCGAAAATGAAATAGCCATTCCATCAGTGAACCAGATCAACCCGCCGCCCGGGTAGGGCGGGCCTCACAGTACCGGCAGGACCTCGAGTCCACTAAGATACGGGCGCAGCGCCTCCGGAACCCGGACCGAGCCGTCGGGATTCTGGTGGTGTTCAAGGATCGCCACGATCCAGCGGGTGGTGGCCAGGGTGCCGTTCAGCGTCGCCACGGCCCGCGTCCCCTTCGCGCCTTCCCCGCTCTGCCGCTCCCGGATGTTCAGCCGCCGGGCCTGGAAGGTGGTGCAGTTCGAGGTGGAGGTCAGTTCCCGGTAGGCGCCCTGGGTGGGCACCCAGGCCTCGCAGTCGAACTTCCGTGCGGCGGACATGCCGAGGTCGCCGGCCGCGGTGTCGATTACCCGGTAGGGCAGTTCGACCTTCGCGAGCATCTCCTCTTCCCAGGCCAGCAGCTTCTGGTGCTCCGCGTAGGATTCCTCGACCGTGGTGTAGCTGAACATCTCCACCTTGTTGAACTGGTGGACCCGGATGATGCCGCGGGTGTCCTTGCCGTGCGAACCGGCCTCACGCCGGTAGCAGGAGGACCAGGCGGCGTACCGCATCGGTCCGCCGGTGAGGTCGAGGATCTCGTCGGAATGGTAGCCCGCCAGGGCGACCTCGGAGGTCCCCACCAGGTAGAGGTCGTCCTCGGCCAGCCGGTAGATCTCCGCGTCGTGGGCCACGTCGAAGCCTGTTCCCTGCATGATCTCGGGCCGCACGAGGGTGGGGGTGATCATGGGGGTGAACCCGGCCTGCACCGCCTGGTCCATGGCCATCTGCAGCAGGGCCAGCTCAAGGCGCGCCCCGACGCCCTTGAGGAAGTAGAACCGTGAGCCGGAGACCTTGGCCCCGCGCTCCATGTCGATCGCGCCGATGAGTTCACCGATCTCCAGGTGGTCCCGCGGCGCGAAGCCCTCGGCGTCGAAGTCCCTGGGGGTTCCCACGGTGCGCAGGACCTCGAAATCCTCTTCGCCACCCTCGGGCACCCCGTCTTCGATCCGGTTGGGGAGCCGCCGCAGCAGCCCCTCCTGCTGGGAGCGTGCCTCGTCGGCGAGCGCCGCGGCCTTCTTGACCTCGGCGGCCAGTTCCTTCACCTCGGCGAGCAGTGCCTGCTTTTCATCGCCCTTGGCCTGCGCGACCTTCTTGCCGAACGCGTTCTGGTCCGCGCGCAGGTTCTCGTGCCGGGTGACCGCTTCACGACGTGCTGTGTCCGCCGAGAGGATCTCCCCGACCAGCGACTCGTCGGCCCTGCGGGCGCGCTGGGAGGAGCGGAATTTGTCGGGGTCAGCGCGGAGCTCGTTTACGTCGATCACGCCCCCAAGCCTACCCAATGCCCTTCCCCCTCCGGGCATGGAGCCGCGCCCGGCGGTACTCTGGAAAAATCATGCGCCCTAAACTGATCGTCCTCACCGCCGCCGCGGCAGCAGCGTCGGTCCGGAGCTGGTGGCAGGTGCGGCGCCTAAAGGTCCAGGGAGCCCCCGCCGCAACGGTTCATCCGCTCGTTGCGCGGACCCCGGGGCCGCAGCGGGTCGCCCTGATCCTCAACCCGGTCAAACTGAACGCCGCCGAAACCCGCGCCCTGGTCGAGCAGGCCTGCTCCGACGCCAGCTGGGATCCGCCGCTGATCCTTGAGACGACCATCGAGGACCCGGGGACCGGTCAGGCGCATCTGGCGCTTGAGGCGGGGGCCGACGTCGTGCTGGCCGCCGGCGGCGACGGAACAGTCCGCGCCGTGGCGCAGGCGATGGCGCACGGGCCCGCCGCGCTGGGGCTGCTGCCGCTGGGCACCGGGAACCTGCTGGTGCGCAACCTGGGCCTGCCCTACAACGACATCGCCGGCTGCCTCGAGGTGGCCCTCCATGGCAGCCAGCGCCGGATCGACATGGCGACGGTGCTGCTGCGCAACGAATCCACCGGCACCGCCTCGGAGGCCCCGTTCCTCGTGATGGGCGGCGTGGGGCTTGATGCGGCGGTGGTGGCCGCGACCAAGGACGACCTCAAGGAGAAATTCGGCTGGCTCGCCTACAGCGAGGCCGGAGTGCGGCACCTCCCCGGGCGCCGGCAGCGGGTCTCGATCAGCCTCGACGGCGGAGCGCCGCAGAGCCGGAAGGTCCGCACCGTCCTCTTCGCCAACTGCGGGAGGCTGCCCGCAGGCATCGACTTCATTCCCGACTCGATCATCGACGACGGGTACCTCGACATTGTGGTCATGAGCCCCCGGAGCCTGGCCGGCTGGCTGTGGATGGCGGCGAAAATCGTGTTCCGGCACCGGGGTGAGATCCCTGTCATCAAGTATTACCGCGCCCGTGAGGTCACCGTCTGGACCGCGGAGCCCACCCACACCCAGCTCGACGGGGACCTCTCCGGTGCGGTGACCTCCCTGACGGCCCGGATCGACCCGGGCGCGCTGCTCATCCGGGTGCCCGGCGGGGAACCGGCGACCGAGTCCCCCGCCGTCGGTGTGGCCGCCGGGCGCGCCTGACCCCTCCCGGGCCGGTGCGGGCTGCGGCACGGGCGGGGTCCTGCAGGGTCAGCTCCGGTCGCGGTCCGTGTACTCGCCCTCGTCATCGGGGCTGTTCAGCCGATCCCGGTCCTTCTCGGGATATTCGCCCTCCTGCTCCGGCTTCTGCGCCCCGGTGTAGCCGCCCCCGGTATCCGCGGGCTCGGTGCTGGTGTAGCTGCCCTCGGTCTCAGTGGAGGTGCCGCCCGCGGCGGCCCCGTGCCGCTCGGACTGCTGGTTGATCAGCTGCTGCTCCTCGGCGAACCGGAGATCGTTGCCCTGATCGCCAACGTCTCCGCGGCGGTTGGGATCCGAACCGGACTCGTCCTCGCCCGCAGGATTGACGATGCGTCCTTCGCTCGCGCTGTCAGTCATGATGCTGCCTCTCGTTGAAGGTGCCGCCCCTGACGGGACGCCCACTGTAAGCGTACTTACGAAAGGGCCGCGGTGAAAGCCGCCTCAGCCCCCCAGCAGTTCACGCACCGCCCGCTCCGAGGCCGCAAAGCCGGCCACCGGGATGACCTCGCCGCTCATGAACCGGTCGACGAGCCGCGGATCGACGTAGGAGCTCCGCGCCACCGCCGGGGTATTGCCGAGGTGGTCCGCGACGGCGCGCATCGTTGCGGTGACCGCCTTCTGCCGCGCCGTCCTGCTCGTTGAGAGCAGGTCCTGCCGGGCGAGTTCCATGGCGGCGACCACGGTGGCCTGCCAGGTGCGGAAGTCCTTGGCCGTGAAGGGTCCCCCGGTGACCTGCCGCAGGAATTCATTGAGCTGCGAGCCGTCGATCGAATGCCACCTCTCGTCGGCCGACCGGTACGCGAGCACCGTGTCCGCCTCCTCCCGGCGCAGCATCGGGCGAAGGGCGGCGGCGAGGTCCTCATCTTCGAGTGTGGTGTCCCACTGCTGCCCGCTCTTGCCCGGGAAGCGGAAGGTGATGGCCGCGCCCTCGATGGTGACGTGTTCGACGCGCAGGGTGGTGACCCCGAAGGAACCGTTCTCCTCGGCGTACTGGGCGGATCCGATCCTCAGGGCGCCGGCGTCGACAATGCGCAGTGCCGCGGCGAAGGCCCGCTCCCGGGTCATCCCGTTGCTGCGCAGGTGCTGGGTGATGACGCGGCGGGCGCTGGTGAGCCGGGCCCCGAACTCAAGGGATCGGTCGAACTTCTCGCGGTCCTTCTGCTCCCGCCAGGCCGGGTGGTAGATGTACTGGCGGCGCCCGGCCTCGTCGGTGCCCAGGGCCTGGACGTGGCCGTTCGGGTAGGGCGCGATCCAGACGTCCTTCCACGCCGGCGGGATAACGAGTTCCCGCACCCGCTGCAGTTCGGCCTTGTCGGCCAGCAGGGCGCCGTCGGGTGTGCGGTAGCTGAACCCCTTCCCGGAGCGGCGCCGGGTGATGCCCGGCCTGTTCGAATTGCTGCGGCGCAGTCGTGCCATGCGGCTACCAACCTTCGACGAACGGAAGACCCTGAGATTGGTAAGCCTACTGTTCTTTCGATCCGCGCGTCAGGATCCGCCCTGCAGCCCTGCCACCCAGGACTCGGCGGCATCGAATGCGTCGTCGGAGGTCCGCGGCGCGATCGTCGAGGGACGCTTGTCGGCACGGGCATAGGAGCCGAGGAAGCGCAGGTTGGGGCTGATGCGGTGAAGGCCCTTGAGGGCGTCCGCGACCCGTGCGTCGGCGAGGTGGCCGTCGGCGTCGATGCTGAAGAAGTAGTCGCCGAGGAACTGTCCGGTGGGCCGGGACTCGATCCGGCTGAGGTTGACCCCGCGCGCGGCGAACTGGTCAAGGATCTCCATCAGCGCCCCGGGGTGGTCCTCGGGGAGGGGGATCACCAGGGAGGTCTTGTCGGCGCCGGTGGGCGGGGGCAGCACCGTGGGCTGGGTGACGAGGATGAAGCGGGTCACCGCGTCGGAGACGTCTCCGATGTCCGAAGCCAGCACCGCCAGGCCGAGGCGTTCGGCGAGCAGGGGTGAGCAGATGGCCGCGTCATAGCCGCCCTGCGCGAGGCCGTGCGCCGCGGCCGCCGTCGAGGAGGCCGGAAGGTATTCCGCATTCGGAATATTAGCGTCCACCCAGCCGCGGCACTGGGCCCAGGCATGGCCGTGGGTTGAGATCCGGCGGACGTCGCCGGGCTGGACGCCGGGCCGGGCCGCGAGGACGAACGTGATCGCGACGAGTTCCTCCCTCACGATCCGCAGAGGCTCGCCGACCGCGACGGCGTCGAGGGTGGCACTCACCCCGCCCTCGACCGAGTTCTCGATCGGCACCATGGCGGCATCAACTGCGCCGGACCGGACCTCGGCGAGCGCGGCGCCCACCGTCGCCACCGGCAGGCGGCGGGCCTCCGCCGCTCCCGGGACCTGGAGCAGGGCCGCCTCCGTGAAGGTACCCTCCGGCCCGAGGTAGGCGTACGAGGCGAAGGCCAGGGACGCCGGGGCCTGCCCCGCTCGATTGCTCACAGGACCGTCGGTCCGCTGCCCGACTCGGCAACCATGGGTTTGCCGGCCTCGAGCCAAGCTCCCATTCCGCCGGTGACATTGACCGCGGAGTAGCCGTTGGCCACAAGCCAGGTGGCGGCCCGGTGGGAGCGGCCGCCGGTCCTGCAGATCACGTGGAGGTCCTCGTCCGGATCGAGGTCGTCCAGCCGCGCGGGAAGCTCATCGAGCGGGATGTGGAGGGCACCTTCGACGTGGCCCGCCTCCCACTCGTAGTCCTCGCGTACATCGAGGATCCGGGCGTCCGGGGCAAGGGACTCCACTGAAACATTCTCAAGTTCGCTCACGTGCACTTCCCTTCGCTGCCGGGCGCCTGTGTACCGGGGCCCGGGCCCGCCGCGTTCCGGCGGTGCTCCAAGCCTATAGTGGGAGCGGGCCCGGGTGCCGCCCGGACGAATCCCCGGGACGGTCCTTCCAACGGAAGCGGTGTATGAGCGAGTTATCCAGCCTGTCGGCCCTCACCCTGCGCGATGCCCTGGCCAGCGGCGAGGTGGGGGCCAGGGAGCTGACCGAGCACTACCTGCAGCGGATCGAGGAGAGGAACCCCGCCCTCGGCGCCTTCCTCACCGTCACCGCCGGACAGGCCCTCCGGGAGGCCGATGCCGCCGACGCGCGCCGGGCCGCCGGCGGCCCGCTGCCGGTGCTCCATGGGCTACCGCTGGCACACAAGGACCTGACCGAGGTGGCCGGTGTCCCCACCACCTACGGAACGGCGGCCCTCCCGGCGGCCGTGGCGGAGGAGGACTCTCCGCTGGTGGCGGTCCTGCGGGCCGCCGGGGCGATCAGCCTCGGGAAGACGCAGGTCCCGGAGTTCGGGCTGAGCGCCTACAGCGAGAATCTCATCGGGCCGCCCGCCCGCAATCCCCTTCACCCGGAGCTGAGCCCGGGCGGATCCTCCGGCGGCAGCGCCGCCGCCGTGGCGGCCGGGCTGATCCCCTTCGCTCCCGGGACCGACGGCGGTGGGTCGGTGCGGATCCCGGCCGCCGCCACCGGACTGGTGGGACTCAAACCCAACCGGGGCCGGGTGCCCTCCGGATCCGGGCAGGCCGACCTGGGACAGTTCGTGGTGGCCGGGCCGCTGGCACGCAATGCCGCCGACGCCGCACTCCTCCTTGACGCGCTGGTGGCCGAGCCCGGCTACCGCTCCACCGCGGCCGCCGCCCCTGCGGGCTCGTTCCTCTCCGCGGCCCAGCGCGCCGAAGGCCGCTTCCGGATCGGCGTCAGCACGGTCTCGCCGTTCGAAAGCGCATTTCCCATCACCCTCGACGCCCCGGCCCGCGACGCCCTCGAGGCCGGCATCCGCGCCCTGGGCGCGGCCGGGCACGACGTCGTCGAGGCGCCCCTGACCTACGACCCCCGCTACCACGCGGCCTTCCAGACCGTCTGGACGGCAGCCCTGGCCATCGCCCCGATTGCCGAGGAGGATGAGGCGAAGCTGACCCCGCTGGCGGGGACACTGCGCCAGCGCGCTCGAACCCGTCCGGCGACGGAACTCACCGAAGCGATCGGGATCCTGCGGCAGTTCGAGTACGACACCATCCGCCAGTACGCGGACTATGACATGATCCTCACCCCGGCGCTGGGCATGACTCCGCGCCCGATCGGCTGGTACACCGACGCCGACGCCGACACCGACTACGAGCGGCAATGCCGGTATTCGCCCTTCACCTCGATGGTGAACGTGTGCGGGCTTCCTGCCCTGGTGGTTCCTACCCTGACCACCGCCGAAGGGCTGTCGATGGCCATCCAGCTCATCGGCAGGCCCAGCGCGGAGGCCGACCTCCTGGCGGTATGCGCCCAGCTCGAGGCCTTCTAGCGCCGGGAGTTCCGGCGGTGCTACTCCTGCCCGTCGGGGCCCTTGCCGCCGTCGAATCCGGGAGCGATTTCGACCTCGGGGTCGGGGCCGCCGTAGCCTCCGGCGTCAAGGTTCTCGGTGCCGCCGGCCTTTTCGGCGCCCTCCTCGTCGGGGTCGCCTTCAGGGGTGGAGTTCGTATTGTCAGTCATCGTTCAGCCTTTCGGAGGCGGAAGGCCCGGTCCGGGTCCTTTTTCTCAGCTTACTTATGATCCACCCGACCTCAAGGCCCCGTCGTCACCGAGGCGGCCGCCCCCAGGACCACGAGCAGGATGAAGCCGACGAGGAGCAGCAGCCCTACCAGCAGCATGACGTACCCCATGATGAGCCCGGTCAGGGCCAGCGGCCTGCCGGCCGGCTCACGGCGCAGGGCGAGATGGCCGAACACCACCGCGAGGATCTGCGGCAGGAGCAGCAGGCCGCCGGTGAACACGGCCGCCGCGCCGAGGATCAGTGCGGCGATGCTCATTCCCCGGGGTTCCGCGCCGTAGGGAGCCGGATAGGAGCCATACGGAAGGGTCTCCGGTTGCCGGTAGGACGTCGACCCGAACTCCTGCCCGCCGTGCGGGAAGCCGCGGCCGGGATCCGCTCCGCCGAACGGGTACGGGCGCGTTCCGTGCGGATCCGTCCCCGCGGCATGCGCTCCCGACGGCCCCTCCCCGGCCGGTCCGGCCGCGCCGGAAGCCCCGGGGCCCCGCATGCCGGGATCGGAATACCAGCGCGGATCGTGGGGATCGCTGAATGGGGGGCGCTGCTGGGGGCCGTCGTCGGCCATGGTTCCACCTTGGATCGTGCGGGAGGGTTCGGGTGTCCGGACCCCGGATCTCCTAATGGTCCCCGCCCTGGTGCGCCGACGCAATGGAATCCGTGCCGGACGGGCAAACGGCGCAGCCTCGGCCCCGCCGCGGCGCCGGCCGGTGTGCGGATGAAACCGGCGGCTGTATTTGGCGCAGTTCTTTGACATGCTGTTGCCATGGCTAACCGAGCGGGCACTGTTGCCCTACCCAGCGACCTTGTTGATGTCACGGCCCTGCTTGACGCGTATTTCGACGTCGTTCCGGACCCGTCCGATCCGGCGCAGCGCGTCGCCTTCGGCACCTCGGGCCACCGCGGCTCGTCGTTGAAGGCCTCGTTCAACGAGGCGCACATCGCGGCGATCACGCAGGCGATCGTCGAATACCGGGACCGCGAAGGGGTGACCGGCCCCCTCTTCATGGGCAAGGACACGCACGCGCTGTCCGAGCCGGCGCAGAACACTGCCCTCGAGGTGCTCGCCGCCAATGGCGTCACGGTGAGGATCGACGCCCGCGGCGCCTTCACGCCCACCCCGGCCGTGTCCCACGCCATCCTCGTGTACAACGCCACGCGCACCGACAAGGCCGACGGCATCGTCATCACCCCCTCGCACAATCCGCCGGCCGACGGCGGCTTCAAGTACAACCCGCCGCACGGCGGGCCGGCGGATTCCGATGCCACCAACTGGATCGCGGCCCGCGCCAACGAGCTGATGGAAGGGGGGCTGCGCGAGGTCCGACGGGTTCCCGCCGCGCAGGCCCAGAAGGCCGAGGGCATCGGCACCTACGACTTCCTCCAGCACTACGTCGAGGACCTGCCGGCGGTGCTGAACCTCGACGCGATCCGGGCCTCGGGCCTGTCGATCGGTGCCGACCCCATGGGCGGGGCCTCGGTCGACTACTGGGGTGCCATCGCCGAGAACCACAACCTGAACCTCACGGTGGTCAACCCGGCGGTCGACCCGCAGTTCGGGTTCATGACGCTCGACTGGGACGAAAAGATCCGGATGGACTGCTCCTCCCCCTACGCGATGGCCTCCCTCATCGCCCGGGCCTCCGAGTTCGACATCGCCACGGGCAACGACGCCGACGCCGACCGTCACGGCATCGTCACCCCCGACGGGGGCCTGATGAACCCCAACCACTACCTCGCGGTGGCAATTGACTACCTCTACCGCAACAGGCCCTCATGGCGCAGCGATGCTGTCATCGGCAAGACGCTCGTGTCCTCCTCTATCATCGACCGGGTGGCCGCCGACCTCGGCCGGGTGCTCGTCGAGGTGCCGGTCGGCTTCAAGTGGTTCGTTCCGGGGCTGCTGACGGGCGAGGTCGCCTTCGGCGGCGAGGAATCGGCCGGTGCCTCCTTCCTGCGGCAGGACGGCGGGCCCTGGAGCACCGACAAGGACGGAATCCTGCTGGCCCTTCTTGCCTCAGAGATCACCGCCGTGTCCGGGAAGAGTCCCTCCCAGCACTACGCCGCGCTCACCGAGCGGTTCGGTGCGCCGGTCTACGCGCGCATCGACGCCGCCGCGAGCCGCGAGCAGAAGGCGGCGCTGGGCAAGCTCTCGCCGTCGGACGTCACGGCCACGACCCTCGCCGGTGAGGACATCACCGCACGGCTCACCGAGGCCCCCGGCAACGGCGCGCCGGTGGGAGGGCTGAAGGTCACCACCGAAAACGCCTGGTTCGCGGCCCGCCCGTCGGGAACCGAGGACGTCTATAAGATCTACGCCGAGTCCTTCCGCGGCGAGGAGCACCTGTCGCAGGTGCAGGCGGAGGCCAAGGCGCTCGTCGACGGCGTCATCGGCGCCTGACCTACTCCGGCGAAACTGCAGCTCACCACGCTTTCCGGACCTCAAAGGGTGGTGAGCTGCACACTCACGGGTGGTCTCCCGGCGTGCACCTGCCGCGTTAGATCAGCCGGCGCAGCAGCAGGCGCTTCAGCGGGCCGAACGGCGGGTACGCGACCCGGAGCGTATCGGGGCGGGTGTCCTTGGTGAACACCGGCCGGTGCTGGCTGAAGGTGTCGAAGCCCTGCTGGCCGTGGTAGCTGCCGGAGCCGCTGGCACCCACGCCGCCGAAGGGCAGCCCCGGCACGGCGAGCTGCACCAGGCAGGCGTTGTGGGTGATCCCGCCGGCCCGGACCGCGTTCTCGAAGGCGGTGCGCCGCTCGGGGCTGTTGCTGAACAGGTACGCCGCCAGCGGCGTCGGGCGGGCCGTGATGAACCGGACGGCGGAGGTGAGGTCCGGCACCGTCAGCACGGGCAGGAGGGGACCGAAGATCTCCTCCTGCATGAGCGCCGACTCCGGTGACACCCCGGTCAGCAGGGTCGGCTCAAGGTACCGGGTAGCGCGGTCGTGCCGTCCACCGGCGGCCACCGTACCGTCCCGCAGGAGCGCGGTGAGCCGGTCGAAGTGCCCGGCGTTGACGATGCGGCCGTAGTCCGCCGAGGTGGAGGGATCGTCGCCGTAGAACTCCTTGAGCGCCCGGCGCAGGGCCTCCACCAGCCCGGGCTGGAGCGCGGGCGTGGTCAGGACATAGTCGGGCGCAACGCAGGTCTGGCCCGCATTGAGGAACTTCCCCTGGACCAGCCGTCGGGCCGCGGAGTCGAGGTCGCCGTCCATCACTACGGCCGGCGACTTTCCCCCAAGTTCAAGGGTCACCGGGGTGAGGTTCCGGGCGGCGGCCTCGGCCACGATCCGCCCCACCCGCTCTCCCCCGGTGAAGAAGATGGCGTCAAACCGCTGCTCGAGCAGCTCCGTTGTGACCTCGGGGCCCCCTTCGACCACGGCGACGGCGTCCGGGTCGAGGTACTGCGGCACCAGGCGCGCCAGCACCTTCGAAGTGGCCGGCGCCAGCTCGCTCGGCTTGAGCACCGCGCAGTTCCCGGCGGCGAGCGCGCCGACGAGCGGGGCGAGGACGAGCTGCGCCGGGTAGTTCCACGGAGCGATGATCAGGGCCACGCCCAGCGGCTGGGCGGTCACGCTGGCGGAGGCCGGACGCAGCCCGATCGGCACCGGAACCCGCACCGGGGCGGCCCAGGCCGGCAGGTGCCTCACGGCGTGCTTCGCCTCGGCGCGGACCACGGCCAGCTCGGAGATGAAGCTTTCGGTCGGACTCTTGCCCAGGTCGACGGCAAGCGCAGTGGTGAAGTCCTCGGCCCGTTCGGCGAGCATCCGCATCAGGGCGCGCAGCTGCTGTCGGCGCCACACCAGCGGGCGCGTGGTGCCCGCCTCGAAGGTGCCGCGCAGCCGCCCGACGGCGGTCCCGGCGGTCACTCGAACGGTCCCGGCGGTCATCGGGACGCCTCCGCCGCGGCGGAGGTTCCGGCGGGAGCCCCGGCGGGTGGTGGGGTTTGTGGGCGTCCGGTGAAGGTGTCCATTGAGCGGTACACGCCGAAGAGCCGCCCGGCCACGAGGTCCCACGCGGGCTGGGGCAGCACCCCGCGCAGCGCGCTGCCCAGCGCCACGGTCCACGGCAGCTGGAGGCGGGCACGGCCCTCGAGCATGGCCTGCCACGCCCGGTCCACCACCGCGCCGGGCTCGAGCAGCGGAGTGAGCAGTGGGGCGCTCACCCCGGCGAACATGGGGGTGCGGATGTAGCTGGGAATCAGGGTGGTGACCCGGATTCCGGAGTGCCCGGCCGCGAGGAGTTCGAGGCGCAGTGAGTCGCTCCAGCCGATCACCGCCCATTTCGAGGCGGTGTAGACGCTCATCCGCGGCACCGAGAGTGTTCCCGAGGCGGAGGCCACATTGAGGACCCGCGCCGGGGTGCCGCGCTCGATCATGGCCGGCAGGAATTCGCGGGTGATGTGCATCGGCGCGAGGGCGTTGACCTGGAGGGTGCGGGCGATGTCCGCCTCCTGGCGGTGCTCCCAGAAGTAGCTGCCCGTCACGATGCCGGCGTTGTTGATCAGAACGTCGGGTGCGCCGGCGTCGGCGAGGACCTCCGCCGCGGCGGCGCGCACCTGTTCCAGTGAGGAGATGTCCACGGAGTAGGCGGAAACCGCGGTGCCGGATCCGGCCAGCGCAGCGGCCGTCGCCGCAAGGGCCACCGCGTCAACATCCCACAGCACGACGGCGGCGGCGCCCTCACGCACGGCCCGTTCGGCATAGAGCCGGCCCATCCCCATGGCGGCCCCGGTCACCAGCACCGTGCGGCCGCGGGCCGTGAAGGCCGTGTTGTCCGCTGCCGTCCGGCGGGGCGCCCCCGGCACCCCGGTGCCGAAGTGCCCTACCCCAAGTCGCAGGGCCCGGGCCCGGCTGCTCAACCCCATTGGTTTATGTCCTCCTGCAATCGTCAGGACTGCAACGTAACACGGTGCCAACCGCCGGGAGATAGGATTTCCCCAGACTCCCCCTCCCTGGAAGGCACCGCCATGAGCGCGCTTGGAACCGGCTGGACCCTGCACGGCGACGGCAAGAACGTCACCCCGGGCGCCTACGTGGCCCCCGATGAGCGCCTGAGCTGGCCGCGCACCATCGGCATCGGGGCCCAGCACGTCGTCGCTATGTTCGGCGCGACCTTCCTGGTGCCCCTGATCACCGGCTTCCCGCCGTCGACCACGCTGCTTTTCTCGGGCATCGGCACGATCCTGTTCCTGGTCATCACCGCAGGACGGGTGCCCAGCTACCTCGGCTCGAGCTTCGCCTTCATTGCCCCAATCGCCGCGGCCCAGGCCCAGCACGGGCCCGCCGGAGCGCTCGGAGGCATCGTGATGGCCGGCGCCCTGCTCGCGGTCATCGGCTTCATCGTCCACCGTGCCGGCTCGCGCTGGATCCAGGCCGTGATGCCCCCGGTCGTCACCGGTTCCATCGTCGCCCTGATCGGGCTCAACCTCGCCCCGACGGCGAAGAACAGCGTCGAGCAGGGGCCGGTGACGGCGGTCGTGACGATCCTCGCCATCCTGCTGGTCACCGTGCTGTTCCGGGGCATCCTGGGGCGCCTGTCCATCCTGATCGGCGTGCTCGCCGGCTACCTCGTGGCGATGCTGCGCGGAGAGGTCGACTTCGCCGCGATCGGCGACGCCGCCTGGATCGGGCTGCCCGAGTTCTCGGCGCCCACCTTCCACCTCTCCGTCGTCGGCCTGTTCCTTCCAGTGGTGCTGGTCCTGGTCGCCGAGAACATCGGCCACGTGAAGTCGGTGGCCGCCATGACCGGGCGGGACCTCGACCCGGTGACCGGGCGGGCCCTGATGGCCGACGGCGTCGCGACCATGATCGCCGGCGCCGGCGGCGGCTCCGGCACCACGACCTACGCGGAGAACATCGGAGTGATGGCCGCCTCGCGCGTCTACTCGACGGCGGCGTACTGGGTGGCCGGTATCGTCGCCGTGCTGCTGAGCCTCTTCCCCAAGTTCGGGGCGCTCATCGCCACCGTCCCCCCGGGCGTCCTCGGCGGGGCCGGGGTGGTGCTGTACGGCATGATCGGGATCCTCGGCGTGCGGATCTGGGTCTCCAACCAGGTCAACTTCTCCAACCCCATCAACCTCTCCACCGCCGGCGTTGCGCTCGTGATCGGCATCGCCGACTTCACCTGGACGGTGGGGGACCTGACCTTCGCGGGCATCGCGCTCGGCACCGCCGCCGCCCTCCTGATCTTCCACGGCATGACCGCCATCGCCCGGGTGCGCGGCAGCGAGCACGTTGCGGGACCTGGTGAGCCCGAGGCCGCCGACACCGGAACCAAGCCTTCGAAACTGGGCTGAGCCGCACGCCCCCGCCCTCCGGCACCCGTTCAGGGGCACTGCGTACAGTAAGGGAATGACCCCGGAGACCCCCGATCCCACCGACCTTCTCGGCATCGACTCCCTCCTCTCCGCCGAGGAGGTGGCGCTGCGGGGCAGGGTCCGCGCCTTCGTCGACGCGGAGATCCGGCCGAGCATCGCCCGGTGGTACGACACCGGGGAGTTTCCACTCGACATCGTTGCGCCGATGGCAGAACTCGGGCTGCTCGGCATGCACATCGAGGGCTACGGCTGTGCGGGACGCAGCGCCGTCGAGTACGGACTGGCGGCCCTCGAGGTCGAGGCCGGCGACTCGGGCCTGCGCACCTTCCTCAGCGTCCAGGGTTCCCTGGCCATGGGCGCCATCGCCCGGCACGGCTCCGAGGAGCAGAAGAACCAGTGGCTTCCCCGCATGGCCGCAGGCAGCGTGATCGGCTGCTTCGCGCTGACCGAACCCGGCGGCGGATCCGACCCGGCGAGCATGCTGACCAACGCCCGCCGGGACGGCGGCGACTGGGTGCTCAACGGAACCAAGCGCTGGATCGGACTGGCGAGCATCGCGCAGGTGGCCGTGGTGTGGGCGCAGACCGACGACGGCATCCGCGGCTTCCTCGTGCCCACCGACACCCCGGGATTCCGGGCCACCGAGATTCCCCAGAAGCTCTCAATGCGCGCCTCCATCCAGTGCGACGTCGAACTGACGGACGTCCGGCTCCCGGCCGAGGCACTGCTGCCCGCCGCCCGGGGACTCCGGGGCCCGTTCGAATGCCTCAACGACGCGCGGTACGGCATCGCATGGGGCGCCATGGGGGCGGCGCGCGACAGCTACCTGGCGGCGCTCAACTACTCCCGGAAGCGGATGCAGTTCGGCAAGCCGCTGGCCGCCTACCAGCTCACCCAGGAGAAGCTCGTGAACATGGCCCTTGAGCTCACCAAGGGAACCCTGCTGGCGCTGCAGCTCGGGCGGCTTCACGACGCCGGAGCCCTGAAGCCGCACCAGATCTCGGTGGGAAAGCTCAACAATGTCCGGGAGGCCCTCGCCATCGCCCGGGAGGCCCGCGCCATCCTCGGCGGCAACGGCATCACGCTCGACCATTCACCGCTGCGCCACGCCAACAACCTCGAAAGCGTCCGCACCTACGAGGGCACCGACGAGGTCCACACCCTGATCCTGGGCCAGCACCTCACCGGCATTCCGGCCTTCCGGTAGGCAGGCACCGCTTCCGTCCGACAGGCCGGCCTGCCGGACGGCGGATCAGCCTCCTGGCGCCGCCGTGCCCTTTCCGGCCCACTCCAGCAGCCGTTCAAGGGGCCAGGTGGTAACGATCCGCTCTGCGGGCACGCCGTTTCGTTCGGCCCGCTCCGCCCCGTACTGAAGGTAGTCGAGCTGGCCGGGTGCATGGGCGTCGCTGTCGATGCTGAAGAGGCATCCCGCGTCGAGCGCGAGCCGGATGAGCCGGTCCGGCGGGTCCTGGCGTTCAAGCCGGGAATTGATCTCCACGGCCACGTCGTTCTCGGCGCAGGCGGCGAAGATCCGCGCCGCGTCGAACTCCGATTCGGGACGGGTGCCCCTCGAGCCCTGCACGAGGCGCCCGGTGCAGTGGCCGAGGACGTTCGTCTGCGGGTTCGCGATTGCCCCGAGCATCCGCCGGGTCATGGAGCCGCGGTCGGAGCGGAGCTTGGAGTGCACGCTCGCCACCACAATGTCGAGCCCCTCAAGCACCTCCGGCGCCTGGTCGAGGCCGCCGTCTTCAAGGATGTCGACCTCGATGCCGGTGAGCAGGCGGAACCCGTCGCTGCCGTCATTGATCGCCGCCACGACGTCGAGCTGGTTTGTAAGCCGCTCGGTGCTCAGCCCGTTCGCGATGGTGAGGCCCGGCGAGTGGTCCGTCAGGGCGAGGTATTGCCGGCCGAGCAGTCGGGCCGCCGCAACCATCTCCTCGATCGGTGATCCGCCGTCGGACCATTCGCTGTGGCTGTGCAGGTCGCCGCGCAGGGCCGCGCTGATGTCCGCGCCGCCCTCGGCGAGCGGCCGGGCGCCGCGCTCACGCAGGCCCGCCAGATAGCTGGGAACGCCACCCTCGACGGCCTCCCGGATCACCTCGAAGGTCCGCTCCCCGATCCCCTTCGTCCGCTTCAGGCGTCCACTGCGGATGCGTTCGGCCAGCTCGTCCCGGCCGAGCCCGGCGACGACCGCGGCCGCTTTGCGGAAGGCCTGAACCTTGAAGGAGGGAGCGGATTCCCGCTCAAGCCAGAAAGCAATCTCGTTGAGCGCGTCGGTGGCATCCATGGCAACATCCTGCACCACTCCACCGGGCGCGGTCTGCCGCTTGGCGGGTGTAACCCCTGCCGCCTAGGCAGGGCGCGGGCCGGATCGTTGCACTGAGGTTCCTTCCCATTCAGGATTGGAAAAAACCCGTTGACACTGTAACGGGGATCACGCATCATCATGTAAACAATTGTTTACCGCGGAGCAACCAAGCTGGGGACTGGGGTGCGCTGCCTTCCCAGGGATGGCTATGGAACAGGTAACCCTCGACGAGATTGAACGCGCAGCGGAGCGGCTCGTCGACGCTTTCGCCGCAACCGACACCGCCCGTTATTTTGCAGCCTTCGCCGAGGATGCGACCTTCGTCTTCCACACCGAGGCCAACCGGCTTGAGAGCCGCGCCGCCTACGAATCGCTGTGGAACAGCTGGATCGAGGACGGCTGGCGGGTGGTCTCGTGCACCAGCAGCAATCCGCGCATCCAGCTTCTCGGTCCGACCGCCGTCTTCACCCACGACGTCGAGACCATCACCCGGACGGGGGACGGACCCGGGGAGACCACCCGCGAACGCGAGACCATCGTCTTCCACCGTTCCGGCGGATCCGTCACGGCCGTCCATGAGCATCTTTCCCCCTCCCCCGCCGACTCAGCCCTTCCGGAAACGAGCTAGCCCCATGGCGACCGAGCAGCCCACCCAGCCCAGGACCTCCGCGTACACCCGGCTGTCGAACCACCTCGAGAAGAACTCCGAGGGTTACGGCCCGCTCCGGGGCACCCTCGGCACCGGCCGCATCGGGATGATCTGGCTTGCCGCCAACCTGGTGGTGACGACCCTGCTGACCGGGACGCTCTTCGTCCCCGGCGTGAGCTGGCCCTTGGCCATCGGCATGATCCTGCTCGGAACGCTCATCGGCGGAGCGGTCCTGGTGCTGATCGGCAACATGGGAACCCGGACCGGGCTGCCCACCATGTCCCTCACCAAGGGCTCGTTCGGGCTCCGCGGGTCTTTCCTGCCGGTGGCCGCGAACGTCGTCATCCTGATGGGCTGGAGCTGGGTCCAGGCGATGCTTGCCGGAGTGACGGTGAACTTCCTCGTGGAGCAGGCCACCGGATTCTCCAACCCCGTCCTGTTCTCAGTGCTCTGCCAGCTCCTCGTGGTGTGCCTCGCGATCTTCGGCCACGCGGGCATCGCCCGGGTCGAACCGTGGCTGGCGCTGGTGATCCTCGCCTTCATGGGCTTCATCTTCGTCTCCGCCTTCACCACCTTCACGCCGTCCGACTTTGTGACCACCCCGGTTGACCCGGAGGCCGGCTGGACGGGGGTCTCGGTACTCGACGTGGTGATCGCAACGGCGATCTCCTGGACGGTGCTCTCGGCGGAGTTCAACCGCCTGGCGAAGTCCTCGACGGCGGGAATCGTTGGCTCAGCGATCGGCTACACCCTTTCCACCGTCCTCGCCATGACGCTGGGGGCCACGGCGATCGCCTACGTCGTCCTCAACGGCGGCGAAGCGGTGCCGTTCGACCCCACAGTCATCGTCGCGGCCTTCGGGGCCCCGCTGGCCATCGTCATCTTCCTCTCGGTCATGGCCACCAACACCATGGTCGTCTACGGCATGGTGTCCTCCGTCGTGAACATGGCGCCATCGCGCCGGGTCACCTTCCTGCCCACCGCCCTGGTGCTTGGCGTGATCTCGATCCTCGGCTCCACCTGGCTGGCGCTGCTGAACCAGTTCACCTCCTTCCTGGTGCTGATCAGCTCACTCTTCATCCCGGTGTTCGCGGTGATGATCGTTGATTACTACATCGTGCGCCGGCGCCACTACGGGACGGACATCCTCCGCGCCAACGGGGGCGCCTACTGGTTCTTCAAGGGAGTCAATATCGCCGCCGTCGTCGTCTGGGCAGTCGGCGCGGCGGTGTCCCTGATCCTCACCTACTCCCTGTCGAGCCCCATCGGCGCCACCATCCCGACCTTCGTTCTCTCCGCCCTGCTGTACCTGGGCTGGGCGGCGGCCGCCGGCCGGTTGGAGCGGGGAACTCCCATCGATAAGCACCTCCTCGACCTGGCCCCGTCCCAGGAGCAGGAGCCCCGTGCGGATCGTTGATCTCTCGCAGCCCGTGGTCACGGGGATGCAGGTATATCCGGGCGATCCGGAGGTCACCCTGACTCCGGTGGCCACGCTGGCCGAGGACGGCTTCCAGGTCGCCAGCGTGCACGCCGGCACCCACACCGGCACCCACATCGACGCGCCGCTCCACTCCATCGCCGGCGGCGCCCCGGTTGACCGGATCGCGCTGGAACGGCTGGTGGGCACCGCGAGGATCGTGAGGTGCCCAGGCCTCGAACCCCACCAGCACCTGCGGTGGGCCGACGTCGAGGACGGGCTCCGGGAGCTGCAAGCCGGCTCCATCGTGCTCGTCGAGACCGGGTGGTCGAAACACTTCGGCACCGAGGACTACCTCGCGCACCCGGTCCTCTCCTCCGAGATCGCCGAAGCCCTGCTGGCCGCCGGAGCCTCGGTGGTCGGCGTGGATACGCTCAATCCGGATTCGACCCTCTCCAACGGCGGGCAGCTTCCGTTCCACGCGGCCTTCCTGGGCGCCGGCGGGGTGATCATCGAAAACCTCACAAACCTCGCGGCCGTCACCTGGGAGGATCCGCTGGTCTCGGTCCTGCCCCTGGCGCTGGCAGGCATGGACGGGTCGCCGGTGCGCGCGGTGGCTCTGGACCTGGCCGGACGCTGAGGCCCGGCCCGGCCCGGAGGAATCAGGCCGGGAGGAAGCGGAAGGTCCCGGCGATGGCGTCGAAGAGGTCGAGCACCTCTTCCTGCAGGGCGAGGTTTGGGGACAGACCGGTGACCAGGATGAACTCGTCGCCCGTTCCCGGGACCGGAACGAAGGTGTGGGAGACCAGGACGCGCACGCGCTGGGCTTCGGTCGCCTGAACCTCCTCCTGCCCGCAGACGCGGGTCGCCACCGTCCCGTCCGCCAGCCGGACAGCGGTGACCGTGCGCGGCGGGAGGTCGGCCGCGTCCCCCGTGCCGCGTCCGCCGCCGAGCGCCGCCGACATCGCGGGGGTGGTGAAGGTGGCGGGATCAGGCGCCGTGACCGCGAACAGCATCACCTGCCCGACGAAGAAGCCGTCGTCGTACACCGTCGCCGTGCCGGCGCCCCACAGCGCCCCGGCTTTCCGCGCGGCAGCCGTGACCCGCTTGGCATGGATGAAAAGCTCGTCGACCTGGAGTCGCTCCTGCGCCGAACCCGCACCGGCCATCGCCTCCCGCCTCGCGGTCACCAGCTGCTCGTGGGCTACGTCGAAGGTGGCCCAGTGCTCCGGAACGGCGACGGCGAAGCGGCCGGGGCGGGTGCGCAGATCAAAGCTTGGCATTAGGTCAACTTCCGCATCGTGGTGTTGGGGTTCGTCATTTCTTTTCCTGGTCGAGTGCCTGGGCGACGTGGTTGTCGGTGTCCACGAAGGCCCCGGTGACCTCCCGGATCTTGTCCCGGATCTTCTTGCCCTCATCGATCAGCTGTTTCCGGCCGTCCGACCACCGGCGGTCGAACGTCCGTGCCGCGCCCATCACGTCGGGGGCGTTGCCCAGCATCTGTTCAAGGTCGAGTTCCCGGGTGCCGTTCTCCAGGAGGGACAGAACGTTGTCGAGGTCCCTGGCCGCGCCCTCAAGCTCTTCCAGGGGGACCGTGATGTGTGTCATTTGGATTTCTCTTTCGTGGGTCGGGTGTCGGGCCCGGCGGGGTGGAGGCTGGTCATCGCCCAACCCGTCCGAAGCCGCCTGAACCCTTGGTGATGGGCTCGGTCCGGTTGGTCGGGCTTCCGGCGGCGAGGCCGGCCTGGCCGCCGGTGGCTTCCTGGCCCACCAGCTGCCCGCCGTGCACCTCGGAGTTCTGGGCCTCGGTGACGAGGACCTTGGTTCCGCCGTCGGCGCCGACCGAGACGCCGATGACGGTGCTGTTGGCCGCCTTGTCCACGGTGGTCGCCCCGGCGGCCGGGTTCGCGGTCGCTGCAGGGGCAGGGGCAGGGGCAGGGGCAGGGGCGGGGGCCGGAGCAGGGGCAGGTGCGGGCGCCGGAGCAGGCGCCGGCGAGGCAGGACGCGACGGACCCGGGCTGCCGGTCACGGGAGTCGACGGCGCTGTCTCAAACTCCGACTGCGTGGAGGGCGCCGGCGAGGCAGGACGCGACGGACCCGGGCTGCCGGTCACGGGAGTCGACGGCGCTGTCTCAAACTCCGACTG